>NZ_JBIVNB010000006.1:0-456170 GCF_044753345.1 Kitasatospora sp. NPDC088391
CCGATGGTACTGCAGGGGGGACCCTGTGGGAGAGTAGGACGCCGCCGAACAATCATTGTGGAGAAGCCCCCTGACGGGAAGTCAGGGGGCTTCTTCGCGTTTTGGGACGAGCGGAGTATTGCCGGGTCGGTCGGTGCACGGCACACTGTGGCGTCATGGTCGTGGAGCAGGGCGAGGACGCCGGCGGTGGAGCCGAGCGGGGCGGCGACGACTTTCGGGCGTTCTACGAGGCGGCGTACGGTCAGCTGGTTGCGCACCTGTACGCGTTGACGGGGGATCTGGGCGAGGCGCAGGACGCTGCCCAGGAGGCGTTCGTCCGGGCTTGGCATCACTGGGGGCGGCTGGTGTCGCACGAGAATCCGGTGGCGTGGGTCAGGCTGACGGGGCAGCGGATCGCGATCAGCCGGTGGCGGCGGGCGCGGACGGCGTTGCAGAGCTGGATCAGGCACGGGGGTGTGCAGGCGCCGGTTCCGGGGCCGGGGCCGGAGACGGTGGCGTTGGTGGAGGCGCTGCGGCAGTTGCCGGAGGCGCAGCGGTCGGCGTTGGTGTGGCACCACATGGGGGGTCGTTCGGTGGCGGAGATCGCCGCGGACGAAGGGGTGCCGGTGGGGACGGTGAAAGCGCGGTTGCACCGGGGGCGGCAGGCGTTGGCGGTGTTGTTGGGGGAAGAGCCGGCGGTGGTCGTCGAGGAGTCGGTGGGCGCGTCGTTGCGGCCGGTTCGGACGGCTGCCGCTGAGGTGGCGGGTGCGGCGGTGCCGGGGGAGCAGCAGGGCGAGGAGCAGGTGGCGGTGGAGTCGGCGGGGGTTCGGGTCCGGGTGGTCGAGGACTGCGGTTCTCGTGTCTAGGGCGGAGACGGGGGCGGAGGACGAGCGTCCGGCGATCGGGGCTGCCCGGTTGGAGGCGATGTTCGACGGGCTGCGGCGCGAGGTGGTGCTGGCGGTTCCGGCGCCGGACGGTGCCGAGGTGGTGCTCCGCGGGGCGCGGCGTCGCCGTCGGCGGGCGGGTGCGGCGGTCGGTGCGGGGGTGCTGGGGGCCGCGGCGCTGTGGTCGGGGCTGTCGGTGGTGCCGTCGTCCGGTGGGCACGGGGTGGCCGCTCCGGCGCCGGTGCTGAAGCCGGGGCCGACGGAGGACGTGACGTTGACGGGGCCCAAGACGCTCCCGTCGCCGTCCTCGGTCATGTCCTCGACCGAGTACGCCGCGACGGCCGCGAGCGCGTCCGCGGGGACGGGCGGGACGGCGGGTACGGCCGAGACCTGGGCGGCGCCGCTGGGGGCGGCGGAGCCGGAGGCGCGGGCCCTGGCGTTGGACGTGTCGCGGCTGCCGAGCGTGCTGGGCGGGTACGGCCCGTGGACGGTGCTGCCGGTGCCGAGCACCTCGGCCGGGACGACGCCGGGTGCGACGTCGGGTCTGACGTCGAGCCCGACACCGGGCGCGTCGTCGGGCGCGTCGTCCGGGGCCACTCCCGGGACGACGCAGGGCCCGGGGCGGGTCCCGTTGCCGGCGGACGCGGCGGTGGACGGGTGCGTGCCGGTCCTGGTGCGGACCGCGGGGGCCGCGCAGGTGTGGGTGGAGACGTACGAGAACGGTGGGACGGCGCAGGCGACGGCCCGGCAGTACGTGCTGCGGTTCGGGTCGGCGGGCGAGGCGGAGGGGGCGGGCGCGCGGTTGCTGGCCGGTGGGGAGTGCGTGCTGCCGGGGGCGGGCTGGGCGATCGAGCAGCACCTGGAGGGCGGGGTGGCCCTGGGGGTGTGGCAGCCGCTGCCGTTCGCGGAGGAGGCGGCGGTGCACGTCAGGGGTTCGATGGTGGCGGTGCTGACGGTGCGTCGGGGCGGCCCGGGGGTGGCGCCGACGGCGGGGCTGTCGGACCCGTTCCGGGCGGCGATGGCGGAGTTCCTGGCCCTGGGGGAGCCGGGGGCGGGGCAGCCGACGCGCTGAGCGCGGGCCGGTCGGCGGACCGGCGGACGGACCGATCGGAAGAACGATCGGAAAAAGTCCGGAAGGCGATGCAACCCGTCCGGTTCGGGCCGCGTTGGAGAGGTGTGGCCTTCGCTGTGTGGGCGCAGGGCCGAATGTGAGGGCGGACGGCCGGTCGGGGCAGAACAGGGGACTGTCCCGACCGGCCGGCCGTGCATCGGGGCGCGGCGACGTGCTCCGGGAGGACGGGCCGTGGTGCCCGGAGGGGGAGCGCGTGGGGGGCGAGTCGGTGCGGGCCGTGCCGGACCTGGCGGAGTTGCGGCGGCTGGCCGCCGCGTCGGGTCCGCCGCCGGCCGAGGGCATGGTGGTGTGCGAGAACCTGGTGCGCATCCACCGGTCCGAGGGGGTCGAGGTGCAGGCCCTGCAGGGGCTGGACCTGACGGTGGAGGACGGCGAGTTGATCGCGGTGGTCGGCGCCTCGGGTTCGGGGAAGTCGACGCTGCTGGGGATCCTCGCGGGACTGGACGTGCCGACGGCGGGCAGTGCCCGGGTGGCGGGCCACGACCTGCTGGCGATGGGGAAGCGCGAACGCCTGGACTTCCGCCGCCGGACGGTCGGGTTCGTCTGGCAGCAGACCGCGCGCAACCTGCTGCCGTACCTGACGGCGGTGGAGAACGTGATGGTGCCGATGGGGTACGCGGGGGTGCCGCGGCGGGAGCGGCAGCGGCGGGCGACCGAGCTGCTGGGGCTGCTGGGTGTCGGGTACCTGACGGAGCGTCGGCCGGCCGAGATGTCGGGCGGTGAGCAGCAGCGGGTGGCGATCGCGGTGGCGAACGCGAACGAGCCGGCGCTGCTGCTGGCGGACGAGCCGACGGGGGAGTTGGACAGCGCGACCAGCGACGAGATCTTCGCGGCGCTGCGGTCGGTGAACGAGGAACTGGGGGTGACGGTCCTGATCGTCACCCACGACCCTATGGTTGCGAACGAAGTTCGGCGTACTGTTCGCATCCGGAACGGCCGCACCTCGACCGAGGTGCTGCGTCCGGAGCGGGGCGAGCCGGGGGTGGAGTACGCGGTGCTGGACCGGGTGGGGCGGTTGCAGCTGCCGCAGGACTTCACCGAGGCATTGGGGCTGAGCCGTCGGGTGCGGCTGGCATTGGAAGAGGACCACGTCGGAGTCTGGCGGGCCGAGGAGTCGGAGGTGCTGGGATGAGCGGTGCGATGGTGGTCGTGGAGGATGTGCGCCGGACCTTCGGTGAGGGCGACCGGGCGGTGCACGCGGTGCGCGGGGTGTCGTTCACGGCGAAGGCCGGGGAGCTGACTGCGCTGCGGGGCCGGTCGGGGTCGGGCAAGACGACGCTGCTGAACCTGGTGGGCGGGCTGGACACGCCGTCCTCGGGGAAGATCAGCATCGCCGGGACGGACCTGGCGGGCCTGGACGAGTCGGGGCGGCTGGAGCTGCGGCGGGACCGGATCGGTTTCGTGTTCCAGTCGTTCGGGCTGATCTCGGTGCTGACGGCGGCGGAGAACGTCGGGGTGCCGATGCGGCTGCGCAAGGTGGCGGTGAAGGAGCGCGAGGAGCGGGTCCGCACACTGCTGGCGATGGTGGGTCTGGCGGACCACATGGAGCAGCGGCCGACCGAGATGTCGGGCGGCCAGCAACAGCGGGTGGCGGTGGCGCGGGCGTTGGCGAACGAGCCGGCGCTGCTGATCGCGGACGAGCCGACCGGCCAGCTGGACTCGGACACCGGTCTGGCGATCATGCAGCTGCTGCGCGCGGTGGTGCGCAGCGAGGGCGTGACGGCGCTGGTGGCGACGCACGACCCGCAGCTGATGGAACTGGCGGACCGGGTCCTGGAGCTGCGGGACGGCAGGATCGTCGAGGAGTAGGAGCAGGGGGTCGTCAGACCGCCCAGAGTGCGCGGACCTGTTCCGCGACCCGGGCGGCCTGGGCCCGGCCGGCCTCGGCGGAGGGGGTGCGGACGGCGGGGTCGAGCGGGTTGGCGCCGAAGGCGGCCTGCGCGTCCTCGTCGGGGCCGACGGCGAGCGCCCGGCCGGTGGCCCGCAGGGCGTCGAGTTCGGCGTCGAGGAGGGGGTACCCCCGGCCGAAGGCTGGGGGAGGGTCGGCCATCGGGGCGAGGACCAGGACGGCCTGCTGACCGGTCATCAGGTCGGCGTTGTTGGCGCTGCGGGCGCCGCCGTCCATGTAGCGGTGGCCGTCGATCCCGACCACCGGCCAGATGCCGGGGACGGCGCAGCTGGCGGCGACGGCGTCGAGCAGCGGGACGCCGCTGTCGCGGTCGAAGGTGCGGAGTTCGCCGCTCTCGGCGTCGACGGCGGTGAGGGTGAGCGGCCAGGCGGGCCAGTCGCGGCCGGGGAGGCGGGCGGCGATGACGGCGAGCCGGTCGGCGGCCGGGACGGTGTCGGCGTCGAGGGCGATCCGGCCGATGCGGCGGCGGAGTTCGGCCGGGTCGGCGATCTCGGCGAGCAGTTTGCCGATGGTCTCGAAGAGGGCGGGCAGCGCCTCGGCGGGCGGGACGAGCTCGTGGTTCTGCAGGTCGGGTTCGGTCTGTCGGCGGTAGAGCTCGGCGAGCGGGAGGCCGGAGGCGAGCTGGGCGGCGACGGTGGCGCCGGCGGAGGTGCCGAGGACCCGGTCGGCGGTGCCGGGGAGGTCGACGCCGTGTTCGGCGAGTCCGTGCAGCAGGCCGGTCGTCCAGGAGATGCCGGCGACTCCGCCGCCGCCGAGTACGAGTCCGCGCATGGTGGTTCCCCCTCGAAGTGGTCGGCCGGGTGCGGCCGGTTCATTCGGCATTCTGGCCGAGCGGCCGTCAAGAAGTTGACAATTCTTCAGGTGACCCGGGCTGATCAGCGGATATTGCTACCGGAGGCTCTAGTCTCGGAGCCATGGTGCACACGGCCCGCGGCAGGCTGCGGATCTACCTCGGGGCGGCCCCGGGCGTCGGCAAGACCTTCGCCATGCTCGCCGAGGCGCACCGCCGGCTCGACCGCGGCGCGGACGTGGTGGTCGGCTTCGTGGAGACCCACGGCCGGGCCCGCACCGCCGAGCTGCTGGCCGGACTGGAGACCGTCCCGCGCCGCGCGCTGCGGCACCGCGGCGCCGAGTTCACCGAACTGGACCTGGACGCCCTGCTGGCCCGGAACCCGGCGGTGGCGCTGGTCGACGAACTCGCCCACAGCAACGTCCCGGGCTCGCGCAACGCCAAGCGCTGGCAGGACGTCGAGGAACTGCTGGCGGCCGGGATCGACGTCGTCTCCACCGTGAACATCCAGCACCTGGAGTCGCTGGGCGACGTGGTCGAGGGCATCACCGGCGTCCGGCAGCGGGAGACCGTCCCGGACGAGGTGGTGCGCCGGGCCGACCAGATCGAGCTGGTCGACATGTCGCCGCAGGCGCTGCGCCGCCGGCTGGCGCACGGCAACGTGTACGCGCCGGAAAAGGTCGACGCGGCGCTCGCGCACTATTTCCGGCCCGGCAACCTGACGGCGCTGCGCGAGCTGGCGCTGCTGTGGACGGCCGACCGGGTCGACGAGTACCTGCAGCGCTACCGGGCCGAGCAGGGCATCCAGGGCACCTGGCAGGCCCGGGAGCGGATCGTGGTCGGCCTGACCGGCGGCCCGGAGGGCGCCACGCTGATCCGCCGGGCGGCCCGGATCGCGGCCCGCACCAGCGCGGGCGAGCTGCTGGCGGTGCACATCTCGCGCTCGGACGGCCTGTCCGGCTCCTCGCCGCAGGCGCTGATCGAGCAGCGCGCCCTGCTGGAGAGCCTCGGCGGCAGCTTCCACACGGTGCTCGGCGACGACCCGGCGGCCGGGCTGCTGGACTTCGCGCGCGGCGTCAACGCCACCCAGATCGTGATCGGCACCAGCCGCCGCAAGGTCTGGCAGTACGTGTACGGGCCGGGCGTCGGCTACACCGTGACCAGGGACTCCGGCGACATCGACGTCCACATGGTCAACCACGAGCACGCGGCGCGCGGCCGGGGCCGGCTGCCGATCCGCAGGGTCACCGACCTGGGGCGGACCAGGACGGTGGCGGGCTGGCTGATCGGCGTGGCCGGTCCGCCGCTGCTGGCGCTGCTGCTCAGCCGGTTCGCCGGGCCGGGCCTGCCCACCGACATGCTGCTGTTCCTGTCGCTGACGGTGTGCGCGGCGCTGGTCGGCGGGCTGTTCCCGGCGATAGCGTCCGCGCTGGTCTCCTCCTCGGCGCTCAACTACTACTTCGCGCCCCCCATCCACACCTTCACCATCGCCCAGCCGGAGAACATCGCGGCGGTGGCGATCTTCGCCGCGGTCGGCATCGCGGTCGCCACCGTGGTCGACCTGGCCGCCCGGCGCAGCCACCAGGCGGCCCGGGCCCGGGCCGAGGCGCAGACGCTGTCCGCGCTGGCGGGCACTGTGCTGCGCGGCGCGCCGACCGGCGAGGGGGTGCTGACGGCGCTGCTGGAGCAGGTCCGGGAGACCTTCCAGCAGGAGTCGGTGGCGCTGCTGGAGCGGGCCGACCCGCACGGGGCGTGGCACCGCGCCGCCGCGGTCGGGCCGCACCCGCCGACCGGTCCGGAGCAGGCGGACGTGGACGTCCCGGTCGGCGAGCGGCTGGCGCTGGTGCTGCGCGGCCGGGTGCTGCCCGCCGAGGACCGCCGGATGCTCGGCGCCTTCGCCAACCAGGCGGCCGTCCTGCTGGACCGGCGCCGACTGGCCGGGGAGGCGGCGGCGGCCCGGCGGGAGGCCGAGGGCAACCGGATCCGCACCGCGCTGCTGGCGGCGGTCTCGCACGACCTGCGCACACCGCTGGCGGGGATCAAGGCGTCGGTCAGCTCGCTGCGGGCCGAGGACGTCGAGTGGGACCCGGAGGACGAGGCGGAGCTGCTGGCCGGGATCGAGTCGGGCGCGGACCGGCTCGACCACCTGATCAACAACCTGCTGGACATGAGCCGGCTGCAGACCGGCACCGTCACCCCGCTGCTGCGGCCGACCGACCTGGACGAGGTGGTGCCGTTCGTGCTGGGCGGCGTCCCGTCGGGCAGCGTGCGGCTGGACGTGGCCGAGTCGCTGCCGATGGTGCGGGCCGATCCGGGGCTGCTGGAGCGGGTGCTGGCCAACCTGGTGGAGAACGCCGTCAAGTACGGACCGCCCGGTTCACCCGTGCTGGTGAAGGCGGATCTGCTGCCGCAGGGCGGCCGGGTCGAGCTGCGCGTCGTCGACCGCGGACCGGGCGTCCCCGAGGAGGCCCGGGAGCGGATCTTCGCCCCGTTCCAGCGGCACGGCGACGCCCCGCGCGGCACCGGCGTGGGCCTCGGCCTGGCCGTGGCCCGCGGCTTCGCCGAGGCGATGGGCGGCACCGTCGCCGCCGAGGACACCCCCGGCGGCGGACTGACCATGGTGGTGTCCCTGGACGCCGTCGAGCTGGAACACCCCGACAACCGAAAGGCCGGTCCCGCATGACCCGGGTCCTGGTGGTGGACGACGAACCGCAGATCGTCCGCGCCCTGGTGATCAACCTCAAGGCCCGCAAGTACGAGGTCGACTCCGCGCACGACGGCGCGGGCGCCCTGGAACTGGCCGCCGCCCGCCACCCCGACGTGGTGGTGCTCGACCTCGGCCTGCCCGACATGGACGGCGTCGAGGTGATCCGCGGCCTGCGCGGCTGGACCAGGGTGCCGATCATCGTGCTGTCCGCCCGGCACGCCTCCGACGAGAAGGTCGAGGCACTGGACGCGGGCGCCGACGACTACGTCACCAAGCCCTTCGGCATGGACGAGCTGCTGGCCCGGATGCGGGCCGCCGTCCGCCGCGCCGAACCGGTCACCGCCGAGGGCGAGCCGGTGGTCACCACCGACTCCTTCACCGTCGACCTGGCCGCCAAGAAGGTCGCCCGGGACGGCGCGGACATCCGGCTCACGCCCACCGAGTGGCACCTGCTGGAGGTGCTGGTGCGCAACTCCGGGCGGCTGGTCAGCCAGACCCAGCTGCTCCAGGAGGTCTGGGGCCCCGCCTACCGCAAGGAGACCAACTACCTGCGGGTCTACCTGGCGCAGCTGCGCCGCAAGCTGGAGGCCGACCCCTCGCACCCCCGGCACTTCGTCACCGAACCCGGCATGGGCTACCGCTTCGAACCGTGACCGGGCCCACGCGGTGCTCTGCCGTGCCGGACCGCCGAACCGGTACCCTTCCCGCATGAGTGGTGACAACACCGGCGACCAGCCGCAGGGCCGTTTCCGCCGCATGCTGAACCGGCTGACGTCCTCCTCCGAGGAGCTCGCCGCCGAGGAGCTGCGGCAGGACACCGCCGAGGCGGGCTGCACCCCGATCGCCTCCTGCGGCGACCGCGAGGTGGTCACCGTCGCCGGCACCCTGCGGACGGTCACGCTCCGCCCGCGCGCGGGCGTGCCCGCGCTGGAGGCCGAGCTGTTCGACGGCACCGAGGCGCTGGACGTGGTCTGGCTGGGCCGCCGCTCGATCGTCGGGATCGAGCCGGGCCGCCGCCTGATCGCCAGCGGCCGGATCAGCCACGCACGCGGACGGCGCGTGCTCTTCAACCCCCGCTACGAGCTGCGGCCGGTCGGCCACGGGAGCGAGTCCGCGTGAGCAACGAGGCGATCCGGGTGACCGCGCACGGCCCGAACGGCCCGCAGGACGGCGAGCAGCCCCCGCCGGAGCGCGACGCCTCCAAGGAGGCGGCCGACACCGTGATGAGCGCCTTCGGCGGCGTCCGCGGCATGATCGACATCACGCTGCCCGGCCTGGTCTACATCGTCACCTTCAACATCACCCACCAGGTGGCCGCGTCCGCCTGGGCGGCGCTGGCGCTGTGCGCGGTGTTCGTGGTGGTCCGGCTGCTGCGCCGGGAGACCATCCAGCACGCCTTCTCCGGCGTGTTCGGCGTGGGCATCAGCGCCTGGTTCGCGATGAAGACCGGCAAGGCCGAGGACTTCTACCTGCCGGGCCTGCTCTGGAACGTCGGCTACTGCGCGGCGTTCGCGGTCTCCGCGCTGGTCCGCTGGCCGATGATCGGCATCATGCTCGGCCCGATCACCGGCGAGATGTTCACCTGGCGCAAGCAGAACCCGGGCCGGCTGGCCGCCTACACCCGGGCGACCTGGGCCTGGGCGGTGATCATGGGCCTGAAGCCGGTGGTCCTGTTCCCGCTCTGGGCGGCCGGACAGGTCAGCCTGCTGGGCTGGCTGAAGGTCGCGCTCGGCATCCCGCCGATGCTGCTGGCGATGTACGTGACCTGGCGCATCCTGCTGACCGCGCCGCCGCCGATCAAGGCGGTCGTCGAGGACGACGAGGAAGAACCCGGGAAGTGACGGCCGGGAAGTGACGGCCGGAACGGCGAAGGGCCCGCGCACCGCGCGGGCCCTTCGCCGTTCCGGGGGCGGGATCAGCCGGCCAGCAGCGTCTCCAGCTCCTCCTCGCGCTCCTGGGCGGCGACGAACAGCAGCTCGTCCCCGGCCTCCAGGGTGTCGCTGCCGCCCGGCACCAGCACCCGGCCCTCGCGGATGATGGTGACCAGCGCGGTGTCGACCGGCCAGGCCACGTCGCCGACCCGGGTGGAGACCAGCGGGCTGTCGGCGGCCAGGGTCAGTTCGACCAGGTTGGCGTTGCCCTGGGAGAAGCGCATCAGGCGGACCAGGTCGCCGACGCTCACCGCCTCCTCGACCAGCGCCGACATCAGGCGCGGGGTGGAGACCGCGACGTCCACGCCCCAGGACTCGTTGTACAGCCACTCGTTCTTCGGGTTGTTCACCCGGGCGACCACCCGCGGCACGCCGTACTCGGTCTTGGCGAGCAGCGACACCACCAGGTTGACCTTGTCGTCACCGGTGGCGGCGATCACCACGTGGCAGCGCTGCAGCGCGGCCTCGTCCAGCGAGGTGATCTCGCAGGCGTCGGCGAGCAGCCACTCGGCGAGCGGAACCCGCTCCACCGAGATGGAGTTCGGGTTCTTGTCGATCAGCAGGACCTCGTGGCCGTTCTCCAGCAGCTCCCCGGCGATGGAACGGCCGACGGCACCGGCTCCGGCGATGGCGACGCGCATCAGTGACCAGCCTCCTCGGGGCCCTTGGCGAAGGCCGCCTCGACCGCGGTCAGTTCGTTGCGGCGCAGCATCACGTGCACCAGGTCGCCCTCCTGGACCACCATCTGCGGGGTGGGCAGGGTGCCCTCGCCGACCCGGGTGACGAACGCCACCCGGACGCCGGCGGACTCCTCCAGCTCGGCGAGCCGGTGGCCGACCCAGGCCGGGGAGAACGCGACCTCGGCCAGCTGGACGGCGCCCGACGGGTCCTGCCAGAGCGGCTCGGCGCCGCTCGGCAGCAGCCGGCGCAGCATCTGGTCGGCGGTCCACCGGACGGTGGCGACGGTCGGGATGCCCAGGCGCTGGTAGACCTCGGCGCGGCGCGGGTCGTAGATGCGGGCCGCGACGTGCTCGACGCCGAAGTTCTCGCGGGCCACCCGGGCCGCGATGATGTTCGAGTTGTCGCCGCTGGAGACGGCGGCGAACGCGCCGGCCTCCTCGATGCCCGCTTCCTTCAGGGTGTCCTGGTCGAAGCCGACGCCGGTGACCCGGCGGCCGTTGAAGCCGGCGCCGAGCCGACGGAAGGCGGTCGGGTCCCGGTCGATCACCGCGACCGAGTGGCCTTGTTTCTCCAGCGTTCTGGCGAGGGCGGACCCGACGCGTCCGCAGCCCATGATGACGATGTGCACGCGCCTACCTCATCCGTCCCGTGGGGGTCATGACCTGCGTAAACACCGCTCATCGTCCTTCCGTGCCCTCGGTTTCGAGGGCGAGTCGTCAGCCGCGCCTGCGATCGGGCGCGAGGGGCAACTCGGTGTTGCCCGCTGAGCCTTCTGTCGACACGCTAGCCGGTCCACCGAACACAGTCGCGAGCAAGGTGGCCCCGCGAGGCATCCGGTGCCACGTCCAACCCTTACGATTCCTTGCTGTGCCTATGCCTGCTGACCTACCGAAACGCATCCTGATCGGGCGTGCGCTGCGCAGCGACAAGCTGGGGGAGACCCTTCTCCCCAAGCGGATCGCGCTGCCGGTGTTCGCCTCGGACGCGCTCTCCTCCGTTGCGTACGCGCCCGAGGAGATCCTGCTCACGCTGTCGCTGGCCGGCGCGTCGGCGATCCACTTCTCCTGGCAGATCGGCGTCGTGGTCGCCATCGTGATGCTCGCGGTGGTCGCCTCGTACCGGCAGAACGTGTACGCCTACCCCAGCGGTGGCGGCGACTACGAGGTCGCCACCGTCAACCACGGGTCGAACTCCGGCCTGGTGGTGGCGAGCGCGCTGATGGTCGACTACATCCTCACGGTGGCGGTGTCGACGACCTCCGGCGTGGCCAACGTGGTGTCGGCGGTGCCGGCGCTGCGCGGCCACGAGATGGCGCTGTCGGTGTTCCTGGTCATCGTGCTGATGGGCATGAACCTGCGCGGCGTCCGCGAGTCCGGCAGCGCCTTCGCCGTCCCGACGTACGCCTTCATGGTCGGCGTGATCGGCATGGTGGTGTACGGCCTGGTCCGGCACTTCGGCTTCGGGGCCGCGATGCCCGCGGAGAGTGCGGCGTACCACCTGGAGGCGACGCCCGGGAACGGGTCGCTGGCCGGGTTCGCCCTGGTGTTCCTGCTGCTGAAGGCGTTCTCCTCGGGCTGTGCCGCGCTGACCGGCGTGGAGGCGATCTCCAACGGCGTGCCGGCCTTCCGCAAGCCCAAGAGCAAGAACGCGGCGACCACGCTGCTGATGATGGCGACCGTCGCCGTGGCGATGTTCATGGGCATCATCTACCTGGCCCACCTGACCGGTACGCAGATGGCCGAGAACCCGGCCGAGCAGCTGATCGGCGCGCCGGAGAACTACCACCAGAAGACCGTGCTGGCACAGATCTCCGAGGCGGTGTTCTCCAACTTCACCCCGGGCTTCTACTTCATCGCCGCCACCACCGGCCTGATCCTGGTGCTGGCCGCCAACACCGCGTTCAACGGCTTCCCGGTGCTCGGCTCGATCCTCGCCCAGGACCGCTACCTGCCCCGCCAGCTGCACACCCGCGGCGACCGGCTGGCGTTCTCCAACGGCATCGTGCTGCTGGCCGGCGCGGCGATCCTGTTCATCGTGGCGTTCGGCGCCGACCCGAACCGGCTGATCCAGCTGTACATCGTCGGCGTCTTCGTGGCCTTCAACATGAGCCAGTCCGGCATGATCCGGCACTGGACCCGGCTGCTGCGCACCGAGACCGACCCGAAGAAGCGCGCCCACATGCAGCGCAGCCGGGCGATCAACACCTTCGGCCTGATCATGACGATGGCCGTGCTGATCGTGGTGCTGGTCACCAAGATCACCCACGCCTGGATCGCCATCGCCCTGATGGTGGTGCTGTTCGTGATGATGAAGGCGATCCGCCGCCACTACGACCGGGTCAGCACCGAACTGAAGGCCGCCGAGGAGCCCGACGACGCCGCCCCGCCGACCCGGGTGCACGCCATCGTGCTGGTCTCCAAGCTGCACAAGCCGGCCCTGCGCGCCCTGGCCTACGCCCGGCTCGCCCGGGCGCACACCCTGGAAGCGGTCACCGTCAACGTCGACCCGGCCGACACCGCGGCGCTCCGGCAGGAGTGGGACGAGCGCGGCATCGACGTGCCGCTGAAGGTCCTCGACTCGCCGTACCGCGAGGTCACCGGGCCGGTGCTGGACTACGTGAAGAACCTGCGCCGCTCCAGCCCGCGCGACGTGGTCGCGGTCTACATCCCCGAGTACGTGGTCGGCCACTGGTACGAGCACCTGCTGCACAACCAGAGCGCGCTGCGGCTCAAGGGGCGCCTGCTGTTCAAGCCCGGCGTGATGGTGACGTCCGTACCCTGGCAGCTGGAGTCCTCGGAGCGCCGCAAGGCGCCCAAGGCGTGGTCCGCGCCCGGCGCGGTCCGCCGCGGCGAGCCGCGCCGGCAGGCCCCCGCGGCCGCCGACGACGGCCGGAACGCCGCGGACGCCGCGCCGCGCGACTAGCGGCGCGCCGCGCCCGGGGCCCCCGATGGCCTTGAATGGGCCCGTGGCGGATCGAACCCGGTCCGCCGCGGGCCGCCGCTGTTCTCCACCTGCACCGCCCGTGTCCCCACCCCGTATCGCGTAAGGAAGCGCCCCGTGACCCGCAACAACCCGCCCCGCTCCTCCGGTCGCTCCGGCCGCTCCGGCGGCACGTCCGGTGCCAAGCCAGGGCAGGTCGCGCACCCGCGCTGGAGCAACCGGCGCAGCCGGCCCGAGGCCACCGACCGGGAGGGCAACACCGCCCGCAGCCTGCCGCCGGTGCGCGACGAGGAGCGCCCCGCGGCGCCCCCGCAGGGCCGGGCCCCGGCCGCCGCGGCCGGGGGGAAGAAGGACGGCGCGGGCGCGAAGGGCGCGGGCCCCAAGGGCGCCGGTGCCAAGGACGCCGGTGCCAAGGACGCGGGTGCCAAGGACGGCGCGGCGAAGAAGTCCGCCGCCTCCCGGCAGGAGCGCCGGCCCGGGGCGGTGCGCCCGCCGAAGGCGCTGCGGCCCGCCCAGCCGGTGCTGCGGCAGCCGTCCGGCGACCCGCTGGTCGGCGAGCGCTACGAGGTCGAGGTCGGGCCGGTCGCGCACGGCGGGCACTGCGTGGCCCGGCACGAGGGCCGGGTGCTGTTCGTCCGGCACGCGCTGCCCGGCGAGCGGGTGGTCGCGCTGGTGACCGAGGGCACCACCACCTCGCGCTTCCTGCGGGCCGACGCGGTGGAGGTGCTGGAGGCCGCCAAGGACCGGATCGAGGCGCCCTGCGCGTTCTCCGGCCCCGGCAAGTGCGGCGGCTGCGACTGGCAGCACGTCACCCCGGGCGGGCAGCGCAAGCTGAAGGGCGCCGTCCTCACCGAGCAGCTCGCCAAGCTGGCCGGCCTCACCCCGGAGGAGGCGCACTGGGACGGCTCGATCGAGCCGGTCGGCGGCAAGCTCGCCCCGGGCGAGGTCCCGGCCTGGCGCAGCCGGGTCCAGTACGCGGTCGACGAGGAGGGCACGGTCGGGCTGCGCAAGCACCGCTCGCACGACCTCCAGCCGATCGACCGCTGCCTGATCGCCGCGCCCGGCGTCACCGAACTCGGCATCGAGTCCCGGGACTGGACGGGCGTCGCCTCGGTGGACGCGATCGCCGCGACCGGCTCCTCCGACCGGCAGGTGATCCTGCGGCCGCGGCCCGGCGAGCAGCTGCCGCTGGTCGAACTCGACCGGGAGACCTCGATCGCCCGGGTCGACGACCAGGACCTGTTCCACCGCGTGCACGGCCGCACCTTCGTCCGCGAGCGGGCCGTCGGCCGCACCTGGCGGGTCTCCAACGGCGGCTTCTGGCAGATCCACCCGGAGGCGCCCGAGACGCTCGTCGACGCGGTGCTGACCGGCCTCGACCCGCAGTGGGGCGAGAACGCGCTCGACCTGTACTGCGGCGTCGGCCTGTTCGCGGGCGCGCTGGCCGAGCGGGTCGGCGAGGACGGCGCGGTGCTCGGCATCGAGTCCGGCAAGCAGGCCGTCGCCGACGCCCGGCACAACCTGGCGGCACTGGAGAACGTCCGGATCGAGTGCGACAAGGTCGAGGCCCTGCTGCCCCGCACCGGCATCACCTCCACCGACCTGATCGTCCTCGACCCGCCCCGGGCCGGCGCCGGCCGCGAGACCGTCGCCCACCTCAGCTCGCTGTCGGCCCGCCGGATCGCCTACGTCGCCTGCGACCCGGCCGCCCTCGCCCGCGACCTCGCCTTCTTCCGCGAGGGCGGCTACCGCCCGGTCTCGCTCCGGGCGTTCGACCTGTTCCCGATGACCCACCACTTCGAGTGCGTGGCCATCCTGGAGCCCGCCCGGTAGCGGCCGTCCGGACGGGGGAGCACGGGCACGGGAGCCTTCCCGTGCCCGTGCGGCGTTTCCCGGGACCGATTCCGTTCAAGGGGATGGCGTGAAGATCGGGCGGCGGTAGCATCCTCGGAACGTGTGCGCACGGTAACGCTGTGCACGCGTGGTTCGCTGTGTCCAGGAGGGGAAGCCGTGCACGAGTTGACCAAGGGGGCCAACGTCGCCCTGTTCGCCGAGGGGGCCGAGCCCGGGCCGGTGACGGTGGCCCTGAGCTGGACCGACCCGACCGGAGCGGGCGACGCGGACGTGTCGGTGCTGCTGCTGGGGGCGGACGGCAAGGTCCGCCAGGACACCGACTTCCTGTTCTACAACCACCCCGCCACGCCCGACGGTTCGGTGCAGGTGCTGGGCAAGGTGCCGACCGGCAGCGGCACCCAGGACCGCATCCTGATCGACCTCGCGGCGCTGCCCGCCGAGGTGCACCAGGTCGTGCTGGCGGCCAGCCGGTACGCCGGCGCCACCTTCGGCGCGCTCGCCGAACTGCGGCTGGCGGTGCTCGACGGCAGCGGTGACACCCTGGCGGCCTTCGACATCCTCGACGCGGGGGAGGAGACCGCGTTCGTCTTCGGCGAGATCTACCGGCGCGGCGGCGAGTGGAAGTTCCGCGCGGTCGGTCAGGGCTACCGGTCCGGACTCGGCGGTCTGGCCGGGGACTTCGGCATCGACGTCGAGCAGGGCGAGGAGGACGAACCCGACCGCGGGACCGAGCCGTCCGGTCCCGTCGAGCCGTCCGCCGCCCCGGTCCCGGCGGCCCCGGCTCCCGCGGCCGGTCCGGAAGCGCCGGGCGCCGGGCAGCCCGCCGCCGCCAAGCGCGCGGTGCGCACCGCCAAGAAGCGGGTCACCCTGCCGAAGGCCGCGAAGGTGGACCTCGCCGACCACCCGTCCTGGCGTCCGGCCCGGCTGTTCTCGGTGGCCGGGCTGAAGAACGAGCTGGACCGCGAGGTCCGGGCCACCGCCACGCTGCTGTCGGTGATGGCGGAGGTGCCCGAGTTCGGGCGCCGCGTCACCGCGATGTTCAACGCCCCGGCCGGAGTGCTGCAGACGTTCACCGAGACGAGCTTCAAGCACGGGGACGGCACCGTCCGGCCCGACGGCACGATCCGGGTCAGCCGCGCGGGCAAGATCTGGACCGCGCTGGTGGAGACCAAGACCGGTGGCAGCCCGCTGAAGTCGGAGCAGGTGCAGGCGTACCTCGACGTGGCTGCGCGGCACGGCTACGAGACCGTCATCACGCTGTCCAACGACCTCGCGCTGGACGGCGAACCGCCGGTGACGGTGGACCGGCGCCGGGCCCGCAAGGTCGCGCTGCGGCACCTGTCCTGGGCCGAGGTGGCGCACGAGGCCCACCTGCTGTGCCACCACGACGGGGTGGTGAACCCGGCGCACGCCTGGCTGCTGAACGAGTTCCTGCACTACCTGCGGCACGAGAACTCCGGGTGCCACGGCTTCCAGAACATGGGGCCGGCCTGGGTCACCGTCCGCAACGCGATCTCCGAGGGCACCCTGCGCCCGGGCGACCGCAACGCGCTGCGGGTGGTCGAGAACTGGGAGCGGCTCACCCGGCAGCTCTGCCTGCGCCTCGGCGGCGAACTGGGCGTCCCCGTCTCGCCGGTGATCCGCGGCAAGCGGCGCGTCGAGCCGGCCGTCCGGCGGGCCGGGGCGGTGGACGAGCTGGCGGCGACCGGCCGGATGCGGTCCGAGTGGGCGGTCCCCGGCCTGCCCGGGCCGGTCCTGCTGGAGGCGGACCTGCGCACCGGCCGGATCGAGGCGGGCGTGGAGGTGGTGGCCGCCGAGCGCTCCCGGGCGCTCACCCGGGTGCAGTGGCTGCTGCGCCAGCTCGCGGAGTCGCCGGCGGAGCTGCGGATCGAGGCGCTCACCGCCGACGGCGGTCCCGGGCCGTGCGAACTGCTGCGCGCCCTGCGGGCCGAGCCCGGGCTGCTGGTGCCGACCGACGGGGCCGAGATCCGGGCGTTCCGGCTGACCCTGCCGACGGGCATGGGGACCAGACGCGGTGCCGAGGAGACCGGTTTCATCCGCAGCGTGGACACCGTCGTCGACCGTTTCCTGCACGAGGTCCTCCAGGTGCTCAAGCCCGCCGAGTAGCGGCCGCCCCGCCGTTCCGGCCCGGGGTGGGGAAGGGTTGCCGGATCGGGACGGTCGGCCGGTTTTCGCGGGGGCGCGGGCGGACAGGGTGGGGGAGCGGGGGTGCGGCCGGTTTGCGCCCTTGTTGTGCTAGCACTTCGGCGCTAGCGTGAAGTATGGCCAAGAAGCAGCTGAACGTCAGGGTGGACGCGACCACCGCCGAGATGGCCCGCGAGCGGGCGGAGCAGCAGGGGATCAGCATGAACCAGTACATCGAGCGCCTGGTGCAGCAGGACATGGGGGAGGCCGGGCGCAATTTCGTCGACGCCGCGGCCCAGTTCATGAAGGAGCACGAGGCGGTGTTCCTCGCCGAGTTCGGGTCCCCGGGCGAACTCCAGGACGTGCGCCGTTGAAACTTGAGGTCGACCTCTCGTGGCTGCTCATGACCGCGGAGCAGTACACGCCCGGTGACCCGCAGGTCATCGACTACGGATCGCTGCTCGCGGCGATCACCAGGCACCAGGCCGAGATCTTCGACATTCCGGTCTACCCCGAGCCGCAGGACCGGGCGGCCGCGCTGATGCACCAGCTGATCCGGGTGCCCGCGCTGGAGCGCAACAACGAGCTGTTCGCCACCGCCGTGGCCTACGCGTACCTGGTGGCCAGCGGCTGCCGGGTGGCGACCACCGCGCGCGAGGTGCGCAGCCTGGCCCGGGCGATCCGGGAGGGCAAGCTCGGGATCACCGGCGTCGCCGAACGGCTGGCGATGTGGGTGGTGGACGAGAACGAGGAGGAAGAGGTCGGCGACGACGGCGAGGAGTGAGCCGTCCGGCGCGGGCCCGTCAGGGGCCGGGAGAGCGACGAGGCGCCCGCGGGCGGGATACCCTCGACGTTCCCCCGGCCCCTGACGATCTCCGCGAGGACACCACCGAGTTGCTGCAGGACATCGAGCCCTACCTGGTCTGCCCGCACTGCGCCCGCCCGCTGGCGCTGGACGCCCGCACCCTGCGCTGCGCGGACGGCCACAGCTTCGACCAGGCCAAGCAGGGCTACGTCAGCCTGCTCGCCGGGGACGCGAAGGCCGGCACCGCCGACACCGCCGACATGGTCGCCGCCCGGAGCGCCTTCCTGGAGTCCGGCCACTACGCCCCGCTGGAGCGGGCGCTGGCCGGGGCCGCCGCCGAGGTCCCCGCCGAGACCGGGCTGGTGGCCGACCTCGGCGCCGGCACCGGCCACTACCTGGCCCGGGTGCTGGAAGGACGGCCCGGCGCGGCCGGCGCCGCCCTGGACCTGTCCAAGTACGCGCTGCGCCGCGCCGCGAAGGCGCACCCGCGGATCGGCGCCGTGGTGTGCGACGCCTGGCGCCCGCTGCCACTGCGGGACGACGCGGCGGACGTGCTGCTGAACGTGTTCGCGCCGCGCAACGGCCCCGAGATGCGCCGGGTGCTGCGCCCCGGCGGCCGGCTGCTGGTGGCCGCCCCGACCCCGCGTCACCTGCGGGAACTGGTCGGCGGGTTGGGCCTGCTCTCGGTCGACGAGGACAAGGACCGGCGGATCGAGGAGAAGCTCGGCCCGTGGTTCGCGCCGGTGGGGCGCACCGAGGTGGAGTTCGCGCTGCGGCTGTCCCGGGCCGACGCCGCCGCCGTGGTCGGGATGGGCCCGAGCGCCTGGCACACCGACCCGGCCGCGCTGGCGGCCGCCCTGGACGCGCTGCCGGAGCCGGTCGAGGTCACGGGCTCGGTGCGGATCACCGCCTACGAGTGACACCGCGGAACGGGCCCGGGGACGGTTGGGACTCGAAGGGGTGAAAGGGCGTTAGGAGAGACGTTTCTGCAGCTCAGTGCGGGCCTAGAGTGCTCGGAGTGACCAGCGAAGCCCCCTCCGCCCCGCCCCGCCCGCCGACCCGGGCCGTCCCGTCCGGCGCCCCGTGCCCGTCCGGCGTCCCGCGTCCGTCCGATGCCGCCCACCCGCCGGGCGCATCCGGTGTGCCCGGCGTGTCCGGGGCGCCGAGCGCCCCCGGCGCACCCCGCGCGCCCAGGGAGTCTCGCGAGTTCGGCGGGGAGTACCGGCTCCCCGAGGCCGCCCCGCAGGTGAAGCGCCCCACCGTCGAGGAACTGCGGCTGACCTCGTTCAAGTCCTACCGGCGGGCCACCCTGCCGCTCTCGCCGCTGACCGTGCTGCACGGCCCGTCCGGGGCGGGCAAGTCCAACGCGCTGGACGCGTTGAGCGTGCTCTCCCGGCTCGCCCTCGGCGAGGAGATCAAGCCCTCGCTGGACGGCATCGGCGGCCTGAGCGGCCCGCTCGCCGTCGCGGTCCGCGGCGGCCTGGCCGGCTGCGTGCCGCACGGGCGCAACGCGATCATCCTCGGCTGCACCGTCCGCTCCCGCGCCGGATCGATCCGCCTCGAAGTGGTGGTGCGCACCGACGAACGGGTCCGGATCGCCCGCGAGTGGCTCACCCTGGACGGCCAGACCGTGATGGAGACCGGCGAGCAGGACCTCGGCCGCGGCCGGATCAACGTCACCTGGCACAACGACTCCCGGCAGGGCGACATCCGCGCCCCGATGCCCAGCAACCGCCTGGTCACCGCCCAACTGCCGCTCCGGGTCGCCGGATCGACCAACGGCGAGCGCAAGGTGCTGGCCGCCTCCGAGCAGCTGCTCACCGCGCTGCGCGAGGTCTTCGCCCTGCACCCGGTGCCCGCCGCGATGCGCGGCTGGACCCGGCCCGAGCCGCAGGCCCGGCTGCTCGGCACCGCCGCCAACATCTCCGCCGTGCTCGGCCGGCTCAAGCAGGAGTGCCAGCGCCGCTGGGCCCGCCTGCTGCGCGCCGTCCAGACCGCCGCCCCGCACCCGCTGCTCGGCCTGGACGTCGCCCGGCGCGGCGAGGGCGACCGGCAGCGGCTGCTCGCCGTCTTCGACGAGGGCGTGCTCGGCCGGACCGGCGCCGACCAGGCCTCCGACGGCATGCTCCGGCTGCTCGCCTTCGCCGCCGTGCTGCTCACCGGCGCCGACGTGCTGGACGTCGACCCGGCCGGCGAAGTCCCGGACGCCCACCGGCAGTTGGTGCTGCTCGCGGAGGACCTCGGGGCGGGCCTGGCGGCCGACCAGATCGGCGCCCTGCTGGGCCTGGCCCGCGAGGTCACCGGCAAGGGCGACATGCGGCTGCTCGCCGCGCTCCAGGAGCCCGGCCCCGCGCTCGCCCTGGACGGCGTCGAACTGGTCGAGTGCCGGCGCGATCCGGCCACCGGCCACAGCCTGCTGCGCCGCACCGACCCGGGCGGGCGGGTACCGGTCCAGGGCGGCGCGCGCGAGGACGCCCCGGTGGTAGACCTGGGGGCATGAACGACGACCTGACGGTGCCCGAACTCCAGCGGCGGCTGGCCGAGTTCGCCGCCGCGCGCGACTGGGGGCAGTACCACACCCCGAAGAACCTGGCCGCGGCGCTGACCGTCGAGGCCGGCGAACTGCTGGAGGTCTTCCAGTGGTTGACGCCCGAGCAGGCCGCGGCGGTGATGGACGCGGAGGGGACGGCGCACCGGGTCCGCGACGAGGTGGCCGACGTCCTGGCCTACCTGCTGCAGCTGTGCACCGTGCTGGAGGTGGACCCGCTGCAGGCGCTGGCCGAGAAGATCGTGCGCAACGAGCAGCGGTTCCCGGCACCCTGAGGAATCATCCGGTTTTCCCTCCTGCGGGTGACCCGGGTTGTCCACAGGGCCGGGTTGTCCACAGGCGCGTCGAACCCGCTGGGAACCGCCCCGCCGACGGCGGCACGCTGTGTCCCGTCCAGCACCGCCGAAGGCCGGCGGCGGGACGAGGGGAGCGCGCACCGTGGAAGCCCTGCGACTGATCAAGACCGTCCGGCACGCCCTGGCCGAGGCCCGGGCGGCGAGCGACATCCTGCACGAGGCCTGGCAGTCCGGGCTGATCGCCGAAGCCGTCGGCGCCCGGATCGCCGACCACGACGGCGAGGAGTTCGCCACCCTCGGCCAACTGCTCGGCGAGGCCGGGGCGCACACCGCGAGCTGCCTGCGGCAGCCGCCCGAACCCGGCCTGGACGACCCGCCCGGCGGCTTCGCCGGCTGGTCCGGCCCCGGCCTCGTCGAACGGCTCACCGAGATCGGGGAGTTGGAGCCGGTCCTGGTCGAACTCGCCGCGCTGCTCGACGAGATGCGCGAGAGCCTGGTGGTGCTCGCCTGCGGGGCCGACACCGAGAGCCTGTACTGGAGCTGCATCGACGGGCTGGACGCGGGCTCCGAGTGCCGCGACCTGGTGGCCGAACTGCTGCGGGAGCAGCGGCGGACGACGGGCGGGGCGGAGGACTACCCGGAGGATGGATCGGAGGATGGATCGGAGGACGCGGCGGACGGGCCCGATGGCGGTGCGGGCGGCGGTGCGGAGGGCGACGGCATCGCCGGGGAGGGGGCCGGGCGGTGGCCGGGCGGGGCCCGGCGGGAGGAGCCGAGGCTCGTGGTCCCGCTGGGCCCGCCGGTCCCGGCGGGCCGCGCTCAGCCGCGGGGCGAGCCGTCCGCCGCGGTCTCCTGCGCGCCGCGGGTGGCGGAGGAGCGGAGGTCGGAGTCGAGTCCGGCCAGGTCGGTGTTGATCGAGGCGAGCAACTCCTGCATCTGCTCCAGCAGCGACTTCGGGGTGGCGGGAGTGCCGCCCGCGGCGGGCGGCTCGGTCCAGGGCTCGGACATGAGGGGGCCCCTTCCACTCGGTGGTGCGGTGTGAAGCGCCGGGGGTCGGCGCCGCCGGTCCAACGAGCCCCCGCCGGGCGCGGTCACCCCGGACCACCCGTTGAGGTCCAACCCCCGGGCCGGGTCAGCCCCAGGAGTGAGCCGAGTTTGCGGGGGCCGCCCCCGCTCGGCTACAGCACCCGCCGCCGCCCGGCGGAGCCGCCGACCGTGCCCGGAACGCCTCGGGGCGGCCGGAAACCGGCCGCCCCGAGGACGAACACCACCTGACAGGAGGTCAGTTGTGCGCGTGCAGCGCCGCGTTCAGACCGCCCCACGAACCGGAGCGGGCGATCACCTCGACCGCGCCCGACTGCGAGTTGCGGCGGAACAGCAGGTTGTCCTGGCCGGACAGCTCCACCGCCTTGGCGACCTTGCCGTCCGGGGCGGTGACCCGGGTGCCGGCCGTCACGTACAGGCCCGCCTCCACCACGCAGTCGTTGCCCAGCGAGATGCCGATGCCCGCGTTGGCGCCCAGCAGGCAGCGCTCGCCCACCGAGACGACCTGCTTGCCGCCGCCCGACAGGGTGCCCATGATCGAGGCGCCGCCGCCGATGTCGCTGTGGTCGCCGACCACCACGCCCGCGCTGATCCGGCCCTCCACCATCGAGGTGCCCAGGGTGCCGGCGTTGAAGTTGACGAAGCCCTCGTGCATCACGGTGGTGCCCTCGGCCAGGTGCGCGCCCAGCCGCACCCGGTCGGCGTGGGCGATCCGCACGCCGCTCGGCGCGACGTAGTCGGTCATCCGGGGGAACTTGTCGATGCCGTACAGGGCGAGCTGCCCGCCCTCGGCGCGCACCGCCAGCCGGGCCCGCTCCACGTTGCCGACCGGGGTCGGGCCGATCGACGTCCAGGCGACGTTCGCCAGCAGGCCGAAGATGCCGTCCAGGTTCTGGCCGTGCGGCCGCACCAGGCGGGCGGAGAGCAGGTGCAGGCGCAGGTAGACGTCGTGCGCGTCCAGCGGCTTCTCGTCCAGCGAGGAGATCACGGTGCGCACCGCCACCACCTCGACGCCGCGCCGGGCGTCGGCACGGAGCGCCTCGGCGGCGCCCGGGCCGAGCTCCCGCTCGGCCTCCTCGGCGCTCAGCCGGACGCTGCCGGCCGGGCCGGGGGCGGCGGCCAGCTCGGGCGCCGGGAACCAGGTGTCGAGGACGGCGCCGTCGGCGGCGATGGTCGCCAGGCCGACGGCCACCGCGCCACTTGCGGAGGAGGAGGTTTCAGCAGTCACATCCCGCACCGTAACCAATCGGGGCGAGGACTGACCAACACGCTCACCGGACGGACAAAACCTGATGCCCCCGTCCGGCCGCGACAGTCATACTCGACCGGGTGTTCGTATCGATCTCCACTACCGGCACTGCCGAGAACCCCGCCTCCGACCTGGGCTTCCTGCTGCACAAGCACCCCGACAAGGTGCAGCGGTTCACCACCGCGCACGGCACCGCGCACGTCTTCTACCCCGAGTCCGGGGACCACGCGTGCACGGCCGCCCTGCTGCTGGAGGTGGACCCCACGGCGCTGCTCCGGCAGGGCCGCGGCAAGGGCCGGGCCGGCTCGCCGGACCTCGCGCTCGCCCAGTACGTCAACGACCGGCCGTACGCCGCGTCCTCGCTGCTGGCGGTCGCGCTGCGCACCGTCTACCGGTCCGCGATGAAGGGCGAGTGCGCGCACCGCCCCGAGCTGCCCGGCCGGGCGATGCCGCTGCGGATCGAGCTGCCCGCCGTCCCGGTGGCCGGCAGCGAGGGCCCGGCCCTGGTGGAGCGGCTGTTCGCCCCACTGGGTTGGCGGACCGTCGCGACGCCCGTCCCGCTCGACGAGTCCTTCCCCGAGTGGGGCGACTCCCGGTACGTGCGACTCGAACTCGCCGGCACGCTCCGGCTCGCCGAGGCGCTGCAGCACCTGTACGTGCTGCTGCCCGTCCTCGACGGGGCCAAGCACTACTGGGTCGCCCCCGACGAGGTGGACAAGCTGCTCACGGCCGGTCGGGGCTGGCTCGCCGACCACCCCGAGCGCGCCCTGATCGTCCGCCGCTACCTGTCCCGCCGCTGGTCGCTGACCAGGCTCGCCACCGAACGCCTCGCGCTGGCCCGCCTGGCCGAGGCCGACGACCGGGAGGCGGAGGAGCTCGACAACGCCGTCCCGGATGTTCCGGAGGCTCCGGAGACCGCAGAGGCCCCGGAGGTCCAGGAGACCGTCCCGGACGTTCCGCAGGCCCCGGAAGCGGCCCCGGACGCCACCCCGGACGCCACCTCGGACGCGCCGGGCACGCCGGACGCGGCCGCGGTGCCGGAACGCGGCGAGTCGCTGGCCGCGCAGCGGCGGGCGGCGATCCTGGCGGCGCTGGCCCGGACCGGGGCCGCCCGGGTGCTCGACCTGGGCTGCGGGCAGGGCGAGCTGGTCGGCGCGCTGCTCAAGGAGCCGCGGGTGACGGAGGTGCTCGGCGTGGACGTGTCCGCGCGGGCGCTGTCGATCGCCGCCCGCAGGCTCCACCTGGACCGGCTGCCGGAGCGTCAGGCCCACCGGGTGAAGCTGGTCCAGGGCGCGCTGACGTACACCGACGCCCGGCTCAAGGGCTACGACGCGGCGGTGCTGTGCGAGGTGATCGAGCACCTCGACCTGCCCCGGCTGCCCGCGCTGGAGTACGCCGTGTTCGGGGCGGCCCGGCCCGCCTCGGTCGTGGTGACCACCCCGAACGCCGAGTACAACGTGTGCTGGGAGACGCTGCCCGCCGGGCGGATGCGCCACGACGACCACCGCTTCGAGTGGAGCCGCGCCGAGTTCGCGGCCTGGACGGAGCGGGTCGCCGCGGCCTTCGGCTACACCGTTGACCGGGAGCCGGTCGGCCCGCTCGACCCCGAGGTCGGCGCGCCCACCCAGCTCGCCCACTTCCGCCTCGCCGAACCCGGCCCGACCAGCACCCTCGACGCCACCGCCACCCCGTCGAACGACCCCGCCCCGGAAGGGAGCGCCCACCGATGAGCACCGCCACCCCGGAGCCGACCCCTGCCCGGCCGGGCCGCCGGCTGCCCGTCACCGACGTCTCGCTGGTGGTGCTGATCGGCAGCACCGGCTCCGGCAAGTCCAGCTTCGCCCGCAAGCACTTCAAGCCCACCGAAGTGGTCTCCTCCGACTTCTGCCGGGGGCTGGTCGCCGACGACGAGAACGACCAGTCGGCCTCCGCCGACGCCTTCGACGTGCTGCACTACATCGTCGGCAAGCGGCTCGCGGCGGGCCGGCTCACCGTGGTCGACGCCACCAACGTGCAGGACCACGCCCGCCGGGCGCTGGTCGCGCTCGCCCGCGAGCACCACGTGCTGCCGATCGCCATCGTGCTGGACGTCCCGGCCGAGGTGTGCGCCGAGCGCAACCGGGCCCGGCCGGACCGGCAGCTCCCCGCGCACGTGATCCCCCGTCACCAGCGCGACCTGCGGCGCTCGCTGCGCGGGCTGGAGCGCGAGGGCTTCCGCAAGGTGCACGTGCTGCGCGGGGTCGAGGAGGTCGAGCACGCCGAGATCGTCCCGGAGAAGCGGTTCAACGACCTCCGGCACCTGACCGGCCCGTTCGACATCGTCGGCGACATCCACGGCTGCCGCTCCGAGCTGGAGACCCTGCTCGGCCGGCTCGGCTACGCGATCACCCGCGACGAGCGGGGCCGCGCCGTCGACGCCGCGCACCCCGAGGGCCGCACCGCGGTCTTCGTCGGCGACCTGGTCGACCGCGGCCCGGACACCCCGGGCGTGCTGCGGCTGGTGATGGGCATGGTCGGGGCCGGCCACGCCCTCTGCGTCCCCGGCAACCACGAGAACAAGCTGGGCCGCTGGATGGGCGGCCGCAAGGTCACCGTCTCGCACGGCCTGCAGGAGTCGATCGACCAGCTGTCCGGCGAGAGCGAGGAGTTCCGGGCCCAGGTCCGGGAGTTCATGCGCGGCCTGGTCAGCCACTACCTGCTGGACGGCGGCGCGCTGGTGGTCTGCCACGCCGGTCTGCCGGAGAAGTTCCACGGCCGCGCCTCCGGCCGGGTCCGCTCGCACGCGCTGTACGGCGACACCACCGGCGAGACCGACGAGTACGGCCTGCCGGTGCGCTACCCGTGGGCCGAGGAGTACCGCGGCCGCGCCCTGGTGGTCTACGGCCACACCCCGGTGCCGGTCGCGTCCTTCCTCAACAACACCATCTGCCTGGACACCGGCTGCGTCTTCGGCGGCAGCCTCACCGCGCTGCGCTACCCCGAGCGGGAGGTCGTCTCGGTCGAGGCCGAGCAGGAGTGGTACGAGCCGGTCCGCCCGATGCACACGGACGCGCCCGGCGCCCGCGAGGGCCGTCCGCTCGACCTCGCCGACGTGCTCGGCCGCCGGGTGGTGGAGACCGCCCGGCTCGGCAACGTCGCCGTCCGGGAGGAGAACGCCGCCGCGGCGCTGGAGGTGATGAGCCGCTTCGCGCTCGACCCGCGGCTGCTCGCCTACCTGCCGCCCACCATGGCCCCCTCGCCGACCGCCCGGCGCGAGGGCCTGCTGGAGCACCCCGAGGAGGCGTTCTTCGCCTACCGGCAGGACGGGGTGCGGCAGGTGGTCTGCGAGGAGAAGCACATGGGCTCACGGGCCGTCGTCCTGGTCGCCCGGGACGGGGCCGCCCTGGAGAAGCGCTTCGGCCTGCCCGGCCCGGGCGCGATCTGGACCAGGACCGGCCGGGCCTTCCTCGGCGACGAACAGCTCACGGAGGCCCTCCTCGACCGGCTGCGGGCCGCCGCCGAGCGGTCCGGCCTGTTCGACGCGCTCGACACCGGCTGGCTGCTGCTGGACGCCGAGCTGATGCCCTGGTCGCTGAAGGCGATCGAGCTGCTGCGCCGCCAGTACGCCGCGGTCGGCGCGGCCGCCGGCGCCGCGCTGCCCGTCGCCCTGGAGGCGCTGGCCGGGGCCGCCGCCCGCGGGCTCGACGTCGCCGAGCTGACGGAACGCCAGCAGGAGCGCGCCACCGACGCGCGCGCCTTCACCGCGGCCTACCGGCGCTACTGCTGGCCCACCGAGGGCCTCGACGGTATCCGGCTGGCCCCGTTCCAGCTGCTCGCCGCCGAGGGAGCCAACCTGGCGCTGCGCCCGCACACCGAGCACCTCGACCTGATCGACGGCCTGGTCGACGCCGACCGGGAGGCCGCCGGGCGGGCGGGCACCGCCCCGGTGCTGCACCGCACCGGCCGGATGCTCGTCGACACCGGCGACGAGACCTCGATCGCCGCCGCCACCGCCTGGTGGGAGGAGCTGACCGCGGCCGGCGGCGAGGGCATGGTGGTCAAGCCGGTCGAGGCCCTGCAGCGGGACGGCTCCGGGCGGCTGGTCCAGCCCGGCCTGAAGGTCCGCGGCCGCGAGTACCTGCGGATCATCTACGGTCCGGACTACACCCGGCACCTGGACCGGCTGCGGCAGCGCTCGCTCGGCCACAAGCGCTCGCTCGCCCTGCGCGAATACGCGCTCGGCCTGGAGTCGCTGGACCGGCTGGCGGCGGGCGAACCGCTGTGGCGGGTGCACGAGGCGGTGTTCGCGGTACTGGCCCTGGAGTCGGAGCCGGTCGACCCCCGGCTCTGACCCGGGCGCTGACCCCGGCTCCGCCCCGACCCGACCGGGAGGCGCCCCCGTGGTGCCTCCCGGTCGCATGTCGGCCATCACCTTGTTGCATGAATATTCGATGACTCGTATACACTTCCCGTCTCAGTCCGTCGACCGACCCAGGAGACCGGTATGGCGTTCAACCTCCGGAACAGGCACTTCCTCAAGGAGCTCGACTTCACTCCCCAGGAGTTCCGCCACCTGGTCGATCTCGCCGCCCAGTTGAAGGCCGCCAAGTACGCGGGCACCGAGCAGCCCCGGCTGCGCGGCAAGAACATCGCCCTGATCTTCGCCAAGACCTCCACCCGCACCCGGTGCGCCTTCGAGGTGGCCGCCCACGACCAGGGCGCCTCCACCACCTACCTGGACCCGGCCGGGTCGCAGATGGGCCACAAGGAGTCGGTCAAGGACACCGCGCGGGTGCTGGGCCGGATGTTCGACGGCATCGAGTACCGCGGCGACGGCCAGGACGTGGTGGAGGAGCTGGCCGCCCACGCGGGCGTCCCGGTCTGGAACGGCCTGACCGACGAGTGGCACCCCACCCAGATGCTGGCCGACGTGCTGACCGTCCGGGAGCACTCCGCCAAGCCGCTGAACGAGACCACGCTGGTCTACCTCGGCGACGCCCGGTTCAACATGGGCAACTCGCTGCTGGTCACCGGCGCCCTGCTGGGCATGGACATCCGGATCGTCGCCCCGGAGCAGCTGTGGCCCGCCGAGGAGGTCCGCAAGGCGGCCGAGGCGCTGGCCGCGACGACCGGCGCCCGGATCACCCTGACCGAGGACGTCGCGGCTGGCGTGGCCGGCGCGGACTTCCTGTACACCGACGTCTGGGTGTCGATGGGCGAGCCCAAGGAGGTCTGGGCGGAGCGGATCGCGCTGCTGAAGCCCTACCAGGTCTCGATGGACACCGTCCGCGCCACCGGCAACCCGGCGGTCAAGTTCCTGCACTGCCTGCCCGCGTACCACGACCTCGGCACCGAGATCGGCCGGCAGATGCACGAACTGACCGGCATGTCGGCGCTGGAGTGCACCGACGAGGTCTTCGAGTCCGCGCACTCCGTCGTCTTCGACCAGGCCGAGAACCGCCTGCACACCATCAAGGCCGTGATGGTGGCGACCCTCGGCTCCTGACGCCCCGCGGGCGGAGGGGGCGTCAGAAGTCGACGTCCACGCAGGCCACCCGGTCGGCCGGGGCGTGCCGGCCGGCGGGGGTGCCCGCGTGCAGGACCAGCGAATGCGCCTCGCCGGGCCGGAACTGCCAGGGGACGCTCGCGGCGGCCGCCGCCGCCCCGCCCGGGTCGGTGCGCAGCGTCATCCGGACCTCGTTGTCGGGGGCGTCCGAGCCCGCGACCTGCTGGTAGTGCGGACCGGAGGCGGCCGGGTCGGCGCCGCAGGACCCGGTGTGCACGTGCGCCGGGAACTCGTGCGCCCCGGCCACCCCGGAGAGCTCGACCGAGACGGTGGTGCGCCCGGCGGCCCGGCCGACGGTGACCCGGACCTGCGCGCCGTACGGCACCAGGTCGGGCGCGTGGGTGATCGCCCGGGCCGGGACGATGCCGTTCGCCCGGTCGAACCGGGCGTCCACCACCCGGTCGGTGGCCGGAGCGGCCGGGCCCTCGGTGCCGGGCGGGCTGATCGGCAGCAGGGCGAGCGGCACCAGCAGCGCGCCGGTGGCGGGGGACAGGGGCATCGCGGACCTTCCGACGGGCCGTCAGGGAACACCGCCCACCGTGGCCGCCGACCCGGCTGCCGCGCACGCCGCCGTGCCGCACCGCCGCGCACAGTCACCCGTACGGGAACACCGCCCGGGACGCGCTGCCGCACCAGTTCGACACCCCGCCACCCCGCCACCCCGTCGCGCCCCGCCCCCGGGCCCGTCAGTCGGCGGCAGGCCCGGCGGGCCGGTCGGCCGGGGCGATGCCGCGGATCTCGCAGCGCGGCCCGGTGGCCCGCATCAGGCGCAGGTCGGCGGTGACCAGCGCGGCGCCGTGCCGCTCGGCGACCGCGACGTAGGCGGCGTCGTCGGGGGTCAGGTTGTCCTTGAGCTCCCAGATCCGGTCGAGCAGCGGGGCGACCGGCACCTTCCGGACGGCCAGTTCCGGCAGCTGCCGGGCGAGTTCGGCGACCCGCTCGGCGGTCAGCTCCTTGGCCAGGTACAGCCCGCGCAGCGACTGCATCACCTCGATCAGCACGTGCTCGGGCGCCAACCACTCGGGGTCGGCGGCCAGTTCGGCCCGCGCGGCGTCACCGCGCGGCCCGGGGTCGGAGAGGGACAGCACCACGGCGGAGGCGTCGACCACGATCATCCGCCCACCGTAGCCCGCCGCCCCACCTCCGCCGCCGCCCGGGCCCGTCCCTCAGTGGGCGCCGCCCCCGGTCCCGCCGTCGGTCTTCCCGGTCGGTGTGCCGGCGCCCGGCAGCGGCAGGCCGCCGACCGGCAGGTTGATGGACTTCGGGTCGGGGTGGGTGCCGACCGGGTGCTCCTTCCGGGCCTTCCCGGCCTCCTGCTCCGTGACCCAGGGGCTCCAGATCGGGTTGGTGGCGATCCCGGTCAGGGCCTGCCGGTCGACTCCCGGGGGGGTGTCGGCGGTGCCGATGGCCTGCGCGATGATCCGGAGACCGGTCCGGTTCACCAGGTCCACCTGGTGGACGACCCGGTTCTTCTGGTCGCGCCCCGTGATCACCACCCCGACCGGGACGGAGCCGGACATCACGGGGACGCAGTTGTCGACGGCCGGGTAGGTCGCGCAGTCGTAGCGCACCGCGAGCTCCGGGGCGGCGGGCGCGGGGTACTGCAGTTCGACGCCGACGGACGCCCACGCGCCGTTCGACCAGACCGCCGCCTGCGTGATGGCAGCCACCGAGCCGGGGCCCTTGAGGTTGGTGCTGAAGTCGTACGCGTCGCCGCGGTGCTCCGGCGGGACGGCGGGGAGCAGCGGCCGCAGGGTCTCGTACAGGACCGACGCGTCGACGGGCACCATGCCCGGCGGCGGAGTGGTGGCGCCGGGGACCGGCGTGGCCGGGAGGGCGGGGCTCGACACGGTGGGGGCGGCCGCAGTCACGGGGGCCGGGGCCGCGCCGGAGCGCAGCAGCACGCCGCCGGTGACCGCGGCGGCCAGGACGGCGGCGACCGCGCCACTGAGCGCGACCCGGCGGCGGCGCCGGATCGACCGGCCCTCGGCGGTGGCGCCGGCGACCAGTAGCCCGAGGTCGGGCGCGGCGCCGCCGACCGCCCGGACGAAGACGTCGCTGACGTCGTTCAGCTCCTGTTCGGGCATCGGGGAGTTCTCGCTTTCTGTTCTGACGGTTTCTGTGTCCGACGATCGGTCGGTCGGTTCCCGGGGCGGGGGCCCACGGGCCGGAGAGGGCCCAGGAGGGCTCAGGAGGCGAAGGAGTCCAGGTGCGGGGAGAGCCGGCCGCGCAGCTTGTTGAGCGCCCGCAGTGCCCGGACCCGGACGGTGCCGGGGGTGAGCTGGAGCTCGGCGGCGGTCTCCTCGACGCTGCGGTCCTCCCAGTAGCGCAGGACGAGGACGGCCCGGTCCTTGGGCGGCAGCTCGGCGAGCGCGCCGAGCAGGGCGACCCGCAGTGCGGGGTCGTGGTCGGCGGCGGCCTGCTCGGGCACCAGGTCGAGCACCGGCAGTTCGGTGCTGCGGCGCAGCCGCCGGTGCGAGAGGTAGCAGCGGACCAGGACGGTGCGGGCGTACGCGGCGGGGCTGTCGGCGTCCCGGACCTTGCCCCAGGAGGCGTAGATCCGGGCGAGCGCGGTCTGGGTGAGGTCCTCGGCGAGGTGCCAGTCGCCGCAGAGCAGCAGCGCGGTGCGGAACAGCGCGGTGCCCCGGGACCGGGCGAACTCCTCGAACTCGCGCAACTCCTCGGCCGCCCTGCGCCGCCCCACCATCACCCGCGTGCCCCCGTCCGGTTCCCGTTCCCGCCCCTGCACAGAACAGGACGCGCGGGTCGGACGGTTGCGTTACAGGCTTCGGAAGAATCTTCTGTGGCGGGTGGTGCGCACGGGGCGTGCACCGGTTTGCGCGGCGGGACGTGCCGGTGAAGTGTGGGCAGGACCCATGCACTATGGTTTATCTCGACATCGAGATACATTCCGCGTTACGCTTTATCTTGACGTCAAGATACTTGCCGAGAGGCGCGGGGCCTCCGGGGGAGGCCCGGGCCTCCATCCTCGGCCCGGTAAGCGGCGGCAGTCAGGTTAGCTAAGGCTTACCTTATCACCGGGTGGACCAAGAAGGAGTCAGTCGTGTCCGCGAACAGCTTCGACGCCCGCAGCTCGCTGCAGGTGGGCGACGAGTCGTACGAGATCTTCAAGCTCTCCGCCGTCGAGGGTTCCGAGCGGCTGCCGTACAGCCTCAAGGTCCTGCTGGAGAACCTGCTCCGCACCGAGGACGGCGCGAACATCACCGCCGACCACATCCGCGCCCTGGGCGGCTGGGACCCGACGGCCGAGCCGTCCGAGGAGATCCAGTTCACCCCGGCCCGGGTGATCATGCAGGACTTCACCGGCGTGCCCTGCGTGGTCGACCTGGCCACCATGCGCGAGGCCGTGAAGGAGCTGGGCGGCGACCCGTCCAAGATCAACCCGCTGGCGCCGGCCGAGCTGGTCATCGACCACTCCGTCATCGCCGACAAGTTCGGCACCCCGGACGCCTTCGTCCAGAACGTCGAGATCGAGTACGGCCGCAACAAGGAGCGCTACCAGTTCCTGCGCTGGGGCCAGACCGCGTTCGACGAGTTCAAGGTCGTCCCGCCCGGCACCGGCATCGTGCACCAGGTCAACATCGAGCACCTGGCCCGCACCGTCATGGTCCGCAACGGCCAGGCGTACCCCGACACCTGCGTCGGCACCGACTCGCACACCACCATGGTCAACGGCCTGGGCGTGCTGGGCTGGGGCGTCGGCGGCATCGAGGCCGAGGCCGCGATGCTCGGCCAGCCGGTCTCGATGCTGATCCCGCGCGTGGTGGGCTTCAAGCTGAACGGCCAGCTGCCGGCCGGCACCACCGCCACCGACCTGGTGCTCACCATCACCGAGATGCTGCGCAAGCACGGTGTGGTCGGCAAGTTCGTCGAGTTCTACGGCGAGGGCGTCACCGCGATCCCGCTGGCGAACCGCGCCACCATCGGCAACATGTCGCCGGAGTTCGGCTCGACCTGCGCGATCTTCCCGATCGACGCCGAGACCATCAACTACCTGAAGCTCACCGGCCGCGACGAGCAGCAGCTCGCCCTGGTCGAGGCGTACGCCAAGGAGCAGGGCCTCTGGCACGACCCGTCGGTCGAGCCGGTCTTCTCCGAGTACCTGGAGCTGGACGTCTCCACCGTCGTCCCGTCGATCTCCGGCCCGAAGCGCCCGCAGGACCGCGTGGTCCTGGCCGAGGCCGCCGCGAAGTTCGCCGAGGCGCTGCCGACCTACTCGGCCGAGGCGTCGAAGCCGACCGCGGTGACCGCCCCCGACGGTTCGACCTACGAGATCGACAACGGCGCGGTCGTGATCGCCTCGATCACCTCCTGCACCAACACCTCGAACCCCTCCGTCATGCTGGGCGCCGCCCTGCTGGCGAAGAAGGCCGTGGAGAAGGGCCTCACGGTCAAGCCGTGGGTCAAGACCACCCTGGCCCCCGGGTCCAAGGTCGTCATGGACTACTACGAGAAGGCCGGCCTGCTCCCGTACATGGAGAAGCTGGGCTTCAACCTGGTCGGCTACGGCTGCGTCACCTGCATCGGCAACTCGGGCCCGCTGCCCGAGGAGGTCTCCGCCGCGGTGAACGAGTCCGACCTCGCGGTGGTCTCGGTGCTCTCCGGCAACCGCAACTTCGAGGGCCGGATCAACCCCGACGTCAAGATGAACTACCTGGCCTCCCCGCCGCTGGTGGTCGCCTACGCCCTCGCGGGCAACATGAACGTCGACATCACCAAGGACGCGCTGGGCCAGGACGCCGACGGCAACGACGTCTTCCTCGCCGACATCTGGCCCTCCGAGCAGGAGGTCGCCGACACCGTCGCCGGCTCCATCGACGAGGCCATGTTCGACAAGGGCTACCAGGACGTCTTCGCCGGCGACCACCGCTGGCAGTCGCTCCCGGTCCCGACCGGCAACACCTTCGAGTGGGACGCCGAGTCCACCTACGTCCGGAAGCCCCCGTACTTCGAGGGCATGGCCAAGACCCCGAGCCCGGTGACCGACATCGCCGGCGCCCGCGTGCTGGCCAAGCTGGGCGACTCGGTCACCACCGACCACATCTCCCCGGCCGGCAACATCAAGCCGGGCACCCCGGCCGCGCAGTACCTCACCGAGCACGGCGTGGAGAAGCGCGACTTCAACTCCTACGGCTCGCGCCGCGGCAACCACGAGGTGATGATCCGCGGCACCTTCGCCAACATCCGCCTGCGCAACCAGATCGCGGAGGGCACCGAGGGCGGCTACACCCGCGACTTCACCCAGGCGGACGCGCCGGTGTCGTTCATCTACGACGCCTCGCAGAACTACCAGGCCGCCGGCATCCCGCTGGTCGTCCTGGCGGGCAAGGAGTACGGCTCCGGCTCGTCCCGCGACTGGGCGGCCAAGGGCACCGCGCTGCTCGGCGTCAAGGCCGTCATCGCCGAGTCCTACGAGCGCATCCACCGCTCGAACCTGATCGGCATGGGCGTCCTGCCGCTGCAGTTCCCGGCCGGCCAGAACGCCGACTCGCTGGGCCTGACCGGCGAGGAGACCTTCGAGTTCACCGGTGTCACCGAGCTGAACGAGGGCCGCACGCCGAAGACCGTCAAGGTCAAGGCCGGCGAGATCGAGTTCGACGCGGTCGTCCGCATCGACACCCCCGGCGAGGCGGACTACTACCGCAACGGCGGCATCCTGCAGTACGTGCTGCGCAGCCTGATCGGCTGATCCGGCAGTAGCACCCGGGAGGCCGGACCGCGTCGCGCGGTCCGGCCTCTTGTGCGTTCCGGGCGCATGGACTAAACCTCTCCATCAGCACATGGTCCATACCAATTGACGCTGAATCGGAGAGATTCACGGAATGACCAGACGCACATCGGCGGTCCTCGCGGCCGTGCTCATCGCCTCCTTCGCCGCCACCCCGGCCCAGGCCCACGAGAAGAACCACCGCCTGCAGGGCCAGCGGGTCGGCTACTTCACCCAGTGGGGTGTCTACAGCGGCTTCTCGGCCAAGAAGGTCCAGGACAGCGGCCAGGCCGGCAAGCTCACCGTGCTCAACTACGCCTTCGGCAACGTCTCGGCCGACGGCACCTGCTTCGAGGCCAACGGCGCCGGGGTCGGCGACGCCTGGGCCGACTACCAGCGCCCGGTGGGCGCCGAGGAGGCGGTGGACGGCGTGGCCGACACCGCCGAGCAGCCGCTCAAGGGCAACTTCAACCAGATCCGCAAGCTCAAGGCGGCGAACCCGCAGCTGCGCGCGGTGGTCTCGCTCGGCGGCTGGAGCTGGTCCAAGTACTTCTCGGACGCGGCGCTCACCGACGCCTCGCGGAAGAAGTTCGTCTCCTCCTGCCTCGACCTGTACCTCAAGGGGAACCTGCCGCAGCTGGGCTCCGCCGAGGGCGGCGCGGGCGCGGGCGCCGGGGTCTTCGACGGCATCGACATCGACTGGGAGTACCCGGGCGGCGGCGGTGACGCGGGCAACGTGGTGCGGCCCGAGGACGGGAGGAACTACACCCTGCTGATGCAGGAGTTCCGCCGCCAGCTGGACGCGCTGTCCGGCCGGAGGGGCCCGCACTACCTGCTCACCGCGGCGGTGCCGGCCGCCGAGGGCAAGATCGACCAGTTCGAGGTCGGGAAGGTCGCCAGGTCGGTCGACTGGCTGAACCTGATGACCTACGACCTGCACGGCCCGTGGGAGGCCCAGGGGCCGACCAACCACGACGCCAACCTGTACCCGGACCGGGCGGACGCCTCCGGGCTGAAGCTGGGCGTGGACCGCACGGTGCGGGCCTACCTGGACCGCGGCCTGCCCGCGAAGAAGGCCGTGGTCGGCGTCCCGTTCTACGGCTACGGCTGGACGGGCGTGCCGGCCGGTCCGAAGAAGAACGGCCTGTACCAGTCTGCCACCGGCCTGGCCCGGGGCGGCAACCTGCCCTACAACCAGATCAAGGACCTGCCGGGTACGGTGTTCACCGACCGTTCGCACGGGGCCACCTGGAAGTACGACGGCACCGAGTTCTGGACGTACGACACCCCGGAGCTGCTGACCCGCAAGGCCCGTTACGTCGAGCAGAACGACCTGGGCGGGGTGATGGCCTGGTCGCTGGACAACGACGACGCCCAGGGCACCCTGGTGGCCGCCCTGGACAAGGGCCTGCGGGACGACTGACCCCCCGGAAGGCGTCCTTCCGCACCCCTCCGCGCGCGGCTTCGCGCTCATGGTTCCCGAACCGTGATGCGCGAAGCTGCGCGTTTCTATGTTCAAACGAACAGTAACGCGCTAGATTCGCGCTCGCGGCTGACGCGGACGCGCAATGTGAAGGGACCCTGCACATTGCACATGCTGCATCGCCGACAACGGTTCGACTGTCAGGTTTGTTATCGGACCCGTTGACTATTGCCGCTGAGTGAACAGTGGACTATACCTTTGCAGCATCATCACACCGCCTCTGACCGGCACCTTCGCCGCTGGGCACCTTCTGGGCAACGGGAGTTGACGCACTGTCAGCTCCGGTCCACATCTCTTCTGGAACTGAGGGGTTAGGGCACGCATGGGCTCTGCAACTGAGTACAACCGCCGCGATCTCTTCAAGCGCGCGGCCGCCATCACCGTGCTGGCGGCCGGTAGCAGCTCGCTGCTCGCGGCCTGTGCCGGCGGTACCGGCAGCAGCGGTGACAAGGGCGCCAAGGCGGCTGGTGGCTTCAACCTGAGCGACGCCAAGAACCCGTTCGGGGTCAAGGACGCCGACGGCCTCGAGGTCTTCATCTTCGACGGCGGCTACGGCAACGAGTACGCCAAGTCCTTCGAGGCGATCTACTCGAAGCAGTTCCCGGGCGCGAAGATCAACCACCAGGCCGACAAGGACGTCACCGGCAAGCTCCAGCCGCGCTTCAACGCCGGCTCCCCGCCGGACGTCATCGACGACTCGGGCGCCAAGCAGATGAAGCTGGACGTCCTCGCGGACTCCAACCAGCTCACCGACCTGGCCCCGCTGCTGGACGCGCCGTACATCGACGACCCGTCCAAGAAGATCCGCGACGTGCTGATGCCCGGCACCGTCGAGTCCGGCACGGTCAAGGGCAAGGTCTACAACCTGTCCTACGTCTACACCGTCTTCGGCTGGTGGTACTCGGGCAAGCTGTTCAAGGACAACGGCTGGACCGCGCCCAAGACCTGGGACGAGTTCATCACCCTGTGCACCCAGATCAAGGCCAAGGGCATCGCCCCGGTCGCGCACCAGGGCAAGTACCCGTACTACATCAACGTCGTCATGATGGACATGATCGCCAAGCAGGGCGGCCTGGACCTCATGAAGCGGATCGACTCGCTCGACGCCGCGGCGTGGGACGACCCGGCCGTGAAGACCGCCGTGACCGCGTTCTACCAGATCGTGGACAAGGACTTCCTGCTCCCCGGCACCAACGGCATGACCCACACCGAGTCGCAGACCGCGTGGAACCAGTACAAGGCCGCGTTCATCCCGTCCGGCTCCTGGCTGGAGAACGAGCAGCTGCCGACCACCCCGGCCGACTTCGACATGAAGTTCCTGCCGATGCCGTCGCTGGCCGGCGACAAGCTGCCCTTCGAGGCCATCCGCGCCGGTGCCGGTGAGCCCTTCATCGTCCCGTCCAAGGCCAAGAACGTGGCCGGCGGCCTGGAGTTCCTGCGCAAGATGCTGACCAAGGAGGCCTCGGGCAAGTTCGCCCAGACCGCCAACAGCCTCACCTGCCTCAAGGACGGCGTGGGCCCCGAGGTCCAGCTGAAGCCGGGTACCGCCTCCACCGTGGTGGCGCTGAAGGCCGCGGGTTCCAACACCTTCAACTTCCAGTACCCGAACACCGCCTCCAAGTTCGACGAGGACCTGCAGAACGCCTCGGGCGAGCTGATGGCCAAGCGCATCGGTCCCGACGAGTGGATCAAGCGCGCCAAGGAGTCGGCCACCAAGAACAAGACCGCCTGATCAACGGTCACTTGAACAACGCACCGGGGGCCCCGAACCGCCCCCGGTGCGTCTTCCTGACGGACAGGAGAAAGTGACCATGCGTCACGGCAAGTACCCCTTCATCGTGGGGTTCCTCTTCCTTCCGATTCTGCTCTACGTCGGCCTGGTGCTCTGGCCGTACGCGCAGACCTTCGGATACTCCCTGACCAACTGGTCCGGGGCGAGCCAGGAGATGGATTTCGTCGGCCTGGACAACTACACGAGACTCCTCGATGACGAGGTCTTCGCCGGCGCGCTCTGGCACAACCTGCTGCTGCTGATCCTGCTGCCGGTCGTCACCATCCTGATCGCGCTGTTCTTCGCCTTCATGCTGAACGTCGGCGGCAAGGGCGGCACCGGTGGCGTCCAGGGCGTCAAGGGCGCGGGCTTCTACAAGGTCGTCTTCTTCTTCCCCCAGGTGCTCTCGATCGCCATCCTCGCCGTGCTCTGGGGCGCGGTGTACCGCACCGACCAGGCCGGCCTGGCCAACGGCATCCTGATCAAGCTCGGCCTGGCCAGCGCGAACGATCCGGTGCAGTGGCTGTCCGACCCGGACATGGTCATGTGGTGCGTGCTGGCGGTGCTGGTCTGGTCCGGGGTCGGGTTCTACCTGGTGCTGTTCTCGGCCGCCATGCAGGGCATCCCGAAGGACATCTACGAGGCCGCCCTGCTGGACGGCGCCAAGCGCGGCCAGACCTTCTTCAAGATCACCCTGCCGCTGCTCTGGGAGACCGTCCAGACCGCCTGGGTCTACCTGGCCATCGTCGCCATGGACGCCTTCGCGCTGGTCTCCTCGATCACGCCCGGCGCCTACTTCGGCGGCGGCCCCGACCACCACAGCGAGCTCATCTCGACCTACCTGATGCGCAGCTTCCTGCGCAACGGAGAGGCGGGCTACGCCTGTGCGATGGGTGTGGTGATCTTCTTCTTCACCCTCATCCTGACCGTCGTCTCGCTCTGGGCCACCAAGCGCGACAAGATCGAGTACTGAGCGGGGACCGGACATGAGCACTCTCGACAAGACCGCGAGCGTCCCCGGTCAGCGCGCCTCCGGGCCGAAGCCGGACCGGACCCAGCGCTTCGCCGACGGCGGCGGCGCCCTGAACGTCTTCTCGCACGGCTTCCTGGCCATCTGGGCCGTCCTGATCGTCCTCCCGCTGGTCTGGGTGGTCCTCGGCTCCTTCAAGACCGACTCCCAGATCAACGGCTCCGCCTGGAGCTGGCCCGCGCACTGGGGCTTCGACGCCTTCTCCCGGGCCTGGTCCAAGGGCATCGGCGGCTTCTTCACCAACACCGTCATCGTGCTGCTGGGCTCCGTCACGCTGACCATGCTGCTCGGCTCGATGGCCGCCTACGTGCTGGCCCGCTACGAGTTCAAGGGCAACCGGTTCATCTACTACCTGTTCGTCGCGGGTTCGATGTTCCCGGTGTACCTGGCCCTGGTCCCGCTGTTCTTCATGGTCCGCAACCTCGGGGAGATCTCCCCGTACCTCGGCCTGAACAGCTACGCCGGCCTGATCCTGGTGTACGTCGCCTACTCGCTGCCGTTCACCGTGTTCTTCATGTACTCGTTCTTCCGCACCCTGCCGAGCGCGGTGCACGAGGCGGCGATGCTGGACGGCTGCTCGCACACCCGGACGTTCTTCCAGATCATGGTGCCGATGGCCAAGCCCGGCCTGATCAGCGTCGGCATCTTCAACGTGCTCGGCCAGTGGAACCAGTACATCCTGCCGGTCACCCTGATGCAGCCGACCACGGCCGGCGAGGCCGACCACTCGATGCTCGCCCAGGGCCTGGTCAACCTGGCCCTGCAGTCCGGCTACAAGAGCGACGCCCCGGCGCTGTTCGCCGGCATGACGATCGCGATGCTGCCGGTGCTGGTGGTGTACCTGTCCTTCCAGCGCCAGGTCCAGGCCGGTCTGACCTCCGCCACGCTGAAGTGACGGGCTGACCGCGGCGCGCCCGCGGCACCCCCGCAGCACTCCTGCAGTACCCTCGCACGTGGGGCAACTCCCTTTCCAGAGAAGGGAGTTGCCCCACTCTGCGTCAGCGGGCGTCGCACTCCTGGGCGCGCAGCGCCCGGGCCAGGTCGTCCCGGCACTCCAGCACCAGGCGGCGCAGCGCGGGCGCCGCGTCCGGGTGCCGCTCCAGCCAGGCGTCGGTGGTCGCCAGCGTCTCCGGCACGGTCTGGAAGCGCGGGAACAGGCCGCCGACGATCCGCATCGCGATCTCGATCGAGCGCTCCGCCCAGACCCGCTCCAGCAGCTCGAAGTACGGCCCGGCGTACGGGGCCGTCAACTCCCGCTGCCCGGCCCGGTTGAAGCCCGCGATCCGGGCCTCGACCAGGGCGTTGGGCAGCGCGTCGGAGTCGACCACGGCGCTCCACGACTCGGCCTTCGCCGCCGGGGTGGGCAGCGCGGCCAGGCAGCGGGTGTGCTGGCGGCGGCCGCCGGCCGTGTTGTCCTCGGCCAGCTCGGCGGCCAGCTCCTCGACCGTGGCGGCCCCGTTCGCGGCCAGCGCCAGCCAGAAGCTCCAGCGCAGCTCCTGGTCGACCGCCAGGCCGTCGATCCGGCCGGTGCCGTCCAGCAGGCCGCGGAGCAGCTGCAGGTGGTCGGCGCGGGTGGCCAGCTCGGCCAGGAAGCGGGCCCAGGCCAGCTGGTGGTCGCTGCCGGGCGCGGCCGCCGCGAGCTCGTGCAGCGCGCACTCGGCGAGCGCGGCGGCCTCCTCGGCGCGGCGGGCCGGGTCGGTGTACACCGCCAGCGCCAGGCCGGCCTGCTGGTGCAGCGAGAGCAGCACGCCGATGTTGGCCTCCCGGCCGGCGAAGCGCCGCACCAGGTCCAGGTAGTCGCGGGCGGGCATCAGCCCGTCCCGGGTCAGGTTCCAGACCGCGGACCAGGCCAGCGCCCGGGCCAGGCTGGGGGCGGGCAGGCCGTCCGCGACCGGGCCGTCGGCGAGCGAGCCGAGGCCGGTGCGCAGGGTCTCCAGCGAGTGCTCGTCGAAGCGGACCTTGCCGTACGTCAGGTCGTCGTCGTTGACCAGCACCAGCGCGGGCGCGGGCCGCCCGGCCGCCTCGGCGACCACGGTGCGGGCGCCGGTGACGTCCAGCTCGAAGCGGCCGGTGCGCAGCAGCGCGCCGTCCGGGGCCAGGTCGTACAGGCCGACCGCGATCCGGTGCGGGCGCAGCGGGGCGCCGTCCTGGCGGATCGCCAGCTCGGTGATCCGGCCCTCGGCGTCCCGGGCCACCTCGGGGGTGAGGGTGTTGACGCCGGAGGTCTGCAGCCAGGCCGCGGACCAGGCCCGCAGGTCGCGGCCGCTGGTCTCCTCCAGGGCGTCCAGCAGGTCGGTGAGCACGGTGTTGCCGAAGGCGTGCTTCTTGAAGTACCGGCGGGCGCCCTCGAAGAAGGCGTCCCGGCCGACGTAGGCCACCAGCTGCTTGAGGACGGCGGCGCCCTTGGCGTAGGTGATGCCGTCGAAGTTGAGCTTGGCGTCCTCCAGGTCGCGGATGTCGGCCGTGATCGGGTGGGTGGTCGGGAACTGGTCCTGCCGGTACGCCCAGGCCTTGCGCTGGTTGGCGAAGGTGATCCAGCCGTCCTGGAAGTCGGTCGCCTCCAGCTGGGCGAAGGTGCCCATGAAGTCCGCGAAGGACTCCTTCAGCCACAGGTCGTCCCACCACTTCATGGTGACCAGGTCGCCGAACCACATGTGCGCCATCTCGTGCAGGATCACGTTGGCGCGGCTCTCGTACGACGCCTCGGTGACCTTCGAGCGGTACACGTACTCCTCGTTGAAGGTCACGCAGCCCGGGTTCTCCATCGCGCCGATGTTGTACTCGGGGACGAAGCAGCTGTCGTACTTGCCGAACGGGTACGGGTAGTCGAACGCCTCGTGGAAGAAGTCCAGGCCGCGCTTGGTGACGTCGAGGATCCGGTCGGCGTCGAAGTACGGGGCCAGCGAGCGGCGGCAGGTCGCGGCGAGCGGGATCTCCAGCACGCCGCCGTCGGCCAGTTCGCGCCGGTAGTGGTCGCGCACCACGTGGTACGGGCCGGCCACCACGGCGGTCAGGTAGGTGGAGATCGGCTGGGTCGGCGCGAACTCCCAGGTGCGGACCGCGCCTTCCTCGACCACGCGCTCGGCCACCGCGTTGGCGTACACGTCCCAGGCCGCCGGGGCGGTCACGGTGAACGCGAACGGGGCCTTCAGGTCCGGCTGTTCGAAGTTCGCGAACACCCGGCGGGCGTCGGCCGGCTCGTAGTGGGTGTACAGGTAGGTCTCGCCGTCCGCCGGGTCGACGAAGCGGTGCAGGCCCTCGCCGGTGCGGCTGTACGCGCACTCGGCCACCACCGTCAGCTCGTTGTGCGCGGCCAGGCCCGGCAGCGCGACCCGGGCGCCGTCGAACACCTCGGCCGGGTCGAGGGCCGTCCCGTTCAGCTCCACCGAGACCACCTCGGGGGCCAGCAGGTCGGCGAACGACGCGGCGCCCGGGGCGTCGCAGGCGAACGAAACGCGGGTGGTGGAACGGAAGGTGGACCGATCGGCGTCGGCCGCCGCACTCACGTCCAGGTGGACGCGGTAGCGCTCCACCCGGATGATCGCGGCCCGGTCGCGGGCCTCCTCGCGGCTCAGGTTCTTGCCCGGCACGGCGGCACTCCTCTGTACGGAACACACGGGTCCGGGGCGCTCATGGCACCCCGCGGGGGCATCCTTTCACGCGCCCCCCGAAGTGCCATTGCACTGGGCCGGAATCATCGCGGACACCGCCGAGTTGCATCCCCCGGGGAACACCCCCACTACCCCGACCCGAAGGACGCCGTCAGTGACGACCGCAGACTCCCGCAAGATCGCCGACTTCTGGTTCGACCCGATCTGCCCCTGGGCCTGGATGACCTCCCGCTGGATGCTGGAGGTCGAGCAGCTCCGTCCGGTGGACACCCGCTGGCACGTGATGAGCCTGTCGGTCCTGAACGAGAACCGCGAGGACCTCCCCGAGCGGTACCGCGAACTGCTCGACGCCGGCTGGGGCCCGGTCCGGGTCCTGATCGCCGCCGCCAAGGCGCACGGCGACAAGGTGCTCGGCCCGCTCTACACCGAGCTCGGCACCCGCTTCCACAACCAGGACCTGCCCAACAACCGGGAGACCATCGTGGCCGCGCTGCGCGCCGCGAACCTCCCCGAGGAGCTGGCGGACGCCGCCGACACCGACGCCCACGACGCGGAGCTGCGCGCCTCGCACGCCGAGGGCATCGGCCTGGTCGGCGAGGACGTCGGCACCCCGGTGATCGCCGTCGACGGCCCGGACGGCGACCGGGTCGCCTTCTTCGGCCCGGTCGTCACCCCCACCCCGCGCGGCGAGGCCGCCGCCCGGCTGTGGGACGGCACCGTGCTGGTCGCCTCCACCCCGGGCTTCTACGAGATCAAGCGCACCCGCACCGCGGGCCCGTCCTTCGAGTAGCGGCCCCGCGACCGGCCCCGCACCCCGGTGGGGGAGCGGGGCCGTCGCCGTCGCTCAGGCGGCCCGCCGGCTCCGCGCCCACCCCGCCGCGGCCAGCGCCAGGGTCAGGCCGGCCGTGAAGTACAGCTGGACGCGGTGGGCGGAGTCCAGCGTCATCAGCACCAGGACGGCCCCGATCGCGGCCAGCGCCAGCCAGGTCAGGTACGGGAACGCCCACATCCGGACCGGGAGCTGCCCGTCCGTCAGGTGGCGGCGCATCCGCAGCTGGGCGACCGCGATGAACGCCCAGACCACCAGGACGGCCGCGCCGACCATGTTGAGCAGCCAGCTGAACACCGTCTCCGGCCACCAGTAGGAGAGCAGCACCGCCAGGAAGCCGAACGCGCAGGAGGCCAGCACCGCCCGGCGCGGCACGCCCCCGGAGAGCCGGGCCAGCGCGCGCGGCCCGTGGCCGCGGGCCACCAGCGAGTGCGCCATCCGCGAGGAGCCGTAGACGTTGGCGTTCATCGCGGACAGCAGCGCGATCAGCACCACCGCGTTCATCAGCTGCGCCGCCCCCGGGATGCCGAGGCGGTCCAGCACCGCCACGTACGGCCCGGGCCGGACCACCGCCGGGTCGTCCCACGGCACCAGCGCGACGATCACGGCCATCGAGCCGACGTAGAACAGCGCGATCCGCCACATCGCGGTGCGCACCGCGACGGCCACGCTGCGCCGCGGGTCCGCGGACTCGGCGGCGGCGATCGTGACGGTCTCCAGGCCGCCGTACGCGAACACCGAGGCGAGCAGGCCGGTGACCAGGCCGCCCGCGCCGGTCGGGAAGAAGCCGCCGCGGCCGGTCAGGTTGGCGGCGCCGGGGGAGTCGGTGCCGGGCAGCAGGCCGAGCACCGCCAGCACGCCGACCACCAGGAAGGCGGTGATCGCCAGCACCTTGACCGCGGCGAACCAGAACTCGAACTCGCCGAAGTTGCGCACCGCCGCCAGGTTGGTCAGGCAGAAGAAGGCCATGAACACCGCGACCCAGGCCCAGGACGGCACCGCGGGCAGCCATCCCGAGACGATGCCGGCCGCGCCGATCGCCTCGACCGCGACGCCGACGCAGAGCAGCACCCAGAACAGCCAGCCGACGGCGAACCCGGCCCACGGGCCGATCTCCCGGTCCGCGTGCACCGAGAACGAGCCGGAGGCGGGCCGGGCCGCCGACATCTCGCCGAGCATCCGCATCACCAGCATCACCAGCAGGCCGGAGGCGGCGAAGGCCAGCACTACGGCCGGACCGGCGGCCGCGATCCCCGAGCCGGAGCCGACGAACAGCCCGGCGCCGATCACCCCGCCCAGCGCGATCATCGACAGGTGGCGCTGCTTGAGGCCGTGCCCCAGGCCGGTGTCCTCGGCGGCCGGGGCACCGGGGGGCGGGGCGCTGGGGGACGGGGCGGTGCTGCGGGTCATGCGGCGGGTGTCCAGACTGTTCGGGCATGGGAGCGTTTCACGGGTTTCCGACCACTCTGCGGCATATGACGTGCTCACCCCGAACGGTCCCGGAATCCGGACGGACATGCTACGGAACGCCACCGCACGGGCGCGGAAGGTCACGGATGAGGGCCCGGTCACAGGCCGGACCCGACAAGCGGGACCGGTCGGCTTTGTCAGGACCGCAGCGGCGGCGCACACCTGACGGCACGTAGGTTCAGGGGTGATCATCCGCCACGGAACCCCGGGAGCAGCCATGGCCGTCGCCGCACCGATACCGTCCACCGCCGTCCTCGCCGACCTGCTGCCGCAGGCCGCCACCCGGCTCGGCGCGCGGGCCCGCGACCTGGCCCTGGTGGCCGGCGGCGCCGCGCTGACCGGCCTGGCCGCGCAGCTCTCGGTGCCCGTCCCCGGCTCGCCGGTGCCGGTCACCGGGCAGACCTTCGCCGCGCTGCTGGTCGGCACCGCGCTCGGCGCCCGCCGCGGCGCCGCCGCCCTCGGCCTCTACCTGCTGGCGGGCGCGGCCGGCCTGCCCTGGTTCGCCCAGGGCAGCTCCGGCGCGGGCCTGGCCACCCTCGGCTACGTGATCGGCTTCGTGGTCGCCGCCGCCCTCACCGGCGCGCTGGCCCGCCGCGGCGCCGACCGCAGCCCGCTGCGCACGGCCGGCGCGATGGCGCTCGGCAGCCTGGCCATCTACGCCGTCGGCGTGCCCTACCTGGCGTTCGCGCTGGACGTCCCGCTGGCGAAGGCCGCCGACCTCGGCCTGTACCCGTACCTGGTCGGCGACGCGCTGAAGCTGGTGCTCGCCACGGCCGCCCTGCCGCTCACCTGGAAGCTGCTCGACCGCCGCTGACGGAGCGTCGGCGACACCGGGCCCGCCGCCCCTGTCGGGGCGCGGGCCCGGTGGCATGTCACACTCGTGCCCATGCGCGTCTACCTGGGCTCCGACCACGCCGGATACGAACTGAAGAACCACCTCGTCGAGTGGCTGAAGGGGGCCGGGCACGAGCCGGTCGACTGCGGCCCGCACATCTACGACGCCGAGGACGACTACCCGCCGTTCTGCCTCCGGGCGGCCGAGCGCACCGCCGCCGACCCCGAGGCGCTGGGCGTGGTGATCGGCGGCTCCGGCAACGGCGAGGCGATCGCCGCCAACAAGGTCAAGGGCGTCCGGGCCGCCCTCGCCTGGAGCGAGCAGACCGCCGCGCTGGGCCGCGAGCACAACAACGCCAACGTGATCTCGGTCGGCGGCCGGATGCACACCCTGGACGAGGCCACCAAGTTCGTCGAGATCTTCCTCGCCACCCCGTACAGCGGCGAGCCGCGGCACACCCGCCGGATCGAGATGCTCTCCGAGTACGAGACCACCGGCGAACTCCCGCCGATCCCGGCCCACCACCCGCAGGGCTGATCCCGCGCGCCACGCCGCACAGCGCAGCGCCGCACAGCACCGCGCCCGCCCGGAACCCTCCGGGCGGGCGCGTTCCGTTCCGCGCCCCGCGCCGACGCCCCGGAATCAGAAGCCGTGCGGCAGCCAGGGCTCCAGCGCCGAGCGGAACGCCGCCGCGGCCGGCTCCAGCGCACCCGGCCGGACCTCCCGGACCAGGCCCGCCGCGGCCAGCGCCGCCAGCGAACCGCCGCCCAGGTACACCGAGCCCAACTCCCGCACGTCCAGCTCCAGTTCGGCCGGATCGCCGGTCCGCACGCAGGAGGCCGGACCGCCCGGCGCCGCCGTCAGCCGCCACCGGCCCGCGTTCCACGGGCAGAACGCGTCCGCCACCTCCAGCACCACGTCCACCGGCGCGGCGTAGGCGCGGGCCGTCAGCGCCGCGGGCAGGTCGACCAGCCGCACGTACAGCGCGTCCACCAGCCGCGGCGTCAGGTGCCGGACGTCCGACACCAGGTGCAGCAGCGGATCGTCCACCGGCAGGCTGCCCGCCTCCACCCGCACCGTCAGGTCCAGGTCCAGCAGGAACTCCCACAGCCGGGCGTACACCCACGGCTGCTCCGCCTGCACCGCGCGCACCCGCACCGTCCCGGCCGCGCCGCGCTCGTCGAACTCGCCCTTCACCGCGTACCGGGCGTAGCCCAGCAGTTCCCCGCTCGCCGCGTCCTCGGCCAGCACGCACTGCAGCGGGGAGAAGCCGCCGCGCGACTCCGGCGCGTCCAGCACCGCGACCTTCTCCCAGCCCGGCCGCCGGGCCAGACCGCCCGGGCGCCCGGCCACCAGCCGGGCGTACAGCTCCTCGCAGCGCGGCAGCTCCGCCACCGGATCGGCCAGCCGCAGCACCACCTCGCCGCGCTGCTCCGGCACCCGGACCCGGACCCGGCCGCGCAGCAGCGACACCGCCGCCTTGCGGGTCGCCGCACCGTAGCCGAACCGGCCGTAGATGGCCGGCTCCGAGGCCGTCAGCGCCGCCACCGCCTCGCCCGCCGCCCGCACGTCGTCCAACTGGCGGCGCATCAGCGCCGTCAGCGCGCCGCGCCGCCGGTGCGTCGGCAGCACGCCCACCATCGTCACGCCCGCCACCGGCAGCACCGCCCCGCCCGGCACCGCCAGCCGCAGGCTGAAGATCCCGCCGCCGCCGACGATCCGGTCGCCCTCGCAGATCGCCAGCGAGCGCTCCACCTCGGTCAACTCCCGCCACAGCGCCCGCTCCTCGGGCGGCTCCGGGGTACCCCCGAAGGCCACGTCCACGGTGCCGTACCAGGGCTCCCACTCCTCGGCCCGCAGGGGGCGCACGGTCAGTTCGGGCTGTCGCGTCGTCATGGGGCCTTGCCTACCAGGCGATCCGTCCGTCCGCGACCGATTTGTCGCCCCGACCCGGCCGCCGCCGCCCCCGCCCGCGGCCCCGCCCGCCGCCCGGCGGCCGAAACCCACCGCCGCGACCCGGCCCGCTGCACTCCGTGCCACCCGGCCCGTCGACGTGCGGACCGCCGGTGGATAAGGTCGGTCCCCATGGCCGGCAGCGCGCGCTCCAGTGCGACGGGCCGGGACCGCAGGACGTCCCGCGAACCCGTGACGGCCCGGCTGCGCGCGGCGCTGTCCCGGGCCCGACGCAGGCTGCGCCGCACCGGGGTCGACTACTTCCGCGGCGACGGCGCCGACTGGTGGGCGTTCGCCGCCCTCGCCCTGGCCGTCCCGCTGCTGGTCCTGCTGAACATCCTCGCCCCCGACTGGGCCCCGCCCACCGCGCTGGTGCTGCCGGTGCTGGCCGGCGCCCTGCTGCTGCGCCCCGGCACCCTGGTCCTGCTGTACGCCGTCGCCGCAGCCGGCCTGGTCACCGAGTCCCTGGTGCACACCGGCGAGCGGCTGGCCTCCGACACCCCCGACGCCTACGGCCACGGCGTCACCCCCGGCGCCGCCCTGGTGGTCGGCGCCGTCGGCGTGGCCGGCCTGCTGGTCGCCCAGTTCCGCCGTCGGGTCGGCGTGCCCTGGCGCGGCGGCTCCACCATGCTCTTCGACCTGCGCGAGCGCATCCGGGTCCAGGGCCGGACCCCCCGACTGCCCGACGGCTGGCACACCGACACCGCGCTCCGCCCGGCCGGCGGCCAGTCCTTCTCCGGCGACTTCATGGTCGCCGCCCGCACCGGCCCCGGCGGCCGGATGCTCGAAGCCGTCCTCGCCGACGTCTCCGGCAAGGGCATGGACGCGGGCAGCCGCGCCCTGCTGCTCTCCGGCGCCTTCGGCGGCCTGCTCGGCTCGCTGCCCGCCCACGACTTCCTGCCCGCCGCCAACGGCTACCTGCTCCGCCAGGACTGGGCCGAGGGCTTCGCCACCGCCGCCCACCTGGTGCTCGACCTGGACACCGGCGAGTACGAACTCCTCTCGGCCGGCCACCTCCCCGGCATGCACCGCCTCGCCGGGGCCGGCCACTGGGAGGTCAAGGAGGCCGAGGGCCCGCTGCTCGGCGTCTACGACGGCGCCAAGTTCGAAGGGGTGCGCGGCACCCTGGGCCCCGGCGACCTGCTGATGCTCTGCACCGACGGCATGGTGGAGATCCCCGGCCGCGACCTCGGCGAGGGCATGGACCGGCTGATGGGCGAGGCCGACCGGCTGGTCGCCACCGCCCCGCCGGGCGGCCGCTCCGGCGCCGCGGTCCGGCTGATCGACACCGTCGCCAAGCACGTCAACGACGACCGTGCGGTCCTGCTGGTCTGGCGCGGCTGAGGACGCCGCGGCCGGCCTCCCTGATCGCGGAGGGCCGGAGCGCGGAGGGCCGGATTGCGGAGAGCCGGTGAGCGCCGGGTGTCCACGGAGTGTCAAACCCGGACGTTGATCTTCGGCCAATTCCCGGGCGCCGCCCCGACGGTGGGCGGTTCCCGGATCTGCCTGCCGATATGCCCCGACCGCGCCCCGGCGGCCGCGCGGCGGCCCGCCCCGCCGACGCTCCGTCAGAACCCGTCCGCTATCGTCACGGTCGGCGAAAATCAGTCCCACCACCCCGGTTCACGCGTCGGGCGACGGGGCAAGTCCTTTACGCAGTAGGCACGAACGACCACACTGAGTCCGGATGGAGTGGTGGGGACACGGGGGGCAGGGGCCGGTTTCCGCCTGGAACCGCCGTCGGTTCCGCCCGAAGGTTCCGACCCGAACCCCCGCCACGAATCGAGGAAGTGAGTCCCGGTGGCCTTCTCCGTCTCCGCGCTTGTCCTGTTCGGCGTCATCGTCGCCATCTTCATCCGCAACAAGCAGCTGAAGACCGGGCACGCCATCATGGCCGCCCTGTTCGGCTTCATGCTCAGCCAGTCGACCATGGCCGGGCCGATCCAGCAGTTCCTCGCCTCGGTGTCCAAGGCCATCGCCAGCATCGCGGGCTGACGGACCGTCGGCCCCCGGGCAGGACTCCGGGCAGGACTTCGAGCAGAACCACAGGCAGTGCCTCATGGCGGCCGGGGTGCCCCGGGCCGTCCGTTCGGCCTGCCCGCGGGTGACCAGGGTCACCCGCCCCGTCACGCCAGGTGAACGCCCGACCGCACACGGTGGCCAATGTCGCCCGCCGTGTCCGGTTCGTAGGCGACCCGTCATGATCCCGTGCGCGCAGCGCGGCCGCCCGGCCGACGGAGCGTGACCTGGCGGACCGTCAGCCCCTTCCCGATCACGGGAACGGGGCTTTTCGGCGCTTGCCAGCTTTCCGACCTGTGGGTTTTGCTTCCACCGCAGCCCGGCCACTGACCGGGCAGGCCACCGAGCGGAACGCCTAGTCCTGCCGTCGCCCGGTGCCGACCAGATCACCACGCCACGGCAGGAGCGGGGGAACCACAGGTAGTACGCCGGGCCCGGAACGCACGGGGCCGGCTTGGGGTGAAGCCGCGGAGACGCGGCCGGGCAACTCTCGCCCGAACCCGACAGCTCACCTCGCAGGCGTCGGAGAGGAACTGCTTCATGTCCGCTCAGGGCAAGCACCGCAAGCCGAGCCTGACCACCATCGCCCGCATCGTCATCGCCACCGGCGTGGCCGGTGCCGCGATCGGCCTCCCGGTCTCCGCCGCCTCCGCGCACGGCACCGCCGACCACCACGACGGCGGCCGCCAGTGGGCGCACGTCTCGGTCGACGCCACCCCCGTCGCCGACACCGCCGTCGGCGCCCCCGCCGCCGAGCAGGCCGCCACCCCGGCCGCCGCCTCGCACACCTACCGGGTCGCCTCGGGCGACACCCTCTCCCGGATCGCCGACGCGCAGGACGTCGACGGCGGCTGGCAGAAGCTCTACCAGGACAACCGCTCGGTCATCGGCGGCAACCCGGACCTGATCCGCCCCGGCCAGCAGCTCACCGTCAACGGCCAGGCCGCGGCGGCCGCCCCGGCCCCGGCCCCGGCCCCGGCCAAGAGTTCCGCCCCGGCCTCGTCGTCGTCCTCCTCGTCCTCCTCCGACACGGCCGCCGCCAAGACCGCGGCCGTGCCGAAGACCACGACGAAGAGCACCACCGCCAAGGTCCAGACCCAGACCCAGACCCAGGCCCCGGCGCAGACCAAGACCCAGCAGACGGCCCCGGCCGCGAGCACCTCCAAGGGCTACGTCGCCCCGGCCCCGGGCAGCGTCACCACCGGCTACAAGGTGGCCGGCTCCAACTGGTCCAGCGGCTACCACACCGGCATCGACTTCCCGGTCTCCACCGGCACCAGCCTCAAGGCGATCGCCGCGGGCACCGTGGTCTCCGCCGGCAACGGCGGTGCCTACGGCAACCAGGTCGTCATCAAGCTCGCCGACGGCAAGTACGCCCAGTACGCCCACCTCTCCTCGATCTCCGTCTCGGCCGGCCAGTCCGTGACGGCGGGCCAGCAGATCGGCCTCTCCGGCGCCACCGGCAACGTCACCGGCCCGCACCTGCACTTCGAGATCCGCACCACCCCGGACTACGGCTCCGACATCGACCCCGTCGCCTACCTGGCGGCCCACGGCGTCAACGTCTGACCCCGAACCCCACCCCCCGAGGGCCCCGCGCACACTCCCCGTGCGCGGGGCCCTCGGGCCGTCGTCGGGCAGCAGGCGGGGGGAGGGGCCGGCAAGGCGCCGTGAAGGGTGCGGGGAGGGGGCGGCGCAGGGGCGGGAAAGCGCCCGGGAACGCCGACGGCCCCGGCTGCCTGGGCAGTTCGGGGCCGTCGGGGGAGTGGAGCGGGTGACGAGAATCGAACTCGCGTGACCAGTTTGGAAGACTGGGGCTCTACCATTGAGCTACACCCGCACAGGCGTACCCGGACCGCGGCGCGGTGGCGGGGACTGGGCAAGCGTACCTGGTCGGGTCGGTGGAATGCACACTCCTTACGGGGTTGTCGGCTCGCGGATATCGCCCCGGGAGGGGGCGGGCCGACGTGTACTCTTCTGCTCGGCACCACGGGGTGTGGCGCAGGTTGGTAGCGCGTCCGCTTTGGGAGCGGAAGGCCGTCGGTTCGAATCCGGTCACCCCGACCGTGTGCGGCAGGGTCTCGCCGGCGGCGGGGCCCTGTTGTCGTTGAGGGCAGCTCCCACCTGCGGCCGACCCGCGGCCGACGTGCGGCCGACCTGCACCCGGTGCCGGGCACAGTCGCTTTCGTGGTACCGGTAGGATGGATCGCTGGCGGTAGTACGGACAGCATTTTCAGCCCCAACCGCCTATCGCCTCTGACCGCAAGCCCCCTAGGAGACCTAACCGTGAAGAGCGCCGTCGAGACTCTGAACCCGACCCGGGTTCGACTCACCGTCGAGGTGCCCTTCGAGGAGCTCAAGCCCAGCCTCGACGCGGCGTACAAGAAGATCAACCAGCAGGTCACCGTTCCGGGCTTCCGCAAGGGCAAGATCCCGAACAAGGTGATCGACCAGCGCTTCGGTCGTGGCGCGGTGCTGGAGGAGGCCGTCAACGACGCGCTTCCGCGCTTCTACACGCAGGCCGTCGACGAGGGCCAGATCGACGTGCTGGGCCAGCCGGACATCACCGGCATCGAGGGTGTCGAGAACCTCGCCGACGGCGGTGACCTCAAGTTCGTCGCCGAGGTCGACGTCCGCCCCGAGGTCGCCCTGCCCGACTTCGCCGAGATCGCCGTCGTGGTCGACCCGATCGAGGTCACCGACGAGGACGTCGCGAAGTCCCTCGAGCAGCTCCGCGAGCGCTTCAGCTCCGTGAAGGACGTCGAGCGCGCCGCCGCCGAGGGCGACGTCGTGGTCGTCGACCTGGAGGCCAAGGTCGACGGTGAGGTGCCGGAGGACGGCACCGCCACCGGCGTGAGCTACGAGATCGGCTCCGGCCGCCTGCTGGACGGCATCGACGAGGCCGTCGTCGGCCTGTCGGCCGGCGAGTCCAAGACCTTCACCACCACCCTCAAGGGCGGCACGGCGGTCGGCCAGGACTCCGAGGTCACCGTCACCGTGACCGCCGTCCAGGAGAAGGAACTCCCCGAGCTGGACGACGAGTTCGCGCAGCTCGCGAGCGAGTTCGACACCATCGAGGAGCTCCGCGCCGACTCCGTCAAGCGCCTGGAGCGCATGAAGGAGTTCGACCAGGCCACCCAGGCCCAGGAGAAGGTCCTCGACGAGCTGCTGAACCGGGTCGAGATGGACTACCCGGAGAAGCTGCTCGCGGACGAGGTCAACACCCGCAAGCACAACCTCGAGCACCACCAGCTGGAGCCGATGGGCCTGACCCTCGACACCTACCTGGCGTCCCAGGACAAGTCCCGCGAGGACTACGACAAGGACACCGAGGAGCAGGCGAAGAAGGGCATCAAGACCCAGTTCGTCCTGGACCAGATCGTCAAGAACGAGGAGCTGGGCGTCAACCAGGAGGAGCTCACCGAGCACCTCATCCGCCGCGCGGCCGGCTCCGGCATGACCCCGGACCAGTTCGCCCAGCAGGTCGTCCAGGGCAACCAGGTGCAGCTGCTGGTCGGCGAGGTCGCCCGCGGCAAGGCGCTGGCCCTGGTGGTCGAGGCCGCCAAGGTGACCGACACCAACGGCGAGACCGTCTCCTTCGAGGACGACGAGGAGGAGGCCGGCGAGACCGCCGAGGCCGCCGCCGAGGAGACCTCCACCGAGTCCGCCGAGGCCTGAGCCTCGTAGCCGTCGGGTTCCCGACGGCGCGTCAGACCGGGAACGGGCCCGGGCACCGCACGGTGCCCGGGCCCGTTCGCGTCCGCGCCGCTCACGCTCCGCAGACCCTGCGCTCACAGCGAACAGTTCTGCGTGGGGGATTCAGCGGCCGGGCCTGCGCGTTAGGGTCGGTGGACAGCGACACACACGCAGATCGACTGAGCAGGTGGCTAAGTGACGTTCCCGCAGATGCAGATGCCTGGCCCGATGGCACCGCACGCCGCCGGCGGCGACGTGGGCGGCGGCCTGGGCGACCAGGTCTACAACCGGCTGCTCAACGAGCGCATCATCTTCCTCGGCCAGCAGGTCGACGACGACATCGCCAACAAGATCACCGCCCAGCTGCTGCTGCTCGCGGCGGACCCCGAGAAGGACATCTACCTCTACATCAACTCCCCGGGTGGATCGATCTCGGCGGGCATGGCGATCTACGACACCATGCAGTACATCAAGAACGACGTGGTCACCATCGCCATGGGCATGGCCGCCTCGATGGGTCAGTTCCTGCTGACCGCGGGCGCGAAGGGCAAGCGCTTCTCGCTGCCGAACGCCAACATCCTGATGCACCAGCCCTCCGCGGGCCTCGGCGGCTCCGCCACCGACATCCGGATCCAGGCCGAGCAGCTGCTGCGCACCAAGAAGCGGATGTCCGAGCTGATCGCCCAGCACAGCGGCCAGTCCTTCGAGCAGATCACCGCGGACTCCGACCGTGACCGCTGGTTCACCCCGGAGGAGGCCAAGGCGTACGGCCTGATCGACGAGATCATGCACAGCGCTGCGGACGTCCCCGGCGGCGGCGGCACCGGCGCCGCAAGCTGACCGGCATCGGAACCCAGACCGCACGCTTCGGAGGACCAGAGAACATGAACATCCCCAGCCTGTCCGGTGCCAAGGCGCGCCTGGAGGACATGCGCGCCGAGGGCCGCTACATCGTGCCGCGCTTCGTCGAGCGCACCTCGCAGGGCGTCCGCGAGTACGACCCGTACGCCAAGCTGTTCGAGGAGCGCATCATCTTCCTCGGCTCGCAGGTGGACGACGTCTCGGCGAACGACATCATGGCGCAGCTGATCTGCCTGGAGTCGATGGACCCGGACCGGGACATCTCGCTCTACATCAACTCGCCCGGCGGCTCGTTCACCGCGCTGACCGCGATCTACGACACCATGCAGTTCGTGAAGCCGGACATCCAGACGGTCTGCATGGGCCAGGCGGCCTCGGCCGCCGCGGTGATCCTGGCCGCGGGCACCCCCGGCAAGCGGATGGCGCTGCCGAACGCCCGGGTGCTGATCCACCAGCCGTACACCGAGACCGGCCGCGGCCAGGTGTCGGACCTGGAGATCCAGGCCAAGGAGATCTTCCGGATGCGCGAGCAGCTGGAGACCATGCTGGCCAAGCACTCCAGCAAGGACGTCGAGCAGGTCCGCGAGGACATCGAGCGCGACAAGATCCTGACGGCCGAGGAGTCGCTGGAGTACGGGCTGATCGACCAGATCATCTCGACCCGGAAGAACTCGTACACCGACTGATCCCCCGCCCCGGGGCGGTGCGTACGTGATGTACGCCCCGCCCCGGGGCGTTCCGGTCGGGGCCCGGCGCCCGGCACAATGGCTGTCGGGTCATGCACCCGCGACGGCATCTGTTCGGTATCAATTCGCCCAGGGCGTAGGGCAGAGCGGTCGAAGTCGGCGGAAACTGCGACTCGGCAGAGTACCGTCGGATACCAGACCGACCGCCGACGGCGAAGCCGGTCCACAGCACCAGGCCCCGACCCCCGCGGGGCCCCTGGCGAAGGGGAAGCACCTCGTGGCACGCATCGGAGACGGTGGCGACCTGCTCAAGTGCTCGTTCTGCGGCAAGTCGCAGAAGCAGGTGAAGAAGCTGATCGCCGGGCCAGGCGTGTACATCTGCGACGAGTGCATCGACCTGTGCAACGAGATCATCGAGGAGGAGCTCGCCGAGAGCTCCGAGGTGCGCTTCGAGGAACTGCCGAAGCCCCGCGAGATCTACGAGTTCCTCGACCAGTACGTGGTCGGCCAGGACCTCGCCAAGAAGTCGCTGTCGGTCGCGGTCTACAACCACTACAAGCGCGTCCAGGCCGGCGAGGCCGGCCGCTCCGGCACCGGCCGGGACGACGCGATCGAGCTGGCCAAGTCCAACATCCTGCTGCTGGGCCCGACCGGCTCCGGCAAGACGCTGCTCGCCCAGACCCTGGCCCGGATGCTGAACGTGCCGTTCGCCATCGCGGACGCCACGGCGCTGACCGAGGCCGGCTACGTCGGCGAGGACGTCGAGAACATCCTGCTGAAGCTGATCCAGGCGGCCGACTACGACGTCAAGAAGGCCGAGACCGGGATCATCTACATCGACGAGATCGACAAGGTCGCCCGGAAGAGCGAGAACCCGTCGATCACCCGCGACGTCTCCGGCGAGGGCGTGCAGCAGGCGCTGCTGAAGATCCTGGAAGGCACCACCGCCTCGGTGCCGCCGCAGGGCGGTCGCAAGCACCCGCACCAGGAGTTCATCCAGATCGACACCACCAACGTGCTGTTCATCGTCGGCGGCGCGTTCGCCGGCCTGGAGCGGATCATCGAGGGCCGGGCCGGCGCCAAGGGCATCGGCTTCGGCGCGACCATCCGCTCCAAGCGCGAGCAGGACTCCGCGGACCACTTCCGCCAGGTGATGCCGGAGGACCTGGTGAAGTTCGGGATGATCCCGGAGTTCATCGGCCGTCTCCCCGTCATCACCAGCGTGCACAACCTGGACCGCGAGGCGCTGCTGCAGATCCTCACCGAGCCGAAGAACGCGCTGGTGAAGCAGTACCGCAAGCTGTTCGAACTCGACGGCGTGGAGCTGGAGTTCACCCGGGACGCGCTGGAGGCGATCGCCGACCAGGCGATCCTCCGCGGCACCGGCGCGCGCGGTCTGCGGGCCATCATGGAGGAGGTGCTGATGTCCGTGATGTACGAGGTGCCGTCCCGGCAGGACGTCGCCCGCGTGGTGGTCACCGGGGACGTCGTCTCCAAGCACGCCATCCCGACCCTGGTCCCGCGCGACATGATCAAGCGCGAGCGCCGGGAGAAGAGCGCCTGACCGGGCACCGCCCCGGTCCACGCGAAGAAGGGCCCCGCACCGTGAGGTGCGGGGCCCTTCGCGTGCCCGGTCGCCGTGCGGCGCCCGGCACTCGGACTACTTCGGGACCTCGGAGATCTTGCGGAGCTCCTTGGTGTCGGCCACCACGGCGTCCTTGGTGACCTCCTTCTCGGCGTCGATCTCCAGCACCACGACCACGGAGGAGCCGTCGGCCCAGACGCAGATGCCGCCCTTCTGGCCGCTGAGGTCGATCGAGCCGCAGGAGAGCTTGCCGCCCTGCGGGCCCGGGTCGATGTCGCTGCGGTCGGTGACGGCCGTGGAGCCGTCGCCGGAGAAGCTCTTGAACGCCGCGTCCACCTCCTGCGAGGGGAGCAGCACGTTGCCGGTGGCCCCGGAGACCAGCAGCATCTTGGTGCCCTCGGCGGAGCGGTAGATGGTGCTGACCGGCACGGGGTGGGTGAAGGAGGACTTCTCGCCGTCGAAGCCCTTCTGCAGCTCGGTGGAGAGCGCCTTGGTGGTCTCGTCCTCCGGGTCGGAGGTCATGTCGTGGAAGGACTGCGGCAGCACGACCTTGTTCTTGCCGGTGTTCTCGGCCTTGTCCCAGACCACGTAGCCGATGGCGCCGGCGCCGCCGAGCAGCACCGCGCCGACCACGCCGAGGGTGATCCACAGGCCCTTGCGCGACTTCTTCACCGGGGCCGGGTAGCCGGGGTAGCCGGCCGGGTAGCCGGGGGCGCCCTGCGGGGGCACCGCGCCGCCGCCCCAGGACTGCTCCTGGGGGGCCTGGCCGGGCTGGCCGTAGCCGGGCTGCTGCGGGGGTATCGCTCCGCCGGGCTGGGGCTTGTCGAACCCGGCGGGGGGCGGGCCGAACTGGTTGTCGGACACGGCGCGGTGACTCCGTTCGTGGTGAACTGCGGTGAGGTGGGGACTACTTGGCGACGGTGGCGGCGTCGCGGAACTGGCGGGCCCGGTCGGCGGCGCTGCTGGCGCTGACGGCCTTGCCGTCGGAGGCGCCGAGCACCACGATGCCGATCGTCGAGTGGCTGACGAAGATGCAGATCGGAATGCTCATCTGCGCCTTGCCGGCGTCCGAGGTGGCCACGCCGCAACTCAGCTTGGAGCCCGCGTCCTTGGGGTCGTTGGCGTCGAAGGAGGTGAGCTTCTCCTTCCACGTCGGCTTCTCCGCCGACGGGTCCGAGCTGTCGCCGTTCTCCAGCTTGTCGGTCGCCACCGACATGCCCTTGCCGGGGTCGGAGATCTTGCCCCAGCTGCCGCTGATGCTGACCACGTCGGTGATCGACTTCTGGTAGGTCGCGGTGACCGAGCCCTCCAGGGTGCCGACGCCGTCCAGGCCCTTCAGCGTGCCCTTCTCGTTGGAGGACTTCTTGGTGTAGCCCGAGACGCTGTCCGGCGGGCTGAGCCGGTACTTGCCCGCGGTGTCCGAACCCTTGTCGCCGCTCAGCACGAACCAGCCGACACCGGCGATCAGCGCCACCACCACGACGACCACCAGGGCGATGATCCCGCCCTTGCCCTTGGACGGTGCGGGCTGCTGCGGGTAGCCGCCGTAGCCGGGCTGGCCGGGCTGGCCCGGCGCGCCGCCCCACTGCTGCGGGCCCGGCGCGGGCGGCTGCTGGGGGTAGCCGTACCCGGGCTGCGGGGCCTGCGGCTGCTGCGGAGCCCCGTACGCGGGCGGCTGGGGCGCGCCGTACGCGGGGGGCTGCGGGGCACCGTAGGCCGGCGGCTGCTGGGGGGCGCCGTAGGCGGGGGGCTGGGGGGCGCCGTAGCCCGGCTGCGGCGGGGGCGCGCCGTACGGCTGCTGCGGCTGCCCCTGCGGATACTGCTGCGGTCCCTGCCCCTGGCCGTACATGGTCCTCGTCTCCCCCGCCGCTCGACTGCGCGGCCCCGTCCGGTCATATATGCGGGGCACGCTACCGTACGGCCCTCCCGGCGCGCCCGAGTGGTCCGGGCACAATCGGTTCGTAACCGCGGTCCGGCCTTCCGTAAACTGTGTGTCGTGACCGACACGACGAACCAGCGCCCCGCGAGCTCCAAGCCCGGGGACGACGCAGCCACCCTCCCGACGACCTACGCCCCGGCCGAGGTAGAGGGCGAGCTGTACGAGCGCTGGGTGGAGCGCGGTTACTTCACGGCCGATGCGAAGAGCGAGAAGCCGGCGTACACCATCGTCATCCCGCCGCCGAACGTCACGGGCGCCCTGCACCTGGGCCACGCCTTCCAGCACACGCTGATGGACGCGCTGACCCGCCGCAAGCGGATGCTCGGCTTCGAGGCGCTCTGGCTCCCCGGCATGGACCACGCGGGCATCGCCACCCAGAACAAGGTGGAGCAGCAGCTCGCCGAGGCCGGCCTGTCCCGGCACGACCTGGGCCGGGAGGCCTTCGTCGAGAAGGTCTGGGAGTGGAAGGAGAACTACGGCGGCCGGATCCTCGGCCAGATGCGCCGCCTCGGCGACGGCGTCGACTGGTCGCGCGAGCGCTTCACCATGGACGAGGGCCTGTCGCAGGCCGTCCAGACCATCTTCAAGAAGCTCTTCGACGACGGCCTGATCTACCGGGCCGAGCGCATCATCAACTGGTGCCCGCGCTGCCTGACCGCGCTCTCCGACATCGAGGTCGAGCACGAGAACGTCCCCGGCGAGCTGGTCTCGATCCGCTACGGCGACATCGAGGACGGGGAGCGAAGCGATTCGAGTGAGGGTGGTGGTGGGCGACGGGCGGGCGACTCGATCGTGGTCGCCACCACCCGGGCCGAGACCCTGCTGGGCGACACCGCGATCGCCGTCCACCCGTCCGACGAGCGCTACGCGCACCTGGTCGGCCGGACCGTCAAGCTGCCGCTGACGGACCGTGAGATCCCGGTCGTCGCCGACGAGCACGTCGACCCTGAGTTCGGCACCGGCGCCGTCAAGGTGACGCCCGCGCACGACCCGAACGACTTCGCCATCGGCCAGCGGCACGGCCTGCCGAACCTGACGGTGATGGACGAGCGCGGCGTCATCACCGTGCACGGCCCGTTCCTCGGCCTGGACCGGCACGACGCCCGGGCCGCCGTGGTCGGCGCGCTGCGCGAGCAGGGCCGGATCGTCGCCGAGAAGCGGCCGTACGAGCACTCGGTCGGCCACTGCTCGCGCTGCCACACCATCGTCGAGCCGCGGCTCTCGCTGCAGTGGTGGGTCAAGGTCGCCCCGCTGGCCGAGGCCGCGGGCGACGCGGTCCGCGACGGCCGGGTCGAGATCCACCCGAAGGAGCTGGAGCGCCGCTACTTCGACTGGGTCGACAACATGTACGACTGGTGCATCTCGCGCCAGCTCTGGTGGGGCCACCGCATCCCGGTCTGGTACGGCCCGGACGGCGAGGTCGTCTGCGTCGGACCGGACGAGCAGCCGCCCACCGGCGAGGGCTGGGTCCAGGACCCGGACGTCCTCGACACCTGGTTCTCCTCCGGCCTGTGGCCGTTCTCCACCCTCGGCTGGCCGGAGAAGACCCCGGACCTGGAGAAGTTCTACCCGACCGACGTCCTGCTGACCGGCCACGACATCATCTTCTTCTGGGTCGCCCGGATGATGATGTTCGGCCTGTACGCGATGGACGGCGAGATCCCGTTCAAGACCATCGCGCTCACCGGCCTGGTCCGCGACGAGTTCGGCAAGAAGATGTCGAAGTCCTCCGGCACCGCCGTCGACCCGCTGGACTGGATGGACGCCTACGGCGCCGACGCCGTCCGCTTCACGCTGGCCCGCGGCGCCAACCCCGGCGCCGACGTGCCGATCGGCGAGGACTGGGTCAAGGGCTCGCGGAACTTCTGCAACAAGATCTGGAACGCCACCCGGTTCGCCCTGATGAACGGCGCCACCGTCCAGGGCCCGCTGCCCGCGCCGGAGGAGCTCACCGCCGCGGACCGCTGGATCCTGTCCCGGCTGAACGCCACGGTCGCCGAAGTCGACGCCCTGTACGAGGACTTCGAGTTCGCCAAGGTCTCCGACGCGCTGTTCCACTTCGCCTGGGACGAGGTCTTCGACTGGTACGTCGAGCTCTCCAAGACCACGCTCAACAAGGGCGGCGCGCAGGCCGACGCGGCCCGCCGCGTCCTCGGCGAGGTGCTCGACACCACGCTGCGCCTGCTGCACCCGATCGTCCCGTTCGTCACCGAGGCGCTCTGGACGACCCTCACCGGCGCCGAGTCGGTGGTGGTCGCCGAGTGGCCGAAGGACTCCGGCTACCGGGACGCCGACGCCGAGTCGGAGATCGCCCAGCTCCAGCAACTGGTCACCGAGATCCGCCGGTTCCGCAACGACCAGAACCTGCGCGACGCCCAGAAGGTCCCGGCCCGGCTGGCGCTGGCCGGCCACCGGCTGGAGGTGCACGAGGCGGCGATCCGCTCGCTGCTGCGCCTGACGCTGCCGGAGGAGGGCTTCCAGGCCACCGCCGCGCTGCCGGTGGCCGGCACCACGGTCGAGCTCGACCTGTCCGGCACCATCGACGTCCCGGCCGAACGCAAGCGCCTGCAGAAGGACCTGGCGGCGGCCGAGAAGGAGAAGGCGCAGGCCAACGGCAAGCTCGGCAACGAGGCCTTCCTGGCCAAGGCGCCGGACGAGGTGGTCGCCAAGATCCGCACCCGGCTGTCCGCCGCCGAGGCCGACATCGAGCGGATCACCGCCCAGCTCGCGGCGCTGCCGCAGGGCTGACCGCGGGGTCGACCGCACCCGGTGAGGGCCGCCGCTCCGACGGAGCGGCGGCCCTCCGCCATTTCCCGACGTGTTCCGGACGGGTTGTCAATTCCCTTGGCCGCGTGCCGCGGTACCGGTTTCACACCGCCTATTCGGCGTCATTACCGGGCAATTGGCGGCACACACCGGTCGGAATGCATTCCTGCGGCGATCCGCGCGTTCAGCGAACTTCGCACACCGAATGTGTACGGTGGGCGGAAGTTCCCATTCGGGCGGGGCGACGGACGGAGGGCACGCGCATGGTGGCGACCAGGGAGTTGGCCGACGAACTTCCGGACGAACTGCCGGCGGAAGAGGTGGAGGCGGCCAAGGCCCGGGCGGCGACGCTGCTGCTGGCATTCCGGCACGGGAACCAGCTCGCCTTCGACACCGAGCTCGACCTGCTGCTCGCCGAGCGCACCGAGCGCGAGGTGGTCACCCTGCTGGTGTGGATCGCCGCCGAGGCGGTCCGCAAGGCCTACGCCCCCGGCGTCGCCGACCGGGTGCTGCGCGGCCTGGCCCGGCGCGCCCCGCACGACACCGCGCAGGTCGCGGTCGACGAGGAGGCGGCCGGCGCCGCGCTGGTGCTGGAGGCGGTCGCCGCGGGCGACATCGAGCGGGTCCGCGGCCTGGTCGCCGGGACGGCCGACACCACGTACCTGCTCGGCGGCCTGGTGCAGGCGACCGCCATGATGCTGCCGCTGCTGCCCGAGGGCGAGGCCGAGGAGATCGCGGCCGAGCTGCACCGCCGGCACGGCGGCCGGCTGCCCACGCCCCGGGCCCGCGCCGCCGTCTGACGGTCCGTCGGGGCGGCCTCCCCGGCGGGGAGGCCGCCGTCCCGCGCTACGGCATCGCGTGCAGGTGCGCGCCGACCGTGGTGGCGATCGGGTTCCCGGCCAGCGCGTCCCAGTTGGTGGACCAGGTCATCGCGCCGCCGATGGTCGGCCAGGTCCGGCCCGGCTTGAAACTGCCGCAGTTGGTGCCGGCCGCCAGGCAGTCCAGCGCCGCGTTCACCACGGACGGGCTGGTGTAGCCGCCGCCCGCCGCGCTGGTGGAGGCCGGGACGCCGAGGCCGACCTGGTCCGGGCGCAGCCCGCCCTGCAACTGGATGCAGGCCAGCCCGGTGAGGAAGTTCTCGGTGCCCTGCGAGTACACGCCGCCGTCGCAGCCGAGCATCGCTCCGGAGTTGTAGTACTGCATGTTGACGATGGTCAGGATGTCCTTGGTGGCCAGCGCCAGCTTGAAGTACTCGCCGCCGGTGGACTGCATCCCGATGGTCTCCGGCGCCATGGTCAGCACGAAGCCGGAGCCGACCCGCGCGGCCAGGGTGTGCAGCGCCTGGGACATGTAGGTGGCGTTGACGCCGTTCTCCAGGTCGATGTCGATGCCGTCGAAGCCGTACTGCTGGATCAGGCCGTACGCCGAGTCGGCGAAGTTGGCCGCGGCGGTGGAGTTGGCCACCGAGACGGTGCCGTTCTGCCCGCCGACCGAGACGATCACCTTCTTGCCGGCCGCGTGCTTGGCCGCGATGTCGGCCTTGAACTGGGCGTCGGTGTAGCCGCCGAGCTTGCTGGACAGCCCGGAGTCCAGGGTGAAGGAGATCGCCCCCTGGGTGCTGGTGGCGTCCGCGAAGGCCACCGCGATGATGTCGTACGCGGCCGGCACGTCGCTGATCCGCTGCGGGGTCGCGCCGTTGTAGAAGTTCTGCCAGTAGCCGGTCAGCCGGTGCTTCGGCCCGGGCGGGGGAGCGGTCGGCGAACTGCTGGTGGACGGCGAGGCGGAGGTCGACGGCGAGGTCGAGGCGGACGGCGAGGCCGAGCGCGACGGCGAGCTGCTGACCGAGCCGGACGGCGTCGGGTCGACGATCACGGTGCCCGACGGCGAGGGGCTGGCGCCGGTGCCCGGGCCGACCAGCGACACCTTGTCCACCAGGAACGGGGTCTGCCCGTACCAGCCGTGGAACCAGACCGACACCGACCGGGTGGCCGCGCCGGTGGTGAAGGTCGAGGTCAGGGTGTTCCACCCGGCGTTGGAGCTCCAGGTGGACGGGTCGGTGCCGCCGGTGCCGGTGACGCCCGCGAACACGTACGAGCCCTGCACCACGGCGCTCAGGGTGTACGTCGAGTTCGGCTGGACGGTGACGGTCTGGCTGCAGTTCGCGTAGTCCGAGCCGGCCGGACTGCCCTGCAGGTCCCAGCCGGTGGCCGCGTTGTTGACGGCGGCGACGGTCGGGCCGCAGGTCCACGGGCTGATGTGGTTGCCCGCCGAGAAGTCGCCGTTGGCGACCACGTCGACGTTGGGCAGGGCGGCCGAGGCCGTGCCGGAGCCGGCCATCACCAGGCCGGCCAGCCCGAGCGAGGCCGCCACCAGTCCGGCGAGCAGGGCCCGCGCCGGGCGCGGGTCGTTCTGTGGTGCACGCATGCCATCTCCATGTGGGGGAGTGTCGATGGGGGTGCGGTGCGGGGAGCGGTACGGGTGGTGCGAGCGGTGCGGGGCGGAGCGTGGGAGCGACTCACACGGTGGAGTAGACCAATTCCGGTGTCAAGAGGGCCTGGTGACGGTCCGTGCGCCAACGGCCCGTCAGGCCGCCCGCGGCACCGCGGACTCCAGGCCCGGGATCAGCCGGGCGATCCGCTCGGCGGCCCGCCCGTCGCCGTACGGGGACGGCGTCGCGGCCAGCCGGGCCGGCAGCGCCGGGCCCTCGGCCAGCCGGGCCCGGGCCGCCGCCACCAGCTCCGGGCCGGGGGCGACCAGCGCGGCGAAACCCGCCGCCACCGCCTCCGGCCGCTCGGTGGAGCGGCGCACCACCAGCAGCGGGCGGCCCAGCACCGTGCACTCCTCCTGCACGCCGCCGGAGTCCGACACCAGTAGCGCGGCGTGCCGGGCCAGGCCGAGGAACTCGGCGTACCCGAGCGGCTCGACCACCCGCAGCCGGGCCAGCAGCGGGGCCAGGCCGAAGCGCTCGGCGGCCGCCCGGGTCCGCGGGTGCAGCGGCAGCAGCACCGGCGGGCCGTCGCCGGCCAGCGCGGCCAGCGCCTCCAGCACGGCGCCCAGCGCCCCGGGGGTGTCGGTGTTCTCCGGCCGGTGCACGGTGGCCAGCAGGTAGCCGTCCGCGGTCAGGCCGTACCGGGCCAGCAGCGCGGCCCGCCCGGCCGGGTCGGGCAGCCGGTCCCGGACCACCTCGACCACGGTGTTGCCGGTCAGTGCGATCCGGTCGCCGTCGATGCCCTCGGCGCGCAGCGCGGCGGCGTTCTCCGGGGTGGCGGCGCACAGCAGGTCGGCGAGGTGGTCGACCATCACCCGGTTGTGCTCCTCCGGCATCGCCCGGTCGTGGCTGCGCAGCCCCGCCTCCACGTGCACCAGCGGGATGCCGCGGGCGTTCGCGGCCAGCGCCCCGGCCAGGGTGGCGTTGGTGTCGCCCTGCACCACCACGGCGGCCGGGCGGTCGTCGGCGAAGGCGGCGTCCAACTGGCCCAGCGAGACGGCGATCTGACCGGCCCGCGGCCGGCCGCCGACCCCGGTGAGCAGCTGCGGCTCGGGCAGGTCCAGGTCGCGCAGGAACTGCCCGGACAGCGCCTCGTCCCAGTGCTGCCCGGTGTGCACCAGCCGGGCGGCCGGGCCGAGGGCGTGCACCAGCGGGGCCAGCTTCACCAGCTCGGGCCGGGTGCCGAGGACCACCGCCACGCTCTCGGGGGCGGGCTCGCGGGGCAGCTGGTGCACGGTCATCGGGGCGTTCTCCTGGCGGGTCGTCCGGCGGCTCCGACCAGCCTCGCCCGGCCGGGGGCCGTCCGGCCGTGGTCCTCGGGCCCGTCCGTCCGGGACTTCGGTCCCGCCCGGACGGGCCGTTCGACCGCCGGGGTGCCCGTCGGGGGAGCGGCCGGCGAGTCCCTAGACTGGCGGGGTGAGCGACAAGGCCGAGCCCAACCCCTACACCGTCCGTCCCGCCGACGCCGGCGGCACCGACTCCGAACTGCGCGCCGTCGAGGCCGAGCTGGCCGGCCGCTGGCCGGAGAACAAGCTGGAGCCCTCGCTCGACCGGATCGAGGCGCTGATGGACATCCTCGGCCAGCCCCAGCGGGCCTACCCGTCGATCCACATCACCGGCACCAACGGCAAGACCTCCACCGCCCGGATGGTCGAGCAGCTGCTCGGCGCCTTCGAACTGCGCACCGGCCGCTACACCTCCCCGCACGTGGAGTCGGTGACCGAGCGGATCAGCCTGGACGGCACGCCGATCGACCCGGAGAGGTTCGTCGAGACGTACCGCGACATCGCGCCCTACGTGCAGATGGTGGACGCCGCGCAGCCGGTCGCGATGTCCTTCTTCGAGGTGCTGACCGGCATGGCCTACGCCGCCTTCGCCGACGCCCCGGTGGACGTCGCGGTGGTCGAGGTCGGCATGGGCGGCTCCTGGGACGCCACCAACGTGATCGACGCCCAGGTCGCGGTGATCACCCCGATCGGGCTGGACCACACCGACAAGCTCGGCGACACCACCGGGAAGATCGCGGTCGAGAAGTCCGGCATCATCAAGCCCGGCGCGCTCGCCGTGGTCGCCCAGCAGCAGCTGGACGCCGCCGAGCAGATCCTCCGCCGCGCCGTCGAGGTGGACGCCACGGTGGCCCGCGAGGGCATGGAGTTCGGCGTGCTGCGCCGCGAGGTCGCGATCGGCGGCCAGCTGGTCACCCTGCGCGGCCTCGGCGGCCACGAGTACCAGGACCTCTTCATCCCGCTGCACGGCGACCACCAGGCGCAGAACGCCGCGCTGGCGCTGGCCGCGGTCGAGGCGTTCTTCGGCATCGGCCAGGGCGGCGCCGAGCACCTGGACGAGGAGAAGGTCCGGCAGGCGCTGTTCGGCGTCTCCTCCCCGGGCCGGCTGGAGGTGGTCCGGCGCAGCCCCACCGTCATCCTGGACGCCGCGCACAACCCGCACGGCGCGCAGGCCGCCGCCGCCGCGATCGGCGAGGCGTTCGGCTTCACCAAGCTGGTCGGCGTGATCGCCACCAGCGGCGACAAGGACGTCACCGGCCTGCTGGAGGTCTTCGAGCCGATCCTGGCCGAGGTGGTGATCACCCAGAACTCCACCCACCGCGCGATGCCGGTCGACCGGCTGGCCGCGCTCGCGGTCGAGGTCTTCGGCGAGGACCGGGTGCAGGTCGAACCCCGGCTGGACGACGCGATCGACGCCGCCGTCACGCTCGCCGAGGAGGAGGACCTCGGCGGCGCCGGCGTCCTGGTCACCGGCTCGGTCATCACGGTGGGCGAGGCCCGCCTGCTGTTCGGAAGGAAGTAGCCGCCGATGCGGACCCTGTGCTCCTCCACGCTGATCGGCGAGGCCCTGCTGATCATGTTCGCCGGCCTGGTCGCGATGAAGCTCACCGACGTCGGCACCGGCACCATCTGGACGGTCAGCGCCGTCGCGATGCTGCTCTGCGTGCTGCTCTGCGGCGTGATCACCCGCCCCGGCGCGGTGTACGTGGGCTGGGCGCTGCAGCTGGCGGTGTTCGCCAGTGGGCTGGTGCTGCCCACCATGTACGCGTTCGGCGTGGTCTTCGGCGGGCTGTGGTGGTGCTCGGTGCACTACGGGCGCAAGATCGACGCGATCAAGGCGCAGCGCGCAGCAGCGGCCGACGCCGCCGCGGCTGCCCCCGCGGCGGCCTGACCGGGCTGGTCAACGGGGCGGCCACCCGGCCGGGGTAGTGTCGGAGCCACAGACGGTCCACCGCACACCCACAGGAGCCGCCCCGTGTCCCAGCGCACTCTCGTCCTGCTCAAGCCCGACGCCGTGGAGCGCGGCCTGGCCGGCGAGATCATCAGCCGGATCGAACGCAAGGCCGGCTGGCGGTTCGCTGCGATCGAGCTCCGCACCTTCGACCGGGTCACCCTGGAGCAGCACTACGCCGAGCACGTCGGCCGCCCGTTCTACGAGCCGCTGCTGGAGTTCATGACCTCCGGCCCGTCGATCGCGCTGATCGTCGAGGGCGAGAACGTCGTCCCCGGCATCCGGGCGCTGGCCGGCGCCACCGACCCGCTGCAGGCCGGCGCGGGCACCATCCGCGGCGACTACGCGACCATCACCCGGGAGAACCTGATCCACGCCTCGGACTCCCCGGAGTCGGCCGAGCGCGAGATCAAGATCTTCTTCCCGGCCCACGCGTGAGGATTTCGTAGCGATTCCGCGCCCCGCGCCGTCCGGCGGCGCGGGGCGCGGCGCGGTGGAGAACGGCCAGCTCAGCGGCCGGACGAGGACGGGGTTGCTCCCTCTGGGCGTTCATCCTCAAATCACGGAACCCTACCCCTCGACACGGCGTCCCAATGCCAAGAGAAGCCGATCCGCCCCCGGAGAATGGGCGGCATGCCGTACCCGCCGCTCGCGCAGACCGGCGTGACTACGATGGACCCCACCTCACGGGCCCGGAGCGGCTGCTCAGCCGCCGTCGGCCCATGCCCGGGCCCGGACGGACGGTCCGCTCCCCGCCCTTGATCCGAATTCGGGAAGGCACTCGACATCCCATGGCGAACAACCTGTCGTTCCTCGGCCGGGACCTGGCGATCGACCTCGGCACCGCGAACACACTGGTGTACGTCCGGGGCAAGGGCATCGTGCTGAACGAGCCGTCCGTGGTCGCGGTGAACACCAACACCGGCGGCATCCTCGCGGTGGGTGCCGAGGCCAAGAAGATGATCGGCCGCACCCCGGGCAACATCGTGGCCATCCGCCCGCTCAAGGACGGCGTGATCGCCGACTTCGAGATCACCGAGCGGATGCTGCGCTACTTCATCCTGAAGATCCACCGCCGCCGCTACCTGGCCCGCCCCCGGGTCGTGGTCTGCGTCCCCTCCGGCATCACCGGGGTGGAGCGCCGCGCGGTGGTCGAGGCCAGCATGCAGGCCGGCGCGCGCCAGGTGCACATCATCGAGGAGCCGATGGCCGCGGCGATCGGCGCGGGCCTGCCCGTGCACGAGCCGACCGGCAACATGGTGGTCGACATCGGCGGCGGCACCACCGAGGTCGCGGTGATCTCGCTGGGCGGCATCGTCACCGCCCAGTCGCTGCGGGTGGCCGGCGACGAGCTGGACAACGCGATCGTCCAGCACATCAAGAAGGAGTACAGCCTGCTGCTGGGCGAGCGCTCCGCCGAGCAGATCAAGATGTCCATCGGCTCCGCCTTCGGCCTGGAGGGCGAGAAGGACGAGCACGCCGAGATCCGCGGCCGCGACCTGGTCTCCGGCCTGCCGAAGACCGTGGTGATCTCCGCCGCCGAGGTCCGCGAGGCCATCGACGAGCCGGTGAACTCGATCATCGACTCGGTGAAGACCACCCTCGACCAGTGCCCGCCGGAACTCGCCGGCGACGTGATGGACCGCGGCATCGTGCTCACCGGCGGCGGCGCCCTGCTCCGCGGCCTGGACGAGCGGCTGCGCCGGGAGACCGGCATGCCGGTGCACATCGCGGAGAACCCGCTGGACTCGGTGGCGCTCGGGGCGGGCAAGTGCGTCGAGGAGTTCGAGGCGCTGCAGCAGGTACTGGACGCGCAGCCGCGTCGTTGAGCAGGGCAACCGAACACGAGATACAGCTGATGAGCATGCAGCACGAAGGGGCGGCAGCAGCACCGTGAGGGACACCCGACAGAGTCGACTACTGCTGGTGCTGCTGGTCCTGACGGCCTTCGCACTGATCACCGTGGACATCAAGGGCGGCCAGGACTCCCCGCTCGGCGGCCCGCGCCGGGCCGCCGCCTCCGTGCTCGGCCCGGTGGAGAACGCCGCGGCCGGCGCCGTCGACCCGGTGGCCGGCTACATCCGGGCGATCCGCGACGCCGGCACCCACCAGCAGCGGCTCGACCAGATCACCCGCGAGAACACCGAACTGCGCCAGAAACTGGCCTCCTCGGACACCGCGGCCGGCCGCGGCAAGCAGCTCGACGACCTGCTCCGCACCGCCGGCACCGGCGGCTACACCGTCAAGGCCGCGCAGGTGATCGCCATCGGCGCGGCCCAGGGCTTCTCCTGGACCGTCACCATCGACGCCGGCAGCGACGACGGCCTCACCCGCGACATGACCGTCATCGACGGCCAGGGCCTGGTCGGCCGGATCACCACCGTCGCCCCGACCACCGCCACCGTGCTGCTCGCCTCCGACCCCGGCTTCACCGCCGGCGTCCGGCTGGAGGGCGGCGGCGAGATCGGCTTCGCGGCCGGCCAGGGCGCCTCCCCGATGCGGATCGAGCTGCTCAACGGCCGGGCCCAGGTCAAGGCCGGCGACCGGCTGGTCACCTTCGGCTCGCAGAGCGGCCGCCCGTTCGTCCCCGGCGTCCCGGTCGGCACCGTCAAGGAGGTGCAGGCCACCCCCGGCCAGCTCACCAAGACCGTCCTGGTCGAGCCGTACGTGCAGTTCACCCGGCTCGACCTGGTCGGCGTGGTGGTCGTGCCGCCGCGCACCGACCCGCGGGACGCGGTGCTCCCGCCGGTCCCCGCCCCCACCGCCGCGGGCAACCCGCAGGCGCCGATCGCCGCCGCACCGCCGGCCACCCGGGGGAACTGATGTTGCGTCCGATGCGGATCGTGCTGTCCGCCGTCCTGCTGGTGCTCGCCCTGGTGATCCAGGTCAGCGTGCTCGGCCGGCTCCAACTGCCCGGCGCCACCCCGGACCTGCTGATGCTGGTGGTGGTCGGCCTGGCCCTGGTCTACGGCCCGACCGGCGGCTGCCTGGTCGGCTTCTCGGCCGGCCTGCTCGCCGACCTCGCCCCGCCGTCCGACCACGCGGTCGGCCGGTACGCGCTGGTGCTCTGCCTGGTCGGCTACGGCGCCGGACTGCTCAGGCCGGAGGCCGGCCGGCAGCGCTCGGCGCTCTCCGCGCTGGCCGTGGTCGCGGTCGCCGCGGTCGCCTCCACCCTGCTGTACGCCACGGTCGGCGCCCTGGTCGGCGACACCGCGGCCCGCCACGTCGGCCTGACCGGGCTGGTGTTCAGCGCCCTGCTGTACGACGTGCTGCTCGCCCCGTTCACGGTGCCGCTGGCGATGCTGCTGGCCCGCCGCTTCGACGGCGACCGGGTGGTCAACGAGACGGTGCGCGGCGCGGACGGCGGCTCCGGCCTCGGTTCGCTGGCCCGCTACCGCACCACCCGCGAACCCTCCGGCGCGGCCCCCTACAAGAAGAAGCGCGCGCTCGGCCTCGCCAAGCGCCCCTGACCGTCCGGACGGAGTCCGCGCACGTGAGCAACATCCCCGAGACCGGCCGGACCCGGCGGGTGACGATCCGCCTGGTCGTCCTCCAGGTGCTGGTGCTGTCGCTGCTCGCCACCCTCGGCGGCCGGCTGTGGTACCTGCAGATCCGCAACGGCAAGGAGTTCACCGCCAAGGCCCAGGGCAACCACATCCGCGAGGTGGTGGAACCCGCCGTCCGCGGCGAGATCCTGGACGCCTCCGGCCGCATCCTGGCCGGCAACGAGACCAAGCTGGTGGTGTCGGTGTCCCGGACCGCGCTGCTCCAGCAGAAGGACCACGGCAAGGCCGTGCTGACCCGGCTCGCCGAGGTGCTCGGCGTCCCCGCCGACGACGTGAAGAACAAGGTCCGGCTCTGCGACGCCAAGACGCCGCAGCCGTGCTGGAACGGCTCCCCGTACCAGCCGATCCCGGTCACCCAGCAGGCCACCACCCAGCAGGCGATGCAGATAATGGAACGCCGCGAGGACTTCCCCGGCGTCACCGCCCAGCCCACCGCGCTGCGCCGCTACACCGGCGCCGAGGGCGCCAGCGCCGCCCAGGTGCTCGGCTACCTGTCGCCGGTCACCGACGACGAGGTCACCAAGAGCGCCCAGAAGGACGGCCGGGCCCGCCGGCTGCCGTCCGACCAGGTCGGCCGGGCCGGCCTGGAGTCGGTCTACGACGACGACCTGCGCGGCACCACCGGCGTCGACCGGCTGGAGGTCGACAACCTCGGCCGGGTGATCGGCAGCGCCGGCACCACCCCCGCCCAGCCCGGCAACAACCTGGTCACCTCGATCGACGCCCGGGTGCAGAAGGTGGTCGAGGACCAGCTCTCCCAGGCGATGGCCGAGGCCCGCAAGACCTACGACAAGGTGACCAGCCGCAACTACGTCGCCGACTCCGGCGCCGCCGTGGTGATGGACGTGCACACCGGCCGGATCGTCGCGATGGCCAGCGCCCCCACCTACGACCCCAACCTGTGGGTCGGCGGCATCTCCGCCAAGGACTACGAGTCGCTGAACAACAAGGACTCCAACTACCCGCTGATCAACCGGGCCATACAGGGTCAGTCCGCCCCCGGCTCCACCTTCAAGGTGATCTCCACCACCGCGGCCGTGCAGGCCGGGTACTCGCTCAACGGCCACTACCCGTGCCCGAAGTCGCTGACCATCGGCGGCCGCGAGTTCAAGAACTTCGAGTCCGAGAACTTCGGCGACATCTCGCTGGAGAAGGCCCTGGAGGTGTCCTGCGACACCGTCTTCTACGGCCTCGCCTACGACCAGTGGATGAAGGACGGCGGCCTCAAGCCCAAGAAGGACGCCGGCGACTGGTTCTTCAAGACCGCCCACCAGTTCGGCCTCGGCGCCAAGACCGGCGTCGACCTGCCCGGCGAGGTGCCCGGCCGGGTTCCCGACCGGCAGTGGAAGCAGTCCTACTTCGACGCGATGAAGCAGTCCTGGTGCGAGCAGGCGGCCAAGGGCGGTCACAGCGAGAGCGACGAGATCGCCCGCGAGAACTGCGCCGACGGCAACCAGATGCGCGCCGGTGACATGGTCAACTTCGCGATCGGCCAGGGCGACACCCTGGTCACCCCGATCCAGATGGCCCGGATCTACTCGGCGCTCGCCAACGGCGGCACCCTGTACCGGCCCACCATCGGCAAGGCCGTGGTCGCCCCCGACGGCAGCCTGGTGCGCGACATCGCCCCGCACGAGGACGGCAAGATCCCCGCCCAGGGGCAGCTGCTGGAGTACATCGACCAGGCCACCGCCGGCGTCGTCACCGCCGGCACCGCCGCCTGGAAGTTCACCGGCGCCGGCTGGCCGCAGGGCAAGATCGAGCTGCACGCCAAGACCGGCACCGCCGAGGTCGCCGGCAAGCAGACCACCTCCTGGCTGACCACCTACAGCAAGGACTACGCCGTCGTCATGACGATCAGTCAGGGCGGCACCGGCTCCGGCGGCTCCGGCGACTCGGTGCGCCGGATCTACCAGGCGCTGTACGGCGTCGACGACAAGGGCGGCATCGACAACGGCAAGGCGCTGCTGCCGCAGCCGCAGGCCCAGCTGCCCAAGTTCAACCCGGACGGCACCGCGATCGTCCCGACCGCCTGGACCTACCAGGACGGCGCCGCCTTCCTCGACCCGGCCCCGGCGCAGCGGACCGCCCCCGCCGCCCCGCTGCTGCCGGCCGCCGTCGAACCCACCCGGACCGGCGGGCACGGGAGGGGACGGGCATGACCTCCTACGGCTCGTACCGCTCCTTCCGGCTGGCCCCGCAGCGCTCCTCGCTGTCCCGGGCGCTGGCCAAGGACTCGCCGCTCCGCCGGCTCGACTGGGTGATGCTCCTGGCCGCGCTGGCGCTCTCCCTGGTCGGCTCGCTGCTGGTCTGGTCCGCCACCCGCGGCCGGGACTCGCTGACCCACGGCGACCCGCAGTACTTCCTCTACCGGCACCTCACCAACCTGCTGATCGGCGTCGGCCTGTGCGTCGGGGTGACCCTGCTCGGCACCCGCCGGCTGCGCACCGCGGTGCCGTTCGTCTACCTCGCCGTGATCCTGATGCTGTTCGCGGTGCTCAGCCCGCTCGGCTCGACCATCAACGGCGCGCACTCCTGGATCCAGTTCGGCGGCGGGTTCTCCGTCCAGCCCGCCGAGTTCGCCAAGCTGGCGATCGTGCTGGGGATGGCCGTGGTGCTCTCCGCCCGGGTCGACGCCGGCGAGCGCGAGCACCCGCCCACCCGCAGCGTGCTGCAGGGCCTGGCGGTCGCGGCCTTCCCGATGTGCGTGGTCATGCTGATGCCCGACCTCGGCTCGGTGATGGTCATGGCGGTCATCATGCTCGGCGTGCTGATGGCCTCCGGCGCCGCCAACCGCTGGGTGTTCGGCATCCTCGGGGCCGGCACCGCCGGGGCGCTCGCGGTCTGGAAGCTCGGCATCCTCAGCCAGTACCAGATCGACCGCTTCGCGGCCTTCGCCAACCCGGCCCTCGACCCGTCCGGCGTCGGCTACAACACCGCCCAGGCCCGGATCGCGATCGGCTCCGGCGGCCTCACCGGCATGGGCCTGTTCCACGGCACCCAGACCACCGGCCAGTTCGTCCCCGAGCAGCAGACCGACTTCGTGTTCTCGGTCGCGGGCGAGGAACTCGGCTTCGCCGGCGGCCTGTTGATGATCGGCCTGCTCGGCGTCATCCTCTGGCGGGCCTGCCGGACCGCCCGCCAGGCCCCCGACCTGTACGGGACGGTCCTGGCGGCCGGCACGGTCAGCTGGTTCGCCTTCCAGGCCTTCGAGAACATCGGGATGAACCTCGGCATCATGCCGGTCGCGGGCATCCCGCTGCCGTTCGTCTCCTACGGCGGCTCCTCGATGTTCGCGGTCTGGATCGCCATCGGCCTGCTCCAGTCGGTGCGCTCCCAGCGGCCGATAGGGATCTAGCGCCGGCCATCGGTGTGGAAACAGTGACCCTCGGGGCTCGGCTACCCTGAAGGGTCACTGCTTTTTCTGCCGTAAAGGTCCTCGCACATGACTGTCGAATCGGTCTTCCCACGCCTGGAGGCCCTCCTCCCGCACGTCCAGAAGCCGATCCAGTACGTCGGTGGCGAGCTCAACTCGACCGTCAAGGACTGGGACGCCTGCGACGTCCGCTGGGCGCTGATGTACCCCGACGCCTACGAGGTCGGCCTGCCCAACCAGGGCACCATGATCCTCTACGAGGTGCTGAACGAGCGCGAGGGCGTCCTCGCCGAGCGCAGCTACAGCGTCTGGCCGGACCTCGAAGCGCTGATGCGCGAGCACGGCGTCCCGCAGTTCACGGTCGACGCGCACCGCCCGATCAAGGCGTTCGACGTGTTCGGCCTGTCGTTCTCCACCGAGCTCGGCTACACCAACATGCTGACCGCGCTCGACCTGGCCGGCATCCCGCTGAACGCCGCCGACCGCACCATGGACGACCCGGTCGTCCTCGCGGGCGGCCACGCCGCGTTCAACCCCGAGCCGATCGCCGACTTCATCGACGCCGCCGTCATCGGCGACGGCGAGCAGGCCGTCCTCGACATCACCGCCATCGTCCGGGCCTGGAAGGCCGAGGGCCGCCCCGGCGGCCGCGACGAACTGCTGCTGCGCCTGGCGAAGACCGGCGGCGTGTACATCCCGCGGTTCTACGACGTCGAGTACCTGGCCGACGGCCGGATCGGCCGCGTCGTGCCGAACCGCCCGGGCGTGCCGTGGCGGGTCTCCAAGCACACCGTGATGGACCTCGACGAGTGGCCCTACCCGAAGCAGCCGCTGGTCCCGCTCGCCGAGACCGTGCACGAGCGGATGTCGGTGGAGATCTTCCGCGGCTGCACCCGCGGCTGCCGCTTCTGCCAGGCCGGCATGATCACGCGCCCCGTGCGGGAGCGAAGCATCACCGGCATCGGCGAGATGGTGGAGAAGGGCCTGAAGGCGACCGGCTTCGAGGAGGTCGGCCTGCTCTCGCTCTCCTCCGCCGACCACTCCGAGATCGCCGACATCACCAAGGGCCTCGCCGACCGCTACGCCGAGGACAAGGTCGGCCTCTCGCTGCCCTCCACCCGGGTCGACGCCTTCAACATCGACCTCGCCAACGAGCTGTCCCGCAACGGCCGCCGCTCCGGACTCACCTTCGCCCCCGAGGGCGGCTCCGAGCGCATCCGCAAGGTCATCAACAAGATGGTCTCCGAAGAGGACCTGATCAACACGGTGGCCACCGCGTACGGCAACGGCTGGCGCCAGGTGAAGCTGTACTTCATGTGCGGCCTGCCCACCGAGACCGACGAGGACGTCCTCCAGATCGGCACCATGGCGAAGAACGTCATCGCCAAGGGCCGCGAGGTCACCGGCACCAACGACGTCCGCTGCACGGTCTCGATCGGCGGCTTCGTGCCCAAGCCGCACACCCCGTTCCAGTGGGCCCCGCAGCTGTCCGCCGAGGCCACCGACGAGCGGCTGACCAAGCTGCGCGACTCGATCCGCGGCGACCGCAAGTTCGGCAAGAACATCGGCTTCCGCTACCACGACGGCAAGCCCGGCATCGTCGAGGGCCTGCTCTCCCGCGGCGACCGCCGGATCGGCGCCGTGATCCGCGCCGTCTACGAGGACGGCGGCCGCTTCGACGGCTGGCGCGAGCACTTCTCCTACGACCGCTGGATGGCCTCCGCCGAGAAGGGCCTGGCCGGCACCGGCGTCGACGTCGACTGGTACACCACCCGCGAGCGCACCTACGAGGAGGTCCTCCCCTGGGACCACCTGGACAGCGGCCTCGACAAGGACTGGCTCTGGGAGGACTGGCAGGACGCCCTCGAAGAGGTCGAGGTCGAGGACTGCCGCTGGACCCCCTGCTTCGACTGCGGCGTCTGCCCCCAGATGGACACCCACATCCAGGTCGGCCCCACCGGCAAGAAGCTCCTCCCCCTGACGGTCGTCAACACCTGACGCCCCTCGCCCTCCCGGGCCCCCGCCGCGACCCCGCGGCGGGGGCCTTCGAGCAGGAAGCGCAGACATCGGGACACATCCTCCCGTTCGGCCTCGACGACGACAGGCCGGCGGTCACCGCGACCTCGAAACGCTCGCGCGGTACGGCGAGTTGAGGACGCGTCGGCCGCCGGAACCCGGATCGGTCTCCTGGCGGTCGGCGGCCGCGTACTACCATCGGCCGATCGATCCACGGGGGAGTGACGATGGCTCAGCAGCAGGGACCGCAGGGGCAGCAGGGCGGGGGGTGCCTGGTCGCGGTGGTGCGGCCGGTGGTGGTGGCGGTGGTGGTGCCGCTGCGGCTGCTGTGGGAGCTGGTGGTGCTGGCCGGCCGCGGGGTCGGGTGGCTGCTGGACAAGCTGCTGGTGGTGCCGGGGCGGTTCCTCTGGCGGTGGGTGCTGCGGCCGCTGGTGGTCGTCCCGCTCGGTTGGCTCTGGCACTGGCTGGTGGTGGTGCCGCTGGCCTGGCTGTGGCGGTGGGTGCTGCTGCCCTCGCTGAAGGCGCTCTGGCACTACGTGCTGGCCCCGATCGGCCGCGGCACGGCGTACCTCGCGGTCGGGTTCGGCAAGGTGGTCGCCCAGCTGGCGTACTACCTGGTCGCGGTGCCGGTCCGGGCGCTCTGGCGGTGGGTGCTGGTGCCGCTCGGCAAGGCGTTCCACCACGGCCTGTGGCGGCCGGTGCTGTACCCGGTGCTGCGCGCGCTCGGGCTGGCGTTCCTGTGGTCCTGGCGGCTCGGCGGCCGGATCTGGCGCTTCACGGTGGTCCGCCCCTGCCGCTGGGTGCGCCGGGACGTCTGGTGGCCGGTGAAGGCGGAGATCCGCCGGGTGGCCCGGGAGGTCCGGCGGGCGCTGCTGGGGTGAGCCACCGGTACCCTTGGTGGTGACAGGGTCCGGCCGGAGCCGCCAGCGGTGCGAGGCCGGACGGGGACAACTGACGAAGGACTGAGCTCCCTGGCACGCCGCACCCCCGACGGTCCGCCGCCCGCGCCGACGGTGCAGCGCATCCGTCTCCGCTACACCAAGCGCGGCCGTCTGCGCTTCACCAGCCACCGGGACTTCCAGCGGGCGTTCGAGCGCGCGCTCCGCCGCTCGGCCGTCCCGATGGCCTACTCCGCGGGCTTCACCCCGCACCCCAAGGTCTCCTACGCGAACGCGGCCCCGACCGGCACCGCCAGCGAGGCCGAGTACCTGGAGATCGGCCTCGCCGAGGCCCGCGACCCGGAGGCGCTCCGCCGCCAACTGGACGAGTCGCTGCCCCCCGGCCTGGACATCACCGAGGCCGTCGAGGTCGCCACGAGCAACTTCGTGGAGCGCCTGGAGGCGTCCGAGTGGCAGCTGCGCCTGCCCGGCGTCGAGCCCGCCGAGGCGGCGAAGGCCGCCGAGGTGTTCCTGGCCGCCGAACGGGTCGAGGTCCAGCGGATGACCAAGAACGGCCTGCGGGTCTTCGACGCGCGCTCGGCCGTCGCCGCGATGGAGGTCCGCCCCGATGCGTCCGAACCGGTCGGGTTCGGTGACGACACCGCGACGGACGGTGCGGACGATGTTCGGACGGGTGCTGCCTGTGCGATACTGCGCCTGGTAGTACGACACGCCACACCCGCCGTACGACCCGACGACGTATTGTCCGGTCTCCGTTCGACGGCCGACCTCGCGCCGCCGGTCCCCGCAGAGGTGACCAGGCTGGCGCAGGGGCCGCTCGACGAGCAGACCGGCACGGTGACCGACCCGCTGGCGCTCGACCGCGCCGCGGCCGAGGTCGGCCGGTAGGCCGCCCCGCCGCGCGCATCCGCCGTCCGCCGAGTGGGCGGGAGCGCAGGCACGGAGACCAGCTCCGGGCCTGCGGCTCCCCGGCCCCCGCGGCTCCCCAGGGGAGCGAGCGTCGTCGCGCGCAGGCCCGGCCACCCCTCGGCCCGGCCCTTGAAAACTGAGAAGAACTGGTCAGACCAGAAGACTTTTCGATCCTCCGCGCCCCGCGGGGGATCGAGCGAGACTACGAGCCCCTGTGCGGCCTCGCGTCCGCACGACGGCACCGTGGGAGCCGGAACCGCCCGAAGCGCGGCCGGCTGGTGAATGCGGTGGCGCGTCGTGCCCGATGCGGAGCCCGGGGGCCTGACGGGAGACACACCCGCATGCTCGAAAACACCGAACCGCAGTCCGCTGCGGCCGACCACAACGAATCCGACGGCGTCTCCGCCGCCCCGCCGCGCCGCCGGCGCCGCGCGGTGTCCCGCCCGGCCGGCTCCCCGCAGCCCGCCGCCGGCGAGAGCACCGCGACGGCCGCCGAGGCCGCCCCGGCGGCCGAGCCCGCCGCCCCGGCCGCGCCCGCCGCCGAGCCGGCGGCCGAGGAGAAGCCCGCCCGGGCCCGCCGCACCCGCAAGCGCGTCGAGTCCCCGGCCGGTGCGCCGGAGGCCGTCGCTGCCCCGGTCGCCGAGCCCGAGCCGGTCGCCGTCGAGGCCCCGGCCGCCGAGCCCGCCGCCGCCGAGGAGCCGGCCCCCCGGGCCCGTCGGACCCGCAAGCGCGCCTCCGCCCCGGTGCAGAGCACCGCCGTCGAGGAGGCCCCCGCCGCCGAGCCCGAGCCGGTCGCCGTCGAGGCCCCGGCCGCCGAGCCCGCCGCCGCCGAGGAGCCGGCCCCCCGGGCCCGCCGCACCCGCAAGCGCGCCTCCGCCCCGGTGCAGAGCCCGGTGGTCGAGGAGCCCGCCGCCGAGGAGGAGGAGCCGGAGGCCGTCGAGGAGGAGCCGGCCGCCGAGCCGGAGCCCGCCGTCGAGGAGCAGCCGGAGGCCCCGCGCTCCCGCCGCCGCGCGGTCCGCCCGTCCACCGCGATCTTCCAGGCCCCGGTGTTCCAGGAGCCCGCCGCCTACGTCGCCCCGAAGGCCGAGCCGGTCGCCAAGGCCGAGCCCGCCAAGGCGGCCCCGGCCGAGCCGGCGGCCGAGTCCGAGGGCGAGGAGGAGTTCGAGTACAGCGGCGTCGGCCGCCGTCGCCGGACCCGCACCGCCGTCCGGGTCCAGCAGCCCGCCCGTCCGGCCAAGGCCGTGAAGGCCGCCCCGGTCGAGGAGGCCCCGGCCGCCGAGCCCGAGGCGCCCGCCGCCGGCCCGGAGCAGGACGCCGAGTGGGAGGACGACCGCCCGTCCCGCCGCCGCCGTCGTGGTGGCCGTCGCCGCCGCCGCGGCGAGTCCGAGGACGCCCACGAGGGCGCCGAGGCCGCCGAGACCGAGGCCCAGGACGAGGACGCCCCCGAGGAGCCCGAGTCCCAGGACGCGCAGGACGACGAGGACGAGGACGACGACCTGGCCGCCGGCCTGTCCTCCTCGCGCCGCCGTCGCCGCCGTCGCCGCCGCTCCGGCGAGAGCGGCCCCGACCCGGTGGAGACCACCGAGGACGGCGTCCGCACCGTGGTGAAGGTCCGCGAGCCGCGCCGCCGCTCCGCCGAGCCCTCCTTCGACCCGGACGAGGTGCAGTCGATCAAGGGCTCCACCCGCCTGGAGGCCAAGAAGCAGCGCCGCCGCGAGGGCCGCGAGCTGGGCCGCCGCCGGGTGCCGATCATCACCGAGGCCGAGTTCCTGGCCCGCCGCGAGTCCGTCGAGCGGGTCATGGTGGTCCGCCAGAGCGGCAACCGCACCCAGATCGGCGTTCTTGAGGACGGCGTGCTGGTCGAGCACTACGTCAACAAGGAGCAGGCCACCAGCTACGTCGGCAACGTGTACCTGGGCAAGGTGCAGAACGTGCTGCCGTCGATGGAGGCCGCGTTCGTCGACATCGGCAAGGGCCGCAACGCCGTGCTGTACGCGGGCGAGGTCAACTTCGGCGCGCTCGGCCACGGCGGCCCGCGCCGGATCGAGTCGGTGCTGAAGTCCGGCCAGTCCGTGCTGGTGCAGGTCTCCAAGGACCCGATCGGCCACAAGGGCGCCCGCCTGACCAGCCAGATCTCGCTGCCCGGCCGCTACCTGGTGTACGTGCCCGAGGGCTCGATGACCGGCATCTCCCGCAAGCTGCCGGAGAACGAGCGGACCCGCCTGAAGCAGATCCTCAAGAAGATCGTCCCGGACGACGCGGGCGTGATCGTGCGCACCGCCGCCGAGGGCGCCTCCGAGGAGGAGCTCACCCGCGACGTGCAGCGCCTGCAGCAGCAGTGGGAGGAGATCCAGAAGAAGGCCGCCACCGGCAACGCCCCGGCGCTGCTCCACGGCGAGCCCGACATGACGGTCCGGGTGGTCCGCGACATCTTCAACGAGGACTTCACCAAGGTCATCGTCAGCGGCGGCGAGGCGTGGAGCACCATCCACGACTACGTCTCCAACGTCGCCCCCGACCTCACCGAGCGCCTGCAGCGGTGGACCTCGGACGTCGACGTGTTCGCCACCTACCGGATCGACGAGCAGCTGATGAAGGCGCTGGACCGCAAGGTCTGGCTGCCCTCGGGCGGTTCGCTGGTGATCGACCGGACCGAGGCGATGATCGTCGTCGACGTCAACACCGGCAAGTTCGTCGGCCAGGGCGGCAACCTGGAAGAGACCGTCACCCGCAACAACATCGAGGCGGCCGAGGAGATCGTCCGCCAGCTGCGGCTGCGCGACCTCGGCGGCATCATCGTGATCGACTTCATCGACATGGTGCTGGAGTCCAACCGCGACCTGGTGCTGCGCCGCCTGCTGGAGTGCCTGGGCCGGGACCGGACCAAGCACCAGGTGGCCGAGGTCACCTCGCTGGGCCTGGTCCAGATGACCCGCAAGCGGGTCGGCCAGGGCCTGCTGGAGTCCTTCTCCGAGCCCTGCGTGCACTGCAACGGCCGCGGCGTGATCGTCCACATGGACCAGCCGAGCCACAGCCACCACGGCAACGGCGGGCACGCTCCCGCCGCCCCCGCGGGCGAGGGCGGCGGCAAGCGCCGCCGGCGCGGCCGCGGCGGCGCGGGCGCGGAGAACGAGGCGGTCGAGCCGGTCGGGACGGGCGAGGCGTTCGAGGTGCTCGACGCGGTGGAGGCCGTCGTCGAGCCGGTCGAGGCCGAGCCGGCGGCCGTGGTCGAGCCGGTCGTCGAGACCGCCGTCGAGGCCGAGATCGTGGCCGAGCCGGTGCCGGTGGCCGAGCCCGCGGCCGAGCCGTCCGCCCCGGCGGCCGGTGGCCGTCCGCGCCGCCGCGCGGTCCGCAAGGCGACGGCCCCGGCCGGCGCGTCCGGCGCGGCCGAGATCGTGGTGCTGCAGGCCCGGGCCGAGGCCGCCATGGAGGCCGCGCTGAGCGCCGCCGAGGAGGCGGTCGAGGCCACCGCCGAGGTGGAGCCGGTGGCCGAGGCCGCCGTCCTGGTCGGGACCGAGGAGCCGGCGGAGCCGGTGGCCGAGGAGGCCGCGGCCGAGGAGGCCCCCGCGGAGGAGGCGCCGAAGAAGCGGGCCGCCCGCAAGACGGCCGCCAAGACCGCGGCCAAGGCCCCCGCCAAGAAGACGGCGGCGAAGAAGACCACCGCCGCCGCCAAGAAGACCACCGCCCGCAAGACCGCCACCAAGCGGACGAGCGCGGCGGCCAAGAAGGCCGCGGCCGCCGAGGGTGACGGCGCCGCGGAGTGACCGCCCGGCCGGGGCCGCCACCGCCGCGCGCGGTGGCGGCCCCGGCCCGGTGACGGGCCCGGTTTGCCCCCGGGTGGACAGGTCCGTATTCTTGACCCTCGGCGTGTTGACGCCATGCTCCTGAGCACCTCACCTCCCAGGTGGGCGCCGTTCCCGGCGCTTCCGGGGGAGGCCGCTTGTGTCCATACCCAGGTGGCTGGCATCCGGAGTTCCGACCGAGTTAGGAAAGTAGGTACCGCATGTACGCGATCGTTCGCGCAGGCGGCCGCCAGCACAAGGTCGCCGTGGGCGACGTGCTGGAGATCGACCGTATCGACGCCAAGCCGGGTGACTCGGTCGAGCTCTCGACCATCCTCGTCGTCGACGGTGAGTCCATCACCTCCGACCCGTGGGTGCTCGGTGGCGTGAAGGCCCACGCCGAGGTCGTCGACCAGACCAAGGGCGACAAGATCGTCATTCTGCGCTACAAGAACAAGACCGGCTACCGCCGTCGTCAGGGCCACCGCCAGAAGCACACCGCGGTGCGCATCACCAGCATCGACTCGGTCAGCAAGTAACACTTCCTGCGGTCTTCCTAGAAAGGGGATAGCCAGATGGCACACAAGAAGGGCGCAAGCTCTACTCGCAACGGCCGTGACTCGAACGCCCAGCGCCTCGGCGTGAAGCGCTTCGGCGGCCAGGTCGTCTCCGCCGGCGAGATCATCGTCCGCCAGCGCGGCACCCACTTCCACCCGGGCGCCAACGTCGGCCGTGGTGGCGACGACACCCTGTTCGCGCTGACCGCCGGTGCCGTCCAGTTCGGCAACCGTCGCGGCCGCAAGGTCGTCAACATCGTGGCCGTCGAGGCCTGAGTCCGAACAGACTCGCTGTGAAGGGTGGGCCGGGATGATCCGGGCCCACCCTTCCGCTTTACCGCAGGACACCCCTTATTTCCCCGCACGAGAGGCACATCTCATGACCACCTTCGTGGACCGCGTCGAACTGCACGTCGCCGCGGGTAACGGAGGCCACGGCTGCGCCTCCGTGCACCGGGAGAAGTTCAAGCCGCTGGGCGGCCCCGACGGGGGCAACGGCGGCGAGGGCGGCTCCGTGATCCTGGTCGTCGACTCGCAGGTCACCACCCTGCTGGAGTACCACCACTCGCCCAAGCGCAAGGCCACCAACGGCAAGCCCGGCGCCGGCGGCCACCGCACCGGCGCGGTCGGCCCCGACATCGTGCTGCCGGTGCCGGACGGCACCGTGGTGCTGGACCGCCAGGGCAACGTGCTCGCCGACCTGGTCGGCCACGGCACCAGCTTCGTCGCCGCCCAGGGCGGCCGCGGCGGCCTCGGCAACGCCGCGCTGGCCTCGGCCCGCCGCAAGGCCCCCGGCTTCGCGCTGCTCGGCGAGCCCGGCGAGGCCCGCGACATCGTGATGGAGCTCAAGTCCGTCGCCGACGTCGCGCTGGTCGGCTACCCGAGCGCCGGCAAGTCCTCGCTGATCTCGGTGCTCTCCGCCGCCAAGCCGAAGATCGCGGACTACCCGTTCACCACGCTGATCCCCAACCTCGGCGTGGTGACCGCCGGCGAGACCGTCTACACCATCGCCGACGTGCCCGGCCTGATCCCCGGCGCCAGCGAGGGCCGCGGCCTCGGCCTGGAGTTCCTGCGGCACGTCGAGCGCTGCGAGGTGCTGGTGCACGTCCTCGACTGCGCCACCCTGGAGCCGGGCCGCGACCCGCTCACCGACCTGGAGACCATCGAGGACGAACTCGCCAACTACGGCGGCCTGGAGGACCGGCCGCGGCTGGTCGCCCTGAACAAGGTCGACGTCCCGGACGGCCAGGACATCGCCGACCTGACCCGCGCCTCGCTGGAGGAGCGCGGCTACCGGGTCTTCGAGGTCTCCGCGCTCGCCCACAAGGGCCTGCGCGAACTGTCCTTCGCGCTGGCCGAGATCGTCGCCGCCGCGCGCGCCGCCAAGCCCGTCGAGGAGAACACCCGCCTCGTCATCCGGCCCACCGCCGTCGACGACGCCGGCTTCACCATCGACGAGGAGGACGGCGCCTACCGCATCCGCGGCGGCAAGCCCGAACGCTGGGTCCGGCAGACCGACTTCGCCAACGACGAGGCGGTCGGCTACCTCGCCGACCGGCTGGCCCGGCTCGGCGTCGAGCAGCAGCTGTGGAAGATCGGCGCCAAGGAGGGCGACACCGTCATCATCGGCCCCGACGAGAACGCGGTCGTCTTCGACTGGGAGCCCACCATGGCGGCCGGCGCGGAGATGCTCGGCCGCCGCGGCGAGGACCACCGGATGGAGACCCAGCGCCCCGCCGTCGACCGCCGCCGCGAGCGGCAGCGCGGGCGGGACGCGGCGGAGCAGGAGTACCTCGACTTCGAGGCGCTCAGCTCCGGCCGCGAGGAGCTCGACCAGTAGGGTCCGGCGCCTCCGCGTCTCACGTTCCGTCGGCGATTTCGCAACCCGCCTGCCGAATGACTACTGTGCGTGGCACAGCCGCGTCTGGTGCGTGCGCTCGGAAGGATCGGGACTGATGGTGGGTCAGTTGCTCCGCGAGGAGGTCCGCTCGGCACGGCGGATCGTGGTGAAGGTCGGCTCCTCCTCGCTGACCACCGCCGCCGGCGGGCTGGACGCGGACCGGGTGGACGCCCTGGTCGACGCGCTGGCCAAGGTCCGCAAGGGCCCGGACGCGCCGGAGATCGTCCTGGTCTCCTCGGGCGCCATCGCCGCCGGACTGGCCCCGCTCGGACTGGCCAAGCGGCCCACCGACCTGGCCCGGCAGCAGGCCGCCGCCAGCGTCGGCCAGGGCCTGCTGGTGGCCCGCTACACCGCCTCGTTCGCCCGCTACGGGGTCCGGGTCGGCCAGGTGCTGCTGACCGCCGAGGACGCCAGCCGGCGGGCGCACTACCGCAACGCCTACCGGACGCTCGACCAGCTGCTGGTGATGGGCGCGATGCCGATCGTCAACGAGAACGACACGGTCGCCACCGCCGAGATCCGGTTCGGCGACAACGACCGGCTGGCCGCGCTGGTCGCCCACCTGGTCCGGGCCGACCTGCTGGTGCTGCTCTCCGACGTGGACGGCCTGTACGACGGCGACCCGGCCCGGCCCGGGACCAGCCGGATCGCCGAGGTGAACGGCCCCGAGGACCTGGCCGGGATCGAGATCGGCAGCGCCGGCAAGGCCGGCGTCGGCACCGGCGGCATGGTGACCAAGGTCGAGGCGGCCCGGATCGCCACCGGCGCGGGCATCCCCGTGGTGCTGACCGCCGCCAGCCAAGCCGCCGACGCGCTGGCCGGCCGCCCGACCGGCACGCTGTTCCGCCGCACCGGCAGCCGCTCCGCGGACCGGCTGCTCTGGCTGGAGCACGCCTCCTCGCCGCGCGGCGCGCTCACCCTGGACGACGGGGCGGTCGCCGCGGTCGTGCACGGAGGGAAGTCGCTGCTCCCGGCCGGAGTGACCCGGGTGGACGGGGAGTTCGCCGCGGGTGATCCCGTCGACCTTCTTGGCGAAAACGGTCACATCGTCGCCCGCGGACTGGTCAACTTTGATGCGAGGGAGTTGCCCCGTCTGCTCGGCCGGTCCACCCGAGAACTGGCCCAGGAGCTCGGCGCCGCGTACGAACGCGAGGTCGTCCACCGCGACGACCTGGTCGTGCTGCGCGGCTGAGCACGGGCGGCGGGGCCGGTACGGGGGGTGGGAGCAGCGGGCCGGGGGGCCCGCGCGACACGCTGAACAGGAGGCCGCCGGTGGTTCGCAGGCGGGAGGAAGCGCTGCCGGGACAGAGGCCCGAGCGGCGGCTCACCAGCATCGAGGGCGGCCGGCGCGTCGACGGGGAGCACGAGGACGTGCGGGAGCCGGAGCCCGAACAGGGCCGGCTGTGGCACGTGGTGCTGAGCGTGGCGGGCGCGGCGACGCCACTGCCCGAACTGCGCACCGCACTGGAGAAACTGGCCCACGACCACTCGTTCTTCCTGACGGCCCGTTACGCCGCCGACCACGCCGAGGTCCGCTACTGGGAAGAGGCGCGGGACCTGCACGACGCGGCCGCGATCGCGCTCCGGCTGTGGGGCGAGCACAAGGTCAGCGCCAAGCTCCCGGCCTGGGAGATCGTCGGCCTGGAGGTGGTCGACCGCCCGACCTACCACAAGCGGGTCGCGGAGGGCTTCGGCGATCCGCCGCCGCAGCTCGGCGGGGTGCACCCCTACTGACCGCGTCCGCCCGGGGGCGCGGCCCTTCGCCGCTCCCCGCCGTCTTCGTCGTCTTCGCCGTCTTCGCCGTCTTCGTCGTCCCAGCGGTCCCGGCCGTCAGCCGTCAGCCGTCAGCCGTCGGCCATCAGCGGTCAAGGCCGTCAGCCGTCTCAGCGGGCGAAATGTGCGGCGGGGCGGCCCGGCCGGATCGCTAGGCTTGACGGCATGAGCGACCTCACCGCCACCGCCGACAGCCCCGTCCTCGCCGCCGCGCGCCGCGCCCGGGAGGCGGCCGCCGCCCTCGCGCCAGTGCCGCGCTCGGTCAAGGACGCCGCGCTGCTGGCGATCGCGGACGCGCTGGTCGCCGGCACCGCGGAGATCACCGCCGCCAACGCGGAGGACGTCGCACGGGCCCGCGAGGCCGGCACCGCCGAGTCGGTGATCGACCGCCTGACGCTGACCCGGGACCGGGTCGCCGCGATCGCCGCCGACGTCCGCAGCGTGGTCGGCCTGCCCGACCCGGTCGGCGAGGTGGTGCGCGGCTACACCCTCCCCAACGGGCTGGACGTCCGCCAGGTCCGGGTGCCGCTCGGCGTGGTCGGCATCATCTACGAGGCCCGCCCGAACGTCACGGTGGACGCCGCCGCGCTCTGCCTGAAGTCCGGCAACGCGGTGCTGCTGCGCGGCTCCGGCTCGGCCTACCGCTCCAACACCGCGCTGGTCGAGGTGCTGCGCGCGGCGGTGGCGGGCGCGGGCCTGCCGGCCGACGTGATCCAGCTGGTGCCGGGGGAGGGCCGCGAGTCGGTGCAGGAGCTGATGCGCGCCCGCGGCCTGGTCGACGTGCTGATCCCGCGCGGCGGCGCCGCGCTGATCCGCACCGTGGTCGAGGGCTCCACCGTCCCCGTGATCGAGACCGGCACCGGCAACTGCCACGTCTACGTGGACGCCGACACCGACCTGGCGATGGCCGTCGGCATCCTGCTGAACTCCAAGGCGCAGCGGGTCAGCGTCTGCAACTCCGCCGAGACGCTGCTGGTCCACCAGGACGTCGCGGACGCCTTCCTGCCGCTCGCGCTGGCCGCGCTGGCCGAGGCCGGCGTCACCGTGCACGGCGACGACGCGGTGCTCAAGGCCGCCGAGGGCAGCGCCGTCACGGCCGTCCCCGCCACCGAGGAGGACTGGGCGACCGAGTACCTCTCGCTCGACCTCGCCGCCGCCGTGGTGCCCTCGCTGGACGCCGCCGTCGAGCACATCCGCCGCTGGTCCTCCGGCCACACCGAGGCGATCGTCACCACCTCGCAGGCCGCGGCCCGCCGCTTCACCCGGCTCGTCGACTCCACCACCGTCGCGGTCAACGCCTCCACCCGGTTCACCGACGGCGGCGAGTTCGGCTTCGGCGCCGAGATCGGCATCTCCACCCAGAAGCTGCACGCCCGCGGCCCGATGGGCCTGCCCGAGCTGACCAGCACCAAGTACATCGTCACCGGCGACGGGCACGTCCGCGGCGAGGCCCGGCCGACCGTCGGGGGCTGAGCGCGCGGGAGCCCGGCGGGGGTTTGGCGGCGGCCGGGCGGGCCCGGCCGAGCGGTCCGGCGGCCGAATGCGGTAACCCGTACGGGCCCGATCGGCCGGACCCACAGACAAACGCCCCGGCCGGTAATACATTGAATCCGTGGCTGAGGATGTGGGGGGCTCGCCGTACTCCGACGGCGCCGACCACGGTGATGCGGACGACGAGTTCGCCACCGTGGTCCTCGACGAGAGCTTCGTCCGCTCCGCCGCCGTGCACGAGCCGAGCGCCCGGGAGCGGCAACTCGCCGCCGCCGAGGCCCGGCTCGAGCCGGAACAGGCCGGTGCGGCCCGGAGCTGGGACACCACCGAGTTCGCCGAGGCGGGCGGACCCGCCGTCGGGGCGGAGGGGCTGCCGCTGGAGCTGCGCCCGCCGCCCGGCGGCCTGGACGAGGACCGCTTCTACCCGGACCCGTGGTCGGGCGGCGACCGCCAGGACCGGCGCACCCGCCGGGCCCGGATGCGCGCCCTCGACCCGCTGCGCGGCGGCACCGTCGCCCAGCAGCGCTGGCACCGGCCGGTGGCCTGGGTACTGGCACTGGTGATGGGCGTCGGCGTGGTCGCCCTGTCGGTCGCCGCGGTCTACCGCGGCGTCGGCGGCGCGCCCGAGGCCCCCGCCCGGCCGGCCAGCGGCAGCAGCAGCCCCGGGGCCGGCGGCCAGGGCGGCCAGCCGACGCGCTCCGGGCTCCAGACGGCGGTGCCCGCCCAGCCCTCGACGGCGGCGGCCGCCGTACCCGTCGGCTGACGGGACCGTTGCCGCCGCTGCCGTCGGCCGGGTGGTGGCGGTGTCGGCCGGGCGCGGGGGCGGTGCCGACCGGCCCGCGGTGACACGCCGTCGCAGGCTCGTTACCCGCGTACCCTCGTCGCGGGCGGCGGGCGAGTCTACCCTGGTGTCATGGGTGACCCGCGCGAGCCTCCTGGGGGCACGCCCGAGGGTGGTTCCAACGATGACGAGTTCCGGTCCGTCGTCTTCGACGAATCGTTCGTCCGGGCTGCCCGGATCCAGGAACTGTCCGCCCGGGAACGCCTGTCGGGCGCTTTCGGCCGGGCCACCCGGCCGCGCGGCCTGGGCTGGCTCACCCTGCCCCGGCAGGCGATCGCCCTGCTGCTGCTGGTCGCACTGGCCTTCGCCGCGGCCGTCTACTTCGGGGTCACCTCCCCGCGCGGGCAGGTCGCCGCGCCCAGCGGAACCCAGCTGACCGTCAGCCTCATCCCGCTCGCCCCGGCCGGCACGGTCAGCGCCGTCGCCGACCCCGCGAACCCGTTCGCCGGGCTCCCGGCCGGCTACGCCGACGGCCCGGCCGGCCTCGGGGTGCCCGCCGCGCACTCCACCGCCCACTTCACCGGCTCCGAGGTGCAGCGCGCCCTGGACACCGTCCAGCAGTACCTGGTGCTCTCCGAGCTGACCCCCGCCACCCTGACCGCCAACGAGACCGGCCGGGTCCGCGCGCTGCTCACCTCCGGCGAACTCGCCCAGTACGACGACAGCCTGAACGCGCCGCGCGACGACCAGCACCACGCCGCCACCGGCTGGATGGTCCGCTTCGACCCCGGGCAGATCGCGCTCGCCGCCGGCACCGTCAAGGCCCGCGGCACCGTCCAGGTCGGCGAACTCGACGCCGACACCCTGGAGATCACCGCCGACCACACCCTGGTCTACGCGCTCCGCCCGGCCGGCACCACCAGCGACCCCGCGGTCAGCCTGTACGCCGTCCGCCGGGCGGTGCGCGTCGAACTCGACCGGGCCGACCTGGACACCGGACGGCTCCGGCTGGTCGACACCGCCCAGCAGGCCGGGCCGACCGGCTGCGGCACCCCGCAGAGCGACTACCTGCAGCCGGTGCTGGCCACCACGGCCGGCGTCCGCCCGGGCAGCCCGCCCGCCGTCGACCCGGCCGAGCACGCCCGGCCGGCCTGGCAGTCCTGCGGGGTGCTCGGGCCGATCAGCGGCTGAGCCGCCCCGCCGTCCGGCCCGGTGCCGGCCCGGTGCCGGATCAGTCCCGGCTGTCGGTGGAGTCGCCGCCGTTGCCGTTGCCGCCGTTGGTGCGGCCGGCGCCGGTGAAGGTGTCGCGGAGCTTGCCGCCGACCGTGCCCACCCCGTTCGACAGGTCGCGCAGCAGGCCCATCAGCGGGTCCTTGCTGTCCTTCATCGACTGCGAGTACGAGTCGGCCGCGGCCTTCCACTGCGCCCCGACCGAGGCGTCCGGGTCGTCGCCGCGCCGCGGGTACGCCCCCGCCAGGATCGAGCGGTACTCCTCGCTCTCCGCCCACTTCTTCAGCTGCGCCACCCGCACCACCGCGAACGGGTGGCTCTGCGGCAGCACCTGGAGCAGCTTCAGCACGCTGTCGCGCAGGTCGCCGGCCTTGTCGTACTCCGCGGCCTGCTCCAGGAACGCGTCCACGTTCATCTCGGCCATGTGCGCGCCGCCGGCCAGCTTCATCAGCGAGCGCATCGACGCCTGCAGATCCTGACCGGCCAGCAGGCCCGCCCGGTCGCTGGACAGCTCCGCCTTGCGGAACCACTCCTTGAGCGCCGTGATCACCGCGGTGATCGCCAGGTTGCCCAGCGGCAGCCAGCCGATCCGGGCCGCCAGGTTGGTCAGGATCAGCAGCATCGTCCGGTACACCGCGTGCCCCGACATCGCGTGACCGACCTCGTGGCCGATCACCGCGCGCAGCTCCTCCTCGTCCATCAGCTCGACCAGCCCGGTGGTCACCACGATCACCGGGGAGTCCATGCCGATGCAGTACGCGTTGACCGTCGGGTCCTGGGTGACGTACAGGTCCGGCACCTTCTCCAGGTCCAACACGTACGCGGCGTCCCGCACCATGTCGTACAGCTCCGGGAACTGGCGCTCCGACGTCTTCACCGCCGTCGCCAGGAACAGCAGCCGCACGCTGCGCTCCGACACCAGCCCGGCCAGCTTCTTCAGGATGTCGTCGAACCCGCTGAGCTTGCGCAGCGCCACCAGGCCCGAGCGGTCCGCCGGGTGCTCCCAGGCGCGGGTGGAGATCTCCGGGAAGCGCTGGCGGCGACGGCTCGGCGCGGAACCCTTGGTCATGTCGGTCATTGGTACCTCTCCTGGATCGACGCCGGCACCGGCCCACCAGGCCGGCCCCCGCTGCTGTCACTTCAACGTCGCGGCGTGCGAACTCGTCCCCGCGGGCCCGGTCCGGGGGCGCGGATAAACGGGTCTACCCTGACTGTGCCGCACTGAACAAGGAGCCCCGTGATGTCCCCTGCCGACCTGGTCCTGCTCGCCGGGCCGATCTCCACCGAGAAGGGCCCCGGGCTCTTCCTGCGGATCATCCTGATCGTCTCCTTCGTCGGAGTCGGCCTGCTGGTGTGGGCGCTCGCCCGGGCGGGCAAGGCCGGGGCCGAGCGCGACGCGCAGCGCGCCGCCGAACGGGCCGCCGAGCGCGAGCGGGCCGCGGCGGCCGACGGCAGCTGACGGCGGTCGGCCCCTGTCCGTACCGGTCGGCGCCGGTCGGCACCAGTGGGCAGCGGCACCCGGCCGGCGGGTCGGTCGTCGGTGGTCGTTCGTCGGTGGTCGTTCGTCGGTGGTCGTTCGTCGGTGGTCGTTCGTCGGTGGCCGGGCGTCGGTGGCCGGGCGTCGGTGGCCGGCGGAGGGCTCACGGGTGGTCAGACGCGGTGGGCCGCCGCGCGGTTGCATGTCGGGCCCCCGTACGATGAGCGCGCGGGCCGCACGGTCCGTGACCGCCTGGTCCTCACACCGAGCCGAGAAGGTCCCGCCGATCATGAGCGCTTCCGCCCTCCCCGTCCTCGCCCGCCTCGCCGAGGAGGGTGGTGGTAACCACGACAGCCTCAACCCCTACCTGACCGGCGGCGCCGCGCTGTTCATCCTGCTGCTGATGCTGTACATCACCACCCGCTTCAACCGCGACCGCTGACGGCCGCGGCGGCCGACGGCCACCGCCGACCCGTGCCGCCGTCCTCGGGCCGCCGTCCTCGTGGCGGCGGGCACCGGGGTCCGCACGGGTGCGGCGCCGGTGCGGCACGGGGCCGGTGAACGGGCGGAACCGCCGGTACACCCGGGTCGCGTAAGGTGTGGCGCCATGAGAGAGCAGGTCGAGACCTCCGGGACGGACACGGCAGCGGGCAGCACCGGGCCGGGCACCCCGGCCGCAGAGAGCCCCGTCGTGGCTCCGGCCGCGGGCGGTCCGGTCGCGGGCGGTGCGCCGCGCAGGCGACGGCTGGGCGTGATGGGCGGCACCTTCGACCCCATCCACCACGGCCACCTGGTGGCCGCGAGCGAGGTGGCCAGCGCGTTCCACCTCGACGAGGTGGTCTTCGTCCCCACCGGGCAGCCCTGGCAGAAGACCGACCGGCAGGTCTCCCCGGCCGAGGACCGTTACCTGATGACGGTGATCGCCACCGCCGAGAACCCGCAGTTCTCGGTCAGCCGGATCGACATCGACCGCGACAGCCTCACCTACACCGTCGACACGCTGCGCGAGCTGCGCACCCTCCACCCCGACGCCGAGCTCTTCTTCATCACCGGCGCCGACGCGCTCGCCCAGATCCTGTCCTGGCGCCGCTCCGAGGAGCTCTTCGAGCTCGCCCACTTCATCGGCTGCACCCGGCCGGGCCATACTCTCTCCGACACCGGCCTGCCGGTCGGCGGCGTCTCGCTGGTCGAGGTGCCCGCCCTCGCCATCTCCTCCACCGACTGCCGCGTGCGCGTCGCCAAGGGCGACCCCATCTGGTACCTGGTGCCGGACGGCGTGGTCCGATACATCCACAAGCGGGCGCTGTACGCGTCGGCCCGCCCTTGACCCCCGGGAGGGACGGCGTGACCGGAACGTCCGACGACGACCGCTGGTACGGCCGGCAGCCGCAGCAGCCCCAACCCCCTTACCAGCAGCAGCCGTACGAGCAGCACCCCTACGAGTACGAGCAGCAGCAGCCGGGCCAGGCCCCGCAGGGCCACCCGGCGGGCGGCTACGAGCAGGGCGGCTACGGCCAGGACGGGTACGGCCGGAGCGGGTACGGCCAGGGCGGCTACGAGCAGCCCGGGCACGGGCAGTCGGACGGGTACGCGCAGCAGCAGCCGGGCTACGGCGGGCAGCCCTACGGCCAGGGCGGTGCCCAGCCGTACCAGTACGGGCAGCAGCAGCCGTCCGGGTACCCGCAGCAGCAGGAGCAGTACGGCGGCACTCCGCCGGCCGCGCCCGAGCACGAGGCCCGCGGGTACCGGCAGTCCGCCTACGAGTCGACGGGGTACGACTCGAACGGCTACGGGGCGGGGAGCCAGGACCCGACCGGGTACGGGGCCACCGGCTACGACTCCGGCGGCTTCCCGGCGCAGGGCTTCCAACAGGGCGGCTACCCGCAGCAGTTCGACGGCCGGACCGGGTCGGCGGGACCGGCCGCGGACCCCTACGGACAGCAGGCCCAGGACCCCTCCTACCCGCAGCAGCAGGCCGCGCAGGGGTACTACCAGCAGGCGCAGCCGTCGGCCGGGCCCGGTGCTGCGGCCGCACCCACCGCGCCCGTGACGCCGGGCACCGCTCCGGGCACCGGCCCGGGCACCGCTCCGGTCGTCACGCGGGTGGCCGGGACGGGCACCGGGGCGACCGGGGTACCCGGCTCGGTGTCCGGAGCGGTGCCGCCGCCCCGGGTGCGCCCGCAGGCCGCGGCGCCCGCCGCCCCGGTGGCCGAGGAGGCCGACGAGCCGTCCGAGGCGGTCGGCGGCCGGGCCGCCGCGGCCCGGGCGAGGGCCCGGGCCCAGGCCAAGGGCGGGGACTCGTACACCACGGGCGAGTTCAGCTTCGTCGACGAGCAGACGGACGACTCCGAGGACGCCATCGACTGGCTGAAGTTCGCCGATTCGCGCAGCGAGGTGCGGGCCGAGCGCCGGCGCCGGCTGCGGACCCGGCTGGTCGCCCTGCTGGTGGTGCTCGCCGTGCTGGCGGCCGGCGCGGTCGGCTACCTGTGGTGGAGCGGCAAGCTGTTCGGCGGCGGCAACGACGCGACCGCGGCGGCGGGCGGCCGGTTCGTCAACGTGGTGCACCTGCGCGATCCGCAGGGCAAGGTCACCACCGCGCTGCTGGTCGACGACCGGGGCGGGAAGAAGGCGACGGTGCTGCTGCTGCCCGACACCCTGCAACTGCCCAGCAACGGCGACTCCGCCACCACCACGGTCGGCCAGTCGCTCGACGCGATCGGCGCCTCCGCGACCCGCGACGGCCTCTCCTCGGTGCTCGGCGCGAAGGTGGCCGGCACCTGGCGGCTGGACACCCCCTACCTGCTGCTGCTGGTCTCCCAGCTCGGCGGGGTCAAGGTCGACACCAACGCCGAGGTCCGCGAGGGCAACAAGGCGGACGGCAAGGTGCTCGCCCCCGTCGGCAAGGACGTCCTGCTGAACGGCCAGGCCGCGGTCGCCTACGCCACCCTGCAGGCCCCCGGCGAGAACCGGGGCGCCCAGCTCGCCCGGTTCGGGCAGGTGATGGCGGCGGTGATCAACGCCATGCCGACCACGCTGGCCGACGCCACCGACGACGTGCACCGGATGAACTCGGTCGCCGACCCCTCGCTGCCGGAGAGCGCGCTGGCCGGCGTGCTGGTCAACCTGTCCGAGCAGGCGAAGGCCGGGCACCTCGCCACGGTGCTGCTCACCGCCAAGGCGGACGGCACCCTGGACGACGCCACGGCGGGCAAGCAGGTCAAGGAGGTGCTCGGCGGCACGGTCAGCAGCGCCAAGGGCACCGGCGGCACCACCCGCGTCACCGTGGTGAACGCCTCCGGCAACGACGCGACGGCGACCACGGCGCAGGTCGCGGTGGTCAACGCGGGCATGGACGCGCTGCCCTCCACCGCGAAGGCGCCCGACCAGGCGACCTCCGAGATCCGCTACACCGACGAGGCCAAGAAGCCGGCCGCGCTCACCCTGGCCACCAGCCTCGGGCTGCCGGACTCCGCGGTGAAGAAGGTCACGGACGCGCAGAACGCCGACCTGGTGCTGGTGGTCGGCAAGGACTACCAGGGCGGGGCGAAGACGTCCTAGCCGGCGGCCGGCCCACCGCCGCAGGTGCCTTCCGGAGCCCCCGGGCGCAAAACGCTCGGGGGCTCCGTCGCGTTCGTGAGATCCTGGAGGGGTATCCCCGCAGCCGATCCGGAAGAGCACTGTGACCGTCACCGACCGAAGCCAGGAACTGATCACCGTCGCCGCGCAGGCGGCGGCCGACAAGCTGGCGCACGACATCATCGCCTTCGACGTCAGCGAGGTGCTGTCGATCACCGACGCCTTCGTGATCGCCTCGGCCGCCAACGACCGCCAGGTCCGCGCGATCGCCGAGGAGATCGAGGACCAGCTGCGCGAGAAGCTGGACGCCAAGCCGGTGCGCCGGGAAGGCGAGCGCGAGGGCCGCTGGATCCTGCTCGACTACCTGGACATCGTGGTGCACGTCCAGCACTCCGAGGAGCGCTCCTTCTACTCGCTCGACCGCCTCTGGAAGGACTGCCCCGAACTCCCCATCCCGGAGGACGCGCTGGCCACCCGCAACCGGCCGGAGAACGCCGTCACCGACGCCGCCGGCAACGCCGTCTCCGGCGGCGACCTCTGAGCCGCGCCGCGGCCGGGCCGCGCCTCGTCCTCTGGCGGCACGGGCAGACCTCCTGGAACCTCGAATCGCGGTTCCAGGGCACCACCGACATCGACCTCACGGACCAGGGCGTCTTCCAGGCCCGGCGGGCCGCCAGGCTGCTGGCCGGCCTCCGGCCCGACCTGCTGATCTCCTCCGACCTGACGCGGGCCCGGCGCACCGCCGCCGAGCTGGCCGCGCTCACCGGCCTGGAGGTGCACCAGTACGAGGGCCTGCGGGAGACCTACGCGGGCGAGTGGCAGGGGCTCACCAACGCCGAGATCCGGGAGCGGTACCCGGAGCAGTACGCGGCGTGGGCGAAGGGCGAGCCGGTCCGGCGCGGCGGTGGCGAACTGGCGACCGAGGTGGCCGACCGGGCCGTCCCCGTGGTGCTGGAGGCCTGGGAGAAGCTCCCCGAGGACGGCACCCTGGTGGTGGTCAGCCACGGCGGGACCATCCGCACCATGATCGGCCGGCTTCTAGGCATGGAGCCGCAGCTCTGGGAGCGCTTCGGTGGCCTCTCGAACTGCTGCTGGTCGGTGCTCGGCGAGGGCGCGCGCGGTTGGCGGCTGCTGGAGCACAACGCGGGCACGCTGCCGCAACCGGTCATCGGCGACGAGACCTGACGGCCGACCGGCACGGATTTCACAGTTCCGGCTCTGACCAGCTAGAGTCTTCCTCGTTCGCAGCGAGGAACGCAGACGGGAAACCGAGGGCGGGAGTCGCGGAACTGCGGGGCTATAGCTCAGTTGGTAGAGCGATTGCATGGCATGCAATAGGTCAGGAGTTCGATTCTCCTTAGCTCCACTCCGCACCGGTGGTCCGTGAGTGGTCGTCAGTGTCGCGGGGCTATAGCTCAGTTGGTAGAGCGATTGCATGGCATGCAATAGGTCAGGAGTTCGATTCTCCTTAGCTCCACAGCAGTTCCGCGAGGCCGCTACCCGAAGAGGGTGGCGGCCTTCGGTCTTTTCCGGCGGCCGTCGTGCCGGCCGCGCCGGCCGCGTTCGTGGGCATCGCGTCGTCCGGCGGCCGCCGGGCTGGCCCTCGGGGCGGCTGCCGAAACGGATTAGGGCCTGGACTCCCGACCGTGTAGAGTTATCGATGTCGCCAAGGGAAACCGCAGGTGACAGGCACAACAGCACGGGGCTATAGCTCAGTTGGTAGAGCGATTGCATGGCATGCAATAGGTCAGGAGTTCGATTCTCCTTAGCTCCACAGTAGTCCGGAGGCCGTCCCAGGAGGGGCGGCCTCCGGTCGTTCGTGGAACTTCCCTGCCGGTGGGGGCACCCGGCCGCTACGGTCGTGGCATGGCCGACCTGGTGCGAAAACGCAACGACGAGCTCGCCCGGATACTCCACCAGCTCGGTTGGAGTCCGGAGCGGCTGGCCCGCGAGGTGAACGCGCTGCTGCCGCCCGGCATGGCGATCAGCTCGACGGCGCCGTACAAGTGGCGCGACCGGGGCATGGTGCCGCGGTCGCCGCACGACCAGACCGTCTGCGAGGTGCTGGCCCGCAGCGTCGGCATCGCCGTCACCTACGAGCAGTTGTGGGGGCAGATGGGCTCCCACCGCGGGGCCAAGATGCTCTCGCCCCGGCTGCTGACCGACCCGTGGACGGCCCGCACCGCGCAGACCGCGCTGCACGAGGCCGGCACGGACGCCGCGCCGGTGCGCCTCACCGACCTCTTCCGCGGCGACGAGCTGGAGCAGGCGGCCCGGCACTGGGCCTCCCCGCCGCCGCCCGTGACGGGCGGCGAGGGCGCGCTCCGGATCGCCCCCGAGCAGCTGGCCGACCTGCGGCTCTCCTACGACTCCAAGCAGCGGCTGGAGCGCGCCTACGGCGGTGGCCTGATCCTCGACCTGGCCAAGGCCGAACTCACCATGGTCGGCAAGCTGTTGGAGCTCGGCAGCTACGACGAGCCGCTCGGCCGCGAACTGTACGGGGCGGCCAGCAGGCTGGCCCGGCTGGTCGGCTGGGCCAACTACGACATGGGCAACGACGCCGCCGCCCAGCGGGCCTTCGTCGCCGCGCTGCGGGCCGCGCACGTCTCCGGCGACCCGCGGCTGGGCGTCGGCGTGGTCGGCTGCCTCGCCGTCCAGGCGACGTACAACTCCGGCGGGCGCGGCCTCGACCCGGTGGCCATGCTCTCCACCGCGCTGCGCGCGGCCGACGGCGTGCTGACCCCCCGCGAGCGGGCGCTGCAGCTCGGGCGGATCGCCCGGGCCCACGGCCGCAAGGGCGAGCAGATCAGCGCGGAGGCCGTCGCCGAGCGGGCCTTCCGGGTGCTGGAGGGCCAGCAGGGGCACGCCCAGGAGCGGGCCGACCTGGAGGGCATGATCGGTGAGGGCTACCTGCTGCTCGGCGAGCACGAACAGGCCCGCGGCCTGCTGCTGGGCGCGATCGACGCGCTCACCGCGGAACGCGCCCGCGCCAAGGCCCTGTTGATGGTCCGGCTGGCCGACTCCTACCGCCGCACCGGCGAACGCGAGGAGGCGGAGCGCACCGCGGACCGGGCGCGCCTGCTCGCGGCCGGCATGCAGTCCGCGCGGGTGGCGCGGGCGCTGCGCGACTTCGACACCGCGATGCGCGCCGAGGCCTAGCCGCCGGACCGGGCCGGACTGCCTGAGGAACAGGGGAAACAGGGGGAGCGGCCGCCGCCGTTTCGGGGAAAGCGGGTTGAAGGGGTGCGGTACCCTGAGCCCATGCGAACTGTGAGCCTGCTTCTTAGCCGGCCGCGCTGACCAGGACCGGCCCGAGGGCCGGAGTCGGCGTGGCGTCCCCTCCTGTGGAGGGGCTTTCTGCTTTCCGGGGCCTGTTCGGCCTGTTCGCTGAATGATGACGATGGAGCCTGAAGGACCATGAGCGAGACGACCCCCGCTTCCGGCGCGGCCGAAGCCGCCACCGAGCCTTTCCGCTACGGCGCCGCGCTGGCTGCCGAGATCGAGTCCCGTTGGCAGGACCTGTGGGAGAAGGAGGGGACGTTCGACGCCCCCAACCCCACCGGCCCGCTGGCCAACGGGACGGCCGTCGCGACGAAGCCGCACAGCTTCATCATGGACATGTTCCCGTACCCGTCGGGCGCCGGTCTGCACGTGGGCCACCCGCTGGGCTACATCGCCACCGACGTCTACGCCCGCTTCCAGCGGATGAACGGCCACAACGTCCTGCACACCCTGGGCTACGACGCGTTCGGCCTGCCCGCCGAGCAGTACGCCGTCCAGCACGGCGTCCACCCGCGGGTGTCCACCGAGGACAACATCGCCAACATGCGCCGCCAGCTGCGCCGGCTGGGCCTGGGCCACGACTCGCGCCGCTCGATCTCCACGATCGACCCCGAGTACTACCGCTGGACCCAGTGGATCTTCCTGCAGATCTTCAACTCCTGGTACGACGAGGAGGCGGCCGCGGCCCGCCCGATCGCCGAGCTGGTCGCGCAGTTCGAGTCCGGCGAGCGGGCGGTGCCGGGCGGCCGGGCCTGGGCCGAACTGTCCGGCGTCGAGCGCGACGAGGTGCTGGGCGAGTACCGGCTGGCCTACTCCAAGGAGGTGCCGGTCAACTGGTGCCCCGGCCTGGGCACCGTGCTGGCCAACGAGGAGGTCACCGCGGACGGCCGCTCCGAGCGCGGCAACTTCCCGGTGTTCAAGTCCAACCTGCGCCAGTGGATGATGCGGATCACCGCCTACGCGGACCGCCTGATCAACGACCTGGACCTGCTGGACTGGCCCGAGGCGATCAAGCAGCAGCAGCGCAACTGGATCGGCCGTTCCGAGGGCGCCCGGGTCGACTTCGCCGTCGGCGGCGACACCGTCACGGTCTTCACCACCCGCCCCGACACCCTGTTCGGCGCCACCTACATGGTGCTGGCGCCCGAGCACGCCCTGGTCGACACCGTCGTCCCGGCCGCGTGGCCGGCCGGCACCCGCGACGAGTGGACCGGTGGCGCCGCCGACCCGGCCGCCGCCGTCGCCGCCTACCGGGCGGCCGCCGCCGCCAAATCCGACGTCGAGCGGCAGGCCGACGCCAAGGTCAAGACCGGTGTGTTCACCGGCGCCTACGCGACCAACCCGGTCAGCGGCGAGCAGATCCCGGTGTTCATCGCCGACTACGTGCTGATGGGCTACGGCACCGGCGCGATCATGGCCGTCCCGGCGCACGACAGCCGCGACTTCGCCTTCGCGCAGGCGTTCAACCTGCCGATGCGCTGCGTCGTCCGGCCCACCGACGGCCGCGACGAGGACCCGCACACCTGGGACGACGCCTTCGACACCTACGACTCGGTGCTGGTCAACTCCGAGCGCGACGGCATCTCGCTGAACGGCCTGTCCGTGGTCGACGCCAAGGCCCGGATCACCGCCTGGCTGGCCGAGCAGGGCATCGGCGAAGGAACCGTCAACTTCCGCCTGCGCGACTGGCTGTTCAGCCGCCAGCGGTACTGGGGCGAGCCCTTCCCGATCGTCTACGACGAGACCGGCGCGATGCACGCGCTGCCCGAGTCGATGCTGCCGGTCGAGGTCCCCGAGGTGGAGGACTACTCGCCGCACACCTACGACCCCGACGACGCCGCCTCCTCGCCGAAGACCCCGCTGTCCCGCAACGAGGACTGGGTCAACGTCGAGCTGGACCTGGGCGACGGCGTCAGGACCTACCGCCGCGAGACCAACACCATGCCCAACTGGGCGGGTTCCTGCTGGTACGAGCTGCGCTACATCGACCCGGTCAACTCCTCCGAGGTCGTCGACCCCGCCAACGAGTCCTACTGGATGGGCCCGACCGCGGAGAAGCCCGCCGGCGGCGTCGACCTGTACGTCGGCGGTGCCGAGCACGCCGTGCTGCACCTGCTGTACGCCCGGTTCTGGCACAAGGTGCTGCACGACCTGGGCCACGTCGCCTCGATCGAGCCGTTCCACAAGCTGTTCAACCAGGGCATGATCACCGCCGACGTCTACCGCGACGACCGGGGCTTCCCGGTGCCGGCGGCCGAGGTCGAGGAGCACGACGGCCAGTACTCCTGGCAGGGCGAGCCGGTCCGCCGCGAGGCGGGCAAGATGGGCAAGTCGCTGAAGAACGCCGTCGCCCCCGACGAGATCGCCGACGAGTACGGCGCGGACACGCTGCGCCTGTACGAGATGGCGATGGGCCCGCTGGACGTCTCCCGCCCCTGGGACACCCGCGCCGTGGTCGGCTCCTACCGCTTCCTGCAGCGGCTGTGGCGCAACGTCGTCTCGGAGGTCACCGGCGAGCTGGTGGTCACCGAGGAGGAGCCGGACGAGGCGACGCTGCGCGCGCTGCACAAGACCATCGACGGCATCCGCGGCGACATGGCGGGCATGCGGTTCAACACGGCGGTCGCCAAGGCCATCGAACTGAACAACTTCCTGGTGAAGCGCGGCTCCACGCCCCGGTCGGTCGCCGAGCAGATCGTCCTGCTGATCGCCCCGCTGGCGCCGCACATCGCCGAGGAGCTGTGGCGCCGCCTGGGCCACGAGCAGTCGCTGGCCTTCGCGGACTACCCGGTGGCCGACCCGGCGTACGTGGTCGACGAGACGGTCACCTGCGTCGTGCAGATCAAGGGGAAGGTGAAGGCCCGGCTGGAGGTCGCGCCGTCCATCTCGGACGCCGAGCTGGAGACGCTGGCCCTGGCGGACCCCGCCGTGGTCGCCGCCATCGGCGGGGCCCAGGTGCGCAAGGTCATCGCGCGCGCGCCGAAGCTGGTGAACATCGTCACGGGCTGACGACACGTCGGCCGACGCGCCGTCGGCCCGACCGGGCCGGCCGCCCCCGTCACGGGGTGGCCGGCCCGTCGCCGTTCCGGCGGACGGGCGGCGGGTGATCGTGTTCCGGAGGATCGCGAACAAGGTGGCTCCGTTCTTCGTGGCTTCCGGGACCGCGCGCGGCGCGGCACCCCGGTACCGGTGACGGGCGGACGCCCGCCGGTTCTGTCGGGCCGGGCCCCTGGGGCCGGGGCCGTCGTGGCGGTTCGGGGGAGAGGACGTGGGGGAAATCCCTGAGCTCTCCCTGATCTCGGTCGGAAGGGGCGTTCGAGGTCTCCAGTCCGGGGCCGCACCGGGCTACGGTGGAGATCCGGCGGACGGAGTGGATCGCGGTGGGTGGTCCCGGTCCGGTCACGGGCGGAAGGTGGGCTCCCGATGGAAGCGCTCGGTGTCGTGGTCGCGCTGGTCGCGTTGTTCGGGGTGGCGCTGCTGGTGATGGCGGTGGTCGGAACGGTCAAGGCGGCGAAGGCGGTGGCCGCCAAGGTGGAGCGGCACGGAGCCAACGCCCAGCGGGCGGTCGAGAACGCCACCCTCAAGGCGAAGAGCTTCGCCAAGCCCGGCGAGCAGGGCCGGATCGCCGCCCTGCGGCTCTCCCTGCGCACCGCACTCGACTCCACCCGCCAGGTCCTGCAGTCCGGCCTCCCGCAGGACGGCCAACTCGGGGACGCCCTCCAACTGCTGGGCCGCCTCGACTCGCACGCCGCCGAACTCGACGCCGAGCTGCGCCTCCTCGAACGCGAGCCGGCCAACGACCGGATCGCCGCCAAGCTTCCCGAACTGCGCGAGCGCACCGAGCGGATCACGCACTCCGCGGACTCACTGCGCTGGGCCGCCCAGGACCGCATGCGCCGCTTCGCCGACGACGAGCTCTCCCGGCTCAGCCAGGAGTGCCAGGACGAAGCCGGAGCGCTCCGGCACTGGACCCCCGCCGAGCCCGCCGCCGACCGCGGCGCCGCCTCCGCCGACCCGAGCTCCGCCCCGGGCACCGGCAACCAGCGGGCGGCTGCCTCCGCCGACGATCCCGCCGACCGCCGGAAGGGCCTGGGCACCGGGCGGCAGAACAGCGCCGAGGAAATCCTCGGGCTGGCCGCCGAGCCGCTCGCCCGCCTGGCCGACCGGCTCCGCAAGCCGAACCCGGCGGGCCCCAACCGTCCCTGACCCCGCGTCACGAGTCGGTCGCTGTCCGTGCGCAGAGTGGTTACCCGCCCTCACAGGGGTCAAACCACCGAAGATCGGGCGCTGTCCTCCCGGCCCCGCTCCGGGTAACCTCCGGCACATGCCCGGCCACCTCGCACTTGTCACGGATTCCACCGCGTACCTGCCCCCGGAGGCGGTCGAGCGGCACCGCATCCACGTGGTGCCGCTCAGCGTCGCAGTGGGTGACGAGGTCTTCGCCGAAGGCATCGAGATCTCCCCGAAGGACGTGGCCGAGGCTCTCCGCTCCAAGCAGCGGGTGACCACCTCGCGCCCCAGCCCCGAGACCTTCGCCGCGGCCTACCGGGCCGCCGCCGAGTCGGGCGCGCGGGGCATCGTCTCGATCCACCTCTCCGCGGAACTCTCCGGCACCGCGGAGGCCGCCCAACTGGCTGCCGCCGCCGCGCCGGTCCCGGTCCGCGTGGTCGACAGCAGGCTGGTCGGCATGGCACTGGGCAGCAGCGTGCTGGCCGCCGCCGAACTGGCCGACGCCCTTGACGCCGCCCACGCGGACGCGGCCGGCGGTGCTTCCGACCGGGCGGAGCCCGGTGGTACCGAGGCGGACCTCGACCAGGTGGTCGAGGCAGCGGTGCGCCGGGCGGCCGGCACCAGCGGTTTCTTCTATGTCGACACCCTGGAGCACCTGCGGCGCGGCGGCCGGATCGGCACCGCGCAGGCGCTCGTCGGCTCCGCGCTCGCGGTGAAGCCGCTGCTCCACCTGGCCGGCGGCCGGATCGAACCGCTGGAGAAGGTCCGCACCGCGTCCCGGGCGATCGCCCGCCTGGAGGAGATCGCCGTCGAACGCGCGGGAACGCTGCCGGTGGACATCACCGTGCACCACCTGGCCGCCGAACAGCGGGCCGAACCGCTGGCCGAACGGCTCCGGGAACGGGTGCCCGGCCTGAACCGGCTCTACGTCAGCGAAGTGGGGGCCGTCATCGGGGCCCACGTGGGCCCCGGCCTGCTGGCCGTCGTGGTGGCCCCGGTCGTCGATCCCACCGGCTGACCACTCGTCAAACTCACTCGTCCGAGCGACAGGAGTTTTCCACAGGGCCGGGTTTTCCACAGGGGCGGAGAAATTCTCCGGCACGTCCACGGCGTCGTTCTACTGTCCTCGCCATGAGGACCATCACCACACCCAAGGCCCGTCGGCGGCAGCTCGCGCTGACCACCCTCTCCCGGCTCGACCTGCTCTTCCCGCCCGCCCCGGCAGCCGGCCCCTCGGCCGTCGACGAGGCATCCGAAGCCCCGTCCCGGCTCATGCCGGACCCCGCCCCCGACGATCCGTCGGAGCCCCTGCCCGGCACGGCCGATGCCTGCGGCTCCGACTTCGAACGGCTCACCCGGCCCGCTGAGGACGCCCCGGTCCTTCCTGCGGCGCTCTCCTCGAGGCAGATCCTCGCCAGGTATGGGGTGCCCGCCCGAGAGGCGTTCACCGATGTGGCTGATGCCGCCGGCGCCTCCGTGAAAGGCGCGGCCGGGGCGGTCGGGCAGGACTTCGGCCACCGTCCGTCGTCCGCGGTGCCGGAGCGGGCCCCGCCCGCCGAGCCCCTGCCTGAACAACGGTCGGCCACCGCCGATGCCCCGGCGGACCATCGGCCCGACCCGCAACCGAACCCCACCCCCTCGCCGCCCGATCCGCCGCCAGCTCCGAAACCCGCCACCGTGTCCCGGACCACCCAGCCACGACTGCCGTTGCGTTTCCGCCTCCCCGCCGCCCTCGCCTTCGACCGCCGAGCTCTCCTCGGCCTCACCGTCCTGCTCGTCCTCACCATCGGCTACGCCGTTCAGCACTTCTGGCTGGGACGCCCGCACCCGGTCGCCGTGCCGACGATCTCCGTGGCCGAATCCGCCACGGGTCCGACCCAGGAAGGAACCCGCACCTCCCGTCCCGCCGGGCCGCCCCTCGTGATCGACGTCGGGGGCAAGGTCCAGCACCCCGGTCTGCGAACCCTCCCCGCGGGTTCGCGGGTCGCCGACGCCCTGACCGCCGCCGGTGGCACCCTGCCCGGCACCGACACCAGCCTGCTCAACCTCGCCCGCCCGCTCACCGACGGAGAACAGATCCTCGTGGACACCGACACCCCGGCCGGTGGAGCCCCCGCCGCTCCGACCGGGCCGGTCAGCCTCAACCGTGCCAGCGCCGAACAACTCGACTCCCTGCCCGGTGTGGGGCCCACCCTGGCCCAGCGCATCCTCCAGTACCGCCTCACGCACGGCCCGTTCCAGTCCGTCGACGACCTCCGCCACGTCCCCGGCATCGGAGCGCGCAAGTACGAAGACCTCAAAGCACTACTGACCCTCTGACCACCCTCCCCGCCCTCCTCCCGCTGTCCCCTCCCACCCGGACCGCCGATACCGGCCCGGTCCCGTCACTCCGGAGGCCGCCGCACGCCGGCCGCCGCCACCCCGAACGGCGAACCACCTCGTGCCGTTCGCGGCTCACCGACCGGCCGACCGGCCGACCGGCCGCTCGCAGCCGAGCTCTGTCAGGACCTTGCCTCGGCAAGGTCACCGGACCGATCCTCTCCACCACCTGCATCCACCCGCACCGCCGATACGAGACGAGAGGAGGCGCCGCGTTGCCCGCCACGCCCACGACCGGTCAGGGCCGAACCGACCACCGGCTCCTCCTCCCGGCCTGCACCGCATGGGTGGTGACCGCCGCCGCCCTCGGCCTCGCCCCGCGGTACCAGCCGTTGTTGCTGCTGGCGGCGCTGCTGAGCGCCGCGACCGGCCTCACCCTCCTCACCGCGAAAGGACCACGCCCCTCCACCCACCAGCCCTCTGCCCACCGCCTGGCCGCCGCCGTCCTCCTGACAGCCGCGGCGGCAACGACCACGACCGTCCTCCACACCGCGGACCTGCACCGCGGACCCCTCCCGGAACTGGCGCGGCCACCGGCGGCACAGATCCGGGAAGGCCCTGGATCACCACCGCCGGAGGCCGACCCGTCGGTGGCGGCCATCGCCGGAACGGAGACCGGGAAACCCGACCGCGAGAAGCCCGCCAACCCCAGGGTCACCGTCGAACTGACCGTCACCCGCGACCCCGAACCGCACGGAGCACACACCCGGGGCAGCGGCCTGTCCCGGCCGACCCTCACCATCCCCGCCCTCGTCACCCGCGTCCGCCCGACCGCCCTCCCGGCGGACACACCATCCCCGTCCGTCACCACCCGGACGCCCGTCACCCTGTTCATCCGTGCCCAGGACATCGACCAGTGGCGGCAGTTGATCCCCTCGACCAGGATCGCGGTCGAAGTGGAAGTGCTGCCGGAACCGCAGAAGACCGGAGGCGGCCGACGCTCCCACACCGACACGGCGGCCCTGCTCGCCCCTCAGGGACAACCCTTCGTCATCGCCCCGCCCAACCTGCCGCAGCGACTCGCGGCCCAACTCCGCCAAGGACTCCGGGACGCGTGCGACCACCTGCCACCGGACACCCGGGGACTGCTCCCGGGACTCGTGGTGGGCGACGTGTCCAGACTCCCCGACGATCTGTCAGCAGCCTTCCGGGCCACCGACCTCGGCCACCTGGTCGCGGTCAGCGGCGCCAACCTGGCGATCATCCTCGCGGTCCTGATCGGCGGCACCCCCACCGAGCCCGACGCACCGGGCCGCGGCGGCCTGGCCCGGCAGTTGGGACTCTCCTTCCGGACGACGGCACTGCTCGGAACAGGGCTCACCCTGGCCTTCGTCACCATCTGCCGCCCGGACCCGAGCGTGCTCCGGGCCGCGGCCACCGGACTCCTCGGACTGCTGGCCCTGGCCACCGGCAGGCCGCGCCAGGGCGTGCCCGTCCTGGCCGGCGCGGTACTGATCCTGATTCTGGTCGACCCCTACCTCGCCCGCTCCTACGGATTCCTGCTCTCGGCACTGGCCACCGCCGGACTGCTCCTCCTTGGCCCGAGATGGACAGCGGCCCTGCGGGCTCGCCGCTGGCCGCACCACCTCGCCTCGGCGGTCGGCGCCACTGCGGCGGCGCAGGCCTTCTGCTCGCCCGTCACCGTCCTGCTGGCACCGCGGGTCAGCCTGGTCGGGATCCCCTGCAACCTGCTGGCCGAGATCGCCGTCGCCCCCGCCACCCTGCTCGGATTCGCCACCCTGGCCGTCGCCCCGTTCTCGAAGGGCGCCGCCGAATTCCTGGCGGATCTCGCCGCGCTCCCGGTGGGATGGCTGGTCGCCGTCGCACGACGCGGCGCGGAACTTCCCGGAGCCGAACTCGCCTGGCCGGCCGGGCTGTTCGGTTCGGCGCTGCTGATCGTGGTGATCGTGTCGCTGGCCTGGGCGATCCCGTTGCGGCGAGCCGGGCGGCGGCCCGGGCACCCCCGGACCCGGATGCTGATCGCGCTCGTCGGCGCGATCGTCCTGCCACTGGTGCTGCTGCGCCCACCGTCCGTCGTGCGCCTGGCGACCGGCTGGCCGGTGGCCGGGTGGCGCTTGGCGATGTGCGACATCGGACAGGGCGACATGACCGTGCTGCCGGTCGAACCCGGTACTGCCGTGGTGGTGGACGCCGGGCCGGATGCCGGAGCGGCCGATGCCTGCCTGCGGGACCTCGGGGTGGCCAGGGTGCCGCTGCTGATCCTGACGCACTTCCACGCCGACCACGTGGAAGGCGTCCCCGGCGTGCTGCGTGGCCGGTCGGTCGGGGCGATCGAGGTGACCACCTCGGACGAACCGGACGGCGAGCGGGCCAGAGTGCTGCGCTGGGCGGCGGCCGACGGAATCCCGGTGCTTCGGGCCCGGCGCGGAGAGCAGCGCACGGCGGGAGCCCGCCTCACCTGGCAGGTCCTGTGGCCGACCCCGTCCCCGGCCCTCGACGCCTCGGGGCCGAACAACTCCAGCATCGCGTTGCTCGCCACCCTCGGCCCGCCCGCGACCGCCCTGCGAGTGGCCCTGCTCGGAGACCTGGAACCCCCGGCCCAAGCGGCGGTGCTCGGCCTCGGCACGCCGCCGAGGGTCGGCCTCCCCGACCCGCCTTTGATAACTGACGAGGCATCAGAAAAGCTGTGGGAAGGGGAACATGGCGCAGTGGCATCGGACGGCGTGAGACAGGCCGGTCCGGGGCCGCCCCCGGGCATCGGGCGGGTCGACGTGCTCAAGGTGGCCCACCACGGGTCGGCGAACCAGGACTGGTCGCTGATGGCCTCGCTCCGGCCGAGACTCGCCCTGGTCTCCTGCGGCGAAGGCAACCCGTACGGGCATCCCGCGCCGCGGACCGTGACCGGGCTGAAGGCGCTCGGGGCGACAGTGGTCCGCACCGACCTGGTCGGCGACATCGCCGTCCTGGGCGATGCCCGGACCCTGGCGGTGGCCACCCACGCCCGTCCCGTCCGCGGCTGACTGCCCGGTGCGGCCCACCCGGTCCGGGCGGGCCGTGGCCGAGGGAGTAGGTGGGGTAGGCGGGGGCGGGGTCAGCCCTGCTCCCGCCACCCGTCCTGCGCGGCGACGAGCTGGTCCAGCGCGGTCAGCAGCGGTGCCGTCCAGCCACCGTCCTCGGGTGCCTCCACCACCACCAGCCACTGGGCGTCCTCGGCGTCGTCCTCGCCCGCGAGGGCGTCCCGGAGGACCTCCACGTCGCCCAGCTCGGGCCAGCGCGTGTTCAGCTCCTCGGCCACCTCCTCCGCGGCGTCGCGGTCGGGCAGGACGAGCAGTTGGCGGTCAATGTTCTCGGTCACGCCATCATTCTGCCGAGCCGGGGCGGGACAGCGGCGGGCAGGTGGTGCCGGGCGCGGTGACACCGGCGGAAGCTGTCGGCCCGGCGTGCGATCCTGGTACGCGATGGCCAGGAAGAGTGCACCCGACGACCTGCTCGCCCCGCTGACCGTTGCGGTCGGCCAGGAGGAGTTGCTGCTCGACCGCGCGGTCGCCGAGGTGGTGGCCGCGGCCCGCGCCGCGGACCCGGAGACGGACGTCCGGGACCTCGCGCCCGGTGCCCTGCAGGCCGGCCAGCTCGCCGAGTTGACCACGCCCTCGCTGTTCGCCGAGCGGAAGGTCATCGTGGTCAGGGCCGCCCAGGACCTGGCGGCCGACGCGGTCAAGGACATCAAGGCGTACCTGGACGCCCCCGTCGAAGAAGTGATCATGGTGCTGGTGCACGCGGGCGGGGCCAAGGGCAAGGGCCTGCTGGACGCGGCGAAGAAGGCGGGGGCCCGCGAGGTCCAGTGCGCCAAGCTCACCAAGGCGAGCGAGAAACTGGCGTTCATCCGCAACGAGTTCCGCACCATCGGACGCGCCGCCAGCCCCGAGGCCTGCCAGGCGCTGTTGGACTCCCTCGGCAGTGACCTGCGGGAACTGTCCGCCGCGTGCAGCCAGTTGACGGCGGACATCGAAGGCCCGATCGACGAGGCGGCGGTCGCCAAGTACTACAGCGGGCGGGCCGAGGCGACGGGCTTCGAAGTGGCCGACCTCGCGGTCACCGGCCGCGCCGCCGAGGCGCTGGAACGGCTGCGCTGGGCGCTGGCCGTCGGCCAGCCGCCGACGGGCATCACCTACGCCCTCGCCTCCGGCGTCCGCAGCATCGGCCGGCTCGCCGGTGCCGGGCGCAACATGCGGCCGGGCGACCTGGCCCGCGAACTCGGGATGCCGCCCTGGAAGGTGGACCGGGTCCGGCAGCAGATGCGCGGCTGGACGGGCGACGGCGTGGCCGCCGCGCTCACCGCCGTCGCCGAGGCCGACGCCGCGGTCAAGGGCGGCTCCGACGACCCCGCCTACGCCCTGGAGCGGGCCGTGGTCGCGGTGGCCCGCGCCTCCAAGGCCGGCCGCCCGTACTAGCCGGGGCACCGCTCCCGGGGCGCCGCCGCCCGCACCCGGACCGACCGGTCGGCCGGGGCGCGGTGCGGCAGGCGAGGGTGGTGCGTCACGCGCAGAAGGAGACCTTCACCGCGGCGACGATGGCGATGCCGTCCTCGGCGGTCAGCTTGACGCTGCCACCGCTGAAGTACTGGGCGGCGTTGGTGGCGACGGTGGCCGTCTCCTTCCCCTCCTTGAGCTCCTGGCAGACGCTGCGGGCCGCGCTGACGGCCTTGCCCTGGTCGGTGCCGAGCGCCGGGTTGAGGGCCTTCAGCCCGGCCAGCAGCCCGGCGGTCTGGGCCGCGTTCGGCGACGGGACGCTGCTCGCGGCGCCCGGCCCGCCCACGGCCGTCGGCGTGGTGGACGCGTGGGCGCCGGAGCTGGAGGTGGGGGCCGCCGAGCTGGCGGCGGGCACGGGCGCGGCGGACGTGGTGCCGGCGGTGCTGCTGCCGGCGCTGGTGGAGGTGCCGCTGTCGTCGGTGCAGGCGGTCAGGGTCAGGAGGGCGGTGGCGGCGGTCAGGCCGGCCGCGAGGAGTCTCAGACGCATGACGCCCACGCTTCCACGCCCCTGGCGGCACCGTGGGCGCTGTGACGGCCCTGTGACCGCGAGGGAGTCACCCTGTTGCAAGGGCACGGCCCGGAGCGGAACGCACACTGCCCGCCCGGGGAACCCGGGCGGGCAGTGGAAGGAGGGCCCGTCGCCGGGCGTTCCCTGTGAAGCTGCTGTACCGCACCCGCGTGGCGAACGCAGGCCGCGTGCGGTACGGGTCGTGCTGCTCGCCGGGCTCCGGGTAGAGGGCCGGGGCTTTCCGGGAGCGGGGGTCGGCGGTAGCGGGTAGAGGGCCGCTGGTCACGCCGTCCGGTTCGGTGCCGGGGCACCGGGTGCACGGCCGGGCCGTGCGGGAAGGACCAGGATCAGGCAGCGACGTTGACGCGCTTGGTGATCGCCGACTTCTTGTTGGCGGCCTGGTTCTTGTGGATGACGCCCTTGCTCACGGCCTTGTCGAGCGCCTTGGAGGCGGCACGGGCCAGCACGACGGCCTTCTCGGTCTCGCCGGCGGCAGCGGCCTCGCGGGCCTTGCGCAGGGCGGTCTTCAGCGAGGACTTGACGGCCTTGTTGCGCAGGCGCGCCTTCTCGTTGGTCTTGTTGCGCTTGATCTGGGACTTGATGTTCGCCACGAAAGAGCCTCAGTCTGTGTGAATCGACGTGAATCGACAGGTAAACGGGTCGCACCCGGTTGCCGCTCGGGCCTGCTGAGAGGGCATGCCGAGGGCGGAGTGCAGCGCCCCACGCTACCAGGGCCGCCCTGGGCGACCCAAACCGGGCCGCCGGACCGCCGGAGCGCGGGCCCCGCGGTCGACCACCCGTCAGGCGGTCAGCAGCGGTTCGCCGTAGTGCTCGACGACCGGGAACGGGTCGTAGTAGTGGTGCAGCAGTTCGCGCCAGCGGCCGTACTCGGCGGAGCGGCGGAAGCCCTCGGTGTGGTCCTCCAGCGTGTCCCAGCCGACCTGCAGCAGGAACCGCGAGGCGCCGCCCTCGTCCAGGCAGCGGCGCAGTTCCAGTGAGCGGAACCCGTGCTGGGCCGCGATCAGCGGGCGGGCCTCGGCGAAGGCCGCGAGGAAGGATTCCTCCTGGCCCGGGCGGACGTCGAGCAGGGCACTTTCCAAGATCATGCGGAGATCCTTCCGCACACCCGCTCGGGCGGGAAGCCCCCCCGGGTCGTTCGGCATGGGAGGATGGGCGGAACCATATTGACCGGATCAGAAATCGGACCAAGGTGCCCGCGACCCCCAGCAACGTGCCAGAGCCCAGCCGTACTGACCCGGCGGTGATTCGCAACTTCTGCATCATCGCCCACATCGACCACGGCAAGTCGACGCTCGCCGACCGGATGCTGCAGATCACCGGCGTGGTGGACCCCCGGCAGATGCGCGCCCAGTACCTCGACCGGATGGACATCGAGCGCGAGCGCGGCATCACCATCAAGTCCCAGGCCGTCCGCCTCCCGTGGGCGCCGCGGTCCGGCGATCGCGCGGGCACGACGCACATCCTGAACATGATCGACACCCCCGGCCACGTGGACTTCACGTACGAGGTGTCCCGCTCCCTCGCGGCCTGCGAGGGAACCATCCTGGTCGTCGACGCCGCCCAGGGCATCGAGGCGCAGACCCTCGCCAACCTGTACCTGGCGCTGGAGAACGACCTCACGATCATCCCCGTGCTCAACAAGATCGACCTGCCGGCCGCCCAGCCGGAGAAGTACGCCGCCGAGATCGCGCACATCATCGGCTGCGACCCCGAGGACGTGCTGAAGGTCTCCGCGAAGACCGGCCTCGGCGTGGAGGACCTGCTCGACCACGTGGTCGAGCGGATCCCCGCCCCGATCGGCGTCAAGGACGCCCCGGCCCGCGCGATGATCTTCGACTCGGTGTACGACTCCTACCGCGGCGTCGTCACCTACGTGCGAGTGGTGGACGGCCAGCTCACCAAGCGTGAGCGGATCGCCATGATGTCCACCGGCGCCACCCACGAGCTGCTGGAGATCGGCGTCATCTCGCCCGAGCCGAAGGTCGCCGACGGCCTCGGCGTCGGCGAGGTCGGCTACATCATCACCGGCGTGAAGGACGTCCGGCAGTCCAAGGTCGGCGACACCATCACCTCGATGCACAAGGGCGCGACCGAGCCGCTCGGCGGCTACAAGGACCCGCGCCCGATGGTGTTCTCCGGCCTCTACCCGCTGGACGGCTCGGACTACCCGCTGCTCCGCGACGCGCTGGACAAGCTGCGCCTGAACGACGCCGCGCTGGTCTACGAGCCGGAGACCTCGGTCGCGCTCGGCTTCGGCTACCGCTGCGGCTTCCTCGGCCTGCTGCACCTGGAGATCATCCGGGAGCGGCTGGAGCGCGAGTTCAACCTCGACCTGATCTCCACCGCCCCGAACGTGATCTACCGGGTGGTCATGGAGGACGGCAGCGAGCACACCGTCACCAACCCGAGCGAGTTCCCCACCGGCAAGATCGCCGAGGTGTACGAGCCGGTGGTGCGCGGCACCATCCTCGCCCCGAACGAGTTCGTCGGCGCGATCATGGAGCTGTGCCAGGCCCGCCGCGGCAACCTGCAGGGCATGGACTACCTCTCCGAGGACCGGGTCGAGCTGCGCTACACGCTGCCGCTCGCCGAGATCGTCTTCGACTTCTTCGACCAGCTGAAGTCCAAGACCCGCGGTTACGGCTCCTTCGACTACGAGCCGATCGGCGAGCAGACCGCCGACCTGGTGAAGGTCGACATCCTGCTGCACGGCGACGCGGTGGACGCGTTCTCCGCGATCGTGCACAAGGACAAGGCCTACAACTACGGCGTGATGATGGCCGGCAAGCTGCAGAAGCTGATCCCGCGGCAGCAGTTCGAGGTGCCGATCCAGGCCGCGATCGGCTCCCGGGTGATCGCCCGCGAGACGGTCCGCGCGATCCGCAAGGACGTCCTCGCCAAGTGCTACGGCGGCGACATCTCGCGCAAGCGCAAGCTGCTGGAGAAGCAGAAGGAAGGCAAGAAGCGGATGAAGATGGTCGGCCGGGTGGAGGTCCCGCAGGAGGCCTTCATCGCCGCGCTGTCGACGGACGCCGAGGCGCCCAAGGAGAAGAAGTAGCTCTCCTCGGCCGCCCGTGAAGCGGCGGCCACGACGGGCCGGAGTCCCCTGCGGGGGGCTCCGGCCCGTCGCCGTTGCGGCCACGGGCCCGGCCCGGCCCGGCCCGGGCCGGCGGCCGACGCGCCGTCAGCGCAGCGACAGCGGGAGGCCCTTGACGATGCCCGCCTTGACCAGCCGGCCGAGCGCGCCCGTCACCACCCGCGGCCGGACCGAGTCGTCCGGGTGGATCAGCTGCACCAGGGCCTCGCCCCGGCCGAGGCTGATGCACTGGAGGGCGTACCGGAAGGCGAACGGTTCGGCGGTGCGGCCGGTCAGCAGCTTGGCCAGGTAGCGGCCCTGCGGCATCGCGGTCGCACAGGCCATCCGCAGCCGGCCGATGCCGGGGACCTCAACCGCGGCGGCGTCCCCGACCACGTGCACCTCGGGGTGCGAGAGCGAGCGCAGGTGGCCGTCCACCAGCGCCCGGCCGTCCTCGGCGACGGCCAGCCCGGCCTCCGCCGCCAACGGGTGCGCCTCCAGCGAGGCCGCCCACACCACCACGTCGGCCGGGATCGGGCCGCCGTCGGTCTCCAGCCCCTCGGCGGTGACGGCGACGACCCGCCGCTCCTCGTCCACCCGCGCGCCCAGTCGCCCGAGCACCTTCAGCACGTGCGCCCGGCCGCGCTCCGACAGCCAGCCGCCGACCCGGCCCGCCGCGACCAGCCGGACCTGCCAGGCCGGGTACGCCTCGGCCAGCTCGGTGGCCAGCTCGATGCCGGTCGCGCCGCCGCCGACCACCGCGACCGTCCCCGGCGCCGGGGCCCCGGCGATCCGGCGGCGCAGCTCCTCGGCGCGCTCCGCCGAGTACGCGTGCTCGGCCGCGCCCGGCACCGTGCCCCAGGCGGTCCGGCTGCCGAGCGCGTACACCAGGGTGTCGTAGGCCAGCCGCCCGCCGTCCTCGGTGGCCACCTTCCGGGCCGCCAGGTCGAGTTCGGTGACCCGGGTGGCCAGGTGGGTCACCCGGCGGCCGCGCAGCACGTGGGCGACGTCGGGGCGGGCGACCCGGTGGCCCGCCGCGATCTCGTGCTGGCGGACCCGGTGGTGGAAGCGCTGCTCGGGGGCGATCAGGGTGACCCGGTCCTGGCCGCGACCGATCCCGGCGGCGGCCGACAGTCCCGCGTAGCCCGCGCCGATCACCACGATGTGCTTGCCGGTCATCTCGTCCTCCTTCAGGACCCCGCCCGGTGGCGGTTCTGGAAGGAGGACAGGGCAGCCCCCGGAAGTGTGACAGTGGCCTGCGTCACATCGCCGGAGCGGCCGGGGGAGAAGGCGCGGCGGCGGCCGTCAGCGGCGGGCCGGGGCCGGGTGCGCGGTCGTCTCGACGCTGTGCAGCAGATCCCGGAGCAGGCCGTTCAGCTCGGCCAGCCGCCGTTCGCCGAGCCGGTCGATGATCCGCTGCTGGACGGCCAGGCCGGCGGCCACCGCCTGGTCGACGGTCTCCCGGCCCTGCTCGGTGAGGGTGATCCGCAGGCCCCGGCGGTCGTGCGGGTCGGGGGAGCGGGTCACCAGTCCGGCCCGCTCCAGCTTGTCCAGCCGGCCGGTCATCCCGCCGGTGGTGAGCATCAGCGTCGCCGTCAGCTCGCGCGGCGACAGCGAGAACGGCTCCCCGGCGCGGCGCAGCGTGGCCAGCACGTCGAACTCGCCGCGACCGATCCCGAACGGCGCGTACGCCTGCTCCATCAGTTCGCCGACCGCCCGGGAGACCCGGTGCACCCGGCCGAACGCGGCCATCGCCTCCGTCCGGTCGGCCAGGTCGGGGCGCTCGTGCCGCCACTGGTCGGCGATCGCGTCGACGGGGTCGTGCGGGGCGAGGCGCGGGTCCACTCGGTCCATCCGGCCAGTCTGGCACAGCGGCGCGGGGCCGTTGGGCGGTCGGCGGGCGGCCGCCGAGACGGCCTCGATTAAATGGCTGGACACTAAGTAGCTTGGCGCTAAGCTATTTTCCATGCGAAACGTAGCCCTCACTGCGCTCGCCCCGCTCGCGTGGGGCTCCACCTACATCGTGACGACCGAACTGCTGCCCGCAGAAAGGCCGTTGCTCACCGCCACGCTCCGCGCCCTGCCGGCCGGGCTGGTCCTGCTGGCCGCGACGCGGAGACTTCCCACCGGTGCCTGGTGGTGGCGCTCGGCCGTCCTCGGCGCGCTCAACATCGGGGTCTTCTTCGGGCTGGTCTTCGTCGCCGCCTACCGCCTCCCCGGCGGGGTCGCGGCGGTGCTCGGCGCGATACAGCCGCTGCTGGCCGCCGCGCTGGCGGTGCCGCTGCTGGGCGAGCGGTTCGGGCGGCGCTCCCTGGTCGCCGGTGCCGTCGGCGTCCTCGGGGTCTCCCTGGTCGTCCTCCGCGCCACCGTCCACCTGGACGCGCTCGGCCTCCTCGCCGGCCTGGCCGGCGCCGCGGCGATGGCGGCGGGCACGGTGCTCACCAAGCGCTGGGGCCGCCCGGCCGGGGTCGGCCCGCTGGCCATGACGGGCTGGCAGCTGACGGCGGGCGGGCTGCTCCTGCTGCCCGTCGCCGCCCTGGTCGAGGGCGCCCCGCCGGCGCTCAGCGGCACCAACCTGCTCGGGTACGGCTATCTCGCGGTGGCCAACACCGCGCTGGCGTACTGGCTCTGGTTCCGCGGCATCGGCCGGCTCCCCGCCACCTCGGTCGCCTTCCTGGGCCTGCTCAGCCCGGTCTCCGCGGCGGTGATCGGCTGGGCCGCCCTCGGCCAGGCCCTCACCGCGCTCCAACTCCTGGGCATGGCCCTCGCCCTGGGCTCCACCCTGCTCGGCCAGCGTCAGCCCCAGCAGCCGACCGCCCACACCGTGCTCGCCGCCCCCACCCCGGCGGCCACCCCCGCCCCCGATCCCACTCCGGGTTCGGCCGCCCCGATACGCCAGGGGGAGGCCCGCGACACGGACCTCCCCCTGGCAGCGCACCGCTGACGCGGCGTCAGTCGACCTCGGCCACCGCCTGGGCGAACTGGGCCTTGTACAGGCGCGCGTAGGCACCGTCCTTGGCGATCAGTTCGTCATGGCTGCCCTGCTCGACGATCGAGCCGTTCTCCATCACCAGGATCACGTCGGCGTCCCGGATGGTGGAGAGCCGGTGGGCGATCACGAAGCTGGTACGGCCGGTACGCAGTTCGGCCATCGCCCGCTGGATCAGCACCTCGGTACGGGTGTCGACGGAGCTGGTGGCCTCGTCGAGCACCAGGATCGAGGGCTGGGCGAGGAAGGCCCGGGCGATGGTGATCAGCTGCTTCTCACCGGCGCTGACCCCGGAGCCCTCGTCGTCCAGGACGGTGTCGTAGCCGTCCGGCAGGGTCCGCACGAAGCGGTCGGCGTGCGCGGCCTTCGCCGCGGCGATGACCTGCTCCTTGCTGGCGGACTCGGCACCGTAGGCGATGTTCTCGGCAATGGTGCCGCCGAAGAGCCAGGTGTCCTGGAGGACCATGCCGATGCCGGAGCGCAGGTCCTCGCGGGACATCGCGGAGATGTCCACGCCGTCGAGGGTGATCCGGCCCCCGCTGACTTCGTAGAAGCGCATCAGGAGGTTGACCATGGTGGTCTTGCCGGCACCGGTCGGGCCGACGATGGCCACGGTGTGGCCCGGCTCGACCTTCAGCGACAGGCCGTCGATCAGCGGCTTGTCGGGGGAGTAGCGGAAGGAGACGTCCTCGAAGGCGACCCGCCCGCGCAGTTCGGCGGGGCGCTCCGGGTGCAGCGGCTCGGGGGACTGCTCGTCGGCGTCGAGCAGTTCGAAGACCCGCTCGGCGGAGGCGACCCCGGACTGCACCAGGTTGGCCATCGAGGCGACCTGGCTGAGCGGCTGGCTGAACTGGCGGGAGTACTGGATGAAGGCCTGCACGTCACCGATGCTCAGCGCCCCGCTGGCGACCCGCAGACCGCCGACCACCGCGACCAGCACGTAGTTGATGTTGCCGACCAGCATCATCGCGGGCTGGATGATGCCCGAGATGAACTGCGCCCGGAAGGAGGCCTCGTAGAGGGCCTGGTTCTCCCGCTCGAAGAGCTCCCCGGCCTCCTTCTGGCGGCCGAAGACCTTCACCAGGCTGTGCCCGGTGAACATCTCCTCGATGTGGGCGTTCAGCTTGCCGGTGGAGCCCCACTGCTTGATGAACTGCGGCTGGGCCCGCTTGCCGACCTTGGTGGCGACGACCACCGAGACCGGCACCGAGACCAGCGCGATCACCGCCAGCAGCGGCGAGATCCAGAACATCATCGCCAGCACGCCGACGATGGTGAGGAGGGAGTTCACCACCTGGCCCATGGTCTGCTGCATGGACTGGTTGATGTTGTCGATGTCGTTGGTGACCCGGCTGAGCACCTCGCCGCGCGGCTGGCGGTCGAAGTAGCTGAGCGGCAGCCGGGCCAGCTTCGCCTCGACCTCCTCGCGGAGCCGGAACACCGTGCGGTTGATCGCCAGCGCGGCCAGTCGGCCCTGGATCACACCGAACACGATCGCCGCCACGTAGATGGCCAGCACCCAGAGGAGGATGGTGCCGATGGCGTGGAAGTCCATGCCCTTGCCGGGCGTGAAGTCGATCGAGGAGAGCAGGTTGGCGACGTCGCCGTCGCCCTTGGCGCGCAGGCCGTCGATGGCGGCCTGCTTGCTCGGGGCACCGGCGAACCGGGGGCCGGTGGCACCGGCCACGATCAGGTCGGTCGCCTTGCCGAGCACCCGGGGCCCGGCGACCTGGCAGCCGATCGACAGCGCGCCGAGTCCGAGCACGGTGAACAGCAGGGTGCGCTCGGACTTGAGCAGGCCGAGCAGTCGCCTGGCGGAGTTGCCGAAGTCCTTGGACTTCTCGGTGCCCTGGGCGCCCATGAACCGCCCGGGGCCGGGGCCGCCGCGACGGGCCGCCGCCTCCTGGGAGTTGGAGGCCGATCCGCTCTCCGCGGGCCCGGCGTCCGCAGGCCCGGCGTCCGCAGGCGCGGCGTCGGCCGGGGCGGCGTCGGTCGGTGTGGCGGCCTTGGCCAGGTCGGGGCCGGACTGCTCGGGCTTGTCGGGGGTGGTCACGCCGCCTCCTGCTCGGTGAGCTGGGAGAGCACGATCTCCCGGTACGTCGGGTTGTCGGCCATCAGTTCCTGGTGGGTGCCGGTGCCGACGACGGCGCCCTCGTCGAGGACGATGATCCGGTCGGCGTCCCGGATGGTGGAGACGCGCTGGGCCACGATCACCACGGTGGCCTGCTCGGTCTCCTGGGCGAGCGCGGCGCGGAGCCGGGCGTCGGTGGCGTAGTCGAGGGCCGAGAAGGAGTCGTCGAACAGGTAGATCTCGGGCTTGCGGACGAGGGCCCGGGCGATGGCCAGGCGCTGGCGCTGTCCGCCGGAGACGTTGGTGCCGCCCTGGGAGATCGGGGCGTCCAGGCCCTCGGGGAACTTCGACACGAAGTCCTTGGCCTGGGCGGTCTCCAGGGCCTGCCACAGCTCTTCGTCAGTGGCCTCGGGCTTGCCGTAGCGCAGGTTGGAGGCGACGGTGCCGGAGAACAGGTAGGGCTTCTGCGGGACGAGGCCGATCACCTCGGACAGCTTCTGCGGGTCGAGCTCGCGGACGTCGACGCCGTCGATCAGGACCTCGCCGCCGGTGGCGTCGAAGAGCCGGGGGACGAGGCCCAGCAGGGTGGTCTTGCCGGCGCCGGTGGAGCCGATGACGGCGGTGGTCTCGCCGGGCCGGGCGGTCAGGTCGATGCCGCGCAGCACGGGGACCTCGGCGCCGGGGTAGCGGAACTCGACGCCGCGCAGTTCGAGGGTGCCGTGGGCGTGCAGCTCGGTGACGGGGTTGAGCGGCGGGACGACGCTGGACTCGGTGTTCAGCACCTCCTGGATGCGCTCGGCGCAGACCTCGGCACGCGGCACCATCATGAACATGAAGGTGGCCATCATGACGCTCATCAGGATCTGCATCAGGTAGGAGAGGAAGGCGGTGAGGGCGCCGATCTGCATGCCGCCGCTCTCGATGCGGTGCGCGCCGAACCAGAAGACCGCGACGCTGGAGATGTTCACCACGCCCATCACGACGGGGAACATCAGCGCCATCAGCCGGCCGACCCGCAGCGAGTAGTCGGCGAGTTCGCCGTTGGCGCCGGTGAACCGCTTGGCCTCGTGGTCGTCCTTGACGAAGGCGCGGATGACGCGGATGCCGGTGATCTGCTCGCGCATGATCCGGTTGACCGAGTCGATCCGGGTCTGCATGCCGCGGAACTGCGGGCGCATCCGGCCGACCAGCACGGTGACGACCGCGCCGAGGGCGGGGACGACGGCCAGCAGCAGGCCGGAGAGCGGCACGTCCTGGTTGAGCGCCATGATGACGCCGCCGACGCACATGATCGGCGCGGCGACCATCAGGGTGAAGGTCATCAGCGCCAGCATCTGCACCTGCTGGACGTCGTTGGTGGTCCGGGTGATCAGGGAGGGGGCGCCGAACTGGTTGAGCTCGCGGGCGGAGAAGTCCTGCACCCGGGCGAAGACGGCGCCGCGGAGGTCGCGGCCGACGGCCATCGCGGTGCGGGCGCCGTAGTAGACCGCGCCGATCGAGCAGGCGGCCTGGGCCAGCGAGACGCCGACCATCACCGCGCCGACCCGGAGGATGTATCCGGTGTCGCCCTTGAGGACGCCGCTGTCGATGATGTCGGCGTTCAGGGTCGGCAGGTAGAGCATGCCGATGGTGGAGACCAGCTGGAGCAGCACCAGCACCGTGATGTCGCGGGAGTAGGGGCCGAGGTGGGCCCGTAGGAGTCTGAAAAGCACCGTGACACTCTCGTCTTCGAAGGGGACGCACGCATCCCAAATTCGGGTACTTGTGGAAAAGCTTCACGCGTTGGACGACCGATGCACTGCCGACCCGGGAGTGTGCCAGCTCACGCCACCCCCTTACGGATCGGCCCCCCACCCCCTAGGCTGCTGATTGCCCTCTTGTTACTCACCGGTTAAGTCGGTCGGTGGCCACCCCCCACGGGCCACCGCTCACCCACTCTCGGTCCACCCGCCCCCGGAGGTCCTCGTTGAGTTCCGCGCAGTCCATGATCGAGCGGCGCCCGCCCTCCGTGGCACACCTGTTGCTCAGCAGGGTAAAGGCCACCCCGAACGGTGAGGCCTACCGGTACCCGGTTCCGGTCGACGAGCAGGCGGCGGACGGTGCGCCGGGGGCGGAGCAGTGGCGTTCGCTGACCTGGGCACAGGCCAACGAGCGGATCAAGGCGGTGGCGGCGGGCCTGATGTCGCTGGGCATCCTCGCCGAGGACCGGGTGGCGATCGCCTCGGCCACCCGGATCGAGTGGATCCTCGCCGACCTCGGCAACATGTGCGCCGGCGCGGCCACCACCACGGTCTACCCGAGCACCAACTCCGACGAGACGGCGTTCATCCTGGCCAACTCCGGCAGCCGCGCGCTGTTCGCCGAGAACGAGGGCCAGCTGCGCAAGGCGGTCGAGCAGAAGCCGGAGCTGCCCGCGCTGGAGTACGTCGTCGTCTTCGACGAGCTGTCGGCCGACGCCCCGTCCGCCGACGGCCTGACCGTGCTCACGCTGGCCGAGCTGGAGGAGCGCGGCGCCGCGTACCTGGTCGAGCACCCGGACGCGGTGGAGAAGGCGATCGACTCCCTCGACAAGGAGCAGCTCGCCACCCTGATCTACACCTCCGGCACCACCGGCCGCCCCAAGGGCGTGCGCCTGGTCCACGACTGCTGGTCGTACGAGGGCGTGGCGCAGGAGGAGAGCGGGCTGCTGCGCCCGGACGACGTGCAGTTCATGTGGCTGCCGCTGTCGCACGTGTTCGGCAAGACGCTGATCTCCGGCCAGATCGCCACCGGCCACGTGATGGCGGTGGACGGCCGGGTGGACCGGATCATCCACAACCTGCCGGTGATCCGGCCGACCCTGATGGCCTCCGCGCCGCGGATCTTCGAGAAGGTCTACAACGGCATCGCGGGCAAGGCCCGGGCCGAGGGCGGCGCCAAGTACAAGATCTTCATGTGGGCGGCCAAGGTGGCCCGCGAGTACGCGCACGCCATCCAGGCCAGCCAGATCGCCACCGGGCACGAGAGCGCCCCGCTGGCCCTGCGGCTGCAGCACGGGCTGGCCGACAAGCTGGTGTACACCAAGATCCGGGCGGCGTTCGGCGGCCGGCTGCGCGGCGCGGTGTCGGGCAGCGCGGCGCTGGCGCCGGAGATCGGCTACTTCTTCAAGGGCGCGGGCGTCCCGGTGCTGGAGGGCTACGGCCTGACCGAGACCTCGGCCGGCTCCACAGTCAACCGGGCGGAGGACTTCCGGGTCGGCACGGTCGGCCTGCCGCTGCCCGGCACCGAGGTGCGGATCGCCGAGGACGGCGAGATCCTGCTGCGCGGCCCGGGCGTCATGCGCGGCTACCACGGGATGCCGGAGCAGACCGCCGAGGTGCTGGAGGCCGACGGCTGGTTCCACACCGGCGACATCGGCGAGCTCGGCGAGGGCGGCTACCTGCGGATCACCGACCGCAAGAAGGACATGTTCAAGACCTCGGGCGGCAAGTACGTCGCGCCCAGCGAGGTGGAGGGCAAGTTCAAGGCGATCTGCCCGTTCGTCAGCAACGTCCTGGTGATCGGCAACGGCCGCAACTACTGCACGGCGCTGATCGGCCTGGACGAGACGGTGATCATGCCGTGGGCGGCCGAGCACGGCCTGGCCGGCAAGTCCTACGCCGAGGTGGTGGCCGACCCGGCCACCGTCGCGCTGATCGACGGCTTCGTGAAGCGCCTCAACGGCGAGCTGCAGCGCTGGCAGACGGTCAAGAAGTTCGCGCTGCTCCCGCGGGACCTGGACATCGAGCACGGCGAGCTGACCCCGAGCCTGAAGATCAAGCGCCCGGTGGTGGAGCGCACCTACGCGGACGAGGTCACCGCGATGTACGCGGGCACCAACGAGGCCTGAGCCCCGCTCGCCCGGTACGGCCCGCCGGCTTTTCGGAGTTCCGGCGGCCGTACCGGACAATGGGCGCATGCCCTCCGCACTCCCCGACGGCGAACCCGTGCCGTCCGACGGTTCGCTGCCCGCCCGCGCCCTGGACGGGCTGGGCGGCCGACCGTTCGGTTTCTACCTGCACGTGCCGTACTGCGCCAGCCGCTGCGGCTACTGCGACTTCAACACGTACACCGCCACCGAGCTGCGCTCCTCCGGCGCCGTCGCCTCGCAGGAGACGTACGCCGACAACGTGGTCGCCGAGATCCGGCTGGCCCGCCGCGTCCTCGGCGACGCCGACCTGCCGGTGCGGACGGTGTTCCTCGGCGGCGGCACGCCGACCCTGCTGCCCGCCCGCGACCTGGTCCGGATGCTGGCCGCGCTGCGCGAGGAGTTCGGCCTGGCACCCGGCGCGGAGGTCACCACCGAGGCCAACCCGGAGTCCGTCGACCCGGCGTACCTGGCGGAACTCCGCGAGGGCGGCTACAACCGGATCTCCTTCGGCATGCAGAGCGCCCGCCCGCACGTGCTGGCCCTGCTGGACCGCCACCACACCCCGGGCCGCCCGGAGGCCTGCGTCGCCGAGGCCCGCGAGGCCGGGTTCGAGCACGTCAACCTGGACCTGATCTACGGCACCCCGGGCGAGTCCGACCAGGACTGGCGGGCCTCGCTGGACGCCGCGATCGGCGCCGGCCCGGACCACGTCTCCGCGTACTCGCTGATCGTCGAGGACGGCACCCGGCTCGCCGCCCGGGTCAAGCGCGGCGAACTGCCGATGATCGACGACGACGTGCACGCCGACCGCTACCTGATGGCCGATCAGGCGCTCGCCGCCGCCGGGTACTCCTGGTACGAGGTCTCCAACTGGTCCACCACGCCCGAGGGCCGCTGCCGCCACAACGAGCTGTACTGGACCGGCGCCGACTGGTGGGGCGCCGGCCCGGGCGCGCACAGCCACGTCGGCGGGGTGCGCTGGTGGAACGCCAAGCACCCGGCCGCGTACGCGCAGGCCCTCGCCGAGGGCCGCACGCCCGCGCTGGGCCGCGAGGTGCTGGCCGACGAGGACCGCCGGGTCGAGCGCATCCTGCTGGAACTGCGCCTGGCCGAGGGCTGCCCGCTGGACCTGCTCACCGCCGCCGGCCGGGCCGCCGCCGACCGGGCGCTCGCGGACGGCCTGCTGCAACCCGAACCGTACGCGGCGGGCCGGGCCGCGCTGACGCTGCGCGGCCGGCTGCTGGCGGACGCGGTGGTCCGCGACCTGGTCGACTGACCCGGGCGCGGCGCGGCGTCACCCGGACGAGTGGCGGTGGAACCGCCGGGGGCGCGGCGGCCGAGTACTCGGTGAAGGAACCCGACCAGGGCTCCCCGACCGAGGAGGGCGCATGCACACCTGCCGGCCCGAGCGCCGCGCCGCGCGCACCGACGGCCGTCCGTCGGACCTGACCACCCCGGACGGCTTCGGCGCCTTCTACCACCAGCACGTCGACGCCGTCCTCGACTTCGTCACCCGCCGGGTCGGCGACCCGCACCGGGCGGCCGACCTCACCGCGGACGTCTTCGTCGCCGCCCTGGAGGCCGCCGACGGCTACCGCCCCGGGCGCGGCCCGGCGATCGGCTGGCTGCACGGCATCGCCCGGTACGTGATCGCCGGGCAGCACCGCGGCGACGACCGGGAGCGCCGCGCACTGGGCCGGTTGCAGGGCCGCCGGCCGCTCGGCGAGGAGGGCATCCTCGCCCTGGAGGAGCGGATGGACGCCCAGTTCGCCGTCCGCGACCTCGCCGAGCGGCAGGCCGGTCTGAGCGCCCCGCTGCGCGCGGTGCTCGACCTGCTGGTGACCCGCGACCTGACCCACGCCGAGGCCGCCCGGGCGCTGGGCGTCTCGCAGGCCACGGTCCGGGCCCGGCTGCACCGGGCCCGCCGCAAGCTCGGCGCCGAACGCCTCCCCGCCCAGAAGGACCTGCCCCGCCCCGGCCCGCCCCAGCCCGGCAGGGCGGCGGCAGCACCGGCACCGGCGCCGGCTGCGGCACCGACCGCGGGTCAGGGCCGGGCGACCGTCAGGAGCCGCCCGGCTGGGTGACGAAGTCGATCAACTCCTCGACCCGGCCGAGCAGTTCCGGCTCCAGGTCCTTCCAGCCGTCGACCGAGGCGAGGATGCGCTTCCAGGCGGCGGGAGTGTCCACCGGCCAGCCCAGGCGGCGGCAGACGCCCTCCTTCCACACCTCGCCGCGCGGCACCTCGGGCCAGGCGGCGAAGCCCAGCCCGGCGGGCTTGACGGCCTGCCAGACGTCGACGTACGGGTGGCCGACGACCAGCACGTGCTCGCCGGTCACCCGCCCGGCGATCCGGTGCTCCTTGGTGCCGGGCAGCAGGTGGTCGACCAGCACGCCGAGCCGACGGCCCGGACCGGGGGCGAAGTCGGCGACGATCGCGGGCAGGTCGTCCACGCCCTCCAGGTACTCCACCACCACGCCCTCGATCCGCAGGTCGTCGCCCCAGACCCGCTCGACCAGTTCGGCGTCGTGCCGCCCCTCGACGTAGATCCGCGACTCGCGGGCCACCCGGGCCCGCGCCCCCGGCACCGCAACCGACCCGGAGGCGGTCAGCCCGGGCCCGCGCGCCGGGGCCGGACCGGTCGGCCGGACCAGCGTCACCACCCGGCCCTCCAGCAGGAAGCCGCGCGGCACCAGCGGGAACACCCGGTGCTTGCCGAACCGGTCCTCCAGCGTCACGGTGAAGCCTTCGGCGGTCCGCTCACAGCGCACCACCGCCCCGCAGAAGCCGGTCGCCGCCTCCTCCACCACCAGGTCGCGCTCCGCCGCGACCTCGGGGGCGGGCTGCTGCCGCTTCCACGGCGGGGTCAGATCCGGTCCGTACTCCCTGCTCCGCATGGGTGGCAGTCTACGAAACCGCCGCGGCCGCCCCCGCACCCGACGGGGCCCGGCGGCTGACAGGACGGCAGACGACGCCCCGTCAGCCCAGGTAGGGGGCGGCCGTGGAGAGCACCTCGGCGATCCGTCCGCCGACCGCCGCGCCGTGCGGCAGCACCCGCACCTCGTCCCCGCCCCACTTCGGGCGCACCCCGCGCACCGCCAGCAGGTGCACCACCCGCAGGGTGCGCAGCGTGTTCGAGACCTCGGCGGGCATCGGCCCGGGCTCCCCGGCGGCGAACACCTCGGCGACCGCGTCCAGCCAGCCGACCGCCGCGTCCTCGGTCAGCTCCGGGCGGGTCAGGGTCAGCGCCAGGGCGAAACCGAGGCGGTCGTCCTCCATCGCGTCCAGGACGTGGCCGGTCGGGGCGAGCAGGCGGGCCGCGCCCAGGGACAGCAGCGGCTCCGGGGCGACGGCCGGGTGCTGCCCGAACGCGGCCAGCAGATCGGCGCCGTGCGCGACGGCGTGCAGCCAGCCCAGCTCGGGATGGTGGCCGCGCAGGTCGGCCTCGGCGGGGTACCAGCGGGCGAACGCGTCGACCCACCCGGGCCGCAGGGTGCCGGCCGCGACGAGACGGGCCAGCACCAGCGGGGCGAAGGTCCGGGCCTGGACCTCCGGGTCGGCGAACCGCCCCGCCATCACGTCGCCGAGCGCCAGCCGGCGCCCCTCCGGGAGACCGGGCACCCAGCCGGCCAGCCGCGGGTACGCGTGCTCGTCGCGCTCCACCGGGTCGGGCGAGCGCAGCGCCGCGACGACGGAGGCCAGCTCGGCGTCGGACGGGTCACGGTCGGGCAGCGCGCTCCAGTCGATCACGACCGGCCACCCTAGACGCGCGCCCCTGCGGCCACCAGCGAATAACCCGCGGGGCGGGGAGGAGGAGGGGGAGGCCGGAGAAGGGCAAGCGTGTGGGGAAGGAGAGCGAAGGCCGGGAGGAGGAGAACGGATGCAGGGAGGAGAGGGAGGCGGGAGCAGGGGCGGGACCCGGAGCGGGGCAAGGGGATGGGAGGACAGCGAAGGCGGGGCCGGTAGAGGGGACGGGGAGGTGAAGGGCGGGTGCCGGAGGGAGGAGGTGTGGGCGGAGGAGAGGCGCGCGGGTTCAGGCGAGGCCCGGGGCGCCCCAGACCGGGAACCAGCGGGAGAGGTCGGGTTCGATCCGGAGGTCGTTGCCGAGCATGGCTTTGACCTGGAGCTCCAGGGCGTTGTCGCGCTTCTCGCCGCCGCCCGGCACCGGGGCGAAGGGGTAGAAGGTGCCGCGCTTGTACAGGTACACCAGGGCGAGTGCCCGGCCGCCGGTGTCGCGGAAGCCGACCAGGGAGCAGAGCAGTTGCGGGCCGAAGCCGTTGGCCTCCAGCTCGCTGTTGACGGCGTGCAGGTCGTTCACCAGGTCGGGCAGTTCGTCGGGGGTGTGCCGGGCCAGCAGCCAGGAGTACCCGTACCCGTCCCGGGACGCCTCCACGGGGGTGCCGCCGCGGTCGGTGTCGGCGTCCAGCAGGGCCCGGACCTGGGCCTGCACTTCGGCGAAGGCGCCGCCCTCGACGGCGGCGAAGCAGACCGAGCCGAGCCCGGTCGGGGTGAACCCGGCGGCGGCCTGCAGGGTCAGCGCCGCCGAGGGGACGCCGAACAGCTGGTCGAGGTCGGGCTTCACCGGCTTGGTCCGGCCGAACAGCGCGTCCAGGAATCCCACGGGGCAAGGCTCCTCACGGATCGTTGGAGGGAAGGCGGAGGGAAGTCGAAGGGAGGGCGGAGAGGCGGCGGTCACTGTCCGAGTTCGCCGGAGATCTTGGCCAGCTGCGCCAGCCGCTGCTCCAGCGACGGGTGGGTGGAGAACAGCTGGCCGGCGGCCTCCCGGGCGCTCAGCGCGGGCGCGAAGTAGAAGGCGTTGTAGGGCTGGGCCTGCCGCAGGTCCTTGGTCGGGATGGCGCCGATCTGCCCGGTGACCTTGGTGAGCGCCGAGGCCAGCGCGGAGGGGCGGCCGGTCAGCTGGGCGGCGGCCCGGTCGGCGGCGAGTTCGCGGTAGCGGGACAGCAGCCGGGTGAGCAGGAAGCTGATCGCGTACACCACCATCGACACCAGCGGGATCAGGATCATCGCGATCGCCGCGTTCTGGTCGTTGCTGTTGCGGTTGTTGCCGCCCATCATGCCGCCGTACATCGCGATCCTGGTGATCGCGCCGGCCAGCACGCCGAGGAAGCCGGCCACCGTCATCACCGCGACGTCCCGGTGCGCGACGTGCGACAGCTCGTGCGCGAGGACGCCCTCCAGCTCCTCCGGCTCCAGCCGGCGGAGCAGGCCGGTGGTCACGCAGATCACCGCGTTCTGCGGGTTGCGGCCGGTGGCGAAGGCGTTCGGCATGTCGTTGTCGGCGACCGCGACCCGGGGCTTGGGCATGTCGGCGAGCGCGCACAGTCGGTCGACGGCGCCGTGCAGTTCGGGGTACTGCTCGGGGGTGACCCGGTGGGCGCCCATCGCCCGTTCGGTGATCTTGTCGGAGAACCAGAACTGAGCGACGAACAGGCCGCCGGAGATCAGCACCACCAGCGGCCAGGCGCCGCGCAGCAGCACGATCAGCAGGCCGGTGAAGCCCACGTAGACCAGGCCGATCAGGAACATGGTCAGGACCATCCGGCCGGTCAGTCCGCGATCGGGGGCGAACCGGGAGTGCTGTGCCGCAGCCATGGCTGCTCCTCCTCTGCCTGGCGGGGCCGCGCCGACGCCGCCCCGCTCGCCTTCGATGCTGCCACCGGGCGGGGCCGCGGGCACCATGCGAAACGGGGGGAATCCGGGGGGAATCCGACACGCGCGGAGCGGGGGACGGTTTTCGGACGAGGATCACGCGGGCGGACCGTTCCTGCCGTCAGGCCCGGGCCGTACACTGGCACGTAAGGTTCTGGCACTCTGCCCAGTTGAGTGCCAGGCGGGGGCGGTGAGCACCCGGCGACCGGACCGACCAGACCGACGGACGACGACGGAGGTGCCGACCATGCCGGACGACGGCAAGCCCGACGGCAAGCCCGACGGCCGCCTGATCGAGACCCGCCCGTCCGTGCGTCCGCTGGACGAGCGGCGACTGGCGGTGCTCCGCGCGATCGTCCAGGACTACGTGGGCACCGAGGAGCCGGTCGGTTCCAAGGCGCTGGTGGAGCGGCACAACCTGGGCGTCTCCCCGGCCACCGTCCGCAACGACATGTCCGCGCTGGAGGAGGAGGGGTACATCCACCAGCCGCACACCAGCGCGGGCCGGATCCCCACCGACAAGGGCTACCGGCTGTTCGTCGACCGCCTCGCCGAGGTCAAGCCGATGACGCCGCCGGAGCGCCGGGCGATCCGGCACTTCCTGGAGGGCGCGGTCGACCTGGACGACGTGGTGGCCCGCACGGTGCGGCTGCTCGCGCAGCTGACCCGGCAGGTCGCGGTGGTCCAGTACCCGTCGCTGACCCGCTCCACGGTCCGGCACATCGAACTGGTGTCGCTCACCCCGACCAAGCTGATGCTGGTGCTGATCACCAACACCGGCCGGGTCGAGCAGCGGATGGTCGACTGCCCGGGCCAGGTCGGCGAGGCCCTGCTGGGAGACCTGCGGGCCAGGCTGAACGGCATGGCGGGCGGCTGCCGGCTGCCCGAGGTGCCGACCGTCCTGGAGGACCTGCCGGCCGGTTTCGAGCCGGCCGAGCGGGCGGTCGTCGGCACCGTGCTGAACGTGCTGTTCGAGGCGCTGGCCGAACAGAACGAGGAGCGGATCATGCTGGCGGGCACCGCCAACCTGACCCGTTTCGGTCACGACTTCCCGCTGACCATCCGTCCGGTGCTGGAGGCACTGGAGGAGCAGGTGGTGCTGCTGCGCCTGCTGGGTGAGACGGCGGACTCGGCGATGACGGTCCGGATCGGGCACGAGATCGCCTACGAGGGGCTGAATTCCACGTCGGTGGTCTCGGTCGGTTACGGTTCGGGCGACCAGAGCGTGGCAAAGCTGGGAGTGATCGGTCCGACCAGGATGGATTACCCGGGCACAATGGGGGCGGTGCGCGCGGTGGCACGGTACGTCGGCCAGATCCTGGCCGAGTCATAGCTGCTCAGGACGGCACGGTCTGTGTGGGACACTCACGCAGCGTCATCGCAGAGCACTTCTAGAGGCGGAACAAACCGGAGCATTTGGTGGCCACGGACTACTACGCGGTACTCGGCGTCCGACGCGACGCGGGGCAGGACGAGATCAAGAAGGCGTTCCGACGCCTTGCCCGTGAACTGCACCCGGACGTCAACCCGGACCCGAAGACGCAGGAGCGGTTCAAGGAGATCAACGCCGCCTACGAGGTGCTCTCCGATCCGCAGAAGCGTCAGGTCTACGACCTCGGCGGCGACCCGCTGTCGCCCGGCGGCGGGGCGGGCGGGTTCGGCGCGGGCGCGGCCGGGTTCGGCTTCTCCGACATCATGGACGCCTTCTTCGGCGCCGCGACCGGCCAGCGCGGCCCGCGTTCGCGCACCCGCCGCGGCCAGGACGCCATGATCCGGCTGGAGATCACCCTGGAGGAGGCCGCGTTCGGCACCACCAAGGAACTCCAGGTCGACACCGCCGTCACCTGCACCACCTGCAGCGGCGAGGGCGCGGCCCCCGGCACCTCCGCGCAGACCTGTGACATGTGTCGCGGCAAGGGCGAGGTCTCCCAGGTCACCCGGTCCTTCCTGGGCCAGGTCATGACCTCCCGGCCCTGCCCGCAGTGCCAGGGCTTCGGCACCGTCGTGCCGACCCCGTGCCCGGAGTGCGCCGGCGACGGCCGGGTCCGGGCCCGCCGCACCCTGACGGTCAAGATCCCGGCCGGTGTCGACAACGGCACCCGGATCCAGCTGGCGGGCGAGGGCGAGGTCGGCCCCGGCGGCGGCCCCGCCGGCGACCTGTACGTGGAGATCGCCGAGAGCAGCCACCCGACCTTCCAGCGGCGCGGCGACGACCTGCACTGCACCGTCACCATCCCGATGACCGCCGCGTCGCTCGGCACCCAGGTGCCGCTGCAGACCCTGGACGGCCTGGAGGAGGTCGACATCCGGCCCGGCACCCAGTCCGGCCAGTCGATCCCGCTGCACGGCCGCGGCATCACGCACCTGCGCGGCGGCGGCCGGGGCGACCTGATAGTGCACGTCGAGGTGCAGACGCCCACCAAGCTCGACCCCGAGCAGGAGGAGCTGCTGCGGCGGCTCGCCGTGCTGCGCGGCGAGGAGCGGCCGTCCGGGCAGTTCGCGCCCGGCCAGCAGGGGCTGTTCTCCCGGCTGAAGGACGCCTTCAACGGGCGCTGACGCCCGTCCCGGGGCCGGGGGCGGCGGGGCGACACGTCCCGCCGCCCCCGGCCCCCGCCCGTTCCCCGCCGCGGCGGGCCCGGCCGCTGCCCGCCGGAGCCCCGCCGCGCCCCCGTCGAGAGGGTTGCCGTACCGATGACCGCACCGGTGTTCGTCGTCGAGGACCTGGCGGGCGCCGCCCCCGGCGCCACCGTCCGCCTCGACGGCCCCGAGGGGCGGCACGCCGCCGCCGTCAAGCGCCTGGAGCCCGGCGAGGCCGTCACCCTCGCCGACGGCCGGGGCCGGGGCGCGGACGGCACCGTCGCCGCCGTGCACGGCAAGGACGCGCTGGACGTGCTGGTCACCGCCGTCCGGGAGGAGCCCGCGCCGGTGCCGCGGATCACCGTGGTGCAGGCCCTGCCCAAGGGCGACCGGGGCGAACTCGCGGTCGAGACGATGACCGAGGCCGGCGTCGACGCGATCGTGCCCTGGGCGGCGTCCCGCTGCATCACCCAGTGGAAGGGCGAACGCGGTGCCAAGGCGCTCGCCAAGTGGCGGTCCACCGCGCGGGAGGCCGGCAAGCAGTCCCGGCGGCTGCGCTTCCCCGAGGTCCACGACCTCGTGACGACCCGTCAACTGCTGCCGCTGCTGGCCGCCGCGGAGTTCGCCGCCGTCCTGCACGAGGAGGGCGCCCGGCCGCTGGCCGGCGCCGAACTGCCCGCCGCGGGCGGCATCGTGCTGGTGGTCGGCCCCGAGGGCGGCGTCTCCCCGGAGGAGATCGCGGCCTTCGCCGAGGCCGGGGCCGCCCCGCACCGCCTCGGCAGCTCGGTGCTGCGGACCTCCACGGCGGGCGTCGCCGCGACCGCGCTGCTGCTCGGCCGCACCGGCCGCTGGGGCTGAACGACGGCGTCCCGCGCGGCACGCGTCCCGTCCGTCCGGAATCCCCGGCAGCGCGCCGGTTCCGCCGCCTAGGGTGGCAGGATGACGGACTCGACGCGCGGCTATCTGCGCCACCCCCATCTGCACGGCGACCTCGTGGCCTTCGCCGCCGAGGACGACGTCTGGCTGGCACCGCTGGACGGCGGCCGGGCCTGGCGGCTGACGGCCGACCGGGCGCCGGTCGGGTCGCTGCGCTTCGCGCCGGACGGGCGGACGCTGGCCTGGACCTCGACCCGGGACGGCGCGCCCGAGGTGCACGTCGCCCCGGTCGAGGGCGGTCCGGCCCGGCGGCTGACGTACTGGGGCAGCCCGTACACGGCGGTGGCGGGCTGGACCGCGGACGGCCGACCGGTCGCGGTGACCGCCGCCGGCCAGGCCACCACCCGCCGGACCTGGGCGTTCGCGGTGCCGCTGGACGGCGGCGAGCCGACCAGGCTGCCGTACGGCCCGATCGGCTCGCTGGCCTTCGAGCCGGTGCCGGAGGGCGCGACCGGCGGCCGGGTGCTGCTCGGGACGGCGGGCCGGGACGCCGCGCACTGGAAGCGCTACCGCGGCGGCCGGGCCGGGAAGCTGTGGATCGGCGCCGCCGGGTTCGAGCGCCTGCACGCCGAACTGGACGGGCAGTTGGAGTGCCCGATGTGGGTCGGCGACCGGGTCGCGTTCCTGTCCGACCACGAGGGCGTCGGCCGGCTCTGGTCCAGCCTCCCCGACGGCTCCGACCTGCGGGCGCACGGCCCGGCCGACACCGCCTTCTACGCCCGGCAGGCGTCCACCGACGGCACCCGGGTGGTCTGGCAGAGCACCGGCGGACTGTGGCTGCTGGACGACCTGGACGGGGCCGAGCCGCGCCGCCTCGACGTCGCCCCGGCCGGCCCGCGCACCGGCCGCCAGCCGTACCCGACGCCCGCCGCCGGGCAGGTCGAGACCGCCGTCGCCGACCGCACCGGCCGGGCCGCCGCCGTGGTGGTGCGCGGCACCGTGCACTGGGTCACCCACCGGGAGGGCCCGGCCCGGGTGCTCGACGAGACGCCCGGGGCGCGCGGCCGGACGGTCCGGGTGGTGCCCGGCGAGGACGGCGCGCAGGGCGCGGTCTGGGTGACCGACGCGGCGGGCGACGACGCCATCGAGTACGCCCCCGCGGTGCTCGGCGCCGAGCGCCGCCGCCTCGCCGCCGGGCAGCTCGGCCGGGTCCGCGAACTGGTGGTCTCCCCGGACGGCCGGCAGCTCGCGGTGGCCTCGCACGACGGCCGGGTGCTGCTGGTCGCGCTCAGCGACGGCGCGGTCAACGAGCTGGCGCACAGCGGCGACGGCGAGGTCTCCGGGCTGGTGTTCAGCCCCGACTCGGCCTGGCTGGCCTGGTCGCACCCGGTGTTCGGCCCCTGGTCGCTGCGCCAGATCAAGCTCGCCGACCTGACCTCACGGACCGTCAGTGACGCCACCCCGCAGCGCTTCCACGACTACTCGCCGGCCTTCACCGCCGACGGCCGGCACCTGGCCTTCCTGTCGGTCCGCACCTTCGACCCGGTGTACGACCAGCACGCCTTCGACCTGTCCTTCCCCGGCGGCACCCGCCCGTTCCTGCTGACGCTGGCCGCCGACACCCCGTCGCCGTTCGGCCCGCAGCGGGCCGGGCGGCCGGCCGGCGGCGAGGAGGACGAGGCCAAGGACGGCGACAAGGGCGAGTCCGCACCCACCACCCGGGTCGACCTGGAGGGCCTGGCCGACCGGATCGTGCCGTTCCCGGTCGAGGCCGGCCGGTTCGGCGAACTGCGCGCCGCCAAGGACGGCGTGCTGTGGACCAGGCTCCCGTTCTCCGGCGAACTCGGCGACACCGCCGCCTCGTTGGACGACGAGCCGGCCCGCACCGGGCTGGAGCGCTACGACCTGCGCAAGCGCCGGGTGGAGGAACTGCTCTCCGGCGTCGACGGCTTCCACGTCTCCGGCGACGGCACCCGGCTGGCCGTGCTGGACGGCGGCGCCCTGCGGATCGTGCCGTCCGAGCAGCGGGCCGGCGAGGAGGAGGTCACCGACGTCGACCTGGACCGGGTCCGGGTCACCGTCGACCCGGCCGCCGAGTGGCGGCAGATGTTCGACGAGAACGGCCGCCTGATGCGCGACAACTTCTGGCGCGCCGACCTCGGCGGCGTCGACTGGGCGGGCGTGCTGGACCGCTACCGGCCGCTGGTCGAGCGGCTCGGCAGCCACTCCGACCTGGTCGACCTGCTCTGGGAGACGGTCGGCGAGCTCGGCACCTCGCACGCCTACGTCGTCCCGCCCGGCCGCGGCACCGACGCGGCCCGCCGGCAGGGCCTGCTCGGCGCCGACCTGGTCCGGGACGGCGAGGTGTGGCGGGTGGCCCGGGTGCTGCCCGGCGAGTCCTCCGACCCGCGGGCCCGCTCCCCGCTGGCCGCGCCCGGCGTGGCGATCCGCCCCGGCGACGCGATCCTCGCCGTCAACGGCCGCCCCGTCGACCCCGTCACCGGCCCCGCCCCGCTGCTGGCCGGGACCGCCGACCAGCCCGTCGAACTCACCGTCGCCGGCCGGGACGGCGGCGAGCGCCACCCCGTGGTCGTCCCGCTCGACGACGAGGAGGCGCTGCGCTACCACGACTGGGTGGCCGGGCGGCGGGCCGCCGTCCGCGAACTGTCCGGCGGCCGGCTCGGCTACCTGCACGTCCCCGACATGCAGAGCGCCGGCTGGGCGCAGATCCACCGCGACCTGCGGGTGGAGATGGCGCACGAGGGCCTGCTGGTCGACCTGCGGGAGAACCGCGGCGGCCACACCTCGCAGCTGATCATCGAGAAGCTGTCGCGCCGGATCGTCGGCTGGGACCGCGGCCGCGACCTCGCCAACCCCGAGCCCTACCCCGGCGACGCCCCGCGCGGCCCCGTGGTCGCGCTCGCCAACGAGGCCTCCGGCTCCGACGGCGACATCGTCAACGCCGCCGTCCAGGCCCTCGGCATCGGCCCGGTCGTCGGCACCCGGACCTGGGGCGGGGTCATCGGCATCGACAGCAAGTACGCGCTGGTCGACGGCACCGCCGTCACCCAGCCCAAGTACGCGTTCTGGCTGGAGGGCTACGGCTGGGGCGTGGAGAACCACGGCGTCGACCCCGACGTCGAGGTGCCGATCCCGCCGCACGACTGGGCGGCCGGCCGCGACCCGCAGCTGGAGACCGCCGTCCGGCTCGCCCTGGAGTCACTGGAGCGCACCCCCGCCAAGACCCCGCCGCCGCTCGACTGACCCGGCGCCGGGAACCGTTCGCCACCGGAGGACCGGCCGCTGTCAAGAGGGCCGGTTCTCCGCACCCCCTGTTGACTGCGTCTCGTCACCGCTAGGGTGCCCGCAGTGACCGAGCGACGGCGGGGGGAACGTTGGCAGCACCGGACTTCGACGTGGACCACGACGCCCTGGAGGAGTGCGCGAAGCGGCTCGACCGGGCCGGGGAGGACCTGGAGGCGGTGGCCGGGCGGTTCCGCGAACCGCCGCACTTCGACCGGGACTTCTTCGGCGACTACGGCGTCGCCGAGGCGGCCGCCGGGTTCTTCGCGCACTGGCAGGACGAGCGCCGGCTCGACATCGAGGCGCTGCGCGAACTCGCCGGGAAGGTCCGGCAGAGCGCCGCCAACTACCGGGACACCGACGCGGCGGTGGCCGCCGCGGTCGGCGGCCGGCCGGGCTGAACCGCGTCCCGGGGACGGCCCGAGCCGGCTGAAGGGGAGTCAGCAGTATGTCGACACAGCGCGAACGGGTCGAGGCGCTCGACCGCACCGTCGAGAGCGCGCACGGGATGTGGGGCGCGGGGGAGCTGCGCCGCGCCGTCCGCGCGGCGATCCGGCAGCCCGGGCCGAGCGGCGTCCCCGGCACGATCGGCTCGCTCGCCGAGGACTTCGGCTGGGCCGCCGGCCAGGTCGACCGGGTCCAGGCCGAGGTGGCCGGCGTCGCCCGCGGCAGCCTCCCGTCCGCCTGGACCGGCCGGGTCGGCGAGCGGGCCGCCGAGGCCGTCACCGCCACCGCCCACGACCTGACCCGGACCACCGAGGCCCACACCCGGGCCGCCCGGGTGCTCGCCGACCTCTGCGACACCCTGGCCGAGGCCCAGGCCACCCACGCCCGCGCCGGCGGCCCGCTCCAGCACGCCGCCGACCTGCTGGACCGGATCACCGGCTGGGGCGGCCTGCCCGACCCGCTCGCGTGGGACGACGACACGATGCACGAGGCCCAGGCCGAGGCAAGGTACGCCGTCGGTCTGATGCTGAACGCCGCCGTCCGCGCCGAGGAGGCCGGCCACCGGGCCGCCGCCGAACTCAACCGGCTCGCCGCCCAGGCCGAGGCCGCCCGGATGAGCGGCGGCAGCCTGGGCGCCGCCGACCGGATCGTCCTCACCGACCCCGCCGCGATCGGCGACCGCAACCGCATCCTCGGCGCCGACGGCGCCGAACGGGCCGGCCGCTCCCTGGACCGGATGACCCCCGCCGACCGGGACCGGACCACCGCCCTGCTCGCCGCGGCGGCCTCCCCCACCGAGCGCGCCTACCTGACGAAGGCCCTGGCGGCCGGGCACGGCGCGGACGAACTCGCCGCCTTCGGCCGGCAGATCCACGACCGCACCCCGGCCTGGCTGGACTACCACCTGCGGCCGCTGCGGCTGGACTCCGCCGACCCGCGGACCGGCGTGGAGCACCGGCGGACGGTCGGCTACCTGGGCGTCACCTGGGACCAGGGCCCCCACACCTGCGTGGCGTCCTCGACCGTGATGGCCCGGGTCGCCGCCGATCCGGTCTACGCCCTGGGGCTCACCACCGGCGGCCACCCCGACGACCAGAAGTACGACAATCCGAAGGCGTTCGCCGACCGGCTGCGGGCCGAGCAGAACCGGGTCTACGACGGCGGGCGCGAGTGGTACCACCACCTGCCGCTCATCGACCCCGGCGGCATGACCAACAGCGAGTCGGTCGACGCGATGAACCGGGAGGTCGGCACCCCGACCGGGGTCGACTACCGCAACGTCGCCCTCGACGACGGGAACGCCCGGCGGGACGTCCTGGTCGAGGTGGAGAAGGCCGTGGACGAGGGCAGACCCGTCCCCGTGAGCATCCGGGGCGAGGACCAGGGACACCAACTCATGATCATCGGGCACAGCGGCGACAAGCTCCAGGTCTACAACCCGTGGGGTTACACCACCTGGGTCGACGAGGACGACTTCGTCCACGACCGGATGGACTCCGCGCTGACCGGCCCGCCCCGGATGAACACCGCCGTCAGCGTCCGCCTCCCGAAGTGAGCACCGTGACGACCGCCCCCGGCCCGCACCGGACCGACGCCGAACTCGCGGCCCTGGACGTCCCCGTCCTGCTGCGCTTCGGCCTGCCCCGGCCCGGCCCGCACCGCCGCGGCCTGTTCGGCGAGGGCGCGGTGGCCGCCGCGCTCCGGGCCGAGGCGTGCGGGGCGGTGCCGCACGCCGTCGCCTACCTGGCCGAGCTGGTCCGCGCGGCGGGCCTCCGGGCGGCCGCCGAACTGCCGGAGCCGCTGGCCGGGCCGGACGCGGCCGCCCTGGCCCGGGAGTGGCTGGAGGCGGCCCGCTCGGTGCTCGCCCCCGGGGACCTCGGCACCGAGGAGCTGGTGGCGGACTGGCTCGACGCCGTCGCGCTGGTGCTCGGCGTCCGGCGGGCGAGCGGGCGCGGATGAGGGGGCGACGGATCCTGCTGGTCCTGGTGCTGCTGCCGCTGCTGACCGCCCCGGTCCGCCAGGAGGGACGGCTGGCGCACGGCAGGGTGTTCCCGAAGGGCGTGACGGAGATCGAGGTCCGGCCGGGGGAGCTGTTCTCGCTGCACTGGCGGCTGGGCGTGGTGCCGGGGACGGACCACCGGCCCGTGCGGCCGCTGGCGGACCCGGGCGTGCTGGCCTACGTGGGGGCGGACGCGGTCCCCGGCGACCCGGAGTACCTGGGCGACGGCGGCGAGCTGTACCTGGTGTTCAAGTCCAGGGGCCGCGGCACCACCGGGCTGACGGTCGTCAACTGCGCCTGGTGCGACGGCGACACCAGGAGCAGCTACGGCGAACGCGACACCTACCGGATCACGGTGCGCTGATCCCTGTAGGGTCGTGCCACCAGCGACGGGCGTTCGGGCGGAGGGAGCACGGAAGATGGCCGGCGAGGCACAGGCGGACTGTGTGTTCTGCAGGATCGTGGCGGGGGAGATCCCGGCGACGGTGGTCCGGAAGAGCGAGCGGACGCTGGCCTTCCGCGACATCAGCCCGCAGGCGCCCACCCACCTGCTGGTCATCCCGCGGGTGCACTACCCGAACGCGGCCGAACTGGCCGCCGCGGAGCCCGCCGTCGCGGCCGAACTGCTCGTCGAGGCGGGGGAGGCGGCGCGCGCCGAGGGCCTGGCGGCGTACCGGCTGATCTTCAACACGGGCGCGGAGGCCGGGCAGACGGTGTTCCACGCGCACGTGCACGTGCTGGGCGGCGAGCCGTTCACCGAGGGGCTGGTCTGACCGTTGTCGCAGCGTGAACTCGTCGTCCTGGGCACGGCCAGCCAGGTGCCGACCCGGCACCGGAACCACAACGGGTACCTGCTGCGCTGGGACGGCGAGGGGCTGCTGTTCGACCCGGGGGAGGGCACGCAGCGGCAGATGCTGCACGCCGGGGTGAGCGCCACCGGGATCACCCGGATCGCGGTCTCGCACTTCCACGGGGACCACTGCCTGGGCCTGCCGGGCGTGGTGCAGCGGATCAACCTGGACAAGGTCCCGCACCCGGTGGACGCCTACTACCCGGCGTCCGGGCAGGTGTTCTTCGACCGGCTGCGGTACGCCTCCGCCTACCACGAGGGCGCCGAGATCCGGGAGCGGCCGATCGCCGGACCCGGCCCGCTGGCCGCGCCCGGCGCGCCGTTCGCGCTGGCGGCGGCCCGGCTCTCGCACCCGGTGGAGTCGTTCGGCTACCGGCTGACCGAGCCGGACGGCTTCCGGCTGCGGCCGGAGCGGCTGCGCGAACTCGGGGTGCGCGGCCCGGCGGTGGGCCGGCTGCAGCGCGAGGGCCGGATCGAGGTGGACGGGCGGACGGTCACGCTCGCCGAGGTCGGCGAGACCCGGCCGGGGCAGCGCTTCGCGTTCGTGATGGACACCCGGCTCTGCCCGGGCGTGCTCGAACTCGCCGACGGCGCCGACCTGTTGGCGATCGAGGCGACCTTCCTGGAGGCGGACGCGCACCTCGCCGAGGAGCACGGCCACCTGACGGCCGGGCAGGCCGCCCGGGTGGCCGCCGAGGCGGGCGTCCGGCGGCTGGTGCTGACCCACTTCTCGCAGCGCTACCCGGACCTGGCGGGCCACCGGGCGGAGGCGGAGAAGTACTTCGACGGCGAGGTCGTGGTCGCCGAGGACCTGGCCAGGGTCCCCGTCCCGCCGCGCCGTTGACCGCCGCCCGCGCACGGGCGTGCGGAAAACCGCTCGCGCATCGGGCCGGGAGCGCCCACCATCGAAGCCGCCGCGCCGCTCCGGCGAACACCCGCGCGGCGTACCCTGGTGACCCGGAGAGCCCGAGCCACACGACACGACGGATTGGGATGAGGCAGGCCGCAGCGCCGACCCATGACTGACACACCGCAGACCCGCACCGACGGACAGCGGCGCCCGGACGAGGCGCCCGCCAGCACCCGGATCACCATTCCGGAGAAGCACCCGATGGTCACCCTGCTGGGTGCGGCCGACTCGCTCCTGCGAGTGATCGAGGACGGCTTCCCGGGCGCCGACATCCACGTCCGCGGAAACGAGGTGACGGCCACCGGCTCTCCGGCCGAGGTCGCGCTCGTCAAGCAGCTCTTCACCGAGATGATGCTGGTGCTGCGCACCGGCCAACCCCTGACGGAGGACGCCGTGGAGCGTTCCATCGGCATGCTCAGGAACGCCGCCGAGGACCCGGCCCACCCGGTCCCGTCCGAGGTGTTCACGGCGAACATCCTGTCCAACCGGGGCCGCACGATCCGCCCCAAGACGCTGAACCAGCAGCGGTACGTCGACGCGATCGACAAGCACACCATCGTGTTCGGCCTCGGCCCGGCCGGCACCGGCAAGACCTACCTGGCGATGGCCAAGGCCGTGCAGGCGCTGCAGGCCAAGGAGGTCAACCGGATCATCCTGACCCGGCCGGCCGTCGAGGCGGGGGAGCGGCTGGGCTTCCTGCCCGGCACCCTGTTCGAGAAGATCGACCCGTACCTGCGCCCGCTGTACGACGCGCTGCACGACATGATGGACCCGGACTCGATCCCGCGGCTGATGGCCGCGGGCACCATCGAGGTCGCCCCGCTGGCGTACATGCGCGGCCGCACCCTGAACGACGCCTTCATCATCCTGGACGAGGCGCAGAACACCTCGCCCGAGCAGATGAAGATGTTCCTGACCCGCCTCGGCTTCAACTCCCGGGTGGTGGTCACCGGCGACACCAGCCAGATCGACCTGCCGAACGGCACCCGGTCCGGCCTCAAGGTGGTCCAGGAGATCCTGGCCGACGTGCCCGACATCCACTTCTCGGTGCTGACCAGCACCGACGTGGTCCGGCACAAGCTGGTCGGCCGGATCGTCGACGCGTACGAACGCTGGGACGCCCGGCAGGAGTCCGAGGAGTCCGGCGACCGCAAACCCGTCCAACGCCGGGGCGCCCGGGCGCCCCGGCAGTCCCATCGCACCGAAAGCTGAGTACCCAGCCCGTCATGTCGATCGACATCGCCAACGAGTCCGGGTGGGACGTCGACGAGGAGTCCATCCTCGACGTCGCCCGCTACGCCCTCGACCAGATGCGGATTCATCCGCAGTCCGAGCTCTCCGTGATCCTCTACGACAGCGAGTCGATGGCGGAGCTGCACGTCCAGTGGATGGACCTGCCCGGTCCGACCGACGTGATGTCCTTCCCGATGGACGAGCTGCGTCCCGGCAAGGAGGGCGAGGACCTGCCGGAGGGCCTGCTCGGCGACATCGTGCTCTGCCCCGAGGTCGCGAAGCAGCAGGGCCTGGCCGCCCCGACGCAGCACTCGATGGACGAGGAGCTGCAGCTGCTCACCGTCCACGGGGTGCTGCACGTGCTCGGCTACGACCACGAGGAGCCCGACGAGGAGCGCGAGATGTTCGCGCTGCAGAAGCGGATCCTGGACGACTGGCGGGCCGGCCGCGGCCTGTCCGGCCTGTCGCCCGCGCCGACCGTCCACTGAGGGCCGGCCCGCTGTGAGTGGTGAGAGTACGAGCTTCCTGGTCGGGGCGTTCCTGCTGGTGGTGCTCGGCTGGCTGGCCGCGTGCGCGGAGGCGGGCATCTCCCGGATGTCCCGGTTCCGGGCCGAGGAGGCGGTCCGGTCGGGCCGGCGCGGCTCCGACCGGCTGCTGACGCTGGCCTCCGACAGCATCCGCTACCTCAACCTGGCGACGCTGATCCGGGTGGCCTGCGAGATGGCGGCCGCGGTGCTGGTCACCGTGGTGTGCGTGCGCGGCTTCCAGCAGACCTGGCAGGCCGTGCTGGTGGCGTTCGGCGTGATGGTGCTGGTGTCCTTCGTGGCGGTCGGGGTCTCCCCGCGCACGATCGGCCGCCAGCACCCGCTGAGCACCGTCACCGCCGCGTCCTACGTGCTGCTGCCGCTGGCCCGCATCCTCGGGCCGATCCCGAAGCTGCTGATCCTGCTGGGCAACGCGCTGACGCCCGGCAAGGGCTACCGGGAGGGGCCGTTCGCCTCCGAGGCGGAGCTGCGGGCGCTGGTCGACCTGGCCGAGCAGGACGACCTGATCGAGGACGAGGAGCGCCGGATGGTGCACTCGGTCTTCGAACTGGGCGACACCATCGTCCGCGAGGTGATGGTGCCGCGCACCGACCTGGTGATGATCGAGCGGCACAAGACCGTCCGGCAGACCCTGACGCTGGCGCTGCGCTCCGGGTTCTCCCGGATCCCGGTGGTCGGCGACAACGAGGACGACGTGGTCGGCATCGTCTACCTCAAGGACCTGGTGCGGCGCACCCACGTCAACCGGGAGTCGGAGTCCGAGCAGGTGGACTCGGTGATGCGCCCGGCGGTGTTCGTGCCCGACTCCAAGCCGGCCGCGGACCTGCTGCGCGAGATGCAGCAGATGCGCTCGCACGTGGCGATCGTGATCGACGAGTACGGCGGCACCGCCGGGCTGGTCACCATCGAGGACATCCTGGAGGAGATCGTCGGCGAGATCACCGACGAGTACGACCGGGAGATCGCGCCGGTCGAGGACCTCGGCGACGGCAGCTACCGGATCACCGCCCGGCTGACCGTGGAGGACCTCGGCGAGCTGTTCGGGATCGAGCTGGACGACGAGGACGTGGAGACCGTCGGCGGGCTGCTGGCCAAGTGCCTGGGCCGGGTGCCGATCCCCGGCTCCTCGTGCGAGGTGCCGGTGCCGGAGGGCAGCGGCCTGGCCGCGATCCGGCTGACCGCGGAGAGCTCGGCGGGCCGCCGCAACCGGATCGGTACCGTGGTGGCCGCGCCGGTCCGGGCCGACGCGGAGGCCGCGGAACCGGCCGAGGAGCACGCCGCCCCCTGAGCCGGGGCGGACCCGCGGACCCGACGGGCCCTTGGCCGGGCCGTCCCAACCGGAGCGCCGGTTCGGACGGTTCGGCCGGGGGCCCGTTTGCGGTGCCGCCGGTCGGGCGCGCACGGTGGAAGACATGGCACATCTACTGCGCGCGGAATACGGCCCAGGCGGGCCGGCCGGCGGGGTGGCCAGGTGGCACGTGGTGCGTGGCGCCGACCCTTCGCACGGCATGTGCGGCGCCGAGATCGGCTCGGACGCCGAGAGCAGGCCGGAGGAGGCCTGGGGCACCGGGCTGCACTGCTGCCAGCAGTGCGGGTCGCTGTACCTGCACGAGGTGCCGTTCCTCCGCTCCGACCACGCGGGGAGGACCTGATGAGACTGCACGACGAGCTCCCGGCCGACCACCGGCTGGGCACGGTGTACCGGTACGGCGCGGGCCTGGGCGGCCTGTTCCTGGTGGTGTTCGGCATCCTCGGGCTGACCGGCACCCACCCGGGCTTCCTGGACACCGAGGGCAAGGAGGTGCTGGGCCTGTCCAGCAACGGCGCGCTCAGCGTGCTGTCGCTGGTGGCCGGCGCGGTCCTGGTCCTGGGCGCGGTGCTCGGCGGCAACACCGCCTCGAACATCAACATGGCGATGGGCGCGCTGTTCGTGCTGGCCGGCTTCGTCGGCCTGGCGGTGCTGGACTCCGGCGCCAACCGGCTGGCCTTCCACATCTCCAACGTGATCTTCAGCTTCGTGTTCGGCTTCGTGATCCTGACCTTCGGCATGTACGGCCGGGTCAGCGGCCACCTGCCGCACGACAATCCGTACTGGCGGGAGCGGCACGGGAAGGCGGCCGACCGCCCGGCCGGCCCGCCCGCGCTGGTGAAGGTGCTCCGGCCCGGTCCGCCGAATCCGACCGGGCACTGACCGGCGCGTCGTAGAGTGGGGGCACCGAGGCCCGACGGACCGTCAGATCCGCCGGGCCGCCTGCTGCTCGGAGGGGGAACGACGATGACGGAGCGCACTCTCGGCGCGCTGGCCGCCGCACCGGTCGGGTTCGGGGCGATGGTGCTCTCGCCCGGCGTGTACGGCGAGACCGACGAACGGCGCGGGCAGGACGCGCTGCTCGCCGCGGTCGACGCCGGGGCCACGCTGATCGACACCGCGGACGGCTACGGCCCGGACGGGCACAACGAGCAACTGGTCGGCCGCGCCCTGCGGGGGCGCCGGGACGAGGTGGTGCTGGCCACCAAGTTCGGCTTCCGGATACCCGAGGGCGCCGAGGCGCACCGCTTCCCGGTGCACTTCGCGTTCGGCGAGCTGGCCGTGAACGGCGACCCGAAGTACGTCCGCGGCTACGCGGAGCAGTCGCTGCGCAACCTCGGCACCGACGTGATCGACCTGTACTACCCGCACTTCGTGGACCCGCAGGTGCCGTTCGAGGAGACGGTCGGCGCGGTCGCCGAGCTGGTCGCGGCGGGCCTGGTGCGGCACCTGGGAGTGTCCAACGTGACGGCGGCGCAGCTGCGGGCCGCGCACGCGGTGCACCCGGTGGCGGCGGTGCAGACCCAGTGGTCGATGTGGCAGCCGATCGACCCGGAGCTGCTGGCCGCGGCCCGCGAGCTGGGCGTCGGCGTGGTGGCCTGGAGCCCGCTCGGCGGCGGCTTCCTGACCGGCACCGTGCAGCGGGTCGACGACGGCGACTTCCGGCAGCACCAGGCCAGGTTCTCGGCCGAGAACCTGGCCGCGAACAACGACCGGTACGCCCCGGTGCGCGCGATCGCCGCGGAACTGGGCGCCACCCCCGGCCAGTTGGCGCTGGCCTGGCTGCTGCACCGGGACGCGCACGTGGTGCCGATCCCGGGCAGCCGGACGCCCCGGCACATCGCGGAGAACCAGGCCGCGGCCGAACTGGCGCTGGACGCGGACGTGCTGGCGCGGATCGACGCGGCGCTGGCGGCCTTCGAACCGGCCGGCGAGGGCGCGCTGCTCAAGGACTGAGGGCGCGCTGTTCAAGGACTGAGCGGCGGACGTCACGGGCCCCGGGCCCGCCTATGCTCGGGCCATGACCGAGATTTCCGAGCTCGACCCCGAGGACAAGAAGATCGTCACCCTGGCCCGCTCGGCCCGCGCCCGCAACGGCGTGGCCGAGGGGGCGGCGGTGCGCGACGAGACCGGCCGCACCTACGTGGCGGGCACCGTGGAGCTGGAGTCGCTGCGGCTGAGCGCGCTGCGCACGGCGGTGGCGATGGCGGTGGCCAGCGGGGCGAAGGGTCTGGAGGCGGCCGCGGTGGTGTCGGCGGCGGCGGTGCCGGACCCGGCCGACCTGGCGGCGGTGCGGGACCTGGGCGGGGCCGGGACGCCGGTGCTGCTGGCGGGGCCCGACGGCGTGCTGAAGCTGGTCGCCGCGGCGGAGTGAGGGGCGCGGGCGGGTGGCCGGAAGGGCCCGTCCGCAGCCCACCCCTCGGCCGGTCGGTGCGATAATCGCACCGACCGGGAGGGTCGTCCCGGCGGGGGAGGGGACATGGGCGTCGCGGCGTTCTTCTGCGGACTGCTGCTCTGCGTGATGGGGTTCGGCCGCTGGCACGAGACCGGCTCCCCCTGGTGGCTGGCCGGCACCCTGGTCCTGCTGGCACTGGTCGTGGTGGGCGGGATCACCGGCGGCGGCGGGAAGAAGACCGGCTGAACACCCCGTGGCCGGGACGGCCCCGCCGATCGGCGACAATGGATGCCATGAATGCCCCTTCCTCCCCGTACCGCTCCGGGTTCGCGTGCTTCGTCGGCCGTCCCAACGCGGGCAAGTCGACCCTGACCAACGCGCTGGTCGGGACGAAGGTCGCGATCACCTCCGACCGCCCGCAGACCACCCGGCACACCGTGCGCGGCATCGTGCACCGGCCCGACGCCCAGCTGGTGCTGGTCGACACGCCCGGCCTGCACAAGCCCCGCACCCTCCTCGGCGAGCGGCTCAACGACCTGGTCCGCAGCACCTGGGCCGAGGTCGACGTGATCGGCTTCTGCGTGCCCGCGGACCAGAAGCTCGGCCCCGGCGACAAGTTCATCGCCAAGGAACTCGCCGGGATCAAGAAGTCCACCCCCAAGGTGGCGCTGGTCACCAAGACCGACCTGGTGGACTCCAAGCGGCTCGCCGAACAGCTGATCGCCATCCAGCAGCTCGGCGCCGAACTCGGCATCGAGTGGGCCGAGATCATCCCGGTCTCCGCCGTCGGCGACAGCCAGGTCACCCTGGTCGCCGACCTGCTGACCAAGCTGCTGCCCGAGGGCATGCCGCTCTACCCGGACGGCGACCTCACCGACGAGCCCGAGCTGATCATGGTCGCCGAGCTGATCCGGGAAGCCGCGCTGGAAGGCGTCCGGGACGAGCTGCCGCACTCGCTGGCCGTCGTGGTCGAGGAGATGATCCCGCGCGAGGACCGGCCCGCCGACCGCCCGCTGCTGGACATCCACGCCAACGTGTACATCGAGCGGCAGAGCCAGAAGGCCATCGTGATCGGCGCCAAGGGCGCCCGGCTCAAGCACGTCGGCACCACCGCCCGCAAGCAGATCGAGGCGCTGCTCGGCACCCCCGTCTACCTCGACCTGCACGTCAAGGTCGCCAAGGACTGGCAGCGCGACCCCAAGCAGCTGCGTAAGCTCGGCTTCTGACGCCCCGTCGGGGCGAGGGGGAGGGGCGGGGCCGTGCGGCTGTACACCCACACCTGGGGCGCGGGCGACCGCACCGCCCTGCTGGTGCACGGACTGCAGTCCGACCACCGGACCTGGCGGGTGATCGGCCCCGCGCTCGCCGAGCGCGGCTACCGGGTGCTGGCCGTGGACCTGCGCGGCCACGGCGCCTCCCCGCGCGGCGCCGGGTCCGGCCCCGCCGAACGGTACGGGCCGGCGGAGTTCGCCGCCGACCTCGCCGACACCCTGCCCGCCGGGGCGGACCTGGCGATCGGCCACTCGCTGGGCGCACTGGCCCTGCGGCTGGCCGCCGACCGGCTGGCGCCCGCCCGCGCGGTCTACAGCGACCCCGCCTTCGTCTTCGACCGCCCCGGCGTCGGACCGGAGCCCTTCGTCGCCTTCCAGCGGCTCGCCACCCGGAAACTCGTCACCGCGATGCGCCCCGAGTGGTCCGCGGCGGACGTGGACGCCGAACTCGCCGCCCTCGCCGCCTGGGACGGCGACACCGCGACCGGCCTGTGGGCGCACCCCGCGCACTCCGTGCTGCCCGGCGCCCCCGCCGTCCCCTCGCTGGTCCAACTCGCCGACCCCAGCCAGCTGGTGACCTCCGAGGAGGCCGCCGAACTGCGCCGCCGCGGCTACACGGTGCGCACCGTGCCGGGCGCCGGGCACTGCATCCACCGGGACGACCCGGACGGCTTCCTGGCCTCGCTGGACGGCTGGGTCTGACGGGGGCAGGGCCGGGCCGGGGCGGCCGGCTCGCGGGCGGGCGGTCCGGCTCGCGGTCGGGGAGGCGGCGGGTCAGGCGCCTTCGCGGAGCACCAGGCTCACCAGCTCGCGCTGCGAGTCGGTGAGCTTCGGGTCGGCGCAGTGCACCGTCCGGCCGTCCACGGTGATCTCGTAGTGGAAGCCGTCCGGGACGCCGTAGGCGGGCGCGCGCAGTCCGCCCACCATCGCCTCCCGGGCCAGCGCGTGCACGTGCGGGGCGTCCGGGCGCTCCGAGGTGTCCATCTCGGCATACCGGAGCAGGCCGGCGAACCCGCCGGTACGGGTGACCTGGATACGCATGGCTGTCAGTGTGCTACGCCGTGAGCTGGTTCGTCGCCGCTTTTCCCCAACTCCCCGTGCCCGGCCCGTCTCACTGGGTGGGATCGTGGCGAGCCTCACTGCGTCCGTCCCGCCGCTCTTGTTACAGTGGGTTGCATCATGCGTATCCGGCTGCTTCTTCTTAGCTGCCGCGGCGAGGGCCTGTAGTCCAGAGAAGGCCGGCCCCCTCGCCGCGGGGAGTCGTGTTGCGCCCAGTGTGATTCGCGGCGCACTCAGTCGGCCGAGTCGGGTGTCCTGTTACCCCCCGACCGCAGACCGCCTTCGACAACGGAAGCCGAGAGCCCCACCATGACCGAACAGTCCTCCGTCGCCCGCGTGTTCGTCGACCGCCCCACCCCGATCACCGCCGCCACCGTGCAGCAGAAGCCCTCGGGGATGCCGTTCGAGCGGTACGTACCCTTCGGCACCGTCGACCTGCCGGACCGCACCTGGCCGAGCAAGGTCATCACGCAGGCCCCGCGCTGGCTGTCCACCGACCTGCGGGACGGCAACCAGGCGCTGATCGACCCGATGTCGCCGGCCCGCAAGCGCAAGATGTTCGACCTGCTGGTGAAGATGGGCTACAAGGAGATCGAGGTCGGCTTCCCCTCCTCCGGCGCCACCGACTTCCACTTCGTCCGCTCGCTGATCGAAGAGGGCGCGATCCCCGAGGACGTCACCATCTCGGTGCTGACCCAGGCCCGCGAGGACCTGATCGAGCGCACCGTCGAGTCGCTGCGGGGCGCGCCGCGCGCCACCGTGCACCTGTACAACGCCACCTCGCCGCTGTTCCGCCGGGTGGTGTTCCGGGCGAGCAAGGAGGAGATCAAGGCCATCGCGGTGGACGGCACCCGCCTGGTGATGGAGTACGCCGAGAAGATCCTGGGCGACGACACTGTCTTCGGCTACGAGTACTCGCCGGAGATCTTCATCGACACCGAGCTGGACTACGCGCTGGAGGTCTGCGAGGCGGTGATGGACGTCTGGCAGCCCGGCGAGGGCCGCGAGATCATCCTGAACCTGCCGACCACCGTCGAGCGCTCCACCCCGAACGTCTACGCCGACAAGATCGAGTGGATGTCGCGGAACCTGTCCCGCCGCGCGTTCGTCTGCCTGTCCACCCACCCGCACAACGACCGCGGCACCGGCGTGGCCTCCGCCGAACTGGCCGTGATGGCGGGCGCCGACCGGGTCGAGGGCTGCCTGTTCGGCCAGGGCGAGCGCACCGGCAACCTGGACCTGGTCAACGTCGGGATGAACCTGTTCTCGCAGGGCGTCGACCCGATGATTGACTTCTCCGACATCGACGAGATCCGCCGCACCGCCGAGTACTGCAACCAGATGCCGGTCGCCGAGCGCCACCCCTACGCGGGCGACCTGGTCTTCACCTCCTTCTCCGGCTCCCACCAGGACGCCATCAAGAAGGGCTTCGACGCGCTGGAGGCCGACGCGGCCGCCGCCGGCGTCCCGGTCGGCGAGTACACCTGGGGCGTGCCCTACCTGCCGATCGACCCCAAGGACGTCGGCCGCAGCTACGAGGCCGTGATCCGGGTCAACTCGCAGTCCGGCAAGGGCGGCATCGCCTACGTGCTGAAGAACGACCACAAGCTGGACCTGCCGCGCCGGATGCAGATCGAGTTCTCGAAGATCATCCAGGCCAAGACCGACGCCGAGGGCGGCGAGGTCACCCCCGGCGACATCTGGGCGGTCTTCCAGGACGAGTACCTGCCCACCCCCGCCAACCCGTGGGGCCGGATCTCGCTGAGCGGCTCGCGCAGCCTGACCACCGAGGACGGCCGCGACGCGCTGACCACCGAGGCGGTCGTCGACGGCACCCCCGTCACGCTGACCGGCACCGGCAACGGCCCGGTCTCCGCCTTCGTCAGCGCGCTGGCCTCGATCGGCGTCGACGTCCGGGTCCTGGACTACGCCGAGCACGCGCTGAGCGAGGGCGGCGACGCCCAGGCCGCCGCGTACGTCGAGTGCGCCGTCGGCGACAAGGTGCTGTGGGGCGTGGGCATCGACGCCAACACCGTGCTGGCCTCGCTGAAGGCCCTGGTCAGCGCCGTCAACCGGGCCGCGCAGCGGGACTGATCCGTCCGGCGCCGCGCCGCCGGTCCGGGCCGCGCGGCGCCGCGGGTCCGCCCCGCGCGGCGCGTTCCGGCACAACCCTTGCCGGGAGCGGTGATTGACGGTCCGTCAGCTTCGTTCGGGCGTTCGGGGCCGGGCGGCGGGGGAGTGTGGCCCCGGTCACAAATTTTCCGCCCGGCACCCGTTCAGGGTGCTGACACGGGCCGGTAACCGTGGCAACATCGACGGACCGGAACCGCGGTCGGTGGGACGACCCCGGCCTCCGGTCGCGTGACCTGCCCATTGATGTGCAGGCCGCCTGCCATGTCTGGGGAGTGGCGCCGTGACAGGGTTGTGGGGTGTTCGCCCTCGGTGGCGGACGGATGTCCTCGGTGAATTCTTCTGCCCGGGCTGCGGCGGGGACCGCAACTACCGCCGGCAGCACGGCCGGCGGTGGCTGCGGTTCCTCGGCACCCCGGTCCTGCCGCTCGGCGGCGTCGTCCGCAGCGTCCAGTGCACCTCCTGCCGCGGCCGCCACGGCACCGACGCCCTCGACCAGTTGACCTCGCTCCGGCTCGGCGCGATGCTGCGCGACGCCCAGTACACCGTCGCCCTGGCCGCGCTCGCGGCCGGCGGCACCGGCAGCCGCGCCGGACGCGAGACCGCCTGCGCCGTGATCAAGGAAGCCGGGTTCGACGACTGCGGCGAGGCCCAGGTGCTGGCCGCGCTCGCCGCGCTCTCCGGGCACAGCGGCGGCGAGCCGCTGGACGTCGACGTCGAGGGCGGCGGTCTGGCCGTCGAACTGCACGCCGCGCTCGAACCGCTCGCCCCGCACCTCGCCCTCCAGGGCCGCGAGCGCCTGCTCACCCTCGGCGCCCTGGTCGCCCTCGCCGACGGCCGCTACCTGCCGCAGGAGCGGGCCGCGCTCGGCGTGGTCGGCCGCTGCCTGCGGCTCACCGACGCGCAGGTCGACCGGCTGCTGGAGGCCGCCACCCGCGCCCCGCACTGACCCGCCCCTCCTGCCTCCCTCTGCTCTTCCTCCCCTCCCACCGACCGGGCCCGAACTCCCCCCTCCCGGGCCCTGCTGTGACCCGCACCGCACGGGTGAAAGCCCCCACAACCCCGGTGCGGGCTCACGGCTGCGCGCCTCCGGTCGGGCCCGCCGGACTGTCGTGGCGATGCGGGACAATGACACCACCATGAGTCTCTTCCGCGACGACGGCATCGTGCTGCGCACCCAGAAGCTCGGCGAGGCCGACCGGATCATCACCTTCCTCACCCGCCAGCACGGCAAGGTGCGCGCGGTGGCCCGCGGCGTGCGCCGGACCAAGTCGAAGTTCGGGGCCCGCCTCGAACCCTTCTCGCACGTCGACATCCAGTTCTTCAGCCGCGGCAGCGACCTGGTCGGCCGCACCCTGCCGCTGTGCACCCAGGTGGAGACCATCGCCCCCTACGGCGCCCGGATCGTCGACGACTACACCCGCTACACCGCCGGCACCGCGATGCTGGAGACCGCCGAACGCTTCGCCGAGCACGAGGGCCAGCCCGCCGTCCAGCAGTACCTGCTGCTCGTCGGCGGCCTGCGCACCCTCGCCAACGGCACCCACCAGTCGCACCTGGTGCTGGACGCCTTCCTGCTGCGCTCGCTCGCCGTCAACGGCTACGGCGCCAGCTTCACCGACTGCGCCCGCTGCGGACTGCCCGGCCCCAACCGCTTCTTCTCGCTGCAGGCCGGCGGCGTGCTGTGCGGCGACTGCCGGGTGCCCGGAAGTGCCGTACCCTCCCCTGAGACACTGGTACTGCTCGGCGCGCTGCTCTCCGGAGACTGGCGGACGGCCGACGGCTGCGAGCCGCGGTACTGGCGCGAGGGCAGCGGGCTGGTGGCCGCCTACCTGCAGTGGCACCTGGAGCGGGGCATCCGCTCGATGAGATACGTGGAGAAGTGAGCATGGTCGCGCGACGGCTGTTCGGCAGCAGCAAGCGGACGTACGAGGCCCCGGCCCCGCACCCGAGCGGTGCCCGGCCGCCGAAGATCCCGGCCGAACTGGTCCCGAACCACATCGCCTGCGTCATGGACGGCAACGGCCGCTGGGCCAAGGAGCGCGGCCTGCCCCGCACCGAGGGTCACAAGGTCGGCGAGGCCGTCGTCCTCGACGTGCTGCGCGGCTGCCTGGAGGTCGGCGTCAAGAACCTCTCGCTGTACGCCTTCTCCACCGAGAACTGGAAGCGCTCCCCGGACGAGGTGAAGTTCCTGATGAACTTCAACCGGGACGTGATCCGCCGCCGCCGGGACGAGATGGACGCCATGGGCATCCGGATCCGCTGGGCCGGCCGGATGCCGCGGATGTGGAAGAGCGTCGTCCAGGAGCTCCAGGTCGCCCAGGAGCAGACCAAGGACAACGACGCCATGACGATGTACTTCTGCCTCAACTACGGCGGCCGGGCCGAGATCGCCGACGCCGCGCTGGCCATCGCCCGCGACGTCGCCGCCGGGAAGCTCAACCCGGAGAAGGTCAACGAGAAGCTGTTCGCCAAGTACCTCTACTACCCGGACATGCCGGACGTCGACCTGTTCCTGCGCCCCAGCGGCGAGCAGCGCACCTCCAACTTCCTGGCCTGGCAGTCCGCGTACGCCGAGCTGGTGTTCCAGGACGTGCTCTGGCCCGACTTCGACCGCCGCGACCTGTGGCGCGCCGTCGAGCAGTACGCGCGCCGCGACCGCCGCTTCGGCGGTGCGGTCCCGAACGCGGTCGACGCCGCGGACACCGCGGACGTGCCGACCCAGCGCTGAGCGCTCGCGCCGGGCGCGCGCCACGGCAGAGGGCCCGGATCGGAACCGTCCGATCCGGGCCCTCGTCGCTCGGGGGCTCCTGGCTGGGCTACGAGCTGCGCTGTGGGCCTGCGCTACCGGCCGGGCCGCTTACTGGCTCTGCTGCTGGGCGGAGAGCTTCGCGGCGCAGTCGCCGCAGGTGCCGAAGATCTCCAGGGTGTGCGCGATGTCGCTGAACCCGTGCTCGGCGGCGACCGCGTTGGCCCAGCGCTCGACCGCCGGACCCTCGACCTCGACCGTCGCCCCGCAGTGCCGGCACACCAGGTGGTGGTGGTGCCCGCTGCTGCACCGGCGGTAGACCGCCTCGCCCTCGGCGGTGCGCAGCACGTCCACCTCACCGGCCTCGGCGAGCGACTGCAGCGTCCGGTAGACGGTGGTCAGGCCGACCGAGTCGCCCCGGTGCTTGAGCATGTCGTGCAGTTCCTGCGCGCTGCGGAAGTCCTCGATCTCGTCCAGCACCGCCGAGACGGCGGTGCGCTGCCGGGTCGATCGTGCGCGCGGCGACGGGCCTGCGGTGGTCACCGTGGGTCCTCCTGCTGATCGGGTGGTTTCGCACATCATTGTGCCAGCCCCCGACTTGACAGCGACTCCCCCTGCGACGGCACCTGGGCCTCCGCTCCGGCCCCCGGCCCGGTTCCGGCCGCCGACCCGGCTTCCGCGGTCGGCAGCGCCACGTCGCAGACCGCCGGGCCGTTCTCGGCGGACGCCCGGTGCCGCCGCCGGGCCAGCGGTGCGGCGGCCAGGCTGAACAGGGCGAAGGCGAGGATCGCCAGGATCACGATGGTCGGACCGGGCGGCAGGTCGGCCTGGTACGAGGTGCCGACGCCGCCGACCGCCGCGAGCACGCCCACGCCGACCGCGGCGGCCTGGGTGGCGGCGAAGGAGCGGGTCAGCTGCTGGGCCGCCGCGACCGGCACCACCATCAGCGCGCTGACCAGCAGCAGGCCGACCACCCGCATCGCGACCGTCACGGTGACGGCCGCCATCACCGCCAGCAGCAGGTTGAGCACCCGGACCGGGAGGCCGGTCACCCGGGCGAACTCCTCGTCCTGGCAGATCGCGAACAGCTGCCGCCGCAGCCCGACGGTGACCGCGAGGACGACCGCGGCCAGCCCGCCGATCACCGCCAGGTCGCCGGGGGAGACGGTGAGGATCGAGCCCCACAGGTAGCTCTCCAGGCTGCCGGAGCCGGCCTGGCTGCTCATCGAGACCAGCAGCTTGCCGCCGGCCATGCCGCCGTAGAACAGCATCGCCAGCGCGATGTCGCCGCGCTGGTTGCCGCGGGAGCGGACCAGTTCCATCACGACGGCGCCGAGCACGCAGACCAGCACCGCCATCCAGATCGGGTTGGCCTGGAACAGGAAGCCCAGGCCGACACCGGTCAGCGCGACGTGCCCGATGCCGTCGCCCATCAGGGCCTGGCGGCGCTGCACCAGGTAGATGCCGACCAGGGGAGCGGTGAGGCCGACCAGCACGGCGGCGAGGAACGCCCGCTGCATGAAGTCGGGTTGGAACATCTCGATCATGCCAGCAGTCCCTGGGTGGTGCGGTGGTGGTGGTCGTCCGCGTGCGGGTGGACGTGGTCGTGGCCGGGCAGCGCGTGCTGGCCGACCCCGCGGGGCGGCGGGCCGTCGTGCGCCACGCAGCCGTCGCGCAGCACCACCGCCCGGTCGATCAGCGGCTCCAGCGGGCCGAGTTCGTGCAGCACCAGGAGGACCGCGCAGCCGCGCTCCACCTCGCTGCGCAGGATGTCGGCGAGCACCTGCTGGCTGTCCACGTCGACGCCGGCCATCGGCTCGTCCATGATCAGCAGTTCGGGTTCGCCGACCAGGGCGCGGGCGATCAGCACCCGCTGGTGCTGCCCGCCGGACAGGTTCGCCACGCCGTCCCCGGCCCGGTCGAGCATGCCGACGGCGGTCAGCGCCCGGTCCACGGCGGCCCGGTCCCGGCGGCGGAACGGCAGCAGTCCGTGCTGCGGCAGCCGCCCGGTGGAGACCACCTCGCGGACCGTGGCCGGCACCCCGCCGGCCGCGGTGGTGCGCTGCGGCACGTACCCGATCCGGTGCCAGGCCCGGAACCTGCGCTGCGGCCGCCCGAACAGCTCCAGGCTGCCCCGCTCCAGCGGGACCGCCCCGATCACGGTCTTCACGGTCGTCGACTTGCCGGACCCGTTGGCCCCCAGCAGGGCCACCACCTCGCCCGGCCGGACGGTGAGGTCGACGCCGCGGAGCACCGGCCGCCCCCCGACCGTGGCGACCGCCCCGCGCAGGCCGAGGACCGGCACCGCCCCGCTCCGGTCGGGGGCGTCCGCCCCGGCCCCGTCGCCGCTGCGGGGGGACGGCGGCCGCCGGTCGGAGTCCGTCGTCGGGATGACAGCACTCATGGTGGTTCCTCGCTCGGCTCGCGCCGCTCAGGGGCGGGCGGTTCGGCCCGTCGGGGGTTCGGTTCGTCCGGTCCGTGGTGCGTCCGGTTCGCCGGGGAGGCGGTCCTGTCCGCCCGGCGGTGCGGTTCAGTGCGCGCCGAGCGCCGTCCGCAGGTTGGCCAGGTTCTGCCGCATGACGGAGAAGTAGTCGTTCTTGTCCGGCTCCTTGATCCCCTCCAGGGGGTCGAGGACGGCGGTCTTCAGCCCGAGGTCGCCCGCCATGGTGGTGGCCAGCTTGGGGCTCACCAGGGACTCGAAGAAGACGGTGGTGGCGCCGTTCTCCTTGGCCGCCTGCTGGATCGCGGCCAGCCGGGACGGGGTGGGCTCGGCCTCCGGGTCGACCCCGTTGATCGCGACCTGGTCCAGGCCGTAGTGGTCGGCGAGGTAGCCGAAGGCGGCGTGGCTGGTGATGAAGGTCCGGGTGTCGACGCTCTTCAGGCCGTCCCGGAACTCCTGGTCCAGCGAGGCGAGTCGGTCCACCAGGGCGTCGGTGTTGCGCTGGTACTCGGCGGCGTTCGCCGGGTCCGCGGCGGCCAGCCCGGCGCCCACGCTCTTCGCCACGGCCGCGTACCGGGTCGGGTCGAGCCAGATGTGCGGGTCGCCGGCGGCGCCGGAGTGCTCGTGGTCGTGGCCGTCGTCGGCGCTGTGGCCCTCGGGCTCGGTGGTGCCCTCGTCGAGGTGGTGGTCCACCAGCGGGGAGGCGGCCGTGGCGTCCACCACGTGCTTGGAGTGGGACTGCGCGACGGCCTGGTCGACGGTCGGCTGCAGGCCCTTCAGGTAGACCACCGCGTCGGCCCGCTGGACCGCCGCGACCTGCTTGGCCGTCAGCTCCAGGTCGTGCGGCTCCACTCCCGGGGCGGTCAGGTCGGCGACCTTCACGTGCTCCCCGCCTATCTGACGGGCCAGGAACTCCATCGGGTAGAACGACGCCACGACCTCCAGCTTCCCGCCGTCCTTGTCGGCCGCGCTGCTGGTGCCGCCGCAGGCGGAGAGCAGCAGGGAGGCGGCAACGGCCGTGGCGGCGAAGGCGGTCGAGGCAGGCAGGCGGCGCATCTTCATGACAACCATTCTCATCTTATCTGGAAATGATTGTCAACTTGCTTTCCGGCGGGACGGCCTCACACTGTCCCGCCCCGCCCGCTCCGGCGGCTCCTCCGTCGTCGCCTCCGTCGGCTCCGCCACCGGGTGCGCCCCATGTGCCGGAGGGTGTGCGGCTGTTCATTCCCGGTACAGCCGCCGGGCGGTCGGCCCGTGCCAGTATCGAGTTGAATCCTGACCCTGCATCCCCGGTACCCTGAGTTATTCGGGCGCGCGCAACCAGCGGCGCCCTGACCGTGCCGTCGTACTGAAGAGAGCACTGTGGCCGCCGACAAGATCGACACGATCGTCAGCCTGAGCAAGCGCCGTGGCTTCGTCTACCCCTGCAGCGAGATCTACGGCGGCACCCGTGCCGCCTGGGACTACGGTCCGCTGGGCGTCGAGCTGAAGGAGAACATCAAGCGCCAGTGGTGGCGTTCGATGGTCACCGCTCGGGAGGACGTCGTCGGACTCGACTCCTCGGTGATCCTGGCCCGCGAGGTGTGGGAGGCCTCCGGCCACGTCGCCACCTTCAACGACCCGCTGACCGAGTGCCTCTCCTGTCACAAGCGCTTCCGCGCCGACCACCTGGAAGAGGCCTACGAGGCCAAGCACGGCCGGCTGCCCGCCAACGGCCTGGCCGACCTCAACTGCCCGAACTGCGGCAACAAGGGCGCCTTCACGGAGCCCAAGGAGTTCTCGGGCATGCTGAAGACGCACCTCGGCGTCACCGAGGACGCGGCCGGCCTGGCCTACCTGCGCCCCGAGACCGCGCAGGGCATCTTCACCAACTTCCGCGCCGTGCAGACCACTTCGCGCAAGAAGCCGCCGTTCGGCATCGCCCAGGTCGGCAAGAGCTTCCGCAACGAGATCACGCCCGGCAACTTCATCTTCCGGACCCGCGAGTTCGAGCAGATGGAGATGGAGTTCTTCGTCAAGCCCGGCGAGGACGAGACCTGGCACGAGTACTGGCTCGAGCAGCGCTGGAACTGGTACACCGGCCTGGGCCTGCGCACCGAGAACATGCGCTTCTTCGAGCACCCGAAGGAGAAGCTGTCCCACTACGCCAAGCGCACGGTGGACATCGAGTACCGCTTCAACTTCGGCGGCAGCGAGTTCTCCGAGCTGGAGGGCGTGGCCAACCGCACCGACTACGACCTGACGGTGCACAGCGAGGCCTCCGGCCAGGACCTCAAGTACTTCGACCAGGACGCGAACGAGCGGTACTACCCGTACGTCATCGAGCCCGCGGCCGGCCTCAACCGCGCCATGCTGGCCTTCCTGATCGACGCCTACTTCGAGGACGAGGCGCCGAACGCCAAGGGCGTCATGGAGAAGCGCGTCGGCATGCGGCTCGACCCGCGCCTGGCCCCGGTCAAGGTCGCGGTGCTCCCGCTCTCCCGCAACGCCGACCTCTCCCCGAAGGCCCGCGGCCTCGCCGCCGACCTGCGGCAGGCCTGGAACGTCGAGTTCGACGACGCCGGCGCGATCGGCAAGCGCTACCGCCGCCAGGACGAGATCGGCACCCCGTTCTGCGTCACCGTCGACTTCGACACCCTCGAGGACAACGCCGTGACCGTCCGCGAGCGCGACACCATGGCGCAGGAGCGGGTCTCCCTGGACCAGGTCAAGTCCTACCTGGGCGCCCGCCTGATCGGCTGCTGATCGACTGCTGACCTAGCGGTTACCGACCACCTGCCGGTGGTCCGCCCGGTGGGCCCTCCCCGTGTTCGGGGAGGGCCCACCGCCGTTCCGGGCGCGGGCTGCCCCGGGGGCGTCGGCTGTTCCGGATGCCGAACCGTCGCGGGCGCGCGCTCAGCGGCGCTGGCGGGAGCGCGAACGGGGGCGGGGCGCCGGCTCGGTGGGCAGTCCGGCCGAGCGCAGGGCGGCGAAGGCGCTGCGGGACCGGCTCTCCTCCAGGCCGTCGGTGGCGAACAGCAGCGCGTCGTACAACTCGGCCGATCCGTGGATCGCGGCCGCGAACTGGCCGATGTCACCGGCCGAGCGCAGCCGCACCAGCTCCCGGACCAGCTCGACGGCGGAGCCCTCGCTCAGCGCCGCCGCGATCTCGGCGACCTCCCCGACCGGTCGACCGGCCGCCTGCCGGAGCAGGTGGCGTGCGTCGCCGGACCGGCCGGCCTCCCGCAACCAGTGGGTCAGCTCCGCGAGTTCGGCGGCCGGGGCGGAGGCCCGCTCCCACAGCAGGGTCTGTCCGTCGGCGGACTGGCCGGTCCGCTCCAATGCCGCCAGCAGCGCCGGAAGCTCCCGGGAACCGACCGACCACAGGGTGTGGAAGAGGTCCGCGGCTTCGTCCACCAGCCCTTCGCGGCGCAACTCCACGAGGACGGCCGCCGCGTGCTCCGGCGTGCCGTTGGCCACCGACCTGGCCAGGTAGGCGGAGGCGCCGGACGGGCCGTCGGACTTCAGCAGCGCGGCCAGTGCGGCCAGGTCGAGGGGCGTGACCAGCAGGGCCACCTGACCCACGATCGCCGCGGACTCGTGCACCGCGCCCTCGCGGTGCAGTTCGGCGATCCGCTGGACCAGCCTGGCCAGTTCGGCCTTCGTCCGGCTGCGCGGCCGGTCTGCGGCTCCCGCCGCGGAGGTCTCGTGCGGATACTGCCCCGACGGACCGGGCCCCGTGTTCGGGCGCGGGCGGTGGCCGGGGTGCGTGTGGTCGGCCTCGGAGTGCGGGCCGGTGCCGGTGCCGACGGCCGGGGTGTCGGAGGGCGGTGCGCCGGTGACGGTGGGGGTGGCGGCGTTCCGCTCGGCGGGGCGGAGGACGCGGTTGCTCCTGAACCTGGCGCCACGGAGCGGCGGGGTGTCGGCGGCCGCGTCCTGGGCCGGGGGTGGGGCCGGTACGACCGTTGTGGCGTCAAGGAAGTCGGGGGCGTCGGCGGCCGGGGGAGTCCGGACTCCGTTGCGGGTGCCGCCGAACCGGGCCCCGGTCGGGCGCAGTCGCTGCGAGGGGACGAAGGCGGGGCCCGGCCCGTGCGGATCGTCGGCCCGGGGCGGGGCGGTGGCCGGGCCGGTCGCGGCCTGACCGGTCTGCCGGGAGGACCTGTCGGCGAGCCGTCCGGCCATCAGCCGGTCCTCGGCGGCGAGCAGGCGGTTGCTCAGCTCCAGGCAACGGGCGCCGAGACCTTCACGGAGGTTCTGCGCCTGGGCGAGCTGTCGCGCCAGCTCGGGGTCGGGTTGCCGGGGCGGGTGCTGGGGGGCGGGAGAGTGGTCCGGCTCGTGGCGGTCCCGCAGTGCTTCGGCGAGCCTGCGCTCCCGCTGTGCGGCGAACTGCCGGGCCCTGAGCAGTTCGTCCAACTCGGCTCTGAGGAGCTGGATTTCGGCCGGTTCCGGCCCCAGTTCTCGCACGGTCATCGCGGCCTGCCCGACCTCTCCATGGAGGCCACCCGACTGGCCCCCGAACACAACGACTGGTGGCCATCCTGGCGTTGCTGTACGGCGGCCACGTTACGGGAGCAAGTCTTAACCTTTTCGAGATGGGAATGCGAGAGGCCGGTGCGGGGCAAGAGGGTTCCGGTCTGTGAAACCTGTCAACTCCTGCCCGAATCACCCGGGTTGGGAATGGTGTGGGCGCTTGCCCGACGGTCCGCTATCGCCCGACGGTCGACCGATCCGCCTGTTGGTCAGTGGAGTTGACGCCCCGTCAGTTCTGCGCGGGCTTCCATCAGTGCGAAGCCGAGCAGGTTCAGGCCGCGCCACTGCGCGGGCGCATGGGCCCGGTCGTCGTCGGCCGCCAGGCCGATGCCCCAGATCCGGTCGAGCGGGCTGGCTTCGACCAGGACGCGGTTCCCGGTGCCGACCAGGTACGCGCGGAGCCGGTCGTCCTGCCCGAACTTCGCGACGCTGCCCGCCACCACCAGGTCGAAGCGGTGCGCCGTCCAGCGGGCCTCGTCGAACCCGCCGACCAGTCGGCCCAGCTTCTTCGCCTCGGCGGGCGTCCGGGCGCCGAGGATGCGCGGAACGATCTCCTCGTCGCCGAACAGCCGGGCCTTGCCCGCCATCATCCAGTGCTCGGCGGTGCTGTACCGGACCCCGTCGACCTCGAACGGCGAGGGCCACCACTGGCTGAGGGCACCGGCGCCGATCTGCCCGTCGCGCTGCGGCCGGTGGCCCCAGAAGTGCAGGTACTTCGGGCGCGCCCCGGACTCGATCGCTGCCACCAGCTGCTCGCGGGTGCGCGTCCCGCCCGGGACGATGGTCGGGTTCTCCGTCATGGCGCCATCCTCGCACCGGCCCCGGCCTGCGGGCCTTTCCTTTTTCGACGCACCGTTCCCGGCAGAGGGTTCTCGGCGTAGGGCCTTCGTCGCAGAGCCTGCGGTGCAGTGCCTTCGGTGCAGGGCCTTCGGAGCGCGGCACCGCTCAGCCGACCGAGCGCGGCAGCCGGGTGCTCAACCAGCAGATGGCCAGGGAACCGAGCGTCTGGATGCCGAGCACCAGAGCCAGCGCGTTCGCCATTCCCAGGGCGGGTACGAGACCGAGGAAGAGAGTGCCCAACGTCGCTACCCCCAGGGCCAGGCTGGACTGCTGGGTGGTCGCCAGGACGCCACTGCCCACCCCGGCGCGCTCGGCGGGGACTCGGGAGAGCACCACCCGGAACAGCGGCATGCCCACCAGGCCCTGGCCGATGCCGGCCAGCGCGACCCCGGGGAGCATCCGCAGGGGCGAGAAGTGCGCCCAGTCGCCCAGCACGGTGGCCAGCAGGGTCAGCAGGCCGATGCCCTGGACCACCGCTCCGCCGGTGATCACCCGGCTGCCGAACCGGTCGACCAGCCGGGGCCCGGCCAGCGAGGCCCCGAAGTAGCCCACCGCCATCGGGACCAGCGCCCAGCCCGCGGCGACCGGGCCCTTGTGCAGGCCGTCCTGCAGCATCAGGGCGACGACGAACATGAAGCCGCCGAAACCGGTGAAGTAGGGCACGGCCACTCCGAGGCCGCGCCGCATCTCCGGGATGCGCAGCAACGAGAGCGGGACGAGCGGGAGCCGGCCCGCCCGCTCGGCGCGGCGTTCCACCGCCAGGAACGCGGCCGCGAAGGCCGGGAAAGCGGCCAGCGACGCCCAGGTCCAGGCCGGCCAGCCGACGGCCCGGCCCTCCATCAGCGGGACGAACAGGGACAGCAGTGCGGCGCTGAGCAGCAGGGTGCCCGGCAGGTCCACCCCGGCGGCCCGCTCGGCGCGGCTCTCCGGAACGTACCGGGAGGCCAGGGCCGCGGTGAGGAGGGCGAAGGGGACGTTCAGTAGGAAGACGGCGCGCCAGCCGGTGCCGAAGAGGTCCGCCGAGACCAGGAGTCCGCCGAGGACCTGGCCGATCACCACCGAGATGCCGCCGACCGCACCGTAGACGCCGAGGGCCCGGGCGCGCTGCCGACCGCTGGTGGTGGCGGTGATGGTGGCGAGGACCTGGGGGAGCAGGAGGGCGGCGGAAGCCCCCTGGGCGACCCGGGCGGCGACCAGGGTCCAGGCGGTGGGTGCGGCACCGCAGGCGAGCGAGGTGAGGGCGAAGGCGACGGCCCCGCCGATGAACAGCCGTCGTCGTCCGAAGGCGTCGCCCAGCCGCCCGCCCAGGACGAGCAGCACGGCGAAGGCGATGCCGTAGCCGGCCGCGACGAGTTCGAGGACCGCGGGGCCGGCGACCAGATCGTGGTCGATGGTCGGTAGCGCGACATTCACTATGAAGAAGTCAAGCATCGGAAGGAAGGCGCCCAGGAGGACGGTGATCAGGCCGGCGGTACCCAGCGCGGGTGTCGCGGACACCACGGGCGCCGCCGGTCGGGCCGGGGACGGGATGCGGGGAAGCACTGTCTGTCGAGTCACGAGTACTACGATGCGGCTCCTCTCAACCTGGTACCAGGCGGTGTCTATCCAGGTATAAGGACTACCTGGCAAGGGGATCGGTGATGGTCCACCCTGGTGTCATGGCTATCCCCGCGGACACTCAGACCCCCGCCGACGTCCGGCGGCACGAACTGGCCACCTTCCTGCGGAGCCGCCGTGAGCGCATCTCGCCCGAGCAGGTGGGTCTTCCCGCGGTGGGCCGCCGCCGGACGCCGGGGCTGCGCCGCGAGGAGGTCGCCGGCCTCGCCGCGGTCGGGATCACCTGGTACACCTGGCTCGAACAGGGGCGCGGCATCCAGGTGTCGGCCCAGGTCCTGGACTCGGTGGCCCGGGCCCTGCTGCTCGACCGCAACGAGCGGTCGCACCTGTTCACCCTCGCGGGCGCCGAGGACCCCGTGCCCGTCCGGGAGTGCTCGACCGTGTCGCCCTCGATCAGGGCGATGGTGTCCCAACTGGACCCGTTCCCCGCCGTGGTGATCAGCAGCCGGTTCGACATCCTGGCGTACAACCGCGCGTACACCTGGCTCACCGGGGACCTGGAGACGATCCCCGACGAGGACCGCAACATCATGTGGATGGTCTTCACCGACACTCCTTTCGCTCGGAACCTGGTCGACCGGGCGGCCGCCAGGGCCGGGGTGGTGGCGCGCTTCCGGAACTCGATGGCCGACCACGCGGCGGAACCCGCGTGGAAGAACCTGGTCGACCGGCTGCGCAGGGTCTCCCCGGACTTCGAAGAGGCTTGGGAACGGCACGAGGTGGCGGGACTGGTCAACGGGTTCAAGCAGTTCGCGCTGCCCGCGACCGGCCTGCTCAGGTTCGAGTACACCAACCTGTGGCTGGGCCCCAGGAGCGGGACCAGGCTGGTCGGGTACGTGCCCCAGGACGAGGAGACCCGGGAGCGGCTCCACCGCCTGGCCGCCGCCGGCTGAGCACCGGCCGCCCGCCGGCCCGTGGCGGGACCGGCCGCGGACCGGCCGGACGCCACCCACCAGCACAGGCCGGCCAGCGGGAGTTCGGCGCACACCGCCATCAGCACGGCGACCACCAGATCCACCCCGCCGGCCGCCGTCGCCAGGTCGCACCCGGCGTCGGAGGCCAGCAGGAAACCGGCGGCAGCGGCCGGGGTACGGGCCCCGCGCCCCTGCCGGAGCAGCGCCGCCGTGGCCGAGAGCGCCGCCGACTCGGCCAGATCGAGCACGGCCCAGCCCGGACCGCCGGGCAGGGTGGCCAGCAGGGCCGCCCAGGGCAGCAGGATCAACCCGCAGCCGAGGAAGACGAGTTCCAACGGCAGCCGCCCGACCGACGGCCCCGCGACGGCCCGCCCGCCCGGGCGTACCACCCCGCCACCGTCGACCCCGGCGGGAACCCGGACGAAGGCGCTCACGCCGCCCACCCCGCCCCGTGCCCGGCGCACCGGCACTCCGACCGGACCTGCGCCCGGCGGAACTCTCCGGCCACCGAGGCGAACCAGAACCGGCCCGCCACCCGCACCGCATCGGCCCGCACCGACCTGCGGCGCAGCCCACCGGCGAGGAAGCACACCGACCCGGGCGCCGCGCACGGGGGCAGCCGCCCCCAAGCGCACGAGACCGGCGCTTCCCCCGGTCTGTCGGCCCGGCGGTGCCGCGCGCCGCGCGACCGGGCACCGCCGAGCGGGGAATCGACCACGACGTCGAGCAACTCGTCGTACGCGTACACCTCCATGGCCGGGCGGCGCCCCGGGCGGAGGAAGGCCGACCACGGGCCGGCCGATCCGAGCAGCCGCACCCCGCCCGGGCCGTCGAGGAGTTCGGGCCGCAGCGGGGCGGGGCCCATGACCGCGGTGCGGACGGGGGCGAGCGGGCTGCGGGCACTGCGGATCAGGTTCGTGTTCGTCATGCCGTCAAGAATCCTGCGCGGCAAGGATCTTGTCGGTAGCGTCCGGCTCCGTCTTTGGGGTGTAGCCAGCTACACCCCAAAGACGGAGGCCCGGGCCATGGAAGCGCAGATCGGCGGACCTCTACGCTGAGCCGCATGTTCCAGTCGAAGATCCACACGCGTGAGCGCCGCACGGTCCGCTCCGCGGCGGTCCGGGCCGCCGTCGGGCGGCGCCTGCCGTGGTCCACGGGCGCTCGACGGGACTCGCTGTTCCTGGCGGCCGGGCTCCCGCTCGGGCTGCCGACCGTGGTCCTCCTCCTCTCCCCGCAACCCGCGGTGCTGCCCGGCCTGCTCCTGCTCACCGCCCTGCTCGACCTGCTCACCACCGCACAGCGCAGCCGGGTCCGCTCGCTGTACGGGCTGGAGATCCCGAGCCGGCTCCCGCCCGGAGCCGGCTGGCTGGCCCGCCTGCGCGCGGGGCTGACGTGGCGTCAGGCCGTCCACCACCTGCTGGTGGCACCGCTCCAGGCGCTGGCGTCCGGGCTCCTCCTCGCCCTCTGGGGGGCCGCCGCCGTCCTGCTCGGGTTCTTCGGCTGGGTCTGGCTGCTGCCGCCGGACAATCCGATGCGGGGCAAGCCGGGGTGGACGGAGACCGGGGTCGCGGTCACCGCGGGGGGCCTGCTCCTGCTCCTCGCCATGCCCTGGCTCGCCGCCCTGCTCGCCGCCCTCGACCTGTGGACGGTCCGCGCCCTGCTCGGCCCCAACCGGGCGGAGGTGCTGGAGCGCCGGGTCGAACACCTCACCCGGAGCCGGGTCGACGTGGTGGACGCCGCGGACGCCGAACGCCGCCGCATCGAACGGGACCTGCACGACGGAGCCCAGCAGCGCCTGGTCTCCCTGGCGATGAACCTCGGCCTGGCCAGACGCACCCTCAAGAACGTCCCGCCCGAGGCGATGGAGGTGATCGTGGCCGCGCACGACGAGGCCCAGGCCGCCATCAAGGAGCTGCACGACCTGGTCCGGGGCCTTCACCCCGCCGTGCTGGAGGACCGCGGGCTGGACGCGGCCCTGTCCGGCATCGCCGCCCGCAGCCCCGTCCCCGTCCACCTCACGGTCGACCTGCCGGGCCGCATGGCGCCCACGGTGGAAGCGGTCGCCTACTTCACGGTCTCCGAGGCCCTCGCCAACGCCGCCAAGCACTCCCGGGCCTCCCGGGTCGACCTCGCCCTGCGCAGACGGGCCGACCGGCTGCTGCTCACCATCACCGACGACGGCGTCGGCGGCGCCGACGCCGGGCGCGGCACCGGGCTCAGCGGCCTGCGCAAGCGGGCCGCCTCGGTGGACGGAACCTTCGCCATCACCAGCCCCCGCGGGGGCCCCACCACCATCACCATGGAGCTGCCATGCGAGCTGTGATCGCCGAGGACTCCGTCCTCCTGAGGATCGGCATCGTCAAGGTGCTGGAGAGCGAGGGCTACGAGGTGGCGGCCGCCGTCGGGGACGCCGAGGCGCTGCTCGCCGCCGTCGAGGAGCACCGCCCGCAGATCGTCGTCTCCGACGTCCGGATGCCGCCCGGCTTCACCGACGAGGGGGTCCGGGCCGCCCTGCTGATCCGCCGGCAGTGGCCCGACACGGCGGTCGTCCTCCTCTCCCAGTTCGTCGAGGAGCGCTACGCGGCAGACCTGCTGGCCAAGAACACCAGCGGCGTCGGCTACCTGCTCAAACAGCGGGTCGCCAACGTCGACGAGTTCCTGGAGGCCCTGCAGCGGGTCGCCGCGGGAGGCACCGCCCTCGACCCCGAGGTCGTCGCCCAGCTGCTGCTGCGCCGCGACAGCGATCCGCTGCACCGCCTGACCCCCCGGGAGCGGGACGTGCTGGCCCTGATGGCGGAGGGCCGGTCCAACGCGGCCATCGCCGAATCCCTGGTGATCAGCGACAGCGCCGTCTCCAAGCACATCAACTCCATCCTCACCAAGCTCGACCTGCCGCCCGCCGAGGACGTCCACCGGCGCGTCCTCGCGGTGCTGCGCTTCCTGGAGGTCAGCCAGTGACCCGACCGGACGCCCCGGAACGGCAGCCGTCCGCCGACCGCCGGCTCTCCCGCTGGCTCCCGGACCTCGCCCCCACGGCACCGGCCGAGCCGGGGTCCGGCGAGCGCCGGGCCTGGCGGCTCCTCGGCAGGCTGGTCCTCGCGTTCGTCCTGCTGGCCGGCGCCGTCAGCACCGGCGCGAACCTGATCCAGCGGGAGACCAGCCACGAACGGATGTTCTTCGAGCGGATCGCCCGGGTCGAGATCGACTCCGGGCCCGCCCGGGTCAGCGTCCTGGCCGCGGGTACCGACCGCGTCCTGGTGGCCGAGCGAGTCGGCTGGGCCTTGAGCAGGCCCACCGTCAGCGAGCACGTCGAGAACGACACGCTGTCGATATCCGTCGGCTGCCCGGGCGGACGGGCGCGCAGCCTGTTCGGCTGCGCGGTGAACCTGGAGATCCAGGTCCCGCCCAATACGGAGGTCCACTCCCGCAACTCCTCGGGGCGGACGGAGATCCTGGGCATCGCCGGCGCCGTCTCGGCCTCCACCGACCGGGGGCAGGTCGAGCTGACCAGAGTCAGCGGCCGGGTCCGGGCGGTCAGCGGATCGGGGCAGATCATCGGCAACGGGCTGGCCTCCTCGGCGGCGGAGCTGTTCTCGTCCTCGGGCCAGATCACCCTCCAGTACGACCGGGCGCCCCTGGCGGTCACGGCCCGGACGGCCTCCGGCAACTTCATCCTGCACCTGCCCGCCGACGGGAGCCGCTACCGCACGGATCTCAGCACGGCCGACGGCCGCCAGGAGATCGACACCTCCGTACCGGACCAGGAGTCCTCCCGGGTGCTCGACATCACCTCCGGCTCCGGCCGCGTGACCATCGACCGCGACAACGAGCGCTGAAGCCCACCACCCTGTCGCCCGCCACACCCCGCCCGACCGCGCCCGCCCGGGCACCCCGGGAATCGGCGGGCAGGCGCACCCGGGAGGTGGGGGAGAATGGAGAGCCCGGAACCCAGCCGCTGGGCCCCTACCCGTTGAGGATCTGCCGCGCATGACCATCACGCCCGATTCCGCCCAGGCGACCCCGGCCGCACCCGACGCGCCGGAGTTCGCCCCGCTGAACATCGGGCCGATGCAGGTGTGGCCGCCCGTGGTGCTGGCCCCGATGGCGGGCATCACCAACGCGCCCTTCCGCACCCTGTGCCGGGAGCAGAGCGGCGGCAAGGGCCTGTACGTCTCCGAGATGATCACCACCCGCGCCCTGGTCGAGCGCAACGCCAAGACCATGCAGCTGATCAAGTTCGACCCGAGCGAGAAGCCACGCTCGATCCAGCTGTACGGGGTCGATCCGGAGACGGTCGGCAAGGCGGCCCGGATGATCTCCGCGGAGGGGCTCGCCGACCACATCGACCTCAACTTCGGCTGCCCCGTCCCCAAGGTGACGCGCAAGGGCGGCGGCTCGGCGCTGCCGTACAAGCGCAACCTGCTGCGCGACATCCTGCGCCAGGCGGTCGCGAACGCGGGCGACCTCCCGGTCACCATGAAGATGCGCAAGGGCATCGACGACGACCACCTCACCTTCCTGGACGCCGGACGGATCGGCGCCGAGGAGGGCGTGTCCGCGATAGCCCTGCACGGCCGCACCGCCGCCCAGCACTACGGCGGCACCGCGGACTGGACGGCCATCGCCCGCCTGCGCGAGGCCGTCCCGGCCGGCATCCCGGTGCTCGGCAACGGGGACATCTGGTCCGCGGACGACGCGGTGCGGATGATGCGCGAGACCGGCTGCGACGGCGTGGTCGTCGGCCGCGGCTGCCTGGGCCGGCCCTGGCTGTTCAAGGACCTGGTGGCGATCTTCGAGGGCGACGTCGACTACGCCCGCCCCACCTTCGGGTACGTGGCCCGGGCCATGGTGCGGCACGCCCAGCTGCTGGGGGAGTGGATCGGCGACGAGGCCCGCGGCGTCATCGACTTCCGCAAGCACGTCGCCTGGTACACCAAGGGCTTCTCGGTCGGCTCCGAGCTGCGGGTGAAGCTGGCCAACTCCAGCTCGCTGACCGAGCTGGCCGAGACGCTCGCCCTGGTCGACCAGGAGCAGAGCTGGCCGATCGGCGCGGACGGCCCCCGCGGCCGGACCAGTGGCAACAACCGGGTGGTCCTGCCCGAAGGCTGGTTGGACGATCCGTACGAGTGCGCCAAGCTCGCCGAAGACGCCGAATCGGACACCTCTGGCGGATGATCTGTACTTTCCGGCGAGAATCCACTGGATTCCCAGCTGGCCGGGTCGTCCGGGCCGGATTGTCCAACCTGGACAGCAGGGCTCCTTTTAGGCAGAAATCTGCGACGCAGAGCGACGGAAGTGTCGACAGGGAGCGACGGCGAGCGTAGCTCCACTCGGCCCGACGGCTGAGATGCGCCCGTGACGCTGGCCACATATCGTGGCGAGTGACAGTCAGTCAGTGGACTTCGCCAAGGTGTACAAGTGCGGATCGCTTCCCGAACGGGCCGCCGGGCGGATCGCCGCAGCTGTCTGCAGGAAATCAAGCCGGGGAAACCTGGCGGAGCGAATGCCGTCACCGTCTGTCCGGTTCGGGTGAGCTGGATGTTGCGATGCGTTCACTTCTTGAAGCATCGCAAGCGTCATCCGGACGATTTCGGCAACGTAGGCAAACGCCGGTCCGGGCATTCGATCTGCTGGCCAAAGGCCAGTCCCGAAGCTCGTACGAGCGATTCACTCCCCTAAGCAGCCTTCGAAATGGGTATGTTCTCCGGCGTCAGGGCAACCGTGTGCGAGGAGAACGACCCGTGGCGGCGCAGCAGAAGTTTGTTTACTCCTTCACCGAAGGAAACAAGGACCTCAAGGACCTTCTCGGCGGCAAGGGTGCCAACCTCGCCGAGATGACCAACCTGGGTCTCCCCGTCCCTCCGGGGTTCACCATCACCACTGACGCCTGCAAGGTGTTCCTGGAGACCGGCAGCGAGCCCGGTTCGCTCAACGAGGAGATCTCCGGCCACCTGGCCGCCCTCGAGCAGGAGATGGGCAAGCAGCTCGGCCAGGCCGACAACCCGCTGCTGGTCTCGGTGCGCTCGGGCGCCAAGTTCTCGATGCCCGGCATGATGGACACCGTCCTGAACATCGGCCTCTCCGACGTCTCGGTGACCGGGCTCGCCGCCCAGTCCGGCAACGAGCGCTTCGCCTGGGACTCGTACCGCCGCCTGGTGCAGATGTTCGGCAAGACCGTGCTGGGCGTCGACGGCGAGCTGTTCGAAGAGGCGCTGGACGAGGCCAAGCACGCCAAGGGCACCGTCAACGACCTGGACCTCACCGCCGCGGACCTGGAGTCGCTGGTCGCCACCTTCAAGGCGATCGTGCTCCGGGAGACCGGCCGGGAGTTCCCGCAGGACCCGCGCGAGCAGCTCGACCTGGCGATCCACGCGGTCTTCCACTCCTGGAACGGCGACCGGGCCCGCCTGTACCGCCGGCAGGAGCGCATCCCGAACGACCTCGGCACCGCGGTCAACGTCTGCACCATGGTGTTCGGCAACCTCGGCGAGGACTCGGGCACCGGTGTCGCCTTCACCCGCGACCCCTCCACCGGCACCCAGGGCGTCTACGGCGACTACCTGCAGAACGCCCAGGGCGAGGACGTGGTGGCGGGCATCCGCAACACCCTCCAGCTCGCCGACCTGGAGCAGCTCGACAAGAAGTCGTACGACGAGCTGATGACCATCATGCAGACCCTGGAGAACCACTACCGGGACCTGTGCGACATCGAGTTCACCATCGAGCGCGGCAAGCTCTGGATGCTGCAGACCCGGGTCGGCAAGCGCACCGCCGCCGCCGCGTTCCGGATCGCCGTCCAGCTGGTCGACCAGGGCCTGATCGACCTGGACGAGGCGCTGCACCGGGTCACCGGCGGCCAGCTCGCCCAGCTGATGTTCCCGCGCTTCGCGCCCACCTCCGAGACCAAGCCGGTCGCGTACGGCATCGCCGCCTCGCCCGGCGCGGCGGTCGGCAAGGTCGTCTTCGACTCGTACACCGCGGTCAAGTGGTCGCGCTCCGGCGAGCAGGTCATCCTGGTCCGCCGCGAGACCAACCCGGACGACCTGGAAGGCATGATCGCGGCCGAGGGCATCCTCACCTCGCGCGGCGGCAAGACCTCGCACGCGGCCGTGGTGGCCCGCGGCATGGGCAAGACCTGTGTCTGCGGCGCCGAGGAGCTGGAGGTCGACACCAAGAACCGCAAGTTCACCACCGCCGACGGCCAGGTCGTCCACGAGGGCGACGTGGTCTCCATCGACGGCGCCAACGGCAAGGTGTACCTGGGCGAGGTCCCGGTGCTGCCGTCCCCGGTGGTCGAGTACTTCGAGGGCACCCTGCACGCCGGCGCCGACGTCCAGGGCGGGCTGGTCCAGGCCGTGCACCGCCTGATGTCGCACGCCGACGGCCGCCGCCGCCTCGCGGTGCGCGCCAACGCGGACAACGCCGAGGACGCGAACCGCGCCCGTCGGTACGGCGCCCAGGGCATCGGCCTGTGCCGCACCGAGCACATGTTCCTCGGCGAGGAGCGCCGCAAGGAGGTCGAGCACCTGATCCTGGCGGACAACGACAAGGACCGCGAGACCGCGCTGTCCAGCCTGCTGCCGCTGCAGAAGGGCGACTTCCTGGAGCTGTTCCAGTCGATGGACGGACTCCCGGTGACGGTCCGGCTGCTCGACCCGCCGCTGCACGAGTTCCTGCCCGACATCACCGAGCTCTCGGTGCGCGTCGCCCTCGCCGAGGCCCGCAAGGACCCGAACGAGAACGACCTGCGCCTGCTCCAGGCCGTGCACCGCCTGCACGAGGCCAACCCGATGCTCGGCCTGCGCGGCGTCCGCCTCGGCCTGGTCATCCCCGGCCTGTTCGGCATGCAGGTCCGGGCGATCGCCGAGGCCGCGGCGGAGCGCAAGCTGGCCGGCGCCGACCCGCGCCCCGAGGTGATGATCCCGCTGGTCGGCACCGTCCAGGAGCTGGAGCTGGTCCGCGACGAGTGCGAGCGAGTGCTCGCCGAGGTCGCCGCCTCCACCGGCGTCGCCCTGGACATCAAGCTCGGCACCATGATCGAGCTGCCGCGCGCCGCCGTGACGGCCGGTCAGATCGCCGAGGCTGCCGACTTCTTCTCCTTCGGCACCAACGACCTGACCCAGACCGTGTGGGGCTTCTCCCGCGACGACGTCGAGGCCTCCTTCTTCACCTCCTACCTGGAGAAGGGCATCTTCGGGGTCAGCCCGTTCGAGACCATCGACCGCGACGGCGTCGGCGCCCTGGTGAAGAGCGCCGCCGAGGCCGGCCGGGCCACCCGCCCCGATCTCAAGCTCGGCGTCTGCGGCGAGCACGGCGGCGACCCCGACTCGGTCCACTTCTTCCACGAGGTGGGGCTGGACTACGTATCCTGCTCTCCCTTCCGGATTCCGGTGGCGCGCCTGGAGGCAGGCCGCGCCGCCCTCGAGACGGCGGGAAGTGACTCGCGCTGACACGAAGCGGCGCGATTCACTGACCGCAACCCCTCCGTAGGGGAGGGGCGTACGGCGGAGCTCGGCGCAGGAGAGCCGCCGTACGTAGCAGCCGGGGCGGGAACGGACAATGGCGTCCGTCCCCGCCCCGGCGGCATTTTCCCGACCGGGCCGACCGGGTGGGCCGGGCAGACCGGGCAGACCGGGCCGACCGCGCGGACCGGCGATCCGGGGGCGCCGTGCGCGGCATGCGCCGTTCGGGTGAGTGGGTGCGGCAGGCTGGGGCCATGAAGAACCGAAGCCGCCTGATCAGCCTCGTCGTCCTGGTACTGCTGGGCATCGCCGCCGGAGTGGCCGCCCTGACGGCCGGTGGGGACGGTTCGGGCAGCCCGAGTGCCGCGAAGTCCTCCGCGAAGCCGCCGGCCACCGGGGCCCCGGCCACGGGCGGGCCCAAGCCCTCCGCTCCGGCCAAGTCGCCCGTGCCGACCGCCCCGGCCAAGCCGTCCGAATCCGCCTGGGTGCCCACCAGCACCTCCCTGGCGGACGTCTGCCGGAGCAAGCTGCCCGCGCAGGCCCTCGACACCCTCGGCCTGATCGCCAAGGGCGGCCCCTACCCGTACCGTTCGGACGGCATCGTGTTCGAGAACCGGGAGAGTCGGCTGCCGCGCCAGAACAACGGCTACTACCACGAGTTCACCGTGGTCACCCCCGGGTCGGACGACCGGGGCACCCGACGGGTCGTCACCGGGGGCATCGGCGAGCAGTACTGGACGGCCGACCACTACGCCACCTTCCAGGAGATCGACCCGCGCTGCTGACCGCTCGTCCCACCCGGCGCCGGCCTGCTGACGGTCCGTCGGAAAATTACTTTCCATCACGGAAAGTATGTGACAGGGTGGCAGTACTTGATCCGGCACGGGGCCGGATTCGACGGCATGCCCGCCGGGGGGGTCCCATGACTGACGACAAGCGGTTCGCGCGCGGCGGCCCCGCCGAACTCCCGCCCGGGGCCGGGCTCCCGCCCGCCGAGGCGCTGGCCCTCGCCGGGCGGGCGCGGGCCGCGGCGACCCGGCCCGTTCCGCTGCCCCGGTGGTATGGGCCGGCCGTGGGCCTCTCCTTCGCCGCCTACGGAGCGGCGATCGGCCAGAGCTACCAGCACCGGGCGCTGTGGCTGATACCGCTGTGCGCGCTCGGCCTGGTCCTGGTGCTGGCCCCCTTGCTCCGCGCGGCCGTCCGGGTCGGCGGGGTCGCCAGGCTGGTGGAGAGCGGCGGCTCGGCGTACGTGCTGCGGGCGGTCGGCCTCATCGTCCTGGCGGCGGCGCTGGGCGGCCTCGTCGCCTGGTTCGCCACCGGCGACCAGCGCTGGGCGATAACGGCCGCCGGTGCCGTCGGCGGCTCGGCCCACTGGGGCGCCATCGCCATGTTCAACCGACACCTCGAGGAGCAGAGCATGAGCAGCAGCCGGTGAACGGACTCGACCCGATACTCCACCACCCCACCAGGCTCACCGTCCTGGCGTTCCTCAGCGGCTGCCAGGAGGCCGAGTTCTCCGTGGTCCGCGACTACTGCCAGGTCTCGGACTCGGTGCTCAGCAAGACCGCCACGGCCCTGGAGGAGGCCGGCCACCTGCGGGCCCGCAAGGGCTACGTCGGCAAACGGCCGCGGACGTGGCTCGCCGCGACCGCCCAGGGCCGCGCCGCACTGGCGGCCCACCTCGCGGCGCTCCAGCAGCTGGCCGCCGCCGCGGAGGCGGCCGGCTCGGAGCCCCGTCCGGCGGGCGGCCAGGCCGAGGGCCGAGCCGGCTGAGCGAGGCGTCGGCGGAGCAGTGGGGCGGCGGGTGTCGCGATGATCACATCCAGGAGCGGAGGTGGGCCAAAGCGCGTGGCATCACGGCTCCTTGACAACTCGACAGAGTGTCGACCCCGCCCGGGAACGGGAACGGCCCGCCGCGTCTGCGGCGGGCCGACCGGACGGCCTCAGGCCGCCGGGATCAGCGAACTGCCGATCACAGGCTCGCCGATCAGGGAGCTGCCGTGTCTAAGGCACTCCTGGTTGCGCGGCGCCGGGTCCGGCGCGCTGGGCGAGGTCGCGTTGGCGATCCGCAGCTCGATGATGTCCCGGACGGCGGGCCACTCCTCGTCCAGGATCGAGTAGAACGCGGTGGACCGGACGACACCGTCCAGACCCCGCGAGTGGGCCCGGCGCACCCCTTCCGAGGTGGCGCCCAGCCGCTCGATCGCGATCCGGGAACGGGTGTTCCGGGCATCGGCCCGCAGCGAGATCCGCCGAACGCCCCAGCTCTCGAAGGCGTGTCGGAGCATCAGCAGTTTCGCCTCGGTGTTGATGCCGGTGCCCTGTGCCCGCGGGGACAGCCAGGTGTTCCCGATCTCGGCGGCGTCCGGCACCGCCTCCAGCGGATCGCCGTACGGCACGCCGGGCACGGGCGGCCAGACCAGCGGGCCCTGCCAGTAGTCCAGTTCCAGGAACCGGGTGGAGCCCACAACCCGGTTGTCCACCGTGCTCACCGTGGCGAACGGCAGCGAGCGGCCCGCGGCCTGGTCGGCGAGGGCGCGCGCGATGTACTCCCGGGCGGCCTCCAGGCCGTGCGGGACGGGGGTGAAGGCGTAGGTCGTACGGTCCTCAGCGCCTGCCTCGGCCAGGGCCGCGGCGTGGTGCTCGGCGAGGGGCTCCAGCCGCACGGTGCGGCCGTAGAGGGTGACGGGTACGGGCACGGATCCTTCGGTCCTTCGGCGGTCGTCGGGGCCCACGTGCCGGGTTCGCGGCGCGAGGGCTGTGGTCGTTTCGCCCCGGCCCCGGAGAGCGGCCGTCCGTGGGGCGCTACGCCAGAGGCTCGGGCGTGCGGAGGGACGGCAGCCCGGAGGCGGGCAGCGCGGTGCCGGTACGGACACGGGTCGACGGACCGATCCGGCGGGATGAGCGACGGGACAGTGTGCGTCCGCGAGATGGCCGAGAGAGATACGAGATCACGAAGCGAAGCGGCGGCCAGATGAAGGCAAGGTGCGCAATGGATGGCTGGCCGCGCAACGGACCGGGGCGTGGCCCACGACGTGACAGACGGCGTGGCGCGACGACGCGACGATGCGAGGCAGCGAGAGGACGATACCCGCCAGAAGGCGGTGCGTCACTTCGCGGCGCGCCAATCGGGGCGCGCAGGTCCTTTCGGCACGCCGGGACGCACCGCAATAGTAGCGGCAGACCCGGGTGCCACGTCCACGACCAGGCACTTTGTCCGAAGGTGAGAGGATTCGAGAGACGGCGTGAAGACTCGTGCCAGGGTGGGAATGTCGGCGGGCCGCCGCACGCTGGACAGAGCAGATCCGGAAGCATTCCGAAACGACGAGACGGAAACGGGGTTGGGTGCGCCGTGCGTGATCCCAAGGAGCTGTACGAGCTGGAACCGCAGGGGGTGACCGCCCTGGCGGCCGCGCGTGCCGCCGCCGAGGCCGGGACCGGCCTGGTGCTGCTGTACCACCTCGAGGGCTTCATGGACGCCGGCGAGGCCGGCGGTCAGGTCGTCGGACACCTGGTGGAGCACGGCTCTCCGCAGGTCGTCGCCAGGTTCGACCACGACCGCCTGGTCGACTACCGGGCCCGACGCCCCGCGATGACCTTCGACCGCGAGACCTGGACGGACTACGACCCGCCGGAAATCCTGCTCCACCTGGCGCGCGACTCGGTCGGCGCGCCCTTCCTGGTGCTCACGGGCCCCGAACCCGACACCGAGTGGGAGCTGTTCGCGGCGGCCGTCGCCGACTTGGTGGAACGCTTCGAGATCAGGCTGTCGGTGGCTTTCCACGGCATTCCGATGGGTGTTCCGCACACCCGTCCGGTCGGGCTCACCCCGCACGGCAACCGCGTCGACCTGGCGGCCGGCCACCCCAAGTGGTTCGACCAGGCCCAGGTGCCCGGCAGCGCCCAGGCCCTGGTCGAGTACCGGCTCGCCGAGGCCGGGCACGACGTGCTGGGCTTCGCCGCCCACGTCCCGCACTACATCGCGCGCTCCGCCTACCCGGCGGCCGCGGTGGCGATCCTGGAGGCCGTCCAGTCGGCGACCGGCCTGGTGCTGCCCGGCAGCGAACTGCGCGGCCGGGTGAACGAGGTCTACGCGGAGATCGAGGACCAGCTCTCCGAGGGGGACGGCGAACTGCGCTCCGCGATCCAGGGCATGGAGGGCCAGTACGACGCGGTCTCCGGCGCCGTCGACCGGGAGAGCCTGCTCGCGGAGACCACCGACCTCCCGTCCGCGGACGAACTCGGCCGCCGGTTCGAGGAGTTCCTCGCCGAGCACGAGCGCGGCGCGGACTGAGGTGCGCCGCCGCCTGCTGGCCGTCACCGCGGCGGCCCTGATCGGTGCCGCCGGGTGCGGCGGGGCGGGCTCCGGGCCCGCCCCCGGCCCGGTCTCGCCGAGCCCGTCCGCCGCCCCGGTGACCGGCCCGTACGCGGCGCTCGGCGACTCCTACACCTCCGGCCTGCGCATCCCGCCCCAGGGCGGCACCCCGCAGGGCTGCGCGCGGTCGGGCGTCAACTACCCGTCGCTGGTGGCCCGTCAGCTGGACCTCAAGGACTTCACCGACGTCAGCTGCAGCGGCGCGCGGACGGGCGACCTGACGGCCGCCCAGCACACGGACGGCGGCGCGAACCCGCCCCAGCTGGACGCGGTCGGGGCCGCCACCCGGCTGGTGACGGTGGGCATCGGCGGCAACGACGCGGGCTTCCTGGACGTCCTGGGCCGCTGCGCGGTCGAGAACCTCCGCAACAGCCTGGCCGACGAGGGCGCCGACGCCCCCTGCCGGGCGTACTACACCACGGGGACGGGGCGGGGCGAGGTCCAGCGGAAACTCGCCGCCGCCGGCGACCGGCTGGGCAGCGCGCTCGACGAGATCAAGCGGCGGGCCCCGCGGGCCCGGGTCCTGGTCGTCGGGTACCCGGCCCTGCTGCCGCAGGACCCGACGGGCTGCGCCAGCACCCTGGGCAGCGGCGTCGCACCCGCCGACATCGCCTTCGTCGCCGAGCAGGAGCAGCAGCTCAACACGATGCTGCGGCAGCGCGCCGGGAGCGCGGGCGCCGCCTTCGTCGACACCTACGCCGCCTCGTCCGGCCACGACATGTGCGCCGCCGAGGGCGAACGCTGGATCGAACCCCTCAGCGCCGCACCGGGCCTGGCCCCCATCCACCCCAACGCCCGGGGCCAGCAGGGCATGGCCGCCGCCGTCCTGACCTCGCTCGGACAGCACTGACCCCGCTGTCCCGCACCTTTGGGAGGGCGGGACAGCGGGGCGGACCGGCTGGCCGGGTTTTGGAGGGCCGGGAGAGGGGCGGGAGGTCAGGCGGCGCGGGCGGCGTGCACGGTGATCCGGACGCTCTCGTCGTCCAGGCACTCGCCGGTCGCCAGGTCGAAGCGCTGCTTGAGCAGCGGGGAGGCCACGTAGACCCGGCCGTCCGGGGTGGAGCCGAGCAGCCCCCGGGAGAGGACGTAGGCCCCGGTGAACGGGTCGCGGTTGTCGGTGGCGTAGAGGCGGTCGCCGCCGTCGCGGAACACGGCGACCTGGCGGCCGTCGGGCAGCAGGACGGCGACGCCGCGGCCGGGGACCAGCAGGTCCCAGTCGCAGACCGGGGACCAGCTGGCGGTGGAGGCCGAGTCGGAGAACAGCTCGACCCGGGCGGTGGTGGCGGTGGCGGTCATCGGGCTTCCTCCAGGAGTCGGGCGGCGGGGAGCAGGGCGTTGTCGGGGTCGAGGGCGGCGAGCAGTTGCTCCTCGGTGGCGAGCAGCACCAGGTCCGGCTTGACCTGCTCGCGCTCGGGCACGAACCGGATGCTCGGGTCGGGCACGCCGGGGGCGTTGACGAAGGAGACGAAGCGGCGCATCCGGTCGGGGTCGGCCAGGGTCGCCGCCCACTCGTCCTGGTAGTCGCCGATGTGCCGGGCCATCAGCGCCTCCAGCTCGGCGGCCAGGCCGAGCGAGTCCTCGACCACCACCTCGCGGACGTGGTCCAGCCCGCCCTCGATCCGCTCCAACCAGGTGGAGGTGCGCTCCAGCCGGTCGGCGGTCCGGATGTAGAACATCAGGAACCGGTCGATCAGGCGGATCAGCTGCTCGTCGTCCAGGTCCTGGGCGAGCAGGTCGGCGTGGCGGGGCGTGGCGCCGCCGTTGCCGCCGACGTACAGGTTCCAGCCGGTGCTGGTGGCGATGACGCCGAAGTCCTTGCCGCGGGCCTCGGCGCACTCGCGGGCACAGCCGGAGACCGCGGACTTCAGCTTGTGCGGCGAGCGCAGGCCCCGGTAGCGGAGTTCGAGCTGGATGGCCATGGCGACCGAGTCCTGCACCCCGTAGCGGCACCAGGTCGAGCCGACGCAGGACTTCACGGTGCGCAGTGACTTCCCGTACGCGTGGCCGGACTCGAAGCCCGCCGCGACCAGTCGGCTCCAGATCATCGGCAGCTGGTCCACGCTGGCGCCGAACAGGTCGATCCGCTGGCCACCGGTGATCTTGGTGTAGAGGCCGAACTCCTTGGCCACCTCGCCGATCACGATCAGCCGGTCGGGGGTGATCTCACCGCCGGGGATGCGCGGCACCACCGAGTAGGAGCCGTTCTTCTGCAGGTTGGCCAGGAAGTGGTCGTTGGTGTCCTGCAGGGCGCCCTGCTCGCCGTCCAGGATGTGTCCGGAGGCCTCCAGCTCGGGGGCGAGCGAGGCGATGATCGAGGCCACCGTCGGCTTGCAGACCTCGCAGCCCTCGGCGTCCGCACCCACCCGGCCGTGCTCGGCGAGCAGTTGGCGGTGCGTTGCGACCCGCTTGACCAGCACGATCTCGTAGAGCTCGGCGCGGGTGTGGGCGAAGCACGGGCACAGGCCCTTGTCGACCTCGACGCCGCTCGCCTCCAACTCCTCGGCGACGATGGTGCCGACCAGCTTCACGCAGGAGCCGCAGTTGGTGCCAGCCCGGGTGCACTTCTTCACCTCGGGGACGGTGCTGCACGCGTGGTCGGTGACGGCGGCCCGGATGGTGCCCTTGGTGACGTTGTTGCAGCTGCAGACCACCGCGTCGTCCGGCAGCGCGGAACTGCCCAGCGACACCGCCGAGTCCACCCCGGCGGGCAGCACCAGCGACTCGGCGGGGACGGGCAGCGGGTTCCCGGTGCCCGCCAGCGGCCGCAGCGTGGCGTAGGCCGAGGCGTCGCCGACCAGGATGCCGCCGAGCAGCGCGCCCTCGGGAGTGACCACCAGCTTCTTGTAGACGCCGGAGCGGGAGTCGGAGTACACGACGTCGAGCGAGCCGGGCGTGGCGCCGAAGGCGTCGCCGAAGCTGGCGACGTCCACCCCGAGGAGCTTCAGCTTGGTGGAGAGGTCCGCGCCGGTGAAGGGCCGGGCAGCCTCCTCGGCCAGCTGCCGGGCCACCGAGACGGCCATCTCGTAGCCGGGGGCGACCAGGCCGTAGACCCGGCCGTCCACCGCGAGGGCGCACTCGCCGATGGCGTAGATGTGCCGGTCGGACGTGCGGCAGAGTTCGTCCACCGCGATGCCGCCGCGCTCACCGACCGTCAGACCGGCCTCCCGGGCCAGCTGGTCGCGGGGGCGGACACCGGCGGAGAACACCACCAGGTCGGTCGCCAGCTGCGAGTCGTCGGTGAAGGACATGCCGACGGCGCGCCCCTCGGCGACGGTGATCGACTTGGTGCCGATCCCGGTGTGGACCACCACGCCCATCGACTCGATGGTCCGCCGCAGCGCGGCGCCGCCGGCGTCGTCGACCTGAACGGGCATCAGGCGCGGTGCGAACTCCACCACGTGGGTCTCCAGGCCGAGGCCCGTCAGCGCGCCGGCGGCCTCCAGCCCGAGCAGGCCGCCGCCGACCACCGCGCCCACCCTGGCCCCGGCGGCGTAGGACTCGATCGCCTGCAGGTCCTCGATGGTGCGGTAGACGAAGCACCCCTCGGCGTCCCGGCCGTCCACCGGCGGGACGAACGGGTACGAGCCGGTGGCCAGCACCAGGGTGTCGTAGGGGACGGTGTGCCCGGCGGCCGTGGTGACGGTCCGGGCCGCCGGGTCGAGTGAGACGGCGGGGGAGGAGAGGTGCACCTCGAACCCGTGCCGATCGGTGAAGCCGTCCTCCGCGAGCAGCAGGTCCTCGGGGGTCTTCCCGGAGAAGTACGAGGTCAGGCCGACCCGGTCGTAGGCGGGCCGGGGTTCCTCGGCGAGGACGACGACCCGGAAGCGGGTCGCGGCGCCGGATTCGGCCAGGGCCTCCAGGAAGCGGTGGCCGACCATGCCGTAGCCGACCAGGAGCAGTGTGGGCTTGGTGGTGGTCATCGGGAAGTCCCTCCGAGGTCGTGCTCCGGGTGGCGGACCACCGGAACTGGCGGGCTGGCCGGACGTGGACCGGACCGTCTTCGGCCCGGTGCGGCAGCGGGCCCCCGGTCCCGCCGGAGGCCCGGACCGGGTGGGCCGCCGTCCGCCCGCAGCCCGGTCGCTGTCGTGGCACCGAGCATGGTCGGGGGGTGTTTCCCGACCGGTGCCGCGCTGTTTCACCGCCGGAACTTCGACCTCAGCGGCACGGGGCAGCCGCTGTGAGAGCGCCCGCGTCCGGGCCCGCCCGGCGAGCAGCGCGGGGCCTTTACCAGGTGGAGCGGGCGCGCGGGGGCAGGAACGCCGATTCGGTAGGTGATTCGTGCAGAACTCGGTACGACCCACTACCGGAGTGCGTACCCTGCACGCAGGGGAGCGGGTTCCAAGATCCGATCCGGGTCCGGCCGGGGAGCTGGCATGGCAGCAGACGTACGAGTGCGGGGGCGGGCGGCCCACTCGGCGGTGCTGCGCGAGCTGCTCCTGCTCTGGGAGGCGGCCCGCCGGGCCGGTGGCCGGACGGTCACCCAGAAGCGGTTCGCCAGACTCGGCGGCATCGGCCCGTCCACCCTGAACGGCTGGCTGTCCGGCCGCTCCGTGCCGCGCGAACTCGACCGCCTCACCGCGGTGGCGGGCGAACTGGCCCGTGCCGCCGGCCGACCCGCGCACCGGGCCACGTACTGGTCCGCGCTCATGGCGGCCGACCACGCGGACCCCGGCGACACCGGCACCGGCCGTCCGGACCCCGGCCGCGCGGGCGCGGCCGACCCGGACCACGACCCCGACCGGTCGGGCCGGGAACCAGGCGCGGCGAACGGCACGGCGAGCGGCGTGAGGCACGAGGCAGCGGACGGCACGGTGAACGGCGCGACGAATGCCGCAACGACCTCGACGACCTCCACGACGAGCACCTCGGCGAACACCGGCGCGGGCGCGGCCGCGGATGCCGGCCACCGGGAGCGGACGGGTTCCACACCGGCCGGTCGGCGGCTGCTCAGCCGCTACCGCGCGGCCCCGCCCGCGGCCAGGGCCCTGGTCGACGCCGGAGTGGACGCGGTGCGCCTCGGCCACGGTCCGGAGCTGCCCGCGGTGCTGCTGGTGGCCGCCGCCCCGCACTACCTGACGGACAGTGAGCGCGACGCCCTCGGAGCCGGATGGGTGGCCGAGGCGATGGTGTACCTGTGCAGGGCGGTCCCGGGGACGGGCCGGCTCCTGACGGTCGACCGGACCCCGGGCGGGGCCGCCGCGCCGCCGGACCCGCCACCGGGCGAGGACGCGCGGGACGACCGGCGGGTGCGGCTGTCCGAGGTCCTGGCGCGGCAGTCGGTCCGGGAGCGCGAACGGGAGGGGCGGGCGGTCCCGGCCGGCCTGTGGGAGTGCCTGGTCCGGCACGCGGACCCGGCCGCCCGCTCCGCGCTCGCCCGCGCGGCGGCGGGGCGCGGCTACACCCGGACGGCGATCACCCTGTGCGCCGCGGCCGTCGAGGCGGGCGACACCGGGGCGTTGTCGGTGGGCGCTGCCATGCTCGCCGAGGCGGGCCGTGTCACGGAAGCCGTCGACTGGTACGCGGCGGCAGCCGACCTCGGAGCACCGGAGGCACCGATGCGGGCAGCGAAACTGCTGGAACAGGCCGGTCGGGACGGGCAGGCCGTCGAATGGCTCGACCGGGCCGGACAGGCGGGGGACGCCGACGCCCTCTGCCGGGCCGCCGAACTGCTCGGTCGGCGCGGCGATACCGGGCCCGCGCTGCTCCGCTTCGAAGCAGCCGCCCGGATCGGCCACCCGAACGCCCGCTACCGGGCGGGCCGCCTGCTGACCGGACTCGGCCGCGCCGAGGAGGCCCTGGAGTGGTTCGAGCAGGCCGCGGCGGACGGGCACCCCGAGGCCGCGGCCGCGTGCGCCCGGAACCACGCCGCGGCCGGTCGGACCGACCGGGCGGTCACCTGGTGGGAGCGCGCCTGGGAACAGGGCTCCCCGACGGCCGTGCACGAGGCCGCCCGGATGCTGGAGGAGGCGGGCCGGGTCGACGAGGCGGCCGCCTGGTGGGAGCGGGCGGCCGCGTCCGGCGACGAGGCGGCCTGGCCCGAGGCCGCGGCGATGCTGTCCCGGCAGGGCCAGTACGGCAACCTGCCCTGGTACGCGCACCTCGGCGACCACCACGCCCTGCGGGACCGCGCCGAGCAGTGCGAGCGCGACGGGGACCTGGACGGCGCGCTGGCCTGGTACCGGAAGGCCGCCGACGCGGGCAGTGAGACCGCGCTGTTCCAGGCCGCGGACCTGCTCGAACGGCGCGGTGATAGCGCCGGTGCGGTGCGCTGCCACCAGCTCGCCGCCCGCTACGGCGACACCTACGCGATGCGTGAACTCGGCCGCCTGCTCGGCGAACTGGGCCGACAGCGGGAGTCCGCCGACTGGTACCTGGCCGCGCAGCGGGCCGGGGACCGGCACCCGCTGCCCGACTCCGTGCAGCTCCTGCTGCACCTCGACGGGCGGACGGCGACGGCACCGGGCGAGGTGCCCGCGCTGCCGGCACTGTCCGCGCCCACCGTCCTCCGCCCGGCGGTCGACAGCCGCCCCGCCACCGGCCGCCCCGAGGCCGAGGGCTCCTGCCAGGAAGACCCCCGCCCCGAGGGCTCCCGTCCCGACCGGCCGCAGTCCCGTCCGGTGGAACGGTGCTCGGCAGGGCCGGCCGCCGCCCGGCTGGAGGAGGCGGTCGAGCTGCTGAAGGACGCGGGCCGCTACTTCGAGGCCGACCTGCTCCTGCGGGCCACCGACCGGCCGGAGCCCGAGCGGCTGCGGGAGGCCGCGCGGATGCTGTCCGGTTCGGTGGGGACGGACGGGGCGATCGACTGGGTGCAGCGGCTGGCCGGGGCGGGCGACCGGCAGGCCGCCCGGGAGGCGGCGGAGATGCTGGAGGGCCGCGGCCGGATCGAGGAGGCGCTCGACTGGTACCGGCGGGCGGCCGAGGACGGTGACCGGGACGCCCTGCTCGCGGGCGCCCGGATGCTGGTCGACCGCCGCCGGACCGGCCAGGCCCTGGAGTGGTACCGCCGGGCCGCCGAGGCGGGCGACCCGCTCGCCCATCGGGAGGCCCTGATGCTCCTGCAGGAGTGCGAGGAGCGCGGCGGGTCCGGGGGAGCGGCGGAGGCGGCCGACCGGTGGCAGCACGGCTGGGAGCCGGACGCCCGGGCCGCCGTCCCGTGGCACGCCGCCGTGCCCGCCGTTCCCGTCGCGCCCGCCCGCCGCACGGCGGCCACCGTCGCCGATCCCGGTGCCGAGCCGGGTGCCGCGCCCGGCGCGGGAGCCGTCCTCACCGACCCGCCCGGGTGCCCGCGCGTCCCGCGTCAGCCCGGCGGCCCGTCGCGGGCCGGACGCTGATCGGCCGGTGCACCCGCCCGCGGGGTGCTCACCCGCCACCGGCGGCCCCGGCGCTCACGGTCGGGTGGCGGTCTGTGAGAGGGGAGAAACCCCCCGTGACCGGTGGGCAACCGGGGGGAAACAGAGGTGCGGCATGGTGGAGTCATGACCATCACCACCTCGATCCCCGGCCGCGTCGCCCCGCTGCGGGTGCTGCACGCGGCGCGCCGTCCGGCCCTGGTGCTGGTGGCGCACGGTTCGCACGATCCGGCCGCGGCCGCCGAGCTCGGCCTGCTGCACGACCGGGTGCGGCGGGCCCGTCCGGAGCTGGACGTCCGGCTCGCGCACCTGGGCCTGAACGACCCCCGGCTGCCCGAGGTGCTGGATGGCCTCAGCGGCCGGGTCGTGCTGGTGCCGCTGCTGCTCGGCCGCGGCTACCACAGCAAGGTCGACATCCCCCGGACACTGGCCGGGGCGGGGCACCTGGCGGGGCAGTGCGCCGCGCCGCTCGGCCCGGACCCGCTGCTGACCGAGGCGCTGGCCGACCGGCTGGCGGCGGCCGGCTGGCGGGGCGAGCCGGTGGTGCTCGCGGCCTCCGGCTCCCGCGACCCCGAGGCCGCGCGGGACAGCGAGGCGCAGGCCGCGCTGCTGTCCGCCCGGCTGGGCGTCACCGTCCGGCCGGGGTACGTGGCGGCCGGGGGCCCCAGCGTGGCCGCGCGGGTCGGGGAACTCACCGCCGAGGGCCACGCGCGGGTCGCGGTCGCCTCCTACTTCACCGCCCCCGGCGACTTCGCCCGGCTGGCCGCCGCGGCCGGCGGTGTCCTGACCTCGGCGCCGCTCGGCGATCACCCGCTGCTGGCCCGGCTGGTCCTGGAGCGCTACCGGTCCTGCCTGTCGCGGACGGTCCTGGCGGTCGCCTGACCACCGCAGCCCCTGCTGCCGCGTACCGTCCGCTCCACGGAACCCGACCGGAGAGCCGACCGGAGAGCCGACCGACTGTCAGTTCCGTTCCGCCCGGCGCTCGGTGGGCAGGTCGCGGACGCGGCGCATCGGGGAGCACCACAGGATCAGGGCGGCCAGCGGCACCCCGGCGGTCATCAGCCACATCGCGGGCCGGACGCCGATCTGGGTGCCGAGGAAGCCGGCCAGCAGCGCGCCGAGCGGGATGGCGCCGAAGTTGAGCACAGCGCTGCTCGCGGAGAGCCGGCCGAGCAGGTCCGGCGGGCAGTAGCGCTGCTGGAAGGTCGACTTGATGACATTTCCGGCGACGATCCCGCAGGAGACGCCGAACCCGCCGAGCAGGTACCAGCCGAGGCCGGCGCCGGGGCCGGTGAGCGGGATCAGGACGGCCAGCGCGGGCAGCGCGAGCTCCAGCACCAGCATGCCGCGCGAGGTGCCGAGCCGGGCGGCGACCCGGCGGGCGACGGCGGCGCCGACGATGCCGCCGGTGGAGGCCAGGGCGAGCAGCAGGCCCACGGTGCCCTTGTCGACGCCGACCTCGCGGATCAGGAAGACCACCAGCAGCGACTGGTAGCCCGTCAGGACCAGGTTGGAGGCGGCGCCGAACAGGGTGAAGGTGCGGAACCAGACGTCCGAGCCGAGCAGGCGCAGGCCCTCGCCGATCTCCTGGCGCAGGGCGCGGCGCGGGCGTTCGCCGCGGCCGGGCTCGCGGTGCCCGATCCGGGCGGTGCAGCCGAGCGAGAGCAGGAAGGTCGCGGTGTTGGCGAGCAGCCCGTTGACCGGTCCGGCCAGCTGGGCGATCAGGCCGCCGGTGCCGAGTCCGGCGATGCCCGCGGCGGAGGCGCTGCCGTGCAGCTTGGCGTTGCCCTCGGCCTGGTCGGCGGGGTCGAGCAGCTGGGGCAGGAAGGCGGTGTAGGCGGTCTGGAAGAACACCCCGGCGGCCCCGGCGAGCAGGGCGACGACCAGCAGGTGCCAGAGGGTGAGCGTCCCGGCGAGCGCGGCCAGCGGGACGGTGGCGTACAGCACCAGGGAGACCGCCGTCGCGGTGAGCATGACCGGGCGGCAGCGCAGCCGGTCCACCCAGACGCCGGCGGGCAGGCCGATCAGCAGCCAGGGCAGCCAGCCGGCGGCGCCGAGCAGGCCGACCTGGAAGGTGTCGGCGTCCAGCGAGGTGACCGCGATCAGCGGCAGCGCCAGGCCGGTCACGGCGGAGCCGTACTTGTTGGCGGTCTCGCCGATCCACAGGTGCCGGAAGTCCCGGTGGCGGCGCAGCAGCCCGCGCGGCCGTCCCGTGCCCGGCGCGGTCGGGAGCCCCTCGGCGGCGGTCCCACCGTGCCCGGTGGTGGCGGCGGTGGGCGCGGCGGCGGGGGCGGAAGCCGGAGTGGTCATGGCCGTTCGGGGTCCTTTCGGGGCAGTACCTGGATCTGGACGACGACCGGGCGGGCCGCCGGGTCGGGGGCGGCGTCCGGGTCGGGGGTGTGGCGGGCGACCACGGCCTGCAGTTCCAGGTCGAGGGCGCGGAGCTGATCGGGCGTCAGCCGCAGGTTGTTCCAGTCGGTGACGGAGCCGGTGTTGCGCCAGTCCTCGTCCCAGTCGGCGGCCAGCGCGTCGGCGACCCGCTGGTACTGCCGGCGCAGGTTCTCGGCCTGGTAGACGGAGAGCGCGGCCCGGACGCCGGGGTCCCGGTCGAAGTCGGCGGCGGACAGCACGATGGCGCCGCGCACGGCCCGCCACCAGCGCTCCCGCCGGGTGCCGCGGCCGGTCTCCTCCTCGATGAAGCCGTGGTCGGCGAGGTGCCGCAGGTGCCAGCTGACGGTGCCGGTGGACTCGCCGGTGCGGTCGGCGAGCCGTGCCGAGGTGGCGGGGCCGTTGGTCCGCAGCTCGTCCAGCAGCCGCATCCGCAGCGGGTGGGCGAGCCCGCGCAGCGAACCGGCGTCGAGCCGGCGGCGCGGGGCGTCCCCCGCGGCGGCGGCACCCACGGGGTCGCCCACGGAGTCGGCGGAATCGGCGGGTGCGGCGGGTGCGGCGGGTGCGGCGGGGCGGCGGTCTTCGGGGCGGTGCTCGTTCATGGCTCCACCCTAGGATGCAGAGAGTCCTCTGCATAGTCTTCTCTGCAGAGAATCCTCTGTAACATTCGGAGGAACCCGTTCCGACGGGCCGCCGCCGCCCGCCCGCCACCGCCGGTTCGCGCGGCGCACGGCCGAATGTCCGTCAACGGGCGTACGGTGATCGGCATATGAAGAACACCGCTCCGTACGATCCGCAGTCCGAGGCGCGCTGGGTGCCCGAGCCCGACAAGCGGCCCGGCCGCACCGCCTTCCAACGCGACCGGGCCCGGGTGCTGCACTCGGCCGCGCTGCGCCGCCTGGCGGGGACGACGCAGGTGGTCGCCCCGATGAGCAGCGACTTCCCGCGCACCCGGCTGACGCACTCGCTGGAGTGCGCGCAGGTCGGCCGGGAGCTGGGCGCCGCCCTCGGCTGCGACCCGGATCTGGTGGAGACGGCCTGCCTGGCGCACGACATCGGCCACCCGCCGTTCGGCCACACCGGCGAGGAGGCGCTCGACCAGGCCGCCGAGGGCTGCGGCGGCTTCGAGGGCAACGCGCAGTCGCTGCGCATCCTGACCAGGCTGGAGCCCAAGCGCTTCGCCCCGCCGGACGAGCCGGAGGTCCGGCTCTCGCCGTGGCCCGGCCGCAGCGTCGGCCTGAACCTGACCCGCGCCGCGCTGGACGCCGCCACCAAGTACCCGTGGGCGCGCGGCGGCCACCCCACCGACCCGGGCTCCACCAAGTACGGCGTGTACGGGGACGACCTGCCGGTGTTCCGCTGGATGCGCGCGGGCGCGCCGGACGGCCGCAAGTGCTTCGAGGCCACGGTGATGGACTGGTCGGACGACGTGGCCTACTCCACCCACGACGTGGAGGACGGCCTGCAGGCCCGCCACATCGACCCGGCGGCGCTGCGCTCCCCGCAGGAGCGCGCCGAACTGTTCAAGACCGCCGAGCGGTTCGCCCCCGGCGCCGAGCCGGAGGAGTTCGCCGCCGCGCTGGACCGGCTGCAGGCCGAGGAGTGGTGGCCCACCGGCTACGACGGCACGGCCCGCGCCCGGGCCGGCCTGAAGGACCTCACCAGCCAGCTGATCGGCCGCTTCTGCCTGGCCGCCGAGCAGGCCACCCGGGCCCGCTACGGCCCGGGCCCGCTGACGCGCTACGCCGCCGAGCTGGTGGTGCCGCACGGCGTCCGGCTGGAGTGCGCGGTGCTCAAGGCGGTCGCCGTCCGGTACGTGATGCAGCGCGACGAGCAGGCCCAACTCCGCTCCCGCCAGCGGATCGTGATCGCCGAGCTGGCCGACGCCCTGCTGCGCGGCGCCCCGGCCGGGCTGGACGAGGTGTTCACCGCCCAGTACGCCGAGGCCGAGGACGACCGGGCCGCGCTGCGCACCGTGATCGACCGGATCGCCACCCTCACCGACGCCTCCGCGCTCGCCCTGCACGCCCGCCTGGTCGAGCGGAAGGGCTGAGCCCCGGGCCCGGGCCGCCCGGCCGGGTTGTCGGGCCCGCTCCCGTAGACTTCACCGGTGGCCGGTCGGATCAGGGACGAGGATGTGCAGGCGGTGCGTGCCGCCCTGCCGATCGACGCCGTGGTCGGCGACTACGTGCAGTTGGCGGCCGGCGGCGGCGCGCAGCTGAAGGGCGTCTGCCCGTTCCACGACGAGAAGTCCGCGTCCTTCTACGTGCACCCGGGCAAGGGCGTCTTCCACTGCTTCGGCTGCGGCGAGTCCGGCGACACGATCACCTTCCTGATGAAGATCGAGCACTGCTCGTTCGCGGAGGCGGTCGAGCGGATGGCCGCCCAGGCGGGCATCACCCTGCGCTACGAGGAGGGCGGCTACAGCCCGCGCCACCAGCAGGGCGAGCGGACCAGGCTGGTCGAGGCGCACAAGGTCGCCGCCGCCTGGTTCCAGGAGCAGCTGGCCACGCCGGAGGCCGAGATCGGCCGCCGCTTCCTGGCCGAGCGGGGCTTCGACGAGGCCGCCGCCAAGCACTTCGGGGTGGGCTACGCCCCGGCCGGCTGGGAGCACCTGGTGCGCTTCCTGCGCGGCCGCGGCTTCACCGACAAGGAGATCTCGGTCGGCGGCCTGGCCTCGCAGGGCCAGCGCGGCGGCCTGATCGACCGCTTCCGGGGCCGCCTGGTCTGGCCGATCCGGGACAGCTCGGGCGACGTGGTGGGCTTCGGCGCCCGCCGCCTGCGCGAGGACGACAACGGCCCGAAGTACCTGAACACCCCCGAGACGCCGCTCTACAAGAAGTCGAACGTGCTGTACGGCATCGACCTGGCCCGCAAGGAGATCGCCAAGTCGGGCCGGGCGGTGGTGGTCGAGGGCTACACCGACGTGATGGCCTGTCACCTGGCGGGCGTCACCACGGCGGTGGCCACCTGCGGTACCGCCTTCGGCGAGGACCACATCAAGATCATCCGCCGACTGCTGATGGACACCACCTCCACCGCGGGGTACCGCGGCGAGACGGTCTTCACCTTCGACGGCGACGCCGCCGGCCAGAAGGCCGCTCTGCGCGCCTTCGAGGACGACCAGAAGTTCGCCGCCCGCACCTCCATCGCCATCACCCCGGGCGGCATGGACCCGTGCGAACTGCGGCTGGCCCAGGGCGACGAGGCCGTCCGCACCCTGGTCGAGAACCCCGTCCCGCTGTTCGAGTTCGCCCTCCGCTCGGCGGTCGACCGGCACCGGGTGGACACCGCCGAGGGCCGCGCCGCCGCCCTGGAGGAGGCCGCCGGGATCATCGTCAAGATCAAGGACCGCTCGATCCAGCACGAGTACGCCGTCCAACTGGCCGGCATGGTCGGCATCCTGGACGAGCAGTTCGTGGTCCGCCGGATCGCCCAGCTCGCCCGCTGGCAGCGCGAGAACCAGCAGAACGGCCAGCAGCGCATGCTCCGCCGCCCGGACGCCGCCGCCCAGCAGCCCGCCCGCCCCGAGCGCCCGGCGTTCCGGCTCGACCCGCGCGACCCGGCCCAGTTCGTCGAGCGCGAACTGCTCAAACTCGCCCTCCAGCACCCGGACCTGGTCAGCCCGGCCTTCGACCAGTACGGCGAGGACGAGTTCCCCACCCCGCCGTACCGCGCCGTCCGCCGCGCCGTCGGCCAGGTCGGCGGCACCGCCTACGGCGCGACCCTGCCCGACTTCACCGCCGCCGTCCGCGAGGCCAGCCCGGACGACCAGGTGCGCGGCCTGGTCACCGAGCTGACCGTGGAGCCGATCCGCTCCCGCCGCAAGGCCGACGAGGTGTACGCGGGGGAGTTCCTGGTCAAGCTGCGCCTGCAGGCCGTCGACCGCCGGGTCGCCGAGGTCCGCGCCCACCTGCGCCGGCTCGGCGACCGCGCCACCGCCGAGGAGCTGCACCCGGTGCAGAGCGAGCTGTGGGCCCTGCAGCAGTACGGCCAGCAGTTGCGCTCCAAGGGCTCCGCTGCGCTCTGACCCGTCGTCAGGCGTCCCGCCGACCCTGGCACTTGCCGCCGTGGCGGATGCCGTTCGCGCACCTCCTGCCCGTCCGCAGGTGCCCGGGCCCGCCGGGCTGGGTATCCCCTCCGGTGTGGCGCGGCACCCCCAGGCCGCGCCCGGCCCCCGGAGGGATGCCCGTGGAGCTTTCCGTCGCCCGCCAGCACCAGACCGCCGCCCGGCCCCCGCAGGCCGCCCCCGTCCGGGACGCCGCGCTCCCACCCCGCCGCGGCCCGCTCGGCCTCGCCGCACCCACTGCGCCCACCGGAGCCGCCGGAGCCGCCGGAGCCGCCGAAGCGGTCGAGCCCGCCGAGCCCGCCGGTCCCGCCGCGTCCGCCGACCCGGTCGACCCGGTCGAGCCCGCCGCCGAGGCCGGGCCCACTCCGGAGGAACTGGCCGCGGAGGCCCCGGAGCCGGCCCTGGACGAGGGCACCGGCCCGGCCGCCGACCTGCTGCGCCAGTACCTGCGGGAGATCGGCCGGGTCCGGCTGCTGACCGCCGTCGAGGAGGTCGAGCTGGCCCGCGCCATCGAGGCCGGCCTGTTCGCCGAGGAGGCCCTGGACCGCGCCCAGGGCGGCGACCAGCGCCTCGCCGACGACCTGGACCGGCTGGTCGTCCTCGGCCGGATCGCCAAGCGCCGCCTGATCGAGGCGAACCTGCGGCTGGTGGTCTCGGTCGCCAAGCGCTACGTCGGCCGCGGCCTGACCCTGCTCGACCTGGTGCAGGAGGGCAACCTCGGCCTGATCCGGGCGGTGGAGAAGTTCGACTACGCGCGCGGCTACAAGTTCTCCACCTACGCGACCTGGTGGATACGCCAGGCGATGAGCCGCGCGCTGGCCGACCAGGCCCGCACCATCCGGGTGCCGGTGCACGTGGTCGAGCTGATCAACCGGGTGCTGCGGGTGCAGCGCGCCCTGCTGCAGGAGCGCGGCCTCGAACCGACCGCCGCCGAGGTCGCCGCGGTGCTGGAGCTGACGCCGGAGCGGGTCCGGGAGATCCGCCGGCTCGCCCAGGAGCCGGTCTCGCTGCACACCCCGGTCGGCGAGGAGGACGACGTCGCGCTGGGCGACCTGATCGAGGACGCCGACGCCGCCTCCCCGCCGGAGAGCGCCGCCTTCCTGCTGCTGCGCGAGCACCTGGACGCGGTGCTGGCCACCCTCGGCGAGCGCGAGCGCCAGGTGGTCCAGCTCCGCTACGGCCTCGACGACGGCCGCCCGCGCACCCTGGAGGAGATCGGCCACCTGTTCGGGGTGACGCGGGAGCGGATCCGCCAGATCGAGGCCAAGACCCTCGGCAAGCTCCGCGACCACGCCTTCGCCGACCAGCTCCGCGGCTACCTCGACTAGCTCCGCCGTCCGCTCAGTGGTGGAACCCGCTGCGCTGCGGCATGCCCAGCTCGCTGAGCGGCGCGGGTTGGCGCTCCAGCTCGGGCAGCAGCCGCCGCAGGTCGGCCAGCAGCAGGTCCGCGAGGTCCCGGGTGAACCCGTTGCGGCACACCACCCGGAGCACCGCCAGGTCGGTCCGCCCCTCCGGGAAGGTGTACGCGGGCACCTGCCAGCCGCGCTCGCGCAGCCGCCGCGACACGTCGAACACGTCGAACGGGCAGTCCTCGACGGTGGTGACGGCGAACACCGGCAGCTGGTCGCCGCGGGTGATCAGCCGGAACCGGCCGAGCTTCTCCAACTCCGCGGCCAGGTACGTCGAGACGTCCCGGCAGGCCTGCTGGACGGCCCGGTAGCCGGCGTGCCCGAGCCGCAGGAAGGAGTAGTACTGGGCGACCACCTCGGCGCCCGGCCGGGAGAAGTTCAGCGCGAAGGTCGGCATCTCGCCGCCCAGGTAGTTGACCTTGAACACCAGCTCCTCGGGCAGCGCCTCGGCGTCCCGCCACAGCGCCCAGCCCACGCCCGGGTAGACCAGTCCGTACTTGTGCCCGCTGGTGTTGATCGACGCCACCCGGGGCAGCCGGAAGTCCCAGACCAGCTCCGGGTCCAGGAACGGCGCGACCATCCCGCCGGACGCCCCGTCCACGTGCACGGGCACGTCCAGGCCGGTGCGCGCCTGCAGGTCGTCCAGCGCGGCGCAGATCCCGGCGATCGGCTCGTACGAGCCGTCGAAGGTGGAGCCGAGGATGCCGACCACGCCGATGGTGTTCTCGTCGCAGTGCGCCACCGCCTCCTCGGCGCTCAGGTGGAAGCGGTCGCCCGCCATCGGCACCAGCCGCGCCTCGACCTCCCAGAAGTTGCAGAACTTCTCCCAGCAGACCTGCACGTTGACGCCCATCACCAGGTTCGGCCGGGCCCCGGCCGCGTACCGGTCGGCGTTGCGCCGCATCCAGCGCCGCTTCAGCGCCATCCCGGCGAGCATGCACGCCTCGCTGGAGCCGGTGGTCGAGCAGCCCACCGCGGCGGCCGGGTCGGGGGCGTGCCACAGGTCGGCCAGGATCGCCACGCAGCGCCGCTCCAGCTCGGCGGTCTGCGGGTACTCGTCCTTGTCGATCATGTTCTTGTCGCGGCACTCGGACATCAGCCGGTCCGCGTGCTCGTCCATCTGCGTGGTGACGAAGGTCGCCAGGTTGAGCTTGGCGTTCCCGTCGAGCATCAGCTCGTCGTGGATCAGCTGGTACGCCACCGGCGGCGGGACCGGCACTTGGGGGAGCCGGTGCAGCGGCGGCGCGAGCTGCATCGCCCCGATCGGGTCGGTCAGCACGTGCAGCGGGCTGAACGGCAGCCGGCGCTCCTCCGAACCCTGTCCCCTGTGCAACGCCATGGCGAACCGTCCCTCCACTCGTGGAGCTCCCACGGTGCCACCGGGCCCGGCCTGACGCACTTTCAGGGACCGGTTCCGGCCGGTGCCCGACGGGCCGTCAGGAGGCGGCGGTCTCCGGGTGGTGCTGCTCGCGCATCGCCGCGAACTGCTGGCGCACCGCCGTGCCGACCGCCAGGTCGTGCTCCTGGTCGGGGGCGAGCAGCGTCAGGTCCGGCAGCTCCCAGCGCGGCGGCCCGGCCGTCCCGGCCAGCGCCCAGGCGGCCTGCCGGGCCGCGCCGCGCGCCGCGTGGTCGCCCGGCGGCGGCACCACCACGGGCCGCGCGAACACCTGCGGCGCGATCTGCTGCACGGCGGGCAGCCGCCCGGCCGCGCCCAGCAGGACCACCCGGTCCACCGCGACCCCGTGCCCGCGCAGCACGTCCACCGCCTCGGCCAGGTTGCACAGCATGCCCTCGACGGCCGCCCGCGCCACGTGCTGCGGTGCCATCGACTCGGCCCGCAGCCCGGTCAGGGTGCCCGCGGCCTGCGGCAGCTTCGGCGTCCGCTCGCCGTCCAGGTACGGCAGGAAGACCATCCCGTACGCGCCCGGCGAGGACTGCAGCGCCAGCTCCGACAGGCCCGCCAGGTCGGTGCCCAGCATCGCGGCGGTGGAGCGCAGCACCTGCGCGGCGTTCAGCGTCGCCACCATCGGCAGGTGCTGGCCGGTGGCGTCCGCGAACGAGGAGACCAGCCCGGACGGGTCGACCACCGCCCGGTCGTGCACCGCGAAGATCGTGCCGTTGCCGCCGAGCGAGACCACCGCGTCGCCGATCTCCAGGCCCAGGCCCAGCGAGGCGGCCATGTTCTCGCCGGTGCCGGCCGAGATCAGCAGCCCCTCGGGGGTGTGCCCGGCGGGCTCGGCGGGGCCCAGCACGTCCGGGACCTTCAGCTCGTGGCCGAGCGCCAGCTTGACCAGGTCCTGCCGGTACTCGCCGGTGACCGGCGACCAGTAGCCGGTGCCGGAGGCGTCGCCGCGGTCCGTGGTCCGCCGCTTCGGCCCGCCCAGCAGCTGCGACACCAGCCAGTCGTGCGGCAGCAGCACCTCGGCGATCCGCTGCGCCGACACCGGCTCGAACTCGGCCAGCCAGCGCAGCTTCGCGATCGTGTACGTGGGGCCCGGCACCGCGCCGATCGCCTCGGCCCAGGGCTGCGGCCCGCCCAGCGCGTCCAGCAGCGCGGCCGCCGCGCCCGCCGAGCGGGGGTCGTTCCACAGCAGCGCGGGCCGCACCAGCACGCCGCCGGCGTCCAGGCCGATCAGTCCGTGCTGCTGGGCGGAGACGCCGATCGCCCGGACGCCCTCCAGCAGGCCCCCGGCGGCGGCGTCGCCGAGCGAGTGCAGCCAGCTCTGCGGGTCCACCTCCGTGCTCCGGGCGTCCTCGCCCTCGGGGAGCGGGTGCGGGGCCCGGCCCTGTCGGAGCACGGCGCCGGTGTCGGCGTCGCACGCGACGATCCGGGTGCGAGTGGTGGAGCTGTCGATGCCCGCGACGATGGCCATGCCGAGATCATGCCGCAGTCGGCGGCCGGGGCGGGGCCGACTGCCGCAAGTGTTGCCCAGTCGGTACCGGAACCACCCCGTCCGACCACCGTCCGCCCCGGCCCGGGAACGCCCGGCCCGGGGACGCCCGGCGGTGGGGGGACGCCGGGCGGTGCGGGGGCGGTCTCAGGGGCGGACGGTGCCCCAGCCGTCGTCCTCGCCGTGCTGCCGGGCGAAGTACGGGACGCGCTCGGTCAGCGCGTTCGGCAGCTTCTCGCCGACCTTGTCGGCGACCGCCCCGGCGGCCTTGCCGGCCACCGCGCCCGCCTGCTGCCTGGCCTTCTCGGCCGCGTCCTGCACCCGCGGGTTCTCCCGCACCTGCCGGGCCGCGCCGGCCAACTGCTCGTAGCGTTCGCGCCCGGCCCGGGTACCGAGGACGTACCCGATCCCGAGGCCCACGATCAACGACACCTTCCACATGCCCTGGTTCCACCCTTCGTCACCGCGCGATTGTGTGCCGCGTCTACCCGCCCGGCCGGTCCGTGAACCGCCCGGCCGGTGGCGGGTCCGGGCCAGCCGGAGCCGCCGTGCACCAGCATCCCCGTCCGCACCGGGGGACGCGCGCGGGGCGCGCCGTACCGGCCCGCGACCGCGGCGGGGCCGCGGTGGGGGAGGGCGGCGGGGAAAGCGATTGGCGGAACACCCCCCTGAGTGCGCTAATGTATGTCCCGCAGCGAGCACCGTGGGCCCCGGAGCGATCCGGAGACCGGGGTGGGCGAGGCGGAAGCACGATCCTCCATAGCTCAATTGGCAGAGCAGCCGACTGTTAATCGGCAGGTTATTGGTTCGAGTCCAATTGGAGGAGCGCGATCCCCCATAGCTCAATTGGCAGAGCAGCCGACTGTTAATCGGCAGGTTATTGGTTCGAGTCCAATTGGGGGAGCTTCACCGGAAGTCTCGGTGATCGGTACAGAGCGAGGGCCCTTCGGCGAGACCGAGGGGCCCTCGTGTTTTCCCCGGGGGTTCCCGCCGGGCGCGCGGCCCGGTGGTCCTGCGGCCCGGCCGCTCAGCCGCTCAGCCGCCGTCGGCCTGCCGGTAGAGCTCGGCGGTCCGCTCGTCGAAGACCGGGCTGTACGAGGTGTCGGCGGTGTCGCCGCCCTCCTGGTAGCCCCCTATGACGCCGACCACCCGGCCGTCGCCGGTGACCCAGGGGCTGCCGCTGGTGCCGTCGGGGAACCCGGCGCAGTCGAAGCGCCGCCCGTTCTCCCCGGCCGTGACGGCCCGGGTCCGGCAGGTGACCGGCGCGGTGCCGGCGTTGGGGTAGCCGGTGACGGTGACCTCGGCGTCGCCGCCGTCGGTGCTGAACCGCTCGGCGCCCAGCACGTCCTCGATCCGCCGCCCGTCGAGCCGGTCGACGGTCAGGAAGGCGACGTCGTAGCGCTCGTCGTCCTCGCCGGTGCCCCAGTGCGGGTCGACCTTCACCCCGGTGACGGGCCAACTCCCGTACGGGGCGCGGCCGTCGCGGTAGCCGGGGGCGAACACCAGGCCGCTCACGGGGACGCCCCGCGGGGCGACGCAGTGGGCGGCGGTGATCAGCAGGCTGCCGCTGCCGCCGTGCACCACGGAGGCGGTGCAGAACCGGGCGCCGTCGAGGCCGTCGAGGAACAGTTGGCCGACCCGGTCGGCGGCCCGGTCGGGCGCGGCGGGGCTCGACGTCACGGTGGGCCGGTCGGTCGGGGCGGGCGCGGTGGAGCCGCAGCCCGTGGCGGCGGCCAGCAGCAGGGCCGTCGCGCCGGCCGTGCGGAGCGGGCGCGGGCCGGGGCCTGGGGTGCTGCGGGGCACGGTCGCTCGCTTCCGCCGGATCGGTCCGGTCCGCCCGGGGCCGGGCGGCGGTCGCAGCAAGATCTACCAGGCCCCGGCGCGGCCGGGCAACCGTCTGCGGGGGCCGGGCCCTGCGGGGGCGCGCCGCCGGGCCGGTCGCCAACACGCCGACGGGAGCGGGGCCGTGCGTACCCGGATGCGCCCCCGGCGCGCACCACCGGTGATCGACCGGCTATGCTGCCGGGGGCGGCCCTGAGGGGCCGTCTGCTGCTGCCAGGGACCGGCCCGCCGGCCCGGCAGGTCGAGTCGGGGGGCGGTAGCTCAGCCGGTTAGAGCAGGGGACTCATAATCCCTTGGTCGTGGGTTCGAGTCCCACCCGCCCTACCTCGGCCGCTGACGGGACGTCAGCACACCCGCGACCCCTGTTCCGGCACGAAGCCCGGGGCGTCGCGCGAGGACACCGCGGGGAACCGCTCAGCCGGTGAACCGCTCGGGGCGCCACGCAAACTGTAGAGCACCGGGCCGCCGTCCGGCCTCCCGCCGCGCCCCGATTCACCCGCCCGTGGACGGGAACGGACCTGTTCGGCACAGCGGCCGGGGCCCGCGCGTCCTCGGACGTGCGGGCCCCGGCCGGTGCGGGAGTTGACGGTCGGTCAGTACTGGGTGGTGACGGTGACCCCGGAGAAGCCCTGCTGGGCGTAGAGGCTGAAGTACACCCAGCCCGCGGGCGGGTCGGTGATGGTCAGGGTCTCGCCGTTGCCGTTGTTGACGGACTTGGCGGCGTAGGAGCCGGTGGTGGCCCAGTTGGCCGGGTTCCAGTACAGGTCGGCGTTGCCGGTGCCGCCGGAGGTGGTGATGGTCAGCTGCTTCACGCCGGCCGGCAGGTTGAGGAAGCCGTAGCTGTAGTTGCCGGTGGTGGCGGCGACGTTGTCGCGGCGGCAGTCCCGGTCGTACCAGCGGGCGTCCTGGTTGGCGCAGAGCGGGACGGCGGGTGCCAGGGTGCCGCAGTCGCCGGCGCCGCAGGCGGTCAGGTAGCGGGCGAAGTCGGTGTCGTAGGAGGTGCCGATCGAGGTGATGGCGGCGCGGGCGCCCGCGAAGTCGCCGGAGCGGGTCTTCGTCAGGTAGGCGGCGACGTCCTGCGGGTGCGACTGGAGCATGTAGCGGACGGCCAGGTAGCCCCAGTTGTAGGTCCGGGTCTGGTCGGTGTTGTCGTAGGTGGTGTCGAACAGGGTGCTGAGCTTGTAGGTGCCCTTGGCGGCCTGCGCGATCGCGTCGTCGTAGCGCACGTCCCGGTAGGTGTAGGACATGTACTCGGCGAAGCCCTCGATCCACCAGATGTTCGGGAAGGTCTGTCCGGCGTCGAAGTCGCCGTAGAAGTCGAACCGGCCGTCGAGGTAGTGCGCGTACTCGTGGTTGAGGTTCCAGATCTGGAAGGACGGGCGCAGCCACTCCGCCTCGTGGGCGATGAAGCGGGCCTGGTTGCCGGCCTCGTTCGGCTTGCCCTCCAGGTACATGCCGCCGTTGTCGACCTCGATGTCGTACATCGACCAGGCGTACAGGCGGTAGTCGTAGGAGGAGTCGTAGACGACGACCTCGAGCTGGGTGTTGACGTCGCCCGGGACGGGGCCGTTGTCCTTGACCACCCGGTGGAACAGGGCGTCCTCGTTGGCCAGGCTGGCGCAGGTGCTGTCCAGCTCGGTCGCGGACAGGGCCTGGGCGCGGATGCGCAGGGTCGGGCTGCAGACCCGGTCGACGGTCAGGACCAGCGGGGCGAGCCGGGTCGGCAGGTCGCACAGCCCGTAGTAGGAGCAGTGCCCGGCGTCCTTCTTCTCGGTGAACCAGGCGAGGTTCATGGTCAGCGGGCCGGTGGCGCCGACCAGCGGGTAGGCGTTGACCAGGTCCTTGACCAGCGGGCGGGCCTGGGCCTGCAGGACCGGCTGCTCCAGGAAGGAGCCGAGGTCGATGCCCAGGTTGGTGGCCAGGTCGCCGCCGTTGATCATCCAGCCGTTGCGCTTGACGAACGAGGAGATCGAGGCCGCCACGGACGGGTCGGCGGCCAGCGCGGCGTTGAAGGAGTCGGTGCCGAGGCCGTTCTCCAGCACCAGCTTGGTGTTGGAGACGGCGTTCCACATGCCGCCGGACCAGGAGCCGGTGTAGCGGTCCAGCAGGTCCTTGACCACGCCGGTGTAGCGGGCGTTCTCCTGGGCGGAGTCGATCAGGATGACGGCCTCGGAGAGGATCTGGCCGTTCGCCTCGGTGACGTCCTTGGCGTGCGGGGCGGCGTAGAACGCGTCCAGCGCGCCGCGGATCGAGGTCTGCAGGGCGGTGCCGTACGCGCCGACGGTGTCCGGCTGGTTCCACTGGACGTAGTAGCCGGCCCGCAGGAAGGTCACCAGTTGGGCGGCGGACGCCGAGTTGGTGCCGTCGTAGCCGGTGGCGGCGGTGCGCAGGGCGTCGGCCACGGCGACCATCTGCGGCTCGCGGAAGGTGTTCTTCGCGTCGGCGCCGGTGATGTTGTAGAGCTTGCCCACGCAGTCGAGGGAGGCGGAGGTGACCGCCTGGACCAGCGCGCTGCCGCTGCGGGAGCCGAAGACGGCGGTGTCGCAGCCGTTCGCGTCGGCGGCGAGCGAACCGAACTTCTTGCTCGTCCTGGGGGCGGTGGCAGTGCCCTGCTGCGGCGCGGTCCGGGTGCCGGTCACGGTCTCGCCCGGGGTGCGGCGGCCGTCCTTCGGCTCGTCCGGCGACTTCGGGACGGGGTGGGTGGACGGGGCGCCGGCGTCCTGGGCGGCGGTGTCCTTGCTGGGCGCGGCGGGGGCGGCGGTGGCGGCGTGGGCGCTGCCCTGGGGGGCGAACAGTCCGATGGTGAGGACGAGCGCGAACGCCAGGGCGAGCAGGCGGCCCAACTGGGCCGTGGCTGTCTTGATGTGACGCACGGTGGGGGCTCCGAGCGGTTGTGGTCGGGCTGCGGGGGCACCGGCCATCTGATGTGTGACATGTAAAATGGCACAGTGAAAGGCGGGGTGGGAAGGGCCGAGATCAGATGGTGATCCGACTTCCCCGCGCCCCGCCGTTTCCGGGCCCTTCGCTCCGCCGTCACCGGCCCGTCCACCGCCTCGCCGGACCGGGGCTCGCACGGCGGTCGGGCCGTGGCCCGGCGGTGGTCGCGCGGCGGTCGGGTGCTGGTCGGACGGGTGCCGGGCGCCAGCTGGGCGGTGCTGGTGGAATGCCTGCTGAGCTGCGGAAATGTGGCGGTTGCGGGTTGCGCATCCACCGATCGGACGATGGCGGTGTCCACCGGAACGCTCGCCGGATGTGGCCGGTTCGACGACGAATCGATGCCGGGGGCGGGGCAAATATGGGAGTGCGGCGCCGATCCGTCGGCTTCCCGCCCGGCCCCCGTCCGGCATCCCGCCCATAGACCCGACATCCCCGCCCGACAATCCCGCCCGGTGGTCCCCGTCCGGCCCCCACCGCAGCCCCGCATCCGTTGAGGCATTCCGTGCTGTACCTGCCGTCCCTGCCGTCCCTCAGGAGGAGGACCGTGATGACCGAGAACGACCAGCGCCTGCTCGCGGCCGCGCACGGCGGCGACCTCGCCGCCGCAAGGGCCGCCCTGGCGGACGGCGCCCGGCCGGAGGCCCGGGACCAGCAGGGGCGGACACCGCTGCTGCTCGCCGTCCTCGCGGACGCGGTGCCCGTCGCCGAACTCCTGGTCGCCGCCGGCGCCGATCCGGACGCCCAGGACGACCGGCAGGACAGCGCCTGGCTGGCCACCGGCGTCACCGGCAGCGTCCCGATGCTGCGCGCCCTGCTGCCCTCCCGGCCGGACGTCGGGCTGACCAACCGCTTCGGCGGGGTCAGCCTGATACCCGCCGCCGAACGCGGCCACGTCGCCTACGTGCGCGCCGTCCTGGCGGAGACCGACATCGACGTCGACCACGTCAACCGGCTGGGCTGGACGGCCCTGCTGGAGGCCGTGATCCTCGGCGACGGCGGCCGCGCGCACACCGAGGTGGTCCGCCTGCTGCTCGCCGCCGGCGCGACGCCCGACCTCCCCGACGCCGACGGGGTGACGCCCCTGCGGCACGCCGAGCGCCGCGGCTTCGACGCCCTCGCCGAACTGCTGCGGCCCGCACCCGAATCCGCACCCGAACCCGCACCCGCACCCGAACCCGCTCCTGCCCCTGCCCCTGTTCCCGAAGGCGGAGGTTCCCGATGACGAACCGTCACCGACGTCCCCTGCCGGTGCTGTTGGCGGTCGCCGCTCCGGTGCTCGCCGTCCTGCTCGCCGCCTGCGCCGGTCCTGCGGACGGCGGCACCGGGGGCGGTGGCCGGGCCCGGTCGGTCGCGGTCGCGCCGCCGACCCCCGCGCCGACCCCGTCGCCGGCCACCGGCCCGGCGGCCTCCCCGACCGCGGCCGGGACGCTCCTGGTCGCCGACTTCGGGGCCGACACCGTCACCTTCGTCGACCCGCAGCGCGGCGCGACCGGCTCGGTCCGGGTCGGCACGGCGCCGTACGCGGTGGTGGCCGGGGCCGACGGCCGGTCCTGGGTCAGCACCGCCGAGGGCGTCGCCGAGGTCGACACCCGTGCGCGCACACTGACCCGGCTGATCCCGCTCCGGACGGCCACCGGCCCCGCCGGGACGGGCGAGTACCGCGGCGGCGGCATGGGCCTGGCGCTCTCCCCGGACGGCGGACGGCTGTACGTCGGCGTCAACGTGCCGGGGAAGAACGGGGCGCTGGAGGTGGTCGACACCGCCTCCGGCCAGGTCACCGGGGCGGCCCCGGTCGGGCGGCGGCCGTTCGACGTCGACGTCTCCCCGGACGGACGGGAGGTCTACGCGACCGGCCACGACTCCTTCGACGTGACGGTGGTGGCCGCCGACACCCTGGCCACCCGCCGGATCGAGGTCGCCCCGTACGGCACCGAGGGCGGGCTCGGCTCCTGGCTTAAACCGCACTACGCGGCGGTCCGGCCGGGCGACGGCAGACTGCTGCTGCCCTTCGAGGGCGAGCGGCTCGCGGTGGTCGACCCGCGCACCGGGCAGGTCTCCGTCGAACCGATGACGGCCAACACCCACCAGCACGGCACCACCCTCACCCCCGACGGCCGCCTGCTGGTGGTCGGCTCCGGCCCGATCACCGGGGACGACCGGGGCCCGAGCCTGACGGTCCGCCAACCCGACGGCAGCGAACGGGTCCACCCGCTCGGCACCCCGCACGAGGACGTGGCGATATCGGCCGACGGCCGGACGGCCTACGTCACTGGCGGCTTCACCCGCGACGGCTCCTGGGACGGCATCACCCTGGTCGACCTCGACAGCGGCGCCACCCACCGCCTGGCGGCCGGCCACCGCCCCCTGGGGATAGCCGTGCTCTGACGACACCGAGCCCCGCAGCCTGCTCGCCGCGCGGGGGGTTCGAAGCCAGGCCCTAGGGTGGGCGGATGCTCCTGCCCGCCGCACTGCCCACCCCCCTGCTGGTGATCGACGATCCGGAGCTCGCCGCGGCGGGGGTCGAACTCCGGCTGAAGCGCGACGACCTGGCGCACCCGACCGTGCCGGGCAACAAGTGGCGCAAGCTGGCGCCGAACCTGGAGCACGCGGTCGCGGCCGGGTACCGGGGCCTGCTGACGTACGGCGGGGCGTACTCGACGCACGTCCGGGCGGTGGCGGCCGCGGCGAAGGCGCTCGGGCTGGCGAGCACCGGAGTGATCCGCGGCGCGGAGCTGGCGGACGCGCCGCGGAACTGGTCGCTGGCCCGGGCCGAGCGGGACGGGATGGTGCTGGAGTTCGTCGAGCGCTCCACCTACCGGGAGGTCGCGGACGGTCGGCGGGAGCGGCGGCCCGGCTACTGCGTCCTGCCGGAGGGCGGGTCGAACGCGCTCGCGGTGCACGGGGCGGCGGTGGTCAGCGCGGAGCTGGCGGCCCAACTCCCGGGCGGGGCGGGCGAACGGGACGTGGTGTGCTGCCCCGTCGGCACCGGCGGCACGCTCGCCGGGATCGCGGCCGGGCTGCCGCCCGGCGCCCGGGCGCTCGGGGTGGCGGTCCTGCGCGGCGAGGGCTACCTGGAGCGCGAGGTGACGGCACTCCACCGATCTGCCTGCGGAAGGGAGTTCGACAACTGGGAGCTGACCCACGACTGGCACGGCGGCGGCTACGGCCGGGTGCCCGCCGAGCTGGAACGATTCGCCGCACGGTTCGAGGCGGCGCACGGAGTGCCGATCGAGCGCCGGTACGTGGCGAAGACGCTGCAGGCCGTCCACGGGCTGGTCCGGGCGGGCGACTTGGCGGACTGCCGGGTCACGGTGGTCGTGACGGGCATCCCCGACCCGGTGGCCTGAGCCGCTGCCGCCTGCCGCCCGTTCGCTGCCGTTCGCTGCCGTTCGCTGCCTGTCGTCCGGTACCGCCCCATCCCGGCCCATCCCGGGCCGTCCACAGCCGCCCACCCGCCGCCGACTGCCGGGCTCCGGCCCCGCCCGCCGTTTGTTTTTCGCTGCCGGCTGCCTGTTCTCGGCTGCCGGCCGCCCGGTGACCCGTCCCCGGCAGCCCGGTTCGCCGACTGCGGCCACCACTGGCGCTGCTCCCTGCCCCGTCTTCCCCCGGGCTCGTGGTGGCGGCGCCGACTTCCGGCCTCGGGGCAGCCGCAGTCGTCGGGGTCGGTTCAGCCGAAGCTGAGGTCGCTGCAGAGGTCGCTGTCGGCGGGGCGGGTGTTCTCGGTGATGCCGGTCGGGATGCCGGTGGGCAGGGCGGTGGCGCCGGTGGCGCTCGGGTCGGGGGAGTCGGCGCGGTCCTGGCCGAGGGTGAGGGTGAGGCCCTCGGTGTCGGGGGCGGCGCGGAGTTCGGCGCCGGGGTAGAGCCGGGCGAGCTGATCGGCGGCACCGCGCAGGGCGGGGGCGTACTCGATCAGGGTGGTCGGGCGGGCGGGGGTGTTGGCGCCGATGGTGACGTCCTGGTAGCCGCTGCCGCGCAGCGCGGTGGCGGTGCGTCCGGAGAGGCCGGGGGACTTGGCGGCGTTGTGGAGGGTGACGGGCACCGCGAGCGCCGTGCGGTCGGGGCTGCCGTCGGGCGAGGGGGTCGGGCCGGGGGCGGGGGCCGTGGGCGTCGGGGTGCCGGGGGCGGTGGCGGCGCGGCCGTCGAGGGTGCGGTCCTGGCGCAGCAGGTTCCACAGCACGCTCGCGTCGGGTTCGACGACGGCGACGCGCTCACCCTGGAAGCGCCAGGGCACGGTGACGAACTGGACGTCGGAGAGCTTGATGTCGCGCAGGGACTGGGCGAACTCGACGAGCTTGTAGGGGGAGCCGAGTTCGGGGTCGACGGTGAGCGAGCGGGTGGCGGCGTCGGCGAGCGGCAGCAGGGTGCCCGGGTCGAAGCCCTGCGCCCGGACCTTCTCGAACAGCGAGGACATGAAGGCCTGCTGACGGCGCATCCGGCCGATGTCGGAGCTGTCGCCGATGCCGTGCCGGGCCCGGACGTAGTCGACGGCCTGCGGTCCGGAGACGGTCTGCCGGCCCTTGGTGAGGTGGATGCCGTAGGAGTCGACGTTGTTGGGCACGCACACGTCCACGCCGCCGACGGCGGAGGTGATGGCGGCGAAGCCCTTGAAGTCGACCACCAGGGTGTGGTCGACGCGCAGGCCGGTCAGGGTCTCGACGGTGTTCTGCGTGCAGGCCGGGTTGCCGGCCGGGAACTCCCCGACGGTGAAGGCGGAGTTGAACATCTGGTTGGTCCTCGTGCTGGTCCACTTGCCGCTCGGCAGCCGACAGGGCGGGACGGTGACCAGGGTGTCGCGGGGGATCGACACGCCGACCGCGTGCTTGTGGTCGGCGTACACGTGCAGCAGGATCGCGGTGTCGGAGTGGCCGACCCCCTCGTCGCCGCCGCCCAGCGCGTTGTTGCCGCCGTCCCGGGTGTCCGATCCCAGCAGCAGGACGTTGACGGGGCGTCCGCCGGTGGTGGCGGCCGGTCCGGCCGGCGGTCGGCTGGTGGCGATGCCCTCGGCGGCGAAGGTCGTGATGTTGTGGTCGAGCCGCTGGTAGTACCAGGCACCGAGCCCGCCCGCGGCGACCACCAGGACGGCGGCGGTGGCCCCGAGGGCCCGGGCTGCTCGACGGCCGCGGGACGGGGTCGCGGCGGAGTGCTGTTCGGCGTCGGTCATCGGTCCGGCATCTCTCTGCGGGCGGCGGGAACGGGCGCCCGAGGGCAGGCGGATTCGCCCCGGCCGCCACACCGCGACCGGGGTACTCGTCACTACTTGGACGGTTCGGCGACCGGATTGGTTACCCGCGAACCATCACTTTTTCGAGAGATTTTCGAATCGGTGCGCCCGGCGGCGGCTCAGCCCCGCTCGGTGCCGGCGGCGGTGGCGCCGTCGGCGCCACCGTCGCCGGCGCTGCTGCCGGTGGAGTCGAGCATCCGGCGCAGCAGGTCGCGCAGCTGGCCGCGCTCCTCGTCGTCCAGGGCGGCCAGCGGCTCGCGGGCGAAGTTCAGCGACTCGCGCAGTTCGGCGGAGGCGGAGACCCCGGCCCCGGTGGCGGCGACCAGCTTGACCCGGCGGTCCTGCGGGTCGGCCTCGCGGGTCACGAAGCCGCGGCTCTCCAGCCGGTCGACGATGCCGGTGATGTTGGACGGCTCGCAGGAGAGGGTCTGCGCGATCCGCCGCATCGGCATCGGGCCGCGCCGGAGCAGGGCCAGCACCTTGGCCTGGGCGCCGGTGAGCGAGCGGGCGGCCGCGGCCTCCTCGTACTCGCGGTGGAAGAGTCCGACCAGGCGCGCCATGAGGTCCACGACCTCCAGGGTGATCGGGTCGGCCGGGGGCGCCTGCACCTGCTGCTGCTCCTTCTCCATGGCATCGAGTCTAACTGAACATTTGACAACATGAACCTTTCATCCGCAGGATTACTTGAGTCGCTGAACATTTCAGGTTGAGGAGTACGTGATGGCAGACCCGACGGCAGACCGGGCCCCGACGGCGCAGGACCCGGCCCTCCCCGCGACCGGCCGCGAGTGGCACCTGGCGGGCCGTCCGCAGGGCTGGCCGGTGCCCGCCGACTTCGCCCTGGTCGAGGCCCCGGTCCGGCAGCCCGGCCCGGGCGAGATCGTGGTGCGCAACGCCTACCTCTCGGTGGACCCGTACATGCGCGGCCGGATGAACGACGTCAAGTCCTACGTCCCGCCGTACGCGCTCGGCGCGCCGATGGACGGCGGGGCCGTCGGGTACGTGGTCGCCTCGGAGGCCGAGGGCTTCGCGGTCGGCGACGCGGTGCTGCACGGGCTGGGCTGGCGCGAGTACGCCACGCTGGACGCCGCGCACACCGTGCGGGTCGATCCGGACCTCGCCCCGCTCTCCGCCTACCTGGGCGTGCTCGGCATGCCGGGGCTCACCGCGTACGCCGGCCTGCTGGAGGTCGCGTCGTTCAAGCCCGGCGACACCGTCTTCGTCTCCGGCGCGGCGGGCGCGGTCGGCTCCCTGGTCGGCCAGATCGCCCGGCTCAAGGGCGCGAAGCGGGTCGTCGGCTCGGCCGGCTCCGCCGCCAAGGTCGCCACCCTGGTCGACGAACTCGGCTTCGACGCCGCCTTCGACTACAAGGCCGGCCCGGTCGCCGAACAGCTCGCCCAGGCCGCCCCCGAGGGCATCGACGTCTACTTCGACAACGTCGGCGGCGAGCACCTGGAGGCCGCCATCGGCGCGCTCAACGCGCACGGCCGGGTCACCCTGTGCGGCGCCATCGCCCAGTACAACGACACCGCCGCGCCCGCCGGGCCGCGCAACCTCGCGCTCGCCATCGGCAAGCGGCTGCGCCTACAGGGCATGATCGTCGGCGACCACGGCGCGCTGCGCGGGCAGTTCTTCGAGGAGGTCGGCGGCTGGCTGCGGGACGGCTCGCTGCGCTCCGACGAGACCGTGGTCGAGGGCGTGGAGAACACCGTCGACGCCTTCCTCGGCATGCTGCGCGGCGCCAACACCGGGAAGATGGTCGTCAAGCTCTGAACCCCGGAAGGAATCTGACGCCGCGTCGGGTTCCGGACCGTCAGCGCGCCCCCGCCGGAAGGGAATCCGGCGGGGGCGCGTCCGTAGGTCCGTTCGGGGGAGGTGGGCGCTGCGAGGGTAGACCTCCCGGGCGAACCGACTAGCATGGGGTGAAAGCTTGTCCGTTTTGCTCGATTTGATGACCTAATGTCGAATAAGTTGAGCTTCACGGGGTAGCCACTGGATCAGTACCGACCGGCGACGGCACGAGGCAGCTGGGGAAGGCGACCCTCGTCCACAGCCAGGAGGTCCCGGTGACGACACGTGGTGTGCTCTACCTCCACTCCGCGCCCCGCGCGCTGTGCCCGCACGTCGAGTGGGCGGTGGCGGGCGTGCTCGGCGTGCGGGTCAACCTCGACTGGATCAGGCAGCCCGCCGCGGCCGGCCACTGGCGGTCCGAACTCTCCTGGCAGGGGGAGCCCGGTACCGCCTCCCGGCTGGCGTCCGCCCTGCGCGACTGGCAGCTGCTGCGCTACGAGGTGACCAGCGAGCCCTGCGCCACGGCGGAGGGCGAGCGCTACTCCTCCACGCCCAGCCTCGGCATCTTCCACGCCGTCACGGGCATCCACGGCGACATCCTGATCCCCGAGGACCGGCTCCGCGCCGTGCTGCTGCGCACCCGCAGCGAGGGCGGCAACCTGGAGTCGGAGATCGTCCGGCTGCTCGGCAAGCCCTGGGACGACGAGCTGGAGCCGTTCCGGTACGCGGGCGAGGGCGCGCCGGTGCGCTGGCTCCACCAGGTGGTCTGACCCGCGGCAGGGGCCCGGCCCACGAAGGCGGCGGGCGGGCGGCGGGCGGACGGCGGGCAGATGGTGGGCGGTCGGCGGGCCGCGGTGACGCAGCGAGAAAGTCCGTGACGCTGTGAGTTTCCCGATGCAGATACCTGGCGGTAATAACGGTGGGCATGTCACATTCATCCCGCCACCGGCCGGCGGCCCACCCTCACCAGCGCCCCGCGGTCCCACCCGCGGGGCCCTCCGCAGGAGTTCCGCCGTGCCCCAGAGCCGACGCACCACCCCGAGGACCCTCGCCCTGCTCGCCGCAGCGGCGCTCGCCCTGCCCGCCGCCGTCCTGCCCGTCGTCACCGCCGCCCCGGCCGCCGCCGCCCCCGGCACCGGGACCACCGCGACGGTCTCGATGGGCGACAGCTACATCTCCGGAGAGGCCGGTCGCTGGAAGGGCAACAGCGACACCACCGGCGGCAGCCGGGACGGCACCGACCGCGCCTGGACCGGGACGGGCTACGACCCGACCCGGGTGTACGGCACCACCTACCCGAGCGGGTGCGACCGCTCGGACGTGGCCGAGGTGCGCAGCGCCCCCACCGTCAACCAGACCGCGGTCAACCTCGCCTGCTCCGGCGCCACCTCCGTCAACGTCTTCCGCGCCGCCTCCGGCGGGCAGTCGTTCAAGGGCGAGGCCCCGCAGGCCGACCGGCTCGCCGCGGTGGCGGGCCAGTACAACGTCAAGCTGATCACGCTCTCGATCGGCGGCAACGACCTGGGCTTCGCCGACGTGATCTCCACCTGCGTGCAGGACTACGAGGTCTGGTGGTCGTACTGCCACGACGACCAGCAGGCCGCGGTCGACGCCCGGATGGACGCCGCGATGGCCGGGGTCGGCAAGTCGATCGACGAGATCCGGGCCGTGATGGCGGGCGCCGGCTACCGTCCCGGCGACTACCGGATCGTGCTGCAGTCCTACCCGTCGCCGATCCCGCGCAGCGCGGAGAACCGCTACCCGGAGAGCGGCTGGAGCCGGACCAGCACCGGCGGCTGCCCGTTCTGGGACCAGGACGCCGACTGGGCGCGCGACGCGCTGGTCCCGCAGATCTCCGACCGGCTGGCCGGCGTCGCGGCCGACCGGGGCGTCCAGTTCCTCGACCTGCGCGACCTGCTGCAGGGCCGCGAGGTGTGCGCCAAGGGCACCCGGATGGCCACGCCGAGCAGCGCGCCGTCGGCCACCACCAGCGAGTGGGCCCGCTTCCTGGACTACGGCGGCACCGTCCAGGGCGCCACCCAGGAGTCCTTCCACCCGAACTACTACGGTCAGCTGGCGCTCGGGCGCTGCCTGACCCTGCTGAACGCCAGGACCTCCGGGAACTGGTCCTGCCGCAACACGGCCGGCCAGGATGCCACCGGGGTCCAACTGACCGCGAAGCCGTAGGCGCGGCGGAGCCGGAAAGCCGACGGAGCCGGAAAGCCGACGGAGCCGGAAAGCCGACGGAGCCGGAAAGCCGACAGGGCGGCCCCGGAGAACCGGGACCGCCCCACGGGCCGACGGTGCGTCAGACGGTGCGGAAGGCCAGCACCACGTTGTGGCCGCCGAAGCCGAAGGAGTTGTTCAGCGCGGCGATCCGGCCGTCGACCGGGAGCTTGCGCGGCTCGTCGCGGACGATGTCGGCGTCGATGTCGTCGTCCAGGTCGACCACGTTGACGGTCGGCGGGGCCAGCCGGTTGTACAGCGCGAGCACGGTGGCGACGGTCTCGATGCCGCCGGCGCCGCCCAGCAGGTGGCCGGTCATCGACTTGGTGGCGGAGATCGCCACGTGGTCGAGGTGCTCGCCCAGGGTGCGGCGCAGCGCCTTGATCTCGGCGGTGTCGCCCTGCGGGGTCGAGGTGGCGTGCGCGTTGACGTGCACCACCTCGGACCGGTCGAGGTCGTTGCGGGCGAACAGGTCGTCGATGGCGCGGGCCACGCCGGCGCCGGTCGGCTCGGGCTGGGCGATGTGGTGGGCGTCCGAGGACAGGCCCTGGCCGATCGCCTCGCAGTAGACCCGGGCGCCGCGGGCGGCCGCGTGCTCGGCGGACTCCAGCACGACCACGCCCGCGCCCTCGCCGAGCACGAAGCCGTCGCGGCCCTTGTCGTACGGGCGGGAGGCGTGCTCCGGGTCGTCGTTGTTCTTGGACATCGCCATCATGTTGGAGAAGGCGACGATCGGCAGCGGGTGCACCGCGGCCTCGGTGCCGCCGGCCACCACGACGTCGGCGCGGCCGGTGCGGATCATCTCGATCGCGTAGCCGATCGCCTCGGCGCCGGAGGCACAGGCGGAGACGGGGGTGTGCACGCCCGCGCGGGCGCCGACCTCCAGGCCGACGTTGGCCGCCGGGGAGTTGGGCATCAGCATCGGGACGGTGTGCGGGGAGACCTTGCGGACGCCCTGCTCCTTGAGCACGTCGTACTGGTCGAGCAGGGTGGTGACGCCGCCGATGCCGGAGGCGATGACCGCGCCCAGGCGCTCGGGGGCCAGCGGGTTGGCGTCGTCGGTGGCGGGCGCCTCGTAGCCGGCGTCCTTCCAGGCCTCGCGGGCGGCGATCAGCGCGAACTGGGCCGAGCGGTCCAGCTTGCGGGCCAGCGGGCGGGGCAGGATCTCGCCGGGCTCGACGGCGACCCGGGCGGCGATCCGGACCGGCAGGTCGGCGGCCCAGTCCTCGGTGAGGGCGCGGACCCCGGACTTGCCGGCCAGCAGGCCCTCCCAGAAAGTGGCGGCGTCGCCGCCCAGCGGCGTGAAGGCGCCGATACCCGTGACGACCACGGTGCGGTTTTCAGCAGTCACTGGTTTTCTTCTTCTCTCATCAGCTGAGGGGGAGGACCGGAGGGCCGGTCGGAAAGGGGCCGGTCGGGGCGCGCCGGGCGTGCCCCGACCGGTTGCCTGACCTGAGGTCAGACGTTGGCGACGATGAAGTCCACCGCGTCGCCGACGGTCTTCAGGTTCTTGACCTCGTCGTCCGGGATCTTCGCGCCGAAGCGCTCCTCGGCGGCGACGACGACCTCGACCATGGACAGCGAGTCGACGTCCAGGTCGTCGGTGAAGGACTTGTCGAGCGCGACGTCCTCGACCGGAATGCCGGCGATCTCGTTCACGATCTCGGCGAGACCTTCGAGAACCTCTTCGCGGGTAGCCATATCGGCTGCTCCTTCTCGGTGTTGACTGCGTGCGGCCCGTCGGGCCGACGCGGGTTTCCAGGGGGTGGGGCGGAGAAAAAACGCCTAGGGGAGAGTAACCACTGCGGCGGCGTAGACCAGACCGGCACCGAAGCCGATGATCAGGGCCAGGTCGCCGCTCTTGGCCTCGCCGCGCTCCAGCATCCGCTCCATGGCGAGCGGAATGGACGCGGCGGAGGTGTTGCCGGTCTCCGCGATGTCGCGGGCGACCGGGACGTTCGGGGGCAGGTCCAGCTTCTTGACCATGGCGTCGATGATGCGCATGTTCGCCTGGTGCGGGATGAACGCACCGAGCTGATCGGCCGTCACCCCGGCCGCGTCCAGGGCCTGCTGGGCGACCTTGGCCATGTCGTAGACGGCCCAGCGGAAGACCGTCTGGCCCTCCATCCGCAGGGCCGGCCACTTGATCTCCTCGCCGGCGCCGTTGACGGCGTCCGGCTTGGCGAAGGCGGTGTCCCAGGCCTGGGTCTGCGAGATCACGTCGGCCTGCGAGCCGTCCGAACCCCAGACCACCTTGCCGATGCCGGGGGTGTCCGAGGGGCCGACGATCGCGGCGCCCGCGCCGTCGCCGAAGATGAACGCGGTCGAGCGGTCGGTGACGTCGGTCAGGTCGCTGAGCCGCTCCACGCCGATCACCAGCACGTACTCGGCGCTGCCGCCGCGCACCAGGCCGTCGGCCAGGCCCAGGCCGTAGCCGAAGCCCGCGCAGGCGGCCGAGATGTCGAACGCCGGGGCGGTGCCGCAGCCGAGCCGCTGGGCGATCTCGGTGGCGATCGCCGGGGTCTGCTTCAGGTGCGAGACGGTCGCCACGATGACGCCGCCGATCTGCTCCGGGGTGATCCCGGCCATCGCCACGGCCTTGCCCGCGGCCTGCACCGACATCTCCGCGACGGTCTCCTCCGGGCCCGCCCAGCGGCGCTCGGCGATGCCGGAACGGGTCCTGATCCACTCGTCCGAGGAGTCGATCCAGTTCAGGACCTCGGAGTTGGGGATCACCCGGGACGGGCGGTAGCCGCCCACCCCGAGGATGCGGGAGTGCTGGGCGCCGGTGACCGGCTTGATGGTTGCGCTCATGCGGTCTTCTCCTGGCTGCCGTGCTCGGCCACGAGTTCGCGGGCCTTGTCGAGATCGGCGGGGGTCTTCAGGGCCAGCGTGGCGACACCCTTGACGTTGCGCTTGACCAGGTTGGTGAGCGTCCCGGCGGGGGACAGCTCGATGACGGCGGTGGCGCCCAGCTGCTGCAGCGTCTCCATGCACAGGTCCCAGCGGACCGGGTTGGACACCTGCGACACCAGGCGGGCCAGCACCTCGGCACCCGAACCGACCACCGCGCCGTCCTGGTTGGACAGGTAGGCGGTCACCGGGTCCGCGGCGGTCAGGGTCGGCGCCAGCTTCTCCAGCCGGGTCCGGCCCGGGCCCATGTGCGCGGTGTGGAACGCGCCCGCGACCTTCAGCGGGATCAGCCGCGCGCCGGCCGGCGGGTCCGCCTTCAGCGCGGCCAGCTGCTCCAGCGTGCCGGCCGCGACGATCTGGCCGCCGCCGTTGTTGTTCGCCGGGGTCACGCCGTGCTCGGCGAGCTTCGCGGCGACCTCCGCCGGGTCGCCGCCGAGCACCGCGGTCATGCCGGTCGCGGTGGCGGCCGCGGCCTCGGCCATGCCGAGGCTGCGCTCGCGCACGAAGGCCAGCGCGTCCTGCTCGGACAGCACGCCGGCCAGCGCCGCGGCGGTGATCTCGCCGACGCTGTGCCCGGCCAGCGCGCCGACGGTGCCGGCCACGCCCCGCGGGAGCAGCGCCCCCGCGGTCACCAGGCCGGCGGCCACCAGCAGCGGCTGCGCGACGGCGGTGTCCTTGATCTCTTCCTCGGACGCCCCGGTCCCGGCGTGCACCAGGTCGAGGCCGGCCACCTCCGACCACTGGCGCAGCCGGTCGGCGACGCCGTCCAGTTCGAGCCACGGGTTGAGGAAGCCGGGAGTCTGAGCACCCTGTCCAGGGGCGACGATAACGAGCACGGTTCAACCCTCTCTCGCCGGACGCCCGGGGGCGGGTAGGCGACGATGACGAAGAAAAGCACGTCGGCTTGTGGACTCCCTACAGTTCGCTCAGCCCTGATCGGACCCGGAACCGAGACGCCCCAGAGCAAGGGCGATGCGCAGGGTGAACGCCGAACGTACGTCTGACGGAGCATAGCCGGTGACATCAGTCACACGACGCAGCCGGTAGCGCACGGTGTTCGGGTGAACGAAGAGCATCCGGGCGGCGCCCTCCAGGGAGGACGCCTGTTCCAGATAGACACTCAGCGTCTCCAGGAGTGCCGAACCGGCTTCTTCCAGAGGTGTGTAGATCTCCTCCACCAACTGATGGCGCGCCACCTCGTCGCCCGCCAGCGCCCGTTCGGGCAGCAGGTCGTCGGCCAGCACCGGGCGCGGGGCGTCCGGCCAGGCCGCGCACGCCTTCAGGCCCTGGGCGGCGGCGTGCGCCGAGCGGGTCGCGGAGAGCAGGTCGCCGACGGTCGGGCCGACCACCACCGGGCCGGGCGCGAACTGGCCGATCAGCGCGCGGGCCGCGTGCACCGGCTCCTTGTCGCCGCCGACCACCACCACCAGGCGGCGGCCCAACACCCCCGTCAGCACGTGCAGTTTGGCGTACCGGGCGGCCCGGCGGATCGCCTCGACCACCAGTTCGCTGTCGCCGTCCGGGGCACTGCCCATCACCACCCGCACCTGGCTGGGCTGGCCCCAGCCGAGCGCCGCCGCCCGCGACAGCACGCCCTCGTCGGCGTCGCCGGACAGCAGCGAGTTCACCACCAGCGCCTCCAGCCGGGCGTCCCACGCGCCGCGCGCCTCGGCGGCCTGCGCGTACACCTGGGCGGTGGCGAAGGCGATCTCCCGGGCGTAGACCAGCACCGACTCGCGCATCCCGGCCTCGTCGCCCGGGGCGGCCACCTCCTCGATGGCCTCCTCCATCACCTCGATGGTGGTGCGGATCAGCTCCACGGTCTGCCGCAGCGTGATCGCCCGGGTCAGCTCGCGCGGCGCGGTGCCGAACACGTCGGTGGAGATCGCCTGCGGCGCCTCCGGGTGCCGGTACCACTCGGTGAACGCCGCGATGCCCGCCTGCGCGACCAGGCCGATCCACGACCGGTGCTCCGGCGGCATCCGCCGGTACCAGGCCAGTTGGTCGTCCATCCGGGCGATCGCCGCCGAGGCCAGCTTGCCCGCCGACTTCTCCAGCCGCTTCAGGGTGGCCGACCGCAGCTCGGCCCGCTCCGCGGCCAACCGCCGCTCCTCGGCCGTCATCCGTCCCCGCCCCGGCACGGCGGAGCCCCGCCCGGCCGCTGCCGGGCGTCTGGCCGCCTTCTTCTCGGCGGCCTTCTCCGGGGAGGAGCGCTCGCCGGAGGACCGGTCGGATGATTTGTCGGGTTTCGCTGAAGCGGATGGCACGGCACTAGCCTGCCTCACGCGGACGGGTGCTGGTGCCCACCCGGCCCGATGTCGTCCGGTGGCCCCCGTCACACCGGCTACCGTGGTGCCCGTGAGCGTGGATTCTTCGCCCCAGGACGGGCAGACGTCCGAACCCCTCGAACCGGTGTCCGGCCCCGCCCGCAAGGAGCGCGGCCGGGCCGACCTGCGCCGCACCGCCGAGCGGTACCTGTCGGAACCCGCCGAAGGGATCACCGCCCGGCACGCCTTCTCCTTCGCCGGGCACTACGACCCCCGCAACACCTCCTTCGGGGCGCTGCTGGCCTGCAACGAGGAGACCCTGGCGGTCGGTGCCGGGTACGAGGCGCACCGGCACACCGACACCGAGATCGTCACCTGGGTCGTCTCCGGCGCGCTCGCCCACCGCGACGACGCGGGCCACGCGAGCGTGGTCCGGCCCGGCACCGTCCAGGTGCAGTCCACCGGCGGCGGCGTCGTCCACACCGAGCGCAACGCCGGCGGGGCCGCCGAACCCGCGGTCTTCCTCCAGATGTGGCTCCAGCCCGACGAGTTCGGCGCCGCGCCCGCCGTCGGCCTCCGCACCGTCCCCGCCGGGGACGGCCTGCACCTGCTCGCCTCCGGGCGGCCCGGCGACGAGGCCCTGCGGCTGCGCCGCCGCGACGCCGCGCTCTGGCTGGTCCGGGTCGGCCCCTGGGCGGCGCTGCCGCCCCTGCCGGCGGCGCCCTTCCGCTACGCCCACGTGGTGGCGGGCTCGCTCGGCTACCGCACCGTCCCGGGCCCGCAGGGCGGCGGCCGCTCGGCCGCCGCCGGCGACTCCGTCCGGATCACGGGCGACGCGTTCGCGGACCCGACGGCGGGGGAGGACGGGGTGGAACTGCTGCTCTGGGAGATGCACACGCCTGTGCGGTTCGGCTGAGGACGCGGGAAGCTCCGGGCAGCGAAAGCAGGGGCGCGGGGAACTGCGCGAAGCGGAGGAGCGCGCCGGGAAGATCGCAGGGCAGTGCAACTCCCGTCCTGCGACGCGATCTTGCGGTGCGTGCTCGCTCGGCCGCGCAGTTCCCCGCGCCTCCGGTTTCGCGTCCGGTCTGCTCACGCCTCCGCGAGGATCGCGTCGGAGAGCTGGGGCCAGACCTCGGCGGCCCACGGGCCGAAGTCGCGGTCGGTGAGGGCGAGGCAGGCGAGGTCGGCGGCGGGGTCGACCCAGAGGAAGGTGCCGGACTGGCCGAAGTGGCCGAAGGTGGCGGGGGAGTTGGCGGTGCCCGTCCAGTGCGGGGCCTTGTGGTCGCGGATCTCGAAGCCGAGGCCCCAGTCGTTGGGGCGGCGGTGGCCGAAGCCGGGCAGCACGCCGCTGGTGCCGGGGAAGGCGACCTCGCGGGTCGCGGCGCGCACCGTCTCCGGGTCGAGCAGCTTCGGGGACTGCAGCTCGGCGGCGAACCGGGCCAGGTCGGCCGCGGTGGAGAGGCCGCCCGCGCCGGCGGGCGCCCGGTGCGCGGTGTTGATCAGGGTGGCGTGCATGCCGAGCGGCCGGAAGACCGCCTCGGCGGCGTACTGCGCGAACGGGATGCCGGACGCCGCTTCGAGGGCCGCCGCGAGGACGTCGAAGCCGGCGTTGGAGTAGAGGCGCCGGTTGCCGGGCTCGGCCATCACCCGGTGCTCGTCGAAGGCCAGGCCGGAGGTGTGGGCGAGGAGGTGGCGGACGGTGGAGCCGGGCGGGCCCGCCGGGTCGTCGAGTTCGAAGACGCCCTCCTCGACGGCGACCAGGACGGCGTAGGAGCTGAGCAGCTTGGTCACCGAGGCCAGCGGGAACAGGTGCTCCTGTGGCCCGTGCGCGCCGAGCAGCGCGCCGTCGCTCCCGCGCACCACCGCCGCCGCGGCGTGGGGTACCGGCCAGTCCTCGATCATCCGCAAGCTCTCCATGGGCCGCACTCTAATCCAGCGCGGTCCGGGCCCGGCCCGGCTGCCGGGCGTGCCAGGCTTGCTTGGAGCGCGCTCTAACTCAGTAGCGTCGTGTTCGTCGCCGAGACGGGGGTCAGTTCCGATGGCAGGGTCCGCACCACAGGTCACCGAGTGCGAGCAGGCGTTCCGGAGGCCCGGCCGGGCCCCCGACCCGACGCCGCGGCACGGCATCAGCGAGGTCTCCGCGGCCAGCGGGCTGTCCGCGCACACGCTGCGCTGGTACGAGCGGATCGGGCTGCTGGAGCCGGTGGACCGCTCGTACGGCGGGCAGCGCCGGTACAGCGACGCGGACCTGGCCCGGCTCGGGTTCCTCACCAAGCTGCGGCTGACCGGCATGCCGGTCGCCGACATGGTGCGGTACGTCGAGCTGCTCCGGGCCGGCGACGGCACCCGGGCCGAGCGGCGGGACCTGCTGGTCGCGCACCGCGCGGAGGTGCGGCAGCGGCTCGCCGACCTGCACGCCACGCTCGCGGTGATCGACCTGAAGATCGACCACTACGCCGAGCTGGGCGGCCGGCCCTGCGGGGACCTGCCGGGCGCGGTGGACGCCCGGGAAGCGGAAGACGTACGAGCAGCCGAGAACGACGCACAGGACAGGAAGAGCGCATGAGCAGCAGCAACAGCATCGGGACCACCCGGCTCGGCACCGACGGCCCGGTCGTCGGCGTGCAGGGCCTGGGCTGCATGGGGATGAGCGAGTTCTACGGCCCGACCGACACGGCGGAGGCGCTGGCCACCCTGGAGCGGGCACTGGAACTCGGGGTGACCCTGTTCGACACCGCCGACATCTACGGCTCGGGCGCCAACGAGGAGCTGATCGGCCCGTTCGTCCGGGCGCACCGCGACCAGGTGGTGCTGGCCACCAAGTTCTCCATCGAGCGGCGCGCCGACGACCCGCACTACCGCGGCATCCGCAACGACCCGGCGTACATCCGGCAGGCGGTGGACGCCTCGCTGCGCCGGCTCGGCGTGGACGTGATCGACGTCTACTACATGCACCGGCGCGACCCGCGGGTGCCGCTGGCCGAGTCGGTCGGCGCGATGGGCGAGCTGGTGGCGGCCGGCAAGGTGCGGCACCTGGGCCTGTCCGAGGTGACCGGCCCGGAGCTGCGGGAGGCGCACGCGGTGCACCCGATCGCGGCGCTGCAGTCCGAGTGGTCGCTGTTCGCCCGGGGCGTGGAGCGCTCCGCGGTGCCGGCCGCGGCCGAGCTGGGCGTGGCGCTGGTGCCGTACTCGCCGCTCGGCCGGGGCTTCCTGACCGGCTCGTTCGACGCCGGGCAGCTGGCCGCCGACGACTACCGCCGCCACCTGCCGCAGTTCACCGGCGACAACGCGGCCGGGAACGACGGGCTGATCGCCCCGGTGCGGAAGATCGCCGCCGAGCGCGGCGCGACGCCCGCGCAGGTCGCGCTGGCCTGGGTGCAGCAGCGCGCCGAGGCGCACGGCCTGTCCGTGGTGCCGATCCCGGGCACCCGCAAGCGCGAGCGGCTGGCGGAGAACGTCGCCGCGACCGGCCTGCGGCTGACCACGGAGGAGCTGGCCGAGCTGGAGCCGATCGCCGGCCGGGTGGCGGGCGACCGCTACGCCGACATGAGCTCCACCGCCGAGGCCCGCGAGCTCTGACGGCCCCTCGGGGGGTGAGGGGGCGTCAGTTCCCGTCCACGGGGCGGGCGCTGACGTCCCCGTAGTGGCCGAGGGCGATCGCCGCGAAGTTGTGCCTGCTGGCGGTGCCGTCGACCAGGTAGCCGTTGTGGCCGTTGGCGCCCGCGGAGGAGATCGCCATCGCGCCGAACGCCTGGGTGGTCGGGTCGGCGCCGTGCCCGAGGCCGCCGACCTCCAGGTACGGCACGTTGCCGATCCAGTCGCCGGGGTTGCGGGCGGCCCACACCTGGACGCCGGTGCCGAGCTCGGACACCGAGTCGACGCCCATGCCGGGACTGCCGAACGCCACCACGTCGGTGGGCTGCCCCTCGTGCACGGCCGGGGCGGCGGTGCCGCACACCACCGAGCCGTACGAGTGGCAGAGCAGCGCGGGCGGCGCCTCGGGGCTGCTGGTCTGCTTCAGGCCGTCGAGCAGCCGCTCCAGCCGGGGCGCGGCGGCGTCGGCGAGCCGGGAGGTGACGGCGTCCGGGCCGAGGCCCTGCGGGGTGACGTAGCCGGTCCAGGCGATCACCGCGGTGCGGGTGCCGGGGGACTGCGCGTGCTCCTCGGCGTACAGCGCGCGGGCCATCCCGGCGGGGGAGCGCATCGGGTCGGCGGTCTGGTCGAAGTGGCCGAGGTCGGCGTCCGAGCCGGGCACCAGGACGGCGACCCGCCGGGCGGCGGCCAGGTCGCCCCAGACCTCGGTGACCAGGCCGCGGCCGCGCGGGTCGAAGGCGAGGATCTGCCGGCCGTCGGCGAGCAGCCGGTCCGAGTCGTGGGCGCGGGAGGCGGCGAGCGCCCGGACGGCGGGCTCCAGCGCGGGGTCCTCGGAACGCTGCCGGGCCCGGTCCCGCTCGGCGGTGATCGCGACCCGGTTGGCCCGGTAGCGGGCGTCCAGCGGGGCCCCGTCCAGGTTGCCGACCACCAGCGGGTACTCGGCGACCAGCCGGTCCAGTTCGGCGGGCGTCAGCGAGGCGAAGAAGGCGGCGACCACGGCCGGCTTGGCGGTCGCCGGGTCCGGCAGGGCCCGGCCCAGCGAGTCGTCGGCGACCCAGGCGGCGCTGCCGGCCGGCGGGGTGGTGATCGCCAACTGCTCGGTGGAGGCGGCGGCCTGGGCGGCCGCGGCACCGGCGTCCACCAGCACGGCGCAGCCCGCGAAGACGCCGATCAGGATGCGCTTGACCCGCCTGCGGTGCATGGCGTCCACTCCCTCGGGCCGGTGCGTCTCGGCGGGCCGGGCCCGACGGTGCTCTGAGCTGCCAACAACTAGTGGCCAGAGTAGAGGGCGGCCGGTGCCGGAGGCAGGGAGCAAACAGTGTTCCCCGTCACATTCGCCCGGACGCTACCTGTCGTACTCCTGGAGCGCCCGCTTCGGCGCCACCGAGCGCCAGGCGTCGGTGAGCAGCTCCCGCAGCTCCTCGGCGCCGACGCCGGCCAGCTCGACCCGGACCCAGCCGAACCGGCCGGTGTACGGGGCGACCGAGTACACCGCGGGCGCGGCGGCGACCAGTTCGGCCTGCTCCGCGGGCGTGGCCTTCACGGTGGCGGCCCCGGCCTCGGCCCGGCCCATCGCGAAGATCCTCCGGCCGACCCGGAAGGTGTCCTGCTCCCAGGTGGTCTCCCGGTGCGCCTGCGGCAGCTCCAGGGCCAGCGCGGTCAGTTCCTCGAAGGTCGCCATGGCCGCCAGCGTACGGCGTGCCGTCGGCGGCGTCCGACGGGCCGTCAGTTCCGGCCGGGGGAGGGGGTGCTGGGGGCGCTCAGACCGCGCCGAGGGCGTACACCGCGAACAGGGCGGCGCCCGCCCCGGCGGCCGCGCGCCAGGCGCGCGAGGGCCACGGCCCGTCGAAGCGCCGCGCCCGGCTGCCGATCAGCGCCAGCACCAGGCCGAACACCGGCAGCCAGCACAGCCGTTCCAGCGCCCACAGCCCCGAGTCGGGGGCGGTGGTCAGGCCCGGCACTGCCCCGCCCAGCCGCGAGCCGGCCAGCGCGGTCAGGAACATCGCGGTCTGGTGCCAGCAGAAGACCGTCATCGCGCCCAGGTTGACCACCACCACCGGCAGCCAGAGCAGCGGGCGGCGCAGCGCCCGGCCCAGCCGGTCCTTCAGCAGCATCGCCGCGCCGCCCTGCGCCGAGGCCAGCGCCAGCACCAGCAGGGACGGCGGGTGCGAGTTGGTGCGGGCCGCGCCCGGCACGCCGACCATGCTGGCCGGGTAGTGGAACACCAGCAGCAGCACGGCGAACAGCGCGGCCCCGCCGAGCGCCAGCAGCCTCGCCCCGGCCCGGGTGATCCGGCCGTGCGCCCAGTCCACGCCCAGCTGGTAGGCGAACAGCCAGCCCGGCAGCAGGTTCAGCAGGCTCAGCCACCCCGGCATCGCGGCGCCCCACGGCCCGTACCGCAGCAGGTCCACCGCGGCGACCGCCGCCAGCAGCAGCCCCGCGCCCCAACCCCGGCTCCGGGCGCCGAACTTCACGCACAGCGGGGTCAGCGCGGTCAGCACCAGGTACATCCCGATGTACCAGAGCGGCTGCACCATCAGCACCGCCCCGGTGCGCACCGTGTCGGCGGGGACGCCGAGGGCGCGCAGCAGCGGGATCAGCACCGCCCAGACGGCGGCCACCCCGAGCACCGGCCGGGCCAGCCGCAGCGTCCGGCCGCGCAGCCACTGCCGGGCGCCGGTGCCGCGGGCGGCGGCGCGCCGCCAGGACAGCGCGGAGGCCCGGCCGCCGACCAGGAAGAACACCCCCAGCATCTGCAGCACCCAGCTGAGCGGGGCCATGAACCCCAGCGCGCCCAGCGGGCTGGCGTTGTGCAGCACGCCGTCGGTGAGGGTGAGGCCGCCGAGCATCCAGTGCCCGACCGGCACCGAGAGCAGGGCGAGGGCGCGCAGCCCGTCCAGGGCGCGGTCGCGGGTGGCGGGGGTCCTGGCGTCGGTCGTCGTGGCGGCGCGGCGGAGCGTGGTCAGCACGGGAGTCCCTTTCCGGGAGGAACGCTGAGGGGGTGTCGGGCGGTGGTGATGTCGGGCGGCGGGGGCGTCAGGCGGTGGGGGAGCCGGTCCGGGCGAGGGCGGCGAAGGCGGCGAGGGAGGCCGAGCCCGGGGCGAAGTAGCCGCTGTGGCCGTGCGAGCCGGTCGACGGCAGCGGGCGGGCGTGGAAGTCCGCGGCGGTGGGGTCGGCGCCGTGGCCGAAGCCGAGCAGCCGGACGTTCGGCACGTCGGAGATCCAGTCCTCGGCGTTGCGCCGGACGGCCCACACCGGGACGGCCAGTTCCTCGGCCCGGTCCAGGCCCATGCCCGGGGAGGCGAGCACCACCAGCCCCGCGACGTCCGCCGGGTCGGGCTCCGACAGTCCGCAGACCACCGAGCCGTAGCTGTGGCAGAACACCGTGACCGGCCCGGTCGCCGGGGCGAGGCCCGCCACCAGCCGGGCCAGCCGGGGCGCGCCGGCCCGCGCCAGCTCCTCGCGGGCCACGTCCACCCCGATGCCGAGCGGCGTGGTGTAGCCGACCCAGGCCACCACCGCGACCCGGTCGCCGCTCGCGGCGCGCAGCGAACGCGCCATCCCGGCCAGGGAGTCGAAGCCGTCGGCGGTGGCCCTGTCGTAGTTCCCCAGGTCGACGTCGGCGCCGGGCACCAGGACGGCCGTCCGGCCGCCCGGCGCGAGGTCGCCGAACACCTCGGCGACCTGGCCGCGGCCGCGCGGGTCGAAGGCGAGCAGCCGGCGGCCGGTCAGGCTCCGGTAGCGGTCGGCCTTCGCGGCGGCGGCCGCGCGGTCGCGGGCCGGGCGGGCGGGGTCGTCGGCCAGGGCGCGCTGCCGGTCCAGTTCCGCGGCGAGGGCCAGCGCGTTGGCCCGGTAGCGCAGGGCGGCGGGGACGCCGTCCAGGTTGCCGACCACCTGCGGGTGGCGGAGCACCAGGGCGTCCTGCCGGGCGGGCGTCAACTGCCCGAAGAAGGCGGCGACCTCGGCGGGGGAGGCGGTGCCGGGGTCGGGCGTCCGCAGGCCCGGCGAGGTGTCCGCCACCCACGCGGCGGCCCCCGGCGGCGGGCCCGTCAGCGGTGCCTGGGTGTCGGCGGACGCCCACGACCCCGTTCCCAGCACGGCCGCGAGCACCAGCCCGGCCGCGGCCGTCCCCCGGCGCAGACGTGACAGCATCCTCGTTCCTCCTCCTGTTTCGGCAACGGGAGGAAGGTAGGAACGGGACACCCGGCGGGGCGTCACCCCACGGGGCCAAGCCCCGTGTCGTACCGGGGGGTTACCCGGGGGCGGCCCTACTGCGCGCCGGGCTGGACCAGGCCGCTCTCGTAGGCGAGGACGACGGCCTGGGCGCGGTCGCGCAGGTCGAGCTTGGCCAGGATGCGGCCGATGTGGGTCTTCACGGTCTGCTCGGCGAGCACCAGGTGGGCGGCGATCTCCTGGTTGGAGAGGCCGCGGGCGATGAGTTCGAGCACCTCGGTCTCGCGCGGCGTCAGGCCGTTCAGGCGCAGCCGCGGGTCGCGGCGCGGCGCGGGCCGGTGGCGGGCGAAGTCGGCGATCAGCCGCCGGGTGACGGACGGGGCGAGCAGCGCGTCGCCGGCCGCGACCACCCGGACGGCGGCGATCAGGTCGGCGGGCGGGGCGTCCTTGAGCAGGAAGCCGCTGGCCCCGGCCCGCAGCGCCTCGTACACGTAGTCGTCGACGTCGAAGGTGGTGAGCATCAGCACCCGCGGCCGGTGGACCACCCCGGGCGGCGGGTCGAGCAGGCGGCGGGCGGCCTCCAGGCCGTCCATCCCGGGCATCCGGACGTCCATCAGGACCACGTCGGGGTGGGTGCGCCCGCTGGCCTCGATCGCCTGCAGGCCGTCGGGCGCGTCGCCGACCACGTCGATGTCGCTCTGCGCGTTGAGCAGGGCGGCGAACCCGGCGCGGACCATCGCCTGGTCGTCGACGATGAGGACGCGGATGGTCATGCGGTGCTCTCCCCCGGATCGGTGCCGTCCAGCGGCAGGACGGCGGTCACCCGGTAGCCGCCGTCGGCGGTCGGGCCGGTGTCCAGGGTGCCAGCCAGCAGGCGGACGCGCTCGCGCATTCCGATCAGGCCCTGCCCGGTCGAGCCGGAGCTCTCGACGCCGGCGGCCTTCCCCGGCCGTCCCGGCGGCGGCGCGTTCTCGACCCGGACGGTCAGCGCGCCGTCCGCGGCGTCCAGCCGGACCTCGGCGGTGGCGCCGGGCGCGTGCCGGACCACGTTGGCCAGCGCCTCCTGGACGATCCGGTACGCGGAGAGGCCGACCGCCTCGGGCACCGGGTCGAGCGCCTCCGCGCCCGCGGCGACGGCGAGTTCGGCCCGCACCCCGGCCTGGCCCACGGTGGCGAGCAGCCGCGGCAGGTCGGCCAGGCCGGGCTGGGGGGCCTTGTCGGCGGCGGTGTCGGCGGAGCGCAGCACGCCCAGCAGGCGGCGCATCTCGGCCAGCGAGCCGCGCGCCGCGGTGGCGATCTGCCCGAACTCGGCGACCGCCTCCGCGGGCAGGCCGGTGAGCCGGTAGGGGGCGCTGTCGGCCTGCACGGCGATCACCGACATGTGGTGGGCGACCACGTCGTGCAGCTCGCGGGCGATCCGGGCGCGCTCCTCCAGCAGGGCGCGCCCGGCCCGCTCGGCCTCCGAGATCTGCTCCTGCTCGGCCAGCAGCCGCTGCGCCTCGCCGCGGCCGCGCAGGCTCCAGCCGAGCAGCAGCACCGCGGCGGAGACCGCCGCGACGACCACCGAGGTGCCGTCGAAGTGCGCGGTGAAGGCGGTCCAGCTCAGGCTGCAGCCGAGGAGGGTGACGAGCCAGACGGCGAGCAGGGTGCGGCCGCGCTCGCGGACCGCCAGGAAGACCATCAGGAACAGGTACGCCAGCAGGGTGGGCACCGGCCACGGCCAGGGCTGCTCGGCGGCCGACCCGTGCGTGACGACCGCGCCGACCACCACCGACGGCGCCATCAGCTGCCAGGCGGTCAGCGGGCGGGTCAGCGCCAGCACCAGCGACCCGGCCTGCACGGTGGCCAGCGCGGTGCCCAGCGCCGGGTCCACCCCGTAGAACCGGGTGAACGCGACGATGCCGGTGGGCAGCAGCGCGCCGACCATCGCCAGCACCGCGCCGTAGGGGGCCAGCCGGACCCACCTCCGCCGCGCGGTCGCCAGTGGCGGCCGCCGGTCGGGGACGGGTTCGGACAGGGCGCGGAGGAAGTCTTTCCAGGTGCTCACCGGGCCGAGGGTAGGGCGGCGCGCGGGCGCTGTCCTCATACCCGGGTGCCGGGTCCGGGTGCTACCCGGGTAGCACCCGGACCCGGGTCAGCGCCAGGAACCCGCCAACGCCGGTCCCAGCTGGTCGAGGTGACGCTCGATCAGCGCCAGCATGCCGTCCTTGTCGTGGCCGCCCTGGTCGGGCGCGGCGGCGTAGGAGAGGTGCGAGATCCGCACCACGGTGCCGAAGACGGCGGCGAGCAGCCGGGGCCGCAGGTCGACGGCCGGGTCGAGGCCCTCGCGCTCGGCGAGGACGCGGGCCACCTCGACCTCCTGCTGGATGGCGTGCCGCAGGTGCGCGGCGAGCAGGGTGGGGGTGGACTCGATCAGTTCGAACAGCTCCAGCGCGGCGGACGCCGAGCCGCGGCCCTCGTCCAGGCTCAGCCAGACCTCGCGGACCGCGCCGCGCATCGCCTCCAGCGGGTTCTCCCCGGCCGGGCGGGCCCGCAGCCGGGCCAGGAACTCCTCCTCGGCCTCGGCCAGCACGGCGAGGGCGACCTCCTCCTTGTTGGCGAAGTACCGGAAGAAGGTGCGCTGGGAGACCTCCACCTCGGCCGCGATCTCGTCCACCGTGGTCCGCCCGTAGCCCTGCCGCAGGAACAGCCGCAGGGCGGCGCCGCAGAGCGAGTCCCGGGTCCGCTGCTTCTTGCGTTCGCGCAGGCCGACGGGCATCGGGTCGGCGGCGGTGGTGGTGGCCATGGGTCAACGATATCGCCGCCCTGACAGTTGACATCGAGTGACAGGAGTCACGCTTTGTCTAATGTCAGCGGCTGACATAATGTTCCGCGGGTGGCGGCGCCCGACCGTGGCAGCTCGTGGGGACGGGCGGGGCCGGGTGCCGCCGCAGTCCGGCGCGGCGCCCGCGCACGACCACACGAACGGGGAACTCCCGAGCCATGAGCCAGTCCGTTGTACTCGACAAGGAAGCGGCCCCGGCCGCCGGGGGCAAGCTTCGGGGACACCCCTGGCTGACCCTGCTCACGGTCGCCGTCGGCGTGATGATGGTGGCCCTCGACGGCACCGTCGTCGCCATCGCCAACCCGGCCATCCAGCTCGACCTGAAGGCCTCGCCGGCCGACATCCAGTGGGTCACCAGCGGCTACCTGCTGGCCCTGGCGGTCTTCCTGATCACCGCCGGCAAGATCGGCGACCGGTTCGGCCACAAGAGCACCTTCCTGGTCGGCGCGGTCGGCTTCGCCGCCACCTCCGCCGCGATCGGCTTCGCCGGCTCGATCCAGCAGGTGATCTTCTACCGCGTCCTGCAGGGCCTGTTCGGCGCGCTGCTCCAGCCCGCCGCGCTCGGCCTGCTCCGCGGCGCCTTCCCCGCCGACAAGCTGAACATGGCGATCGGCATCTGGGGCGGCGTCATCGGCGCCTCCACCGCGGCCGGCCCGATCGTCGGCGGCCTGCTGGTCGAGCACGTCAGCTGGGAGTCGGTGTTCTTCATCAACATCCCGGTCGGCGCGCTCGCCCTGGTGCTCGGCCTGCTGATCCTCAAGGACGTCCGCGCCGAGAACGCCGCCAAGTCCTTCGACATCCCCGGCATCGTGCTGCTCTCCGGCGCGATGTTCATGCTGGTCTGGGGCATCATCAAGGCCCCGGGCTGGGGCTGGGGCGACCCCGCCACCCTGCTCTTCCTCGGCGGCGCGGTGCTCGCCCTGGTGCTCTTCGCGGTCTGGCAGAACTACGCGAAGGAACCGCTGGTCCCGCTTGCCCTGTTCCGCTCGGTGCCGCTCTCGGCCGGCACCCTGCTGATGGTGCTGATGGCCTTCGCCTTCTTCGGCGGCATCTTCTTCGTCACCTTCTACCTGCAGAACGTGCACGGGATGGCCCCGGTCGACGCCGGCGTCCACCTGCTCCCGATGACCGGCATGATGATCGTCGGCGCCCCGGTGGCCGGCTTCCTGATCGGCAAGGTCGGCCCGCGCATCCCGATCGTCGGCGGCATGCTGTTCACCACCGCCGCGATGCTCGGCATGTCCACCCTGGACATCGGCTCCGGCAACGGCGCGATGGCGCTCTGGTTCGTGCTGATGGGCCTCGGCCTCAGCCCCGTCATGGTCGGCGCCACCGAGGTCATCGTCGGCAACGCCCCGCTGGAGCTGTCCGGCGTCGCCGGCGGCCTCCAGCAGGCCGCCATGCAGGTCGGCGGCTCGCTCGGCACCGCCGTCCTCGGCGCCGTGATGGCCTCCAAGGTCACCGACGTGCTGCCCGGCAAGTGGGCCGCCACCGGCGCCCCGTTCCCGACCGGCGAGCAGGGCGAGCAGCTCAAGCAGGCCGCCCAGCTCGGCATCGCCCCGCCGGCCCCGGCCGACACCCCGGCGAACGTCGTGCAGGGCATGGCCGATGCGGTCCACTCCTCGTTCGTCAGCGGCATGAGCACCGCCTTCGTGGTCGCCGCGGTGGTCGCGCTGGCCGCCGCCGGCCTCGGCCTGCTCACCAAGCGCGGCGCCAACGACGCCGGCCCGGCCGTCCACATCTGACGTACTGCCACGGGTCCGCCCGGGGAGGGGATCTCCCTCCTCGGGCGGACCTCGCTGTTCTTGCGGGGGTTGCTCCCGCAGTTCCCCGCGCCCCTGACGGGGCGCGGAACTTCGGTGGGCCCCGGATCCCCGCACGGGGTGCGGGACTTCACGGGACCCCGGTGCCCCGACAGGGGCGCGAACACCTGTCCGGCAACGGAAAGGTCCGCCCGAGGAAGGGGAGTTCCCTCCTCGGGCGGACCTTCGCGTCAGGTGGTGCTCAGGCGTCGCCGCCCGCGGCGCCCGGGTCGGCGGCGGCCACGTCGAGCAGCCGGTAGCGGTCGATCGCGTCCTTCAGCGCCGAGCGGTCGATCTTGCCCTGCTTGGCCAGCTCGGTGAGCGTGCCCAGGACGATCGACTGCGCGTCGATGTGGAAGAAGCGACGGGCCGCGCCGCGGGTGTCCGCGAAGCCGAAGCCGTCGGCGCCCAGCGACTGCCACTGGCCGGGCACCCAGCGGGAGATCTGGTCCGGGACGGCCCGCATCCAGTCCGAGACGGCCACGAACGGACCCTCGGCCCCGGAGAGCTTGCTGGTCACGTACGGGACGCGCTGCGGCTCCTCGGGGTGCAGCAGGTTGAACTCCTCCGCCTCGACGGCGTCGCGGCGCAGTTCGTTCCAGGAGGTCGCCGACCAGACGTCCGCCTTGACGTTCCACTCCTCGGCGAGGATGCGCTGCGCCTCCAGGGCCCACGGCACCGCCACGCCGGAGGCGAGCAGCTGCGCCGGGATCTGGCCGGCCTCGCCGCCCTTGAGCCGGTAGAGGCCCTTGAGGATGCCGTCGACGTCCACGCCCTCGGGCTCGGCGGGCATCTTGATCGGCTCGTTGTAGACCGTCATGTAGTAGAAGACGTCCTCGCCGTGCGGGTGCTCGGCGGAGGAGCCGTACATCCGGCGCAGGCCGTCCTGCACGATGTGGGCGATCTCGTACCCGTAGGCCGGGTCGTAGGCGACCACACCGGGGTTGGTGGAGGCCAGCAGGTGCGAGTGGCCGTCGGCGTGCTGCAGGCCCTCGCCGGTCAGCGTGGTGCGGCCGGCGGTGGCGCCGATCACGAAGCCGCGGGCCAGCTGGTCGGCCATCTGCCAGAACTGGTCGCCGGTGCGCTGGAACCCGAACATCGAGTAGAAGACGTACACCGGGATCAGCGGCTCGCCGTGCGTCGCGTACGAGGAGCCCGCCGCGATCAGCGAGGCGGTGCAGCCGGCCTCGGAGATGCCGTCGTGCAGCATCTGGCCGGACGGGGACTCCTTGTACGCCAGCAGCAGCTCGCGGTCGACCGACTCGTAGGTCTGGCCGAGCGGGTTGTAGATCTTGGCGGACGGGAACAGCGAGTCCATGCCGAAGGTGCGGTACTCGTCGGGCGCGATCGGCACGAAGCGGTTGCCGATGCCCTTGTCCCGCATCAGGTCCTTGAGCACCCGGACGAACGCCATGGTGGTGGCGATGGTCTGGTTGCCGGAGCCCTTCTTGACCGCCTTGTAGGCGTCGTCGCCCGGGAGTTCGAGCTTGCGCGGGCGCACCTTGCGGGTGGGCACGTAGCCGCCGAGCTCCTCCCGGCGGTCGTGCATGTACTGGATCTCCTCCGAGTCGCGGCCCGGGTGGTAGTAGGGCGGGTAGCCCTCGTCCAGCTGCTTGTCGGTGATCGGCAGGTGCAGCCGGTCGCGGAAGCGCTTCAGGTCCTCGACCGTCAGCTTCTTCATCTGGTGGGTGGCGTTGCGGCCCTCGAAGTTGGGGCCCAGCGTCCAGCCCTTGACGGTCTGCGCCAGGATGACGGTCGGCTGGCCCTTGTGCTCGCGGGCGGCCTTGAACGCGGCGTAGACCTTGCGGTGGTCGTGGCCGCCGCGGCCCAGGTGCTGGATCTGCTGGTCCGTCATGTTCTCGACCATGGCGCGCAGGCGCAGGTCGCCGCCGAAGAAGTGCTCGCGGATGTACGAGCCGGTCTCGGTGGCGTAGGTCTGGAACTGGCCGTCGGGGGTGGTGTTCAGCTTGTTGACCAGGACGCCGTCGCGGTCCTGGGCCAGCAGCGGGTCCCAGGAGCGGTCCCAGACCAGCTTGATGACGTTCCAGCCGGCGCCGCGGAACTGCGACTCCAGCTCCTGGATGATCTTGCCGTTGCCGCGGACCGGGCCGTCCAGGCGCTGCAGGTTGCAGTTGACCACGAAGGTCAGGTTGTCCAGGCCCTCGCGGGCGGCCAGCGACAGCTGGCCCAGCGACTCGGGCTCGTCCATCTCGCCGTCGCCCAGGAAGGCGTACACCTGCGAGTCGGAGGTGTCCTTGATGCCGCGGTGCTCCAGGTAGCGGTTCATCCGGGCCTGGTAGATCGCGCCGAGCGGGCCGAGGCCCATCGAGACGGTCGGGAACTCCCAGAAGTCCGGCATCAGCCGCGGGTGCGGGTAGCTGGAGAGGCCGAACGGCGCCTTGGACTTCTCCTGCCGGAAGGCGTCGAGCTGCTGCTCGGTCAGCCGGTCCAGCAGGAAGGCGCGGGCGTAGATGCCGGGCGAGGCGTGGCCCTGGAAGAAGACCTGGTCGCCGGACTCGCCGTCGGCGTCCTTGCCGCGGAAGAAGTAGTTGAAGCCCACGTCGTACAGCGACGCGGAGGAGGCGAAGGTGGCGATGTGGCCGCCGACGCCGATGCCCGGGCGCTGGGCGCGGGAGACCATGACGGCCGCGTTCCAGCGCGTCGCGTTCAGGATCTTGCGTTCGATCTCCTCGTTGCCGGGGAAGAACGGCTCGTCCTTGGTGGCGATGGTGTTGACGTAGTCCGTGCTGCGCATCTCGGGCACGGCGACACGCTTCTCGCGGGCGCGCTCGATCAGCCGCAGCATCAGGTAGCGGGCACGCTCGCGCCCGCGCTCGTCGATGGCAGCGTCAAGCGACTCCAGCCACTCCGCGGTCTCCTCGGGATCGAAGTCCGGGACCTGGCTCGGGAGGCCGCCAATGATGATCGGGTTGCGATCGGATCCGGAAGCCACGCTGTTCCTTCACTGTCGGTCGAAACTGAGTTGTCGCGCCCCCTCCATCGTGCTACCGCGTTCGGAGATCCGTCATATCTACCGATCGGTAACCGTTCCGCCGATTGGGCGGTACGGTCAGGAGGTGGTCCGACCTGGGACCCCGGACGGACGATGGCGGCCGGCCGGGATGAGGGCCAACAGGAGACTTTACGCCCGCACCCTCCTCCGGCCCGAATGCCGTTCGCATCTCGGGCAGGCGTACGGGGTGTGAACGGGCTCCGCGCGGGCAGGAGACGAAGCATCCATGTCGGTGCGCAGCCGGACATACCGGTGCGATCACGGTCACAATGGGCGGCGTGTCGCGGCGCGACACGTCAACCTTTGGGTGGGATCGGGGGTCGGGTACTTGCGCGAACCGCCGCTCCCGTGTGGACTACGGCCACAGCCCCGGCACGGACGCCGGGCCGAATACTGGAGGTTATTCCCGTGAGCGCGACCGCGGACCCCGCGGACAAGTCCAACCCCGCTCTCCGTCTGGGCTTCGAAGAAGGCCAGGTCATCCAGGAGCTCGGGTACGACGAAGACAGTGACCAGGAGCTCCGCGAGGGCATCGAGGGGATCACCGGCACCGAACTCGTCGACGAGGACTACGACGACGTCGCCGACGGCGTCCTGCTGTGGCACCGCGACGAGGACGGGGATCTCACCGACGCCCTGGTCGACGCCCTGGAGTACCTGGCGGAGGGCGGCCTGATCTGGCTGCTGACGCCGAAGACCGGCCGGGACGGCCACGTCGAGGCGCACGAGATCGCCGACGCGGCCAAGACCGCCGGCCTCTCGCAGACCAGTTCGGTGGCACTCGCCAAGGACTGGGCGGGCACCCGGCTGGCCACCCCCAAGGCCTCGAAGGCCGGCAAGCGCTGACCCTCGGACCGCGACCCGCGGCGGGGGCCGCCCGCGCCCCCCCCCCCGCCGGGCCCCCCCCGCGGGGGGGGGGGCGCGCCCCCCGGGGGCCCCCCCGGGGGGAACCCCCCCCCCCGCCCCCCCCCCCCCCCCCCCCCCCCCCCCCCCCCCCCCCCCCCCCGCCCCCCCCCCCCCCCCCCCCCCGGGGGCGCGCCGCCCCCCCCCCCCCCCCCCCCCCCCCCCCGCCGGCGTTCCGGGGCGGCCGCGCCACGGTGTTCACTCAGGGCTGAAACCGCCCGGTCCGACCGCCCCGCCCCACCCGGACGGCCGATCGGGGGCCCGGCGGATGGGAGGATCTCCCTGCCAGCAGCATCCCCTCCGGCAGGAAGGCCCCCGCAATGACCGTCGAGATCGGCGCCCAGGCCCCCGACTTCGAGCTCAGGAACCAGCACGGCGAGTCGGTGAAGCTCTCCGACTTCCGCGGCGAGAAGAACGTCGTCCTGGTCTTCTACCCGTTCGCCTTCACCGGCGTCTGCACCGGCGAGGTCTGCGAGATCCAGAAGGAGCTGCCGCGCCTGCAGAACGACGAGGTGCAGGTGCTCGCCGTCTCCAACGACGCGCCGTTCTCGCTCCGCGTCTTCGCCGAGCAGGAGGGCCTGGAGTACCCGCTGCTCTCGGACTTCTGGCCGCACGGCGAGGTCTCCCGCGCCTACGGCGTGTTCAACGAGGAGAAGGGCTGCGCGGTCCGCGGCACCTTCGTGATCGACAAGGCGGGCACCGTCCGCTGGAGCATCGTGAACGGCCTCCCGGACGCCCGGGACACCAAGGAGTACCTGGCGGCCCTCGGCGCCCTCTGAGGCCCCGTCCGGCAGCGCTCCCGGCCCGGCCGCCCGGATTCGTCCGGGCGGCCGGGCCGAGTTGTCGGCGCGGTCGGGGAACCCGGCACTACGATCGGGCCGTTGACGGATCGGGAACCGGAACATTCTTGGAGGAACCACGTGGGTGTCAGCCTCAGCAAGGGCGGCAACGTTTCGCTGACCAAGGAGGCGCCCGGCCTGACCGCCGTGGTCGTCGGCCTCGGCTGGGACGTGCGCACCACCACCGGCACGGACTTCGACCTGGACGCCAGCGCGCTGCTCTGCACCGACCAGGGCAAGGTCCGCTCCGACGCCGACTTCATCTTCTTCAACAACCTGAAGAGCGCCGACGGCTCGGTCGAGCACACCGGCGACAACCTCACCGGCGAGGGCGAGGGCGACGACGAGCAGGTCAAGGTGAACCTGGCCGGCGTCCCGGCCGAGATCACCAAGATCGTCTTCCCGGTGTCGATCTACGACGCCGAGAACCGCCAGCAGAGCTTCGGCCAGGTCCGGAACGCCTTCATCCGGGTGCTGAACCAGGCCGGCGGCGCCGAGATCGCCCGCTACGACCTGTCCGAGGACGCCTCCACCGAGACCGCGATGGTCTTCGGCGAGCTGTACCGCAACGGCGCCGAGTGGAAGTTCCGGGCCATCGGCCAGGGCTACGCCTCCGGCCTGCGCGGCATCGCCCAGGACTTCGGCGTCAACGTCTGACGGTCCGGCGGCCGCAAGCCGGGCCGGGACCGTCCGCGGTCCCGGCCCGGCGCGGCTACTCCGGCGGCAGCGCCATCACCCGGTCGCCCTGGACGGCGATCAGCAGCTCGTCGTTGCCCGCCAGGTGCCAGGGCAGCGACGCGCTCGCCCCGGTCTGGAACGTCCAGCGCAGCTTGTGGTTCACCACGTCCACGGCGTGCACGCCGCGGTCGCCGGCCGCGACGAAGAGGGTGTCGCCGACCAGCACCGGGTTGTCGTCCATCCCGACCTCGCCCGGCAGCTCCAGGTGCCACAGCTCGGTGCCGCGGACCGCGTCGAAGGCCACCACCCGGGGCGGGGCGGTCGGGGTGTAGGTGGTCCCCTGCACCGTCAGCGTCATGCCGCCGAGCACCGCGTAGACGACGTGCTTCCCGGCGGCCGGCGGCGAGTACCAGAGCCGGGTCGAGCGCTCCGAGGTCTTCGCCCAGACCTGCTTGCCGTCCGCGACCCGGACCGCCTGCAGGCCGTTCGGGCCGGTCGAGCAGAACACCAGGCCGTCCTGCAGGGCCGGCTGGTAGGAGGCCCGGGAGTCGGTCGGGGCGACCCAGCTCTGGCTGCCGTCGGCGAGCGAGCGGGCGACCAGGTTCTCCTTGCTGTCGGTGTACAGCAGGGTGTCCGCGGTCAGGTCGGAGCTGACCATGTAGTCGGCGGTCCGGTTGCGGTGCTGGTTCCAGCGCATCGAACCGTCCTTGCGGTTCAGCGCCATGATGCCCTTGTCGGTCCGCGCCCCGGCGTCCGGCAGCCCGGAGCCGTCCAACTGCAGGTAGGCGCACATCGCGTACACCGCGTCCCGGTCGGCGGCCAGCACGGTGTCCGAGGCGATCTGCACCCCGTTCGGCCGCGCGGGCTCCGGGCGGTACTTCCACAGCACCGCGCCGGTCGCCGCGTCCACCGTGATCAGGTCCGCGACCGTGCCGTAGGAGAGCGAGCCGCCCGCCTGCGCCAGGTGGTACGCCATCGCGTCCTTGGTGATCCACTTCTCCTTGCCGTCCGCCAGGTCGACGGCGATCAGGTCGGCGCTGCCCAGGTGCAGCAGGCCGGGGGAGAAGACCAGGCCCAGCGAGCCGACGTTGCTGGAGGACATCCGGTACGTCCACAGCGGGGTCGGCGGCACGCCCGGGGCGCGGCTCGGGCGGGCCGGGGCGGGCGGGGTCGTCGTCGGGGCCGGGGCCGGTCCCGGGCCGGGGGCGCCGCCGCCGCGCAGCATCCAGGCACCCAGGCCGCCCGCGCCCGCCAGCACGGCCGCGCCGCCGCCCAGCAGCAGTCCGCGGCGGGACGGGGCGGGGACGGGCGCGGTCGGGGCGGTGACGGCGTCGGGGGCCGGGTCGGCGGCGCGCAGCCGGACGGTGCCGGGGTCGGCCGGGCCCGGGGCGGCCGGGCCGGAGACCTCGGTGGGGGTCCGGACGGCCGGGGCGCGGCGCGGGTCGTGGGCGCGCAGCGGGGCCTCCAGGTCCAGCACCGCGGCGGCGTGGCCGGCCGTCTCGGCGGCCAGCGCGGCGGGCAGCCAGCCCGCCCCGGCCGGGGCGGCGGAGTCCTCCAGCAGCGCGGCCAGCTCCTCGGGCGCGGGCCGCTCGCCCGGCTCCTTGGCCAGGCAGGCGGTGACGGCCGGGCGGAGCTCCGCGGGCAGGCCGGACAGGTCCGGCCCGTCGTGCACCACCCGGTACAGCAGCGAGGCCGCGGACGGGGCGCCGCCGTCCTCGGCGTGCTCGAACGGGCCGTGGCCGGTGGCGGCGAGCACCAGCACCGAGCCGAGCGAGAACACGTCGCCGGCCGGGCCGGTGCGGCGCCCGGCGGCCTGCTCGGGGCTCATGAAGCCGGGGGAGCCGACCACCACGCCGGTGGAGGTCATCCGGTCGCCGTCCAGCGCCCGGGCGATCCCGAAGTCGATCACCCGGGGCCCGTCGGCGGCCAGCAGCACGTTGGAGGGCTTCAGGTCGCGGTGCACCAGCCCGGCGGCGTGGATCGCCGCCAGCGCCCGGGCCAGGCCGGCGCCCAGGGTGCGGACGGTGCCGGCCGGCAGCGGGCCGTGCGCGGAGACGGCCCGGTCGAGCGCCGGGCCGAGCACGTACGCGGTGGCCAGCCAGGGCGGCGTGCCGTCGGCGTCGGCGTCCACCACGGGGGCGGTGCGGGCGGCCTCCACCGAGCGGGCGGCCGCCACCTCGCGGCGGAACCGCTCGCGGAAGTCGGCGTCCTCGGCGAGTTCGGCGCGCACCACCTTGACCGCGACGGTCCGGCCGCCGGCCGACCGGGCCAGGTAGACCCGGCCCATGCCGCCGGCGCCGAGCCGGGCCAGCAGCCGGTAGGGGCCGACCGTCTCCGGGTCGGCGCGGTCGAGCGGTTCGAACGGCATGGCCTGGTACCCCCGTTGCTTCTGCGTGCGGCACCGGGTGCGGTTCCGGCGGCCGGGCCAGCAGCGTACCCGCGGGGCCCGGGCGGGTCGCCGGGGGAGGGCCGGGTCGGGGGCTTGATAGATTCGGCCGCGATCCGTCGACCGGCCGGGGGGAGTGCGCGGGGCGGCCCTCGGGGGCCCCGGGGCGGCCACCGGGCCGGGCGGAGCGCGGAGTTCAGGAAGTTCAGTCGGGTGTGCAGCACTGCGCGGCCGTCGGGGGGCGTAGACCTCTTGGGTGCGCCTTTCGGGCGCATCCGCCGGACCGGCCCTCCCGGGCGGTCCGACGGCGGTTCCGCCGCACACCCCGGGAGCCCCGGAGACGGGAGCTGGGAGGAAGTCCGATGTCCGTCACCCTCGCCAAGGGCGGGAACGTCTCGCTGACCAAGGCCGCGCCGAACCTGACCCAGGTTCAGATCGGCCTCGGCTGGGACGCCCGGTCCACCACCGGCGCGCCCTTCGACCTGGACGCCAGCGCGCTGCTGTGCTCCGGCGGCCGGGTCATCGGCGACGAGTACTTCGTGTTCTACAACAACCTGCGCAGCCCCGAGGGCTCGGTCGAGCACCAGGGCGACAACCTCACCGGCGACGGTGACGGGGACGACGAGGTGGTGCAGGTCCACCTCGACCTGGTGCCGGTGCAGATCGACAAGGTCGTCTTCGCCGTCTCCATCTACGACGCCGACGCCCGGCTGCAGAGCTTCGGGCAGGTCTCCAACGCCTACATCCGGGTGGTCAACCTGGCCGACGGCAGCGAGATCGCGCGCTACGACCTGTCCGAGGACGCCTCCGGCGAGACCGCGATGATCTTCGGCGAGCTGTACCGCTACCAGGGCGAGTGGAAGTTCCGCGCGGTGGGCCAGGGCTACGCCTCCGGCCTGCGCGGGATCGTGCTCGACTTCGGCGTCAACGTTCAGTAACAACCAGTCCGGAATGGGTCAATTCCGGTAGCCAGAAAGGTAACCGACCCCGTGTTCCTCCGTACGTTCGGATGGTCCTTCGCCATCACGATCGCCGGCCTGATCGCCGCCGGCCTGATCTGGGGGGCCGAAGGATTCGGCGTCGTCCTGATCCTCTCGATCCTCGAGATCTCCCTGTCCTTCGACAACGCCGTCGTCAACGCCACCGTCCTGAAGCGGATGAACGCCTTCTGGCAGAAGATCTTCCTCACGGTCGGCGTGCTGATCGCGGTCTTCGGCATGCGCCTGGTCTTCCCGCTGCTGGTGGTCGGCCTGACCGCCCAGCTCGGCCCCGGGACGGTCATCGAGCTGGCGCTCGACTCCACCAAGACCCACGACGGCCAGACCTACGCGCAGTACCTGGAGGCCGCCAACCCGGCCATCGCGGCCTTCGGCGGCGTCTTCCTGCTGATGATCTTCCTCGACTTCATCTTCGAGGAGAAGGACTTCAACTGGCTGCGCTGGCTGGAGAAGCCGCTGGAGAAGATCGGCAAGCTGGACGCGCTCTCCTCGGTCATCGCGCTGGTCGTGCTCGCCCTGTCCTCCCGCTTCTTCGCCGGTGACCGCGCCGAGACGGTGCTGCTCGCCGGCGTCTGCGGCCTCGCCACCTACCTCGCCGTGAACGGCCTCTCCGGGGTCTTCGAGTCCGGCCTGGAGGAGCAGGAGGAGGCCGAGGAAGAGGCCAAGCGCAGCGGCAGAACGGTCATGCAGGTCGGCGGCAAGGCCGCGTTCTTCCTCTTCATCTACCTGGAGGTCCTGGACGCCTCGTTCTCCTTCGACGGCGTGGTCGGCGCGTTCGCCATCTCGCAGGACATCTTCCAGATCACCCTGGGCCTCGGCATCGGCGCGATGTACATCCGCTCGCTGACCGTCTTCCTGGTCCGCAAGGGCACCCTGGACGACTACGTGTACCTGGAGCACGGCGCGCACTACGCGATCGGCGCGCTGGCGCTGATCCTGCTCGCCTCGATCAAGTACCACATCCCGGAGATCGTCACCGGCCTGATCGGCGTCGCCTTCATCGGCGCGGCCCTGGCCTCCTCGATGGTCCGCAACAAGCGCCAGCAGGCGCTGGAGGGCGCGGGCGCGGAGTCCTAGCGCCGCCGGTACCCAACCGCAACGGCCGCGCCCGCCGGGGGAGTTCCCCGGCGGGCGCGGCCGTTCTCGGTACTGCGGTGGTGCTGTTCGGTACTGCTGCTCGGTACCGCGGTGCTGTCGCGCCGCCGCTAGCCGAGCTGCTGCTCGATGGCGCGGAGCTTGCGCTCCAGCGAGTCCAGCTTCGGCATCGAGAGGGTGTCCTCGTCGGTGGTCAGGTCGATGCTGGACGAGTACGGCGAGGAGGAGGCGGAGCCGCTGCCGGTCGACTCGACGGCGGCGCGGGGGCGGCGGCCGGCGTTCAGGGCGGCGGGCTCCAGGGCGGAGGCGCCCACCCGGTCGAGAGTGGTCTCCTCGGCGGCTAGGGCAGGCTCCGTTGCGGACGGGGCGTCACCCGCGGCGGCCAGCGCCGGCACCTGGCGGGCGTGCCGGGCCCGGGCCAGCACGCCGCCCTGCCGGGCGATCGCCTTCAGCTCGGCCCGCTCGCGGCGGTCGGCGCTGCGGGCGCGCGACTTGGCGTCCAGCTTCGCCTGGCGCTCCTCGCGCACCTCCTCGACCGCCTCGTCCAGGCTGCGGACGTTCTCCAGCAGCATCAGCGACCAGGCCGCGTAGGTCTCGCGCGGGGCGCGCAGCCAGCGGACCACCCGGATCTGCGGCAGCGGGCGCGGCACCAGGCCCTGCTCGCGCAGCGCGGCCCGGCGGGTCTGCTTCAGCGCCCGGTCGAACAGCACGGCCGCGGAGATCGACATGCCGGCGAAGAACTGCGGGGCGCCGTCGTGCGCGCCGCCGCGCGGCGCGTGCACCCAGTTGAACCAGGCCGAGGCGATCGCGAACAGCCAGACCAGCATGCGGGAGCCGAGCGCCGCGTCACCGTGGCTGGCCTCGCGGACCGCGAGCACGGAGCAGAACATCGCCGCGCCGTCCAGGCCGAACGGGACCAGGTACTCCCAGCCGCCGGACAGGTTCAGGTTCTGCTGGCCGAAGCCGACCAGGCCGTGGAACGACAGCGCCGCCGCGACACCGGCGCAGCAGAACAGCAGGACGTACGAGGCGCCGCCGTAGACGGCCTCCTTGCGGCGCCGCCGCTCCTCGCTGCGCTCCCAGGAGTCGCCGCTCTCTTCGGCCTTGTTGTTCTTGAAGCGGAGGAAGGCCACCAGGATGGCCGTGAACAGCAGGGCTGCACCGCCGACCACGGCCCAGACCAACTGTATGGAGGAGAAGTTCATCGCGGGGAGGGCCTCGGCTTTCCGCAGGGCAGGGGGAAGGAGGAGGTGGCGCACGGGACACGCACGGGACACCTGTGCGGGAGAGACGATATCGCGTCCCGGGGGCGGGCATCGTACGGGAGTGACGAACCCTCTGCCAGCGGGGCGCGCCAGCGGTCTGACGTTGACTCAGGACCCCCCGGGTGGGTATTGGAGAGGCGAGAAGGTTCCGGTGCTGGGGGAGGACACGATGGTTTCGGTGTGGGAGTTCCTGAAGGGGGACCGCGGCGACAGCTTCGACACCGGGGGGCAGTTCAAGGTCACGCTGACCAAGTCGCAGCCGCATCACGCCATCACCGGCTCCGCGGCCACCACCGGCTACCTGTACATCAACCTGCACTGGTCGACCCGCAACGCCGAACGGCCCGGCGCGGGCGGCGCGCTGCGCCGCTTCTTCGACCCGCGCATCCTGCGCCCGCTGGCACCCGCCACCGCCGGATCCGCGCCGGTCGGCGTCGACCTCGACCTGGCCTGCATGTACGAACTCGCCGACGGCACGCGGGGCGTGGTCCAGCCGCTGGGCCGGCTGTTCGGCGACCTGAACCGGCCGCCGTACATCAAGCTCTCCGGCGACGACGTGTCGGGCGCGCCCTCCGGCGAGACCATGCACATCAACCTGGAGAAGAAGGACCAGTTCAAGCGGCTGCTGATCTTCGTCTACATCTACGACGACACCCCGGCTTTCGACCGCACCCAGGCGGTGCTGACCATCGTCCCGCAGAGCGGCCCGCGGATCGAGATCAAGCTGGACGAGCGCGCCCCGGCGGCCCGTTCGTGCGCGGTGGTGCTGATCGAGAACGACGGCGAGGGCAAGCTGACGATCCGCCGCGAGGTGCGGTACGTGCACGGCTTCCAGTCCGACCTGGACCGGCTGTACGGCTTCGGCATGCAGTGGGAGCGCGGCTACAAGACGCCGGAGCGGCCCGGGAGTTGACGGCCGACGGCCCGGGAGGCGGGTCCTCCCGGGCCGGACGGCGGCGATCCCGGCGCGCGGTGGGGGCGTGCCGCGGCGGTGTGCCGCGCGGCGGTCAGCGGGGCTGGAACTGCGGGCCCTGCGGCGGCAGCGCGAACGGCGGGCCCGGCTGCTGCGGCTGCTGCGGGGCGGGCTGGGGCGCCGGTTGCTGCTGGGCGGGCTGCTGGTGGGTGCCCTGTTGCGGGTAGCCGTAGCCCGGGCCGGGCTGCTGCGGCCGGGGCTGGGCCTGCGGGTAGCCGTAACCGCCCGCCTGCGGCTGGGGGTAGCCGTAGCCGCCGGCCTGCGGGTGCGGCTGGTGCTGCTGCGGGGGCGGCGGCGGGTAGCCGTAGCCGGGCTGCTGGGGCTGCTGGGCCTGGGGGTAGCCGTAGCCGCCGGGCACCGGGACGGGCGGCTGCGCGCCGGTCGGCGCGGCGTGGTGGGCGGTCGGCGGCTGCGCGGGCGGCGGCGGGGCGGTGACCGGTGCCGGCGGGGCCGCGGCCGGGCGCTCCTCGGGCTCGGGGGCGGGGGGCGGGGCGGGCACCGGGGCGGCCGGGGCGAGCGTCCAGTCGTCCTCGTCCACCGGCAGGGGGGCGGGGCGGGGCGCCCGCGGGTCGGCGGAGCCGCCGGGGGCGGCCTCGGCCGGGGCACCGCCCGTCATGCCGTCCGCCATGCCGTCGTCCACCGCGATGCCGAAGTCGGTGGCCAGCGCGACCAGGCCGTCCAGGTAGCCCTGGCCGACGGCGCGGAACTTCCAGCCCCCGGCCCGGCGGTAGAGCTCGGCGGCGACCAGCGCCGTCACCTGCTCGTCCTCGTCGACCGCGAACTCGGCCAGCGCGGGCGTCCCCTCGGGCGCGCCCGCGTCGAACAGCAGCACCCGCAGGCCCGGCACGGACGGGAAGGAGCCGCCCTCGGCGGACCCGGCCAGCACCACCCGGTCCACCTCGGGCGGGAGTTGGGCCAGGTCGATCTCCAGCGCGTCCCACACCTCGCCGCCCGCCGTCTGCTTCGGCAGGTGGCGGACCAGGCCGGAGGGGTGCCGCGGCTGGTTGTAGAACACGAAGTCGGTGTCGTCGCGGACCTTGCCCCGGTCGTCCAGCAGCAGGGCCGAGGCGTCCAGGTCCGGGACGCCCGGGGCATCCGTCCAGCGCAGGACGGCGCGGACGGCGGCGGCCGTCAGCGGGATGTTGGCGCCCTTCGCCATCACGTGCGTCATAGCGCACCATCCTGCCGTCTGCCCACGGCCCGGGACAACGCGGGGCACGGCATCGGCGCGCCCTCGTGACGCGTCCCGATGACGACGCCGACAATCTTGCGAGAATTCGATGTTTCGAACTCTTTCGCCGAGGTCGTCCGGCCGTACGATAAGCGGCCAACGGCCCCGGTACGCCCCTCCCCGCGACGGTCCCGGCGCGTCGGGCGAACTATCCACTCGCCCCGACCGTCCCACTTGGTGAGGAGCCGACAGCCGTTCCCGCCCCCGGCGGGGCCCAACAGACCACAGCGGGAGAGCATTTTGCGCCACTTCGGGCATCTCGCGGACGACGTCCGCAGCCGGCTCTTTCACGAGCAGCCCGCCGCCTTCGACCGGGACAGCGACACCGCCGTCCTGGCCACCGCGCTCGGCGCCACCCTCTACAGCCCCGCCACCCGGCCCACCCTGGCCCGCGACATCCGCAAGCAGACCGCCCGCGGCGTGGTCTCCATGGTGCTCTGCCTGGAGGACGCCATCGCCGACCACGAGGTCGACGGCGCCGAGCACAACCTGGTCGCCCAGCTCACCGAACTCGCCGGGCAGGACGCCGACGCCGAACTGCCGCTGCTGTTCGTCCGGGTCCGCACCCCCGAGCAGATCACCGACCTGGCCGCCCGGCTCGGCCCCGCGCTGCGCCTGCTCAGCGGCTTCGTGGTGCCCAAGTTCACCGAGGACAGCGGCCTGCCCTTCCTGGAGGCGCTCGGCGCCGCCGAGGAGCGCAGCGGGCGGCGGCTGTTCGTCATGCCGGTCCTCGAATCGCCCGAACTCGCCCACCTGGAGAGCCGCCGCGACCAGCTGCACGGCATCGCCCGGCTGCTCGACAAGCACCGCCCCCGGGTGCTCGCCGTCCGGCTCGGCGTCACCGACCTGTGCTCCGCGTACGGGCTGCGCCGCTCGCCCGACCTGACCGCCTACGACGTCGCCCTGGTGGCCGGCGTGATCGGCGACGTGGTCAACGTGCTCGGCCGGGCCGACGGCACCGGGCACACCATCACCGGGCCGGTCTGGGAGTACTTCCCGCTCCAGGAGCGGATGTTCAAGCCCCAGCTGCGCCGCACCCCGTTCACCGAGGCCACCCCGCCCGCCGACCGGGTCCGCCAGCGGCTGATCGAGCACGACCTGGACGGCCTGATCCGGGAGATCGAGCTCGACCGCGCCAACGGGCTGCTCGGCAAGACCTGCATCCACCCCAGCCACGTCGCCGCCGTGCACGCGCTCTCCGTGGTCACCCACGAGGAGCTGTGCGACGCCCGGGACATCCTGCAGCGGCACCGCGGCGGCGGCGGGGTCAGCCGCTCCGCCTACACCAACAAGATGAACGAGGCCAAGCCGCACCGGGCCTGGGCCGAGCGGGTGCTGCTGCGCGCCGAGGTGTTCGGCGTCGCCCGGCCCGAGGTCTCGTTCGCCGAACTGCTCTCCGCCTGCGTCGGCTGACGGCGCGTCAGCCGATCGGCCGACCCGGCCGTCCACCGGTCGGCCCGGACGTTCCGGCCGGTCGGCGGGCGTTCTCCGGCCGGTCGGCCGATTCGGGCGCCCCGGCCGGGCCCGTAGTCTCGAACCCGGAGCGCACACCCGTGCGCCCCGCCGGGCACCACCGGCACCGTGCGTCACACCAGCCGCACCAGCCGTACCGACCGCACCAGCCCGACCAGCGTGCCCAGCCCGACCAGCCCCACCAGCACCGCCCGCGACAGTGACAGGAGTTCCGATGACCGCCGACGTCTGGACCGGCCAGTGGGTCACCGACCGGCTCGGCCTGCGCCTCAGCGGCGACCCCGAGCTCGGCTCGCTGATCGGGCTCGCGCTGCGCCGCAACCCCAAGCGCGCCCACCTGCTGGTCTCCCAGGTGCTGGGCAAGCACGTCCCGCAGCGCCCCGCCGTGGTGCACGGCGCCGGCCTCGACCTCGGCCGCCGGGTCGCCGACCTGCTCGGCCCCGCCGACACCGCCCGCGCCGCCGTCCTCGGCTACGCGGAGACCGCCACCGCCCTCGGCCACAGCGTCGCCGACGCCCTCGACGCCCCCTACCTGCACTCCACCCGCCGCCCCGTCCCCGGCGTCGCCCCGCTCGGCGGCTTCGAGGAGGAGCACTCGCACGCCACCAGCCACCTGCTGCTCCCCGAGGACGCCGCCCTGCTGGCCGGCGACGGCCCGCTGGTCCTGGTCGACGACGAGATCTCCACCGGCAGCACCATCCTCAACACCATCCGGGCGCTGCACGCCGCCCACCCCCGCGAGCGGTACGTCCTGGTCGCCCTGGTCGACCTGCGCACCCCCGCCGACCACGAGCGGCTGCACGCCGCCGCCGCCGAGCTGGGCGCCCGCCTCGACCTGGTGGCCACCGCCGGCGGCGGCGTCCACCTCCCCGAGGGCGTCCTCGACCGGGCCCGCGCCCTGATCGACGCCGCCCCCGCCCAGCCCCGCCCCGCCGGCGCGCCGGGCCGGCTGAGCACGGCCCGGCTGCCCTGGCCCGACGGCCTGCCCGACGGCGGCCGGCACGGCTTCACCCCCGCCCACCGCCACCGCCTGGAGGCCGCCCTCCCCGCCCTCGGCACCGCCCTCGCCGACGCCGTCGGCCCCCGCCCCGGCCGGGTCCTGGTGCTCGGCTGCGAAGAGCTGATGTACGCCCCGCTGCGGCTCGCCGACGCCCTCCAGCGGCAGCTCCCCGCCGCCGAGGTCCGGTTCTCCACCACCACCCGCTCCCCGGTGCTCGCCCTCGACCACTCCGGCTACGCCATCCGCACCGGCCTGGTCTTCCCCGCCCACGACGACCCCGCCGACACCGACGCCACCGAGCGCTACGCCTACAACGTCGCCCCCGGCACCGACCCGGCCCGCCGCTTCGACACCGTCGTCCTGGTCGTCGACGACCCCGCCGACACCCCCGCCCTGCACACCGGCCCCGACGCCCTGCTGCCCCAGCTCCGCACCGCCGCCGACCACGTGGTGCTCGCCGTTCTCCCGTCGTACCGCCCCGCGCCACCCGCCCGACGCACCGCCGACCACCCGCTGACCGAGCATCACGCTGCACACCTCGACGAAGGCCCGGCATGACCGCACACACCGTCCCCGCCCCGCCCGCCGCCCGCCCGCTGCACGGGCCGGCCTTCTCCAGCTACCCCGCCGCGGACGTCACCTGGCTGCTCAAGGACCTCTCCGACGTCCCGCTCGAAGCGCCCACCGAGGAGCGCGAGGAGGCCGTCCAGTCCGGCGGCGCCCACTACGCCGAATCGCTCCCGGTCGAGTACCAGCCCAGCCCCGAGTACCAGCAGCTCTTCCACACCGCGCTGGCCGACTCCACCACCCGCCTCGCCACCGCCGTCGGCGTCGTCGCCGAGACCCTGCTGCGCGAACGCGGCCCGCACCTGGTGCTGGCCTCGCTGGCCCGGGCCGGCACCCCCGTCGGCATCCTGATCCGCCGCTGGCTCGCCCACGCCCACGGCCTCGACGTGCCGCACTACACCGTCTCCATCGTCCGCGGCCGCGGCATCGACACCACCGCCCTGCGCCACCTCGCCGCCCACCACCGCCCCGCCGACGTGGTCTTCGTCGACGGCTGGACGGGCAAGGGCGCCATCACCCGGGAACTCGGCGGGGCCCTGGCCGGCACCGGCTTCGACCCCGACCTCGCCGTCCTCGCCGACCCCGGCGGCTGCGTTCGCACCTACGGCACCCGCGACGACTTCCTGATCCCCTCCGCCTGCCTCAACTCCACCGTCTCCGGCCTGATCTCCCGCACCGTGCTGCGCGCCGACCTCACCGGGCCCGACGAGTTCCACGGCGCCAAGTACTACCGGGACCTGGCCGCCGCCGACGTCTCCCGGCAGTTCGTCGACACCGTCGCCGCCGCCTTCCCGTCGGTCGGCCCCGCCGTCGCCGCCGAGACCGCCCGGCTCGCCACCGCCGACCGCACCCCCACCTGGGAGGGCTGGGCCGCCGTCGAGCGGATCAGCGCCGAGTACGGCATCGACAGCGTCAACCTGGTCAAGCCCGGCGTCGGCGAGACCACCCGGGTCCTGCTGCGCCGCGTCCCCTGGCGCATCCTGGCCCGCCGCGGCGCCGGCGCCGACCTCGACCACGTGCGGCTGCTCGCCGCCCAGCGCGGCGTCCCGGTCGAGGAGACCGACGACCTGCCCTACACCTGCGTCGGGCTGATCCACCCGCGCTACACCCGCGGCGCCACCGGCGCGGACGGCACCGCCGTCCAGCCCTGAGCCCCCCATCCCCGACCGAAGGAGACCCCGCCCGTGCCGCAGTTCCTGGTCGCCAGCGACCTCGACCGCACCCTCGTCTACTCCAACCGCGCGCTCGCCCTGGACGTGCCCGACCGGCTCGCCCCCCGGCTGCTCTCGGTGGAGGTGCACGACGGCAAGGCGCTCTCCTTCATGACCGAGACGGCCGCCGAACTGCTGGCCGAACTCGCCGCGCAGGTCCCGGTCGTCCCCATCACCACCCGCACCCGCACCCAGTACGAGCGGATCAACCTCCCCGGCCCCACGCCGGGCTGGATCCCCCCGTACGCGGTCTGCGCCAACGGCGGCCACCTGCTCGTCGACGGCGTCCCCGACCCCGACTGGCACCGCGAGATCCGGTCCCGGCTGGCGGCCGCCAGCGCCCCCGTCGCCGAGGTGGTCGAGCACCTCGCGATCACCGCCGACCCCGAGTGGACACACAAGCGCCGGGTCGCCGACGAGCTCTTCGCCTACCTGGTGGTCGAGCGCGCCGAACTCCCGGCCGGCTGGATCGAGGACCTCACCGCCTGGTGCGCCGAACGCGGCTGGACGGTCTCGCTCCAGGGCCGCAAGGTCTACGCCGTCCCCGCGCCGCTCTCCAAGAGCGCCGCCCTCGCCGAGGTCCGCGAGCGCACCGGCGCGCGGACGGTCCTCACCGCCGGCGACTCCCTGCTCGACGCCGAACTCCTGCTCGCCGCCGACCACGGCTGGCGCCCCGGGCACGGCGAACTCGCCGAGACCGGCTGGACGGCCGAGGGCGTCACCGCGCTCACCGAGATCGGCGTCTCGGCGGGCGAGGAGATCATCCGCCAGATGCTGGAACGGGTCCGCTCCGGCGCGACCCTCCCCACCCCGGTCTGACACCCGGCCGCCCGCCCGGCCGTCGTCGGGCCCGGGGCGTCCGCCCCGGGCCCGGTACCGGGCTCAGCCGCAGCAGCCACCGCCGCAGCAGCCGCCCCCGCCACCGCTGGGCGCGGGGGCCGAGGAGCCGGCCGCCCCGCCGGTGACGGCGACGGTGGAGAGCAGCTTGACGGTGTCGGGGTGCCCCTGCGGGCAGGTGGCCGGGTCGTTGGCTTCGGCCATCGGGCGGCTCAGTTCGAAGGTCGCACCGCAGGCGCGGCAGCGGAAGTCGTAGCGAGGCATACCGAGCAGGGTACCCAGCACGGGCCGGGCACCCCGCGAAGCGGCCACCCGGACCGGCGGGCGCGGCCGGATGCCCGCTTCCCGGCGGCCCCGTCCCCCCGCCGCGGTCCTCCGGCGGTGGCCGCCCAGCGGCCGCTCAGTGGCCGCTCAGTGGCCGCGGATCATCGTGACCACCTCGGCCGCGGTCTCCCGGACGGCCGCCAGCTCGGTCAGGAAGGCCCAGTAGTCGGGGTGCCGGCCGGCGTCCTCCAGGGAGGCCACGGCCCGGTCCAGCCGGCCCACCGCCGCGTCCAGCGGTCCGGCGTGCCGGGGGTCCGGGGCCTGGCGTCCGGCCATCGCGAGCCGCTGCGCGTCGCGGAGGGCGAACCGGGCCCGCTCGATCTCCTGCTGCGGGTCGCGCTGCACCTCGTTCAACTGCCGCAGCCGCTCGTTCACGGCGGACACCGAGCCCTCCGCGGTGTCCAGCAGCGCCCGCACGGTGCCGATCGCCGCGGTGGCGTCGGCCCAGCGCTGCTCGTCCCGGGCCCGGACCGCCTCGGCGAGCCGGGCCCGCGCGGTGCGGACGGCCTCCGCGGTCTGCGCCGGCACGTGCTGCAGGTCCTGCCAGCAGGCCAGCGAGAAGCGGCGGCGCAGGTCGCTGAGCGCCGGGTCGACCGTCCCGGCCCGGTTCTCCAGGGCGTCGATCCTGGTCCGCAGGGTGCCGACCCGGCGGTCGATCTCGCCCGCCCGCTCCGGCAGCCGGGCGGCCTCGGCCCGGACGTCCTCGGCCCGCCGGGCCACGTCCTCGGCGCGCTGCAGGGTGGCGGGGACGCCGTGCTGCGAGACGCCCTGGTTCAGCCTGGTCAGCTCGGGGGCCAGCTCGGCCAGCCGGGCCGCCAGGTCGTCGGCCCGCAGCCCGGCCCCCCGGGCCTGTTCGAGGGCGGTGGTCGCGGCCAGCAGCGCCTGCTTGGCCCGCTCGACCGCGGGCGTGACCCGGATCAGCTGCGCCTCGGCGTGGTCGACCAGCGGCTGCAGCCGGCTGAGGAAAGCACCCAGTTCGGCGCGCTTGGCGTCCAGTTCGCGCTTGGCCTGGTCGAGCTGCTGCCGGGCCCGGGCGACGGCGCCCGGATCGACCTCGGCCGAGTCCAGGTCGACGGCGTCCAACGCGCCCAGGTAGGCGACCGTGACCTGGTCGATCCGGGCCGTCAGATCGGCGAACTCCTGCTCGACCCGGCGGGAAGTCGCGGGCTCGCCCGCGGACTTCACCGTCTCGACCGCGAGCAGCGCGTCCCGCTGGGCGGAGTCCAGCTCGTAGAACGACTCCTGGGCCGCCTCCCGGGCCGCCCGGGCGTCCTCCCGCGCGGCGTCCCGACGACCGCCGCCCCACCAGCCGCCCCGTCCCCCGCCACCGCCGCCGGCCACCCTCACCACGCGCTCCCTGCTCCGTACCGTCCCGTCGCTTCCCCGCCATTCTTGCCGATCACCCGCCCCGCCCGGCACCCCCCGCGGAATCCCCCTTCCGGACACAGCGGCGAACCACTCCCCGGACCAGGTAGTCTGTCCATTCGTCGTGCGACCGGCCTGCCGGTCCACAGCGGCGAGGGCGCATAGCTCAGCGGTAGAGCGCCGCCCTTACAAGGCGGATGTCGGCGGTTCGAAACCGTCTGCGCCCACCCTCGTGAACAGCGTTGAGGCACCCAAAGGCCCAGGTCGGAGCGGAAGTTCCGGCCCGGGCCGTTTGTGTGTCCGGGGTCGGTGGCGGCGGCCGGGGAGGGGACGGGGAGCGGCCGCGGCGAAGATCGGCTCCCAGTTTTTCCCTGAAGGATCATGATGCGTGCCCTCCGGGGGCCGGGCGTTGCGCGGGGCCCGGGGGAGGGGGTTGCATGGCGGGATGGGAGACGCGGGGGCCGGGCGGCCGGTGGTGTACCTGTTCGCTTCGGCGGCGGGGGTGGTGCCGGGGATCGGCGGGGTAGTGCGGTCGGCGGTGGGGCGGGGGTGGGACGTCGCGGTGGGGCTGACTCCGGCGGCGCGAGTCTGGTTGGAGGAGCGGGTGCCGGAGTTGGAGGAGTTGACCGGGCACCCGGTGAAGAGCGCCTACCGGTGGCCGGGGCAGCCGGATGTGCTGCCGCCCGCCGACGCGGTGCTGTTCGCGCCGGCGACGTTCAACTCGGTCAACAGTCTGGCGCTCGGCCTGACCGGTTCCTGGGTGGTCGGCTACGCGGCCGAGGCGGTGGGCAAGGGCGTGCCGGTGCTGGTGGCGCCCTGTGTCAACGCGGCGCTCGCCGCGCATCCCCAGTACGCCCGCAGCCTGGCGGTGTTGCGGGAGGCCGGGATGGAGGTCCTGGTGGACGGGGGCGGGGGCTTCGACTGGGAGGCGGGGCTGGACGCGGTGGCGCGGACGTTGCGGCTCAGGGGCGGGGACGGGGGCGGGGCAGCAGCAGGTCCGCGAGCGCGCTGAGCGTGTCCGCGGTGAGGTCGGCGTCGGGGGCGGCGGCGGTGGTGAGGCCGATCGGTCCGCGTCGGAGGGGGCGGTGCGCAGGCCGGCGGCGAGGGGGTCCAGGCGGTGAGCCGTGCGTAGAAGTGCGGCGAGGGTTTGGCGGCGCCCCATTCGACGACAGGCCCCGGGTGACCACCATGCCGGCCAGCGCGGACACGGTGTGCGCGGGCACGCCCAACCGGTCGGCCCGGTCCCGCCAGTAGCGGGTGTCGTCGGTCAGCGTGTTGCCGACGTCGAACACCACCGCGTCGGTGTCCGTGGGGGAAGGGTAAACGGGTTAGAGGGAAAGGACATTGACTGAGCGTCAGAGGAGCTTGCGGGGTGCGAGGCCGGGGCGTGGGTCGTCGTCCGCGCGGTGCGGGTGGAGCAGGGCGGCGGCGGTGCGGAGGCGGGCGGCGGTGCGGGTGGGGAGGACGGCGGTCCAGAGGTGGCCGTGGCCGGCGGGGCCTTCCACCAGCCAGGAGGTCCAGGGGAGTTGGAGGGTGGCGGCGGGGCTGAAGGCGGCGGGGAGGTGGCCGGCCAGCGGGAGGTCCTGGAGGCCGAGGCGGCACCAGCTGGAGAGGGTGAGGGTGCGGCGGGCGGGGTCGAAGCCGATCGGGACGCAGTCGCCGACGCGGTCCCGGCCGACGGCGTCGAGGAAGCGCAGGTTGCTCCGGACGCTGAGGTGCTTTTCGGTGAACTCCTCGACGGCGGTGCGGAGTTCGGCCGCGTAGCGGGCGGGGGTGGTGCCGGGCCGCCAGGGCAGCCGGATCTCGCCGAGCAGATTGCCGAGCGCGCCGTCGGGCAGGCCGAGGACGCGGCGCAGGTTGACCGGCATGGTGAGGGTCTGCTCGTCCGCGCCGGCGCCGTCGACCTCGCGCAGGACGTGCAGCAGGTGGGCGCAGAGGGCGTCGTTGGCGGAGAGCCGGCGGCCGGCCCCGGCGGAGAGCGCGGCGCGCAGCCGTTCGGTCTCCGCGGGGGAGAACCAGACCTGGACGGTGCGGTTGGCGAGTGCGGCGGCGGCGAAGGAGCGGCGCAGTTCGGCGCTCTCGGCCGGGTCGGGGAGCCGGAGGGCGGGGGTGCCGCTGTCCTGTGCGGGCAGGTGGGCGTCGAGGTGGTGGTCGCGGTCGGGGGCGCGGTCGACCTCGGGGAGCGGGGTGCCCTCGGTGCAGGCGGACCAGGTGCGCAGCAGGGTGGCGAAGGTCTGCATGTCGCCGACGGCGTGGTGCCAGGAGATGCCGAGGGCGCTGCCGCCGTCGGTGAGGCGGTTGAGCCGGACGGTGAGCAGCGGGTGGCCGCCGCGGCGGGCCTCGGCGGCGCGGACGTGGTCGACCAGTCCGTTGGCGGGCAGTGCCATCCGGTCGAAGGACTCGGCGAGGGTGTAGGGCGCGTCGGCGACGGTGAACGGGATGCCGGCGTCGTCGGTGTCGATCCACAGGTCGCCGTCGGCGGTGGTGCGCAGGCGGCCGGCGAACTCGGGGAGCCGGTCGAGGGCGCGGGCGAGGCCGTCGGCGAGGACCTCGGCGTCGAGGGCGTGCCGGTGGAACAGGACCACCGAGACCGGGAGGTCGGCGAGCAGCAGGTCGCCGACGGAGCAGCGGATCGGCCCCGGCCCGGGGCGGCCGGCCCGGACGGTGCGGGTGTCGGTCTCGGACGTCAGCGTGCCGGTCATGCCGGTCCCCTCCCTGAAGTGACGGGGGGAACGATAGGGGCGGCGGGCGGCGGGAACCAGAGGTGTCCGAACGGACGGTTCCGGTTCGGGAGGGTGTGTGGTGTTTCTCACGTCGATGGTCGAAAAGCCGGAAATCGCACCCTCTGCGGTTTTCGTCCCCGGCTCCACACCCATCGAGCGGCCTGAAACGAAGGAAATTTTGGGTTAAAGATCATGTAATCGACGGAAACAAACCCTATCACTCCGATGAAACGCAGGCGATCAACCGGCTTCGACCGTGGCGAGCTGCGGAAACAGTGGGAGTTACGGTTCCGGCATGGTTCAGCTCGACAACCGCCCGCGGGCCGGCGCCGAGGCCGCCGCCGGTGCGGACGCCCCCGGGGGCGTTCGGTCCAAGGGCCTCAACAGCAACTCGGTGGGCCTGCTCGGCAACGCGGTGATCGGCGTGTCCACCGTCGCCCCGGTCTACTGCCTGACCACCACCCTGGGCACCACGGTGGCCGCCGTCGGCCTGCAGATGCCCGCGCTGTTCCTGGCCGGCTTCCTGCCGATGATGCTGGTGGCCTTCGCCTACCGGGAGTTGAACAAGGCGATCCCCGACAGCGGGACCTCCTTCACCTGGACGGTGAAGGCGTTCGGCCCGAAGGTCGGCTGGATGTGCGGCTGGGGCCTGGTGGTGGCGACCGTCATCGTGCTCTCCAACCTCGCGGGCGTCGCCACCGAGTACCTGTACCTGCTGCTCGGCGAGATCACCCGGAGCGACGCGGTCGCCGCGCTCAACGACGACCGGCTGATCCACGTCGCCACCTGCCTGGTGCTGATCGCCGTCGCCACCATGATCAGCTACCGCGGCATGACGGCCACCAAGGGCGTCCAGTACGCCCTGGTGGGGCTCCAGTTGGCGGTGCTCGGCCTGTTCGGCGTGATGGCGATCGCCAAGTCCACCGGCCACGGCGCGGCCGGTGCACTGCACTTCTCCTGGAGCTGGCTGAACCCGTTCCAGGCCAGTTCCTTCACCGCCTTCGTCGCGGGCCTGTCGCTGTCGCTCTTCATGTACTGGGGCTGGGACGCCTGCCTGAGCGCCAACGAGGAGACCGGCGGCAGCGAGAAGACCCCGGGCCGGGCCGCGCTGCTGGCCATGGTGGTGCTGGTCGGCTCCTACCTGTTCACCGCCGTCGCGGTGCAGATGTACGCGGGCGTCGGTACCACCGGCACCGGCCTCGGCAACCCGGAGACCTCGTCCAACGTGCTGGCCGTGCTGGCCGGTCCGGTGATGGGCCCGGTGCTCGGCGTGCTGCTGTTCGTCGCCGTGCTGGCCTCCGCCTCGGCCAGCCTGCAGACCACCTTCATCCCGGTCAGCCGCACCGTGCTGGCGATGAGCGTCTACGAGGCGCTGCCGCCGTCCTTCGCCAGGGTCGGCGAGCGCTACCGGACCCCCGGCCGGGCGATCGTCACCGCGGGCGTCGGCACCGGCGCGTTCTACACCGTGATGACCCTGGTCAGCTCGCACGTGCTGGCCGACACCATCGCCGCGCTGACGCTGATGATCTGCTTCTACTACTCGCTGACCGCGTTCGCCTGCGCCTGGTACTTCCGCGCCGAGGTGCGCCGCTCCCTCCGCGACGCGCTGCTCAAGTGCGTCTTCCCGCTGCTCGGCGGGCTCACCCTGGCCGGGATCTTCGGCAAGTCGCTGGTCGACATGGTCGATCCGTCCTACGGCAGCGGCAGTTCGGTGTTCGGCGTCGGCTCGGTGTTCGTGGTCGGGGCCGGCCTGCTGGCGCTCGGCCTGCTGGTGATGGCCGTGATGACCCGGCGCAGCCCCGCGTTCTTCCGCGGCGAGGTGCTCACCCGCGAGACCCCCGCGCTGGTCGTCCCCGACTGAGCCGGGGAGCGCGGCGAAGGGCCCCGAACCACCCGGTGGTTCGGGGCCCTTCGCCGTCGTGCGACGGGATCAGTACGCGACGGTGAAGCGCTCGCCGAGGTGCTTCGGGTTCTCGATCTCGTCCAGCAGCGCCACCGCGTAGTCCTCGGTGGAGATCCGGCTCTCGCCGTCCGCGCCGATCAGCAGGTCGTCCTGGCCCACCCGGTAGCTGCCGGTGCGCTCGCCCGGGGCGATGGTGCCCGCGGGGGAGAGGTTGGTCCAGCGGACGTCGCCGACGGTGCGCAGGAAGTCCAGCGCGTCGCCGTGCGCGTGCATGATCTGCAGCAGGAACTCCGGCAGGCCCTCGGTGTCCCACACCTGCTTGCCGTCCGGGGTGCGCAGCGAGCCCGCGCCGCCCACCGTGACCAGCCGCGGCGCGTCCGCGCCCAGCGTGCGCAGCCCCGCCACCAGCGCCTCGAAGGACGGCGCGATCAGCGCCTGGTGGCCCGGGCCGTCGCCGCCGCCGACCGCGCTGACCACCACGTCCGCGCCCTCGGCGTGCCGGGCCACCGAGGCCGGGTCCAGCACGTCGCCGGCCACCACGGTCAGCGCCGGGTGGGTCCGGGTCAGCTTCGCCGGGTCGCGGACCACCGCGGTGACGCGGTGGCCGCGGCGCAGCGCCTCGTCCAGCACGCGGGAGCCGATGGTGCCGGTGGCGCCGTACAGGGTGATGGTGCTCATGTCGGATCGTCCCGTCTGTCGTTTTCGGTCTTCGCAACGACCGTACGGCCGGTCGGACGGGGTGGGCGAGGTGCCGGGCCGACAGGGGATGGTGAAAAACGGACAGCCCGTGCGGCGGGGGCGGTCGGCGGCGGGGGAGCGGGCCGCAATGCCTTGTCGGAACGCACCTTGACGGCCGCTCGGGCCCCGGCCTAGCTTGCTTTCGCATCCCAGAAGAATTGTTCCGCATTGCGAAAACAGTGCCGGACAGTGTCGACGGCAGGAGTAGCCGATGCCCCGTATGACAGCCGCCCGCGCGGCGGTGGAGATCCTCCGGCTCGAAGGCGTCGAGGTCGCGTTCGGCGTGCCCGGGGCCGCGATCAACCCCTTCTACGCCGCGCTCAAGGCCGCCGGTGGCATCCGGCACACCCTGGCCCGGCACGTCGAGGGCGCCTCGCACATGGCCGAGGGCTACACCCGGGCGAAGGCCGGCAACATCGGCGTCTGCGTCGGCACCTCGGGCCCGGCCGGCACCGACATGATCACCGGCCTGTACTCGGCGATCGCCGACTCGGTCCCGATCCTGTGCATCACCGGCCAGGCCCCGGTCGCCCGGCTGCACAAGGAGGACTTCCAGGCCGTCGACATCGCCGCCATCGCCCGGCCCGTCACCAAGGCCGCCACCACCGTGCTGGAGGCCGCGCAGGTCCCCGGCGTCCTCCAGCAGGCCTTCCACCTGATGCGCTCCGGACGGCCCGGCCCGGTCCTGGTCGACCTGCCGATCGACGTGCAGCTCACCGAGATCGAGTTCGACCCCGAGGCGTACCAGCCGCTGCCGGTCCACCGGCCCGTCGCCAACCGGGTCCAGATCGGGAAGGCGCTCGCCCTGCTCCAGGCGTCCGAGCGGCCGCTGATCGTGGCGGGCGGCGGCGTCATCAACGCCGACGCCGCCGAACCGCTCCGGGAGTTCGCCGAGTTGACGGGCGTCCCGGTGGTCCCGACGCTGATGGGCTGGGGCGTCGTCCCCGACGACCACGAGCTGAACGCGGGCATGGTCGGCCTGCAGACCTCGCACCGCTACGGGAACGAGAACTTCCTCGCCTCCGACTTCGTCCTCGGCATCGGCAACCGCTGGGCCAACCGCCACACCGGCGGCCTGGACGTCTACACCGCGGGCCGGACGTTCGTCCACATCGACGTCGAACCCACCCAGATCGGCCGGATCTTCGCCCCCGACCTCGGCATCGCCTCCGACGCGAAGGCCGCGCTGCTCCTGCTGCTGGAGGCGGCCCGGGATCTGGCGGCGGACGGGCGGCTGAAGGACCGCCGGGAGTGGGCCGCGAGCACCCGGCGGCGGCGGGCCGCGCTGCAGCGCAGGACCCACTTCGACGAGGTGCCGCTCAAGCCGCAGCGCGTCTACGAGGAGATGAACCGCGCCTTCGGCCCCGAGACCCGGTACGTCACCACCATCGGCCTCGCGCAGATCGCGGGCGCGCAACTGCTGCACGTCCACCGGCCCCGCCACTGGATCAACTGCGGCCAGGCCGGCCCGCTCGGCTGGACCGTCCCCGCCGCGCTCGGCGTCGCCACCGCCGACCCGGACGGGCAGGTGGTCGCGCTCTCCGGCGACTACGACTTCCAGTTCATGATCGAGGAGCTGGCGGTCGGTGCGCAGCACCGCATCCCCTACGTCCACGTGCTGCTCAACAACGCCTACCTGGGCCTGATCCGGCAGGCGCAGCGCAACTTCGACATCGACTTCCAGGTCAACCTGGAGTTCGAGAACCTCAACGCGCCCGAACTCGGCGCCTACGGCGTCGACCACGTCCGGGTCGCCGAGGGGCTGGGCTGCAAGGCGATCCGGGTGACCCGGCCGGAGGAGTTGCTGCCCGCGTTCGAGCGGGCCAAGAAGCTCGCCGCCGAGTTCCGCGTCCCGGTGGTGGTCGAGGCGATCCTGGAACGCGTCACCAACATCTCGATGGCGGCCGCGGACATCGACCGGGTCGTGGAGTGGGAGGACCTCGCCACCTCCCCGGAGGACGCGCCGACGGCGATCCTCCCGTTCGAGAGGTAGGCGTTCGGGGCCTTCGGCGTGAAGCAGGGGCGTCCGGTGGGCCCCGGTTTCAGCCGAGGTGCCAGAGGGTGCCGTGGCCGGTGTGGAGGGTGGCGGCGAGGAGGGCGAGGTCGGCGAGGCCGAGGGTGAGGCCGAGGAGGGCGCGGGCCGGGCGGGTGGTGCGGCGGTGCAGGGCGAGGGCCGCGAGGGTGAGGGCGAGGGGGCCGAGGACGAGGTTGAAGAAGAGGAGTCCGAGCAGGCCCAGGACGAAGGAGGCGACGGCGAGTTGGTCGGCCTCGGCGGCGGTGCGGCGGGTGTCGTTCATGGCGGGTGCTCCCGGGGTCAGTGGCGGCGGGTGCGGCCGAGTCGTTCGCGGGCGCCGAAGAGCAGCAGCCAGCCGGCGATCGCGGCCGCGGCGGCGAGGAAGACCGGCCCGGGGAGGTGGGCGGCGGCCCCGGCGAGCAGGCCGAGGGCGAGCAGGGCGACGAGCAGCACGGTGAACCCCTTCCGATTTCGGTTAACAAGTGTTCGCTGAAGACTGGTCAGTACTCTAGCGGGGCTCGCCAAATTCGGCAAACAGTTGTTTACTGAACCCCGTGACGACCCCCGCGACGACCTCCGAGGCGACCCCCGCGACACCCGCCGGGGCCACCCAGCCCCCGGGGGCCCGCCAGGCCCAGAAGCAGGCCAGCCGCCGCGCCCTGCTGGACGCCGCGCTCGGCCTGCTGGAGCAGCAGAACCTGAGCGGTCTGGGCGTCCGCGAGGTGACCCGGGCCGCCGGCCTCTCCCCGGCCGGGTTCTACCGGCACTTCGCGGACCTGGCCGAGCTGGGCGTGGTGCTGGTGGAGGAGTCGCTGGCGAACCTGCACGAGATGGTCCGGGCGGTGTTCGCGGCCGCGGGCGACCCGGAGCGGCTGATCGACCGCTCGGTCGAGGTGATCGCCGCGCACGTGGCCGCGCACCCCGCGTACATCCGGTTCCTGGCCCGTGAGCGGCACGGCGGGGTGAAGCCGGTGCGGGACGCGGTCGCCGCCGAACTGGCGCGCTTCGCCGAGGAGTTGGCCCAGCTGCTGGCCGTCCAGCCGGACACCGCGGACTGGTCGGCGGCGGACCGCCGGATGCTGGCCGAGCTGTACGTGGACCGGATGGTGTCGACGGCGCTGGCGCTGGTGGAGGCGGACCCGGCGGGCCGGGCGGCGCTGGCGGCGACGGTGCGCACCCAGTTGCGGCTGATCAACCTGGGCAGCCGCCACTGGAAGGCCGGCTGACGGTCCGTCGGCGGCGGGCGTCCGGGCGCGAGGGGGCTTGACAGCCTGTCATGGGCGCGCCAATTTAGGTGCACCCCCGTGGGAACCCCACCCCCACGCCCTCCGAGAGGCACCCTCATGAAGAAGCCGCTCACCGGCGCGCTCTGCGCGCTCCTCGTCACCGGGGCCACCGCCCTGGTGAACGCCGCCCCCGCCGCTGCCGCCCCGACCCCCGCCGCCCCCGCCGTCACCGTGAACTTCGCCGGCACGGTCGCGCTCAGCAACTGCTCCGGCTCGCTGGTGCGGATGCCCAACTCGGTCGACAGCGACCCCGGCCTGATCCTCACCAACGGCCACTGCCTGGAGTCCGGCATGCCGAACCCCGGACAGGTCGTCACCGACAAGTCCTCCAGCCGCAGCTTCACCCTGCTGAGTTCCAGCGGCAGCAGCCTCGGCACCGTCAAGGCCAACCGGGTCCTCTACTCGACGATGACCGACACCGACGTCACCCTCTACCGGCTGAGCAGCAGCTACGCCACGATCAAGAGCCGCTACGGGATATCCCCGCTGACCATGGCCACCGCCCACCCCGTGGCCGGCAGCGCCATCAAGGTGGTCTCCGGCTACTGGAAGACCATCTACTCCTGCAACGTGGACGGCTTCGTGTACCGCCTCAAGGAGGGCGGCTGGACCTTCAAGGACTCGGTCCGCTACACCTCCGCCTGCAACACCATCGGCGGCACCTCCGGCTCCCCCGTGGTCGACACCGCCAGCGGCCAGGTCGTCGCCGTGAACAACACCGGCAACGAGAACGGCGAACGCTGCACCGTCGACAACCCCTGCGAGGTCGACCAGAACGGCACGGTGACGGTCCGCCAGGGCATCAACTACGCCCAGGAGACCTACACCATCCCGAACTGCTTCGCCCCGGGCAACGTGCTCGACCTGACCAGGGCAGGCTGCGTGCTGCCCCGCCCGTAGCCGCGCCCACCCCCGTCCGGCCACCCGCGAACCCCCTCCCCGCGGGTGGCCGGACGCGTTCCCGGCCGGCCGCGCGCCCGGCCGCGTTCCCCGCCGTGCGCCTGCCGGCCCCGCCGCGCGCACCCTTCCTGAAGCAGTGAATCGGTGCTTCAATCCTTGCCGTGGCCTACCGACGCACCCCCGCCGTCCAAGCCCGCCTCGACGACCGGCGCGAAGCCGTCCTGCGGGCCGCCGCCGCGCTGCTCGCCGACCGCGGCTACGCGGCCTGCTCGATGGCGGCCGTCGCCGAACGCGCGGGCATCGCCACCGGCAGCGTCTACCAGCACTTCAGCAGCAAGGCCGAACTGGCCGTCGCCCTGTTCCGAACCGTCTGCGGCCGCGAGATCGCCGCCGTCACCGAGGCCGCCGAACGCGCCGCCGACCCGCTCGACGGCATCGCCGCCCTGGTCGCCGCCTTCGCCGCCCGCGCCCTCCAGGCGCCCCGGCTCGCCCGCGCCCTGCTCGCCGAACCCGCCGACCCGGCCGTCGAGGCCGAACGGCTGGTCTTCCGCCGGGCCTTCCGCGACCTGATCGCCGTCCGGATCGACCGGGCCGTCGCACTCGGCCGACTCCCCGCCCAGCCCGCCGAGTTGACCGCCGCCGCGATCGTCGGCGGCGTCGCCGAGGCGCTGGTCGGACCGCTCACCGACGGCCGCCCGCCCGAGGCGGTGCTGCCCGCACTGGTCACCTTCACCCTGCGCGCCCTGGGAGGGCACTGATGGCAAGCACCCACGAGGTCACCAACCAGGTGCCCGACCCGTACGGCCACGACGTCGCCGCCGACCCCACCCTGCTCGCCGCCCTCGACCGGGCCGGTGCCGGCTGGGCCGCCGACGACCTGCACGCCCTCGGCCGGCTCGCCGGCAGCGAACAGGCCGCCGACTGGGCCCGCCTCGCCAACGACCACCCGCCCGTGCTGCGCACCCACGACCGCTACGGCCACCGCGTCGACGAGGTCGAATTCCACCCGTACTGGCACGAGTTGATGCGCACCGCCGTCGAACACGGCCTGCACGCCGCCCCCTGGCGGGACGACCGCCCCGGCGCGCACACCGCCCGGGCCGCCAAGTTCTACGTCTGGGGCCAGGTCGAGGCCGGCCACACCTGCCCGGTCTCGATGACCTACGCCGCCGTCCCCGCGCTCCGCACCACCCCCGAACTCGCCGCCGCCTACGAGCCGCTGCTCGCCGCCCGGGAGTACGACTTCGGGCTCCGCGAACCGCACGGCAAGCGCGGCCTGATCGCCGGCATGTCGATGACCGAGAAGCAGGGCGGCTCCGACGTCCGCGCCAACACCACCCGCGCCGTCCCCGCCGGCGACGGCACCCACCGCCTCACCGGCCACAAGTGGTTCACCTCCGCCCCGATGTCCGACCTGTTCCTGACGCTGGCCCAGGCCCCCGGCGGCCTGTCCTGCTTCGTGCTGCCGCGCGTCCTGCCCGACGGCAGCCGCAACGCGCTGCGCCTGCAGCGCCTCAAGGACAAGCTCGGCAACAAGTCCAACGCCTCCGCCGAGATCGAGTACGAGGACGCGGTGGGCTGGCTGGTCGGCGAGGAGGGCCGGGGCGTGCGCACCATCATCGAGATGGTCAACATGACCCGGCTGGACTGCACCGTCGGCGCCGCCTCCGCGATGCGCCACGGCGCCCTGCGCGCCCTCCACCACGCCACCCACCGGCGGGCGTTCGGCAAGGCGCTGGTCGACCAGCCGCTGATGCGCAACGTCCTCGCCGACCTGGTGGTCGAGTCCGAGGCCGCCACCGCGGTCGCGCTGCGCCTCGCCGAGGCCACCGACCGCGCGCTGGCCGGCGACACCGGCGAGGCCCAGCTGCGCCGCCTCGGCCTCGCCGTCGCCAAGTACTGGGTGTGCAAGCGCGGCCCCGGCCACGCCGCCGAGGCCCTCGAATGCCTCGGCGGCAACGGCTACGTCGAGGAGTCCGGCATGCCCCGGCTCTACCGGGAGGCCCCGCTGGTCTCGATCTGGGAGGGCTCCGGCAACGTCGCCGCGCTGGACGCGCTGCGCGCGATGGCCCGCCAACCCGAGAGCGTGGCCGCCGTGTTCGCCGAACTCGACGCCGCGAGCGGCCTCGACCGGCACTACGACGGCGCGCTGGCCGCACTCCGCAAGGACCTCGCCGACCCTGACCAACTGGAGTACCGCGCCCGCCACTCGGTCGAGCGCCTCGCCCTCGTCCTCCAGGGCTCCGTCCTGCTCCGCCACGGCGACCCCGCCGTCGCCGAGGCCTTCACCGCCACCCGCCTGGCCGGCGGCGGCGGCCTGGCCTACGGCACTCTCCCGACCGGCCTCGACACCGCCGCGATCCTCGCCCGTATCCCCGAACTCCCCTGAGGCTCGCGGCAAAGGCCCGCCCGCCGGCCCGGGACTTTTCGGAAAAGCCTTCGGGCGGGCCCGTCCCGCCGTTCTCGCCGCGACGATTTGGGCGGGATTGCTTCCCGTGCGCCGAATCGGATGACTGAGCCGGAATTCGGGGCTGATCGATCGAATGTCCCGGCCGCCCTCCGGCCGGTGCGCGCCGGGCGGCGCGGGGTCGGGTTTCCCGGGATTGCGCAGGTGAATGGTGCATTTACATGACATTTGACGTCGAGTCACCCCTTCGGTGGGAATGGGCCGCCACAAGCTCCGATGTGACGTGGATCACCATGCTGCCGCTTTAAATTCCGTTGACCCGAATTGACTTTCCGCTGGTACGCTGCACCGCCAATTTCCTGACCGTCGATCAGATTCTTCCGATCCGGACAATAGGGGTGCAAAGCATGTCAAGGGCAAAGTGGCTGACTTATCGTCAAGCGGCTCAATCCCCACCGAAACATCGGACCCGGTTCGCCGTCGCGGCCGCCGGGGCCGTCGTCGCCTCGCTGCTGGTGCCGGTCTCGGTGGCGGCCGCGGCGGGGCCGGACTGGTCGCGGAAGTGGTCGCCGCCGAACACGCCGCTGGCGAGGACGGCGTCGGTGGACGGCAAGGACGCGGCGCTGCTGGGGGCGGTGCAGCCGGCGCATCCGGTGCCGCCGGTGTGGCAGCCGGCGAAGCCGGTGGCGGTACCGAAGGGGCATGCCGACGTCAGGCTGTCGAAGGCGCCTGCGGCGAAGCGGAGTTCGGGCACCCCGGAGGCGGGTGAGGCGGCGCGGGCGGCGGGTCTGCCGGTGGCGTTGGCACCGTTGGCGGGTTCGGCGGTGGCGGAGCAGTCGGTCGGGGTCGACGTGGTCGATCCGAAGGCGGCCGGTGCGGCGGGGATTCCGGGCCCGGTGGTGGCGCTGTCGCGGGCGGCCGGGGCGTCGGGGGAGGGCCCGGTGCGGGTCTCGCTCGACCTGGCGAAGCTCGCCCCCGCCTACGGTGCGGACTGGGCTTCGCGGGTGCGACTGGTGGCGCTGCCGGCGTGTGCGCTGACGACGCCGCAGGTGGCGGGCTGTCTGAAGCAGACCCCGGTGGAGTCGCAACTCGACCGCGCATCGGGGCAGTTGACGGCCGACGTGGTGCTGCCCGGTGGTGACGGCGCGGCCCGGACGCAGATTCAGGGCGTCGGCGCGGCCTCCGCGCAGCAGGGCGTGGTGCTGGCGGCCGTGTCCGGCGCGTCCAGCGGTGCGGGCACCTACGCGGCGACGCCGTTGAACGTCTCCCAGGGCTGGACGTCGGGTTCGTCCTCGGGCTCGTTCGGCTACGAGTACCCGGTCGGGTTGCCGAAGGGCCTGGGCGGTACGGCGCCGTCGGTGTCCCTGTCCTACGACTCGGCGTCGGTGGACGGGAAGACCTCGTCGACGAACGCGCAGGCGTCCTGGATCGGTGACGGCTGGGAGTACGGTTCGGGCTTCGTCGAGCGGTCCTACCGGCCGTGCTCCAAGGCCGGGATCACCAACTCCGGCGACGAGTGCTGGGCGGGGGCCAACCTGACGCTGGCGCTGGGCGGCCACTCGGGCGAACTGGTGCCCGACGACGCCTCCTGCCAGAGCGGCGCGGCCGCGACCATGGAGCAGTCGGCCTGCACCTGGCGGATCAAGGGTGACGACGGCAGCAAGGTGCAGTTCCTGACCGGTGCCACCAACGGCACCTGGAACGGCTCCTACATCAAGGTCACCGACACCTCGGGCACGGTCTACTACTTCGGGCTGAACCACCTGCCCGACGCGTCCGGCAACCCGTCCACCAAGGGCCCGGACTCGGGTTCGGCCTGGACGGTGCCGGTGTACTCGCCCAATGCCGGGGACCCCTGCTACGACTCCGCCAAGGGCAAGTCGTCGTGGTGCCAGACGGCTTGGCGCTGGAACCTCGACTACGTCGTGGACGCGCACGGCAACCTGACCACGTACACCTACGCGCCCGAGACCAACAACTACTCCCGGGGCGGGGCGCAGAACAACGGCTCCGGGACGCTCACGCAGTACACCCGCTCCGGTGTGCTGCAGTCGATCGGGTACGGGCAGCTGCTCTCCGACCAGATCGCGGCGAACGGCGGCTACAACCCGGCGGCGAAGGTCGTCTTCGCCTCGGGCGAGCGCTGCGTGACCTCGATCCTGGCCTGCGACCCGGTCAACCGGACCTCCGCGCACGCGGGCGACTGGCCGGACGTCCCGATGGACCAGCAGTGCGCGAGCACCGGCGCGTGCACCAACTACGGGCCGACGTTCTGGTCCACCAAGTGGCTCAACTCGATCACCACGCAGGTCCGTTACAACGGCGCCTACCAGGACGTCGACGCCTACACGCTCACCCACCGCTTCGTGAACGTGCAGAACGCGACCGAGAACACCCAGGTCCCGTGGCTGGCGAGCGTCCAGCGCACCGGCAAGGACCAGCAGGCCAGCTCCACCCCGGTGACGCTGCCGCCGGTGTCGTTCACCGAGATGCTGCTGCCCAACCGGGTCGACGGCACCAACCTGGTGCCCTCCCGCCCGGCGTACAACCGGCCGCGCATCCAGCTGATCACCACCGAGACCGGCTCCACGGTCGGCGTCGACTACTACCCGGCGGACTGCTCGCGGGTGAACAACTCGATGCCGGGCTCGGCCGACAGCGACATCCGGTCCTGCTACAACGTCAAGTGGCACACCCCGAACGAGGTGCAGGGCGCGGACCCGGTCGACGACTGGTTCCAGCGCTACCCCGTGAAGACGGTGACGGTGACGCCCGGCACGCCCGGCTCCGCGCCGATGACCACCGCCTACACGTACGGCAGCGCGGCCTGGCACCGCAACAACTCACCGATGATCGACGCCAAGGACCGCACCTGGGACGACTTCCGCGGCTACGCGAACGTCACCACCGTCACCGGCAACGGCAACGACGGACCGAAGGCGCAGAGCACCACCACCTACCACCAGGGCATGGACGGTGACTACAAGGCCGACGGGACCACCCGTACCGTGAAGGTCGGCGGTGCGATGAGCGGTCAGGTCACCGACTCCGACTGGCTCTCCGGCCGGGCGCTGGAGACGGACACGTACACGCAGGCCGGCGGCACCGTCGCCGCCTACACCGTCACCACTGGCACCGGCCCGGCCACGACCGCCACCCACAACCGCACCGGACTGCCCGCCCTCGTCGCCCGCTACGGCGCCACCACCGGCACCAGCGTGGCCAAGTCCCTGAAGAGCGACGGGTCGTGGACGGGGACGACGACCACCACGACGGGCGACGCCGCGCACGGCAACCGCACCGTCTCGGTCCTCACCGCCGCCGACGGGGTGCCGGACACCTGCAGGCGCACCTCCTACGCCGCCGGCCCGGACCCGCAGGTCACCTCGCTGGTGTCGGAGGAGCTGACCGTCAGCGGCGCGAGTGCCTGCACCGCCACCGCCGGGCAGCAGAACACCGTCTCCTGGACCCGCACGTACTACGACGGCAAGCCGCTGGGCCAGGCGGGCAGCAAGGGCGACGCGACCTCGACCGAGACCGTCGACCACTACACCGGCGGCACGGCCGCGTTCACCGTCACCGGCGTCCGGACCTACGACGCCTACGGCCGGGGTCTCACGGCGACCGACCCCAACACCACCGACGACGCCCACAAGGGCGGTGCGACCACCACGACCGCGTACAGCGCGCCGCAGGCCGGTGAACTGCCGACCGGCATGACGGTGACGACCCCGGCCCCGGCCGGAGCCGCCGACGCGGCCACCGGCCGCACCACCGTCACGGTCCTGGACAGCGCCCGGGGCCTGGTCAAGAGCTCGACCGACGCCAACGGCCGTGCCACCACCGTCGGTTACGACGCGGTCGGCCGGACCACCGCGGTGTGGAACCCGGGCCGCAGCACCTCGCTGTCCCCGAACACCGCCTACGCGTACGCGATCCCCGGCGTGGTCAACGGCCAGGTGGTTCCGCCGAGCACCAGCACGACCACCCTGGTCGGCGTCGGCACCAACGACGTCTACACCTCGGTGACCTCCACCGCGATCATGGACGGCACGGGGCGGACGATCCAGACCCAGTCCCCGCCCGCGCTGTCGGCGTACTCCGGGCGGCTGCTGACCGACACCGCCTACGACTCGCAGGGCCGGGTGATCCGCGCCAACAACACCTGGTACAACAACGCCGCCCGGCCGGGCACCGTGCTCTACCAGGAGAGCAACACCCAGAAGATCCCGGCCCAGACCCACACCGTCTACGACGGCATGGGCCGCCCGGTCACCAGCGAGTTCGTGGCCTACGGGACGGTGCAGAGCACCACCACGACGGCGTACCCGGGCGCGGAGCGCGTTGACACCACCCCGCCGTCCGGGACCGCGCCGACCTCCACGGTGGTCGACGCCCTCGGCCGGACCACCCAGCTGTGGCAGTACCGCACCCCGACGGCGACCGGAAACCCGGCCGACGCCGACGTCACCACCTACACCTTCAACCCCGACGGCCAGCCCGCCACCCGCAAGGACGCGGCCGGAAACACCTGGTCGTACGGCTACGACACGCGGGGCCGCCAGACCTCCGTCACCGACCCGGACGCCGGTACCAGCAGCACCGCGTACGACGCGGCGGGCCGGGCCGCGTCCACCACGGACGGCCGGGGCCGGACGATCACCACCAGCTACGACCTGCTCGGCCGTCCCGTGGCCACCTACGACGGAGCGACCACCGACGGGGCCAAGCAGCTGACCGCCCGCACCTACGACACGGTGGTCAAGGGCCGACCGACCTCCACCATCCGCTACACGGGCGGGGCGTCCGGCAAGGCCTACGTCTCCACCGTCAACACCTACGACACGACGTACCACCCGACCAAGGCCACCACCACGATTCCTGGTTCGGAGATCGGTGCGGCGGACACCAGCCCGCTGACCTACACCTACCAGACCGTCTACGACCAGGTGACGGGCCTGCTGCTGCGCGACAACCGGTCGCAGCTGGACACCATGGCCGCGGAGCGGCTCGACTACACCTACGACACGTACGGGCTGTTGAGCAGCTACGGCGCGTTCGGCGGGTCGACCTACGACCTGTCCAACGACTACGACGCCTACGGCCGTTCGATCCGCACCACGGTCAACCCGTGGGGCACCCAGATCGTCCTGACCAACGTCTACGACGAGTCGACGGGGCGTCAGCTCTCCCAGTTCGTCGACAAGCAGACCGCCGCCACCGGCGCGGTCCAGCAGACCACGTACGCCTACGACGCCTCCGGGCGGATCACCGGCATCCGCAGCATCCCGGACAACACGCCGTCGGCGACCGACCTGCAGTGCTTCTCCTACGACTACCTCAGCCGCCTCACCACCGCGTGGACGGACAAGGGCGCCCTCACCCTCGCCCCCAACCCGGCCGTCGGCGGACGCGGCGCCTGCGCCAACACCAGCCCCACCAGCGGCGCGGTCGCCCCGGCGACCAACACCGTCGGCGGCAGCGCCCCCTACTGGCAGGACTACACCTACGACCTGACCGGCAACCGCAAGAGCCTCACCCAGCACGACCCGTCCGGCGACACCGCCAAGGACACCGCCACCACCCAGACCTTCACGGCGGCCGGCACCGTCAACAACGGCAACGGCCAGGGCGGCCCGCACGCCCTCACCGGCACGGGCACCGTCGTCAACGGCACCACCGACACCTCCGGCGGCAACACGTACGACGCCGCCGGCAACACCGCCGCCCAGTACTCCGACAAGACCGGCACCACCGATCTCGCCTGGACCGCCGAGGGCAAGCTCGACGCCTACAAGCCCGCTGTCCAGATCCAGGGCATCGGGGGCAAGTGCCTCACCACCCAGGACGGCAGCTCCGCCGCGGGCACGCCCGCGGAGATCGTCAACTGTGCCGCCGGCGGCGCACAGAAGTTCTCCACCACCGGCAACCTGCTCAAGGTCCTGAACAAGTGCCTCACCGCGACCGGCAGCACGTCCGGCTCGGCGGTCAAGCTCCAGTCCTGCGACGGCAGTTCGGCACAGACCTGGAACGCACAGCCCAACGGCACCGTCACCAACGGCGCCAGCGGCCTCTGCCTGGCCGTCCCCGGTGACGTCACCACCTCCGGCACCGACACCGTGGTCGCCACCTGCGGCACCACCACGATCCCGGCCGGCCAGAAGTGGACCGTCCCCGACAACGCCACCACCTACGTCTACGACCCCGACGGCAAGCAACTCGTCCGCCGCGACCCGGGGAAGACCACCATCACCCTCGGCAGCGACGAACTCGTCTACGACACCGCCGTCAAGTCCAAGGCCGTGACCCGCTACTACCGGATGCCCGGCGGCCTGAACCTGGTCCGCCAGGGCGGCACCAACACCTGGCAGATCGACGACCACCACGGCACCGGAACCCTCGCCCTCGACGGCACCACGCTCGCCGAGAGCAGGAGGCCCACCGACCCGTTCGGCAACCCGCGCGGCACCCAACCCGGCGCCTGGGCCGGCTCGCACGGCTTCGTCGGCGGCACCAAGGACGACGCCACCGGCCTCACCAACCTCGGCGCCCGCCAGTACGACCCGCGCACCGGACGCTTCGTCAACCCCGACCCGCTGCTCCGGCCGACCGATCCGCAGCAGTGGAACGCCTACGCCTACGGCAACAACAACCCGCTGAACCTCACGGACCCGGACGGCCTCGCCCCCTGCGCGGACGGCATCAAGGACAAGTGCGGCCCGGCGGGCCCGAGTTGCGGCGGCAGCATGTGGGCGAAGCCGTGCCCGCCCAGCACCAGCACGTGCACGAACCCGTTCGTCCTCAAGTGCAACAGCGGTGGCGGCGGTGGTGGTGGCAAGACGCCCGGTCCGACGCCGCCCCCGAGCCCGACGCCCGGTCCGACGCCGACCCCGGGTCCGACGCAGTCCAAGGGCTCGAAGCCCACGCCGTCCCCGTCACCGAACTCGCCGCCGCCGGGGTACTACAAGCCGTGCGACAGCCCCTGCAAGTACGTCACCACGGCGGGCATGGCACTGGACAGCCTCGGGTGGTTCCCGTTCGGCCGGGCCAACGAGCTCAACGGCGCCGATGAACTGGCACGGGTGATGGACAACTCCGAAACCTGCGAGGTCGGCGAGAAGCAGGTGATCTGCTACGGCGGTTCGCCCGGCGGCAAGCAGCCGATGACGGTCGGCGACGTGCTCTTCTACCCCGGCAGCAAGCAGGACCTCAACGACCAGTTGAAGGACGAGGCCGAGACCCGGCGGCAGATGACCGAGAAGCGCGGAGCGGACTTCACCGAGAAGTACGGACCGGACCTGTTCCGGCACGAGGTCATCCACTCCGAGCAGTGGTCGAGGGAGGGAGCCGTCCTGTTCTCGGCGAACTACGGTCTGGAATCCGCCAAGTCCAAGATTGCGACCGGGAACCCGGCCCTGGCCAACAAGTACGAGATGGAGGCTAACCTCTACTGGGGCAGCTACCGAACGGCGGAGGGCTGGAAATGAGGCGGTCCTTCCGAAGGAGGCAGGAGCCGGTGGCGGGTGAACACACCGGCCCGCGCGTCCGGCGGCACCGCATCGCGGTCGCCGCGGCCGCCGGCTGCCTCGCGCTGCCCCTGCTGGCCGCGTGCACACCTGCCGAGGACCGCGTGTTCGGGGTCCGCGTGGTGCAGGGACACCTCGTGGTCGACCCCGGCAGGTGCCCGGACGAGAGCATGGACCACGTGTCGGTCACCACGAGGCTGAACGGCACCGAGACCGGCACCTGGCGGGCGGACGCGGACAGCACGGGCGCGAAGACCGACCAGGTCGACACCGGGGCACTCGCCCCCGGGTGGAAGGCCCAAGGAGAACCGCCCGTCCTCCAGGAAGGGGCGACCTACTCCGTGCGGGTGTCGGCGGCCCGCGGGGACCAGCCGCACACCGGTGCCTTCACGGTGGACGCCGCCGCGCTCACCGGGCTCGGCGAGGACCGGATCGTCCGGTTCTCGGGCGGGAAGCAGGACGGGGGCGGGACCGTGACGCTCTCGGACTACCGGGCACAGGTGCAGAAGTCCTGCCACTGACCCGCTGAACGGACGGCCCCCGCGGTCGGGCCCGGCTTCGGCCGGGGTCCGGCGGCGGGGGCCGTTCCCGTGCGGCGGTCAGCCCGCCGGTGGCGTCGACTCCGGTCCGGGGAGCCGGAGTTCGGCGACGGCGCCGCCGTCCGGGTGGTTGGCTAGGCGGAGGGCGGCGCCGAGGGCGGCGGCATGGCCCTGGGCGATGGTGAGGCCGAGGCCGTGGCCGCCGCCGCGTTCGCGGGCCCCGGTGCGGAAGCGGCGCGGGCCGTCGCGGAGGATCTCCTCGGGGTAGCCGGGGCCGTGGTCCCGGACGGTGACGACGGTGCCCTCGGCGGAGACCAGGACCGGGCCCCGACCGTGCCGCTGCGCGTTGGCGACCAGGTTGTCGACCACCCGGGCCAGCCGGCGCGGGTCGGTGGTGACCGTCCCGGCGGCGTCGGCGCGCAGCTCGGCCCCGGACCCGGCGGCGGCCACGATCCGGGCCAGCAGCGGGCCCAGCGGCAGCTCGGCCAGCTCCGGGGTCTCCGCGCCCGCGTCCAGCCGGGACACCTCCAGCAGGTCCTCGGTCAGGTCCCGCAGCGCGCGCACCCGGTTGCGGACCAGCTCGGTCGGCCGGCCCGGCGGCAGCAGCTCGGAGGCGGTCAGCAGCCCGGTCAGCGGGGTGCGCAGCTCGTGCGCCACGTCGGCGGTGAAGCGCTGCTCGCCGGCCAGCCGGTCGCGCAGCGCCGCCGACATCGAGTCGACCGCGGCGGCCAGGTCGGCGACCTCGTCGCGGGAGCGGCCGAGCGGCCCGATCCGGGCGTCCAGGTCGCCGCCGGCGATGGTCCGGGCGGTCCGGGCGGCGGTCCGCAGCCGACTGCTGATCCGGTCCGCGGCCAGCACCCCGGCCAGCACGGTGACCAGCACCGACAGGGTCGCGCCGATCGCCACCGCCCGGTCCAGGTCGGCGATCGCCCGGGCGTCCTCGGCGTAGTCCATCCGCACCGACAGCACCTGCCCGTTCGCCCCGGCGGCGGCCCACATCGCGGGGCCGCGCGGACCGGGCCCGAGCAGCGAGCCCTGCCGGCCGCGCTCGGCCAGGCGGCGCAGCTCGGCGGGCAGCGCCGGGTCGCCGACCGCGGCGTGCCAGCCCGCGACCGGCTCCCCGGTGGCGTCGTAGCCGGTCAGCACCGTGTCGAGGGCGGCCAGCGCGGACTTCCGGGCCTGCGCGGTGTGCTGGTCCACCGAGGCCCGGTGGACCAGCACCCCGACGGCCGTCCCGACCAGGCAGGACACCAGCGCGATCACCGCGGCGATCTGCCGACGGAGCGTCACGTGGTGCGCCGCAGCTTGTAGCCGAAACCGCGGATGGTCTCGATCCGGGCCGCGCCGATCTTCGCCCGGAGCCGCTGCACGTGCACGTCCACGACCCGGCTGTCGGCGCCCCAGGAGTAGTCCCAGACCCGCTCCAGCAGGGTCTGACGCTCCATCAGGACACCGGGGGCGGCGGTGAATTCGAGCAGCAGCCGCAGCTCGGTCGGGGTGAGCGGGACGGGCTTGCCCGCCACCCGGACCTCCAGCGCCTCGGTGTCCACCTCCAGGTCCTCGATCACCCGCAGCGCGGCCCCGCTCCCGGCCGCGGCGGGCACGGCGGGCGCGGGCGCGGCCGGGTGCGGGCCGGTGCGCCGCAGCACGGTGCGGATGCGGGCGACCAGGACCGCGGTCTCGAAGGGCTTGACCACGTAGTCGTCGGCCCCCGCCTCCAGGCCGGAGATCACGTCGATCGGCTCGGTGCGGGCCGACATCATCAGGATCGGCAGCCGGCTCTCCTCGCGGATGCGTCGGCACAGGCCGACCCCGTCCAGCAGCGGCAGCATCACGTCGAGCAGCAGCAGGTCCGGCGGCGCGGCCCGGAACCGCTCCAGGCCCTCCAGGCCGTCCGCCGCCGTCTCGACCGGGAACCCGTAGCGTTCCAGGGCGAGTTGGGTGGCCTCGCGGATCACCTCGTCGTCCTCGACCAGCAGGATGCGCGGGGCGCCGGGCACGGGAGCGGTCATCGGGTCCTCGTCGGGGTGGGGCGGGCGGTCTCGCCCCGGGTGACCGGGGCGGCGGTGGCGGCCGGGAACGGCGCGACCGCCGGGCGGGAGGGGACCGGGGACGGCACGGCCGCCACCTCCGGCGGGCAGCCGGGCACGTCCTGGCCGGGGCCGGTGGCCTTGATCCGCCGGTCGGCGAAGGCCAGCCGGACGCCGTTCCAGCGGTAGGTGCTGCTGGTCTCGGCGGCCTGCCCGGTCGGCTCGTGGACCACCAGGTCCGCGCCGACCGTCTCGGCGGTGAAGCCCGGCAGCGCGGTCAGCGACAGCACCGGCAGCACGTCCCGGCCGCGCAGCCGGTAGACGTGCAGCACGGCCCGCCCCGCGTCGGCGCCGGTCAGCACGGCGGTGAGCAGCTCGGGGCTGCCGTCGCCGTCCAGGTCCCGGTACTGGGCGTCCCGGACGGCGCAGCCCGGGCAGCCGCCGTCCAGCGCCGCCCGCTCGCCCGGGCCGAGCTCCGGGTCCTTGGCGAGCACCGTGCGGGCGTCCACCGCGGTCAGCGAGTCGACGGCCAGCCCGGGCAGCGGGACGGGGGCCGGCAGGTCGGCGGCCACCTGCGGGGCGGTCGCCGGGGCGACGGCCGCCGCGTCCGGCCAGAGCGGCAGCGGGCTCGGATGGGCCCGCACCGGCCGGGTCGCCCCGGCGTCCTCCAACCCGCCGGCCGCCGAGCAGCCGATGGCGCCGAGCAGCACGGCGAGGAGGACGGCGAGCACGGCCGGGAGCCGGCCGGACAGGGGGCGGCGGACGGTCGGCCGGGTCCTCACGTCGGGTGCGCCTTTCGGGAGCGGTCGGGGGAGCAGCCAGTTTCGCACCACCCCGACGGGCCGCCGCCGACCGGCCGGAACGGGGGGCCGTCGGAACAGCAGGTCGTCGGAACGGTGCGGGGCGACCGGCGGTCAGGCGGCGGGGGCCGGGTCGGCGAAGACGACGATGTTGTCGGTGTAGTGGCCGTCGCCGCCGATGACGCCGCCGCAGGTGATCAGCCGCAGTTGCGGCCCCGCTGTGTCGCCGTAGACCAACTCGGTCGGGAAGGCGTTCTTGGCGTACTGCCGCAGCTCGCGCACCCGGTAGGAGAGGGTGCTGCCGTCCTGCCGCCGGACGTCGATCCGGTCGCCGGGCCGCAGCCCCGGCAGCTTGTGGAACACCGCCGGGCCCTTGCGGGTGTCGTAGTGCCCGAGCAGCACGGCCGGGCCGGGCTGCCCCGGCTGCGGCCCGTGCCGGTACCAGCCGACCTCGTCGGCCCGCTCCGGCGTCGGCACCTCCACGGTGCCGTCCGGGTTCAGGCCGACGTCCTCGACCGGCGCGTCCACCCCGATCCGCGGGATCACCAGCCGGACCGGCGGCGAGGCCGGCACCGAAGGAGCCAGAGGACCTGGAGGGGTCGACGGGGCCGAGGGGGCGGCCTGCTCGGCCGAGATCCGCACCGGCGCGGCCTCCGGGTGCCGGGCGGCCAGCAGCGTCACCCCGCCCACCACCAGCAGCCCCGCGGCCAGGGCCGGGGCCCAGCCCGGGCGCCGGCCGCGCCGCCGTCCGGAGCGGGTCCGACCATCCCCGCCGACCGGCCGGCGCCGCAGCGCGTGCCGGGCCGGCCCGTCCGCTGCCACCGGCGTCCCGGTGCGGCCGTCCGCCGTGCCACCGGTGTCCGCGCTCCGCCGCCGCCCGCCGGTCCGGCGGGAATGATCGGTCATGTCCTAGGCCCGGGAGCCGGCGCGGCGGCGGAGCACGACCAGGCCGAGGCCGGCCGCGCCGACCGCCGCGAGGCCGGTGCCGAGCACCAGCGGCAGCGACGAGGAGGCGGTGCCCTCACCGGTCTGCGCGCCGCCCTTGGGCACCGCCGTGACCTGGGTGCCGGCCGACGGGGCCGCGGCGCGGGCCGACGGGCTGACCGCCACCGAGGGGGTGGCCGCCGCGCTCGGCGAGGCCGCCACGGCGGCGGGCGCGGTCGGGGCCGGGGTGCCGTCGGCGAACGCGGCGGTGGCGGGCAGCGCGAGCGCGCCGGCGACGCCCGCCGAGACCAGGGCGAACCGCACCGCGCGGCGGACGGACGTGGTACCAGACATGCGGGTTCCTCCGAGTGTTCGTCACCCGCGGCCCGGTGGCCGCCGGTTGACGCCGCTCACGCTAGGAACCGCGCCGCTCGGCGGGCCGCCGGTCGTGTAACGGCCACCGCCCGGCTCCGTAACAGTCCCGCCGGACGCCCGCGACGCCCGGCCGACCACCGCCCGCCGCCCGGCCGACCATCGCCCGCCGCCCGGCCGACCATCGCCCGCCGCCCGCGCGACGCCCGTGCGGGAGGAGCGGATAAGCGCTGCTAGCGTGACGGGCGTTCCGTCCCCCGAGTCGTGGTGAAGGGTTGCGCCCGCGATGGCCAAGTTCCTGCTCTGTCTGCACCTGCTGGCGGTCGCGCTGTGCATCGGACCGGTCGCGGTGGCGGTGAGCATGTTCCCGCGCCGCGCGAAGGCCGCGCTCACCGAGGGGCCGGAGCAGGCGGGCGCCGAGGCGTCGGTGCGGCTGCTCCAGCGGATCTGCCACGTGTACGCGCTGATCGGGCTCGCCGTGCCGCTGCTCGGCGTCGGCACCGCGCAGGCGATGGGCGTGCTCGGCAACGCCTGGCTGATCGCCTCGATGGTGCTGACCGCGCTGGCCGCAGGCGTGCTGCTGCTGTTCGTGCTGCCCGGTCAGCAGGCCACCGTCGACGCCCTCGACGCCACCGAGGACCGGGACGCCGAGACCGTCCGCGCCACCGGCATGCTGAAGAGGCTGCCGATGACGGCCGGGGTGTTCAACCTGCTGTGGGCCGTGGTGCTGGTCCTGATGGTCATCCGGCCGGGGTCGACGACGGGGGCGTGACCCCGCGCACCTCCAGCCCGGCCAGCAGTTCGGCGGTGGCGGCCGCGACGGCGGCCACCGCCGCGTCGAACACCGCCCGGTTGTGCGCGGCGGGCGCCCGGAACCCGGAGATCTTCCGGACGTACTGGAGCGCCGCCGCGTGCACGTCCTCCGGGCCGGCGTCGGTGGTCATCGGCGGGCGCAGGGTCTTGATGCTTCGGCACATGCCCCCAGTCTGCCGCGCCGCCCCGGCCCGCCGGGGACTTTTCAGGACAGCGGGCGCAGCCGCACCCCGGCCCGCTTGACCGGGCGGGCCACGATCGCGGTCTCCGCCCGCCGCACCCCCAGCGGGCCCAGCACCTCGGTCTGGAACCGGTACAGCGCCGCGTGGTCCGGGCAGAACACCGCCGCCATCAGGTTGCTCGGCCCGCCGGTCGCCAGCACCCCGTGCACCTGCGGGTGCCGGGCCAGCGCCGCCCCGGTCTCCGCCAGCCGCCCCGGCTCCACGTCCAGCCACAGGTTGGCGTCCACGGCCGCGCCCAGCAGCCGCGGCTCCACGCTCACGTGGGTGCGCAGCAGCCCGCCCGCCGCCAGCCGGTGCAGCCGCCGCCGGACCGTCGACTCGGGCGCGCCCAGCGCCGCCGCCAGCGCGGCGTGCGGGCGGCGGGCGTCCACCGCCAGCAGGTCCAGCAGCCGGTGGTCGAGCGCGTCCGGCTCCGGCGGGGCGGCGCCCGGCACGGGCGGGGCCAGCGCTGCCTCCTGATCCGCCGTCAACGCCCCGCAGCGCCAGGCGGAGGCGTCCGCGAACAGGTGCAGCACCGCGTACGCCGTCGACTCCACCACCGCGTCCGTCGCCGGGAGCTGCCCGTACAGCAGCCGGTCCCGGTCGGCGGCGCCGCCCAGCACCACCGCCGACACCTCCTGGCCGCCCAGCATCACGTCCAGGAACGGCACGTCCGCGCGCGCCGCCAGGGCCAGCGCGATCGCGTCCACCCGCCCGCGCAGCACCCGGACCCGGAGGAGCAGCGCCCCCAGCGCGGCCGCCCGGGTGTCCGGCATCCGCACCACCCGGACGGTGCCCGTCCCGAACAGCCGCCCCAGCCGCCGGGACACCGTCCGCGCCGAGACGCCCAGCACCTCGGCGATCCGCCCGTTCTCGGCCCGCCCGTCCACCTGCAGGGCGTGCACCAGCCGCCGGTCCAGCGCGTCCAGCACCCTGTCCGCATCCGCCGCCGCAGTGTCCACGCTGTCCGATCTCCGCCGTTTCCCGGCACTCCGACGTCCCGGAAGTCCGCCCCGACGGTACACCTCGGGGCACACCGAACCCGAGACCGGACCCGAGGAGAACCCCCATGCGGCACCTGCTGGACGCCACCGAGGCCGCCGTGCGCGAGGTCGGCGGACTGCTCCGCGCGCGGCAGCCCGCCGCACCGCTGGACGCCGCCGCCCCCGCCGAGGCGCTGGCCGCCTTCGAGCGGTACGACCGGCCCGCGGCGGCGCTGCTCCGCGAACGGCTCGGCGCGCTCCGCCCGCAGGCCGGGTGGCTGGGCGACGAGTGGGCCCGGGAGGTGCCGCCCACCGGCGAGTGGTGGCTCTGCGACGCCACCGACGGCGCCGTCCAGTACCTGAGCGCCCTGCCGCAGTGGGCGGTCACCGCGACGCTGCTGCGCGACGGCGCCCCGGTGCTGGCCGTGGTGCACGCGCCGCTGCTCGGCGGCACGTACGCGGCGTGCGCGGGCGGCGGCACCCGGCTGGACGGGGAGCCGTGCGCGCCGCGGGTCCGCACCCTGGCCACCGCGGTCGCCGCCACCGCCCAGCCGCCCGGCGCGGCCGGCGACCCGGTGGCGCTGCGGGCGGCCGGGGCCTCGCTCGCCGCGGTGCTGCCGCACGTCCTGGCGGTCCGCAACCTCGGCCCCACCGCGCTGCAGGCCGCCCAGGTCGGCTCCGGTCACCTCACCCTGTTCTGGCAGTACGGCGCGGACCCGGCGAACCTGCTCCCCGGCGCCCTGCTGGCCGCCGAGGCGGGCGCCGTCGTCACCGACGCCGAGGGGTGCCCGTGGACCCCGGGCGCGGCCTCCTTCGTGGCCGCCGCCCCGGGCGCGCACCCGGAGCTGCTGCGGGTGCTGCGGGGCGTCGGAGGCCGGTGACAGGACGGGGCGAAGCGGGCGTAGTGGGGCTGTTCGGGTGATATCGGGCGGGTGGCGTTTCCCGGCCGGACCGGGCTCGTTGTGGAGTCTGGAATTCCGGATCTGATCAAGAACGACGACCGATCTCACCGCTGTGCGGGCGGACACCGGCGACCGGCACAGCCACAGGAGGACACGGATGCGCACCCTGCTGGACAGCTTTCTGGCCGAGATGGACCGGATTCAAGCTGACTTCCAGACCAGGATGGAGGGTATCGACCGCCCTGAGCCGCCCTCGCCGTCCTCGCCGTCCTCGCCGCCGGAACCCGAACCGGTCGGCGGGGCCTTCGCCGCGCAGCCCGAGGGCATCGAGGACCGGATCGGTGAACTGCGGCACCTGCTCGGCCTGGAGGCGATCTGGAACGGCAAGCGCGAGGCGGCCCGCGGGGTGCTGCGGGACGGGGCGCTGCTGGACGAGGTGCTGCGGGACGGGGCGGTCCGCGAGGGGTCTGCGGAGGAGCGCGCGGAGGAGCTGTTCGTCGCGGCGTTCGGCGAGCTGCCCCCGGGCCCGGACGCCGAGCAGGTCGAAGCCCGCACCTGCAGAAACGTTCCTGCGCTGACGGTGCGTCACCCCCGGGCGGTGCACCACCACGCGCTGTCCGGCGGGTCGCTGGTGCCCGGCGCGCGTGCAGAAACGATTCTCTGAGGCCGGTCCGGGCCGGACGGCGGGCCGCGGCTACCCCAGGGTGATCGGCAGGGTGGCCGCGGCGGTGAACACCGCCTCGGGGGTGGTGAGTTCGAGGTAGTACAGGTCCTCGTGCCGGTGGGTGGCGGGCGGGTCCAGCGGGAGGGCGGAGAGGTCGAGCCCGGGCAGCGAGTCGAGGGTGGCCCGGCCGAGCTTGATCAGCGCCTCCTTGCGCACCCACTGGCGCAGGAACGCCCGGGTGGGCTCCGGGTGGGCCCGGACCAGGGCGGCCTCCGCGGGCGTGAGGACGTGCCCGAGGGACGCCGGATCGGTGGTGCGCGGGCCCAGGTGCTCGACGTCCACGCCGATCGGGACGGGCGCGGCCGCCGCCGCGATGATGCCGTTGGTGTGCGACAGGCTCAGCCACGTCCCCGGCCGGTCGGTGAGCAGCGGCCGCCCGTGCGCGTCGCTGCCGCAACCGGGGCAGCGCTGCCCGAAGGCGAGGTCCGCCGGGTCGACGCCGAGCTGCGCGGCCGCGCAGAACCGCACCAGCAGGTGCGCCGCCAGGTAGTCGTCCCGGTCGGCGGCCCGGCGGAAGCGCCCGGCGCGCTCGCGCTCGTACGGGGCGAGCAGCCGCTCGTCGGCGTCCGGCCGGGCGAGGACGTCGGCGGTGGTGGCGAGCACGGCGAGCGGGGGGTTCGGCACGGGGCTCCTCGTCCGGACGGGCGGGTGCCGCGGGGACGCGGCGGCGGCGGACTCCCAAAATAGTCCGTTCGAACGATTCCCCGGCGCGTCCGGGGCCCGCTGCCCGGGGCGCGCCCACCGGGGCCCTTTGCTGGCCGGGTCTGCTGTCCGTGACCCACCGTCAGGCGAGAGGGGTACCCGTGCGAACCGGTGTCCGAACCAGGAATCCGCTGCTCAGGTTCGCGGTGGTGACCGCCCTCGTCGCCGCGCCGGTGCTGACCCTGGCGGCGATCGGGCAGGCCGACCAGCTGGCCCCGCCGCTGGGGCCCTGCGTCGGCAACTGCCCGAACCCGTACCCGAACGACAACAACAACGGCGACTTCGCCGGCTACGACAACAACCTGAACGTCTACGTGGGCGGCAACTACACCGTCCAGGGCCGGGCCGCCGAGGCCGAGGGCAAGATCGTCACCATCGGCAACCTGAAGATCGACAAGGCCGGCGGCGGACGCTTCGACATGGGCGTGGCGGGCGTCGGCTCCCGGGTGCCCCCGCAGAGCGGCACCGACCACGTCACCGTCGGCGGGAACCTGGACATCGAGCAGGGCAACATCCTCGGGACGGGCGGCAGCGACTCCAAGGGCACGGTGTGGGGCAACGTGGTCTACGGCGGCCAGCGCCAGGGCGCCGGCACCACGGACATCACCCCGGACGGCCAGCTGATCCAGCGCGCCGACGCGGTGGCCGCGTACACCGGCCTGACGCCGATCATCGAGGGCCACTCCGACTGCATGAAGCAGCAGACCGCCACCGGCGTGGTGCTGCAGAGCGGCAACACCTACACCTTCAAGGGCGACGGCACCAGCGCCCGGCAGGTGTTCGACTTCGGCGGCAACATCGGCGCGGCGGGCACCCTGGCGGGCATCGAGTTCACCGACATCCCGGCCGGGGCGACCGTCATCGTCAACATGACCGGCACCGACGTGCTGATCAACACCTACAGCGGCAACTTCCCGCTGCCGCCGACGGTCCCGGGCGACTCGACCAACCAGATCATGTCCAAGCTGATGTGGAACTTCCCGAACGCCACCGACGTGACGATCTCGGGGGTGGCCCAGTTCATGGGGTCGATCATGGCGGGCCAGCCGGGCAGCACCACCACGCTGACCAACCCGGGCACCAACGGCCGGGTGTACCTGGCCGGCAACCTGGTGCAGGAGAACTCCAGCTCCGGCACCGAACTCCACGCGTTCCCGTTCGACGGCGACCTGCCGGTCTGCACCACCCCGACCCCGACCCCGTCCCCGAGCGACAGCACCAGCCCGTCGCCGTCGCCGAGCGACAGCACCAGCCCGAGCCCCTCCCCGTCGCCGAGCGACAGCACCAGTCCCTCGCCGTCGCCCTCGCCGAGCGACTCCACCAGCCCGTCCCCGTCCCCGTCGCCCTCGGACAGCGGCAGCCCGAGCCCGAGCCCGAGTTCGTCCTCCGCCTCGCCGTCGCCGTCGGGGAGCACCAGTTCCGCGCCGGCGCCGTCCGGGAGCACGCCGGGGACGCCGAAGCCGGTGCCCTCCTCGCCGTCGGGCCCGTCGCTGCCGAGCACCGGTGACGGACTGGTGGCGCCGGCGGCGGGGGCCGCCGCGGTGCTGCTGGGCCTGGGCGGCGGCGTGATCGCGCTGGCCCGCCGCGGCCGCGGCCGCCACAGCTGAGTGCGCTGAGCACGTCGGAGGGCCGGAACCCCGTGGTGGGGTTACGGCCCTCCGCCGTGACGGCAGGTCAGGTGACCTCGCCGCGGCGGCCGAACCGCTCCTCGCGCCACTCGCCGGTGGCCAGGACCTCGCGCAGGGCGTCGACGGCGTCGTGGACGTCGGTGCGGGAGAGGTAGAGCGGGGTGAAGCCGAAGCGCATCAGGTCGGGGGCGCGGAAGTCGCCGATGACGCCGCGGGCGATCAGCGCCTGGACGATCCGGTAGCCGTCGGGGTGGCGCAGCGCGACCTGGCTGCCGCGGCGGGCGTGCTCCCGGGGGGTGACCGGTTCGACGTCCAGGTCGGCGGTCAACTCCAGGAAGAGGTCGGTGAGTTCGAGGCTCTTGGCGCGGACGGCGGCCGGGTCGGCGAGCTCCCAGACGTCGAGCGCGGCCTCCAGCGCGGCGAGGCCGAGGATCGGCGGGGAGCCGGTGAGGAAGCGGGTGATGCCGTCGGCGGGCCGGTAGCCGGGCTCGAAGTCGAACTGCCGGGCGTGGCCGAACCAGCCGGTGAGCGGCTGCCGGGCGGCGTCCTGGTGGCGGTGCGCGGCGTACAGGTAGGCGGGGGCGCCGGGGCCGCCGTTGAGGTACTTGTAGCCGCAGCCGACGGCGAAGTCGACGCCGGCGGCGTCCAGTTCGATCGGCAGGGCGCCGGCGGTGTGGCAGAGGTCCCAGACCACCAGGGCCCCGGCGGCGTGCACCCGGGCGGTGGTCTCCGCCATGTCGAGCAGTTCGCCGGTGCGGTAGTCGACGTGCGAGAGCAGCACCACGGCGGTGTCGGGGCCGAGCGCGGCGTCCAGGTCGGCGGCGGAGTCGAGCAGCACGGGGCGGGTGCCGGGGTGCAGCCCGGTCAGGCCGTCGGCGATGTACAGGTCGGTGGGGAAGGCCCGCCGCTCGGCGAGCACGGCGGTGCGCCCGGGGCGCAGCCGCAGGGCCGCGCCGAGCACCTTGAACAGGTTGACGGAGGTGGAGTCGCAGACCACCACCTGGCCGGGGGCGGCGCCGAGCAGGTGGGCGCCGATCCGGTCGCCGAGCCGGCCGGGCTGGTGGAACCAGCCGGCGTCGTTCCAGGAGCGGATCAGGCCGTCGCCCCACTCGCCCTCGACCACCTTCGCGAGGTGGCCGGGGGTGCGGCGGGGGAGCGCGCCGAGCGAGTTGCCGTCGAGGTAGAGCACCCCGGCGGGGAGGGTGAACTCGGCGCGCAGGGCGTGCAGCGGGTCGGCGGCGTCGAGGGCGGCGGAGGTTTCGCGGGTTCGGGTCACAGGGTGTTCCTGACGGTCCACAGTTCGGGGAAGACGTCCTGGTCGGCGGCCTGCTTGAGCCAGTTGAGGCCGCTGGAGCCGCCGGTGCCGGGCTTGGCACCCATGGTGCGCTTGACCGAGGAGTAGTGCCGCTGGCGCCAGCGGGTGACCCGCTCGGCGGTGTCGAGCAGGGCCTCGCCGAGCCGGGCCAGGTCGGTCAGTCCGGGGTCGGTGTAGACGGCGCGCCAGGCGTCCTCGACGGCGTCGTCGTGCCGGTGCCGGTCGGTGACGGGCGCCTCGGGTATCGCCTGGCCGCGGCGGGCGAGCAGGGCCAGCGCCTCGTCGTACAGGCTGGGGGCGCGCAGCGCGGCGGAGAGTTCCTGGTGCTCGGTGGGGGAGTCCTGGTACATCGTCAGCAGGCGCTCGCTCTTGTTGCCGAGCAGGAACTCCAGCCGCAGGAAGGCGGAGGACTGGAAGCCGGAGGCCTCGCCGAGGACCGGCCGGAAGGCGTTGAACTCGGCGGCGGTCATGGTGGCCAGCAGGTCCCAGGAGGAGACCAGCACGTCCTGGGTGTGGTGGCCGCGGCGGAGCGCGGCGAGCGCGGCGTCCAGGTCGTCCTCGCGCAGCGCGGCGCGGGCGGCCGTCCACTCGTGGTGCAGCAGGTCGAAGAGCAGCTCCATCACCTGGGTGGTGACGATGAACGAGTACTCCGCGGGCTCCTTGCTGCGGGGCTGCTGGAGCGCGTGCAGTTCGGCCAGGTGCACGTAGCGGGCGTACGGGGTGGATACGCCGGGCTCCTGCTCGGGCCTGAACCGCAGGTGTGGACGGTCGGCTTGCCCGGTCATGCCGGTACCTCCTGGTTCCGCCCGCTCCGGATCTCGACGGGCCGGTCACCATTGTGCGGCGCGGAGGCGTGCACTTGAATGGCCGTCGTGGCCCGGATGGCCCAGTCGGCCTGCTGTTCGCAAGCCGATCGCGGCCGATCGCCTCATGAACGAAAAGGAGCCCCGATGGACGCGGTGGACCGCCTGCTGCTGGCCGAACTGCAGGCCGACGCGCGGCTGTCGTTCAACGAGCTCTCCCGCCGGGTGAACCTGTCGCCGCCGGCGGTCGCCGAGCGGGTCCGCCGGCTGGAGGCGGACGGGGTGATCACCGGCTACCACGCCCACCTGGCCCCGGCGAAGGCCGGGGCGGCGGTGATGGCGCTGGTGACGGTGCAGTGCTACGGGCCGCGCTGCGTGCTGCGCGACCCGGAGGTGCCGCACTGGCCGGAGGTGTTCCAGCTGCACCGGGTCACCGGCGGGGCGTGCTGCGTGCTGCTGGTCGGGGTGCCGGACATGGCGGCGTTCGAGCGGCTGACCGACCGGCTGGGCGGCTACGGGCAGCCGACCAGCTCGATGATCCTGTCCAGCCCGGTGCCCTGGCGGCCGCTGACGCCCTGACGGCCCGACCGCCCCGAACGCCCGACGCCCCGACCGCCCCGACGCTCCGTCAGCGGACCAGCGGCAGCAGGACGGTGTCGACGATCTCGGCCAGCACCTCGTCCGGCACCGGGGCGTGCGCGGTGAGCAGTTCCTGCCGGAGCAGGTCGAAGGGCAGCGCGCGGATCCGCGGGGTGAGCTTCGCCGGGTCGGCCTCGCCGCGGGCCACCGCGCGGTCGTAGATCGCCTCGGTGCCGTCGGGGCCGCCGGCCGCGAGCAGTTCGGCGGGGGCGGTGCCGGTGGCCCGGTGGTAGCCGGCCAGCTGGACGCTCATCAGGGCGACCAGTTCGGCGCGGGTGGCGTTGATCGCCCGCATCAGGGTGAGCAGGTCCGTGCGCAGGCTGCCGGTGTCGGGGACCTCCAGCCGGGCGGCGGCCAGCACGTGCGCGATGGCGGCCCGGGCCAGCGCGTCCCGGTCGGGCCAGCGGCGGTAGAGCACGGGCGGGCTGGTGCCGGCCCGCTTGACCACGGCGTCCATGGTGAACCCGGCGTAGCCGGTTTCGACGAGTTCCGCCCAGGCCGCGTCCAGCAGGGCCCGCTCCAGCTCCGCGCCGCGGCGCCGCTCGGCCATCCGTCCTCCTTGGATAGACTTGCCTATCTTATCTCCGCGCCCTACCGTGAGGTTCGCAAGATAGGACTCTATATCTTAAGGAGCCTTGCCGTGATCCGGCACGCCCGAACGGCGGCGGCAGCCGCCGCCCGCCCCGCCGCCCCGCCCCGGGAACCCGTCGACCCCGCCGTGCGCCGGCTCGCCGCCACCGTCGTGGTCGGCGCCCTCGCGGTGGTCCTCGACACCACCGTCACCACCGTCGCCCTGCCCGACCTCGCCGCCGACCTGCCCGCCGCGCCGACCACCGTCCAGTGGGTCAGCACCGGCTACCTGCTGGCCGTCGCCGCCGCCCTCCCGGTCGCCGGGTGGGCCCAGGCCCGGCTCGGCGGCAAGCGGCTGTGGATCGCCGCGCTCGGCGTCTTCCTGCTCGGCTCGGTGCTCTGCGCGGCGGCCCGCACCGCCCCCGAACTGATCGCCGCCCGGGTCGTCCAGGGCCTCGGCGGCGGCGTCATGATGCCGCTGATCGCCACCCTGGTGGTCCAGGCCGCCCGCGGCCGCGGCCTCGGCCGGGCGATGGCCGCCGTCACGCTGCCCACCGCGCTCGGCCCGGTGCTCGGCCCGGTCCTCGGCGGCCTGCTGCTGAGCGTCGCCGGCTGGCGCTGGATCTTCCTCGCCAATCTGCCGTTCTGCGCCGTCGGCTGCTGGCTCGCCCACCGCAACCTCCCCGACGACCGCCCCGCCCCCGGCGATCCCCGCCCCCGCCTCGACCTCCCCGGCCTGCTGCTGCTCCCGCCCGGCACCGCCGCTCTGCTGTACGGCCTGTCCCGGGCCGGCGCCGGCACCGCCGCCGCGCTCCCGCTGCTGGCCGGCACCGCCCTGCTGGCCGCCTTCGCCGCCCGCGCCCTGCGCCGCCCCGGCGCCCTGCTCGACCTGCGGCTGCTGCGCCACCGCCCGCTGGCCTCCGCCACCGGACTCGGCCTGCTCGGCGGCACCGTGCTCTACGGGGCGATGCTGCTGCTCCCGCTGTACTGGCAGCAGGTCCGCGGCCAGGACGCGCTCGGCGCCGGGCTGGCGCTGATCCCGCAGGGCGTCGGCGCGCTGCTGGCCCGCACCCGGGCCGGGGTGCTCACCGACCGGTACGGCCCGCGCCCGGTCGCCCTCGCCGGGTTCGCGCTGACCGCCGCCGCCACCGTCCCGTTCGCGCTCGGCGCCGCCGACCCGGTGCTGCTCGGCGCGGCCCTGCTGCTGCGCGGCCTCGGCCTCGGCACCGCGATGGTCCCGCTGGGCAGCGCCGGCTTCCTCGGCCTGGAGCGGGCGCAGGTCCCGGACGCCGGCGTGCTGGTCCGGATCGCCCAGCAGATCGGCGGCTCGCTCGGCACCGCGCTGCTCGCCGCCGTCCTCCAGTCCGCCGCGACCGGGGCCCCGGCGGACGCCTTCGCCACCGCCTTCGGCTGGTCGGCCGCGCTCACCCTGCTCGCCGTCCCGCTCTGCCTGCTGCTGCCCGGCCGCCCGGCGCCCCGACCGGACCCGCCGTCCCGGCCCGGCGTCAGTGGCTGCCGTTCTGCGACTCGGCGAAGTGCACGCCCAGGCTCTCCAGCCCGTACAGCACCATCTCCACGCCGACGGCCGCCAGCAGCAGCCCCAGCAGCCGGGACACCACCTCCAGCGAGGTGCGCCGGCTGGCCTTCAGCAGCGGGGCGAGCAGCAGCACGCAGGCGCAGTCCACCGCGATCACCGCGACGTACATCAGCGCCACCGTGGAGTGCCAGCCGAAGCTGTCCCGGGTCAGCGACTCGACCAGCAGCGCGGTGATCGCCAGCGGGCTCGCCACGTACGGCAGCAGCAGCGCCCGGACGCCGTCGGCCAGCGGGTTCTGCAGGTGGTCGCCGTCGTCGCCGCCGCCGAGGTGGAACCCGAGCACCAGGGCCACCGCGTAGATGAAGAAGATCACCCCGCCGGCGATCTGCAGCGACTGGTCGGAGATGTGGAACAGCGCCGCCGCGTAGTCCGCGGTGTACGCCAGCGCCAGGCCGACCAGCGCGGCCACCAGTGAGGAGACCAGGGTGAGCTTGCGCAGCTCGGCCAGCGTCCGGGTCTGGCTGAGCTGCGCGAACGCGAGCAGCACCTTGGGCGGGCCGACGACGGCGAAGAAGGTGACGAACACGGTGCTCAGATTGATCGTCGACATGGGCCCATGATGGGGCGTCAGTCCAGCAGGACGGTGACGCCACCCTGGCGGAGCACGTCGAGGACCGCGTCGAAGTAGGAGCGCTCCTCCTCGTCCGGGCCGGTCACCCGGCGGGTCAGCGCCTGCGCCGAGTCCATCGCCCGCCGCCAGTGCAGGGTGAACGGCGGCTCGGGGGCGAAGCCGCCGCGCAGGCAGTCGGCCAGCGCGTCCAGGTTGCGGCCGTAGTAGCCGTCGGGGGCGTGCACGGCGCGGCCGAGTTCGGCCCAGAAGGCGGGTTCGCCGGTGGCCCGCTCACCGTGCAGGACGTACGCGGGCGGCTGCGGTGCGGTGGGCATCGGGAGCTCCTGTCTGCCGGTGGCGGCGTCGCCCGGATGGGTTCGCCGGGTCGAGCGGGGCCGGTGCGCGCGCTGGGATGGGCCCTATCTGTCATCTCTCCCACACCAGGGGCAACACCATGACCAGTCTGCACCGCAAGGATCTCGGTCTGCTGGCGCTGCGCGGAGCCGTCGGCGGTGTCCTGTTCGCGCACGGGACGCAGAAGCTGTTCGGCTGGTTCGGCGGCGGGGGCCTGGCCGGCACCGCGCAGGGGATGGAGCACATGGGCTTCGTCCCGCCCGAGCGCAGCGCGCTGGCGGCGGGCCTGGGCGAGGCGGGCGGCGGCGCGCTGCTCGCGGTCGGCCTGGCCACCCCGGCGGCGGGCGCCATGGTGGCCGGCACCATGGCCGGCGCGACCTCCGTGCACGCCCCGGCGGGCTTCTTCGCCCAGGGCGGCGGCTACGAGTACCCGGCGCTGCTGGGCGCCTGCGGCCTGGCGCTGGGCGTCTCCGGCGCGGGCCGCTACTCGCTGGACGCCGCGCTCGGGCACCGGCTCGACCGCCCCTGGATGGGACTGCTGGCCTTCGCGGCCAGCGCGCTGGGCGCCGCCGCGGTGGTGACCCGCCGTCAGGAGGAGGTGCGCAGGCGGGAGGCGCGGGCCGCCGACGAGGCGGTCCGCGAGGACGGCAGCGGACTCTCCTGAGCAGCCGCGGGGCACCACCGGGCACCCGCCGGGCGCCCCTCACCGAAGGGAAGCACTGATGAAGCGATCGATGCGGGCCGCCGCCGGTTGGACCGCGGCCGCCCTGCTGGGCGGCGCGGCGCTGGCCGGCTGCTCCTCGGACGGCTCGCCGTCCCCCGGGGTGTCCTCCGCCCTGGACAACGCCAAGTCGGCGGTGGCCTCGGCGGCCTCCTCCGCGACGGCCGCGATCGGCTCGGCGGCGGCCTCGCTGGGCGCCTCCGCGCAGGCCGCCGCCTCCTCGGCGCTGGCCGGGGTGAAGGGCGGCCTGGACGCCAAGGCCGACGTGGTGGCCGGGACCGCGAGCACCGACGCGGACGGGAAGGTCGTGGTGCCGCTGACGGTCACCAACCACGGTTCCCAGTCCGGCAAGTACACGATTCAGGTCAACTTCGACGACGGGTCGGGCAACCTGCTCGACGCGGCGGTGGTGAACGTGCCGGAGGTGGCCGCCGGGGCGTCCGCGCAGGCCACGGCCAAGAGCAACCGCGCGCTGAACGGAACCGTGACGCCTGTGGTGGCGAACGCGCTGCGGTACTGACCGGACACCGAACCTTAAGCGTGGCGTAAGCGTCAGAACCCGCTCTTGACGGTCGAGTTGGTCTAGTCCATTTTACTTGGCAGGTGCAGGGAGCCCCTGGGCCGGCGCCGGTGGTCCATACCACCGGCGCCGGTTCGGCTTCCCGGCGCCCGATGTTTGTGCAGGCCATCGCTCGATTCCCCTGTCATGCCCATGGCTGTGCGGCCCCACCTCGCACGGTTCGAGCCCGGGTGCGGCAGGACCCCCACGACCAGGAGTCACGCAGCCATGCTTCGTTCCGTTTCCACCCAGTCGCCCGCGCGGCGGCGGCCCAAGGGCTGGGCCGCGCTCGCGGCCGGCACCGCGGCCTCCCTGCTGCTCGGCGGCACCCTCGCGCTGACCGGCGGCACCGCCCAGGCGGCCCCCACCAACTCGACCGGCGCGCCCGCCACCAGCGGCGGCATCAAGGTCGCGTACTTCGACCAGTGGTCGATCTACGCCAACGGCTACTACCTGAAGACCATGCAGGACACCGGTGCCGCCGGGAAGCTCGACTACCTGATCTACGACTTCGCGAACATCAACCCGACCACGCTGTCCTGTTTCGAGGCCAACAAGGCCGCGTCGCAGAACGAGGACGACCCGAACGCGGGCGACGGCGCGGGCGACTCCTTCGCGGACTACCAGAAGAGCTTCGGCGCCGACATCTCGGTCGACGGCGTGGGCGACACCTGGAACCAGCCGATCGTCGGCAACTTCAACCAGCTGAAGAAGCTGAAGGCGAAGAACCCGAACCTCAAGGTCCTGCTCTCCATCGGCGGCTGGACCTACTCGAAGTACTTCTCCGACGCCGCGGCCACCGACGCTTCCCGCAAGAAGCTGGTGTCCTCCTGCATCGACATGTTCATCAAGGGCAACCTGCCCTCCGAGGGCGGCTACGGCGGCGCGGGCACCGGTGCCGGCATCTTCGACGGCTTCGACCTGGACTGGGAGTACCCGGGCGGCGGCGGCCACACCGGCAACCACGCCGCGCCGGCCGACAAGCAGAACTTCACCTCGCTGCTCGCCGAGTTCCGCAGCCAGCTGGACGCCCAGGGCAAGACCGACAACAAGACCTACGGCCTGGCGGCCGCGGTCGGCGCCGGTCAGGACAAGATCAAGAACGTCGAGACCGACAAGATCGGCCAGTACCTGACGTTCATCGACATCATGACCTACGACATGCACGGCGGTTGGGAGGCGCAGGGCCCGACCAACCACCAGGCCCCGATCTACACCAACCCCAACGACCCGATGAACCCGGTCCCGGGCGGCAACGGGAAGTACTCGCTGGACAGCGCCATCAAGGCGTACACCGTGGGTGACCCGCAGTACGGCATCCCCGGCGGCTTCCCGGCGAAGAAGATCAACGTCGGCATCCCGTTCTACTACCGCGGCTGGACCGGCGTGACCGCCGGCGCCAACCACGGCCTGTTCCAGAAGGCGACCGGCCCGGCGACCGGCGGCACCTACTCCGGCAACGTCAACGGCATCCGGATGTTCAAGGAGCTCAACGGCTTCGTGGACAACCCGAACTACACCTACTGGGACGACGCCGCCAAGACCGCGTACTTCTACGACGGCACCACCTTCTGGTCCGGCGAGAACGCCCAGTCCATCCAGGCCAAGGTCGACTACGCGCACTGCAACGGCCTCGGCGGCTCCTTCGCCTTCTCGATGTACGACCTGGGCACCCAGACCGGCCTGTTCGACAAGATGGTGACCGCGACCAACGGCTCCGCCGCCGCCTGCCCGGCCGCCCCGACCCAGTCGGCCTCGCCGTCGCCGTCGACCTCGGTCTCGCAGTCGGCCAGCCCGTCCCCGTCGACCTCGGTCTCCGCCTCGCCGTCGACCTCCGTCTCGGCCTCCCCGTCGCAGTCCGCCACCTCCGGCGCCTGCACCCTGCCGAGCTGGAACTCCGCCACCGTCTACGCCGCCCCGACCAAGGTGTCGTGGAAGGGCCACAACTACACCAACAAGTGGTGGACCCAGGGCGAGGACCCGACGCTGAGCGGCCAGTGGGGCGTCTGGACCGACAACGGCGCCTGCTGATCCACGGCATCCCGCCGGTCCCCGACCGGCCGCGTGACCGTCCCTGACGACGAGGGGCGCGAGGAGAGGTCATCTCCCTCGCGCCCCTCGTCCTTTTCCCGGGGGACCGTCAGCAGTCCAGGTCCTCGGTGCGGCCGAGGGCGTCCGGCTGGGACTCCTCGATCCGGCGCAGCATCCGGGTCAGCGTCGCGGACAGTTCGGGGCGGGCCGCCGCCGGGACGTCCTGGAGCACGTCGGCCTCGAAGACGGCGGCCATCCGCATCAGCTCCAGCCACTTGTCGCGGCCCTCCGGGGTCAGCTCGACGATCACCCGGACCCGGTTGGCCTCGTCGCGCTCCCGGGTGACCAGGCCCTCGGCGACCATCCGGTCGATCCGGTGGGTCATCGCGGCCGGGGTCAGTCCGAGCCGCTTGGCCAGCTCTCCCGGGCCCAGCCGGTAGGGGCGGCCGGAGATCACCAGCGCCTTGAGCACCTCCCACTCGGCGGAGGTGATGCCGAGGGTGGACAGCTGCCGGCCGTAGGCCACGTTCATCCGGCGGGCGAGCCGGGACAGCGTCGACACGATGGTCTCCACCTGCGGGTCCACGGTCGGGAATTCCCGCTGGTAGACGGCCACCTGTTCGGCGATGCCGAGTTCGGTGGCGGTCTCCGGCTCCGCTCTGCGTGCGCTCATGCACCCATTGTTCCACGCGAGGGGTGCAGGACTTAAGCCTTTGACCCGTTAAGGTTTCGATGGTAAGACTTTAGGTCTGAAATCTTACGGGTTGAAGTCGGGCGCGGGTCCGGCTCCCCGGCGAACGAAGAAGAGGGGTGTGCGGTGAAGGAGTGGGGCGGCCGACTGCGTCGCGTCCAGATCGGGAACGCGCTCAGCGCCTTCGGCAGCGGGTTCACCCTGCCGTACATGTTCGTGTACGTGGACCAGGTGCGCGGCCTCGGCACCGCGGCGGCCGGCGCGGTGTTCACCGTGTTCGCGCTGGCCGCGCTCGCCGTGCTGCCGTTCACCGGCCGCGGCATCGACCGGTACGGTCCCCGCCCGGTGCTGCTGGCCGGCACCGCGATGGCCGCCGCCGGCGCCTTCGCGTTCGGCCAGGCCGCGAGCACGCCCGCGCTGCTGGTGTCCTCCTTCCTGTTCGGCGCGGGCGTCACCACCTGCCAGCCCGCGCTCGCCACGATGATCGTCCGCTGCACCGGCCGGGCCGAGCGGTCCCGCGCCTTCGCGCTCCAGTTCACCCTGGTCAACCTGGGCATGGGCATCGGCGCGCTGGTCGGCGGCCAGATCGTCGACACCGCCGACCCGGCCAGCCTGACCCGGCTGTTCACCATCGAGGCGCTGACCTTCCTCGGCCTCGCCGCCGTCACCGGCACCGCCCGGATGCCCGCCGAGGCCGTCGAACCGGCCGCCCCGGGCGCCCCGGCGGCCCGGCCCGGCGGCGGGCTGCGCGCGCTGGTCGCGGACAAGGCGATGCTCCGGCTCTGCCTGCTGGCCGGACTGATCTTCTTCACCTGCTACGGCCAGTTCGAGTCCGGCGTGGCCGCGTTCGCCACCGACACGGTCGGCACCGCGCCGTCCACGCTGGGCCTGGCGATCGGCGCCAACGCGCTGACCATCGTGCTGCTGCAGATGTTCGTGGTCCGGATGACCGAGCGCCGCCGCCGCACCACCGCGATGGCCGCCGCCGGCCTGGTCTGGCTGGGCGCCTGGGCGATGGCCCTGGTGGCCGGCGTGGTCCGCTCCGACGCGGTGGCCGCCACGGTCGCCATCGTCGCGGTGTACGCCCTGTTCGGCGTCGGCGAGTCGCTGCTCGCGCCCACCATGGGCCCGATCGTCGCGGACCTCGCCCCGGCCCGGCTGCTCGGCACCTACAACGCCGGGTACGCCCTGGTGAAGCAGATCGCGGTCGCGGTCGGCCCCGCCGTCGGCGTCCTGCTGGTCGGCTCCGGCACCTGGCCGCTCTACCTGGCCTCGATGGCGCTCTGCACCCTGCTGATCGTCGCGCTCGCCGTCCGGCTGCGCGGCCACCTGACGCCCGCCCAGGACAACGTCCGGGTGCTGGCCGTCCCGCAGCGCGAGATCCGCGAACTGCAGACCGCGGCCTGACGGCCCGGAGACCACGAGGGTCCGGCGGGGCGCGACGGCGCTCCGCCGGACCCTCGTGTCAGCGGGCGATCGGCATCAGCAGCGAGAAGGTGTCGGCCCGGGACGGGAAGCGGATCGCCAGCGGGGCGATCGGGCCGCCCAGCTCCAGCACTAGCTGCTCGGCGCCGCCCGCGGCCTCCAGCAGGAAGTCCCGGTTCACGTGCACCAGCAGGCCCTCCGGGGCTTCCGCGCCCGGCAGGGCGTCGGCGGCGGTGGCGGTCAGCGCCGCCGTCGGGACGTCCGGGTCGGCGGCGGTGTCCAGCGGCAGCGCCCGGAGCTGGTCGGCCGTCAGCACCACCCGGTGGGTCGGCTCCAGCCGCAGCAGCCGCCGGTAGTCCGGGAAGTCGTGCCCGGCGGGCTCCCCGGAGAGTGCGCGGCCCCCCGCCCGGACGGTGAACTGCCCGCCGTCGAAGACCAGTTCGGCCTGTTCGGCGTCGCCGAGCAGGGCCCGCGCGGCGTCCGCGAGCGCGGTCGGCAGCAGCGCCGAGACCGCCGGGCCGGACAGCTCGGCCGGGCAGTCGGCGACCGCCAGCCGGTAGCGGTCGGTGGCGACCAGGTGCAGCACGCCGTCCTCCGCGTCCAGGAAGATCCCGGCGACGGCGGGCAGGTCGGCGCCGGCCGGGGCGGCGAAGCGCACCGCGTCCAGCGCGGCGGCCAGGGCGGGGGCGGAGAGGGTCAGCACGGACTGCGGCATGGGGAACTCCCGGGAATCGAGCAGGGAACGGACCGCGGAGAGCTCCCGGCGCGCGTCGGACAGGCCGTCCTCCAGCCGGCGCAGGTGCGCGTCCAGCTCGGCCCGGGCCTGCCCCGGGGTGCCGGTCAGCACCCGGGTGATCCCGGCCAGCGGCATCCCGACCCGGCGCAGCCGGGCCAGCAGCCGGGCGTCCGGCAACTGCTCCGCCGCGTACCGGCGGTAGCCCGTCCGCGGGTCCACCTCGGCGGGGACGAACACGCCCGCGCCGTCGTAGAACCGCAGCGCGCTCACGCCGAGCCCGCTGGCCCTGGCCATCTCGCCGATGCTGCGCATGGTGCTCTCCACCCGGCACACCCTGTGCCCTCGACCTGGTCGAGGGTCAACCGTACGCGAGCGCGATACCCCCCTCGGGGCGCGCCGTCCGGCCCGGGCCGCAGGCTAGGATGCGGACATTGCGGACAAGTCGTCAACTGGCGGGCGGACGGGGCGGACATGGCGCTGGCGGTGCTGGAACGGCGGGGCCTGCGGGCGGGGCGGGCCGCACCGGCGGCGGCCGACCGCTTCGGCTGGTGGGGCCCGCTCGCGGTCGCGGCGTTCGCCGGACTGCTGCGGCTGTGGGACCTGCCCCACCCCAACGCCTTCGTCTTCGACGAGACGTACTACCCCAAGGACGCCTGGTCGCTCTGGCAGCAGGGCTACGAGGCGGTCTGGCCCGACAACGCCAACCAGCTGATCCTCGGCGTCCCGCAGGTCGTCCCGCTCGGGCAGGCCCCCGCGTTCGTCGCCCACCCGCCGCTCGGCAAGTGGGCGATCGGCGTCGGCGAGCACTTCTGGGGCCTGCACCCCTTCGGCTGGCGGATCGTGGTCGCCCTGCTCGGCACGCTCGGCGTGCTGCTGGTCGCCCGGATCGGGCGGCGGCTGTTCCGCAACACCCTGCTCGGCTGCGTGGCCGGACTGCTCACCGCCGTCGACGGCCTGCAGTTCGTGATGAGCCGGGTCGGCCTGCTCGACGGCGTCTCCGCGTTCTTCGTGCTCGCCGCGTTCGGCTGCCTGCTGGTCGACCGCGACCGGACCCGCGACCTGCTGCGGGCCGCCCGCGCCGAGGGCGGCCGGGCCGCCGACGAGATCCGGCTCGGCCTCCGCCCCTGGCGGATCGGCGCGGGCCTGCTGCTCGGCGCGGCCTGCGCCGTCAAGTGGAACGGCCTGCAGATCCTCGCCGTGTTCACCGTCCTCGTCCTGCTCTGGGACCGGGCCGGCCGCCGCGCCGCCGGCGCCCACCGGGCCCTGCGCTCCACCCTGCGCCGCGACCTGTGGCCGGCCGCGCTCGCCATGCCCGGCGCCGCGCTGCTGGTCTACCTCGGCTCCTGGAGCGGCTGGCTCGCCACCGGCGGCGGCTACGACCGGCACTGGGCCGACGGCCGGGCCGGACTCTCCCCGGCCCGCACCCCGATCGTCGACATCCCGCTCCCGCAGCTCCCGATGACCTGGGTGCCCGCCCCGCTGCGCAGCCTGTGGCACTACCACGCGCAGATGTACGACTTCAACACCGGCCTGTCCTCCCCGCACACCTACCAGTCCAACCCGTGGAGCTGGCTCGTCCAGGGCCGCCCCGTCTCGATGTACTGGGAGCAGGTCCCGAACGGGCAGCGCGGCTGCGCCTCGGCGGACGGCTGCGCCAGCCAGATCCTGGCCCTCGGCACCCCGTTCCTGTGGTGGGCGGCCTGCTTCGCGCTCGCCTACGCGCTCTACCGCTGGTTCTTCCGGCGGGACTGGCGCTCCGGCGCGATCCTGGCCGGCGTCGCCGGGATCTACCTGCCCTGGTTCCAGTACCAGCACCGGACGATCTTCTCCTTCTACATGGTGCTGCTGGTACCGTTCCTCGCCCTGGCCGTCACCCAGATGCTCGGCGCGATGCTCGGCCCGGCCGGCTGCCCGCCCCGCCGCCGGGCCTGGGGCGCGGCCGGGGCCGGCCTGATCGTGCTCGCGATCGTCGGCTGCTTCGCCTTCTTCCACCCGCTGTACACCGCGGAGGTGATCCCGATGTCCGACTGGCGCGCCCGGATGTGGTTCACCAGCTGGATCTGACGCCCCGTGAGCGCCTCGTCCCAGCTCTTTCCGGTGACGCCCGCGCTCGGCGCCGCCTGCCTGCTGCTGCTCGCCGCCGCCGCGCTCGTCGCCGGGCGCGGCGGCCTCGGCCACGGCCGGGCGGTGCTGCGCGCCGGGCTCCGGGCGGCCGTCCAACTCGCCGCCGTCGCCCTGGTGATCGCCTGGGTGGTGCGCTCGCTCTGGGCGTCCGCGCTGTTCGTGCTGCTGATGTTCGGCGTCGCCGTGCGGACCGCCGGACGCCGGATCGGCGAGGGCGGCCGCCGGGACGCCCGGGACCGCCCGGGCGGGGCCGGACGGTGGGAGTGGCTGTGGGCGGCGGTGCCGATCGCGGCCGGGGTGCTGCCCGTGCTGCTCCTGCTGCTCGCCGCCGGGCTGCTCCCCGCCCGCGGCCTGACGGTCGTCCCGGTCGCGGGCATCCTGATCGGCGGGGCGCTCACCGCCACCTCGCTCGCCGGGCGGCGGGCGCTGGACGAACTGCGGCTGCGGCACGGCGAGGTGGAGGCCGCGCTGGCACTCGGCTTCGAGGAGCGCGACGCCCGGCTGGAGATCTGCCGGACCGCCGCCGCGACCTCGCTGGTCCCCGCCCTCGACCAGACCCGCACCGTCGGACTGGTCACCCTGCCCGGCGCGTTCGTCGGCATGCTGCTGGGCGGCGCGACGCCCGTCCAGGCGGGCGCGGTGCAGCTGTTCGTGCTGGTCGCGCTGCTCGCCGTGGAGGCGGTGGCGGTGACGGCGGTGCTCGAACTGGTCGGCCGGGGCCTGGTCGGGCCGGGCCGACGGGGCGTCAGCAGTAGTTCGGGCTCACCGGGGTCTGCAGCAGCGCGAGCTGGGTGACGGCGTCGTAGACCCCGTCCTTGTACTGCACGGCGGGCCTGGCGTCGTCGAACAGGTCGTGCTGGAGGTCCGACAGGCGCTGCCTGGTCCAGTCGCCGAAGCCGGTCTGTCCGGACCGGGTGGTGTCCAGGGTGAGCGGGCCGATCCGGTTGCACCAGTACGTCATGATCTTCTGCTGCATCGCCGTCACCTCCGGCCCGGTGTCGCCGAACTTCAGCACCCGGCCCGCGGTCGGGGCCGGCGACGGCGGCACGGAGGACGGGGGCGGGGTGCTCGGGGCGGCCGGGGGGCTCGGGGCCAGGGCCGGTTTGCCGGCGCTCTGGGTCGGGCGGGCCGTGCTGCGGCTCGGCGAGGGGGAGGGCGTCGACTGTGACGGGGCGGCGGAGGTGGCGCTCGGGTCCGGGGCGATCTCGGCCGGCGCGGACACCGCCGGGCCGGTCGGTGCGGGCAGCGCGTTGTCGACCGTGGTCGGCGAGGAGGCCAGCAGCATCGCCAGGCTCGCGCCGAGCGCCGTCACCCCGACCGCGCCGCCCGCGATCACCAGCCGCTTGCGGTCGGCGCTCTGCCTGCGCCGCTCCCGGCGGTCCGCGCGGCTGACCGGCTCCTCCGGGCCCTCCTCGCGGAAGGTGAACATGCCGAGGTCCGCCGGGGGCGGGCCCGGCTCGGCCGGGGCGGCGGGGACCGGCGGCAGCAACCGGGTGGCCGGCTCGGCGGGGTCGGGCCGGAACAGCTGGGGCGCCGGCTCGGCCGGCGCCATCGGCCGGAGCACCTCCACGGCGGGCGCCGCGGACTGCGGCGGGACCACCACCCGGCCCAGCGCGAACGCCTCCGGGTCGGACCCGGCGGGCCCCTGCGGCGGGACGGGCGGCAGCAGCCGGGTCTCGGCGGCGTCCGGCTGCGGCGGGCCGAACGGGCTGGCGGCCTGCGGGACGTGCGGGGGCCGACCGGGCGGCGGCGGGGCGGCGACCGGCCCGGGCGGCACGATCGGCTGCACCGGCGGCGCGGCGACCGGCGGCCCGGACGGCGGGCCGACCCGGGTGGCGAACGGGTCGCCGGCCGGGTCGCCGGGCTCGACGACGGAGGCGCCGGCCACGTACGGGCGGACCAGTTCCGGGCCGTCCAGCAGCGGCAGGACGGCGGTGTCCTCGACCGGGGAGGCGGCGTCGCACGCGCAGCGGCCGGCCGTCCGTGCCGTGCCGCAGCGGGGGCAGCGCTCTGCCGGCATGGGCCGGTCCTCCTCGGGTCGGAATCGAACGGGGTGATTATGCAGGAGCATTCCCCGGGGCGACAGGGAAGGCCGGTCCCGGACCCGCTTCCTGTCCGCTTTGATGGCTAATCGGACGGTGTGAACGTCCGTCCGGCGCTCCCCGGGGCCCCGCGCGACCCGTCCGGCCCCCGCCGCCCCACCCGTTCGGGCCGTTCAGGCCGTCCGATCCTCCGCCGCGGCCAGCTCGCGGAACCGCTGCGGACTGATCCCGCGGACCCGCTTGAACGCGGCGCTGAGCGCGAAACCGCTGCCGTAGCCGACCCGGCGGGCCACCGCGTCCAGGGTGGCGTCCGGCGCGGCCAGCAGGTCGGCGGCCTGGGCGAGCCGCCAGTCCGTCAGGTACGCCATCGGGGGCTCGCCGACCAGGCCGGTGAACCGGCGGGCCAGCGCGGCCCGGGACACCCCGCACTCCGCGGCCAGGCCGTGCACCGTCCAGGCCCGGGCCGGGTCGGTGTGCAGCAGGGTCAGCGCCCGGCCCACCAGCGGGTCCGCGTGCGCCCGGTACCAGGCCGGGGCCCGCCCGTCCGCGCCGGCGAACCAGCGGCGCAGCGCCGAGATCAGCAGCAGGTCCAGCAGCCGGTCCAGCACCGCCTCCTGCCCGGGCTCGTCCCGGTCGATCTCCGCCTCCAGCAGCGCCACCAGCGGCGAGCTCCACTCCGCGGCGTCCAGCCGCAGCACCGGCGGCAGCGCCCGCAGCAGCCGCCCGCCGACCTCGCCGTGCAACTGGTAGGTGCCGCTGAGCAGCACCGTCGCCGCGTCCCGGGCCGGACCCCAGGTCCGCCCGCCCTGGTCGAACTCCTCGCACAGGCGCTCCCCGTCGGGCGTGGCCGACACCTGCCCGGGCAGGACCACCACCTGCGGCGGGGTGTCCGGCCGGTCCGCGACCGTGTACGGCTCCGGGCCGCGGACGATCACCAGGTCGCCGGGGCGCAGCGGCACCGGCGCGGCCCCGTCCGGCACGATCCAGCCGTCGCCGCGCACCGTGGTCAGCAGCGTCAGCGGGGCCCGGTCCTCGATCCGCAGCGACCACGGCGGATCGAACACCGACCGCAGCAGGAACGCCCCGCGGGCCCGGGGCCCGGCCAGCAGTGCGGTGAGCGCGTCCATGGCGGCCAGCGTAGCCGCGGCGCGGACGCTGGTGGACGCCCGCGCATGCGGACGAGCGCCTCGGCCATGGAACCCGGGGCCGCCGCCGGGTTGACTGGGCGTCATGACCACACGAACGGGGGCGCACGGCATGGCAGTTCTGCGTACGGTGACACTGATCGGCGCCGTCCTCACCACCGGGCTGAGCGCCGGACTCTTCTACTCCTACGCCTGCTCGGTGATGCCGGGCCTGGCCCAGGTCGACGACCGCGCGTTCGTCGCCACCATGCAGCGGATCAACGTGGCCATCCTGAACGGGTGGTTCCTGCTGAGCTTCCTCGGCGCGCTGGTCCTGATCGTCCTGGCGGCCTTGCTCCAGTGGCGCGGCGGCGGCGACCGCACCGCGCTGCTCTGGATCGGCGCCGCCGCCGTCCTGTACGTCGGCATGATCGTCGTCACCGCCGCCGTCAACGTCCCCCTCAACGACCGGCTCGCCGCCGCCGGCGCCCCCGCGGACCTCGCCGACCCGGCCGCCGTCCGGGCCGCCTTCGAACAGGTCTGGGTCCGCTGGAACCTGGTCCGCGCGCTGGCCGCCACCGCCGCGTTCGCCTGCCTCACCTGGGCCCTCGCCCTCACCGGCCGCAGCTCCTGACACCCCGTCAGCGGGCCTGCCCGGGGCGCGGGCGTGAGGTGGGGGAGGATGGGCGGCATGAGCGTAGTGAAGATCAAGAAAGTTGTTAAGACACTCACATGAAGTTAGCTCTGGGATTCGCCCTCCTGGGGCCTGTGAGGCTGTCAGGAAGTGGGGAAGTCTCCCGATGCGACCTTGGTGACGAATGTCCGCCAGGCGTCCACAGAGAAGACCAGAGCCGGTCCCTCGGGGTCCTTGCTGTCCCGGACCGGTACGACCCCGGCGGCGACGAAGTTGTATGCGACCTCGACGCACTGTCCGCCGTCGCTGCCGCTGTAACTGCTCTTGAGCCACTGGGCGGTGGACAGGTCGATTTTCCGGTCCATGTTCAACAGTCCTTCCATGATGCGGAGGATCAGGCGGGCCGACTCTGGCGCTGACAGCACTTCGGCGCGGAGCCGATCATAGGCGCGTGAGCGCTCCCCGACCTGCCTCGGGTTGTTGGAGAAGGCTCCCCGGCTGAGCGATTCCGTGTACTGCCACTCCGGACCCTCGAACAGCTTGAGCAGAGTGAACGACGCGCCGAACGGGGCACGCTCGCCGACGTCGTAGGGCGCGACCTGGATGACGATGTTGGGGCGCTGCGCCAGTTCGAGTAGATGGCGCAGTTGCTCCGCCATGACCACCGGACCGCCGACCGTGCGACGTAGCACTGCTTCATCCAGGACGACCACCAGGGACGGATCGGCGCCCGCTTTGAGGAACCGCTCCTGTCGGCCCAGTCGCGCTGCGACCCGTTCGCTGATCAGGTCGTCATCGCCTGCCGCGTCTCCATACGAGAGGACCGCACGGGCGTACGCCGGGGTTTGCAACAAGCCCGGAATCCAGGCAATCTCGTACTGTCTGAGATCAGTTGCCCGTGCTTCCATCTCGGCGAAGCGGCGGAACCAGTCGGGGTGTTCGACCTCTTGGTGCCAGGGCACCCGCTGCCAGACTCGCAGCAGCAGGCCACCTGTGTTCAGGAGCTTGTCGCAGGCTCGGGCGAAGTCCTCGTTCGGCACGCGCTCGCCGGCCTCGATCCGGCTGATCAGGGATCGGTCGCAAGGGATCAGCCGCGCCAACTCGCCCTGGGACAACCCGGCGTTCTCGCGCGCCTCCGCCAACTCTGCGGCGAAGAACGCAGGTGAACAGAACGCCTGCTCCTGCACGGATTCCCGACGACCCACTCCCGCTCCCTCCGGTGACGGACTTCATGTCACCACCTGATGCCTACTCAGCGTAGGTACACGAGACGACTCTTGTAGCGGAAACCCCGCAGCGAAGCACAGGAGCCAACCCATGTCGGCAGCCGCCCAAGTCCAGCCCCGGTACAGAGTCGTCCCCCTGCCCACGCCGCCCGGCGAGTTCGATCTGTGGGGTGTCATGGGCGGGACTGGTGGGACCGTGACCGGGCTGGATGGTGAACCCGTGGTGTTCTACAGCTTCACCGAGGCGGCGCGCTGGGCGGACGCTCATGGGTGAGCGGTGGGAGCCGACGGAGGGACAGGAAGCCTACGACAGGCGCTCCGGCGAACCAGTGCGGGTAATGGCGGTGCACGCCTGCGGGGTGTTCGTCCGGAACCTGAGAGACGGGCGAGAGCACCTGACCACGCTGGGCGAACTTGCCCCGCCGGAGCGCGGGGCGAGGGAACGGTGACGGAGGCGTCTCGTCGGGCTTGGGAGGCGGCGTCGCGGTTGGCGTCGCTGACGGGAGAGGAGGTGCGGGTGTCGCGGGTGGCGGAAGGGGTCAGGATCAAGCTCCCTGTGCGCTCCGACGACGGCGACGTGGACCACCTCCAAGTACTTGCCGTTCTGGGAGAGTCCGACCAGTACGGGCACCAGAGATTCGCCGATGGAAGCGGACACCTATGGGCCGTCTATTGGCCAGAGCATCTCTGACCGGGCATCCAAAAAACGGCGTCGCACCCAGGGCACGCACGGCGAGCCGGACCCGGGATCGCAGAGCGTCAGCGTGCCGAACTTCCGCAACGCCCTTGCCCTCCTCGCCCTGATACGGGGATAGCCGCCCACCCGCAGCAGGTGGACGGCTCTGTGTCGGCGCAGCGGCGCTACTCCCCGAGGTGGCGGTACAGGGTCGCGCGGCTCACGCCGAGTGCCTTGGCGATGGCCGTGACGCTCTCCCCCTTCGCCTGGCGGGCACGGGCAGTGGCGAGCTTGTCGGCGTCCAGCGCGTTCGGCCGACCACCGGTACGGCCCTGTGCCTTGGCGGCGTCCAGGCCGGCCCGGGTGCGATCCTTGATCAGGCTCCGTTCGAACTCTGCCATCGTGCCCACGACTTGGAGCATCAGGCGGCCGTCGGGGGTGTTCGGGTCGATGCTCGCCAGCGCCCCCGTCAGCACCTTGAAACCGATGCCCCGGGCCGACAGCGCGTCCACCATCGTCACCAGGTCGATCAGCGAACGGGCGAAGCGGTCCAGCTTCCACACGCACAGGGTGTCGCCGGGGCGCACGTAGTCCAGGACGGCGGCAAGCTCCGGACAGTCGGTGTTCTTCCCGCTGGCCCTGTCCGTGAAGATCCGGGAGCAGCCCGCTACGGTCAGCGCGTCGTGCTGGAGGTGCGCTTCTTGGTCATCGGTGGAGACTCGGGCGTAGCCGATCATGTGTCCGGTGTTCTTCGCCATGGCCCAACCGTCTCATAACTCGTCTCATAACCACAAGGGCCTTCAAGGGGTTTTGAGACGAGTTATGAACACCCTTGCCCCCTTCGGGGCCCGTTCGCCGACTGTCTCATAAACCATCGTTTCTGAGACCCTGAACTAGGGTGACCCTGCGTCACATACCCACCGAAACAGCTCAATGGGCCACGTAAGAGTTTTCCCTCCCTGCCGCGCTACCTCCCCGGGAGGGGGAGGCGCCCCCTGGGTGTCAGTGCAGGTCGGGGCCTCGAACAGGCTTGATGCGCTCGCTCGCCCAGCCTCCGGGCTGGTGAACGGCCGTCTCGCGGCTGTGACAGTGAGTGCACAGCGGGCGGAGCCGCGACCGCGCGTCCGGATCGGCGACACCGCGGGCGACCAGCGGGCGGCACGACTCTGGGAAGTGGTCGGCGACGGTCGCCGGCTTGGCGCACAGCAGGCACCACGGGTGGGCGTGCAGGTAGGCGCGCCTGATCTTCGGCCACCTCGGGCCGTACGCGCTTCCGCTCGGAGTTCCGCGCTGCTGCTCGGCCTCGGCCTGGTGCTTCGGGCAGCGACCACCACGGGGGGTCAGCTCGGGGCACCCGGGGATGCTGCACGGGGGGCGGGGTCGACGTGGCACAGGTGGTCACCCCCTGCTAAAGGATCATGAACACGATGAACACGTTGCCCCTCGTGACCCCCTAACACCCTTGCCGTGAGCGGCCCTAGGCTCCTGTGCACCCCAAGCAGAGGAGAGGTGGTCATGCAGTCAAACCCCGGTCGCCGTCCAGTACTTGAACTCAGGATCGGAGGCTTCCATCTGACGATTCAACGTGTCCCCGCATGGCTGCTCACTGCCACTACAACAGCCGGTGCCAGCGCCGCTACGGCGTGGCTAACTCGGCGGTGAACTCCCGCGTCGCCTTGCCCCGGTGGCACTCGCGGCATGGCGTCCACATGTTGTGGTCCGTGTCCTCGCCGCCGAGGGCGAGCGGTGGCCGGTGGTCCACGTCGACCAGCTCGGCGGGCGCCTCCTCGCCGCACAGGCCACACACCGCGGAGTCCGCCCGGTCGACCCGCCGGCGAAGTCGTTCGGCGCCGCTGTGGTGACGGATCACCAGGGCGAGCAGTCTGCGGCGCGCACGGACGCTCGGACGGGCTTCGTAGGCCCGGTGGTGGGCTTCGCAGCGGCCCCGGTGAGTCGGGGGCGAGAGGCAGTCAATACAGCACACGGTGCCCCCTGCCTGCCAAGTGCGGAATGAAGGTGGCGAGTTGCAACAGGCGGAACACAACGACTTTGAGGGTTCGAGTCATCCGGCCCAGATTGCGCTTCGCAACGGTGCCCGTCCCCGGGGTCGAACCGGGAACCTTGCGGTCTTGAGCCGCGCGCCTCTGCCGAGTTGGGCCAGGCGGGCTGGTGGTGTCCCCCACCAGCGTCGGCCGGTCCGGGTGGGGGCTGCACTTCCCGTTCTCCCGTGGCGCCCTGGCGGACGACTACGACGGGCGGTGCAGTCCCCGCGCTCTGCCTCACGACTCCGGCGCCCACCCGGCGAACGGGTGCGTGGTGCACGGGCAGAGCGGCGAGAGGGGGCGCGGGCACTAGGTCCGCCGTGGTGCTGTCGGTGGGGTGCGCGGTAGTCCCGCATCCCCTCTCACCAGTAAGAGAGGGAGACGAATTCCTGCAGGGTGGTGACGGGTGACGCAGAAGACGGGAAAATCAGGTTCTTCTCTATGTGCGTACGTATAGAGAAACCAGATTTCCGCCCCATCTGCGTCACCCGTCACCCCCCGCCGGGGTCGCTACTTGTCTGCGCCGACCGGCTCGGCGAGGCGCATACGGTTGCCCGGTGCGGGCTCCTGCTCGGCCGTCAAGCTGAGTTCGGCCCGGAGCCCTGCCCACGCTTCCACCGCAGGGTCAAGGTCTCCTGTCACGGTGAAACAGACCCGGCGACGGTCGAGCGACTTCCAACCGCCCCGGACGCCCTTGCACACCTCCAGCCGTGCCCCGGCGTCGAGCATGAGCAGTCGGCGGGTTGTGGCGTCCTTCTGTGCCCACGGATCGGCCATGGTCTCGCCCGTGTCGATTTTCTTGCGCCGCTCCGGGCGGGCAGGGGTGTTCTCCAGCGCCACCATGCGGTTGTCCAGCGCGTCATCCATGTACTTGCCCAAGAGTCCCCCTTGAAAATGTGCAGTCACTTCACCCCCGCTGTCGTGCAAGAGGGGAGCCAAAGTGGACCAACAAGGATCGAATGCCAGCCTCCAAGTGACTCCCCGCTGTCCAGTAACAGCAGGTCAGACCATGTTTGGGTGAAAAGAGAGGGCAAAACAAATAAAGTACTAGGGAGAGCGGAAACGCGCTCTTTTCCGTCACCTCGTCACCTGCACAGAGGACTTGGCGGCGCTCGATGGGCGTGAAAAACCCCGCCAGGCTCAGAACCTGGCGGGGTCGGCGTGGCGGTGTGAGGGTCGCCACGGAGTATTTCGGCTTCACCACAGCGCGATCCGGCGGCACTGCTCTCGTTCAGTCCGTGTCCGGATGCTCGGCCCACCGGATCACGATGCGGTCCCTGGTGTTGGCGTTGCGGCCCCGGCCGGTGGCCTTGGTGATCCGGACCGAGTCGACGAACAGGGCCAGGAACTCCCGGCGGCGCTGGAGGTCCCACGCGGCCCAAGGGGTTCCCGGGCCGATCGGGTCGCCGTCGACCCCCGTCCAGTCGTCGGGGATGGCGATGGTCGCGGCGGCGGCCTGCTCCAACTCCTTGATCCGAGCGTCCGTGCGCTGTTCGTGGGCCATGAGCCGTTCCACGGACTCGCGGAAGACCTGGGTGCCGACCGTGCCCGCGTACGCACCCGCCGTGCGGTCCTCGTAGAGCGTCCGGAGGGAGGCGCGGACGTGCTCCAACTCCGATCGGGCGGCGGAGAGTTCCGCTTCGCGGCCCGAGTTGTCGCGCTGGTGGGCGAAGCGGCGGGCGGCTTCGGCGAGCCACTCCAGTTCTTCGGGGTCGTCGGGGTCCATCGTGGTGAGCCGGGCCCAGACCCGACCGGCTGTCTCGTTGTCGGCCTGTTCCATGTGGATGACCAGTCCGCCGTGGCCGGCGACCACTCCACCGGCCCGGTTGCACTGGTAGTACCGGGTCTCTCCCCGGACCGACGCGACCATGACGGAGCCGCAGACGTCGCAGAACAGGAAGCCGTGCCCGGCGAGCAGCGTGGGCACCCGGTCGGCCCGGCGCTCGACCGTCTTGCTGCGGCCGTTCAGGACGTCTTGCAGCGCCCACCAGTCGGCCGGGGGGATCAGGGGTTCGTGCGACTCCAGGGGAGCGCCTGACGGGTCGCGCAGGATCGCCCGGTGGCCCGTGGTCCCCGGGACGACCTCGCCGTCCGCGCCCCTGCGGCGCTGGCTGCGTCCCTCCCACTCGATCGCGTATCCGGCGAGGCGCGGATCGCGGAGGACGCGCAGGACGGTGGAGGACGTCCAGGAGGGGCGTTCGGCGGACTCCGACAGGCCACGGGCGCGCCGGGCCGTCAGGCGCTTCGTACCGCTCTCGCCGAGGGTGGTGACCTTGGTCGGGGCGGACTCCTCGTTGAGCTTGCGGGCGATGCCGGTGCCGGACTCGCCGGCGACCGCCCAGCCGACCATGCGCCGCACCCAGTCGGCTTCCACGGGGGACGGAACGAGCCGCGACACCGTCAACTCGCCACGCGTGACCCGCTCGCTGACGAAGCCGTACGGGGGGATGCCGGAGGTGTGGCCACCGGCCTGCCGGATCTCCTCCTTGGCGCTGGTGATGTAGGCGGACTTCAAGTCGGATTCCTGCTGGGCCAGTCCGGCGATGATGGCCAGGATGCCGACGCCGACCGGGGTGGAGGTGTCGAGGTACGGCTCCTCCACGCTGACCAGCCGGACGCCGTGCTGCTCCAGTTCGTCGATGATTTTCATCGCTTCGAGCGCGCCACGGCGGGTGAGCCGGGACAGGGAGAAGACCACCACCGCGTCCACGTGCCCGGCGCGCACGGCCGCCATCAGCTCCTCGAAGCCGGGGCGGTGGGTGTTCGGGTCCCAGCCGGACTTGCCGATGTCCTCGAAGTGCCCGGCGTTCTGCCAGCCCCTCGACTGCATCAGCGCCTCGGTCTTGGTCCGCTGAGCCTCGGGCGACGCCTTGGAGTCGTCCTCGCGCCGCTTGCTCTGTCGGATGTACGAGACTGCTCGTACCTGATCGAGGTCGGGCCGCGAGCCGGGTCGACCCTGTGACTTGAGAGGTGCCATGTGGGCAGCGTAGTGAAGATCAACGTGCTGACCGTGCCCGCCGAGCAGCGGGAGGTGCTGGAGCAGCGGTTCGGGTCGCGGGCCGGGACCGTGGAGGGGTCGGACGGGTTCGAGTGGTTCGAGCTGCTCCGTCCGGTGGAGGGGACCGACCAGTACCTGGTGTACACCCGGTGGCGGGACGAGGAGTCGTTCCGGGCGTGGATGGAGGGCCCGATGAAGCAGGCGCACCAGGGCGGCGGCGCGGAGGGCGAGGCGCCCCAGCGGCCCGCGGCCGCCGGTTCCACCCTCTGGTCCTTCGAGGTGGTGCAGCAGGCCGGGCCGAAGCAGTAGGCGGCGGTCGGGGGCGGGGGCGGGGCCGGTCGGCCCCGCCCCCGCTTCTCACCGGAAGGCGGCGCGGCGGGTGGCGCGGCGCAGGGTGCGCAGCAGCGGGCCGCCGACGGTGAGGCAGAGGACGGCGGTGAGGGCGGCCCGGGGGAGGTCCCAGCCGAGGGAGGTGGTCAGGCAGTAGAGGGCGAAGCGCAGCAGGTTGGCGGGGAGCGGATCGCCGGGGACGAAGGAGATCGCCGTGCCCAACCCGCCGATGTAGGGCCAGCCCTGAAGGTTCATCACGGTGCCGTAGGCGACGGCGGAGACGACGCCGTAGCCGGCGAGCAGGGCGAGTTCGCCCCGGCCGCGCAGCGCCGCCGCGCCCGGGAGCAGCCCCGCGCCGAGGCAGACCCAGCCCATGGCGAGCATCTGGAACGGCAGCCACGGGCCGACGCCGCCGGTGAGCAGCCCCGAGGCGAACATCGCCAGGGCGCCCAGCACGAAGCCGAAGCCCGGGCCGAGGGCCCGGCCGGAGAGCACCATCAGGAAGAACATCGGCTCCAGCCCGGCCGTGCCCGCCCCCAGCGGGCGCAGCGCGGCCCCGGCCGCAGCCAGCACGCCCAGCATCGCGACGGCCTTGGCGTCCAGGCCGGGCGCGCCGGTCGCCCGGCGGCCCTCGGAGAGCTGGGCGACCAGGACGGCCAGCAGCAGCGGCATCAGCAGTGCGAACAGCCAGGGCGCGTCCGCCGAGTGGCCGACCAGGTCGGACTCCCGGGAGGCGAGCAGCGGCCAGCCGAAGGCGGCGACGCCGACCGCGGAGACCAGGCAGAGCGAGACCACCGAGCGCGGCCCGAGCGGCACCGGCCGGACGGGGGAAGGCCGGGACGGACGCGCGTTCACCGCGGCACCTCCGCAGCCGGAACGGAGGTGCCGGCGCACCCGGACACGGGGGAGGGGGAAGGGGACGGCACGGTGCGGCGGATCGGGGCCGGGGCGGCCGGCCGCCGGCCGCGGGCCGGGTGGCGGGTCATCGGGCGCCCCCCGCGGGGGCGAGCGCGGCGGCCACCTCGGGGACGGTGAGGTACGGCGGGAGGATCTTCGCGGTCTGCGGGGCGAAGGTGGGGGAGGCCAGGACGACCTCCGGGGTGGGGCCGTCGGCGACGATCTCGCCCTCGGCCAGGACCGCGGTGCGGTCGGCGAGTTCGGCGGCGAGCTCGACGTCGTGGGTGGCGAGCAGCACGGCGTGGCCGTCGGCGGCCAGGCCGCGCAGGACCTCCACCAGGCGGGCCTTGGCGGCGTAGTCGAGGCCGCGGGTGGGTTCGTCGAGCAGGACCAGCGGCGGGCGGGCGGTCAGGACGACGGCGAGGGCGAGGGTGAGGCGCTGGCCCTCGGAGAGGTCCCGGGGGTGCCGGTCGTCGGCGACGCCGGGCAGCAGCGCGGCCAGCAGGGCGCGGCAGGTGCCGGGTTCGGCGTCCGCGTCCTGGTCGGCGGCGGTGCACTCGGCGGCGACGGTCTCCGCGTACAGCAGGTCGCGCGGGTCCTGCGGGACCAGGCCGACGGAGCGGATCAGCTGCTTGGGGCGGGCCTTGTGCGGGACGAGGCCGTTCACCCGGACGGTGCCGGCGTCGGGGGCGTGCAGGCCGACCAGGCTGCCCAGCAGGGTGGACTTGCCCGCGCCGTTGCGCCCCATCAGGGCGGTGACCTCCCCGGCGCGCAGGGCGAGTTCGACGCCGCGCAGGGCCGGGACGGGGCCCCGGGAGACCACCAGGCGGGCGGCGGTGGCCACGGGTTCGGCCGGGGCGGGGACCGGTCGCGGCGGCGGGGGCGGCAGCTGCTCCCGCAGGGCGGCGGCCCGGCGGCGGGCGTCCCGGACGGTGAGCGGCAGCGGGTCCCACCCGGCCAGCCGCCCCAGGTCGACCACCGGGGGCCGGACGGGGGAGCGGGCCATCAGCGCGGCCGGGTCGCCGAGCACCGGCGGCTCGCCGGGCCCGGGCAGCAGCAGCACCTGGTCGGCGTACTGGACGACCCGCTCCAGGCGGTGCTCGGAGAGCAGCACGGTGGTGCCCAGGTCGTGGACCAGGCGCTGGAGCACGGCGAGCACCTCCTCGGCCGCGCCGGGGTCGAGCGCCGAGGTCGGCTCGTCCAGCACCAGCACCTTCGGATGGACCGTCAGCACCGAGCCGATCGCCACCCGCTGGCGCTGCCCGCCGGAGAGCGAGGACAGCGCCCGGCCGCGCAGTTCGGCCAGGCCGAGCAGGTCCAGGGCCTCCTCGACCCGGCGCCGCATCACGGCCGGGGCGAGGCCCAACGACTCCATGCCGTAGGCGAGTTCCTCCTCGACCGTGTCGGTGACGAAGTGCCCGGCCGGGTCCTGGCCGACGGTGCCGACCACGTCCGCCAGGTCGCGCGGCCGGTGCGTGCGGGTGTCCCGTCCGGCGACCGTGACCCGGCCGGTCAGGGTGCCGCCGGTGAAGTGCGGCACCAGCCCGCAGACGGTGCCCAGCAGCGTCGACTTGCCGGAGCCGGACGGGCCGACCAGCAGGCAGAGCTCGCCCTCCGGGACGGTCAGGTCGACGCCCCGCAGGGCCGGTTCGGCGGCCTCGGCGTACTGGACGCCGACCTGTTCGAAAGTGATCACCGGGTGCTCCGGGGCGGCTCGGGGGTGACGAAGGCGGGCAGCAGGCCGACCAGGACGGCCAGCGCGGGCAGCAGCGGCAGGGTGGGCAGGGTCGGCGGCACCACCGGCGGGGTCAGCGCCTCCGGCCAGCGGGCCGCGTACCGGATCAGCGCGGCCGCGACCAGCACCCCGGAGCCCGCCGTCAGCCACTCGGGCAGCGCCCACGGGTCGGGCCGGTAGCGGGTCCGGACCGAGCGCCGGCCGCCGAGCACCAGCCCCGCCCCGGCCGCCCCGGCGCCCGCCAGCAGCACCGGCAGCGCCCACGGGTGGCTGCCCGCCGTCAGCAGCCCGTACGTCGCGCAGCACACCGCGAGCAGGCCGGCGAGCGTCAGCGCCCCCGCGGTGCGGGCCGGGCGGCCCGGCGCCTCGGCGGTCCGGCCGAAGCCGCGGGTGTCCATCGCGGCGGCCAGCGCCACCGAGCGCTCCAACGCGCCCTCCAGCACCGGGAGTCCGACCGACAGCACGGCCCGCACGCCCCGGTCCGAACGGCCGCGCAGCCGGCGCGCCGCGCGCAGCCGCCGGACGTCCGCGACCAGGTTCGGCGCGAAGGTCATCGCCACCACCGCGGCCACGCCCGCCTCGTAGAGCGCGCCCGGCAGCGAACGCAGCAGCCGGGAGGGCGAGGCCAGCGCGTTCGCCGCGCCCACGCAGGCCAGCAGGACCGCCAGCCGCAGACCCTCGTACAGGGCGAACAGCAGTCCCTCCAGCGTCACCGACCCACCCAGCCGGACGCCCTGCGCCCAGCCGGGGAGCGGTAGTTCGGGCAGCGTGAACAGCACGTGGGTGCCGCCGACCGGGGAGCCCAGCAGCACCGCGAACACCATCCGGACGGCCAGCACCAGCAGGCCGAGCCGGAGGAACGCGCCGTACGAGCGCGACCAGGGCGCGTCGCCGCGGCGGGCCGCCACCACGTAGCCCGCCACCGCCAGGATCAGCAGCAGGAGCAGCGGATTCGTGGTCCGGCCGGCCGCGGCCGCCAGGCCCAGCGACCACAGCCACCAGGCCCCCGGATGCAGCTGCCGGGGCAGCGAACGGCGGTGCACGGCACGGGAGTTGCCGCTCCTGGGCGGGGAGGTGCGGTCGGCGGTCGGCATGCTCAGCGGTTCCGCCGGCGGCGGTTCTGCCAGAACGCGCCCGCGCCCAGCAGCACGACGGCGGCCAGCCCGAGCGCCGGGCCGCCGTCGGAGCCGCCGGAACTCCCGGGCGCGGCCGAGGAGCCGCCGCCGGAGACGGCCTCGCCGCAGCCCGCGCGCGGATAGCCCGCGATGGCGCACAGCAGGCCGCCGGAGTCGTAGCGCAGCGGCGGCGCGACCGCCGCCAGCACCTCGGCGGAGCTCGCCGCCGTCGGCACCGAGGCGCACAACACCTTGGTGGCGGGCGGCTGTTCACCCTTCGGGGCGTCCTGCGCGGTGCCGAAGTCCAGCACCACCGCGACCCGCTTGCGCCCGGCCGCCGGGGCGGTGTCCGCGCAGATCCCGGCGAAGTCCGGGGCCTGCCCGGGCCGGGGCGTGTGCTGCCCGCCGTCCGGGCTCAGCACGAACCGCCAGCCGTCCACCGCCCCGTCCGCCGGCACGTTCCCGGTCGGCGCGGCCTGCTGGTACGCCCAGCCGTCCGCGCCGCCCTTCCAGAACGACCAGTACCGGTAGTCGGCGGCCCGCGCCGGACCCGCGCCCGGCCCGAGCAGCGTCGCCAGCACCGCGCCGAGCAGCCCGAGCACGGCGGCGGCGGTGCTGACGGCGGTGGCGACGGCGGACGGTCGGCGGTCCGGGCGGACGCTCACCGCTGCTGCCCCGCGGAACCGCCGTTCCGGCGGCGGCGGTTGAGGCTGAGCAGCAGGCCCGCGCCCGCGCCGATCAGCAGGCCGACGCCGATCGTCCAGATCGCCGGGAAACCGCCCCCGTCCTTCTTCCTGTCCTGCCCGGCCGGGGCCGGGGCGGACGCGGCGGCCTGCGGCGCGGACTTCGGCTGCGGCCCGGCGGCGGTCAGCAGCCCCACCAGGTCGTGGCCGCCGAAGCGGTACGGGTCGAGCTGCGCGGCGCGGGCGGCCAGCACCAGGGTGGCGGCCGCGGCCGGGTCGGTGCCGTCCTTGCCCTGCGCGGCCCAGGCCCAGCCGTTGCCGGCCAGCCAGTCGGCGGCGCCCGCGGCCTGCGCGCCGTACCCGGCGGCGGCCAGGCCGAGGACCGCCCAGGCGGTCGAGGCGTGGTCGGGGGTGGCGGGCGCGCCCGGCGTGGTCAGCATCAGGTGCTGCCCGTTCGCGGCGAGCTGCGCCGTCAGCCAGGCGGCGTCCGCCTCGGCCGAATCGGCGTGCGCGACCGGGCCGTTCGCCCCGTCCGCGCAGGCCGGGGCCTTCGGCGCGGCGTCCTTGCGCGGCGCGGCCGCGACCGGCAGGTGCCCGCCCGCGGCGGCCAGCAGGGACTGCGCGGAGGCCAGCGTGTTGGGGGCGGCCGGCACCCCGGCCGCGGGCTGGTACTGGAAGGCGCCGCGCTGCTCGGCGGGCGCGGCGCAGCCGAGCTGGAACGCGGCCAGCGCGTCGTACGCGGTGTGCGGCGCGGTGCCGACCGAGGCCGGGTCGGCCCCCGCCGCGAGCAGCGCGTTGATCACCAGCGCGGTGGAGTCGGCGTCGCCGGGCGAACCCGGGTTGTACGCCCAACTGCCGTCCTGGTTCTGCTGCTTGCGCAGCCAGTCGACGCCGCGCCCGGCCTGCTGCTGGTACCCGCCGAGCGCGGTCAGCGCCTGCACGGCCACCGCGGTGGCGTTGGAGTCCTCGGTGGCGGGCAGGCACGGCGCGCCCTCGGCCCGGTAGGAGGGCCAGCCGCCGTCCTCGCACTGCTGGCCGAGCAGCCACTGCACGGCGGAGTCGGCGGGCTCGGCCTTCTCCTGCTTCAGCGCGAGCAGCGCCAGCGACTGCCGCCACACGCCGTCGTACTGCGGGTCGCCCTTGCCGTACAGCCCGGCGGGCAGCGCGGCGGACGTGGCGGTGGACGTCGCGGTCGCGGAAGCGGCGGGGGAGCCGGCGGGGGAAGCGGCGGGGGAGGCGGTGTCGGCGAGCGCGGGGACGGCGAGGACGCCGGTCAGCAGGGCCCCGGTGAGGGCGGCGGCGCCCAGGCGGGCAGCGGTCGGCATGGCGGGTGAAGCCTTTCGGTGAGCGGTCGCAGCGGCCCGGGTGCGGCCCGGAACGCCCGTGGACCCACGACGGAGGAGGGCCGCTCGCCCCCGGCCGGGCAGTCCGACTGCGCCGGCCCCGCCGGAACGGGGGCGGCTCACGGTTGCGGGTCAGCGCCGGAATCGCACCGGCTTCCCCCGGCCACGGAGGCGGGTGTGCAGTTGTCGGACGGTCCGGTGGGGGCCGGTCCGCGACCAACGACTCTAACCGGCGGCCGGCGGAACTCCCGCAACCGCGGGTGGAACGGGTTCCAGTTCTTGATCGGCCGCGGTGAGCGTGAGCAGCCGGGCGGCGGTGTGCAGGTCGGCCCGCACCTCGGCCAGCGAGGCCCGCCCGGACAGCCACACCAGCAGCGTGGCGTGCCAGGTGTGCCCGACCACCCGCAGCGCGGCCTGCTGCCCGGCGGTGGGCGGGCCGGGCAGCCGGGCGGCCTCCAGCACGATCGCCGAGGTGACCTGGGCGACCTCGTCCACCTCGCTGCCCACCGAGCGGTCCGCGAAGGACAGCGCCCGCACCATCGCCTCCGCCAGCCGGGGCTCGCGCTGCAGCGCGTGGAAGGCGTTGGTGAGCGCCTCGGCGACCCGGGACGCCGGGTCCGCCCCGGCCGGCGGATGCCGCCTCACCTGCCCGTGCAGCCGCTCCAGCTGCTCGCGCATCACCGCGACCAGCAGGTGCACCTTGGACGGGAAGTAGCGGTACAGGGTGCCCAGCGCGACCCCCGCGCCCTCGGCCACCTCGCGCATCTGCACCGCCTCGTAGCCGCCCCGGGCGGCCAGCGCGGTGGCCGCCCGCAGGATCGCCCGGCGGCGTTCGGCCTGGCGCGGGGTGAGCGCCGGATCGGCGGCGGCGTTCGCGGTCACGGGTGCTCCAGCGCGGTCACGGCTACTCCAGGGGCGGCGGTCGGAGCGGGGGCGCGGCGTGGCGTGAATCACCTGCCAGGGCTCCTGACGGCAAGCTACGGCCCGGTAATCTTCGAGGTCTCTCGTTGTTCACTTTCTCCAACGACGAGCCCGCACCGCTGTGAAACGTGATCTACTTTACCGGTCGGCGGCCACGTCCGTCGCCGGTCCCGGTGAGTCAAGGAAGAGGGGCCAGGGGATGACCGCGTCGCCGCCGCCGCTGCGGATCGCCCTGCTGTCGTACCGGGGCGACCCGTTCTGCGGGGGCCAGGGCGTCTACGTCCGCCACCTGTCCCGCGAACTGGCCCGGCTCGGCCACCACGTCGACGTGATCGGCGCCCAGCCGTTCCCGGTCCTCGACGAGGTCGACGGGCCCGGCTCGGTCCGCCTGGTCGAACTGCCCAGCCTCGACCTGTACCGCTCCGACGACCCGTTCCGCACTCCCGCCGCCGCCGAGTTCCGCGGCCCGGTCGACGTGCTGGAGTACGCGGTGATGCGCACCGGCGGCTTCCCCGAGCCGCTGACCTTCTCGCTGCGCGCCCGCCAGTACCTGGCCCGGCACAAGGGCCGCTACGACGTCGTGCACGACAACCAGACCCTCGGCTACGGCCTGCTCGGCCTGGCCCGGCACGGCTTCCCGCTGGTCACGACGGTCCATCACCCCGTCACCGTGGACCGGAAGTTGGAGCTCGACGCGGCCGGCGGCCGACTGGCCCGGCTCGGCAAGCGCCGCTGGTACGGCTTCGTCCGGATGCAGCGCCGGGTCGCCGCCCGGCTGGACCAGGTGATCACCGTCTCGGAGAGCTCGAAGGCCGAGATCGCCGGACAGCTCGGCACCGCGCCCGGCGCGATCTCGGTCGTCCCGATCGGCGCCGACACCCGCCTGTGGTCGCCGTCCGCCGAGGTCGCCCGCGTCCCCGGCCGGATCGTCACCACCTCCAGCGCCGACGTCCCGCTCAAGGGCCTGGTCCACCTGGTCGAGGCGCTCGCCAAGGTCCGCACCGAGCGCGACGCCCACCTGGTCGTGGTCGGCAAGCCGCAGAAGGAGGACGGCCCGGTCACCGAGGCGGTCCGCCGGTTCGGCCTGGAACGGCACATCGAGTTCCGCACCGGCCTGAGCGACGCCGACCTCGTCGACCTGTACCGCTCCGCCGAGGCCGCCTGCGTCCCCTCGCTCTACGAGGGCTTCTCGCTGCCCGCCGCCGAGGCGATGGCCACCGCCACCCCGCTGGTCGCCACCACCGGCGGCGCCATCCCCGAGGTCGCCGGACCCGACGGCGAGACCTGCCTGGCCGTCCCGCCCGGCGACGCCGGCGCGCTCGCCGCCGCCCTCGGCCGGCTGCTCGACGACCCCGCGCTGCGCGAGCGCCTCGGCACCGCCGGGCGCGACCGCGTGCTGGCCCGGTTCACCTGGGCCCGGGCCGCCGAACTGACCGCCGAACGCTACCGGGCCGCGATCGCCACCGGCGCCGGCGCCGCCGCCCGCTCCGGCCCCGGCTGGCGCTACGTCGGCTGACGCTCCGTCAACCCCCTCGCCCCACCCCCTTCGTGAATGGGAGCCCGCAGTGCTGACCGTCGACTTCTCCCGCTTCCCGCTCGCCCCCGGCGACCGGGTGCTCGACCTGGGCTGCGGCGGTGGCCGGCACGCGTTCGAGTGCTACCGGCGCGGCGCGAACGTGGTCGCCCTCGACCGGAACGCCGAGGAGATCGCCGAGGTCCGCAAGTGGTTCGCCGCCATGGAACAGGCCGGCGAGGCCCCCGCCGGGGCCAGCGCCACCGCCATGGAGGGCGACGCGCTCAACCTGCCCTTCGACGACGACACCTTCGACCGCATCATCATCTCCGAGGTGATGGAGCACATCCCCGACGACAAGGGCGTGCTCGCCGAGATGGTCCGGGTCCTCAAGCCCGGCGGCCTGCTCGCCGTCACCGTCCCCCGCTACCTGCCCGAGAAGATCTGCTGGGCGCTCTCCGACGAGTACCACGAGGTCGAGGGCGGCCACATCCGGATCTACAAGGGCGACGAGCTGGTGCAGAAGGTCCGCGAGGCCGGCCTCCAGCCCTACGGCGAGCACCACGCGCACGCCCTGCACTCCCCGTACTGGTGGATCAAGTGCGCGATGGGCGTCAACAACGACAAGGCCCTCCCGGTCCGGGCCTACCACCAGCTGCTGGTCTGGGACATCGTCGGCACCCCCGTCGTCTCCACCCTCACCAAGGCCGCCGAGAAGGCCCTCAACCCCGTCATCGGCAAGTCCTTCGTGGTCTACGCCAGCAAGCCCCACCTGCCCCGGACCGGCGCATGACCGCCGCCGTCCCCGAGGCGCTGCTGCTCGACGGCGTCCTCGACGCCGCCCGGGCCGCCGACACCGTCCGGTCGATCCTCGCCCACCAGCAGCCCGACGGCGCGATCCCCTGGTTCCACGGCGGCCACCTCGACCCCTGGGACCACACCGAGGCCGCGATGGCCCTCGACACCGCCGGCGAGCACGCCGCCGCCGAAGCCGCCTACCGCTGGCTCGCCGACCGGCAGAACGCCGACGGCACCTGGTACGCCGCCTACGCCTACGGACAGCCCGGCACCGCCGACGGCACCGCCACCGACCTCGCGCGGGAGACCAACTTCTGCGCCTACATCGCCGTCGGCGCCTGGCACCACCACCTCTCCACCGGCGACGACAGCTTCCTGGAAGGGATCTGGCCCGCCGTCGCCCGCGCCCTCGACCACTGCGTCCGGCTCAGCCTCCCCGGCGGGGCGATCGCCTGGCGGCAGGACGAGGACGGCACCGCCACCACCGACGCGCTGCTCACCGGCTCCTGCTCGATCCTGCACGCGCTGCGCTGCGGCCTCGCCATCGCCGACCACCTCGACCACCCCCAGCCCGACTGGGAACTCGCCGCCGGCCGCCTCCGGCACGCCATCGCCGACCACCCCGAGCGGTTCCTCGACAAGGACCGCTACTCGATGGACTGGTACTACCCCGTCCTCGGCACCGCGCTGCGCGGCGCCGAGGCCGAGCGCCGGATCGCCGCCGACTGGGACCGCTTCGTCGTCCCCGGCCTCGGCGTCCGCTGCGTCAGCGACCGGCCCTGGGTCACCGGCGGCGAGAGCGCCGAACTCGCCCTCGCGCTCTGGGCCGCCGGGCAGTCCGACCGCGCCGTCGAGATCCTCCGCTGGATCCAGCACCTGCGCCACGAGGACGGCTCCTACTGGACCGGCTACGTCTTCGAGGACGACGCGATCTGGCCCGAGGAACGCACCACCTGGACCGCCGGCGCCCTCCTCCTCGCCGTCGCCGCCCGCGGCGGCGACCACGCGACCGTCAGCGTCTTCGGCGGCGAGGAGCTCCCGGCGGGACTGGCGGTCGAGGGCTGCTGCTAGCCGCTGCGCGCCGCGCCGCGACACGACGCGTGCAACGGAAAGGTCCGCCCGGGGAGGGGGAGTTCCCTCGCCGGGCGGACCTTGCTGTCCGCGCCTTCCGCCCCGCGCGGTTCCCCGCGCCCCTGACAGGGCGAGGGCCGGGGCAGGAAACGGAAAGGTCCGCCCGGGGAGGGGTTCCCTCCGGGGGCGGACCTTTCCGGTGCGACGGGGCGTCAGCCGCGCTGGATGCCCGTGGTGTCGTTGAGGACGCCGTGGCTGCCGTCCGGGAGCTGGGCGACCAGGGCGGCGCCGCGCTGGTCGACGGCCAGGTACCAGGTGCCGGGGACCAGCTCGCCGACCGGCGGGGCGGCCGGGTTGTCCTTGTTGCCGAGCTGGCGGACCGCCGGGACGGCGAACCAGAACGGGGCGAACGGCGCCGCGGCGGCCTGCTGCGGCGGCACCTGGTCCTGGATCGCGGGCTGCACCGCGGTGGGCTGCGGCGCGGGCGCCTGCTGCTGCACGGCCGGGGCCGGGGCCTGGACCTGCGCGGCCGCCGGGTAGCCGTAGCCGCCCTGGCCGCCGAACTCGCCCTGGCCGCCGAACTGCGGGGCCTGCGGCTGGGGCTGCGGCTGCTCGGCCTGCGGCTGGCCCGGGAACGGCTGCTGCTGGGCACCCGGGTAGCCGTACGCGCCGGGCTGACCCGGCTGGCCGGGCTGACCCGGCTGGCCCGGCTGCTGGCCGCCGTAGGGCGGGAAGGGCTGCGGAGTGGTCGCCGCGGGCGAGGCCGCCGGCAGCAGCGGGGCCTGCAGGGCCGGGACCAGCGGGCCGGCGATCACGGCACCGGCCAGCACCAGCGTCGACAGCAGGCCGAGCCACACGCCCGCGCCGTTGCTCGCGCCGGTCGGCGCGCCGCCCACCGCCCACAGCATGCCCCAGAGCGAGATCACCGCCATCGCGGTGCCCCACTGGTCGAGGCGGAGGCCGAGGATCTCCTTGTTGCCCAGGGTCTCCTTCTGCAGGCGGAACAGCAGGATCAGCGCGGCGCCGATGACGCCGAGCAGGAAGACCGACGGGAGCAGCGGGAAGGCCCCGGGCTCCCAGGCGTTCCAGTTCAGGTCCCCGCGCAGTGACGGGAAGGTCCGGAAGGGCAGGAAGGACGAGAGCAGGAGCAACACGGCCGCACCGGCGACGGCGGCGTCTCCCCTGGTGAGAGCGCGCAGGTTCACTGACGTTCCCCTCATTAGGTGTAGTCGTGGTCGGCGGGCGCTGACCGGGCCCCCGTGGTACCGGAGCGGTACAACAGGGCAAAAGCCTAGGGCCAAGGCTCCGCCGCGTGCACAGCGCCCTCCGGATCCGGTGCGGAGCGGTTCGTTCCGGAAGGACCGGGGGCACTGACGGGACAGGTGTTCGACGGTGGGTGTACGCAGCGGCTCACCCGGTGAGATAGCTGGTCAGGGCGTCGGCGAGGGCCTGCGCGGCGCGCTGGCGCCACTGCGGGTCCGACATCCGCCTCGCGTCCTCCGCGTTGCGCATGTTGCCGCACTCGATGAAGACCTTCGGCACCTTCGACAGGTTCAGACCCCCCAGGTCGGAGCGGGTGTCCAGCCCCTGCTGGCCGATGTACGTGGAGACCGGCTCGCCGGTGCCGGCCCGGAACGCGTCCCGCAGCAGCACCCCGAACCGGTGCGAGGGGTCGACGATCGCCGAGGTGTCGGCGGCCCCCGCGACCACCTTGGCGGGCATGATCACGTGGAAGCCGTGGCCGGCGGCCGGCGCGCCGTCGGCGTGCACCGAGACCGCGACGTCCGCGCCCGCCTGGTTGCCGATCCGGGCCCGCTCGTCGATGCACGGCCCCCAGGCGCGCTCCCCGTCCTGGGTCAGCACCACCTTCGCTCCCCGGTCCTGCAGGATCGCCCGGGCCCGGTGCACCACGTCCAGGGTGAACTCCGCCTCCGGGTACCCGGCGTCGGTGGACGTCCCGGTGGTGTCGCACTCCTTGCGGCTGTTGCCGATGTCGACCTGCCGGTTGATCTCCCCGGTGTGCTTGGCGTTGCCCGTGTTGTGGCCCGGGTCGAGCAGCACCGTCCGGCCGGACAGCGGACGGCCCGCCTGCCCCGCCGGGGTGGACGGCCCGTCGGACGGCGCCGCGGGCGGGGACGACCCCGCCGCGGGGCTCCCGGCGCCCGACCCGGCCCCGTCGCCGGGCACGACCTGGTCGCCCTCCGCGTAGTACGGCGAGTGCGTGCCCGACGGGTGCGCCGAGGTGTCCCGCGCGCTGTTGGCGACCGCCTGCCAGCCCAGCCAGCCGATCAGGCAGACCGGCAGCACCAGCGCCGCCACCTTGGCCCCCGCCCGCCAGTGCGCCCCGGGCGACTCGGCCGACCGGAGGCGCCCGGACGCGCCCGGGCGCGGGGCGGGGTGGGGGTCCTGGCCGCCGTTCTCGGCGGGCGGGGTGGTGCCGGTCACTGGTGCCTCAGATCCTGTCCCAGGTGCGCGCCGCCAGGCCGTAGCTGCCGGCGATCGGCTTCCACTTCGTCACGAAGTCCTTCTTCGACTGCGTCGCCTTCGGATTGAGGTCGTTGGCGCGCGCCAGGTCGGGCGTCGAGGGTACCTGGTTGTTGGCGCAGCCCTGCGCCGACACCGTCCGCGCCCACGCCGCGTACGCCCGGTCGATGTCCCCGGACTGCTGCCAGGCCGCCCGCAGGTCCGCCACCGCGTCGGGGCCGCCCGGCAGGGCGTCGGTCTTCAACCCGTTCAACTCGGCCAGCAGCGCGTCCCGTTGCTGCGCCCCGTCGTCGAACACCTTGGCGGCGTTGTCGACCTCCGGCTTCGGCGGGCAGCTGCGCACCTTCGCCACCGCGTTGCCGATCGGCGCCTTCGCGTTCTCGCCCTTGGTCAGCAGCGCGTCCAGCGCCTTCGCCTGGGCCTGCGCCTCCGGGCCCGCCGAGGCCGAACCCGAGGCCGCCGGGGACGCGGGCGCGGACGGCGCGGACGAGCCGCCCTGCCCGCCGCCCGCCGGAGCCCCGCCGCTGCCCGGGTCCGGTGGGGGCGCGGCGGTGCTCCGGCCCTGCGCGGCGCTCCCGTCCCCGGCGCTGCTGCCGCTGTTGCTCACCGCCCACACCACGCCGACGCCGATCACCAGCAGCAGCGCCACGGCCGCGCCGATCAGCACCGGGGTGCGGCGCCGGCGCGGGTCGTCCTCGTAGTCGAACTCCGGCTCCTGGTGGCCGTACCCGCCGGGCCCGCCGCCGAAGGGCTGCTGGCCGCCGAAGGTCTGGTGCCCGGCGAAGGGCTGCTGGCCGTCGAAGCCCTGCTGACCGCCGAACGAGGGGCCGCCGTAGGGCTGCTGGCCGCCGTAGGACTGGTCGCCGAACGGCTGCTGCGGCTGCTGCTGGGGCGGCTGCGGACCACCGAAGGGCTGCCCCTGGGGCGGCGGGAACGGCTGCCGGCCGCCGAACGAGGGCTGCGGGTCGGCCGGGAAGCCGCCGGGGGCGGCGACCGGCGGCGCGGCCGGGGGCGGGACGGGCGGCTGCGCCGCGGCGGGGTCCGGCTTCGGCCGCGGCGGCGGGGTGGCGGCCGTGGCCGCGGTGCGCTGCACGGCGGGCGGCTGCTCCGGCGGGACGGCGGTGCCGGGCGGCGGCGGGGTGGTGGCACCGGGCGGCACCGGGGCGGCCTGGCCGTCGATGGCGGACAGCAGCAGCGGGAGCGGGATCGCCGTGGTGGCCGGACCCGCCGCCGGGTCCTCCGGGACCGCCCGGCGGACCCAGCCGCCCGCGCCGTTGTTCGCGGTCGGATCCCAGACCGCCCTGGCGGCCCTGCCCTGTTCCGTCATGCGCTCCCTCGTCCCCCGTCGACCGGTTCCGCACCGGCGCCCGCCCGGGCCGCTCCGTGGTGCGGTGGTCCGCCGTCTGCCGCCGCCACCGTACCGGCCACCGGTACGGGCGGTCACGGTGGATCGGCGATGCGTCGCCGATGCGTCGCTGATGCGCCGCCGTGGTGACGACGTCCCGGCGGCCGGGTCCGTTCCCGCCGGGGCGCCGGGGCCCGCCCGCCGACGGGCCGTCAGCGGGCGGTCGCGGCGCGGCGCAGCACCCGCAGCGAGCCCGTCACCGAGACCTCCTCGAAGCCCTCGGCGAGGGCCCGCAGGTACACCCGGTACGGGGCCTGGCCGCCGTCCGCCGGGTCGGGGAACACGTCGTGCACCACCAGCAGGCCGTCCTCGGCCAGGTGCGGCACCCAGCCCTCGTAGTCGCCGGTGGCGTGCTCGTCGGTGTGCCCGCCGTCGACGAACACCAGCGCCAGCCGCCCCTGCCAGACCGCGGCGATCTGCGGGGAGCGGCCGACCAGGGCGACCACGTGCTCCTCCAGCCCGGCCGCGTGCAGGGTGCGGCGGAACCGCGGCAGGGTGTCCATCAGGCCGACCTCCGGGTCGACCAGGGTCGGGTCGTGGTACTCCCAGCCCGGCTGCTGCTCCTCGGAGCCGCGGTGGTGGTCGACGGTCAGCGCGACCGTGCCGGCGCGGCGGGCGGCGTCCGCGAGCAGGATCGCCGAGCGGCCGCAGTAGGTGCCGATCTCCAGCACCGGCAACCCGGTCCGCCCGGCCGCGTCCAGGGCCGCCGCGTACAGCGCCAGGCCCTCGTCCTCGGGCATGAAGCCGGTGGCGGCACGGAACGCGGCCAGCACCGGCGCGGCGGGAACGCCGGTGGAGGATTCCGGGCGGCTGGCCGTGGTGGGGTCGGTCATCGGGGCGCTCCTGCCGGGCTGGGGGACTGAGCAGGACCCTACTGGATGGTAGGAACGCCCCCGGGCGACCCCCGGGGGCGTCACCGCGGCCGACGTCACAGCAGCTCGCGGGCGACCCGTTCGCGGCTCGCGGCCAGCTCGGCCCCGATCGCGGCGGCCTGCCCGGCGTCCAGCACCAGCGGCGGCCGGTCGACCGGCGGGGGAGCGGTGTCCAGCATCCGCAGCCGCAGGTAGGTCGGCGGGTGCGACTCGTCGACGCTGCTCAGCTCCCGCTCGGAGGCCCGGACGCGGCGGGCCGTCTCGCTCGCCGGGACGGTCCGGACCGCCTCGGCCAGCGCCTCCCACAGGCCGGAGTCGTCCGGCCGCCCGCCGGAACGCCGCCGGGGCAGGGCGCGCCGGCGGACCAGCACCGCCTCCACCGTCCGCCCGTTCAACAGGGCGACCAGCAGACCCCGGGCGTCCGGCACCGAGGCGAGCCGGGCGGCCAGCCCGTCGGCCCGGTACTCGGCGGCCTGCCCGCTGCGCAGGTGCAGCCTGAACATCAGGCCGGCCAGCGCGCGCACTCCCCGATTGACCACCCGGAGCAGCACGTTGGCGACGAACGCGGCCATGACGATCAGCATCCGCCCGGAGTCGTTGTCGGGGGAGGGGCGGGTCAGCCGCTCCCACTCCCGCAGCGAGGCGACCGCCGAGCCGGTCCACAGGCCGCGCCGGGAGTCCCCGTTGACGCAGTGCCCGATCTCGTGGGCGAGCAGCGCGACCCACTGCTGCCGGGTCAGCATCTCCCACAGCGGCAGGCCGATCTGCAGCTCCCGCCGCCGGCGCAGCCCGACGACGCCGAACGAGGCGTTGAACCGGCCGTTGACCGCGATCGAGTCCACCCGGGGCGCGCCGAGCGCCTCCGACACCCGGTCCACCAGGCCGTACAGGGCCGGCGCGGCCTCCCGGGACAGCACCTCGTCCCGCGCCGGCCGGCCCAGCCGGGGCCGGACCAGCACGGCCACCGCCAGCGCGAGCACGCCCAGCGCCCGCTGGAACCAGCTCCCGCCGATCAGCCCCGCGGTCAGCGACACGCCCAGCAGCAGCACCGTCAGCGACACCAGGTGCACCAGCCCGGCCAGGGCGAACGCCACCACCGGCGGGGCCGACCGCCGGTCCGGGCCCTCGGCCGCGACCAGCCGGAACACCTTTTCGGCCCGGGCCCTGACGGCCCGTCGGCGCCCCTCCTCCCGGCGCTCGTCCCGCTCGGCCCGGCGGCGGGCCCGCGCCGTCCGGTACTGGACGGCCGGCTGCTCGGGCACCAGGTTCCACTCGCAGGCCGGGCACCAGGTCGGGAAGCGCTCGCTCACCGACAGCGGGGCGCCGCACTGCGGGCAGGGGGCGGCGGTGGGGACGGCGGCTTCGGAGGCCGTGACGGGGGAATCGGTGGTGGACACGAGCGCGGATGATGCCAGCCCGGGAAGGGGACGGGAAAGCGGTTTCCGGCGGCCGGGCCCCGGACGCCGGGCGGCCGCCCCGCCCCGTCGGCCCCGGCGATGCGCTATACAGGGGACGACCCTCGGTAGAACGTGTTCCAGCCCGCCGGTGCGGCGGCCGACCCCGCGGAGCAGCCAGTGCGCGCAGCGATCCTGCACCAGACCGGACAGGACGTCCTGGACGTCCGGGACGACGTCGAGGCGGTCGGCCTCGGACCGGGGAAGGTCCGGGTCCGGGTGCGCGCCGCCAGCCTCTGCCACTCCGACCTGTCCGCGATGGCCGGGGTGCTGCCGCAGCCCGCGCCGTTCGTGCCGGGCCACGAGGGCGCGGGCGAGGTCGTCGAGGTCGGCGAGGGCGTGACCGTCCCCGCCGTCGGCGACCGGGTCGTGCTCTGCTGGATGCCGCCGTGCGGCGGCTGCCCGGCCTGCCGCCGCGGCCAGACCCACCTCTGCGTGGCCTCGATCCGCCGACTCGCCACCCCGACCTTCCGGATCGGCGGCGACACCGACGCGTACGGCTTCTACAGCACCGGCGCGTTCGCCGAGGAACTGGTGGTGGCCGCCGACAGCGTCCTCCCGGTGCCCGCCGACCTGCCGCACGACCTGGCCGCGCTGATCGGCTGCGGCGTCACCACCGGACTCGGCGCGGTCGTCAACACCGCGAAGGTGGAGGCGGGTTCGACGGTCGCGGTGATCGGCGCGGGCGGCGTCGGCATCGCCGCCGTGCAGGGCGCCCGGATCTGCGGGGCCGCCCGGATCACCGTGGTCGACCCGGTGGCCTCCCGCCGCGAACGGGCGCTCGCCTTCGGCGCCACCGAGGCGATCGCCCCGGAGGAGCTGAAGGCCGCGGCCCGCTCGGTCCCCGGCGGCGGCTTCGACCACGTCTTCGAGGCGGTCGGCCGCTCCACCACCGTCCGGGCCGGCTACGACGCGGCCCGGCGCGGCGGCGCCGTCGTGGTGATCGGCGCGGGCGCGCAGGACGACCGGGTCTCCTTCAGCCTCGGCGAACTCTTCTTCAACGAGAAGCGCCTGCTGCCCTCGATGTACGGCGGCGGCGACGTCCGCCGCACCGCCGACCTGGCGATCGCCCTCTGGCGGGCCGGACGGCTCGACCTCGACGGCATGATCACCCACCGGCTGCCGCTGACCGAGGTCAACGAGGCGGTCCGGCAGATGCGCAGCGGCGAGGCGCTGCGGACCGTGCTGACCCTGGACTGAGCCGACCGGCCAGGGCCGAAAGGCGGCGGGGGAAGGCAGCCGGGAAGGCGGCCGGGAAGGGCCGCGCCCCCGGTGCCGTCAGGACGGTGACGGAACCGGGGGCGCGGACGGTGCGGTGCGGTCGTGCGGCGGGCCGTTCCCGGCCCGCGCGGGGCCGGGTCAGCGGCGGTGGCGGCCGTGCGGGTCCGCCTCCGGGGTGTCGTCGCCGGCGTTGGAACCCCGGTGGCGGCCGTGGGCCGCGCCCTCGGGGACGTCCTCGGCGGGGGCCCGGTGGTCGTGCTCGGTGGTGTCGTCGATGGACTCGGACATCAGGTCAGTCTTCTCCGTGCGCAAGGAAGGCGGTCTCGGCGGAAGGCGCGCCGGGAAACACCGCGGCGCGACCGGCGCCGCCCGGAGCCGGGCAGCAGCCGACCGGCCGTCCCCGGAGCAGCCCGCACGGGGCGCACGGCGACAGCCGAATCGCCTCGGAGCCTAACCGAACCGCGCGCCGCCGCGCCGCGTTCCCGCACCGATCGGCGCGCGCCGCCGTCCGGCGGTTCGCCCAGCGGCCCGGACGGCGGCACGGTGGGCGGCCCGGTGGGCGGGGTGCGGCGGGCCGCTCCGCCCGGTTCCCGGCGTTCCGTCAGTTCGCTGGTGCCCGGCGGCAGTTGTCGACCGTTTTGCACCGCTCGGCGGTCTCCGGCCCCGTCGGCGCGTCCAGCAGGGCGGCGCGGTAGTCCGGGTCGGCGAGCAGGTCGGCGTGCGGGCCGACCGCCCGGACCCGGCCGCCGTCCAGCCAGAGCACCAGGTCGGCCCCGGCCGCCACCGCCGTACGGCGGGTCAGCACCAGCCTGGTCCGGCGGTCGGCCGGAGCCGCCGGGCTCCAGGCGGCGTCGTCCAGCACCGTCACCCGGGAGTCGGCCGCTTCCGCCGCGGCCGGGCCCACCAGGCGCGGGCGTTCGAACGCGCAGCCCACCGCCCGGCGCCGCGCCGCCACCGGCAGGGCCGTCACCGGCACCCCGTCCACCAGCACCGCCCCGCCGTCCGGCCGCCGCAGCCCGACCGTCAGCGCCGCCAGCTGCGACCTGCCCGCCCCCGGGCGGCCGACCACCGCGACCGTCCACCCGCCCGGCACCGTCAGTTCCAGCGGGCCGAACACCACCGCGCCCCAGGCGTCCCGCAGCAGCACCGAGCGGAACGCCAACTCGCCCGATCCGTCCGGGAGTTCGCGTGTCGGCCGGGGGAGTCGCGCCGTCGGCCGGCGGAAAGCCGGGCCCGGGTCCAGGCCCAGGGTCAGGGCCGCCCAGCCCACCGCCGCCGCGCACGCGCCCGCCGACAGCCGTCCCGCCGCCGCCAGTTGACCGGCCGTGCCCAGCACCGTCAGCTCCACCGAGGTGACCAGCAGGACCGCCCGCCCCCGGGACGGGCCCGGCCGGGCCGGGCGGAACTCCGCAGTGCTCCGGGCGAACAGCCGCACCAGCAGCACCCCCGGCAGCACCCCGGCGAAGAACGCCGCCGCCAGCCACGGCGACAGCACCGCGAGCCCGACCACCGAGCCCGCCGCCGCCACGGCTCGCACCGCCGCCGTCCGCGCCGACACGACCCGGGCCGCCGTCCGGAACGGGACCGGGATCGGGGCCGCCCGCGCCGACACGGCCAGTGCCAGCAGCGCCGCCGAGCCCCCGGCGGCCCACCCGGCCGCCGGGCCGAACCGCCCGCCCGTCACCACCGCGTCCAGCAGCGCCCCCACGGCCCAGGGGACGGCCGACAGCGACACCGCCCCCAGCGGCACCGCCACCGTCAGCGCGACCGACGACCCACGCACCAAACACTCCAGGCAGATTGAGAAGGGGAAGGGCGCCCCGCGGGACGGCCCGGCGCCGAGCGGGTCCGGCCCGCCGTCGGCACCCTCCGACGGGGCGTCAGTCCGCGCCGCCGGTGCGCAGGAAGACCGCCAGCAGCTCGTGCAGCACCGCCGACCCCTCCTCGGCCAGCAGTTCGTGACCCGCGCCGGCGGCCTCCACGTACCGGAAGTCGAGGCCCTCCGCCCGCCCCAGCCGCAGCAGTTCGTGCCGCAGCGACCGGGACTGCCCGACCGGCACCACCTCGTCCCGGCCGCCGTGCACCACCAGCAGCGGCACCGTCAGCCGGTCCGCCAGCCGCAGCACGTCCCGCGGACCCAGCTCGTCGTCCCACTCGACCTCGCCACCCAGCCGGACGGTCAGCGCCCGGACCGGCTCGGCCCCCTCCGCCAGCAGCCGCGCGCCCGACAGGAACGGCGCCACCACCGCGCACCGGGACACCGCCCCCGCCGGGGCGTGCGCCGTCGCCAGCAGCGCCAGGAACGCCCCGTAGCTCACCCCGAACAGGGCGGGCGGCTCCAACCCCAGCTCCGCCCGCCGCTCCGCCAGACCGGTCAGCAGCGCCAGCACGTCCGCCAGGTCCGGGCCGCCCCAGGCACCGCGGATCGCCGCCGCGTACTCCGGGCCGTACCCCGTCGAACCGCGCTGGTTCGGCGCCACCACCGCCAGGCCCTCCGCCGCCATCCGCTGCAGCGCCGGGTCGAACTCCAGCCGCCAGGCGTCCGCCGGGCCGCCGTGCAGCGCCAGCACCAGGTGCGGCGCCGACAGCCACCGCGCGCCGCCGTACACCACCGCCTCGACCGGACCGGCCGGACCGGCCAGCTCCAGGCAGCGGGCCGCCCGCCACCCGCCGGCGGCGGGCACCGCAGACCCGTCCAGCCGCCAGCCCGGGACGGGCCGCTCCGCCCACCCGTCGCCGCTGTCCAGCGGGGAGCGCGCCGACGGCACCGGGGCGGTCCCGGCGGTCAGCAGCGCCGCCACGTCCAGGGTGGCCAGCGCCGCGGGCCGGTCCGGCGCCGAGTACGGCATCCGCAGGCCCGCCGCCGACCAGTGCCCGACCGCGCCCCACTGCCCGGGCGGGACGGGCAGCGGCTCCAGGCGGCCCTCGCTCGGCCGCCACACGGCCAGCGTGGCCGCCGCGCCCCGGTCGATCTGCAGCACCACCCGCGGTTCCACGCCCGGCAGGTGCGGCGACACCGCCACCGGCCGCAGCAGCCGCCCCGGCCGGTGCAGGCAGTCCGGGAACCTGGCCGGCTCGGCGCCGCCGATCACCGCCCAGCCCAGCCGGTCCACCCCCGGCGCGTCACTGCGCAGCAGGCCCAGGCCGGTCGCCGGGTCGCACAGCAGCAGCCGGTCGCTGCTGCCCTCGCCCAGCTCCAACAGCGGTGTGGTGGCGCCGAGTTCGAAGTCCAGCACGACGGTCTTCACCGGCCCGTCGGCGATCCGGTCCAGGGCCAGCAGCCGACCCGCGGCGTCCAGCCACACCCCGCCGCCGTACAGCCCGGGCAGCTCGGCGACCCGGTGCGGCGCGGACCCGTCCGCGGCCAGCAGCCACACCGTGGTCACCGCCCGGGCGTCCGTGCCGAGCAGCACCGCGACCTGCCCGTCGCCGGGCGCGGCCAGCATCCGCAGCCCCGCCGTCCGCAACCCGGCCAGCACCCGCTCGGGCTCGCCGGCCGCCAGCAGCAGCACCGTGTGCCGGTCGCCGTCGTGCCGGCAGACCAGCACCCGCCCGTCCGGCAGCGCGAGCAGCTGCGACCGCAGGTCCTCCGGCGGCGCCAGCGCCGTCGGGACCGCCGGGCCGGGGCCGTCCAGCCGCCAACTCTCCACCGACCAGCGGCCGTCGGCCCCCGCCGCCAGGCACGCGGCGTGCGAGCCGTCCCCGGCGAACGTGAAACTCAGCCGCCGCAGGACCTGCGGCGCGGTACGCACGACAGCGGCGTCCACCGATCACCTCCGGAACTCGTGGACGGGCGGCCCGGGACCGGGCGGGCGTGCGCCGGGGGACGGCCGATCCCGCCCCCTCGACGGGATCGACCCTCCGCCGCGGCCGCGGCCACGGCCGACGGACGCGGGTGCCGGGGGCGGCCGGAGCGGCCGCCGCGGCCCGGGAGAATGCCCGGGCCGGGAATCCGGTTCGCCTCCGGACCGAATTCCGCTGCGAACGGACCGGCCCGGTGCGGGAATTCCGGCGCTCCGCCGGAACGGGTGGCGCGGAATGCGGCCGGGGAATTCCGGCCGGACGGCCGGGCCGGACAGCGGGAGCCCCCGGCCGCGACCTTCCGGTCGCCGCCGTCTTCCCGGGCTCCAGCACCGGCCGCGGCCGCCCGCGCCACCTCCGCCGACCCGCCGTCCACACCCGGCGCGCCGACGACCGTGACCGGCGGCAGGGTCCCGCGCGGCGGCGTGTCCGCCCCCATCTGCTTCACACCCCTTCGCGGTGGACCAGGCCGGTCCGGTCTGCGGAACCACGAGAGTCCCGGCCGCGCCTGTCGAATTCCGTCGTGTTCCTCGCCCGTCGGGAATTCCGGCCGGTCGCCCGTTCGACCCGGCAGGGTCGAGGCAACTCTCGTTCGCAGGACTGAAGTTACTTTCGAGACGGGGGTGACTCAACGCCGCTGGAGTCACTTCACTCTTAAGGGTGATCGGGCCCGGTTTTCGAATGTGTCCACCTGCGGGCCTGTGAGCAGGGCCGAGCGCGCGGTGGGCGGCCGGGCTCCGTTCCCCGGCGGCCGGGAGGGCCGCCGCGGGCCCGAACCGGCACCCCGCAGCGGGTTGACGGGCAGGTGTGCGACCCGCGGCGGGGCCGGGCGCGGCAGTGCGCGGCGGGGGCCGGCGGGGGGCCGGGTCGGGCCCGGGCGGGGCGGCCCGTGGCACGCGGTAGTCTCGACAGGTGCCGAAACTGTCCGACGTCATCGCCGTGCTCGAAGAGATCTACCCGCCGCAGTGGGCGGAGTCCTGGGACGCGGTCGGCCTGGTCTGCGGCGACCCCGACGCCGAGGTGAACCGGGTGCTGTTCGCCGTCGACCCGGTGCAGGCCGTGGTCGACGAGGCCGTCGAATGGGGCGCCGACCTGGTGGTCACCCACCACCCGCTGTACCTGCGCGGCACCACCACGGTCGCCGCCACCGGCTTCAAGGGCCGGGTGGTGCACACCCTGATCAAGCACGACATCGCGCTGCACGTCGCGCACACCAACGCCGACCACGCCGACCCGGGCGTCTCCGACGCCCTCGCCGAGGCGGTCGGCCTGAAGGTCACCGGCCCGCTGGTGGCCGACCCCACCGACCCGGCCGGCCGGCGCGGCAGCGGCCGGATCGGCGAACTCCCGGAGCCGATGACGCTCGCCGCGTTCGCCGCGCAGGTCGCCGCCGGACTCCCCGCCACCGCCGCGGGCGTCCGCGCCGCCGGCGACCCGGAGCGGCCCGTCCGCCGGGTCGCGGTCTGCGGCGGCTCCGGCGACTCCTTCCTGGCCGAGGCCCGCGGGGCCGGCGTGGACGCCTACGTCACCGCCGACCTGCGCCACCACCCGGCCTCCGAGGCCACCGAGGCGGCCCCCGTCGCCCTGGTCGACGCCGCGCACTGGGCCACCGAGTGGCCCTGGCTGCGGCTCGCCGCCCGCGAACTGCTCGACCGTGCCGACCGGCACGCCTGGCCGCTGGAGACCCGCGTCTCCACCCGGGTCACCGACCCGTGGACGGCGCACGCGCCGATGCCGTACGCCCCCTGACACCCCGTCGAACGAACCCAACAGGAGCCCTGCCGCGTGAACGCCGCGCCCGCCGACCAGATCCGCCTGCTCGACCTGCAGGCCATCGACTCCCGCCTCGACCAGCTGGCCCACCGGCGCCGCACCCTGCCCGAGCACGCCGAGATCGACAAGGCCACCGCCGACCACACCGCCCTGCAGTCCCTGGTGGTCGCCGCCCAGGCCCAGCTCGGCGACACCACCCGTGAACTGGCCAAGGCCGAGGCGGACGTCGAGCAGGTCCGCAGCCGGGCCGCCCGCAACCAGCAGCGGATGGACTCCGGCGCGGTCGGCTCCGCGAAGGACCTGGAGAACCTCCAGCACGAGAACACCTCGCTGGCCAAGCGCCAGGGCGACCTGGAGGACATCGTGCTGGAGGTGATGGAGCGGATGGAGTCCTCGCAGACCCGGGTCACCGAGCTCACCGCCCGCCTGGAGCACTCCTCCGTGGTGGTCGCCGAGGCCGAGGGCCGCCGCGACGCCCAGCTGACCGAGCTCGACACCGAGGCCGAGAAGGTCCGCCGCGACCGCGAGGCCGTCGCCAACGTCGTCCCCGCCGACCTGATGAAGGCGTACACCCGCCTGCGCGAGCAGCAGGGCGGCGTCGGCGCGGCCCGGCTCTACCAGCGCCGCTGCGAGGGCTGCCGCACCGAGTTCTCGATCACCGAGTTCAACGCGATCAAGGCCGAGCCCGCCGACAAGGTGCTGCGCTGCGAGAACTGCGGCCGCATCCTGGTCCGCACCGGCGAGTCGGGCGTCTGACCCGGTGGCCGGCGCCCAGTTCATCGTCCAGGCCGACGGCGGCTCCCGGGGCAACCCGGGGCCGGCCGGCTACGGCGCGGTGGTCCTCGACGCCGGCACCGGCGAGATCCTCGCCGAGGCCGCCGAGTACATCGGCCGGGCCACCAACAACGTCGCCGAGTACAAGGGGCTGATCGCCGGGCTGAAGGCGGCCCGCGACCTCGATCCGGACGCCCGGGTCCTGGTCGAGATGGACTCCAAGCTGGTCGTCGAGCAGATGTCCGGCCGCTGGAAGATCAAGCACCCCGACATGCAGCCGCTCGCCGCCGAGGCCCGGAGCGTCGCCGCGCGCGGCAAGGTCGAGTACAAGTGGATCCCGCGGGAGAAGAACAAGGAGGCCGACCGGCTCGCCAACGAGGCGATGGACGCCGGCAAGCAGGGCCGCCAGTGGGAGCCCAAGGCCCGGCCGGCCGCGGTGCCGGCCGCGCCCGCCGCCGCCCCCGCGCAGGACGAGCCGCTGCCCGCCGCCCCCGCGCCCCGGGCCGGCTGGGCCGGGCCCGCCGACCTCGGCACCCCCACCACCCTGGCGCTGCTGCGGCACGGCGAGACCCCGCTCACCCCGCTCAAGCGCTTCTCCGGCAGCACCGGCACCGACCCCGGCCTGTCCGAGAAGGGCGTCTGGCAGGCCGAGCGGGCCGCCGAGGCGCTGGCCTCCCGCGGCACCGTGCAGGCCGTGGTCAGCTCGCCGATGCTGCGCACCCGGCAGACCGCCGAGGCCGTCGCCCGCCGGCTCGGCCTGGAGGTGCGGATCGAGGAGGGCCTGCGCGAACTCGACTTCGGCGCCTGGGAGGGACTCACCTACGCCGAGGTGATGGAGCGCCACCCCGAGGACCTGAACGCCTTCCTCGCCTCCGCCAAGGCCAAGCCCACCGGCAGCGCCGAATCGCTCACCGGCCTGGCCCAGCGGGTCGGCCAGGCCCGCGACCGGATCATCGCCCGATACCCCGGCAGGACCGTGCTGGTGGTCTCGCACGTCAGCCCGATCAAGTCGCTGGTCCGGCTCGCCCTCGGCGCCCCGCCGGACGCCGTGCACCGGATGGAGCTCTCCGCCGCCTCGCTCTGCGCCGTCCAGTACTACAACGACGGCAACGCCTCGCTGCGGCTGCTCAACGACACCTCGCACCTGCGCTGACCCGCGCGACCGCGCGGACACCGGGCCGCGCGGACACCGGCCCTGACGGCCCGCCACCCGCTCGGGGGGTGGCGGGCCGTCAGCCGTTTCCCCTCGGGCTCGTCCCCTCCGGAGGCGGGCGGCGGTCAGTGGACCTCGGCCACCACGACGTCCAGCTGCCAGGGCTTGCGCTCCGTGCCCCGGGCCGAGACCTCGACCCGGTGGCCGAGCTGCCCCAGCGCCTCCACCAGCTCGCCGGGCGAGGCCGGCTCCAGGCCCGCCGTCAGCAGGTCGCGGACCAGCCGGCCCTTGGTCGCCTTGTTGAAGTGGCTCACCACGGAACGCTTCAGCACCCCGTCTGCCTCGCGCTCGTGCAGCACCCGCACCGTCGCCGTCCGGGCCGCCACCGCGCCCGCGGGCTTCCACGCCGCCGCGTACGCCGAACTGCGCAGGTCCAGCACCAGGCCGTCGGCCGCGACCTCCGGCAGCACCCCGTCCAGCACCCCGCGCCAGTACCCGCCGAGCGCGCCCAGCGGCGGCAGCTTCACCCCCATCGCGCAGCGGTACGGCGGGATGCGGTCGGTGATCCGGACCGCGCCCCACAGGCCGGAGAAGACCAGCAGCGCACGCTCGGCCCGGGCCCGCGCCGCCCCGTCCAGCTTCGCCAGCCCCAGGTTGTCGAACAGCACCCCCGTGTAGACCTCACCGGCCGGCCGGGCCCCCGCGGTCAGCAGCCCCGCGTTCTTGGCCAGCTCCCCGCGCAGGCCCGGGCTCAGCCCCAGCACCTCGGCGGCCCGGTCCTGGTCGCCCGCTGACAGCTCCACCAGCGCCGCCAGCGCCTTCTCCCGGGCCCCGGTCAGCCCCGGCAGCGACAGCCGGGCCACGTCCACCGGCACTCCCGCCTCCGGTGCGGCCTTCCCCTCCGACGGCGGCAGCAGTACCAGCACGGCGACACCTCTTCGACGATCCGTTGCGACACGACCCGTCAACCCTAACGACCCGCCCGCACCCGCCCCGAATCCCGCCGCCCGCACTCCCGCTCGTACCGACGGCACCCCGGCGCCCCCGGACGGCCCCGGGCGGCGACCCGGCCCGCCGCGGCTCCGGTGGGCCGGACGGTCAATCCCCGTGCGCCACAACCCTCTTCACGGCAGGTCCGGCGCGCCGACCGGGCCGCCGCGGCCTACGCTGCGAGCATGCCGCGCCGACACCTCAGCGTCCGGGCCGCCCAGACCGCCAGGATCAACACCGAACTCGCCGACCTCCGGACCCGCCTGGAGATCCGCACCGACTGGCCGCCGGAGGTGCTCGCCGAGGCCGACCGGGCGGCCTCCGTGCCCCGGCTGCCCGAGACCGACGCCACCGACCTGGAGCTCTTCACCCTCGACCCGCCCGGCTCCCGCGACCTCGACCAGGCCATGCACCTGACCCGCCGCGGCACCGGCTACCGCGTCCACTACGCCATCGCGGACGTGCCCGCCTACGTCACCCCCGGCGGCGCCGTCGACACCGAGGCCGCCCACCGCGTCCAGACCCTGTACTTCCCCGACGGCAACGTTCCGCTGCACCCCGCCCGGATCTCCGAGGGCGCCGCCAGCCTGCTGCCCGGCGAACTGCGCCCCGCCCTGCTGTGGCAGCTCGACCTGGACGCCGACGGCGCCCTCGTCCTCGCCGACCTGCGCCGGGCCCGGGTCCGCTCCCGCCGCCGGCTCGACTACGCCACCGTGCAGGGCTGGATCGACGCCGGCGCCGCCGACGAGCAGCTCGACCTGCTCGCCGCGATCGGCGCCCTGCGCGAGGCCCGGGAACGCGACCGCGGCGGCGTCAGCCTGCCGATCCCCGAACAGGAGGTGGAGGACGTCGACGGCGGCTACCGGCTCGGCTACCGGGCACCCCGCCCGGCCGATGGCTGGAACGCCCAGATCTCGCTGCTCACCGGCATGGCCGCCGCCGAACTCATGCTCGACGCCGGGATCGGGCTGCTCCGCACCCTGCCCGCCGCCCCCGACACCGCCTACGCCCGGCTCCGCCGGGTCGCCACCGCGCTCGGCGTCGACTGGCCCGCCGACCTGCCCTACCCCGAACTGGTCCGCTCGCTCGACCCGGGCCGCACCGCCGACGCCGCCTTCCTCAACGAGTGCACCGGCCTGCTCCGCGGCGCCGGCTACCGGGCCTTCGACACCGCCCGCGGCACCGCCCCGCCCGCCGACCCCGGCCACGCCGCGCTGGCCGCCCCCTACGCGCACTGCACCGCCCCGCTGCGCCGGCTCGGCGACCGCTACGCGCTGGAGATCTGCCTGGCCGTGGCGGGCGGCACCGACGTGCCGGTCTGGGTCCGGGACGCCCTGCCGCTGCTGCCCGGCCTGCTGGAGGGCGGCGACCGGCGGGCCCACGAGGTGGAGCGCGCCTGCGTGGACCTGATCGAGGCCGAACTGCTGCGCGGCCGGGAGGGCGAGGACTTCGAGGCCGTGGTGGTCGACGTCGACGGACGCCGGCCGACCGTCGGCACCGTCCAACTGCGCGACCCCGCGGTGGTCGCCAAGTGCGACGCCCCCGACCCGCTGCCGCTCGGCCACCGCGTCACCGTCCGGCTGACCCTCGCCGACCCGGCCACCCGCGCCGTTCGCTTCACGCTGGCCCCCGGCTGAGCGGTCGGGCCGGTGTGTGGGTGAGCGGGTGTTGTGGGTGGGCGGCCGGTCGGGCCGAGGGGTGGGCGGCCGTGCGGGGCGGCCGAGTTGGGGCCGGGGGCCCGGTGCGATGATCGGAGGGTGAGCCGAGAGATCACCGCCCCGGACCGCCGCCACCGGCTGCTGATCCTGGCGATCTGCTGCCTGAGCCTGTTCATCGTCGGTCTGGACAACACCGTCGTGAACGTGGCCCTCCCCGCGATCCAGCGCGACCTGGACGCGCCCGCCTCCGGCCTGCAGTGGGTGATCGACGCCTACACCCTGGTGCTGGCCGCGCTGCTGATGCTGTCCGGGTCGGTGGCCGACCGGATCGGCCGCAAGCGGGTGTTCACCGCCGGGCTGCTGCTGTTCGTGCTCGGCTCGCTGCTGTGCAGCCTCGCGCCCGGGCTGGGCTGGCTGATCGGGTTTCGCGCGGTGCAGGCGGTCGGCGGGTCGATGATGAACCCGGTGGCGATGTCGATCATCACCAACACCTTCACCGATCCGAAGGAGCGGGCCCGGGCGATCGGCGTCTGGGGCGGCGTGGTCGGCATCAGCATGGCGCTCGGGCCGCTGATCGGCGGCTTCCTGGTGGACAGCGCGGGCTGGCCGGCGATCTTCCTGATCAACGTGCCGGTGGGGCTGGCGGCCTGTCTGCTGACGGTCCGGCACGTCCCCGAGTCGCGGTCGCCCCGGCCGCGCCGACTGGACCCGGTCGGGCAGCTGCTGATGGTGCTGCTGCTGGGCTGCGGCACGGCCGCGATCATCGAGGGCCCCGGCCGGGGCTGGACCTCGCCCGGCATCCTGGCCCTGATCGGGCTGGCCCTCGGCGCGCTGCTGGCCTTCCCGCTGTGGGAGCGCCGGGTCGCCGAGCCGCTGATCGACCCGCGGTTCTTCCGCAGCGCGCCGTTCACCGGCGCCACCGTCACGGCGGTGTGCGCCTTCGCCGCGCTCGGCGGCTTCCTGTTCATGAACACCCTGTACCTGCAGGACGTCCGGCACTGCGACCCGGTCGAGGCCGGCCTGTGGACCCTCCCGATGGCCGGGCTCACCCTGGTCGCCGCCCCGCTGTCCGGCCGGATCGTGGCCGCCCGCGGCCCGCGCCTGCCGCTGCTGACGGCCGGGGCGACGATGGCCGCCGCCGGGCTGCTGCTGACCCGGCTGACCGCGGACTCCCCGGCGCTCCTGCTGCTGCCCGCCTACGCGCTGTTCGGGCTCGGGTTCGGCCTGGTGAACGCGCCGATCACCAACTCCGCGGTCTCCGGGATGCCGCGCGCCCAGGCGGGCGTGGCCGCCGCGGTGGCCTCCACCAGCCGACAGGTCGGGCAGTCGCTGGGCGTCGCGGTGATCGGCACCGTGGTCACCGGCGCGGTCGCCCGGGCCGGCGGCTTCGCCCCCGCCACCCACGCCGGCTGGTGGATCGTCGCGGGCCTGGGCCTGACCGTCCTGCTGCTCGGGCTGGCCACCACCACCCCCTGGGCGGCCGGCACCGCGGCCCGGGTCGCGGCGCGTTTCGACCGGACGCCGGGCGGGGTGCGGGAGGAGCCCGCCGACCGGCTACGATGACCAGTACGGCGGACGAGCCGGCCGGGCGGTCGCGTCGGGTCCTTCGGGACCCGCCGAGGAACGTCCGGGCTCCACAGAGCAGGGTGGTGGGTAACGCCCACCCGGGGTGACCCGCGGGACAGTGCCACAGAAAGCAGACCGCCCACCGCTTCGGCGGAGGGTAAGGGTGAAACGGTGGTGTAAGAGACCACCAGCGACCGAGGTGACTCGGCCGGCTCGGTAAACCCCACTCGGAGCAAGGTCAAGATCGGTGCCTCCGGGCACCGTGCGCGGGTGTTCGAGGGCTGCTCGCCCGAGCTCGCGGGTAGACCGCACGAGGCTGTCGGCAACGGCAGCCCTAGATGGATGGCCGCCTCCCCGGGCCGCGCAAGCACCCCGGGAGACAGAACCCGGCGTACAGGCCGACTCGTCCGCCGCCCCACGCCTCCGCCGGACCACCGGCAGCCGGTACGGGCCCGGCCGCGACACCGCGGCCGGGCCCGTACCGGTTCTACGCCCCTGTGGCCCTGTCGTGCCTTCCGAGGCCTTCCGGGGCCTTCCAGGGTCCGACGGCGGGTCAGCCGGCGACGGAGCTGTTGTAGCTCTCGATGGCGGGCTGCAATTCCTTGGCGGCGTCGGTGAGCGCCTGCTGGGCGGTCTTGGAGCCGGAGACGGTCTGCTCGATGGCGGTCTCCACGCCCTTGCGGGCCTGCGGCATCACGCCGAGCAGGCAGCCGGCCGTGGCCGGGGTGGGCTTGGTGGCCTTCAGCTGGTCGATCGCGGTCTGGAACTGCGGGTACTTGGCCACCCACTCCTTGTCGGCCGCGACGTCCAGGGCCTTGGTGTTGACCGGGAAGTAGCCGGTGCCGGTGTGCCAGACGGCCTGCTGCTCGGGCTCGGAGAGGAACTTCTCGAACTCCCAGGAGGCCCGCTTCTGGGCGTCGGAGTGGCCCGGGCCGGAGATCCACAGCGAGGCGCCGCCGATCACCGGGCCGCCCTGGTCGGCGGCGACGGTCTTCGGGAACGGGGCGGTGCCGACCGCGAACTTGGCGGCCTCGGTGTAGCCCCGCAGCACGCCGGTCGACTCCAGGTGCATGGCGACCGTCCCGGCCTTGAACGCGGCCTGGGCGTCGGCGGTCTGCCGGCCGGTGTTGGCGGCGTAGCCGCCCTTGACCAGGTCCGCCCACCACTGGACGATCTCGGCGCCCTTGGCGGTGTCGAAGGTGACCTTGGTGGCCTTGGCGTCCCGGCCGTTGTTGCCGTCGCAGTACAGCGCGCCGGACTCGGCCAGCAGCTGCTCGACGAACCAGCCGTAGACGGCCGCGCCGAAGCCGTAGCGGACGGTCTGCCCGCTGGCGTCCTTCTTGGTCAGCTTCTGGGCGAGGTCGCCGAGTTCGGCCAGCGTGGTCGGCGGCTTGGCCGGGTCGAGGCCGGCGTCCTTGAAGGCGTCGTCGTTCAGGTAGAGCAGCGGCAGCGAGGAGTTGAAGGGCATCGAGGCGAGCTTGCCGCCGACCGAGTAGTAGTTGCGGATGTTGGGCTGCAGGTCGTCCAGCGAGTAGCCGTCCTTGTCGGCGAAGGCCTGGGCCGGGACGGTCTGCTTGGAGTCGATCATGAACCGGGTGCCGATGTCGTAGACCTGCACCACGGCGGGGGTGGCCTTCTGCTGCACGGACGCCTTGTACTTGGCGATCAGGTCGTCGTAGGTGCCCTGGAACAGCGGCTTCACCTCGATCTTGCCCTGGTGCGCGGCGTTGAACTTGTTCACCAGGGTGGTGAGCGTCTCGGCGTTCTTGCCGGTCATCGAGTGCCAGAACTCGACGCCGGTCACCCCCGTGGCCTGGTCGAGCGCCGAGGCGGGCGGGGCGGCGGAGTCGCCGGAGGCACCGCCGCCGGAGCTGCCGGAGGTACAGGCCGTCAGGGCCAGGCCGGAGACCAGCAGGGCGGCGAGCGCGCGGGCACTCTTCTTCACGGGGCTTCTCTCTTCTGCGAGGGTGGGGTACCGGGAGCGTCGAGCGGGCTGGACGGTCGAGCGGCTTCGGTGGCCGACGGGGCGTCAGCGGGGCGGGGGCGTCAGCGGATCGCCCCGGCGGTCAGGCCGCGGACGATGAAGCGCTGGCCGAACAGCACCAGCAGCAGGGTGGGCAGCAGCGAGAGCACCACGCCGGCCAGGATCAGCCCCGGGTCGGCCATCTCGGAGTCCCGCAGCGAGGACAGGCCGATCTGCAGGGTCTGCATCTCCGCGGTACGGGTGATGATCAGCGGCCAGAAGTACTGGTTCCAGGCGGACAGGAACACGTAGACGGCGAGCGCCGCCAGCACCGGCTTGTTCAGCGGCACCAGGATGCGCCACAGGAAGCGCCAGTGCCCGGCCCCGTCGATCCGGGCGGCGTCCCGCAGTTCGGCCGGGAACTGGCGGAAGGACTGCCGGAGCAGGAAGGTGCCGAAGCCGGAGGCCAGGAACGGGAGCACCAGCCCGAAGTAGGTGTTCCCGAGCCCCCAGCCCGACAGTGTCAGGTAGTTGGGGATGACCACGGACTCCCACGGGACCATCAGGGTCGCCAGGAACAGCCCGAACACCACCGCGCGGCCGCGCATCGGCAGGAAGACGAAGGCGTACGCGGCGAGCACCGAGGTGAACAGCTGGGCCGCGGTGATGACGGCCGCCACCAGCAGCGAGTTGGCGTACTGGCGGACCAGCGGGACGGCGTGCACGGCGCCGGAGAAGTTCCGCCCGGTGACAGAGTGCGGCACCAGCGCGGGCGGGTAGGTGGCGATCTCGTCCGGGCGCATGAAGGCGCCGGCGAAGACGTAGTAGACCGGGAACGCGACCGTCAGCACGGCGGCGATCAGCAGCAGGTACACGGCGGCGCGGCCCAGGCGGGCCCGCAGCGGGAGGCCCGGCCGGTGGGCGCGGGCGGGCCGGGGCGCGGTCGGCGCACCGGCGGGTCGGCCGGCGGGGGCCCCGGTGTCGGTGAGGGTGGTCATGCGTAGTGCACCTTCCGCTCCAGGGCCCCGAACTGGACGGCGGTGCAGGCCAGGACGACGACCAGCAGCACCACGGCCTGGGCGCTGGCGGTGCCGAAGTCGCTGGAGCCGTAGGCGAAGGCCTTCTGGTAGACGGAGTAGACCAGGGTGCGGGTCGCGCCGTCCGGGCCGCCCCTGGTGAGGATGTGGATCTGGCCGAAGCTCTGCAGGGCGTTGACCGTGGAGACGACGACCAGGAAGAACAGGCTGGGCCCGAGCATCGGCACCGTGATCGACCGGGCCAGCCGGAGCCCCGAGGCACCGTCGAGCCGGGCGGCTTCGGTGATCTCGTCGGGGATGGAGCCGATGCCCGCCGAGAGCACCAGCACGTTGTAGCCGAGGTTCATCCAGATCGTCGACGCCGAGATCGAGAGCAGGGCGTACCCGGAGTCGGTGAGCCAGCCGACCGGGCCCAGGCCGAGGGTGGAGAGCAGCCCGTTGAGGACCCCGCTGGCGGGGTTGTAGAAGACCGAGAAGACCACCGAGGCGCTGGCCACCGAGAAGGCGAACGGCAGCGCGAAGGCCGAGCGCAGCAGCCGGACCCCGCGGATCCGGTTCTCCAGCAGCAGCACCAGGACCAGCGCCCCGAGCACCCCGGGCACGACGGTGAGCAGCACGAACAGGGCGGTGGTCAGCAGGGTGTCGCGGAACTCGGCGGAGGCGAGCAGATCGGTGTAGTGCTTCGTGCCGACGTAGGTCGAAGGTGCGCCGAAGAGGTCGTTGGCGTGCGCGCTCAAGTAGAGGGTGCGGCCCAGGGGATAGGCGATGAAGAGGGCGAAGACCACCACCGAGGGGAGCAGGAACGCCCAGGCGAGCCCGTGTTCGCCGAGGCGTCGGGGCGGCGTCGGGGGTCTTGGTGCGGTCGGCATCGGTGGCGTCCGCCTTTCGTGGTGTCGGTTCCGGCCAAACCGTGTCGCGCCCGAACGACAGGTCGGCGAGGTGCGGGTGAGCGGAGGGTGGCGCGTTTCTTACGCGTTCGCGTCAGACCCGCTGGGCCTGGTGTGGCTACCCCTCTTCCGCCACTTCTGCACCTCCCGGTGCCCGGAGGTTCGTCGACCCCGGCGGTTGGCCTGATCGGATGCCTCCGCCCGTGCCCCGACACGCTGTTCAGTTCTCAAGGTGCGGATGGCGGACCCCGAGGTCCGCGCGCGGTTCAGCGCAGCAGGCGGCGCTCCTTGGCGATGGCCACCGCGCCGGACCTGGTGTCCACGCCGAGCTTGGCGTAGATCCGGCCGAGGTGGGTCTTCACCGTCGCCTCGCTGATGAACAGCGCCCGGGCGATCTCCTTGTTGCCGAGGCCCTGGCCCAGCTGGTCGAGGATGTCCTGTTCGCGGTCGGTGAGTTGGGGGAGCGGGGAGCGCATCTGGGCCATCACCCGGGAGGCGATCGGCGGGGAGAGGGCCGGTCGGCCGGCGGCCGCGGAGCGGATGGCCGCGAACAGCTCCTCCGGCTTCTCGGCCTTCAGCAGGTAGCCGGTCGCGCCCGCGTTGATGGCGCGGGTGATGTCGGTGTCGGTGTCGAAGGTGGTCAGCACCAGGACGTGGCTGTCGCCCGGCCCGGCGAGGATGCGGCGGGTGGCCTCCACCCCGTCGATCCCGCTGCCGAGCTGAAGGTCCATCAGCACCACGTCGGGTCGGAGCGAGGCGGCCATCGAGACCGCCTCCTCGCCGGTGCTGACCTCGCCGATCACCTCGATCTCCGGGTCGCTGGACAGCAGCGCCAACAGCCCGGCCCGGACCATGGCGTGGTCGTCGCAGACGATCAGCCGGACCGTGTCGTTCATGTGCCCTCGCTTCTGTGCGTACGTGCGTGTCGGTCGTCGGCGACGCTACCGGCCCCGGGCCGGACGCCCCGTCAGCGGTTGGCAAGCGGGATGGCCGCCGAGACCACGGTGCCCTCGCCGGGCGCCGATTCGATGGTGAGCGTGCCGCCGAGCTGCCGCAGCCGGGCCCGCATCGCCGGGAGCCCGTGCCCCCGGTCGGTGCCCCCGCCCCCGGTCGGCTCGTGCTTCCAGCGGCCGCCGCCGGCCCGGATGCCGCCCTCGGCGGCCCGGCTGTTCCGCCCGGCCCGGGACGGGGTGAAGCCGCGGCCGTCGTCCGCGACGTCCAGGACGGCCTGGTCGCCGAGGTAGGACAGCGTGATCGAGGCGTTGGCGGCCTGCGCGTGCTCCCTGATGTTCGCCAGCGCGCCCTGCGCGATCCGCAGCAGCGCGGACTGCGCGGCGGCCGGCATCGGTATCGGCGGCCCGTCCAGGTGGAAGCGGACGGCCAGGCCGCTCTCCGCGGCCTCCCGGTCGGCGAGTGCCTCCAACGCGGCCTCCAGAGTGCCCTGTTCGGCCAGATCGGCCGGGGCGAGGTCGTGGACGAAGCGCCTGGCCTCCGCGAGGTTCCGGGCGGCGATGGCCGCCGCCGTCCGGACGTGGCCGCGGGCGGCCTCCGGGTCCTGCTCCCACGTGCGGTCGGCGGCCTGCAGCAGCATCTGCTGGCTCGACAGGCCCTGGGCCAGCGTGTCGTGGATCTCGACGGACAGCCGCTCCCGCTCGGAGAGCGCGCCCTGGCGGCGCTCCACCGCGGCCAGCTCGCGCCGGGTGCGGATCAGGTCGATGATCAGCTTCCGCTGCCGGGCGCCCTGCCGCTGCATGTAGAGGAACACCGCGGTGGCCAGTGCCGCGACCGCCGGCGGCAGCAGCGGCAGCGTCGGGTCGAAGTCGCCGGGCAGGCGCAGCTCGGAGACCATCACCAGCAGCGTCAGCGCCGTCACCAGCGGGATCGCCGTACGGGGCGGCAGCGACCGGAGCACCGTGTACACCAGCGGGATGGCGCACCAGGCGAAGCTCGGCGCCATCAGCACCAGCACCGCCCAGCAGGCCAGCACCGAGAGCAGCCAGGGCGTCCGCCGCTCGGACAGCCCCGACAGGTGGCCGATCGCCAGCGCGACGCTCAGCCCGACCACCCACGGCGTCAGCGCGCTGTGGAAGTGGTGCGTCAGGTAGCGCACCAGCGAGGTGCCCAGCAGCAGCAGGAAGGCCAGCCGCAGGACGACCGTCAGCCAGCCCACGTCCGGATCGGCGGCCCGGGACAGGGGTGGACGCATGATGGCTACCTCCTTCGTTCGCGTGCGGGAGGCATCGGCGCCACCGCCCACGACCGGCCCCGCACTGACGCGAAGTCACTTTCGATCACGGCGGCTCACGCTGAGTGATGCCTGCTCCAGTGATAGTGGCCCGGTATCCGGCCCCGCACATCCACCGATCGGTTGACACGGATGTCCTCCATCATGCCGCGCGGAGCGAGCCGGTTCGCCGATCCGGGACCGGGGGTCGAGGGCGAAACATGGATGTCGAGGCCGGAACACCGCAGGGGTCCGGCGCCGAACCGCAGCAACCGACACCGCCACACCACAGGAGCCGAAGATGAAGAAGCTGAGCACCCGCGCCCGTATCGCCACCGCCGCCGTCGCCGTCGCCGCGGTCGGCACGGGTGTCGTCGGCGCGGTCTCCGCCAGCGCCGAGACCCCGCAGGCCGCCCCCGCCGCCGCCAAGTCCGACGTGCAGAACAAGAACACCTTCGAGAGCCAGCACCTCACCGTCGACGCCGCCACCCGCGCCGCCCAGGCCAGCCTGGACGCCGCCGCCAAGGCCGGCCAGAAGATCTCCGTCGCCGTCGTGGACCGCAACGGCAACGTCATCGTCGAGCTGCGCGGCGACGGCGCCGGCCCTCAGTCCTTCGAATCCGCGGAGCGCAAGGCCTACACCGCCGTCTCCTGGAACGCCCCCACCTCCGAGCTGGCCAAGCGCCTCGCCCAGACCCCCAACCTGAAGGACATCCCCGGCACGCTGTTCCTCGGCGGCGGCGCCCCGGTCCAGTCCAAGGGCGCCCCGATCGCCGCCGTCGGCGTGGCCGGCGCCCCCAGCGGCGACCTCGACGAGCAGTTCGCCCAGGCCGGTGTCGCCGCTCTGGGCAAGTGAACCGGCCCCGCCCCCGGAGCCGACGCACCACCACCCGGAGCCGACGCACCACCCGCACGGCCCGCGGGCCCGCCCCTCACCGGGGCGGCCCCGCGGGCCGGGTCGGCCTCCCCGGGCCCGAAGACCCGAGCAGGAGCACGCATGCAGAAGTGGAACGGAAGGAGAGTCGGAGTGCGGCCCGCCGGGCGGGTCAGTCCTCCCGGTAGACGCACAGCGCCCAGATCACGAAGACGTCCAGCGCGATGATCACCAGGGACCACAGCGGATAGTACGGAAGCGAGAGGAAGCTGCCGATCAGGCTGAGCGAGGCCAGGAAGATACCGGCGATCCGCGCCCAGGCGGCCCCCTTGATCAGGAAGAAACCGGTCACGGCCACCAGCGCGCCGATCACGAGGTGAATCCAACCCCAGGAGGTGAGGTCGAACTTGAAGATGTACCGCGGCGTGGTGACGAACACCTCGTCCTCCGCGATGGCCATGATCCCGTGGAACACCTCCAGGATGCCGTCCACCAACATGACCACACCGGCGAACAGCACCATTCCGGACACCCACGGCTTGTTGCCCGGAGGCCGGGCGGCGCCGGACCGGGAACCGGGGGGCGGGGTCGCAGTCGGGCCGACAGATGTACTCATGGAACCTCCCAAGCCGAAGCTGGTCCTGTGCCGACCCTCGGCCACCGACCCGGCCGCGGCATCCGGGCGACTCCGAGCGGGTGAACTTCGCGGCCGCCGGCATACTCCGCCGAGGGCCCCACTACCGGATCGCCCGAACAGCGGACGCTGTGTTTACTGGTCACAGAGCCCGGGCGCGCGGCGAGGAGGTGCGGCAGCCATGGCCGACAGCTCCGTCGACGACCTCTGGCACGACCTGCCGCAGCCCCTCCGCCAGGTGCTCGACGGCACCCCGGCCGGGGTCGCCGTCCTCGACACCGCCCTGCGCTACCGCTACGTCAACCCCGCGCTGGCCGCGATGAACGGCATCCCCGCCGAGCTCCACCTCGGCCGCACCATCGCCCAACTCCTCCCCGACATCGACGCCCGGGAGGACGTCCTGCGCGCCGTGCTCGCCGACGGCCTCCCCCGCGAGGTCACCTCCAGCGGCCACACCCGCGCGGCCTCCCCGACGCACCGGCGGTACTGGCACGGCGCCTACCACCGGCTGGAGTCCGGCGGCCGGACCGTCGGCCTGGTCGGCATGGTGCTGGAGGTCACCGCCTCCCGCCGGCAGCAGCTCGAACTCGAACAGGCCCGGGCCCGGCTCGCCCTGCTCGACACCGCCGCCACCCGGATCGGCACCACCCTCGACGTCGACACCACCTGCGGCGAACTCGCCGCCTTCCTGGTCGAGCACCTGGCCGACGCCGCCGTCGTCGAACTGCTCCCCGAGCCGGACACCCGGCACGCCCGCCCGCAGGCCGACGGCACCCGCCGACTGCGCCGCGCCGCACTGGCCGCCGACCCCGAACTCGTCGACCGGCTCCGCCGACTCGGCGACCGCGGCGACCACGTCGACCACCGGCCGGGCTCCGTCGTCCCGCGCTGCCTGGCCGACGGCCTCCCGATCGTCGAGAGCCTGCTGACCGACGAGGAGCCGACCGACGAGGAGCCGGTCCGCTCCACCCCCGACGCCGCCCGGACGGCGTTCTACCGGGAGGTCGGCGCCCACTCCGGGCTGACCGTCCCGCTCACCGCGCGCGGCCAGCGGATCGGCACCGTCACACTGCTGCGGGCCGGGGCCTCGCCGGGCTTCGACCCGGACGACGCGGTCGCCGCCCAGGACCTCGCCCGCCGCGCCGCCATCACGCTCGACAACGCCCGCCGCTACAGCCGCGAGCACGACGTCGCCGTCGACCTGCAACGCGCCATGCTCGCCCAGCCCGGCCACCCGCACCCCGACATCGAGGTCGCCTTCCGGTACCGCCCGGCCGGCACCGGCGCCCTGATCGGCGGCGACTGGTACGAGACGGTGGCCCTGCCCGACGGGCGCACCGTGCTCGCCATCGGCGACGTGATGGGCCACGGCATCGAGGCCGCCGCCCACATGAGCCACTACCAGGCGATGCTCCGGGCGACGGCCCTGCTGGAGCCGACCGCCGACCGGCTGCTGGCCCGGATGGACGCCCTGGCCTGCGAGGTGCACGACTACCGCCCGTCCACCTGCCTGGCCGTCTACGCCGAGCCCGCCCGCGGCCGGTTCGGCTTCGCCAGCGCCGGCCACCTGCCGCCCGTGGTGGTCCGGCCCGACGGCCGGGTGTCCCTGCTGCCGGTCGAGCCCGGTCCGCCGCTCGGCACCGGCCTCCGCGGCTACGCCCCCGGCACGGTGGTGCTGCCGCCCGGCCACACCCTGCTGCTGTTCACCGACGGCCTGGTCGAACGCCGCGACGAGGACATCGACCGCTCACTGGCCCGGCTCACCGCCCTCCGACTGCCCGCCGGGGCCGGCCCCGCCCGGCTGCTCGACGCGGTGCTGGCCGATGCCCCCTCCCCGGCGGAGGACGACATCGCCCTGCTCGCTGCCACCCCGATACGTCCCGAGCCAGGCCCGGGCGGCCCGGGACGGCTCCGCAGCCGCGAGGTGCTCACGGTCCTGCCGGGCGGCCGCTGGGCCCCGGCGGGCTGACCCACCGTCAACGCGGAAGCGCCGGACCAGTGAGAGCCGTCAGGGCATCAGGACATCAGGGCGCTCAGGGCGAGCGAGCGCAGCGGGGCCAGGCGGGTGCGGTCCCAGCCGTGGTAGACGGCGTTGGTGCAGAGCACCACGTAGCGGCGGGTGCGCGGGGCCAGGAAGAGGCTGGTTCCGGTGAAGCCGTGGTGGTAGGCGACGGAGCCGTCCGCGGTGACGATCCAGGCCAGGCCGCGCAGCAGGCCGGGTTCGACGGCGGTGAGCGGGCGGCGGCTCTCGGCGAACCAGTCGGGCAGCGGCCCGGGCGGGGTGAGCAGGTGTTCGGCGAAGGAGGCGAGGTCGGCGGCGGAGGAGAACACCCCGGCGTGCCCGGCGACCCCGCCGAGCAGGGCCGCGCTCGGGTCGTGCGGGATGCCCCAGGTGCGGGGCGCGCCGAGCAGGCGCTGCTCGGTCGGGGCGGTCCGAGGGTCGCGCGGCAGCGGGCCGTAGGCGGTGGCGGTCAGGCCGAGGCCGGCCCAGAGTTCGGCGGCGAGTTCGTGCAGCGGGCGGCCCAGCAGGGCGGGTAGCAGCAGCCCGAGCAGGATGAAACCGCGGTCGATGTAGCGGTGCTGCGCGCCCGGGGTTCCGGTCAGCGGCTCGGCGCACAGGTGCTCGATCAGCGGGCGGCCGGTGTGCTGGTACCGGGCCAGGCCGGTCTGCGGGAGCAGGCCAGAAGTGTGGCTGAGCAGGTGGCGGACGGTCAGGTCGCCACCGGGCAGGGGGAGTTCGGGGAGTGCGGCGCGGAGCGGGGCGTCCAGGTCGAGCCGTCCGGTGCGGACGGCGGCGCCCACCAGCGGCCAGGTGGCGAGCACCTTGGTGAGCGAGGCCATGTCGTAGCGGGTGTCGGCGTCGGGCCGGCCGGGTCCGCACTCGGGGGCGACGGTGCCGCAGGCGACGGTCACCCGGCAGCCGTCGGCCTGACCGACCGTCAGGACGCCGCCCGGGAACTGCCCGGTGTCCACCAGTTCGACGAGCGCCTCTTGCAGGGGGGCGACGGCGGCGGCGGTCCACTCGTCGGGAACGCGCGTACTGAACGGCACGGTGTCCCCCTCTCCGGAGCGTCGGGCCTGCGCGGGGGAGGCCGACGCTTCGGCCGCCCGTTCGCATTGTCGCCCGCCGCCCGCGGAGGGGCCAGAGGCACTCCGGGCGGCCGGACGGTGGCGGAGAAGTGGCGGGGAGCGGAACCGGCGGGCCGTCAGGCAGAACCGAAGGTCCGTCAGGCAGGGTCGGCGGCCAGGGCATGGAGGGCGGCCAGGGCGCGGTCGGCGTCGTGGACGGGGACGAACAGGTGGTCGTGGTGGAAGCCCGCCACCACGTTGCAGCTGACGCCGCGGTCGGCGAGAGCGGTGGCGACGGCGGCGGTGAGGCCGACGGCGTCGAGGGCGGAGTGGACCTGGAGGGTGAGCCAGGCGGCGACGAAGGAGTAGGGGAGGCCCAGCGCGTCGGCCTCCTCCTGGGCGACCACGAAGGTGACGCCCTCGGGTTCGGCGACCGTGACGACCGGCCGCAGACCGGTGGGCACTTTGCCGGGGAGGGTGCAGTACACGTACCGGCCCGGATTGCGGACGGGGTGCATGCCGCTGAGCAGCTTCTGAAGGTCGCGTTCGCCTGCCATGACGTCACGCTAGTGGCTCGCGCGCGCGTTCGGGGTGAGCGACCCGGGTCCGGCCGGGCCGAGCCGGTCCGGGCGGGGGCGTGCGGAGGCGAGCGGAGGCGTGCCGGGAGTCAGCCGAGGACGACCTCCGCCCCGTCCGCGTCGGGGGCGGCGAAGGCGAGCAGCCGCTCCGCCTCGGCGCGGACCTCGCGGGTGTCGGCGGCGGAGAGCGGGCGGAAGGGGGTGATCCGCAGGGTGGCGCCCTTCAGGGACCAGATGCCGTGGACGAAGCCGTCGACCAGGAAGGTGGGGTGGACCAGCGCCCGGCCCGGCATCACCAGCCGGCGGTCCGGGTCGGCCAGCACCCGGGTGCGGTCGGCGTGCCCGAGCAGCAGGTTGTCGAAGGCGGGCAGGAAGCGGACGGGCAGCGGCAGGTCGGCGGGAGCGAGGACGGCCTCGGGCAGGTCGAAGAGTTCGGTGCCGTGCTCGTCGCGGAAGACCCGCAGTCGGGAGCGCATCGCGTCGAGCACGCCCCGCAGCCGGGTCAGTCCCGACCAGGCCTGCAGGTCCTTGACCCCGGCCGGGCCGAACGCGGCCAGGTAGCGGAGCACCAGCGGCTCGACCCCGGAACCGGCGGGACGGTCCGATTCCCCGGTACGCGCAGGGCCGTCCGAGAGGTCCGGTGCCAGCGGGCCGAGCAGGTGCTCGGCGGGGGTGACGGCGACGTTCGAGCGGGTGCCCCAACTGCCCCAGGCGGCGGTCGCGGGGTCGTGCACCATCGGGATCCGGAGCTCCACCGCCCCGGCCAGCACCCGGCCGTCGCGCCCGGGGAAGCGCTCGGCCAGGGCCCGGGCCAGCTCGCGTCGGCGGACGGTCCGACCGGTCGTCAGCTCCCGCCCGGCGGCGAGCAGTTCGGCGAGGTCCAGGTCGGCCGTGGTGGCGGTGAAGTGGGCGGCCCGGGAGGTCCGGTCCAGCACGGGCTGGAGCAGGTGGCGCAGCCGGCGGAAGTCGGCGCCGGAGGCCAGGTGCTGGGTGCTGCGCAGGGTCGCGGAGCGCACCACCCGGCCGTCGCCGAGCAGATCGGAGAGATCGCCGAGGCGGAAGCCGGCCACCCTGGTCCACAGCCCGAGATAGGGCCAGTTGGGCTCCTGCGCCTGCAGCGCGACCAGGTGCTCGACCACGTCGAGGACCGGCCGGGCGGTGCGCTCGGTGAGGAACTGGCGCTGCAGCAGGGTGCGGTTCAGGACGCGGGTGGAGAGCACGTCGGTCATGCGGGGTGACTCCTCGAGCGGGCGGCTGCGTCCCACGCTAGGGCCGACAGCAGCCACTTCCTGTCCGCAATCCACCGCCCCGCAGTCCCGTCCCCGGCAGCTGCTCCACCCGGGGTGTCCTGTGCCACCGATCCTTGACCGCTTGCCACTGAAGTTGGACCACTGCGCGGTTCGTGTCATCGAACCTTGACCGCCCTGGTCAGGCCGCTTCCGGGTCCGTCGATAGCTTCGTGCCGCAGACCTACTCCGAAGACTCACCGTCGCTGGGGCTGAACTGCTCACCGATGTTGTTCCACATGAAGCCGTCCCGCCAGTCCGGCTTCGAGCTGGCCCAACCGAGCAGCGCCCCGAGGACCTTCGCCTGGGAGACGGTCATGGTCTGGAAGTGCTGCTCGGGCACGCCGTCCCGATATTCGAGCTGATAGGTGTTGTTCTCGCGCAGCAGGACCTGGATGTACCAGCTCCCCGGGCGTTCCTCGTCCACCCGCTCCACAACCATGTGGGCATTGCCCTGCCGCAGGTTCGCCAGCATCGTTCCGATGGCGGGCTTGGTGGCGCGCTTCACCACGTGGCCGCGCTCGTTGGTGGCAATCAGCATGACCAGATCATCCGGCAGGAGTCTGACATTGCTCGGGGAAGCTCTGACCAGGGCGGTCAAGGTTCGATGACACGAACCGCGCAGGGGTCCAACTTCAGTGGCAAGCGGTCAAGGATCGGTGGCACAGGACACGGGGCGGGTATCGGAAGGGGGTTGTCATCCGATAGTTAGCGATATATCGTCGAGTTATCGAGATGCTTCGACGATCGGAGTATCCGACAACCACGAGCAAGGAAAGACAGGTGTGTCGTCATGCGGTACGACAAGCGTTTTGGTGGCGAGGGTCGGCGTCGTTGGGCCGAGGGCCCGGGGCGGCCGGGGATGTCGGGAGTGCCCGGTGAGGGGGGCGACGAGTTCGGGGGGCGGCCCGCGTTCGGGCCGTTCGGGGGGCCGGGGCGGCCGATGCCGCCGTTCGGGCCGCCGTTCGGGCCGCGCGGGCGGGGGTTCGGCGGGCACGGGATGCGCGGGCACGGCGGCGGTGGCCGGCGTGGCGGGCGGGCCCGGCGCGGTGATGTGCGGGCCTCGCTGCTCGCGCTGCTGCGGGAGCGGCCGATGCACGGCTACGAGATGATCACCGAGATCGGTGAGCGGACCGGCGGGGTCTGGCGCCCCAGCCCGGGCTCGGTCTACCCGACGCTCCAGTTGCTGGAGGAGGAGGGGCTGGTCAAGGCCAACGAGGAGTCCGGCAAGAAGCTGTTCGAGCTGACCGAGCAGGGCCGGGCCGAGGCCGAGCAGGGCGCCGAGTCCCCGTGGGACGAGGCCGGCCGGCGGGACGACTGGGAGGCCGTGCAGGAGGTCGGCGCCGCGCTCGCGGCGGTGGACCACGCGGTGCGGCAGGTCATGATGACCGGCACCGAGGAGCAGCGGGCCAAGGGCCTCGCCGTGCTGGCCGAGGCGAAGAAGAAGCTGTACCTGATCCTGGCCGAGGAGGCCTGAGCCCCCGTCGGGACAGACCAGCCAGGCCCGGGTCAGGATCCGGTCAGGCCGAGCGGCGGCCGAAGGGGACGCGGAACGGGAGCCGGGAGAGCGGGGAGTCGGCGGCGGGGGAGGGCGCGGCCGGGTCGTCGTACTCGTAGCGCCAGCGGAACCGGCCCTTCGCGTCGTACTCCTTGGCCCGCCGGTAGACCAGCGTGGCGGCGGGGGTGTCCCCGTGCGCGGGGACGGGCACCCGGTAGACCTTGGGGACGCTGTGCGTCATGCCCAGCAGGACGGGCAGGACCCGGCCGTCCAGCGGGCCCCCGATGAACTCGGTGTCGGCGCTCTTCACCCGACCAGGGTAGGCGGGGCCGCGCGCGTTCCGGGCCGGCGGGTGTGACCGTCCGGCAGTGGCGGTGTGGAGCGGGTGTGACGGCGGGTGCGGGACCGGTGCGGGGCGGGTGTGACGGGGGAGGCATCGCCCGCGGTCATTCGGAGCCTCCCGGGAGCCTTATCCTGCTACGTACGCCCCCGGGGTTCACCCGGGTCCGCGGGCCCGTACGGGGCGGGTGGGGTGCGCCGAGGTGCGCCTGCCCGCCGAGCGCGACTCTCGTTCTCCGTACCCGCCCCCGGACGTCGGCCGCCCGGAAGAACCCGGCTCCGGTCGACGGCAAGACGCCTCCGCGCGTGGTGCACCTGTTCGGGAAGCAGCGGGCGGTCCGGTGCGTTGGCGTCCGATGTTGCGTCGGTGGCCGTGCCGTACCCGGCAGGCCGGTTCGGGCAGGTGCGTGCGGAAGGGGCCAGATGGAAACCAGCAGCAGGTGGACGTCCTGGTGGCGGCGGGGCGGGCGGGACGAGGGTCCCGGGACCGGAGGGGACGCGGCCGCGAGGCTGGACCTGCTGCTGGGGGCGGTCCGGGCGGGGTTCCCGGTGGCGCCGGCGGCGCACCCGGCCGGGTACCGGTGCTCCTGCGACCGGGTCGGCTGTCCGGCCCCGGCCCAGCACCCGGTCTCCTTCGCCTGGCAGTCCCAGGCCACCACCGACGCCGAGCAGTTGACGCGCTGGCTGTCCCGGGACCCGGAGGCGAACTTCGTCACCGCGACCGGCCGCGCGCACGACGTGCTGGACGTCCCGACCGAGGCCGGCGAGCTCGCGCTGCGGCGGCTGGACGCGCTGGGCGTGGGCGGCCCGGTCGCCGCGGTCGGCGAGGACCGGTACCTCTTCTTCACCGCCACCCGCGGCACCCCGCAGGACGAGGACGAGTGGTGGACCAGCGCGCTGGACTCCACCCCCGACACCGTCTCCGAGCACCCCGGCCTGCGCTGGCACTGCCGCGGCTCGTACACCCTGGTCCCGCCGGCCTCGCTGCCGGACGGCTCCCGGGTGCGCTGGCTGCGCGGCCCCGAGCAGCCGCTGCCGGACCCGCTGCGGGTGCTGGACGTGCTGACCGACGCCTGCACCGAGGTCGGCGCGGTCGCCCAGGAGCAGTGGCTGATCGGCTGAGGCGCCCGACCCGCCGCGCGGTGCAGAAACGATCGCGCGGTACGGAACCGCAGGAACGACGGCCCGTCACCCCGCCGGAGAGGACCGGGGGGTGACGGGCCGTCGGCGTCCGCCGGAGGGGCGGGTCAGGGCAGGGTGAGGATCTCGGCGCCGTCCGCCGTGACCACCAGGGTGTGCTCGAACTGGGCGGTGCGCTTGCGGTCCTTGGTGACCACCGTCCAGCCGTCCGGCCAGATCTCGTAGTCGTAGGTGCCCAGGGTGAGCATCGGCTCGATGGTGAAGGTCATGCCGGGCTTGATCACCTGGGTGGCCCGCTCGCTGTCGTAGTGCGGGACGATCAGCCCGGAGTGGAACGAGGTGTTGATGCCGTGACCGGTGAAGTCGCGGACCACCCCGTAGTCGAACCGCTTGGCGTAGGACTCGATCACCCGGCCGATCACGTTGATCTGCCGCCCCGGCCGGACCGCCTTGATCGCCCGGTTCAGCGACTCCTCGGTGCGCTCGACCAGCAGCCGGGACTCCTCGTCCACCTCGCCGCACAGGTAGGTGGCGTTCAGGTCGCCGTGCACGCCGTGGATGAAGGCGGTGGCGTCGATGTTGACGATGTCGCCGTCCCGCAGCACCGTCGAGTCCGGGATGCCGTGGCAGATCACCTCGTTGACCGAGGTGCAGATCGACTTCGGGAAGCCCCGGTAGCCCAGGTCGGACGGGTAGGCCCCGTGGTCGCACATGTACGCGTGCGCGACGGCGTCCAGCTCGTCGGTGGTGACGCCGGGGGCGATCAGCTTCGCCGCCTCCGCCATCGCCCGGGCCGCGATCCGGCCGGCGATCCGCATCTTCTCGACCGTCTCGGCGTCCTGCACCTCGGGGCCGGTGTACGGGGTCGGCGCGGGCTTGCCGACGTACTCCGGACGCGCGATGTGCGCGGGGACCTTGCGGGTGGGGGACTGCGTGCCGGGTACCAGAGCCATGACGGCGAGTCTATCCGCCGCCGCCCGGCCGCCCCCGCCCGCGTGTACGACCCGGGCGCCGGGAAAGGATCAGTGAGGATCGGCACAGACCGCCGCGGCCCGGGCCGCGGCGCACCAGGACGGGAGACCAGACGATGGCGTTCGGCCGCAAGCCCACCGGGCAGCCGGGGGAGTGGTTCTACTGCATCAAGCACGGCAAGGTCGAGGAGGGGCCGGAGTGCCCGGCCAAGGACCGGCTCGGCCCGTACGCCACCCGTGAGGAGGCCGCGCACGCCCTGGAGACCGCCGCCGAGCGCAACCAGGAGTGGCGCGGGGACCCGCGCTGGAACGACGACGAGCCCGAGGAGTCCTAGGCGGGCACCCCGGCGGCCCCGGTCCCGGCCGCCGCAGCGGCCGCCGCGGCCTCGGCGGCCGCCCGGCGCTCGTGCTGCTCGCGGACGGCCAGCGCGTTCGGGTCGGTGCGCGAGTCCCAGGCCAGCAGGCGCGGGATCGCGGCCGTCAGGGCCAGCACGCCCAGCACGCAGAGCGCGCCGCCGGCCCAGACCGAGCCCCGGGTGCCGAGCGGCTTCGCCATCGCACCGGCCCGGACCTGGCCGAGCTGCGGGCCCACCGAGTACGACAGCAGCTCCACCCCGGCGAGGCGGCCGCGCAGCTCGTCGGGGATGGACTGGTTCCAGAGCGTCGACCGGGCCACCCCGCTGATCTGGTCGGCTCCGCCCGCCAGCGCCAGGAACAGCAGCACCAGCCAGACGTTCCCGAACAGGCCGGCCAGCGTCATCGCCACGCCCCAGCCGAGCGCCGCGAACAGCAGCATCCGGCCGTGCCGGTGCACCCGGGACGTCCAGCCGCCGGTGGCGGCGACCAGCAGCGCGCCGACCGCCGTCGCCGCGTACAGCAGGCCGAGCGCCCAGTCGGCGTGCAGCTCCGCCGCGAGGAACGGGAAGAGCGCCACCGGGTAGGCGAACAGCATCGCCACCAGGTCGATCGCGTAGGTGCCCAGCAGGTCCTTGCGGCTCCAGGCGTAGCCCAGGCCCTGCCCGATGCTGCGCAGCGAGGGCGCCCCGGCGCTCCCGCTCGGCGGCACCGGGCGCATCCGGGCGATCAGCGCCAGCGAGACCAGGAAGGTCAGCAGGTCCACCGCGTAGGCGAAACCGGCGCCCGCCACCACGACCACCACGCCCGCGATCGGCGGGCCGGCCACCGAGGCGACGTTCCGGTACAGCGAGTTGAGGGCGAACGCGGCGGGCAGCTGGTCGTGCGCGACCACCCGCGGGGTCATCGAGTCCAGCGCCGGGCGCTGCAGGCCGTCCAGCGCGGCGACCAGCGCCGCGACCAGGTAGATCGGCCACAGCAGCGGGTGCGGCAGCAGCGAGTTGACCAGCATCAGCGCCGTCAGCACGGCCAGCCCGGCCTCGCTGAGCAGCACCAGGCGGCGGCGGTCCAGCGCGTCGGCCAGTGCGCCGCCCCAGAGGCCGAACACCACCAGCGGCACCAGCTCGAACGCGCCGATCAGGCCGACCGCGAGGGTGGAGTTCGTCAGCTGCTTGATCTGGATCGGCAGCGCCACGAACGTCAGGAAGCTGCCGAAGCCCGTCACGCAGCCGGACAGCCAGAGCAGGCGGAAGTCCCGGGAGGCACGCCAGGGCGTGAGATCCGGGAGGAGCCTGCGAACGAAAGGGGCGGTACCTGTCACATGGCCAGATGGTCCGCCACGGGACGCCCCGGGGCAACGGGTTTTTCCGCAGGTCGGCGGGGCGGGCCCCGGGCGCTGCCTCAGCCGCGGCCCGGGCCGGAGGTCACCAGCGCAGCACCGGCGAGGCGGTGAGCCGCTCGGCCAGCTTCGCCAGCCGGGAGCGCGGCGGCGCCGTCGCGGTGGCCGAGCTGACCAGGTGCTGGACCAGCTCGAAGGGCTCCGGCTCCGGGGCGGGCACCGTCAGCCGCTCGTGCGCCAGGCCGGACAGCTCCGGGTCGCCGTCGTCCAGGGCGAGCAGCACCGCCCCGGCCCGGCGGGCGTCGTCCAGCCGCTCCAGCAGCGGCGCGTCGGCGGGCGAGGGGGCGACCAGCAGCACCGTCGCGCCCGCGCGCGCCTCGGCGAGCCGGGGCAGCCCGCAGGCCAGGTGCTTCGGCGCGCCCGGCGGCACGGTGTGCCGCAGCAGCGTCGGCGCCAGACCGGGCAGGCCGCCGTACGCGGCCTCGTCGCTCAGGTGCGCCGCCAGGTGCCAGGGCTCGTACTGCGGGGTGCCGACCAGCAGCAGGCCGGTGGCGCTGCGCCTGGTCACCGAGCCGCGCAGCGCCCCGGCGAACTCGCCCGCGCGCTCGGGCCAGCCGGTGCCGGCCAGCGACTGCCGGAGTGCGGAAACTCTCACCGCGTCCATGCGCGACAGCATGCTGCCCGGGCGACCCTTTTGGCAGGATCTTGGCCATGACGCAACCCGAATCAGTGAACGCGACGGCCGGACCCGGCCGGAACCTGCCCGACGTCTCCCACCTGGTGGTGGGTGTCCTCGGCGGCACCGGCGACCAGGGCCGCGGCCTGGCCTACCGGCTGGCCCGGGCCGGGCAGCAGGTGGTGATCGGCTCCCGCGACGCCGGGCGCGCCGCGGCCTGCGCCGCCGAACTGGGCCTCGGCATCCGCGGCGCCGACAACGCGGCCTGCGCCGCCGACAGCGACGTGGTGATCGTCGCGGTGCCGTGGGAGGGCCACGCCGAGACGCTCACCGCGCTGCGCGCCGAACTCGCCGGGAAGATCGTGGTCGACTGCGTCAACCCGCTGGGCTTCGACAAGCAGGGCGCCTACCCGCTGCGGGTCCCCGAGGGCTCGGCCGCCCAGCAGGCCGCCGCGCTGCTGCCCGACTCCACCGTCACCGCGGCCTTCCACCACCTGTCGGCGGTGCTGCTCCAGGACGAGTCGGTGGAGACCATCGACACCGACGTGATGGTGCTCGGCGAGGACCGGGCCGCCGCCGAGACCGTCCAGGCGCTGGCCTCGGTGATCCCCGGCATGCGCGGGATCTTCGCCGGCCGGCTGCGCAACGCCCACCAGGTGGAGGCGCTGGTCGCCAACCTGATCTCGGTCAACCGCCGCTACAAGGCGCACGCGGGCCTGCGGATCACCGACGTCTGAGCCACGCCCCGGCCCGGACGTCCCCCGGGGCGGCGGCCGATCCGGACACCCCCGGCGGGGGAGGGGTGTTCGGTCGGCGAGAATGGTGGGGCACACCGTCCGTCCCGAGGAGCCCCCGCCATGCCCCGCAACGCCCTGTACGCCGTGATCGTCCTCGTCCTGGCGGTGGTCGCCGCGGTGGTCTCCTTCGCCGAGGGCAACTGGCTCGGCGTGGTGTGGGTCCTGATGGCCGGTGTGGCCAGCAACATCGCCTGGTACCACCTGCGCAAGCAGCGGGCCGAGCAGCGCGCCCGGGCCGCCGCCGCCGAACAGGGCTGAGCGGGCCCCGCCGGGGTCAGTTCCAGAACCGGAACATCTCGTAGCCGATCCCCATGTAGCGGCCGTCCACCCCGAACAGGTCGAAGATCCGCATCGTCAGGTCGAACAGCAGCTGCCCGACCTGGCTCTGCCAGACCAGCGCGAACAGCAGCAGCATGCCGTACGGCGCGAACGGGGCGATCGCCCGCCGGGTCTTGTACGACAGCCAGGGCTCGACGATGCCGTAGCCGTCCAGGCCGGGCACCGGCAGCAGGTTCAGGATCGCCGCCGTCACCTGCAGGTAGGCGAGGAAGGCGAGGGCGGACGGCAGCGCCGAGTGCACGTACACGGTGTCCTCGCCCGCGGTGGCCGGCAGCTCCGGGTTCTCGAACCAGCCGCCGCCGACCAGCACCAGCAGCACCACCGCGAACACCACGTTCACCAGCGGACCGGCCGCCGAGATCAGGCTGTGCTTGAGGCGGCCGGAGATCCGGTCCCGCTCGATGTAGACCGCGCCGCCGGGCAGGCCGATGCCGCCCATGATCACGAAGATCACCGGCAGCACGAAGCTCAGCAGCACGTGCCCGTACTTGAGCGGGTTCAGGGTCAGGTAGCCCTTGGAGCCGATCGTGATGTCGCCGCCCGCCAGCGCGGTGCGGGCGTGCGCGAACTCGTGCAGGCAGAGCGAGACCATCCAGCCCGCGACCACGAACAGGAAGACGCCGACCCGGTCGTTGCCCCAGCCGGAGCCCAGGGCGAAGCCGGCGGCGACGAAAGCGGCGGCCAGCACCAGGAAGATCGGGCTGACCTGGTTCTCCGCGCTGCGCCGGTCGGTGGTGGCGAAGGTCATGGGGCTGGGGCTCCGGGAAGGTGGGAGGGGCGGGGCAGGCGTCGATCATGCCGCCCGCGGGGTGCGGCGGACAAGCGGCCCCGGATGAACGTACGGGACCGACCGGGCGTTCCGCACGGGTGGGCACGGCCCGCCCGGCGCGTCCCGCAGAATGGGCGGGTGCACTACGGCATCCTCGGCACCACCACGGCCCACCACGACGACGGGACCCAGGTCGCGCTGGGCGGCGCCCGGCTGCGCGCCCTGCTGGCCGCGCTGGCGCTGCGCGAGGGGCGGCCGGTCCCGGCCGAGCTGCTCGTCGACGAGGTGTGGGCGGACGAGCCGCCGCAGGACGCCGCCGCCGCGCTGCAGACCCTGGTCGGCCGGCTCCGCCGGACCGTCGGCCGGGCCGAGATCGGCTCCGGCCCGGCCGGGTACTGGCTGACCGCCCCGCGCACCGACGTCGCCGAGTTCCGGCGGCTGGCCGCCGAGGGCGCCCGGGCACTGGCGGCCGGCGACCCCGGCACCGCCGCCGAGCAGCTGGCCGGCGCGCTCGCGCTGTGGCGCGGCCCGGCGCTCGCCGACCTGCCGGACCGGACCGGCCCCGCCGCCCGGCTGGAGAGCCGGCACGCCGAGGCCCGCCGGCACCGGCTGACCGCCGAACTCGCCCTCGGCCGGGCCGCCGAGGTCACCGCCGAACTCGCCGGGCTGTGCCGCGAGCACCCGCTGGACGAGCAGCTCCAGGCGCTGCGGCTGCGGGCGCTGCGGGCGGCCGGCCGGACCGCCGAGGCGCTGAACGGCTACGAGGAGATCCGGCGCACCCTGGCCGAGCAGCTGGGAGCCGACCCGGGTCCCGAACTGCGCGCCCTGCACCAGGAGTTGCTGACCTCCGCACCCGTGCCCGCCGCACCCGTGCCCGCTGTGTCCGCGCCCGCCGTGCCCGCTGTGTCCGCGCCCGCCGTGCCCGCGCCCGGCCCCGCCCCGGCGGTGCCCCCGGCCCGGTCCGCCGCCCCGACCGACGGCAACCTCCGCCCCGGCCGGACCAGCTTCGTCGGCCGCGACAGCGAACTCGCCACCGTGGCTGGCGCGTTGACGGAGAGTCGGCTGACCACGCTGACCGGCCCCGGCGGCTCCGGCAAGACCCGGCTGTCGGTCGAGGCCGGCCGCCGCGAGCAGGACGCCGCGCGCTGGCCCGGCGGGGTCTGGCAGATCGAACTCGCCCCGCTGGAGGACCCGGCGGCCGTCCCCGACGCGGTGGCCTCCGCGCTCGGCCTCCGGGAGACCGTGCTGCACACCGGCACCGGCAGCGTCGCCGAGGCGCTGGAGGGCGGCCGCAAGGACCCGGTGTCCCGGCTGGTCGACCACCTCGGCCGGCGCCGCGTCCTGCTGCTGCTCGACAACTGCGAGCACGTCATCCAGGCCGCCGCCGACCTCGCCGACCGGCTGCTCGCCGACTGCCCGGGCGTCACCGTGCTGGCCACCAGCCGCGAACCGCTCGGCGTGCCCGGCGAGGCGGTGCTGCCGGTCGAGCCGCTGCCCGACCCGGCCGCGCTGCGGCTGCTCGCCGAGCGCGGCGCCGCCGCCCGCCCCGGCTTCCGCACCGACCAGGACCCGGCGGCCTGCGCCGAACTGTGCCGCCGCCTGGACGGCCTGCCGCTGGCCATCGAACTCGCCGCCGCCCGGCTCCGCGGCCTGACGCCGCGCCAGCTCGCCGACCGGCTGGACTCCCGGTTCGCCCTGCTCACGGCCGGCTCGCGGACGCTGCTGCCGCGCCAGCAGACCCTGCGCGCCGTGGTCGACTGGTCCTGGGAGCTGCTCGGCCCGCGCGAGCGCGCCGTGCTGCGCCGCCTGTCGGTGTTCGCCGGCGGCTGCACCCTGGAGGCCGCCGAGCAGGTCCTCGCCGACGACGGGCCGGTGCCCCGCGCCGAGGTCGCCGACCTGCTGCTCTCGCTGGTCGACAAGTCCCTGCTGGTGGCCGGCCTGGGCGAGCAGCCCCGGTACTGGATGCTGGAGACCATCCACGAGTACGCCGCCGAACGCCTCGCCGAGGCCGCCGAGACCGGGATCGGCCACCGGCACACCCGGTACTACCGGGAGCTGGCCCGCACCGCCAACCTGAACCTGCACGGCCCCGGGCAGCTGGACGAACTCGCCCGGCTGGACCGCGAGCAGGAGAACGTCCGGGCCGCGCTGCGCCGGGCCGTCGACACCGGCCGCGAGCAGGACGCCCTGGTGCTGGTGCTGTCGATGTCCGGCTACTGGATGCTGCGCGACTACCGGGCCGAGTCCAACGCCTGGTACGCGGCGGTGGCCGGGCTCGGCCCCGACCCGTACGCCGAGGACGCGCCGCCGCCGGTCCCGCTGGACCGCGGCCCGCTGGAGGTGCCGTTCCCGCTGCCGCCCGAGCAGCTCGACGAGGCCCGCCGCCAGCTCGGCCTGCACCGGCTGATCGGCCAGTTCTCCGGCGACATGAGCCTGCTGCACGACACCGGGGCGCTGACCACCGCCCGGCGCATCCTGGAGACCTACACGCCGGAGCTGCCGCAGTCCTACCGGCAGCCGGTCCTCAGCCGGGTGTTCACCGTCTTCCTGACCGGCGAGATGCGGCGCACCCGCGAGGTGATGGACGACGCGGTGGCCGGCGCCCGGGTGCACGGCGGGCCGCTCGACCTGGCCTTCGCTCTGCAGCTGCGCGCCCGGCTGCTGAACGACCTGGCCGGCGCCCTGGACCAGGCGGTCGCCGACAGCGAGGAGGCGCTCGCCCTCTACACCGCGCTGGGCGACCGCTGGGGCATGTCCGACGCGCTCTCCGGCAAGGCCGAGAACGCCACCAAGTCCGGCGACGCCGACCAGGCCGAGGCGGCCTTCCGGCAGGCCATCGAGCTCTCCGTGCAGCTCGGCGCGCACCAGGAGGTCCCGATGCTGCGGGCCCGGCTCGGCGAGGTGCTGGCCGAGCGCGACCCGGAGGCCGGCGAGCGGATGGTCCGCGAGGCGGTCGCGGCCTCCTCGTCCGGCAGCACCGACGCCGAGGGCGCCCGGCTGTACGGGCGGCTGGTGCTCTGCAACCTGGCGGTCCGGCGCGGCGACCATGCCCGGGCCCTCGCCCTGCTGGACGAGCTGCCCGCCGAACCGGCCGGGCGCGGCCCGGTCCCCTCGGTCTTCGGCGGCATCGTCACCTGCATCAGGGGCTGGGTGCTGGCCCGCTCCGGCGAACCCCGGGCCGGCCTGGAGCTGATGCGCGCGGGGCGGCGCGCGATGACCGAGGTCGAGGGCGGCGCGACCATCTTCGTCGAGCACATGGCGATGATGCTGATGACCCCGATCGCCGGAACCCTGCTGGAGTACGCCCGGGCCCACGACGAGCCCGCCGCGGCCCGCCGGGCGGCCGAGCTGCTCGGCGCCCACCACGGGATCAGCGGCACCCCGGGCTCGTTCATGGAGCGCGCCGAGTACGAGCGCTGCACCGGGCTGGCCCGCGGACTGCTCGGCCCCGACGCGTACGCGGCCGCGTACGCACGGGGCGGACGCCTCACGATGCGCGAGGCGTCCGCCCTGATGAACGATCCGGGTTCGTTCGACCCCCTCCCCGGCTGACGGTCCGCCGGCCGGCGCACCGTCAGGTGCGCTTGCGGAAGCGGGCCACCGCCAGCGGCGCGGTCACCACGGTGATGGCGGCCGACCAGATCAGCACCGTCACCACCGAGTTGCCCACCGGCTGGTCGTTGATCAGCGCCCGGCAGGCGTCGGCCAGCGCCGACAGCGGGTTGTGCTTGGTGAAGGCCTGCAGCCAGCCCGGCATGGTGCTCGGGTTGGCGAAGATCGAGCTGCCGAACTGCAGCGGCATCATCACCAGCATCGACATGCCCTGCACCGCCTGGGCGCTCCGCAGCGACATGCCCAGCAGCATCGACACCCACATCAGCGAGGCGCCGAACACCAGCGACAGGCCGACCGCGGCCAGCAGCTTCAGCGGCCCGCCGGTGATGTCCATGCCGAGGACCATCGAGAAGCCGATCAGCACCACGAAGGCGACGACCACCCGCAGCGTCTCGGCGATCATCTTCGACAGCAGCACCGCGGAGCGCCCGATCGGCAGGGTGCGGAAGCGGTCCATCACGCCGGTCTGGAAGTCCGTGTTCAGGCCGGTGCCCAGCGCCATCGCCAGGTTCAGGCCGGTGGTGCCGAGCAGGCCGGGCACCATGTACTGCATGTAGGTGTGCTGGTCGGTGGCCATCGCGCCGCCGAACACGTACACGAACAGCACGATCATGATGACCGGGACCAGCAGCGCGTCCAGCATCGACTCCGGGTCGGCCTTGATCCGCATCAGGTTCCGGCGGGTCAGCGCGCCCAGGTGGCGCAGGTTGGCGCGCAGCCCGATCCGGGTGTCGTCGGCGGGGGCCGCGGGGGCCGCGGTGAGGGTTGCGGTACTCATGCGCCCGCCTCGCTTCGCTCGGCAGGGGCATTCGCCCATACGCGCCTCTTGATGATTCGTTCGCTTCGCTCACTCATGCGACCGGCTCCTTGGCGCGGGCGGGGGCGGGGACGGCGGACTTGGCGGTGATGGTCAGGAAGACCTCGTCCAGGCTGGGCAGCACGGTGTCGATGCCGGCCACGCCGAAGCCGCGGGCGCCCAGCACCCCGATCACGGCGGTCAGTTGGGCGTCGTCGGTCAGGTGGACCGAGAGCAGCTCGGTCTCGGGGGAGGTGGTGGCGGCGATCCCGGCCGCGCGCAGCGCCCGCACCATCTCCGGGAGGTCCGCCGGGTCCTGCGGGCGGACCTGCAGGCTCTGCCCGCCGACCCGGGTCTTCAGCTCCTGGATGCCGCCGTTGGCGATCACCCGGCCCTTGTCGATGACGGTCAGCGCGTCGGCGAGCTGCTCCGCCTCCTCCATGTACTGGGTGGTCAGCAGCACCGTCGAGCCCTCGCCGACCATCCGCTGCACCTCGTCCCAGACCTCGTTGCGGGTGCGCGGGTCCAGGCCGGTGGTGGGCTCGTCCAGGTAGAGCACCTTGGGGCGGCCGATCATCGAGGCCGCCAGGTCGAGGCGGCGGCGCATGCCGCCGGAGTAGCCCTTGGCGGGGCGCCGGGCCGCGTCGGTGAGCGAGAAGCGCTCCAGCAGCTCGGCGGCGCGGGCCTTGGCCTCCTTGGCGGACAGGTCCAGCAGGCGGCCGATCAGGTACAGGTTCTCGTAGCCGGACAGCAGTTCGTCCACCGAGGCGTACTGGCCGGTCAGGCCGATGGTGCGGCGCAGCTGCTTGGGCTGGCGCAGCACGTCGTAGCCGCCGACGAAGGCGGAGCCCGCGTCCGGCTTGATCAGGGTGGACAGGACCCGGACCAGGGTGGTCTTGCCGGCCCCGTTCGGGCCGAGCAGCCCCAGCACCGTCCCCTCGCGGACCGTCAGGTCGACGCCGTCGAGGGCCTTGGTCTCCCCGTAGTGCTTCACGATGCCGTGGACCTCCACGGCGTTCCGCTCGATTCGTGTCATGGGGACACCGTGCCGGGCCCGGCTGTCAGCCCGCTGTCACGCCGCTGTCAGCCCCGGGCGGGGCGGTGACGGCGGTGACAGCGGGCCGGCGGCGGCTACTCGAAGCTGTGCTCCGGGCCGGGGAACGAGCCGTCGCGGACGTCGGCGGCGAACGCGGTGGCGGCCTGCGCCAGGGTGGCGCGCAGGTTCGCGTACTGCTTGACGAACTTCGGCACCCGGCCGGCCGTCATGCCCGCGAAGTCGGTCCAGACCAGCACCTGGGCGTCGGTGCCGTTGCCGCCGCCGATGCCGACGGTGGGGATCGCGGAGTGCTCGGTGACCTGGGCGGCCAGCTCGGCGGGGACGGCCTCCAGCACGACGGCGAAGGCGCCGGCCTGCTGGACCGCCTTGGCGTCGCGCAGCAGCTGGTGGGCGGCCTCGTCGCCGCGGCCCTGGACGGGGTAGCCGCCGAAGGCGTGCACGGACTGCGGGGTGAGGCCGATGTGCGCCATCACCGGGATGCCGGCCTCGACCAGCAGCTCGATGGTGCGGGCGCTGCGCTCGCCGCCCTCCAGCTTGACGGCCTGGACGCCGGCCTCCTTCATCAGCCGGGCGGCGTTGTGCATGGCCTGGGCCGGGGACTCCTGGTACGAGCCGAACGGCAGGTCGGCCACCACCAGGGCGCGCCTGGTGCCGCGGACCACGGCGGCGGAGAGCATCACCATCTGGTCCATGGTCACCGGCACGGTGGTCTCGTAGCCGAGGTGGCAGTTGCCGGCCGAGTCGCCGACCAGCAGGACGGGGATGCCGGCCTCGTCGAAGACCCCGGCGGTGAGCGCGTCGTAGGCGGTGAGCATCGCCCAGCGTTCGCCCTGGCGCTTGGCCTTGGCGAGGTCCCGGACCGTCACCCGGCGGTTGGTGACCCCGCCGTAGAGGGCCTGGGCGGGCGCGTCCTGCGGCTGGGCAGGCTGAAGCGGAGAGGCGTTCATCGAACAGACTCCTGGTGTGTGTCGTCTCGTGGCGCCGTGCGGCGTCCCCGGATCTGGCTCCATGCTTGCACGCCGCGGGCCGCGCGCAAAGACGCGTGCGGGGACGCGTGCGGGGACGCGCGTCGGGAGCCGGGCGCCGTCCGGGGGTCCGCCGGGTCGGGCGAGTCCTTGGGGAGGTCTTTGCCGATCCTTGCTCGTACCGTTACGATACGGAACCGTCTCGTATCGAAAAGGGGGCTAGGCTGTCCCCATGACCTCGCCCTCCCTCCAGGCCCCCCGGGTGCCGGAGTCCGTGCACCGCCGACGCTGGTGGATCCTGGGCACCCTGGTGCTCGCCCTGCTCGTCGTCGTCCTCGACAACTCGATCCTCAACGTGGCGATGAAGACCATCGCCACCCCCGCCCCGGTGGGCCTCGGCGCGAGCCAGAGCGACCTGGAATGGGCGATCAACTCGTACACCCTGGTCTTCGCCGGCCTGCTGTTCACCGCCGGCCTGCTCGGCGACCGGTTCGGCCGCAAGTGGACGCTGCTGGCCGGCATGCTGGTCTTCGGCCTCGGCTCGCTGCTCTCCGCGTTCGCCGGCAGCCCCGGCGAACTGATCGCCTTCCGCGCCGTGATGGGCCTCGGCGGCGCCTTCGTGATGCCCGCCACGCTGGCCATCATCATGAACGTCTTCGAGCGCTCCGAGCAGCCCAAGGCGATCGGCATCTGGGCCGGCGCCGTCGGCCTGGCCATCGCGATCGGCCCGATCACCGGCGGCCTGCTGATCGAGCACTTCTGGTGGGGCTCGGTCTTCCTGGTCAACGTCCCGATCGTGGTGGCCGCGCTCGGCCTGATGGGCTGGCTGGTCCCGAACTCCAAGGACCCCAACCCGGGCCGGCTCGACCCGGTCGGCGTGCTGCTCTCCATCGTCGGCCTGGTGGCGCTGATCTACGGCATCATCAAGGGCGGCGAGCTGGCCGACTTCGCCGACCCGCAGGCCTGGGTGCCGACCCTGGTCGGCGTGCTCGCGCTGGTCGCCTTCGTGCTGTTCGAGAAGCGCACCAGCCACCCCGCGCTGGACGTCACCTGGTTCCGCAACAAGGTGTTCTCCGCCTCCATCGGCGTGGTCGGCATCGTGTTCTTCGCGCTGATGGGCGTCTCCTTCTTCGGCGTCTTCTACATCCAGAGCGTGCGCGGCTACAGCGCCCTGCAGGCCGGCGAGCTGATGCTGCCGCTGGCCGTCGCCCAGCTGCTCTTCGCCCCGCGGGCCCGGCTGGTGGTCGACCGGATCGGCGTCCGGCTGACCTGCGCCGGCGGCATGCTGCTGGTCACCCTCGGCTTCCTCGGCTACGCCTTCCTCACCGCGACCAGCCCGATCTGGCTGCTGATCGTGCTCGGCTTCGTGATGGGCACCGGCATGGCGCACGTGATGCCGCCGGTGACGGTCGCCATCATGGGCGCGCTGCCGCGCGAGAAGGCCGGCGCGGGCTCCGCGCTGAACAACACCTTCCGCCAGGTCGGCGGCTCGCTCGGCATCGCGGTGCTCGGCGCGCTGCTGTCCACGGTCTACCGCAACGGCATGGAGGACCACCTGTCCACCGTCCCGGCCCCGGTCCGGGACCGGGCGGGCGAGTCGATCGAGTCCACCCTCGGGGTGGCCGAGAAGCTGCACCTGCCCGGCCTGGTCGACCCGGCCAAGGACGCCTTCATCACCGCCATGCACGTGGTCTCCGGCGTCTCGGCCGGCGTCACCGTGCTGGGCGCGGTGCTGGCCCTGCTCCTGCTGCCCGGCAAGGTCGCCGCGCCCGGCGGCCCGGGCGGCCCCGGTGCCCCCGGCAGCCCCGGGGCGGGCGCCCCGGGCCTGGCCGACGCCGGCGCGAACCCCGCCAAGGTGTGATCCGGAAGGCGGTGGCCGAGGTGGAGAATGGGGCCATGACGAGCGCCGACACCCCCCTCCGGCCGTGCCACGGCCCCGCCGCGGAGCAGGACGCTCCGCGGCGGGGCCGCCCGCGCAGCGAGGCCGCCGAGCAGGCGATCTACGGCGCGGTCGAGAAGCTGATGGAGGACGGCCTCGGCCTGTCCGAGCTGTCGATCGAGCGGATCGCCGCCGAGGCGGGCGTCGGCAAGGCCACCATCTACCGGCGCTGGCCCAACAAGGAGGCCCTGCTGGTCGACGTGGTGGCCCGGCTGGAGGAGCCGATGCCCCCGCCGGCCGGACCGACCTACCGGGACGACCTGATCAACGCGGTCGACTACATGCGCCGCCGCGGCCTGATCAAGCGCACCCGATGGGTCGTCAAGTCCGCGCTGGGGCAGATGAACACCTGGCCGGAACTCAAGCAGGTCTACCACGAACGAGTGGTCCACCCGCGCCGCGCGATGATCCGCGAGATCGTCCGGCGCGGCGTCGCGGCGGGCGAACTCCGCGCCGACGTGGACGTCGAGCTGCTCTGCGAGCTGCTGATCGGGCCGATCCTGGTCCGCACCGTGCTGTGGGACGACGCGCCGCTGGACGACCCCGACCTGCCCCGGCAGATGGTCGACGCCGCGCTCCAGGGCATCGCCGCCGACCGGGCCCGCAACTAGGCCGAGCCGTCCTGCGGGCTCCCCGTCCGGCCCAGGGCGGGAACTCCGCGGGCGGTTTGTCGCGTCCATCCCGTCATAGGCTGAGCCGAGAATCGGATCGGAGCAGGTCGGGGACGGGGTCGGCGGCAGCCGACCGGGTACGGCGGCGAGGAGCGGGCATGGTGCGGGCGGACGGCCCGGTGGTACTGGCGGACGAGCGGACCGGGGACGGCCGGGGCGCGGCGCGCCGCTGGTTCTCCTGGCGGCGCGGTCGGGTGCTCACCGTGCTCGGCCTGCTGCTCACCCTGCTGCTGGTGTGCCACGCCCAGGTGCCCAACGGCGTCGGCAACCTGGGCAGCCTGCTGGAGACCTTCCTGCCCTGGCTGGGCCTGGCCGTCCCGGTACTGCTGGCCCTCGCGCTCCGGCGGCGGGCCGGGATCGCGGTGCTCGCCGCGCTGCTGCCCGCCGCGGTCTGGCTGAACCTGTTCGGCGCGCTGCTGGTCGACAAGAGCAGCGGCCCCGGCGACTTCACCGTGCTCACCCACAACGTGGCCGCCGCCAACGACGACCCGCAGGGCACCGTCCGGATGCTGACCGCCTCGGGCGCGCAGATCGTCGCCCTGGAGGAGGTGTCCGCCGACGCCGCCCGGACGTACAGCGCGGGCCTGGCCGCGGCCTACCCGTACCACGCGGTCGAGGGCACCGTCGGCCTCTGGTCGACCTACCCCATCGACGGGGTCTCGGTGGTCGACATCAGGATGGGCTGGACCAGGGCGTTCCGCGCCGAGGTCACCACCCCGAAGGGCCCGGTCGCGGTGTACGTCGCCCACCTGCCCTCGGTCCGGGTCACCTTCGACACCGGCTTCACCGCCGGCCGGCGGGACGTCAGCGCCCGGCTGCTCGGCGACGCCATCGCGCACGAGCCGCTGGGCAGGGTGCTGCTGCTCGGCGACCTCAACGGCACCATGAACGACCGCAGCCTGGCCCCGATCACCTCGCAGATGCGCTCCGCGCAGGGCGCGGCCGGCGACGGCTTCGGCTTCTCCTGGCCGGCCGCGTTCCCGCTGGCCAGGATCGACCAGATCCTCAGCAAGGGGCTGACCCCCACCGACTCGCGCACCCTGCCGGCGGACGCCAGCGACCACCGCGCGGTGGCCGCCGACTACCGCTACTGACCGGCGTCCGGCCCGTCGGCGGCCGGTCCGTCAGCCGCGCCGCCACCGGTTGGTGATCGGCAGCCGGCGGTCGCGGCCGAAGTTCTTCGGCGAGACCTTCGGGCCCGGCGGGTACTGCCGGCGCTTGTACTCGGCGGTGTCGACCAGCCGCACCACCCGGTCCACCACCTCGGCCGGGTAGCCGGCCGCGACGATCGCGTCCCGGCCCTCGTCGCCCTCCACGTACCTGGCCAGGACGGCGTCCAGCAGGTCGTAGTCGGGCAGCGAGTCGGTGTCCACCTGGTCCGGCCGCAGCTCGGCGGACGGCGGCTTGGAGATGGTGTTCTCCGGGATCGGCGGCACCTCGCCGCGGGCCTCGGCCTGCGCGTTGCGCCAGCGCGCCAGCTTGAAGACCAGCGTCTTGTAGACGTCCTTGATCGGCCCGTACGCGCCCACCGAGTCGCCGTACAGCGTCGAGTAGCCGACCGCCAGCTCGCTCTTGTTGCCGGGCGCCAGGACGATCTGCCCCTCCTGGTTGGAGATCGCCATCAGCAGGGTGCCGCGCAGCCGGGACTGCAGGTTCTCCTCGGCCAGGCCGGTCAGCTCGGTGGCGCCCATGTAGGCGTCGAACATCGGGGCGATCGACACGGTGCGGAAGTGCAGGCCGGTGCGGCGGGCCAGCTCGGCCGCGTCGTCCCGGGAGTGCTGCGAGGAGTACCGGGACGGCATCGAGACGCCGTACACGTGCTCCGCGCCGATCGCGTCCACCGCGATCGCCGCCACCAGCGCCGAGTCGATGCCGCCGGACAGGCCGATCAGCACCGAGCGCAGGCCGTTCTTGCGGACGTACGCCCGGGTGCCCTCGACCAGCGCCGCGTACACCTCGGCCTCGTCGTCGAGCCGCTCGGCGACCTCCGGGACGATCGGCTCCGCCCGCTCCTTCGGGGCACCGCCCAGGTCGACCCGGGTCAGCCGCAGGCCGTCGGCGAGCACGGCGCCGTCCGGCAGCCCGTCCTCCTCCGCGGCCGGCAGGTCCAGGTCGACGACCAGCAGCGCCTCCGCGAACTGCGGCCCGCGGGACAGTAGTTCACCCGTTTCGGTGACCACCATCGACTCGCCGTCGAAGACCAGCTCGTCCTGCGCGCCGACCATGTTCAGGTACACCAGCGGGCAGCCGGCCTCGGCGGCGCGGCGCTTCACCAGCTCCAGCCGGACGTCGTCCTTGTCGCGCTCGTACGGCGAGCCGTTGACCGACAGCAGCAGCCCCGCCCCGACCTGGGCGGTGGCGGCGACCCGGCCGCCCTCCTGCCAGATGTCCTCGCAGATCGCCAGCGCGACGTCCACGCCGTGCAGCCGCAGCACCGTCAGCTGGTCGCCCGGCACGAAGTAGCGGTACTCGTCGAACACGCCGTAGTTCGGCAGGAAGTGCTTGGCGAACCTGGTCACCACCTCGCCGCCGCGCAGCACCGCCGCGCAGTTCTGCGGCTTGCCCGCGTGCTTCGTCCCCGGCTCGGCCCGGCCCAGGTAGCCGACCAGCACCGGGACGTCGCCCAGGCCCTCGGCGGCCAGCTTCGCGGCCAGTTCGACCAGGGTCTGCCGGGAGGACTCGACGAACGAGCCGCGGAAGGCGAGGTCCTCGACCGGGTAGCCGGTGAGCACCATCTCGGGGAACGCGATCAGGTCCGCGCCGGACTCGGCGGCCCGCTTGGACCAGCGCAGCACCTCCTCGCTGTTGCGGGCGAGGTCACCGACCCAGGGGTCGATCTGGCACAGGGCGAGACGCAGATTCGGCATGCCCCCGAGTGTAATCGTCTAACTGACGCTATGTCGCGGGGGGTGCCCCCCGAGAGCCGGGTGGCGGCCCGGTGGCGGCCCGATGACGGTCCGTCCGGCGGGGTCCGGCGAGGTCCGGGGTCGGCAACCGGACGGAGATCGGCCATGATGGGGCCACGCGGCCCGGTCGAAGTGCTCACCGGGCCGGGCCGGCCGGTGCGGGCGGCGTAACACGGGCGTAAAGAGCAGAGGTGAGACTGTCCCCATGGGCAAGCAGCAGGAGTTCGTGCTTCGCACGCTGGAAGAGCGTGACATCCGGTTCGTCCGACTGTGGTTCACCGACGTCCTCGGGTTCCTCAAGTCGGTGGCGGTGGCCCCGGCCGAACTGGAACAGGCCTTCGAGGAAGGCATCGGCTTCGACGGCTCCGCGATCGAGGGCTTCGCCCGGGTCTACGAGTCCGACATGATCGCCAAGCCGGACCCGACCACCTTCCAGATACTGCCGTGGCGCTCCGAGACCCCCGGCACCGCCCGGATGTTCTGCGACATCCTGATGCCCGACGGCTCCCCCTCCTACGCGGACCCGCGCTACGTCCTCAAGCGCACCCTGGAGAAGGCCTCCGCGCAGGGCTTCACCTTCTACACCCACCCCGAGATCGAGTTCTTCCTGCTCAAGGACCTCCCCTCGGACGGCACCCCGCCGACCCCCGCCGACCAGTCCGGCTACTTCGACCACACGCCCCGCGGCATCGGCCACGACTTCCGCCGCCAGGCCATCACCATGCTCGAATCCATGGGCATCTCGGTCGAGTTCAGCCACCACGAGGGCGCGCCCGGCCAGCAGGAGATCGACCTCCGCTACGCCGACGCCCTCTCCACCGCCGACAACATCATGACCTTCCGCCTGGTCATGAAGGAGGTCGCGCTCGAACAGGGCGTCCACGCCTCCTTCATGCCGAAGCCGTTCTCCAACTTCCCCGGCTCCGGCATGCACACCCACGTCTCGCTGTTCGAGGGCGACCGCAACGCGTTCCACGAGTCCGGCGCCGAGTACCAGCTCTCCAAGGTCGGCCGCTCCTTCATCGCCGGCCTGCTCAAGTACGCCGCCGAGACCGCCGCCGTCACCAACCAGTGGGTCAACTCCTACAAGCGCATCTGGGGCGGCTCCCAGCGCACCGCCGGCGCCGGCGGCGAAGCCCCCTCCTACATCTGCTGGGGCCACAACAACCGCTCCGCCCTGATCCGCGTCCCCATGTACAAGCCCGGCAAGCAGGGCTCCACCCGGATCGAGATCCGCTCCCTCGACACCGGCTGCAACCCCTACCTCGCCTACGCCGTCACCCTCGCCGCCGGCCTCAAGGGCATCGAGGACAACCTCGAACTCCCCCCCGGCGCCGACGACGACGTCTGGGCCCTCACCGACGCCGAACGCCGCGCCCTCGGCATCCAGCCCATGCCCCAGAACCTCGGCGAAGCCATCGACCTCATGCAGCGCAGCGAACTCGTCGCCGAAACCCTCGGCGAGCACGTCTTCGACTTCTTCCTCCGCAACAAGCGCCAGGAGTGGGAGGAGTACCGCTCCGAGGTCACCCCGTTCGAGCTCCGCAAGGTCCTCCAGGTGCTGTAGCGGGGAGTTCCGAGTGGTCGTCGGGCTCCGGTCGAGCTGCTGAGCCCGACCGGGGCCGCCGTCGTTTTCGGGGGCCGAGCCGGTGGGGCGGACGGGTTTCCGGTGGGGCCGGCCGAAGGTGCTGTACGCCCGGAACCGGGGGCCGTCGGCGGCCCGCGGGTTCCCGGGTCACCGCAACGACTTCGACCGCGGCTGTGACGGGCGTCGGGGTGGTGCCACCCGCGCGGACGGCGGGCGGTCGCGCAGGAGGCGTTCCAGGGGGCGTTCGACCCGGCGGTGGAGGGCGGCCGCGAGGAGGAGGGAGCCGGCCGCGAGGAGGAGCCAGGCGGCGGCGGTGGGGAGGCCGGGGGCGGGGTGGCCGTAGCGGTGGAGCCAGCAGCGGAAGCCGATCTCGTGGATCAGGTACCAGGCGAAGGACCACTCGCCGAGCCGGACGAGGACGGGGCGCCCCAGGAGGCCCCGGCCGTGCAGGTCGGCCTGGGCGGCGGCGGTGATCAGGGCGGCGAACAGCGGGGCGGAGAGGAGCTGGGAGGCGCTGTACGGGCCGTACCAGAGGGTGTCGGGGACGGCGCGGTGCCACGGGACCAGGGCCAGGTGGAAGGCGGCGACGGCGAGGGCGGTCGGGAGCAGCGGCAGGGCGGGCAGCCGAGCGCGCCGGAGGGCCAGGCCGAGGGCGACGCCGAGCAGGAACTGCGGGGTGCGGGTCAGCGGCAGGTAGTCGAGGAGCCAGCTGCGCAGGCCGGGGTCGGCGACGGCGGAGCCCGCCAGCCAGAGCAGCGGGCCGGAGGCGCAGCACAGGGCGGCCGTGCGCAGCCCGGGGCGGCAGCGCAGCAGGAGCGGGAACAGCAGGTAGAACCAGGCTTCGTCGCCGAGCGACCAGCCCGCCGGGTTGCCGCCCATCACGGTGCCGCGCCCCCACGGGTGCAGCAGCGGCAGCGACCACAGGGCGGCCGTGACCGGCACGGCCGCGCCGATCGCCGCGTACACCGCCAGCGAGGCCCCGGTGGTCAGGGCGTGCAGCGGCCAGATCCGGGCGAGGCGGCGGCGCTGGAAGCGCAGCGCCGGGACGGGGGAGCCGGCGTACGTCCAGGCCAGGACGAAACCGGACAGCACGAAGAAGAACGTCACGCCCGAGCGCCCGTACCAGGCCAGCGGGCTGAGCACCGGCAGCGGTCCGACCTGGCGGGAGAGGTGGTAGCAGACGACCAGCAGGGCGGCGAGGAAGCGCAGGCCGGTCAGGGAGGGCAGTCGGGAGGGGGTCACCCCGTGGTCAACGGCCCCGGACGGCGCAACGTCACGCCGTGGAGGGGCCGGGCGCGCGGGGTGACGGGGCGCGGGGCGGGTGGGAACGTACTCTTCGGGGCAAGGGGGGCGAGCGACGGGAGGCGGGCAGCGGTGGAGGAACGGGCCGGGAGTCGGACCAGTCGGTTGGAGACGCGTCTGGTGCGGCGGGGGTTCTCCGATCCCGATCAGGCGGTGCGGTTGTTGGACGAGCCCGCGCTGCACGGGCTCGCGGCCGATCCGGTGCTGCTGGACGCGCTCGGGGCGGCCGCCGATCCGGACCAGGCGCTGTTCGGGCTGGCCCGGTTGCTGGAGGCGCTCGATCCGCACGAGCGGCACACCCTGCGTGACACGCTGACGACGTCCAAGCCGCTGCGGGACCGGTTGCTCGGGGTGCTCGGCGCGTCCGGGGCGCTCGCCGACCACCTGGCCCGGCACCCCCGGGACTGGCACGCGCTGGTCGCGTTCGAGGTGCGCGACATCCACCCCGGCCGCGGCGAGTTCCTCGGCGAACTCGCCCGCCGGGTCCGCTCGGAGCCGGACGCCGACCGGGCCGACGCGCTGCGGGTCGCCTACCGGCGCTGCCTGCTCGCCATCGCCGCCCGCGACCTGTCCGGCACCACCGACCTGCCGCAGGCCGCCGCCGAGCTCGCCGACCTGGCCGGCGCCACCCTGCAGACCGCCCTCGACCTCGCCGCCGAACAGGACCCGGAGGCCGCCGCGGCCTGCCGGCTCGCGGTCGTCGGGATGGGCAAGTGCGGCGGCCGGGAGCTCAACTACGTCTCGGACGTCGACGTGATCTTCGTCGCCGAGGCCCGGGAGGGCGCCGAGGAGCACCGGGCCGTGCAGGCCGCCACCCGGCTCGCCGCGCACGCCATGCGGCTGTGCTCGGACACCACCGGCGAGGGCACCATCTGGCCGGTCGACGCCAACCTCCGCCCGGAGGGCCGCAACGGCCCGCTGGTGCGCACCCTGGCCAGCCACCTCGCCTACTACCGGCGCTGGGCCAAGACCTGGGAGTTCCAGGCCCTGCTGAAGGCCCGCCCGATCGCCGGCGACGCCGAGCTCGGCCGCGCCTACGCCGAGGCGATCGCCCCGCTGGTGTGGGAGGCCGCCGCCCGGGAGAACTTCGTCGCCGACGTGCAGCAGATGCGCCGCCGGGTGGTCGACGCGATCCCGGCCGGCGAGGTCGACCGGCAGCTGAAGCTCGGCCCCGGCGGCCTGCGCGACGTCGAGTTCGCCGTCCAGCTGCTGCAGCTCGTGCACGGCCGCACCGACGAGTCGCTGCGCAGCGGCAACACCCTGGAGGCGCTGGCCGCGCTCAGCGCCGGGGGCTACGTCGGCCGGGCCGACGCCGCCTCGCTGGACGCCGCCTACCGCTTCCTGCGCACCCTCGAACACCGCATCCAGCTGCAGCGGCTGCGTCGCACCCACCTGATGCCCACCGACCCGGCCGACCTGCGCCGGCTCGCCCGCAGCATGTCCGCGCTGATCAGCGGCGACACCAAGGACGACCCGGTCGCGGCCCTGCAGCGGGAGTGGAAGCGGCACGCCGTCGAGGTGCGCCGGCTGCACGAGCGGCTGTTCTACCGGCCGCTGCTGGACTCGGTCGCCGAACTCCCGGTCGCCGAGCTGCGGGTGACCGGGGCCGGGGCCGCCGGGCTCTCCGCCGGGGCCGCCAAGCAGCGGCTGGCCGCGCTCGGCTTCGCCGACCCGGCCGCCGCGCTGCGGCACATCTCGGCGCTGGCCTCCGGGGTCAGCCGGAAGGCCGCCATCCAGCGCACCCTGCTGCCGGTGCTGCTCGGCCGGTTCGCCGACTCCGCCGACCCCGACGCCGGGCTGCTGAACTTCCGCCAGGTCTCCGACGCGCTCGGCCGCACCCCCTGGTACCTGCGGCTGCTGCGGGACGAGGGCGCGGCCGCCGAGCAGCTCGCCCGGGTGCTCTCGGCCGGCCGGCTCGCCCCCGACCTGCTGCTGCGCGCCCCCGAGGCGGTCGCCATGCTCGGTGACCCGAACGGGCTGGTCCCGCGCGGCCGGGCCGCCCTGGAGGCGGAGGTGCTGGCCGCCGTCGGCCGGGCCGGCAGCTCCGCCGCGGGCATCGCCGCGGTCCGGTCCGTCCGCCGCCGGGAGCTGTTCCGGACCGCCGCCGCCGACGTGCTCGGCCGGCTCGGCGACGACCCCGCCGAGGCGCTGGACGCCGCGGGCGAGGCGCTGACCGCGATCACCGCCGCCGCCCTGCAGGGCGCGCTGCGGGCCGCCGTCAACGGTTGGGAGGCCCGCAACGGTGAGCTGCCCACCCGGATCGCGGTCGTCGGGATGGGCCGGTTCGGCGGCCGCGAACTCGGCTACGGCTCGGACGCGGACGTGCTGTTCGTCCACGAGCCGCTGCTCGGCGTGCTGGACGAGGAGGCCGCGAAGGCCGCCCGGGAGGTGATCCACGAGCTGCGCACCCAGCTGGCCGCGCCCTCGGTGGAACCCCCGCTGGAGGTCGACGCCGACCTCCGGCCGGAGGGCCGCAACGGCCCGCTGGTGCGCACCCTGGCCTCGTACGCCGCCTACTACGCGCGCTGGTCGCACGCCTGGGAGAGCCAGGCGCTGCTGCGGGCCGAGCCGATGGCCGGGGACGCCGGGCTGGGGGAGCGGTTCCGGCAGCTGGTCGATCCGCTGCGGTACCCCGGGGAGGGCGTCCCGGAGCGGGACCTGCTGGAGATCCGCCGGATCAAGGCCCGGATCGAGGCCGAGCGGCTGCCGCGCGGCGCCGACCCCACCACCCACACCAAGATCGGCCGCGGCGGGCTGGCGGACGTCGAGTGGACGGTGCAGCTGATCCAGCTGCGGCACGGCCACCGGGTGCCGGGGCTGCGCACCACCCGGACCAGGGCCGCGCTGGCGGCCGCCGCGGCGGCCGGGCTGGTCGACCGGGAGGACGCCGAGGTGCTGGACGCGGCCTGGGTACTGGCCTCCCGGGTCCGGGCCGCGGTCATGCTGGTCCGCGGCCGGGCCGGCGACTCCTTCCCCGGCGACGCCCGGGAGCTCGCGGGCGTGGCGCGCTACCTCGGCTACGGGGTGGGGCACTCGGGCGAGCTGGTCGACGAGTACCGGCGCACCACCCGCCGGGCCCGGGCGGTGGTGGAGCGGCTGTTCTACGGCGGCGAGTAGGCCGCGGGCGCGGAACCGGGGGCGGGGACCTGCACGGCCGGGCGAGCACGCACCGCAGGACCGCCGCGCAGGACGGAGGCCGCACCGTCCCGCGAGCTTCCGGGCGGGCCCCTCCGCTCCGCGCGGTTCGTCGCGCCCGCGCGCTACGCGCTGACCTTGGTGTCCCACTGGACGGGGACGGTGAGCTCCCGCTCGGCCGGGCCGCCGGGTTGGCGGGGGAGGCGGTACGTCCAGGTGTGGTAGATCAGGCGGGCGGCGAGGAAGCCGACGGCCAGGCAGATCTCGCCGCCGACGGCGTCCAGCCAGAAGTGGTTGGCGGTGGAGATGATCACGCTGAGGGTGACCAGGGGGTAGGCCAGGCCGAGGGCGCGGACCCAGGGGCGGCGGGCCAGGAAGAAGATCGTCAGGCCGCACCACATCGACCAGCCGATGTGCATGGACGGCATGGCGGCGAACTGGTTGGAGACCTGCGCGCCGGCGCCGGAGGCCATCGAGCCCCAGGTGTGGTGGACCGAGACGGTGTCGATGAAGCCGCCGTCGTGCATCAGGCGGGGCGGGGCCAGCGGGAAGCAGTAGAAGCCGACCAGGGCGATGCCGGTGGTGACGAAGAGCACGGTGCGGGCGGCGGCGTACCGGCCGGGGTGGGAGCGGTAGAGCCAGACCAGGACGCCGATGGTGACGATGAAGTGCAGCGTCGCGTAGTAGTAGTTCATCCCGACGATCAGCCAGGTGACCGAGTTGACGCCGTGGTTGATCGAGCGCTCGACGGCGATGCCGAGGGCGTGCTCGAAGTCCCAGACCCAGCTCGCGTGCTTCTGGGCGATCGCGGCCTGCTCGGGGACGGCGTTGCGCACCAGCGAGTACAGCCAGTAGCTGAGGCCGATCAGGGCGAGCTCGAAGACCAGGCGCGGGCGGCGCGGTGTGCGCCGCTGCTCGCGGACGCGGCCGCGGAGCGCGGCGCTCCGGGAGCGGGCGGCGCGGGTGGCTCCGCCGGGCGTACGGGCGGTGTGGTCCGTGCCCGGGTCGGAACCGTCGCGGGCGGTCCGGTCGGCGCGGTCGGCGCCGGCGGTCTGGATCTCGGTCGGTTCCCCCATGGACGAAGAGTCTGCCAGACCGGATGTGGTCGCCTGCTCATCCTGTGGTCGGGGATTCTTCACCGGCCGTCCCCCTACGGGGGTAGGGGCAGGGCGGTCGTCGGGGCGCATGCGCTCCATTGTGGCCCGCGGGTTACCAGGGGTCGAACCGGGGTCCGGTTCGTGCCCGCACGGTGCGCGGGCGAAGCATCGGGGGGCGGGCGGGCGAACGAACGGGGCGTTTCGGGCGGCCAGGTCACGACTCGGTACGACTCGCGCCCGAAACGGCTTGCGCATCTTGCTGAAACATCTTGCAGGGCGCTAGGTTCCACGCCACCCACCCCTGCCCGAGCGCCCCTAGGGAGAGCCCAGCCGTGGCCGACGCCCAGTCCCGAACCCCGCGCCGCACCACCCCCTACCGCCGCCCCGGACGCGCCTCCGTCCTGGTGGCCGCCTCGCTGATCGCCGCCGCCCTGGGCGCCGTCCCGCTGGCGGCGGCCGCGCCCGCGACCCCGCCCGCCCCGCCCTCCGACAAGGCGCTGGCGGCCACCGCGGCCCGGCACGACCTGACCAGGGAGCAGTTCTACTTCGTGCTGCCGGACCGCTTCGCCAACGGCGACACCGGCAACGACACCGGCGGCATCACCGGCGGGCGGCTGGACAACGGCCTCGACCCGGCCGACAAGGGCTTCTACCACGGCGGCGACCTGCAGGGCCTGATCGACAAGCTGGACTACGTCCAGGACCTCGGCACCACCGCGATCTGGATGGCGCCGATCTTCAAGAACCGGCCGGTGCAGGGCGCGGGTGCGGACGCCTCGGCCGGCTACCACGGCTACTGGATCACCGACTTCACCCAGGTCGACCCGCACTTCGGCACCAACGCGCAGCTCAAGGAGCTGATCGACAAGGCGCACAAGCGCGGCATCAAGGTCTTCTTCGACGTCATCACCAACCACACCGCGGACATCGTCGACTACGCGGAGAAGACGTACGACTACCGCTCCGAGGGCGCCTACCCGACCCTGGACGCGGACGGCAACCCGGTGGACGAGACCGCGGTCGCCGACGCCCGGGCGCAGTGGCCGAGCATCGGCAAGGACTCCTTCCCCTACACCCCGGTGTTCCGCGACCCGGCGGGCGCGACGGCCAAGACGCCGTCCTGGCTCAACGACCCGTCGCTGTACCACAACCGGGGCAACTCGACCTTCGTCGGCGAGTCCGCGACCGAGGGCGACTTCTCCGGCCTGGACGACCTGGACACCCAGAACCCCAAGGTCGTCGCGGGGATGGAGAAGATCTACCAGAAGTGGGTGGCCGACACCGGCGTCGACGGCTTCCGGATCGACACCGTGAAGCACGTCAACCTGGCGTTCTGGGAGCAGTGGGCGCCCGCGCTCAAGCAGTTCGCGGCGCAGCAGGGGAACAAGAAGTTCTTCATGTTCGGCGAGGTGTACTCGGGCGACCCGGCGATCACCTCCCCGTACGTCACCAAGGGCAAGCTGCAGGCCACCCTGGACTTCGCGTTCCAGGAGGCGGCCCGGAAGTACGTGTCGCAGAACGGCTCGGCGAAGGCGCTGTCCGAGCTGTACGCGCAGGACTACCGGTACACCACGGCCGACACCGACGCGTACGAGCTGCCGACCTTCCTCGGCAACCACGACATGGGCCGGTTCGGGTCGTTCCTGCAGAGCGACAACCCGGGCGCGTCGAACGAGGCGCTGCTGCGGAAGGACCGACTGGCCAACGAGCTGCAGTTCCTGACGCGCGGTCAGCCGGTGGTGTACTACGGCGACGAGCAGGGCTTCACCGGCGCGGGCGGTGACAAGGACGCCCGGCAGGACATGTTCGCCTCGAAGACCCCGTCGTACAACACCGACGCGGTGATCGGCGGCACGGCCGGGTCGAAGGACCGGTACGGCACCGACGGCGCCCTGTACCAGGGGATCGCGGGCCTGGCGAAGCTGCGCAAGGACCACCCGGCGCTGGCCGACGGCGCGCAGGTGGAGCGGTACGCGGCGGACGGGCCGGGCGTGTACGCGTTCTCCCGGATCGACGCCAAGGAGCAGGTCGAGTACCTGGCGGCGGTGAACAACGCCGCCGAGCCGAAGACCGTCGCGCTGGACACCTTCTCCGCGGGCATGGACTTCACCGGCCTGTACGGGATCGGCGGGAAGCTCACCAGCGGCGCGGACGGCAAGGTGACCGTCACCGTCCCGGCGATGTCCTCGGTGGTGCTGAAGGCGGCGCACAAGCTGGCCAAGCCCGCTGACGGCCCGTCGATCACCGTCAGCGCGCCGGCCGACGGCTCGTACGGCACGGTGGCGCTGGGCGCGAACGTGCCCGGCGGCGGCTTCCACCGGGTGACCTTCGCCGCGCAGGTCGGCAACGGGCCGTGGCAGACCCTGGGCACCGCCGACAACGGCGTGGACAAGGTGACCCAGGACCTCGGCGGGGCCGCGCCCGGCACGGTGGTGCGGTTCAAGGCCGTGGTCGAGGACTCGGCGGGCCGACTGGCCTCCGCCACCGGGCAGTTCACCACCGGGCAGCAGCCCGCCACCCCCGCGCCGAGCGCGGTGTCGCGGCCCTACGCGGTGGTGCACTACCAGCGCAAGGACAACGACTACGACGGCTGGAACCTGTACACCTGGGGCGACATCGCCGACGGCGAGGCGACCACCTGGCCGGACGGGCACGGCTTCGTCGGGCGGGACGCCTACGGCGCGTTCGCGTACGTGAAGTTGAAGGGCGGCGCGTCCGACGTCGGGTTCGTGGTGGAGAAGAACGGCGCCAAGGACGTCGACCAGGACCGGCACATCGACATCTCCGCCACCGGCGAGGTGTGGATCAAGGAGGGCGACGCCGCCGTCCGGACCGCGAACCCGGACGGGGCGCAGCCGGTGCCGGCCGGGAAGGCGGTCATCCACTACCGGCGGGCCGACGGGAACTACACCGGCTGGGGCCTGCACGACTGGACGGGCGCGGCGACGCCCACCGACTGGGGCAACCCGCTGATGCCGGCCCGGCAGGACGCGTTCGGCGCGGTCTTCGAGGTGCCGCTGGCCGCGGGCGCGACCAGCCTCAGCTACATCATCCACAACGGCGGCGACAAGGACCTGCCGCAGGACCAGTCGCTGGACTTCGCCACCTCCGGCCGGGAGATCTGGATCGTCGGCGGCCAGGAGGGCCACCTGCTGCCGCAGGCCGGCGGCACCTCCTCGCAGCTCGACCTGGGCTCGGCCAAGGCCCAGTGGATCGACGCGAAGACCGTCGTGGTTCCGGCCAACTACGGTGCCGGGGAAGCCCAGTTGAAGGGCGGCACCAGCGCCCAGCTGATCTACGACCCCGCGGGCGGGCTGACCGTCGACAAGGGCGTGCTGTCCAAGCCCGGCCACTGGCTCCGGCTGAACCCGGCCGCCGGGCTGACCGACGCGCAGAAGGCGAAGTTCCCGCACCTGGCCGGGTACCGGGCGTTCACCGTCGACCCGCGCGACGCCGGCCGGACCACCGCCGCGCTCCGCAGCCAGCTGGTCTTCACCGAGCACCTGCCCAACGGCGCCGCGCTGGCCGCCACCGGCGTGCAGATCCCCGGCGTCCTGGACGACCTCTACGCGGCGAAGGCCGCCGCCGCCCAACTCGGCCCGGTGTACTCGGTGCAGAAGGGCCACGGCTGGTTCGACCGCGACCGGCGCAAGGTGACGCTCTCGCTCTGGGCGCCGACCGCGACCGAGGTGTCGGTGCAACTGTTCGACAAGGCCACCGGCGGCAGCCCGCGGACCGTCCCGCTGAAGCGTGACGAGGCGTCCGGGGTCTGGTCGCTGACGAAGGACGCCGAGGAACTGGACGGCAAGTACTACCTGTACCAGGTGAAGGTCTGGGCGCCCAGCGTCGGGCAGAACGTGGTGAACACCGTCACCGACCCGTACTCGACCGCGCTGTCGACCGACTCGAAGCGCAGCCTGGTGGCGGACCTGTCCGCCGACGCGACCAAGCCCAAGGGCTGGGACCGGCACCGCAGCCCGGAGGCGATCCCGGCGGTGAAGCAGCAGATCCAGGAACTGCACGTGCGGGACTTCTCGGCGTCCGACGCCACCGTCCCCGCCGACGAGCGCGGCACCTACCTGGCGTTCACGCAGTCGAAGTCCGCGGGCATGCAGCACCTGAAGGAGCTGGCCAAGGCCGGGGTGACGACCGTCCACCTGCTGCCGACCTTCGACATCGCCACCATCCGGGAGAACCGGGCCGACCAGAAGCTCCCCGCCTGCGACCTGGCCGCGCTGCCCGCGGACTCGGACAAGCAGCAGGAGTGCGTGGCCGCGGTGCAGGCCGACGACGCCTACAACTGGGGCTACGACCCGCTGCACTACAACGTCCCCGAGGGCTCCTACGCCACCGACCCGAACGGCACGGCGCGGACCGTGCAGTTCCGCGAGATGGTGCAGGCCATGCACGAGGCGGGCCTGCGGGTGGTGCTCGACGTGGTCTACAACCACACCGCGGCCGCCGGGCAGGACGACAGGTCGGTGCTGGACAAGGTGGTCCCGGGCTACTACCAGCGGCTGAGCGACAGCGGGAAGGTCACCACCGACTCCTGCTGCGCCGACACCGCGCCCGAGCACGCCATGATGAACAAGCTGGTCGTCGACTCGGTGGTCGGCTGGGCCAAGCAGTACCGGGTGGACGGCTTCCGGTTCGACCTGATGGGCCTGGACCCGAAGTCGACCATGCTGGACGTGCAGTCCGCGCTGCGCGCGCTGACCCCGGAGAAGGACGGCGTCAGCGGCAAGGACGTCTTCCTGTACGGCGAGGGCTGGAACTTCGGCACCGTCGCCAACGACGCCCGGTTCGTCCAGGCCACCCAGGCCAACATGGCCGGAACCGGCATCGCCACCTTCAACGACCGGATCAGGGACGCCGGGCGGGGCGGCAACTTCATGCTCTCCTCGGCCCCGCAGCAGGGTTTCGCCTCCGGCCTGTTCACCGACCCGAACGGCTCGGCGGACAACGGCACCCCGGCCGAGCAGAAGGCCCGGCTGCTGCACCAGATGGACCAGATCAAGGTCGGCCTGACCGGCAACCTGGCCGGCTACCGGTTCACCGACGCCACCGGCAAGGCCGTCACCGGCGCCGGCGTCGACTACAACGGCGCGCCGACCGGCTACGCCGCCAACCCCGGCGAGGCCGTCGAGTACCTGGACGCGCACGACAACGCCGACCTGTACGACGCGCTGGCCTACAAGCTGCCGCAGGGCACCTCGCCCGCCGACCGGGCCCGGATGCAGGCGCTCGGCCTGTCGCTGACCGCGCTGGGCCAGGGCCCGGGCTTCGCCCAGGCCGGCAGCGACCTGCTGCGCTCCAAGTCGCTGGACGCCAACTCCTTCGACTCCGGCGACTGGTTCAACGCGATCGGCTGGGACTGCAAGCAGGGCAACGGCTGGGGCCGCGGCCTGCCGATGGCCGCCGACAACAAGGCGATGTGGGACCGGGCCAAGCAACTGCTGGCCGACCCGAAGCTGCGGATGGGCTGCAACGAGACCGGCAGCTCGACCGCGATCTACCAGCAGTTCCTGAGGATCCGTCAGTCCTCGCCGCTGTTCGCGCTGTCGAGCGCGGCGGAGGTGCAGCGCCGGCTGTCCTTCCCGCTGTCCGGCAGCGCGGGGGAGAACCCGGGCGTGATCACCATGCACCTGGACGGCACCGGCCTCAAGGGCGCCGAGAAGGGCCTGACGGTGGTCTTCAACGCCACGCCGACCGCGCAGACCCAGACCGTGGCGGGGCTCCGCGGCACCCGCCAGGAGCTGCACCGGGTGCAGGCGAAGGGCGCCGACCCGGTGGTGAAGCAGGCGGCCTTCGACCCGGCCACGGGCACCTTCACGGTGCCGGGCCGGACGGTGGCGGTGTACGTCCAGAACTGATGGTTTCCCCGCGGTAACAGGGGCCTCACCTCCGGGTGGGGCCCCTTGCCGTGTTGGCCGAAAATCGCCCCTCGCGGCCGGACAGTGGTGGAGACCTCCTCGACGGCGTCCCACATGCCGGACCATGAGCGGCGGTTGAACACCTGTTGGCCAAGTCGTGGCGCGGTCGTTAATCGGTCATTCGGTGGCATGCATCTGTCATTCGTGCGGCCTTTGCTGCCAGGATTCCCCCGGTTGCGGACGGACAGGTAGCCCCAACACCCGCCGGTGGAGCCCTCCCCAGGCCACCGGCAGCCCGCAGCCCTGAACCGCGCACGTGCACCGCACCCCGCGCCGCGAACCGGCGGCAAGGGGCCCCCGCTGCGCCGCAACCGCGGCCAGATTCTCTCCACCGCTCGTGACCCCGCGACGGTCGGTAAAGGAGTCCCGCATGTCTCGCTACACGCATGCCCGCGTGAGCATGGCCGCCCTGGCCGCCACCACCGCCCTGCTGGTCACCGCGATCCCGGTGGCGGTGGCCCAGGCCGCCCCCGCCGCGCCCGCCGCCGGTGCCCAGGTCGCCGACCAGCAGGCTGCCGCCGGGCACGCCCAGCTGATCTCCGACGCGGGCACGCGTTCCGCGCAGTTCGCGCAGAACCTGGGCCTGGGCTCCGCCGAGAAGCTGGTCGTGAAGGACGCGTTCAAGGACGCCGACGGCACCCAGCACTTCCGGTACGAGCGCACCTACAACGGACTCCCCGTCCTCGGTGGCGACCTGGTCGTCCACCAGGCCGCCAACGGCACCACCAAGGGCGTCGACCGGGCCTCCACGGCCTCGCTGACCGGCCTGTCCACCACCCCGAAGCTGGCCGCCGCCAAGGGCCAGTCGAGCGCGCTCGCCGCCGAGGCCGGCTCCGCCCTGGAGACCGCGCCCCGCCTGGTGGTCTGGGCCGCCGACAACAGCCCCCGGCTGGCCTGGGAGACCGTCGTCTCCAGCACCAAGGAGGACGGCACCCCGAGCAAGCTGCACGTGATCACCGACGCCACCACCGGCGACGTGATCCAGAAGGTCGAGGGCGTGCAGACCGGCACCGGCAACGGCGTCTTCGTCGGCAACGTCACCATCGGCACCTCGCTGTCCGGGTCGACGTACCAGATGAAGGACCCGACCCGCGGCAACATGTACACCACCAACCTGAACAACGGCACCAGCGGCAACGGCACCCTGTTCACCAAGTCGACCGACAGCTGGGGCGACGGCACCGTCTCCAACAAGGAGTCCGCGGCCGTCGACGCCCACTACGGCGTCTCGATGACCTGGGACTACTACAAGAACACCTTCGGCCGCAACGGCATCCGCAACGACGGCAACGGCGCGTACAGCCGGGTCCACTACGGCAGCAACTACGTCAACGCCTTCTGGGACGACACCTGCTTCTGCATGACCTACGGCGACGGCGCCTCCAACACCCACCCGCTGACCGAACTGGACGTCGCGGGCCACGAGATGACGCACGGCGTCACCTCCAACACCGCCGGCCTGAACTACTCGGGCGAGTCCGGCGGCCTGAACGAGTCCACCTCGGACGTGTTCGGCACCATGGTCGAGTTCTACGCGAACCTGCCCAAGGACAACCCGGACTACCTGATCGGCGAGCTGATCAACATCAACGGCGACGGCACGCCGCTGCGCTACATGGACAAGCCCTCCAAGGACGGCTCCTCGGCCGACTCCTGGTACAGCGGCGTCGGCAACCTGGACGTGCACTACTCGTCCGGCGTCGGCAACCACCTCTTCTACCTGCTGTCCGAGGGCAGCGGCGCCAAGGTGATCAACGGCGTCAGCTACAACTCGCCGACCGCCAACAGCATCACCGTCACCGGCATCGGCCGGGACAAGGCCGCCGCGATCTGGTACCGCGCGCTGACCACCTACTGGACCTCCACCACCAACTACGCCAGCGCCCGGGCCGGCATGCTCTCCGCCGCGACCGACCTGTACGGGGCCAACTCGGCCGAGTACAACGCCACCGCGACCGCCTGGGCGGCCGTCAACGTCGGCTCGCTGCCCAACACCGGCGGCCCGACCGTCACCAGCCCCGGCAACCAGTCGACCGCGCTGAACGGCACGGTCAACCTGCAGATCGCGGCCACCGGCGGCACCGCGCCGCTCAGCTACTCGGCCACCGGCCTGCCCACCGGCCTGTCGATCAACGCCTCCACCGGCAAGATCACCGGCACCGCCACCACGGCCGGCACCTACAACGTGACCGTCACCGCGAAGGACGCCGCCAACAAGACCGGCACCGCCTCCTTCACCTGGACCGTCACCTCCGGTGGCGGCGGCGGCTGCACCCCGACCAACCTGCTCGGCAACCCCGGCTTCGAGACCGGCTCCGCCAGCCCGTGGACCGCCACCTCCGGCGTCGTCGACAGCTCCTCCTCCCAGGCCGCGCACTCCGGCACCTGGAAGGCGTGGATGGACGGCTACGGCTCCGCCCACACCGACAGCATCTCGCAGACCGTCACCATCCCGGCCGGCTGCAAGGCGACCCTGAGCTACTGGCTGCACATCGACACCGCCGAGACGGGCAGCACCGCGTACGACAAGCTGACCGTGACCGTCAACGGCACCTCGGTCGCCACGTACTCGAACGTCAACGCCGCCACCGGCTACGCCCAGAAGACCGTCGACCTGTCGGCCTACGCGGGCCAGACCGTCACGGTGAAGTTCAACGCGGTCGAGGACTCCTCGCTGCAGACCTCCTTCGTGATCGACGACACCGCGGTCCAGACCAGCTGACCCACCCTCAGGGCCCGGGCCCGGCAGCCGATCCGGCTGCCGGGCCCCGGCACGTCCGGGGCCGGGCCGCGGGCGGCCGGAGCCGGGCGCGGGTGTCCGGACGGTGAGATCCCGGAAACGCGCGGGCAACACGAAACACCCCGGAAACACCGGCGTCGGCGGAGCGAAATCCGGCCCGGCGACACTCCCCGCATGCTCCTCGCTGACTCCCCACCCACCCCGGACAGCGGCGACACCGCCTGGCTGCTGGCCTGCACCGCGCTCGTCCTGCTGATGACCCCGGGCCTCGCGCTGTTCTACGGCGGCATGGTGCGCACCAAGAGCGTGCTCAACATGATCATGATGAGCTTCGTCTCGATCGCCGTGGTCACCGTGGTCTGGCTGCTGGCCGGCTACAGCCTGGCGTTCGCCCCCGACGCCGGCTGGGGCCTGATCGGCTCGCTCGACCACCTCGGGATGGCCGGCATCACCCCGCACAGCCTCACCGGGCACGTCCCCACCCTGCTGTTCGCCACCTTCCAGCTGACCTTCGCGATCATCACCGCCGCGCTGATCTCCGGCGCCATCGCGGACCGGGCCAGGTTCGGCTCCTGGGTGGCCTTCACCGCGGTCTGGACGCTGCTGGTCTACGTGCCGGTCGCGCACTGGGTGTTCGCCCCCGACGGCTGGATCCTCAAGCACCTCGGCGCGCTCGACTTCGCCGGCGGCACCGTCGTCGAGGTCAACTGCGGCGCCAGCGGCCTCGCCCTGGCCCTGCTGCTCGGCCCGCGGCTCGGCTTCCGGAAGGAGGCGATGCGCCCGCACAACCTGCCGCTGGTGCTGCTCGGCGCGGGCCTGCTCTGGTTCGGCTGGTTCGGCTTCAACGGCGGCTCCGCGCTGGGCGCCAACGGCCTGGCCGCCGCCGCGGTCCTCAACACCCAGGCGGCCGGCTGCGCGGGCCTGCTCGGCTGGCTGGTGGTGGAGAAGAAGCGCGACGGCCACGCCACCACGCTCGGCGCCGCCTCCGGCGCGGTCGCCGGACTGGTCGCCATCACCCCCTCCTGCGGCAGCGTCGACCTGCTCGGCGCGCTGGTGATCGGCCTGGCCGCGGGCGTGGTCTGCTGCTACGCCGTCAGCTGGAAGTTCCGCTTCGGCTACGACGACTCGCTGGACGTGGTGGGCGTGCACTTCGTGGCCGGCGTGATCGGCACCCTGCTGATCGGCGTGTTCGCCACCGCCGTGATGACCGGCGGCCCCGCCGGGCTGCTGCACGGCGGCGGACTCGCCCAGAGCGGCAAGCAGCTGGTCGCCGTGCTGGTGGTGGCCGGGTACGCCTTCGGCATGACCTACGGCATCGGCCGGGCGATCGACCGGGTGATGGGCTTCCGGGCCGCCCCCGAGCACGAGCGCACCGGACTGGACCTCGCCGTGCACGCCGAGACCGCGTACGATCACGGCGTCCTGGGCCTCGGCTCCGCCACCGCCCACGCCAGCGTGCACCCGCACGGTGCGCCCGCCTCCGACAGGACCCGCCCCGCATGAAGCTGATCACCGCCGTCGTCAAGCCGTTCAAGCTGGACGAGGTCAAGACCGCGCTGCAGGAACTCGGCGTGCACGGACTGACCGTCACCGAGGCCAGCGGCTACGGGCGGCAGCACGGGCACACCGAGGTCTACCGGGGCGCGGAGTACCGGATCGACCTGGTGCCGAAGGTGCGGATCGAGGTCGTGGTCGAGGACGAGGACGCCGAGCGGGTGATGGAGGCGATCGTGGCCGCCGCCCGCACCGGCAAGATCGGCGACGGCAAGGTCTGGGCCGTGCCGGTGGACACCATCGTCCGGGTGCGCACCGGGGAGCGCGGCCCCGACGCCGTCTGACCCCCCGTCAAGGCCGTCAAGGCCGCTGCGGCCCCCGCCCCTCCCCGGGGCGGGGGCCGTTGCCGTGCCCGGCTCCGGAACCCTTGACGGGTGCCCGGGCGGACCCTATGGTCATGCCACTGCAAGTTTCCAGCAAGTTTCAACGTCTTTGCAGGACTTTGCAGCAGCGACCCTCCCCCCGTCGCGCTGACGGCACCACCCCACGCCGTCGCGGCCCCCCACCCCGCCGCCCCCCGTTCCGCGCCCTGCGCCCGCGGTCCGGGCTTCCCCCAGGAGTGCCCCCTTGCCCGTCTCCGCCCCCGGACGGCGCCTCGCCGCCGCCAGCACCGCGCTCGCCGCGCTCGGACTCTCGATCGGCGCGGGCCTGACCCTCGCCCCGACGGCCACCGCCACCCCGCCCGGCGCCAAGGACGTCACCGCCACCCTCTTCGAGTGGAAGTTCGACTCGGTGGCCAGGGCCTGCACCGACACCCTCGGCCCCAAGGGCTACGGCTTCGTCGAGGTCTCCCCGCCCCAGGAGCACATCCAGGGCGCCCAGTGGTGGACCTCCTACCAGCCCGTCAGCTACAAGATCGCCGGCCGGCTCGGCGACCGCGCCTCGTTCCAGAGCATGGTCGCCACCTGCCACGCGGCCGGCGTCAAGGTGATCGCCGACTCGGTGATCAACCACATGACCGCGGGCAGCGGCACCGGCACCGGCGGCACCAACTACACCAAGTACAACTACCCCGGCTACTACCAGGACCAGGACTTCCACTCCTGCCGGAGCGCGATCAGCAACTACGCCGACCGCTCCAACGTGCAGAACTGCGAACTGGTCAACCTCGCGGACCTCAACACCGGCTCCGCGTACGTCCAGCAGACCATCGCCAACTACCTCAGCGACCTGCTCTCGCTCGGCGTCGACGGCTTCCGGATCGACGCCGCCAAGCACATCGACGCGGGCGAACTCGGCGCCATCAAGGCGAAGATGAGCAACCCCCACGCGTACTGGGTGCAGGAGGTGATCTACGGCGCGGGCGAGCCGATCCAGCCCTCCGAGTACACCGGCAACGGCGACGTGGACGAGTTCCGCTCCGGGACCTGGCTGAAGAGCGCCTTCAACGGCGGCAAGCTCGCCGACCTGCAGAGCTGGGGCAGCGGCCTGCTCGGCTCCGCCCAGGCCCGCACCTTCGTCGACAACTGGGACACCGAGCGCAACGGCTCCACCCTCAACTACAAGTACGGCTCGGCCTACACGCTGGCCAACGTCTTCATGCTGGCGAACCCGTACGGCTCGCCGAACGTCTACTCCGGCTACGCGTTCGGCTCCAACGACGACGGCCCGCCGAACGGCGGCACCGTCAACGCCTGCTACCAGGACGGCTGGAACTGCACCCACGCCTGGCGGCAGGTCGCCAACATGGTCGGCTTCCGCAACGCGGTCTCCGGCACCGGCCTGACCAACTGGTGGTCCAACGGCAACAACGCGATCGGCTTCGGCCGCGGCGGCAAGGGCTACGTGGCGATCAACCGGGAGTCCGGCGCGATCACCCAGACCTTCCAGACCTCGCTGCCGGCCGGCTCCTACTGCGACGTCCAGCACGGCGACCCGGTGAACGGCGGCTGCACCGGCCCGACCTACACCGTCGGCGCGGACGGGAAGTTCACCGCCACCGTCGCCTCCGGCGAGGCCGTGGCGCTCTACGTCGGCGCGGGCGGCGGCAGCACCGCCACCCCGACGCCCACCCCGACCCCGACGCCGACGCCGACCTCCCCGGCGGGCGGCAACAGCGCCACCGTCTTCTACTCGACCGACAAGAACTGGTCGGCCTACGACCTGCACTGGGCGCCCACCGGCGGCAGCTGGACCACCGCCCCCGGCGTGGCGATGGGCGCGGCCTGCACCGGCTGGGTGAAGAAGACCGTCGACCTCGGCACCGCGACCGGGCTCGCCGCCACCTTCAACAACGGCAGCGGCACCTGGGACAACAACAACAGCGCCAACTACGCCCTCGGCACCGGCAACGTGACCGTCAAGGACGGCGTGGTCGGCAGCGGCGACCCGTGCGCCACCGCCACCGCGAGCCCGAGCCCGACCCCGACCGCCACCGCGACCCCCGCCGCCGCCGGGGCCTCCTTCGCGGTCAACGCCACCACCGCGGTCGGCCAGAACATCTACGTGGTCGGCGACGCCGCCGCGCTCGGCGGCTGGGACACCTCGAAGGCGCTGCCGCTCTCCTCGGCCGCCTACCCCGTCTGGAAGCTGGACGTGGCGATCGGGGCCGGCACCGCGATCCAGTACAAGTACATCCGCAAGGACGCCGCCGGGGCCGTCACCTGGGAGAGCGGCGCCAACCGGACCGCGACCGTCCCGGCGAGCGGCAAGGTCGCGCTGAACGACACCTGGCGCAACTGACGCCCGGCAGCCCCACCGGCCCCGCCGCCGCGGCCGTCGGACCGGACCCGCCCCCATCGGGTCCGGCCCGGCGGCCGCTCCGGCGCGCGCGCCCGGCGGCCACCCCCGCCGGTCGGCCGGAGCGCCCCCGCCGACCGGCGGATACCGGGCCCCGCCGCAACCGGGGGAGACTCCCGCACGTCGTAAGATCCCGGATGGCCGGACGTTCGCACACCGCGCGACGGAGGGCCGATCCCGGGGCAGCCGGTGACCAGAGCGAGGCCGCCCCGGACCGCCACCGAACAGAGCCCGGGCCCGGCCGCCGGACCGGCTCCCGCCCGGAGAGACCGACCGTGCTGCCGCAGCCCCGATCCGCCGCCGCCCGCCGCCCGCTGGCGGCCGCCGCCCTGCTCGCCCTCGCCGTCCCGCTCGCCGCGTGCGGTGGTTCCGGCGGCAGCGCGAACGACGCCAGGGCGGCGATCTCCACCGGCCAGGGCGGCGGCTCCGCCCCGGCGAGCGGCAGCCCGTCGGCGCCGCCGTCCCCGTCCAAGCCGTCCAAGGTGCTGATGCCGACCGGCCCGGCCGCCCAGTTCGGCAAGGCCCGCGACACCGGCGCCGGGCCGATCCTGGTCACCACCGTGGCCGGTCCGAAGTCCGGGGTGAGCGGCAAGGTCTGGGTCTGGCTGCCGCCGCAGTACAACGACCCGAAGTACGCGAAGACCGGCTTCCCGGTGCTCACCCTGTACGCGGGCGGGCAGAGCGCCGGCTACAACACCTGGACCGACAACCAGCTGCCGATCCAGGAGGCGAACCAGCAGCTGGTGGCCGAGGGCAAGGCCCACCCGTTCATCATGATCATGCCGGTGCAGAACCTGGACTCCAACGAGGCCAAGGCGCTGGAGTGCGCCGACATCCCCGGCCAGCCGAAGATCGGCACCTGGATGTCCCAGGACATCCCGGACTTCGTCCGCGCCAACTTCCGCACCGTCAAGGGCCGCGACGGCTGGTCCGTGATGGGCGCCTCCACCGGCGCGTTCTGCAGCGCCAAGCTCGCCCTCCAGCACCCCGACGTGTTCCGGGCCGCGGTGCCGATCGACGGCTACTGGAACCCCGACTCGCCGCTCTGGAAGGGCCACGAGCAGGAGCGCCTGGCCAACAGCCCCGACCAGCTGGTCGGGGCCGGCACCGCCGACGTGAAGATGCTGGCCACCGCGGGCGGCGCCAACCCGTACGAGATCAAGCTGGTGAAGAACTGGGTGGCCAAGGCGAAGGCCCCCACCACCGTCGAGTACTACGAGCAGCCCGGCGGCAAGCACCTCACCTCGGACTTCAAGAAGATGATCCCGAACACCCTGGAGTGGCTCTCCGCCAACACCGCCGGGCCCGAGGCCGACTGATCACGGACGGTCGCCGGTGATCTTCGGAAAGTGGTCGTGATCAGGGCCGAAACGCGCTGACCTGCGCATCAATCGGTCGTTCATTCGCCCCTGATGGACTGTGGTCACCCTGGAGCCGTGAACCGGAGCAGAGGACCGGGGTGCCGCGCCGCGGCCCCCGCTCCGGCCAGCCCCAGCCTGTCCCGAAGAGAGCGCCATGTCCCGTCACCTGCTGCCCGTAGCCCCCGCGATCCCCGCCCAGCGGGCCGTCGAGCCCACCGTCCCGGCGGTCGAGCCGATCCCGTTCGCCGGACTGCGCCTGGTGCATGCCGCCGTCCGGCGCGATCTCGCCCGCATCCCGCAGGCCCTGCGGCTGCTCCAGCCCGACGACTTCGAGTCCGCCCAGGCGCTCAAGCGGCACTGGGACTTCGTCACCGCCATGGTCACCTGCCACCACGAGCAGCAGGACACCCGGCTCTGGCCGGTGCTGCGCCGCTTCGCGCCCGAACTGCGGCTGCTGCTCAACTGGCTGGAGTCCGACCACCACAACCTCGACCAGTGCTTCACCCGCACCACCACCCTGGTCGGCATCGCCACTCGCGACCCCGCCAGCGCCTGGCCGGTCTCCTACGCGGTCGAGGAGCTCGCCGCCCGGGTCGAGACCCACCTGCGGATCGAGGAGCGCCAGCTGCTGCCCCGGATGGCGGGCGTTTTCCAGCCCGGCTCGCGGATCGGCACCCTGCCCGAGCTGCTCGACCTGCTCCGCTTCGCCGACGGCCCGGCCCCCTCCGACGCCCTGGTGTGGCTGCTGGAGGGCGTCGACCCGGCCCAGGTCGAGCGGCTGCTCGCCGACTGCGACGACGAGACCGCCCGGCACTGGCCGCACTGGCGCGACACCTACGCCCGCTGCACCGACCTGCTGTGGGGCCCGTCCGCGCAGTAGGCCCCACAGCAGGCCGGTCCGGGACGTGAGCAGCACGACCCGGGCCGGCCGTCCACCGGGACGCCCCGGCCGTCCTACACTCGCCGGCATGGAGACCTACATCGCCTTCCTGCGCGCGGTCAACGTCGGCGGCCGGACGGTGCGGATGGAGCGGCTGCGGGAGCTGTTCGCCGGGCTGGGGCTGGCGGACGTGCGGACGTACATCCAGAGCGGGAACGTCTTCTTCCGGGCGGAGGCGGGGGCCGACCGGGCGGCGCTGGCCGGCCGGATCGAGGCCGCGCTCGCGGAGGGGCTGGGCTGGCCGGTGCCGGTGATGCTGCGGACCGTCGAGGAGGTCGAGGCGCTGCTCGCGCTGGACCCGTTCGCCGGGGTCGAGCCCGGCGAGGACAAGCGGCTGTGCGTGCTGTTCCTCTCCGAGCCGCTGCCCGCGGAGGTCGAGCTGCCCGCCGCCTCGCCGAAGGGCGACTGGGAGATGGTCGGCGCCACGGCGGACGCCGCGTTCGTGGTGATGCACCTGCGCAACGGGCGGCTGAACGGGAACCCGGCCACCGCCTTCCCCAAGTCCTACCGGGGGCAGGCGACTTCGCGGTTCTTCCACACCACGGCCAAGATCGTCGCGGCGGCCCGCAAGAACTGACGCCTCGTCAACTTTCCGGCTCTGCCGCCGAACCGGCCAGACGCTCGGCCAACTCGCGCACCAGTCTCCGTAGTTCGGGAGGCTCCTCGATCCGGAACGGCCGGTCCAGGGCGGCCAGCACCCCCGGGAGCCAGTCGAGTTCGGCGACCCGCAGTTCGACGGTGCGCCAGCCCCCGGCGTCCGGCGCGGAGACCAGGGCCAGCCCCGCCGGGACGTGCGCGCCGATCCGCTCGGCGTCGGCCCGGACGCGCAGCCGCACCCGGTGGCGGTGCGGCGCGTCCGCGAGCGCGCGCAGCACCCGGGCCGCCGGCGCGGGCCCGCCGGGCGCGGCGAAGGTGCCCGGCAGCGGGCGCGGCGCGGCCAGCCGGTCCAGCCGGAACAGCCGCTCGGCCCCCGCGGCGGTGTCCCACCCCGTCAGGTACCAGCGGCCCGCGTGCGCGACCAGCCCGTACGGCAGCAGCGAGCGCTCGCCGCCGCGCCCGTCGGCGGAGGTGTAGCGGAAGGCCAGCGGGCGGCGGTGGCGCACCGCGTCGGCGACGGTCAGCAGCGCCTCCGGGTCGGGGGCCGGGGCGGGCGCGGGCGCGGCGGTGAACGCCACCGTCTCCAGCAGGGTCTCCAGCCGGTCGGCGAGCCGCCGGGGCAGGACGCGCCGGATCTTCGCGGCGGCCGTCCCGCCCGCCGTCCCCGAGGCCGCCGACAGTCCCGCCCGGTGCGCGGCCGCCAGCCCGAACAGCGCGGCCAGCGCCTCCTCGTCGGTGAGCATCAGCGGCGGCATCCGGTGCCCCGGCGCGAGCCGGTAGCCGCCGTGCCGGCCGCGCACCGACTCCACCGGCAGGTCCAGTTCGACCAGTTGCGCGACGTACCGGCGGACGGTCCGGCCGTCCACGTCCAGCCGCCCGGCCAGCTCGGCGACGGTGCGGACGCCGCCGGACTGCAGCAGCTCCAGCAGGGTCAGCAGGCGGCTCGCGGGGCGGGTCATGGCGCCATTCTCCCCCGACCCGGGGCGAATACCGGGCGGATTCCGTCCGGTATCGCGCCTAGCGTCGGACCCGACCGCACCGGAACCACCCCAGGGGAGCCCCCGCCATGCAGCTCGTCTCCGTCCGCCTGATCACCGCCGACGTCGACCGCCTGGTCGCCTTCTACCAGCACGCCACCGGCCTGACCGCCGACCATCCCACCCCCGACTTCGCCGAACTCCGCACCCCCACCGGGACGTTGGCGATCGGCAGCGTCCGCACCGTGCCGCTGTTCGCCCCCGGCGCGGCCGAACCCGCCGCCAACCGCAGCGCGATCGTCGAGTTCCTGGTCGAGGACGTCGACCTGCTGGCCGCCCGGCTGACCGCCGCCGGCGTCACCCCCGTCAGCGGCCCGGCCACCCTGCCCTGGGGCAACCGCTCCCTGCTGGTCCGCGACCCGGACGGCACCCTGGTCAACTTCTTCGCCCCGGCGACCCCCGCCGCCCGGGCCCGGCTCGCCCGCTGACGCCGGCTGACGTCGGGTCAGTGCGGGAAGGCCCGGGCCGGGCGCAGGCGGGGCAGTTCCTCGCGGAAATCCGAGATCACCGAGGCGATCTCCCGGACGGTGGTGGTGCCCTCCAACCGGTCCAGGTAGAGGTTCCGGGCAGCCAGGTCCCGGACGGTGGCGCCGAAGTACAGCGCCATCAGCGGATTGACGAACAGTCCGCCGCCGCCGGTGCGTTCGGCGAGCGAGGCGCCGTCCGGCTCCCCGCGCAGCGCCGCCGCGACCGACCCCTGCACGATGCTGGCCCCGGCCGGGTCGGCCGCGCGGGCGTGGGCGACGGCGTCGAGGTAGGCGGCGGCCTCGGGGGAGTCGGCGGGGATCGAGAACGCGCCGAGGTAGCCGCCCTCGCGCTGCAGCGCGGCCAGGTTCTCCAGCACCAGGCTGTGGCTGACGCCGTGGTGGGCGTCCACGCCGAAGCCCAGGCAGGCCACCAGCCGGATCGGGACGGAGGTCAGCCCGGAGACGGCCGCCAGCGAGGCCATGTCCTCCTCCGGGGTGCCGAGCCCGGCCTCGTCCCCGCGCAGCAGGATGTCCGTCCCGCCGTCCACCAGCAGGATCGCGTCCACCCCGAGCCGCCGCACCAGCGTCCGGTACGCGGCCCGCAGCGGCTTCACCCCGACGGAGGCGAACGCCCAGACGGTGTCCGGCAGTCGGTGCTCGCGCAGCCAGTGCGCCAGCGACCGCTCCGGGAACGCCGGCTCGGCGGCCCGGGTCTCCGGCGTGATCCGGGCCAGGTGCGGGCCCACCCAGGCGCCCGACTCCAGCCCGTAGCGGTGGCCGAACGAGAGGTTCGCCAGGTGCACCTCCCGCCCGGCCGCCCGCAGCGCCAGGGCGATCGGCAGCCCCGCGTACACGTCGTGGCCGCCGCCGGCCCCGGCGATCAGAATCCGCTCGGCGGCCAGCAGGCGGGTGAGCAGCGGTGGTTGCAGCAGGTTCGTGGTCATCGGGGCGGACGGTAGCAGCGGCGCGGGCCGTTCCCGCAGGGGTTTTCCCGACCGGCCGACCGGCTTGCCCGCCCGCCCGCTGACGTCGGGTCAGTGCGGGAAGGCCCGGGGCGGGCGCTGACGGGGGAGGCCGTCCTGGAAGCGGCCGATCGCCGAGGCCACCTGGCCGAGCAGGACGGTGGGCTCCAGCCGGTCCAGGTAGAGGTGGCGGGCGGCCAGGGCCCGGACGGTGGCGCCGAAGTACAGCGTCATCAGCGGGTTGATGAACAGGGCGCTGTCGCCGGTGCGTTCGGTGAACCGGGCGTCGCCGAAACGGCCCTCCAGGGCGGCGCCGATCGAACCGTTCACGATGCTGGGGTGCTCCGGGCACTCCGTCCGGGCGTGGGCGACGGCGTCGAGGTAGGCGGCGGCCTCGGGGGAGTCGGCGGGGATCGAGAACGCGCCGAGGTAGCCGCCCTCGCGCTGCAGTGCCGCCAGGTTCTCCAGCACCAGGCTGTGGCTCACCCCGTGGTACGCGTCCACGCCGAAGCCCAGGCAGGCCACCAGCCGGACCGGGACCTCGTCCAGCCCCGCGACCGCCGCCAGCGAGGCCATGTCCTCCTCCGGGGTGCCGAGCCCGGCCTCGTCACCGCGCAGCAGGATGTCCGTCCCGCCGTCCACCAGCAGGATCGCGTCCACCCCCAGGTGCGCGACCAGCTCCCGGTACGCGGCCCGCAGCGGCTGCACCCCCGTCCCCGGGAACGCCCAGACGGTGTCCGGCAGTCGACGCCCGCGCAGCCAGCGGGCCAGCGACCGCTCCGGGAAGTACCGCTCCGCCGACCGCACGTCCGGCGTGATCCGGGCCAGGTCCGGCGCGAACCAGACCTCCCGGTCCAGCCCGTACAGGTTGCTGAACGAGAGGTTCGCCAGGTGCACCTCCCGCCCGGCCGCCCGCAGCGCCAACGCGATCGGCAGGCCCGCGTACACGTCGAACCCGCCGCCGGCCCCGGCGATCAGAATCCGCTCGGCGCCCAGCAGGCGCTCCAGCAGCGGGGGGTGCAGAAGACTCGTCACCGGCGGAACCTACCAAGGAAGACCTTTTCGGCACACGGGAATCAGGGGCCCGGCGGGCCCGGAGAAGCGAAGCCCAGCGGGCTCGGAGGGCCCGGGCAAGTGCCTCAGACGTGGTCGTCCAGGACGTCGCGGAGGGCCTGTTCGGTGCGGCCGATCACGGTGTAGCCGTCGTCGGCGGTGATGATCGGGCGTTGGATCAGGACCGGGTGGGCGGCCATGGCCTCCGTCCAGCGGGGGCGGTCGGCCGGGTCGCGGGACCACTCGCGCAGGCCGAGCTCCCCGGCGACCGGCTCGTCGAGGCGGGCGACGTCCCACGGTTCCAGGCCCAGCCGGCCGAGGACCTCGGTGAGTTCGGCGGCGGTCGGCGGGTCGTCCAGGTAGCGGCGCACGGTGTACTCCACCCCCGCCGCGTCGAGTTCGTGCTGCGCGGTACGGCACTTGCTGCACCGCGGGTTGATCCAGATCTCCATGACCGGCCACCCTAACGGGCGCCCGTCCGTCGGGAACCCGGGCGCGCCGCCGGGCCGTTGCCGGGGCGGAGGGGACGGAACGGGAACCGAGGGGGAGCGGAATGGACCTGGCCGAGGTCGTCGGGGAACTGCTGGGGACGGCGGGGCGGCGCGACCCGTACCCGCTGTACGAGCGGCTGCGCGCGTTCGGGCCGGTGGTGCCGGTGGACGGGTCGCTGCTGCTGGTGACGGGGTACCAGGAGGCGGACGAGGTGCTGCGCGATCCGGGGTTCGGGGTGGCGGACGCCCGGCTGCGGGCCGAGCTGGAACCGGACTTCCTCGACCACCCGGGCAAGCACCTGCTGGCCCCGTCCGTGCTGCAGCGCAACGCGCCCGACCACGGCCGGATGCGCGCGCCGATCGCCTCGGTGTTCACGCCCCGCCGGGTCGCCGCGCTCGCGCCCGCCGTGACCGCCGCCGTCGAGGACCTGCTCGACCGGCTCGACGCGTCGGCCGCCGCCGACCCGGGGCGGCCGGTCGACCTGCTGGAGGCGTTCGCGTTCCGGCTGCCGATCGGGGTGATCTGCGAACTGCTCGGCGTCCCGGCGGCCGACCGGCACCTGTTCCGGCCGCTGGCCGCCGACCTGACCGTCACCCTGGAGACCATGTACGGGGACAGCGAACTGGCCGCCGCCGACCGCGCGGCCGTCCGGCTCGCCGAGTACTTCGACCGGTTGACCGCCGAGCGGCGCGCCGACCCGCGGGACGACCTGGTCAGCGCGCTGGTCGCGGTCGCGGACGCCGACCCGGGCCGGCTCTCGCCGCGCGAGCTGGTCGCCAACCTCGCCCTGCTGCTGATCGCGGGCTTCGAGACCACCGGCAACCTGATCGGCAACGCGCTCGTCCGGCTGCTCGCCGAACCCGCCACCGCCGAGGCGCTGCGCACCGGCGCGCTCGACCCGGCCCCGTTCACCGAGGAGGTGCTGCGGCACGACTCGCCCGTGCAGCTCACCTCGCGGGTCGCCCTGGCGGACGGCCGCACTGTCGCCGGGCGGCCGGTCGACCGGCACACCGACGTCCTGCTGCTGCTCGGCGCCGCCAACCGCGACCCGCGCCGCTTCGCCGACCCCGGACGGTTCGACCCCGCCCGCTTCGCCCCCGGCCCCGCCGCTCCCGGCACCGGCGCCGACCCCGGCACCGGCCGCCCCGCCCCCGCGCGGGCGCTCAGCTTCGGCAGCGGCCCGCACTACTGCCTGGGCGCCCAGCTCGCCCGGCTGGAGGCCGTCACCGCGCTGCCCGCGCTGCTGCGCCGCTTCCCCGGGCTCGCCCAGGCCGGCCCGGTGGCACCCGGCGGACGGCTGGTGCTGCGCGGGCCGCGCCGCCTGCCCGTCACCCTCGCCGCCGGGCGGTGACGCAGCTCACGGCACGCCCGGCGGCGGGGCGGAACGGGCCGAAGGTCCCCGGCCGTCGGGACTTCGGTACGCAGTGGGCCGACCGGGCCGGGGACGACGATGGGGGAGAACCGCAGTCGCGCCCGTAGCCGCATCCGTGGCCGCGCCCGTCGCCGAGGAGGTCCGGATGGCCGCGTCCGCAGCAGTGGCAACGACAGCAGCCCCCGCCGCCCCCGGGCCCGCCGCTCCCGGCCGCGACCGGCCCGGCGACCGGTGGGCGGCCGCGATGGCGCAGGCGCTGCGCACCCCCGCCTGGGTGCGGCTGCTGCCGGTGCTGCTGCTGGTCGTCGACCTGGCCCTGGAGTGGTCGCTGCCGAGCTCGGTCGCGGCGGGCGTGCTGCTCACCGTCGTCCCCGTGGTGGTCGCGTTCGGCGCCGGGCCGGTCCCGGTCGCGGTCTCGACGGCGGGGACGGTCGCGCTGCAGGCGCTGCTCGCCCTGCGGGTCGGGCACCTGACCGAGCAGCACCACGTCTGGACGTACCTGGCCACCCTGCTGGCCGGCGCGGTCGGCGTCGGGCTGGCCCGCCAGCGCCGCCGGCAGGCCCGCGACCTGGTCCGGGTGCGGGCCGTCGCGGAGACCCTGCAGCACACCGTGCTGCGCCCGGTCCCGGCCCGGGCCGGCGGGCTGCGGGCCGCCGGGCTGTACCACCCGGCGCAGGCCGACGTCGGGGTGGGCGGCGACCTGTACGAGGTGGCGGAGACCCGCTGGGGCACCCGGGTGCTGCTCGGCGACGTCCGCGGCAAGGGGCTGGACGCCGTCCGCACCGTCGCCGACGTGGTCGGGGCGTTCCGGGTCGCCGCCCACGAGACCGCCGGACTCGGCGAGCTGGCCGACCAGCTGGACCGGCAGGTGCGCCGGGACGCGGAGCACTCCGGGGACGGCGAGCTGTTCGTCACCGCGGTGCTGGTGCAGCACCGCGCGGACACCGGCCGGCTGGAGGTGGTGAACCGGGGGCACCTGGCGCCGCTGCTGGTCGGGCCTGGCAGCGTCCGGCCGGTCCGCTGCGCCGAGGACCTGCCGCTCGGGCTCGGCCACCTGGCCCCGGGCGGCGCCGAACCGCCGGCCGGGCTCGACCTGCCGCCCGGCCGGACCCTGCTGCTGCACACCGACGGCGTCACCGAGGCCCGCGACCGGTCCGGCGCGTTCTACCCGCTCGCGGCCCGGCTCGCCACGCTGGCCGCCACCGACCCGGACGGGCTGGTCGCCTTCCTCGACCGGGACGTGCGGCGCCACGCCGGGCCGCTCACCGACGACATCGCCGTGCTGGCCCTCGCCGCCGACCGGGCGGCCCCGGCGCGCCCCGCTCCCGCTCCCGGTGCCGGTCCCGTTCCCGCTACGAGCCGTTGATCACCGAGTTCTGGATCGCGCCGACCGCCAGGCCGTGGTCGTTCAGCACGTCGTCGTAGCCGCCCTCGGTGATCAGCCGGTTCATCGCCCGCATCAGCACGTCGCGCAGCGCCTGGTCGCCCTTGCGCAGCGCGATGCCGTACGGGCGGGGCTGCAGCTGCGGGCCGCCGATCTCGAACAGGTTGCCGTTGCCGGCGGTCTGCGCCGCGTACTGGGCCTTGGGGTAGTCGGTGACGAACGCGTCGGCCGGGCCCTTGAGGTTGTCCAGCGAGGCGTTGTCGGAGTCGGTCTCCAGCACGGTCAGCGCCTTGCCCGCGTGCTCGCAGACCGGCTTCTGACGGAGCACCAGGTCGTCGTGCGTGGTGCCCTTCTTGACCGTGACGGTGTGCCCGCAGAGGTGGTCGATGTCGACGATGCCCTTCGGGTTGCCCTTGTCGACGGCGATGCCGATGCCGGCCATGAAGTAGTCGACGAAGTCCACGCCCGGGTTGGCCTGCTTGCCGTCCTTGTCGAGGCCCTCCTCGCGCTCCCGGGTGTCGGTGATCCCGGACATCGCGATGTCGTACTTGCCGGCCAGCAGCCCGGGCAGCACGTTGGCGAACTGCCCGGCGTCCTGGAACTGCAGCTGCACGCCCAGTACTTGGCCCAGCCGCTCGGCCAGGTGCGGGTCCAGCCCGTCCGGCTCGTTGCGGTCGTTGCGGTACACCACCGGCGCGGCGGTGAACGAGGCGCCGACCGTCAGCACCCCCGCCTTGCGGACCGACTCCGGCAGCAGCGCGTGCAGGTCGTCCTTCGCCCGCCCGGAACCGCCGATGCCGCAGCCGCTGAGCAGCAGCGCCCCGCCGATGACGGCGACGAGCGCGGTGCGCCCCCGCCCGGCCAACTGAGCCATGGTCGTCTCTCCCCGTGGTCGACGCGGAACACGACGGCCCGAGGGCGGCGGACGGCACGGCAACATGGCGACGGAACGGCGGCATGGCAATACCGAGGGAGCACCCCTCGGCCGGCCGCCGTTCCGGCTAGATCATTCCGACTATAGCCATCATGGCCACGACAGCCCAGAGCACCCCCGTCCCGAATGCCGGGACGGACGGGGGTCAGGACCAGGCCGGGTCCTCGAACCGGGGCAGGGCGTCCGGGCCGCCGTCCTTGCCGGTGGGCAGCGGGCTGGGGGCGGGGCCGAACGGTTCGGTGCTGCCGGGGTCCTTGACCAGGGCGTCGGCGACCACGGTGACGTTGCCGGGGACGCCGATGGTGACCGAGACGCCCAGGCCGTCGGGAGTGCGGGCGCCCGCGACGGTGCCGGATGACTCGTCGGAGAGGGTGTAGCCGCGGCCCTTCCAGTACGCCCGCAGCTGGGACAGCAGCTGCGGCTGCTTCCCGGCGGCGATCTTCGTCAGCACGTACCGGCGGAGCGTCAGCTGCGCGGTGCCGTCGTTCTTCCGGCTCAGCCCGCCCTCGTGCGGGACGGACCGGAACGCGTCGTCGGCGGACCGCACCGCCGGGGTCAGCGCCCCGGTGGTGCCGTCCACCAGCTCCTGCAACTGCGTCCGGGCCCGGTCCGCCGCGAGCACCGGCCGGTCGGAGCGCCCCGCCCCGTCCGACCCGCCCGACGAGCCGCAGCCCGCCGCGCCGACGCCCAGCAGCAGCGCCGCGACCGCGCCCGCCACCCGCACCCTCATCCCCGACTCCCTCTCCTCGCGCCGACGGCCCCGGACGGCCCGGGCGGCCCTAGACGGACCAGAACGCGTCCCGGTGCCGGGGCATCGTGTCCATCGTCCCGTCCGGGCCGACCGGGACGGTGCTGTCCCCGCCGAACGGGTACGACGTGCCGGTCGCCGCCAGCCCGTCGACCCGGCCGAGCAGGGTGCCGTTGCCCGCGAAGCCGATCCGGAACTCGACCGTCCCGTACGCGGAGCGGGCCCGCAGCACCGGCAGTTGCGGGTCGTCCTCGCCGGAGACCGCCCAGCCGCGGGCCCGCCAGGCCCGGTCCAGTTGGCCGAGCAGTTCGGGGTAGCGGTGCGCGGCCAGCGCCGTCAGCAGGTACCGGCGCTTCTCCAGGTGCGCGGTGCCGTCCGGCTCCCGGGTGTAGGCGTGCTCGTGCTCCACGGCCAGGTACGGGCCGTCGGCCCAGACCCCGGCGGGGGAGAGCGCGGCCGGTCCGGCGTCCAGCAGCTCGTCCAGCGCGGCCCGCGCCGTCAGCAGGTCGATCGGGCGGTGCTCCGCCGCGGTGTGGTCGTTCATCGGCCCTCCTGCCCGAACACCCGGTCACCGTGACCGGAGACGATCAGGCCCATGTTGCGCAGCGAGTGGCCGTCCCGGCCCTCGCCCTGGTTCCAGTAGTCGGAGTGCGACTCGAAGCCCAGCGGGCCGTCCGCGACGTCGAAGCGGTGCGCCCCGAACTCGGTGCTCGCCGGGTCCTGCCCGAACCACAGCTCGTGCGGGTCGCCGTGTCCGGCGATCTTGTCGCCGATGAAGCCGCCGGCGACGGCGCCGAGCGGGCCGCCGAGCAGGCCGCCGACGCCCGCGCCGATGCCGATGCCCTTGGCCTCGCCCTTGCTCGGCAGGTGCGAGACCGGGTCGTGCTCGGCCGCGCCCACCCACACGTGGTCGGCGCCGACGCCGAGTTGGGACGCCTGCTGGGCGCCGGTGCCGGGCGAGCCGACCAGGATGATGTCGTCGGCGGGGATGCCGCCGGGGCGCTGCGCGGCCTGGCCGACGGTGAACGAGCCGTAGGAGTGGCCGAGCGCGGTGAGGTGCGCGGGCTGGCCCTCGTGCGAGGCCCGCAGGCCCTGCAGGAAGCCCTGGTACGCCTCGCCGCCCTGCTTGGCCCGGGCGTCGCCGGCCACCGCCAGCGCGTCCGGGCTGATCCCCTTGGCCTGCGGGGTGTCGTAGCCCAGCCAGGCGATCGAGGCGGTGGACCGGCTCGGGTCGGTGTCGTGCGCGGACTGCCACAGGTCGCGGGCCCGGTCGGCGTCGCCGCCGCCCATGTTCTTGACCTCGGTGTTCAGGCCCGGCACGTACGCCACCACGTCGTCCGCGGTGTCCGGGTTGCCGTAGGCGATCGCGGCCCGGCCCTGCCCCTGGTCGCCGATCAGCATCAGGTACGCGGGGGGCTGCTTGCCCTGGTCCTCGTTCAGCCGGTGCTGGATCGAGCGGAAGCCCTCCAGCTTCTTCTTCTCCTGGTCGGAGAGGTCCTGACGGGACGACAGGTCGTCCACCAGCCGGTCCAGGTTGATCCGGTTGGCCTGGTCGCGGGCGGGCGTCGGCAGGCCGTCGCGGCTGCCGAGTTCGGCCGGGTACTCCTTGATCAGGCGCTGCTGCTCGTCCGCGGGCAGCGCCTTCCACCAGGCGTTGACCTCGGTCGGCGGGGCGTCCTTGCCGGGCATCCCGGCCCGGACCAGGTCCTCGGGGCCGCCGAACGGGTTGATCGCGTCCATGACCGCGCTGTTGAGCCGCATCGCGGCGGTCGCCGGGTCCAGCCCGGCGCCGGTGCGGGCGTCGGTGGTGTACTGCCGCAGCCGCTCGGCGGTGACCTGGTCGGCGTGCGCGGCCTCGGTCAGCGCGTCCCCGATCCGGTCGCGGATCTCGGTGCCCTGCCGGGAGCGGTCCGGCGCGTCCGGGTCGTGCCGCTCGGCGGCGCTCGGCGGCGGCCAGGACACGCCGCCGTCGTCGGCGACCTGGAAGCCGTTCGCGGAGGCGTCGGCGAGCGCGGCCCGGAGCTTCGCCTGGGCCAGCACGAACGCCTCCGCGCCCTCCCGCAGGACGGGCGCGATCCGCGCCAACTCCATCTGGGCGGCGGCGAGTTTGCCGGTGGTCCGGGACAGCGACTGCTGGGCGCCGTCGGCCGCGGAGCCGGTCCAGCCGGAGTTGCGGACCCGGTTGTCGACGCCGTCGCGCCAACCGTCGGCGTGCCCGCCGAAGGCCGTCGCCAGCGTGCCGTACGCGTCGGCGGCCTCGAACAGCCGGTTCGGGTCCGCGTCGCGCAGGGTGGGGACGTCCATGCTCACCTCCCCGCCGGGGCAGCCAGGCCGCGGGCCGCCTCCTGCTCGGCGCGGCGGTAGTTCGCCGCGGTCTGCTTCAGGTTGTCGCCCTGCTTGTCCATCTCGGCGGACAGCTCGTCCAGCAGGCGCTTCCACTCGTCGGTGCAGGAATTCAATTCGCTGCCCGTCAGCCACCCGCGCAGTCCGGCCTCGGCCCCGTCGGAGGCGCCGAGCACCCGCGAGGTCTCCCCGGGCACCTGCTCGGCGAGGCGGCCGGCGGTCTGCCCGGCCCCGTCCAACTCCTCGGGCGCGACCCGGAATCCGCCGCCGCTCCCGCCTGGCTCCACACTCCGCACGCCATTCCCCCGTACCGGTGTCGCTCCGACCGCTTGAGCGGGTCATGCTAGCGAACCGGAACGGCGCGACCCCACCCGTTCACCGGATTCGCACGCCGCTCCCGAAGACTTCGCTTGGCGTCTCCTTTGGCTCCCCTTTACCGGAACCGGCCCCGGGGGCCGGGCGGAGCAGGACGGCGACCAGCACCGCGGTGACCGCGAGGGCGGCCGCGCCGGAGCGCAGCGCCAGGTGCAGCGCGTCGACGAAGGCACCGTCCACGGCGGCCCGGACGGCCGGCGGGGCGGGCGCCGCGCCGGGGGCGGTGCGGCCGGTCAGCGCGGCGACCGCGTGCCCGACGCCGTCGGCGGGCAGGCCGAGGCGGTGGAACGCGGTGGCCAGCGCCGACCCCAGCCGGCCGGTCAGGACGGCGCCGAGGACCGCGATGCCCAGCACGCCGCCGAGTTCGCGCAGCGTGTTGACGGTCGCCGAGGCCGTGCCGGTCCGCTCCGGGGCGACCCGCCGCAGCACCGCGATCGACACCGGCGTGAAGGTCAGGCCCATGCCGAGGCCGAGCACCACCAGCGTCCACAGGTACGACCAGTAGTGCGCCTGGCCCGAGTACAGCGACAGTCCGCCGAGCCCGGCCGCGCACAGCGCGATCCCCAGCACCAGCGGCGGGCGCGGCCCGTGACGGCTCGTCAGCCACCCGGACAGCGGCGCCGCCAGCACGATCGTCGCGGTCATCGGCAGCCCCGCGTACCCCGCGTCGCTCGGCGCCCAGCCCATCACGCCCTGCATCATCAGCGGCAGGAAGAACATCGCCCCGAACATCCCGAAGCTCACCATCAGACCGCTCAGCAGCGCCCCCGCGAGCGTCCGGTCGCGGAACAGCCGCAGCTCCAGCATCGGTTCGGCGAGCCGCAGTTCGACCCGGACCAGGGCCCCGAGCAGCACGGCCGCCGCGACCCCGCAGCCCAGCACCGGGGCGGACGTCCAGCCCCGGCCCGGCCCCTCGACCAGCCCGTACACCAGCGCCCCGAACCCGGCGGCGGACAGTGCCAGGCCCGCCAGGTCGATCCGCCGCGCCCGCCCCGGCAGCGCGGGCAGCACCCGGCCGGCCGCCACCAGCGCGAGCACGCCCACCGGGACGTTGATCCAGAACACCCCGGCCCAGCCGAACGCGTCCACCACCGGGCCGCCGACCACCGGCCCGACCGACAGGCCGAGCGCCGACACCCCCGACCACAGCCCGATCGTCCTGGCCCGCTCCCGCTCGTCCGTGAACACGTGCCGCAGGATCGCCAGGCTCCCCGGCGTCAGCAGCGCCGCGCCGACGCCCTGCAGCATCCGGGCCGCGACCAGCGCCCCGATGCCGCCCGCCAGCGCGGCGGCCGCCGACCCGGCCGTGAACAGCGCCAGCCCGAGCCGGAACACCCCGGTCCGGCCGTACCGGTCGCCCAGCGCGCCGCCGGTGAGCAGCAGCGCCGCGTACACCAGGCTGTAGCCCTCGGCCACCCACTGCAGGCCACTGACCCCCGCGTCCAGGTCGCGGCCGATCCGCGGCAGCGCCAGGTTGACGACGACGTTGTCCAGCATGGCCATGAACATCGCCAGGCAGAGCGTGCCGAGCGCCTGCCACCTGTACCGGTCCTGCACGGCTTCCACCGCTTCCCCCTCCGGGTACGTCGAACGGGCACGTCGAGCGCTCCCTAACAGTGTTAGGGGGCGCCGGTGCGCCCCCAGCGTGCCCCTAACGGTGTTAGATTGCAAGCGAGATCCGCCCGGCAGCTTTGGACAGGAGCCCCATGGCCGACGCCCCCGTCCCCGTCCCCGTCCCCGCATCTGCGCCTGCGCCTGCTCCTGCTCCTGCCGTGACCAGGGAGTCCCTGACCGCCGCCGCCCTGCTCGTCCTCGAACGCGACGGCCTCGCCGGACTCTCCATGCGCAAGGTCGCCGCCGAACTCGGCGTCAAGGCCGCCTCGCTGTACTGGCACGTCCGCAGCAAGGAGGACCTCCTCGACCTGCTGGTCGACGCGATCGTCGCCGAGGGCGAGGCCCCGCCCCGCGAGGGCGACTGGCGCGCCCAGTACCTCGAGTACGGCCGCCGCTACCGCGCCCTGCTGCTCGCCCGCCGCGACGCGGCCCGGATCGTCGCCGGCCGCCTCACCACCGGCCCCACCGTCCTCGCCGTCCTGGAGGACCAGCTCGACCGGCTGCGCGCCGCCGGCTTCGCCGACGCCGACGCCGCGATGGCCGCCTACCTGCTCTCCGCCTACGTCCAGGGCTTCGTCCTCCAGGAGCAGTCGCCGCTCTCCGCCGCCGAGGCCGCCGGGGCCGGCCGCGGCGACGTCGCCCGTGCCGCCGGCCGCAGCTTCCGCGCCCTCCCGGCCGCCACCTACCCCAACCTGGTCGCCCTCGCCGAGGACCTCACCGACCCCGACATGGACACCCGCTTCGAATTCGGCCTGCACCGCCTCGCCGACGGCCTCGCCACCCTCCTGCCCCGACCCCCGCGGCGGTCCCGGGGCGACGGCTAGGCTGGTGCCCCGCCCGGCAGGGGCCACCGCACGGAACAGGGACCATGGCTGCGCACGCAGGTTTGACGGTCGACCGGATCACCCGGTCCGCGGCCGACCTCGCCGACGAGGTCGGCATCGAGAAGGTCACCGCCTCCGCCCTGGCCCGCCGCCTCGGGGTCAAGGACGCCAGCCTCTACTCGCACGTCAAGAGCCTGCGCGAGATCCGCATCCGGGTCGCCCTGCTCGCCTCCGACGAACTCAACCGGAGCCTCGCCACCGCCATCGCCGGCCGCTCCGGCGCAGAGGCGCTGACCGCCTTCGCCGACGCCTACCGGGACTATGCGCTGACCTGCCCCGGCCGCTACGCCGCCACCCAACTCCCGCTCGAACCGGCCGAGTTCACCGACACCGAGGTGTTCGCCCGGAGCGTCGAACTGACCTGCGCGGTGCTGCGCCACTACCGCCTCGACGAGCCCGACCTGACCGACGCCGCCCGCCTGCTGCGCGCCACCCTGCACGGCTTCGCCACCATCGAGGCGGCCGGCGGCTTCCAGCACCCGCGCCCCGCCGCCGACTCCTGGCAGCGCATCACCGCCGGCCTGCACCGCCTCCTGGAGAGCTGGCCGCGCACCGCCCCGGCGCAGGGCTAGACCCCCGGCCCGGGCCCCCCGGGGCCGGACCCGACCGTCGTCCGCCGGGCCGTCAGGGACGCAGGACGCGGGCCAGGAAGCCGGCCAGGTTGGCCCGCGCCCGGGCCGCCTTCTCCTCGGGGCCCAGGCTCTCCCGCATCCGGAAGCCGCCCGCCCCGGCCCGCTTGAGGCCGCGCACGTACAGCGAGCAGGCCAGGTCGCCGCAGAAGTACTCGCCGGCCGAGGCGTACCCGTCGCCGCCGGTCCGCCCGGCCCGGCGGGCCGTCATCAGCGCGACCCCGGACGCGGGGTGGGTGGTCAGGCAGATCGAGCACATCGAGCCGTGCCGGGCGCCGGGGCCGCGCGGGGCGAGCCGGAGCGCGACGCCGACCGTCCGGCCCCCGTGCTCGGCCACCAGGTAGCCGCGCTCCGGCGCGCCGCGGTCCCGCCAGCCGAGGAAGTCCAGGTCGTCCCAGGGGAGTTCGGCCAGATCACGGGGGAGCGCGGCCCGTCCGGCCTCGCCCTTGGTGCAGTTGACGAAGGACGCCCGGATCTCCGGGTCGGTCAGCGCCTGCATGGGGTTCTCCTCACTCTCTTGCCTAGGACTCCTAGGCGATCCCCAAATTATCCTAGGCATGCCGGGCCGCCAAGCGGTTTGCCGGGCGTCCGGTTGTGAAGAGTCGGTGGCGACTGTTGCGCCTTCAACTAAAAGTAGGCAAGGCTTCCCTAAGTTCCTGCTTGTTGTGTCCACGCCCCGACCGGAGGTTCCCCATGCCCCTCGCCGCCCGCGAGACCCTCGACGCCGCCCGCCCCTGGCTGGTCGGCCTGTCCCGCGCCGCGATCGGTCTGCTGTTCGCCTGCCACGGGGCGGCCTCGCTGTTCGGCGTGCTGGGCGGCGCCCACGGCGGCGGCACGATCCCGGCGCTCGCCTGGCCCGGCTGGTACGCGGCGGTGATCCAGCTGGTCGGCGGCGTCCTGGTGCTGGTCGGCCTGGGCACCCGCGCCGCCGCGGTCGTCTGCTCCGGCTCGATGGCCTACGCGTACTTCACCGTGCACCAGGCCGCGGGACTGTTCCCGATCCAGAACGGCGGCGAGGCGTCCGCGCTGTTCTGCTGGGCCTTCCTGGTGCTGGCCGTCACCGGCCCGGGCGCCCTCGCCCTGGACGGCCTGCTGGTCCGCCGCGCGCCCGCCCCCGCCGCCGTCGAACCGGTCGCCGCCTGACGGACCGTCAGCCCGACTGCTGCGGAAGCTCGTTGAGCCGGCCGATCGGGATGTGCACGCTCGGCGTGGTGCGGGCGGTGCTGTCCAGGTGCACCTGCTGGTCGTCGAAGAAGATGTGCGGCCGGAGCACCGCCATGATGGTGCCCTTGTCGATCCCGCCCAGGAAGAACGCGTCGTTGACCCGCACCCCCCAGCGCTTGAGGCTGCGCACCGCGCGCTCCTCGGCGGGGGAGTTGCGGGCGGTGACGATCGAGACGTGCACCCGCAGCCGGTAGCCGGCGTTGCGGCGGCGCTCCTCCTCCTCGCGCCGCTGGATGCGGTTCACCCCGGCCAGGAACTCCTTCAGCGGGCCCGCGTCGTGCGGGACGTCGGCGTGCGCCACCTCGTGGTCGCGGAACTTCTCGATGCCCTCCCGCTGGTACACCTGCTCGGCGGCGTCGCTGGCCAGCACCCCGTCGAAGTCGAAGGCGATCCGCAGGTCCGGGTCGCCCTCGTCGTCCGCCGCCCCGAGCGGCCCCAGCACCCGCCCGGCCGGCAGCCCCGCCGCCACCGCCTCCCGGACGTCGCCCTCGTTCGCCGACAGGAACAGCGACATGTTCAGCGCCGGGATGTACGCGTACGGGGCCCGGCCCTGCTGGAAGATCGCCCGGGAGATCGGCAGCTTGTGCGCCCGGATCGAGCGCATCACCCGCAGCCCGGTGTCCGGGTCGTTGCGGGACAGCACGATCACCTCGACCAGCGGGTCGTCCGCCGCCGCCAGGTCGTTCAGCGACAGCAGCCGCTTGACGAACGGGAACGCCGTCCCGGGCGCGAGCGTGATGTCCACGTTCCGTTCCTGGTAGGCCCGGTAGGCCTCCTCGCCGTCCTCGCGGAACACCCGGTCGGACTCCGCCAGGTCGAACAGCGCGCTGGAGGCGATCCCGACCACCAGCCGTCCGGCCAACTCGTACGGCACCGCACGGCCCCTTCCGGAGGACATCATTCCGACCGTCGCATTGTCGCACCGCGCGTTCGAGCGCCGGTCGACCCGCAGGCCGACCGGCGCTCGACGGTGCTCCGACGCCGCTCCGACGCGGGGCCGGTCGGACGTCAGGTGTAGTAGTGCTGCCGCGGCTCGGGGGCGGGCTCCGGGGCCGGGACGGTCCGGGCCGCGGCGGGCTCCGGGGCGGGCTCGGGCGCGGCCGTCGGGCGCAGCGGCCACCACAGGCTCCGGCCGAGCAGCGCCGCCAGGGCCGGGACCAGGGCCAGCGACAGCACCACCGCGGAGAGCAGGATGCCCAGGGTCAGCGAGAAGGCGATCTGCTCGCTGCCCGGCGTCGCCGCCAGGGTGGCGAAGGAGCCCGCCAGCACCAGGCCGGCCGTGGCGATCGTCGGCGTGGTGTGCCGCAGGGCGCGGGCCACCGCGGCCCGGGCCGGGCCCGGACGGCGCATCTCCTCGCGGACCCGGTCGGTGATCAGGATGTTGTAGTCGGTGCCCAGCGCCACCACGAACAGGAACAGCACCAGCGGCAGGGTGAACGACACCCCGGGCTTGTCCAGCACGTGCTGGAACAGCAGGGCCGCCGCGCCCAGCGTGGCCGCGAAGCCCAGCCCGACCGCCAGCAGCAGCACCGCCGGGGCCAGCAGGCTGCGCAGGAGCAACAGCAGGATCAGCGCGATCAGCGCCGCCGCGACCGGGAACACCACCGTCAGGTCGTGGTCCACCGCCGTCGAGATGTCCGCGAAGACCGCGGCCGTCCCGCCGACGTGCGCGCTCGTCCCGGCCGGGGTGTGCGCGGCCACGGCCGCCCGCAGCGGGCCGGAGACCAGCGCCCGGGCCTGCTCGCTCTGCGCGTCCGCCACCGGGTAGACGTCGATCCGCAGCGCCCGCCCGTCCGGGCTCGCCACCGTCGGCGCGACCTGCCCGACCCCGGCCACCCCGGCCAGCGCCCGGGACAGGTCCTCGGCCCGGCCCGGCTCCACCCGGCCGCCGTCCGCCGCGGCCACGTACACGCTGGTCGGGTCCGAGACGCCGGCCGGCAGCGCCCGGGCGATCTCCGCGGCGGTCGCCGCCGAGGCGGTCGTGGTGTCCCCGCCGATCCCGTAGTCCATCCGCACCCCGACGGCCCCCGCCGCCAGCGCGCCCAGCAGCGCCACCGACGCCGCCGCCACCGCGGCCGGCCGCCGCGCCACCAGCGCGCCCCAGCGGGCCGCCACCCCCGGACGGGGCGTGCGCAGCAGCGCCTTGGACGGCCAGAACATCCGGCGGCCGCAGACCGCCAGCAGCGCCGGCATCAGGGTCAGGCTGCCCAGCAGCATCACCAGGACGGCGACCGCGATCGCCGGGCCGAGCGAGCGGAACTGCCCGAAGGTGGCCACGCCCAGGGTGGCGAAGGCGGCGACGATGGTCAGCGCGGCCGAGGCGATCGCGGTGCCGACCCGTGCGGACACCTCGGCGGCGGCCTCCCGGGCGGGCTGCCCGGGCCGGGCCCGCAGGTGCTCGCGGAACCGGAACAGCAGGAACAGCAGGTAGTCGATGCCGATGCCGAGCAGCACCACCGAGATCAGGCCCGGCGTCGAGGCGTCCAGCTCCAGGCCGGTCAGCGAGGCCGCGGCCGCCACCGCGCCGCCCGCCACGCCGCCGATCAGCGCCACCGCCAGCAGCGGCAGCACCGCCGCCAGCACGCTGCGGAACACCAGCACGTTCAGCAGCACGATCAACCCCATGATCAGCGCCCCGCCGACCACGGTGGCGGTCCGGTTCTCGTCCAGGCCGTCGACGGTGCCGGCCAGGCCGCCGGTGAAGCCGGTGCGCATCCCGTCCTCGGCGAACCGCTCCCGGGCGGAGTCCCGGAACGCCCGGTACACGTCCTGCACGCCGGTCTCGCCCGGGTTGCCGGTCAGCTCCACCGCCAGCAGCTCGAAGCCGCCGTCCGGCGCGGTCGTCACCGGGGAGACCTTCGGGGTCTGCGAGCGGTCCGGCAGCAGGAAGTCCGGCTCGTCCTTCAGCCGCGGCATGACCACCCGGTGCTTGCCGAGTTCGGCCGCCCGCTGCTCGACCTTCCTGTGGTCGGCGGGGGACAGCGGCGCCCCGTCGGCGCGGGCCACCAGCACCGTCACGGTGGAGGCGTCCGAGCGGACGCCGAAGTGGTCCTCGGCGATCCGCAGCGCCGCCGCCGAGTCGTACCGGGCGGGCAGGAAGTCCGCCGTCCCGGACCCGGTGACGCGGGCGAACAGCGCCGGGGCGAGCCCGGCCAGCGCCACGCCCGCCACCGCCCACACGGCGATCACTTTCCAGGCGTGTCTGGTGGCGAAGCGAGTCAGTGCGCGGATCACGGTGGATGCCCTCCGGCTGTGGTGCGGTCCGTGGGCCGGGGGTTCCCGGCCCGTGGGCCGGTGCTCCGACCCGGGGACAAGCCCATCAGCCGACCCCCGCCCCGGACGTCGGGGCGAGGGACGATCCGCACCGGGGCCCGCGCTCCTCCTCCCGCCCCCGCCTGGGACCGTGCTCCCGGGTCCGCCCTCCCCGCCTCGCCCCCGCGGTGCACGACCGACCCCGGCGCCGGTGCCAGAATGGACGCATCGGGGCTGGTCGGCAGGGGCGGGCCGACGGGCGAGGGGCGGACGCGGATGGACACCGGAGTCGAACGGGGCGCCGTCGCGGTCGCCGACCCGCCGAGCGCGGGCCCACCGCGGGCCGGCCGGACCGCGGTGCTCTGGACCCAGACCGACGCCATGATCGCCGTCGGGGCCGCCCTGCTGGACGTACTCGGCTTCCTGCTCCTCGACGCGATGGGCGGCGAGGGCACCACCAGCCTGGCCGGCTTCCTGCTCCTGGTGCTGTCCGCGCTGCCGCTGCTCGCCCGCCGCCGCGCCCCGCTCCGGGCGCTCGCCGTCGTCCTGGTCCTGCAGGGCGGCGCCGACCTGCTCGGTCCCGGCACCCCGCACTTCGGCGCCGTCCTGGCGGTCGCCCTCTACGCGGTGGCCCGGGCCGGCAGCGTCGGGGTGACGGCGGGTGCCGCCGCCGCGACGGCGCTGACCGCGGTGGTCGCCCAGAGCCACTTCCGGGCACCGTCCTGGGAGGTGCTGCTGTCCGCGCCGTTCTCCGCGCTGATGGTGGCCTGCGCCGGGTACGCCTTCGGCCGCTGGCAGCGCGAGGTCGCGGCCAACCGCAGCCTGCTCGCGGACCGCGCCGTCGCCGAGGAACGGCGGCGCATCGCACGGGAGTTGCACGACATCGTGGCCCACCACATCACCACCATGCAGCTGATGGCGGGCGGCGCCCGGGCCAACCTGGCGAACCCCGAGGTGGTCCGCGAGGCCCTGGTCACCCTGGAGTCCTCCGGCCGCCTCGCGCTCCGCGAGATGCGCCAACTCCTGGACGTCCTGCGGGCCGGCGACGAACCCGACACCGCGCCGCCCGCCCCGCAGCCCGGCGCCGACGACCTCGACCGGCTGGTCGAGGACTCCCGGCGGGCCGGCCTCCCCACCGGGCTCACCGTCACCGGGGACCGGCGCGCACTGCCGCCCACCCTCGGCCTGACGGTGTACCGGATCGTCCAGGAAGCCCTCACCAACGCCCGCAAGTACGCCGGCCCCGACGCCCGGGCCACCGTCGAACTGGCCTACCGCCAGGACCACTTGCTGCTCACCGTCCAGGACGACGGCCCGGGCGGCGCCCCCTCCCCGGCCGCCACCGGGGGCGGGCACGGCCTGATCGGCATGCGCGAACGCGTCGCCGTCCACGGCGGCACCCTGCACACCGGGCCCCGCCCGGGCGGCGGCTTCACCGTCCGCGCCGAACTCCCCCTGACCCCCGAGGAAGCGGCCCAGCCATGACACCCATCCGCATCCTGGTCGCCGACGACCAGCCCCTGGTCCGCCGCGGCCTCACCCTGATCCTCTCCCCGGACCCGTCCTTCGAGGTGGTCGGCGAGGCCGAGGACGGCGCCCAGGCCGTCGAACTCGCCCACCGCCTGCGGCCCGACGTGGTCGTGATGGACATCCGGATGCCCCGCCTCGACGGCGTCGAAGCCACCCGCGAACTCGCCCGCACCCTCCCCGACTGCCGGGTGCTCGCCCTCTCCACCTTCGACCTCGACGAGTACGTGGTCGCCGCACTCCGGGCCGGCGCCCACGGCTTCCTCCCCAAGGACGTCTCCCCGGAAGAACTCGCCACGGCCGTCCGCACCGTCCACACCGGCGAAGCCGTCGTCGCCCCCCGCCTCCTCACCCGCCTCCTCTCCACCTACATCCGCACCCCCGCCCCCACCACCACCCCGCCCCCGCCCGCCCCGGCCCCGGACCTCACCCCCCGCGAGACCGAGGTCTGGCGCCTGATCGCCACCGGCCTCGACAACGCCGCCATCGCCGCCGCCATGGACATCAGCCACTCCACCGTCAAGAACCACATCACCAACCTCTTCGCCAAACTCGACGTCCGCGACCGCGCCCAAGCCGTCATCGCCGCCTACGAATCCGCCCTCGTCACCCCGCGCCCCTGACGGGTCTGCGGGGTCCGCCGGCCTCAACGCGTGGCGCCCCTCGCGTGGCGGGCGCCGTTCTCGATGTCGTCGGCGTGGACGATGGCGTCCGGGATGTCGGTGAAGTGCATGAGGGCCCGGACGGAGACCTTGTAGCTGTTGCCGGCCCGTGCCACCGGGACGGGGAACTCCCCGGCCTGGATCAACCGGTACGCGGTGGACTCCGGGAGCCCGATCACGTGGGCGGCCTCCCGGAGCCCGATGAACGACGGGTACAGGTCCGAGGCGTAGTAGTACAGGTTGTTGTTGGAGAACCGCGACCGGGCCAGGCCGGAGGTCTTCACCGCAGGACTGATCGACCCGGACCGGCGCCCGGCCCGCATCTCCTCGTGGAAGCCCTGCACCGCTTCGAAGCAGCCCAGCCCGTGCAGGAGCGCCCCGAGCCGTTCCCCCCTGATCTGCTCCGCGACCTCCGCGTCCCGGACCTGTCCGACGTCGATGATCGACGAGGCCCGCAGCGAGCGGCCGGCATCGGGCGCCTCGGGCGGAACGAAGATGTCGAGCCGGTCCGTCGTGTACTCCGGCGTGCCGGTCCTCCCCCGTCGGAAGGCGACGTCGAACGCGGCCTTCACCATGCGGTCCCGCACGAGACGGGGCGAGACGCCCGAAGCGGTGGCCGCCCAGACCTCCAGCGCGGTCACCACCATCGCCGAACGGATCTCCTCCAGTTCCACCCGGAACTCCCGGGCGACCTGGACGGAGAGCGAGCGGAAGCACGGCACGATGCAGTCCAGGACGACCAGTCGCCAGGTGTCGTCCCCGGCCAGGTCGCCCAGCCGGCCCATGGCGATCAGCGACTCCCAGAGCCGCGAGGTCGGAGCGGAGAGGACGCCGGACCGGATCGCCTCGGCGCGGAAATTCGGATATGTGGGGTGTCGTTTGATGTCGCAATCCTTGACGTTTCCCACGTGCACGCAGAACGGTTCGTCACCGAAAACCTTCCGGACGCTCGCCTCGATCTGATGGAAAATGCCCGACATGTTGCCGCCTCGATCTTTTGATCTGTCCGTGTCCGGAAGCGGAGTTCCGTTCCCGGACAGCCGGTCTGGTTCATGAGAAGGGTGAAGAGGACCGCCGCTGCCGTCATCAGGCCGTCAGTCGTCCGGCCCGTCGGTCCCACGCCTCCAGCACCGCCATCGACCCGCCGAGTTCTGCCACTGCGGTGGCGATGTCCCGGGCCGGGCCCCGGAGTTCGTGATGCACGGCGATCATCACGTCCATGACGGCCCGGAACAGGGTCAGCGTCTCGGCGCCGTGGCGGGCGGCGGTGGAGATGTCGACCAGTTGCCCCAGGAACTCCCGGTCCTCGGCGCTCCAGTGGGCCGGTGGGACCCGCTCGAAGAGGTCGAGCGCGGCCTGCACCGAGGTGTCGATGCCGGCCATCTGTACGGCGAGTCGCCGGGCCGACTTCCGCAGTTCGGAGGCAGGTTCGGAGAGCGCGGCCGAAAGCCTTTCGGTGAAGGCGAGTTGGACGCTCATCGGGCTTCCGGACCGAGCCGCCCGCCGCACGCCGGGGCCGAACTCCTCGGCTGCCGCGGCGACATCGGTGACCAGCGTGATGATCTCGGAGATGTGGTCGGATGTCGCTGTCAGCCCCGGGGCCAACTCGGTGAACTGCTCCACCAGGCCGGAGGGACTTCCCTCCGGGGAGTCCGAACCCCCGCCCGGGCCGCGGGCCGCCGACCCGTGGCCGCCGGGCCCGGTCGGGGGGTGGAGGACCCGGGCGCGGGCCGGCCGGTCGACTCCCCCGCGCAGCACCCGGGAGAGCGCTTCGGCCAGCTCGTTCCTGGCCTCGGCCATTCCGACGGGTGAGCACCTGAAGACGATCGTGGGGAACGGCACGATATCGAAAGGCAGTTGGCCGGTCTCCCCGATGTGGACAACCGGTTTGCCGGTGGCCCGCCACAGGCCCAGTCCGTACATGACGTCCGGGCTGCCGCCGCTCACATCGACGATCAGCAGATCGGCTGCCAGCAGCTCCTCGCAGGCCTGCGCGGTGATCTCGTCGGATCGGAAGATCCGGTCCGACCGCATTGGTTCGATGCCGAGCCGGGCGCAGGCCGGCTCGACGATCAGCTCGAAGGCCGACAGGACCTCCGGGAGGGCCGGCCGGTCGGGCGGGGCGGCCTCGGGGCGCGGTTCCTCGATCGGGCCGATGACGGCGCAGTTCTGCGGCTGTCGCGCCGTGCGGCTCCCGGGCTCGGGTCCGGGCTCGGGTCCGGCCGGCCGGGCGAGTGCGAGGGCCGAGGAAGTGTCGATGGTCATGAGGAGCCCTTCGATGGGTTCGGGAGCGAGCCGTGGTCGTGGCGGCTCGGGAGATCCGCGGCCCGGGCCGGCGCCACCGGGGGGTGGCGCCGGGATCGCGGGACCGCCTTCAGGAGACGGCTTCTTCGGAGGGATCGGGCGGCGCGGTGCCGGGGTCGATCGGACCGGTCAGCCGCCGCCGCTGCGTGCGCAGCACGTGAATGAAGTTCTGCAGGCTGAGGACGAGTTCGTGCGCGGCGTGGGAGGTGCGGTGCTCGCAGGAGCGCACCGGGGCCCCGGGCGCGGCGGGCACCCGGCCCGCCGCCTCGGGCGGCCCGCAGGGAGGGGCCGACGGCACGGTGAGGAGGCCGCCGGACGGGGCGGGGACGTGGATCCACGCCACCGCCCGGAAGGTTTTGCCCGGGACGGTGGCGGTGATCCTGACGAACTGGTCCGGGTGGAGCGTGCAGTACCGGTCGACCACGACGTCCTGGTAGACGCGGTCCGAGACGATCACGCCCAGGTGCGTCGCGTTCGGACTCGCCTGGGCCATGGCCCACTTGAGTGCGGCGGCATCCACCAGTCGGTGGGCCTCGTTGCGAGCCGTGCCGTAACCGTCGCTCGACAGGCCCTCGGCGGGCAGTGGGCCGCAGGTGATGGCGGCCCGCAGCCGCAACTGCCGACTGCCGTGCTGGACGTTGTGGTGGGCGAGGACGGCCTGGAGTTCGGGGAGGAACTGGTCCAGCAGCTCGGGGAGGTGCTTGGGCGAGCACCCGAAGGCGAACCCGTCGCCCCTGTCGCGGAGGAACAGCTTGTTCTCCCGGACCGCGTCGAGACCGGCGCGGGAGAGCGCCTCGTCGGTCAACCGACCGATCAGAGAAGCGAATTCGGCCTGGACCGAGCCCGGCTGCTGGGTGAAAGCCACCTGGTCCAGAACAACGACGCCGCAGTGCTCGGGCAGTGGAGTGCCCAGGAACGTGTGGTTGCCGTGGGCAGGGTTGGTCATCGAGCCTCCTGGGCGCGTGCTGTCCCGACCGGCAGCGGATTACCGGTCCGGCCGTCCGTTTTCGTCCTTCACGAGTGTGGAGCGGGGAGGGGCGGCGGCATGCTGCCATCGGTAGCACCACGGAGGGCCGAACTGTGCTACGCGCGCGCGGTGGGAAAGGGGCCGAAGATTTTTCAGAAATATCCGGGGAGAACGGCGGAGGGGAGTGGAACCGGCCCGGGGTGATGCCAATTCCCGCCGGACCGGCCGGACATGGGAATGAGTGCCCTATCTTGCTGCTCATGCGTGAAAGCTCACTCGGCCGCGGTGCCCTTCCGGAGGGCACGACTTTTCGATTCTTGATGCATGGTTGGTGGGAGGAAATGATCGACGGCTGGCGCTCCAGGGAACTCGAACCGGGCGAGCTGTTGATCCGTCAGGACTCCCGGTCGGGCCAGGTCTTCGTGGTGGTGACCGGTGCCCTCAGGGTCGAGCGATGGGAGAAGCACCTCGACGAGCCGACCGTGCTGGCGTTCCGGGCCGTCGACGACCTGGTGGGGGAGACGCCCATGATCGAGCCGGCGGCACCGAGGACGGCCCAGGTCGTCGCGCACACGCGGGCGGTGGTGCTGATCGGACAGGCCGAACGCCTCAACCGCTTCCTGACGTCCAAGCGGGCCGAGCGGCTGCTGACCACTTATCTCGCCCACCGGGCGCACGAGATGTCGGTGGTCCGGGGGAGCGGGGACGCCGAGGTCCGCCTGGCCACCCTGGTGCGGCCGCTCGTCCGCGACGAACTCCGCAGGTCCGGCAGCCGTACCGGTGAGGTGGTGCTGAAGGTCAGCCGGGACCACCTGGCCCAAGCCCTCCAACTGGGGCACCGCAGGGCGCGGCTCCTGCTGGACGACCTCCGGATCGGGCGCTTCGACCGCAAGGGGATGCTGACGATCGACCTGGAACGATGGGCGGAGCGGGTGTCCGGACTGTGCGGCTGACACCTCGTGCCGGTCAGCCGGAAGCGACGAAGGCGGCGCACGCCTCGAAACCGTGGTGCCAGGCCTGGTCCATCAGGTAGGCGCCGTTCAACCCGCCGTCCGCGAGGTCGACGAAGCGCCCGCCCCTGGTGGCGTGGGCCAGTCTGCGCAGCAGTTCGCGGCGGTCCGCCACGAAGTGGGTGGCGGCCGAGAGGAGGAGCGCGGCCGCGATGCGGGAGGGCCGCAGTCCGAGCTCGAAGGCCCGGTTCGCGAGCAGCAGGGCAGTGCCCTGCACGGCGGTGTAGGACGCCACGTGGGCCGCGCAGGCCCGGCGGCCGGCCGCCGCGGACTGCCCGGCGACGCCGTCCTGCTGGCCTTTGGTGGCAGCCTGGTGATCGGTCTGTATCCAGTGGTCGGCCACGTCCGCCGAAGCTCTGAGCAACGCGTAGACGGTGGCGAACCGGGTGGCCCGATGGGCGGCATGGGCGGCGTTCGTGTTCACGGGCGCTCCAGGTGTTCGATTGTCGTCTCGGCAACCGGCGGTCCGGGACAGGGGGTGGACACCACTGCTGCCCGGAGATCCGCACACGGGGAAGGCCGTCGCCCCGCACGGGGCGACGGCCTTCGGAGGTGCTCCCGGCCCGCGGGCCGCGGGCTTCCTACAGGTCGTAGTAGAGCTCGAACTCGTGCGGGTGGGGCCGGAGGGCGATGGGGGCGATCTCGGCGGTGCGCTTGTAGTCGATCCAGGTCTCGATCAGGTCGGTGGTGAAGACGCCGCCGGCGAGGAGGTACTCGTGGTCGGCCTCCAGGGCGTCGAGGACGGCGCCGAGGGAGGCGGGGACCTGGGGGACGGCGGCGTGCTCGTCGGGGGCGAGTTCGTAGAGGTCCTTGTCGACGGGCTCAAGAGGTTCGATCTTGTTCTTGATGCCGTCGAGGCCGGCCATCAGCATGGCGGAGAAGGCCAGGTAGGGGTTGGAGGCCGGGTCGGGGGCGCGGAACTCGATGCGCTTGGCCTTGGCGTTGGAGCCGGTGATCGGGATGCGGATCGCGGCGGACCGGTTGCGCTGCGAGTAGACCAGGTTGACGGGCGCCTCGAAGCCGGGCACCAGGCGGTGGTAGGAGTTCACCGAGGGGTTGGTGAAGGCGAGCAGCGAGGGGGCGTGCTTGAGGATGCCGCCGATGTAGTAGCGGGCGGTGTCGGAGAGGCCCGCGTAGCCCTGCTCGTCGTAGAACAGCGGGGAGCCGGCCGTCCACAGCGACTGGTGGACGTGCATGCCGGAGCCGTTGTCGCCGAAGATCGGCTTGGGCATGAAGGTCGCGGTCTTGCCGGCCCGCCAGGCGACGTTCTTGATGATGTACTTGAAGAGCATCAGGTCGTCGGCGGCGTGCAGCAGGGTGTTGAACTTGTAGTTGATCTCGGCCTGTCCGGCGGTGCCGACCTCGTGGTGCTGGCGCTCCACCTCCAGCCCGGCCTTGGCGAGTTCGAGGGACATCTCGGCGCGCAGGTCGGCGAAGTGGTCGACCGGCGGGACGGGGAAGTAGCCGCCCTTGTACTTGACCTTGTAGCCGCGGGCGTCGCCCTCCGCGGAGCCGCTGTTCCAGGCGCCGGCCACCGAGTCGATGTGGTAGTAGGACGCGTTGGCGGAGGTGTCGAAGCGCACCGAGTCGAAGACGTAGAACTCGGCCTCGGGCCCGAAGTAGGCGGTGTCGGCGATGCCGGAGGAGGCCAGGTACGCCTCGGCCTTGCGGGCGACGTTGCGCGGGTCGCGGCTGTACGCCTCGCCGGTGATCGGGTCCTGGATGAAGAAGTTGATGTTGAGGTGCTTCTCGGTGCGGAACGGGTCCAGCCGGGCGGTGGCCAGGTCGGGCACCAGGGCCATGTCGGACTCGTGGATGGCCTGGAAGCCGCGGATCGAGGAGCCGTCGAACATCAGCGTCTCGGTCGGGTCGAAGGTCGCGGCCGGGACCGAGAAGTGCTGCAGCACGCCCGGCAGGTCGCAGAACCGGACGTCGACGAACTTGATGTCGTTGTCCGCGATGTACTGCTTCACCTCGTCGGCGTTGGTGAACATCCGTACTCCTCCTCGGCGTGCGCGGTCTGAGTCTCCGTCAGGGGCGACGGGAGCCCCGGCGCAGGGGGCTCACGATAGGAACGGCCCGTTTCCGGTTCGTGACTCGCTTGTTTCCCACATGTTAACCGGGCTGCTCCGGCGGGCGGCATAGCGGTACGGTTCGGGGCAAATCCCCGCCCCCGCCGCACCCCTGGCGGCCAAGTGGTCCAGACCACTTGGCGCAGTCGGCCGCACCCGGTTCACCCCGAAGGGCTGTTACCCCGGCGCGCCGCGGCCAAGCCCGCCGGGCCGTGGCGGCGGGGCCGCCACCGGCCGGGCCCGTAAGCCCGGTTAGGGTGGATTCGTGGACACCAGAGAAGCACTCGGATCGTGGATCGACGGCCCGAAGGCGGCCGCCGAGAAGATGGGCGCCGACTTCGGCCACCGCGGCGAGCGCCTCGGCCTCCCGCGCACCGGGCCCGGCTCGATGGCCGGCCCCGGCCGCCGCCTCGGCGCGCTGTTCGTCGACGGCTGGCTGGTCAACCTGGTCGCCTACGGCCTGATCGCGGCCGGCGACGTGGGCTCCGCCAACATGTGGAGCCTCCCGCTGTTCTACGCCGTCACGGCGCTCTTCCTGGCCACCACCGGCACCACCGTCGGCAAGCGCCTGTTCGGCATGCGGGTGGTCCGGCTGGACGGCCGCCGCGCCACCATCCCGCAGGTGCTGCTGCGCACCCTGCTGCTCTGCCTGGTCGTCCCGGCCGTCGTCTGGGACCGCGACTCCCGCGGCCTGCACGACAAGGCCGTCGGCACCGTCGAGGTCCGGATCTGACGACCCGGACCGGGCCGGACGCCGAACCGCCCCGATCGGGCCGGACGCCGAACCGCCCCGCCCGCGGAGAGTCGAACGGCCCCGCCCGCGGAGAGTGGTCTCCGCCGGCGGGGCCGTGGTGTCGTACGGGGAGGGGCGGGACTAGCGGGCGCCGCCCTTGGGCATCCGGGCGCCCTTCGGCATCGGGCCCTTGGGGATCGGCGCCTTGGACAGCAGGTCGCCCAGCGCGCGCAGCCGGTCGTTGGTCTCGGTGACCTGGGCGGCGGTGATCGAGCGGGGCAGGCGCATCAGGTGGATCTGCAGCTTCTTCAGCGGGATCTCGCCCTCGCCGGTGCCCACCATGATGTCGTGCACCGGGATGTCGCCGACCACGCGGGACATCTTCTTCTTCTCGGACGCCAGCAGCGGCCGGACCCGGTTCGGGTTGCCCTCGCCGATCAGCGCGATGCCGGCCCGGCCGACCGCCCGGTAGACCGCGTCCTGGTTGCGGGTGACCGCGACCGGGGTCTGGTTCGAGCTCCAGCCGCGGCGGATGTTGCCCAGCACCGCGGCGACCGCGCCCGGCTGGCCCTCCATCTGCCCGAACGCGGCCCGCTCGGCCCGGCGGCCGAACACGATCGCGACCGCCAGCACCGCCACCACGAAACCGAGGATGCCCAGGTAGACCGGGTGGTCCAGCGCGAAGCCGATGGCGAGGAACACGCCGAAGGTCAGCAGGCCGACGCCGGCGATGATCAGGCCGATCTTGGGATCGGCCTTCTTGGTCATGACATATGCCTGGCGGATCTGTGCGAGCCGCCCAGGGGTATCGGATTTTTGCCTCGCCATACCGCTCATGGTACGTGGCGGCCCCCGCGATCATTCAAGGCGGTGCCGGTTCGTGACCCTGGTCTTTCCCCGAGCCCGGCCGGACGCGCACCCGCCGCCGCGGCACGGTTCAGGCGCTGCGCCCGGACACCCCGCCGGCCACCGGCCCGGCCGGTTCGCGCTCGCCCGCCAGCCGGCGGTTCTCGCAGACCGCGGCCCAGGCGTTCCGCCGCGCCCCCCGGATCAACAACACGTGCTCGGCCCGCCGCAGCGCGGTCCGGATTCCCGTACGCATGACCACCAACTCCTCGACCCGGGTACCGCTCCAGCGTCCCGGACGCCCGTTACCGTACGGTGACCCGCCCGTCAATGCCACGTGAAACGTCCGGGGCGGGCGTTCATTGCCCCGGACGTGCGGCGGGGGCGGGCCCGTTCGGACCCACCCCCGCGGACCGGACGGCTCAGACCGCGGCCTGCTGCTCGCGGCGCTCCAGCGCCTGGCGGTACAGCCGGCCGGCCCGGTACGAGGAGCGCACCAGCGGGCCCGACATGACACCGGCGAAGCCCAGCTCCTCGGCCTCCTCCTGGAGCTCGACGAACTCCTGCGGCTTCACCCAGCGCTCCACCGGGTGGTGGCGCAGCGAGGGCCGCAGGTACTGGGTGATGGTGATCAGCTCGCAGCCGGCGTCGACCAGGTCGGACAGCGCCTCGCTGACCTCCTCGCGGGTCTCGCCCATGCCGAGGATCAGGTTGGACTTGGTGACCAGCCCGGCCGCCCGGGCCTGGGTGATGACGTCCAGCGAGCGCTCGTAGCGGAACGCCGGACGGATCCGCTTGAAGATCCGCGGCACCGTCTCGACGTTGTGCGCCAGCACCTCGGGACGGGAGGAGAAGACCTCGGCGAGCTGCTCGGGGACGGCGTTGAAGTCCGGGATCAGCAGCTCGACGCCGGTGCGGCCGGCCTCGCGGGCGGCCGTCAGCGCGTGCACCTGGCGGACCGTCTCGGCGTACAGCCAGGAGCCGCCGTCGGCCAGGTCGTCACGGGCGACACCGGTGATGGTGGCGTAGTTCAGGTCCATCGTGACGATGGACTCGGCGACCCGGCGCGGCTCGTCCCGGTCGAACTCGGCGGGCTTGCCGGTGTCGATCTGGCAGAAGTCGCAGCGGCGGGTGCACTGGTCGCCGCCGATCAGGAAGGTCGCCTCGCGGTCCTCCCAGCACTCGAAGATGTTGGGGCAGCCCGCCTCCTGGCAGACCGTGTGCAGCCCCTCCTTCTTCACCAGCGAATGCAGGGCGTTGTACTCCGGCCCCATCTTCGCCCTGGTCTTGATCCACTCCGGCTTCCGCTCGATGGGGGTCTCGCTGTTGCGGACCTCCAGGCGGAGGAGCTTCCTGCCGTCGGGTGCGACAGCGGACACGTGCGACTCCTAGAACTAGACGGGGTACCACTCAGGGTACGCCTGTGCTTCAACGGCCTTCGTCCCGGGCCGGGCCTTCGTTCGGAAGGCAACACCGGGCGCGCCGCCCCGATTCCGTGACCGGGCGGTCCGGTCAACCGGCCGCGGGCTGCGCGGCGGCGGGCTGCGCGGCGGCGGGCTGCGCGGCGGGCTCCGGCAGCTCGGCGAACACCCCGGCCAGCGCCCGCTCCACCGGCCCGACGGCCTCGGCGACCGGGAACGGACGGCCCAGCTCGCCGGCCAGCGAGGCCACCCCGGCGTCCCGGATGCCGCACGGCACGATCTTGTCGAAGGACGTCATGTCGGGGTCGCAGTTCAGCGCGAAGCCGTGCATGGTGACGCCGCGGGCGACCCGGACGCCGATCGCCGCCAGCTTGCGGTCGTCGCCGCGCTGGCCCGCGTTGGACGGCGCGTACTCGGGCCCGGCCAGCCGCGGGTCGATGCCCAGCGGCAGGCCCATCCGCAGGGTCAGCTTGCCGATCTCCACCACCTGGGACGGGTCCACCACCGCGCCGGGGATCTCCGCGCCCAGCTTCCACACCCCGCTGCGGCCCTCGACCCGGGTGGTGTCCACCCCGAACCCGGCGCAGGCCCGGATCAGCGCCTCCTCCAGCCGGCGCACGTACGCCACCACGTCGATCGGGTCCGGCAGCTTCACGATCGGGTAGCCGACCAGCTGGCCCGGCCCGTGCCAGGTGATCTCGCCGCCCCGGTTGACCTCCACCACCGGGGTGCCGTCCAGCGGCAGGTCCGCCGGGTTGGTGCGCTTGCCCATCGTGTACACCGGGTCGTGCTCCAGCAGCAGCACGGTGTCCGGTATCTCGTCCGCGACCCGCAGCGCGTGCAGCCGCTGCTGCTCCGCCCACGCCTCCTGGTAGGGGACGGTCCGCTCGCCGATCCCCATCCGCACGAACCGCACGTTCTCGCTCACCACACGCTCCCTGCCGCCGCCCACTGGCCCAACCTCGCCACTGTACGCCGAGTGGCCGAACCTCCCGGCGGCCCCGCCCGGCCGCCCGTCCGGCACCCTTCCGAGCGCCCGGCCGCCCGCCTAGCCGCCCGCCAGCAGCAGCAGGCGCAGCGCCAGTTGCAGCTCCAGCGCCCGCTCCGGACGGCCCCAGTCCCGGCCGAGCAGCACCTCGACCCGGTCGAGGCGCTGCACCACCGTGTTGACGTGGACGTGCAGCTGGTCCTTGGCCCGGGTCAGGCTGCCGCCGCAGTCGAAGTAGGCGCGCAGGGTGCGGACCAGCTCGGTGCCGCGCTTGGCGTCGTAGTCCAGCAGCGGGCCGAGCACGCTCCGGACGAAGCCGTCCACGTCGTGGCCGTCGCCGAGCAGCACGCCGAGGAACCCCAGGTCGGCGGCGCACGCCCCGTCGCCCTCCCGGCCGAGCACCCGCAGCGCCCGCACGCAGCGCACGCCCTCCGCCCAGGCGGCGGCCAGCGCCACCGGCCCGCCCGCGGCCCGCCCGGCGCCGACCGTGACGGGCGCGCCGACCAGCCGGGCCAGCCGCTCGGCGGCCGCGGCGGCCGCCTCGCCGTCCCCGGCGCCGTCGTGCGGGACGAGCAGCACCACGCCGTCGCCGAACTCGGCGCTGATGCCGCGCGAGCCGAACAGGTAGCGGGCCGCGGCCCCGGCCAGCCGCTCCCGGGCGGCGGGGTCGGCGACCGCGGCGACCAGCACCAGGTGCGGCCGGTTCAGGTCGACGCCCAGCCGCCGCCCGCGCGCGGTCAGGCCCGCCGGGTCGCGGTCCGGCGCGGTCAGCAGGTCGGCGAGCAGCTCGCCGCGGACCCGGTTCTCGGTCTCCGCGACCGAGCGCCGCAGCAGCAGGAGCAGCGCCGTCACCACGCTCGCCCGCTCGAACACCCGCCGGTCGGCGTCGTCCAGTTCGGGCCGCCCGTGCAGCACCAGGGCGCCCAGCAGCTCCTGCCCGGCGAGCACCGCGCACACCCACTCCGCGCCGTGCCGGACCGCGTGGCCCTGGGCGCGGGAGGCGGCGACCGCCTCCGCCAGGCCGTCGGGGACGGCGCCGGGGCCGGTCAGCGGGCCGCCCTCGGCGTCGTGGACGGAGGCGGCGCCGTCCAGCAGCGCGGCCACCTCGGCGGCCACGTCGGCGACCTCCGCGCCGCGCAGCACCAGGTCGGTGAGCCGGTCGTGGGCCTGCTCGGCGCGCTGCACGGCCGCCGAGTGGGCCCGGATGACGCCGTTGGCGGCGGCCAGTTCGGCCAGCGCGGCCCGGGTGTCGGCCAGCGACTTGGCGGTGTCCAGGGCGATCGCGGCGTGCGCGGCCAGCGTGCACAGCAGCGCGACCTCGTCGGGGGAGAAGGCCCGCGGCGAGCGGTCGGCGGCGAACAGCACGCCGATCACGGTGCCGCCGAGCAGCAGCGGCACCCCGATGATCGCGACCAGGCCCTCGTCCAGCACGCCCGCGTCGATCTGGCCGGTGTGCCGGAAGCGCTCGTCGACCCGGTAGTCGTGGGTGGCGTAGGGGCGGGCGGTCTGCGCGACCAGGCCGCCGAGGCCGTCGCCGAGGCTGAGCCGCAGGGTCTGGAAGAGCGGTGACACCGAGCCGTCGGTGACCCGCATGTAGGTGTCGCCGGCCCGCTCGTCGGGGAGCGTCAGGTACGCGGTGTCGGTGCCGAGCAGCATCCGGGCCCGGCGGACGATGGCCTGCAGCACGGCGTCCAGGTCGCGGGAGGCGGCCAGGTCGCCCGCGGTGTCGAACAGGGCGGTCAACTCGGCCTCCCGCCTGCGGTGCTGACGCATCGTCCGGTGCACCCGCAGGGCCTGCCAGGTGGCGTCGTCGATCTCGCCCAGCACCTCGGCGGGCGCGCCGCGGCGGCGGGCGTCGGCGAGCACCTCGCCGAAGTCCTCGGTGGCGGCGCCGGTGGCCAGCAGGTCCAGCAGTCTGCGCAGCGCCGGCGCGGCGGTGGTGTGGCGGTCCATTCGGTCTTCCCTGTCGCTCGTGCCCCCGTTGCCCCCCGTGCGCCCCGGCCCGCCGCACGAACGGGCCGGGGCCGCGCCGCCGGACGGATGCCCGGTGGCGCGGCCCCGATCCTGCCGGAAGTGCTCAGGCCGCGGTGGCCGCCTTCACGGAGTCCACCCCGGGGCCGGCCTCCGGCCCGGCCAGGTCGGCGCCGCGGGTCTCCCGGCCGCAGAGCACCGCGAACACGGTGATCACGGCGGCGATCGCCACGTACACGGCGATCGGGGTGGCGCTGCCGTAGTCCTTGAGCAGCGCGGTGGCGATCAGCGGGGCGGGCGCGCCGGCCGCGACCGAGGAGAACTGGGCGCCGATCGAGGCCCCGGAGTAGCGGGTCCTGGTGGCGAACAGCTCGGAGAAGAACGCCGCCTGCGGGGCGTACATCATGCTGTGGAAGACCAGTCCGACGGTGATCGCGGCGACCAGCGCGGTGAAGTCCTTCGTGTCGACCATGCCGAAGAAGACGAACGCCCAGACGCCGACCCCGACCGCGCCCACCAGGTAGACCGGCTTCCGGCCGACCCGGTCGGAGAGCGCCCCGAACACCGGTATCAGCGCGAACTGGACCGCCGAGCCGATCAGCACCGCGTTCAGCGCGGTCTGCTTGGGCAGGTGGGCGTGGCCGACGGCGTACGCCAGCACGAAGGTGGTCATCACGTAGTACGAGATGTTCTCCGCCATCCGGGCGCCCATCGCCACCAGCACGTCCCGCCAGCTGTCCCGCAGCACCGCCAGCAGCGGTGGGGTCTCCTTCCCGCCCTGCCGCTCGGCCGCCGCCAGCGCCGCCTTGAACAGCGGCGACTCGTCCACCGCGAGCCGGATCCACAGGCCGACCCCCACCAGCACCGCGGACAGCAGGAACGGCACCCGCCAGCCCCAGTCCAGGAACGCGGCGTCCGACTGGACGGTCGTCATCAGCGACAGCACGCCCGCCGCCAGCAGGTTCCCGGCCGGCGCGCCGCCCTGCGGCCAGGACGCCCAGAAGCCGCGCCGCTTCGGGTCGCCGTGCTCGGAGACCAGCAGCACCGCCCCGCCCCACTCGCCGCCCAGCGCGAAGCCCTGCACCAGCCGCAGCGCCGTCAGCATCACCGGGGCGGCCACCCCGGCCTGGTCGTACGTCGGCAGGCAGCCGATCAGCGTGGTGGCCCCGCCCATCAGCAGCAGGCTCAGCACCAGCAGCCGCTTGCGGCCGATCCGGTCGCCGAAGTGCCCGAACACCAGCGCGCCCAGCGGCCGGGCGGCGAACCCGATGGCGTAGGTCAGGAAGGACAGCAGGGTGCCGGTCAGCGGATCGGCCTTCGGGAAGAACACGTGCCCGAAGACCAGCGCCGCGGCCGATCCGTAGAGGAAGTAGTCGTACCACTCGACGGTGGTGCCGATCAGCGAGGCGGCGACCACCCTGGGCAGGGAGCCGGTTCTCGCGACGTCGGGGGAGGCAGCCATGGGGGAATCCCTTGCGGACGTAGGGGCGGGGCGTAGGGGGCGGTACGGGGCGGACGGACGGTCAGTGGGCGGTCCAGCCGCCGTCCACGGGCAGGCTCGCGCCGGTGATGTACGAGGCACCCGGCGAGCACAGCCAGACGGCGAGCTGCGCCACCTCCGACGGCTCGATCAGCCGCTTCACGGCGGTGCGGTCGAGCATGATCCGCTCCACCACCTCGTCCTCGTGGATGCCGTGCGCCAGCGCCTGCGCGGCGATCTGACGCTCCACCAGGGCGGTGCGCACGTAGGCCGGGTTGATGCAGTTGCTGGTCACCCCGTACGGGGCGCCCTCCAGGGCCACCGTCTTGCTCAGGCCCTCCAGGGCGTGCTTGGCGGTCACGTACGCCGACTTGAAGGGGCTGGCCCGCAGGCCGTGCACCGAGGACACGTTGACCACCCGGCCCCAGTCCTGCTCGTACATGTGCGGCAGGGTACGGCGCAGGATGCGGAACGGGGCCTCCACCATCACCCGCTGGATCAGCGTGAACCGCTCCACCGGGAACTCGTGCACCGGCGCGACGTGCTGCAGGCCCGCGTTGTTGACCACGATGTCGGCGTCGGTCGGCAGCGCCTCCACCGCGTCCGGGTCGGACAGGTCCGCGACGTGCGCGACCCCGCCGATCCGCTCCGCCAGCTCCTCGGCGGGACCGGCCGCCAGGTCGACCACGTACACGCGGGCGCCCGCCGCGGCGAACGCCTCCGCGCAGGCCCGGCCGATGCCGGAGGCGGCCCCGGTGACCAGCGCGGTCCGGCCGTGCAGCGAGAGCTGGGGGAGCGGGGCAGAAGAGGTGTCCATGGCCGAGAACGGTAGGAATTCACGGCCCCGCCAACGATGTGGGCGGGCACCACAGCATCCCGCCCACGAGTGGTGCCGCCCACCATGCCCCCGGAACGCGGGCAGCGGCTCCCGAAGCCAAACACGCCGGGCCCGTGCTTCCTCACAACGGGCGGGGCTGGTTCACCCGTTCGGTGGACGGAGGGTCCGAATCCACCCATAGCGTCCCAATGCTCGCTACATTCGCGCCGATTCCCGATCAGGGGGCGCCGTCCCGGGCAGGAGGGGCCGGAACGGCGCCTGAGAGGTGTGGACTGCTATGCCCCAACGGCCCGTCATGGACAGCCCGGCGTACCGATCGCTCGACCCGCACGACCCGCTCGACCCGCACCCGACCGGAGCGGCCGAGACCCCTCCGCACGCCACCGGGCCGACCGGCTCCACCGCCCCCAGCGGGCGTGCCCAGAACCCCCAACTCGCCGCGCTCATCGAGGAGTCCGGCTTCTCGCACGCCGGTCTCGCCCGCCGGGTCGACCAACTCGGCCTGGAGCACGGCCTCGACCTGCGCTACGACAAGACCTCGGTCACCCGCTGGCTGCGCGGCCAGCAGCCGCGCGGCGCGACCCCCGCGCTGATCGCCGAGGTGTTCACCCGCCGGCTCGGCCGCCGCCTCACCGCCCAGGACGTCGGCCTCGACGCCTGCGCCCCGGTCTACGCCGGGCTGGAGTTCGCCGAGACCCCGCAGGAGGCCGTCGACATCGTCGCCTCCATGTGGCGCAAGGACAACGGCCCCTACGCCGAACTCCGCAAGATCGCCTTCACCCCGGCCGGACTCGTCGTCCCCAGCCGGGACTGGCTGATCGGCCGCACCGACGAACGCGTCGCCCGGGACGGCAGCACCCTCCCCCCGGAGGAGCTGCGCGCCGCCCCCGCGGGCGCCCGGGTCCCCCCGCAGGCCCCGCGCCGGCACGCCGCCCCCACCGGTGCGGAACCCGCCCCCGAGGCCCGGGAGAGCCGGCCCCCCGTCCGGGTCGGCCGCGGCGACATCGCCGCGATCCGCGCCGTCGGCGACCTGTTCCGCGCCCTCGACCACGCCTACGGCGGCGGCCACGCCCGGCAGGCCCTGGTCCGCTACCTGGAGAGCGAGGCCGAACCCATGCTCCGCGGCCGGTACGGCGAGCAGATCGGCCGGGCCCTGTTCGGCGCCGTCGCCGACCTCACCCGGCTGGCCGGCTGGACGTCCTTCGACATCTCCGCGCACGGCCTCGCCCAGCGCTACTTCGTGCAGGCCCTGCGGCTCTCCCAGGCGGCCGGGGACCGGGTCCTCGGCGGCTTCGTCCTCACCACCATGAGCCAGCAGGCCGTCCACCTCGGCCACGCCCGCGAGGCCATCCAGCTCGCCCGGGTCGCCCAGCAGGGCGTCGGCACCACCGCCGTCCCCGTCGTCCAGGCCCTGATGCACGCCGCCGAGGCCCGCGGCCACGCCCTGGCCGGCGACGTCCGGGCCTGCACCACCGCCCTGGTCCGCTGCGAACGGGCCCTCGCCACCGCCCGCCCCGCCGACGAAGTCCCGTCCTGGGCCCGCTACTTCGACGACGCCCAGCTCGCCGACGAGTTCGCCCACTGCTACCGCGACCTCCAGCAGTGGCGGCCCGCCGCCCAGCACGCCGAGAAGTCGCTCCGGCTCCGGGCCCCCGCGTACGCCCGCAGCCGCATCCTCTGCCGCCTGGTGCTCGCCTCCGCCCGCCTCGGCATGGGCGACGTGGACGAGGCCTGCTCGATGGCCACCGACGGCCTCCGGGCCGCCGGCGAGATGCGCTCCGCGCGCACCGTCGAGTACCTCCGCGACTTCCACCGCCGCCTCGCCCCCTACCGCACCACCCCCGCCGCCCGCGCCTTCGAGGAGGCCACCCGCCAGGCCGGAGTGATCTGACCCCGACCCCGCCGCACCCCGGAGGGCCCACCGGTCCTCCGGGTACAGTCTCCTTCCGCACACTGGGGGAGAGCACAGCGTGCGTTCGGACAACAGCCCTGCCACGGACCATTCCTGGCGGATCATGATGTACGTCCGGGTGGTCGCGGCGACCGGCGTCGGCGGCCTCCTCTGGGGCGCCGCGGCCGAGATGACGATCACGGGCAGCCCCGTCCCGACGATCGGCCCGGTCCTGGGCGGCTTCTTCATGACCGCCCTGGCGGGCCTGATCACCGTCCCGGTCGTCCTGCTGCCCCGCAGGGTCGCCACCAACCCCTGGCTCTGCCCCTTCTACAGTGCCGTCGCCGGAGCGGCCTGCCTGGTCACGACCGTGACGACGGTCTGCGCGGGCGACTGCGCCGACGAGGGCACCCTCTCCCTCCTCACCGGCCGCGCAGCCGCCCTCCCGCTCTCCGCCGCCCTCCTCCTCGCCCTCGCCGCCCACTGGGGCCTCCGCTCCCACCTCCGCCGCGACGCCTAGGGCTCCGCCGGGGCAGGGCTCCGCCGGGCCTGCGAAGCTCCGTCCTGGGCCCGGGGAGCGAAGCTCCAGGGGCCCGGGGAACGGCGGTGCCGAGGGGCGGGTGACCGACGGGCCGCTGTGCGCCACCCCGTTTCGGGCCGAAGGTCCTCGGCGAAAGCCCCGTCGCGCCCCGCTGTGTCCCGGCGCATCGCCTCTCGGCCCCGCCGTTCCCCGGGCCCCTGATGTCGCACCCTCGTCCGCCCGAGAATTCCCCGGGCCCCGAAAGCCGGACTGCTCACGCCGCGGCTTCCGCCACCCCCGGTACGGCGCGCAGGCCGAGGTCCTTGAGGACCGCCGTCGCGGCCCGTCGGCCCGAGACGAGTGCGCCCTGCACCGTCCCGGTGTCCCGGTGGTCGCCGCAGACGTACAGCCCGGCGAGCAGCCGGACCGAGCGGCGGAAGTGGTGCGGGGGCGGCATCGCGACCACCGCGTCGGAGACGTGGCGGACCGTCAGGAACTCCCACCCGGAGGTGTCGGTCCCGTACAGCTCGGCCAGCCGTCGCCGGACGGCGGGCTCGTCGCCGGCCGGCCCGCCGGAGTCGAAGGCGCGGCGGCCGAGGACGGTGGTGGCGATCAGGGCGCGGCCGTCGGCGGCGTAGGAGGGGTCGGCGTCGCTGAGGACGAGCGAGTGCGAGACGCCGCCGCGTTCGGCGTCCAGGAGCAGGACGGCCTCGCCCAGCGGGGAGCTCCCGGCGGCGTGGTAGTAGGTGGTGACGGGGTGGAACCCGGGCTGCCGGAGGCCGGGGACCAGGGTGGAGGCGGTCGCGGCGTCGGTGGCGACCACCACCGCGCGGGCCCGGACCCGGCCGTGCGCGGCGGTCTCCACGCCGTCGGTGCCGACCGAGGTGACCTCGACGCCGAACCGCACGGTGCCCTCGGGGAGGCGGGCGGCCAGCTGGGCGGGGACCGCCCCGATGCCGGCCGCCGGCAGACAGAGCCGGCCGAGCGCGTAGGACCGCAGCACCAGGTCGGCGACCCGGCTGGAGGTGCCGAGGGCCGGGTCGGCGAGCAGCGCGGCGAGCAGCGGCCGCAGGAAGCCGTCGACGGTGCGGGCGGGCAGGCCGCGGTCGGCGAGCGCCCGGGCGGCGGTGGTCTCGGGGCGGGCCAGCAGCCGGTGCGCGGGGGTGGCGGCGATCCGGGACAGCGCGGAGGCGAGCCGCGCCTTGTCGAGGGGGGTGCCGAGCGGGCCGCGGGTGGCGGCCTGCCGGGCCGGGGTGAGCTGCGGGTCGCCCGCCCGGTAGGTGCGGCCGCCGCTGTGTACCAGGACGCCGGGGGAGAGCGGGCGCAGCTCCAGCCGGTCGAGGTCGAGGCGGCGGCCCAGTTCGGGGTAGGCGGTGTTGAGCAGGTGGCCGCCGTGGTCGAGCCGGAAGCCGTCGAGTTCCCGGGTGGCCATCCGGCCGCCGACGCGCTCGGTGGCCTCCAGGACCTGGACGTCCAGGCCCTGGGCGGTGAGCGCGGCGGCGGCGGTCAGCCCGGCGACGCCGGCGCCGACGACCACCGCGTCGGGGTGGGCGGTACGGGCGCGGCCGGTCAGGTCGTGTGCAGGCACGAGTGGGTGCTCCCTCCCTGGTGGAGCCCTCCGCGGCCGCCGCGCGCGGCGGTGCCGGGCCCGGGTGCGGGCGGGCGGGTGCCGGGGGCGGGCAGCGGGGGCCCAGGTCATGGTCCGCACTGGTGATGCCCCGTCACCCGGCGCTCCAGACCGGCGGGTGACGCCCAATCGGCCGATCCGGCGGAAGTGGCAACGCAGTGGTGCGGATCAGTCACCCAGCGTGCCCCGGTCGGGGCACGCGCGGGCGGAACGGGCGCGCACCGTGACGACCCGCGCCCCGCGCGCCGCCCCGGTGCACCCGTGCGCCCCCTGACGTCCCGTCAACGGCCGCCCGCGGCGGCCCCGGTGCCGCTACCGCTCGCCGAGCGCCGCCGCGACGATCGCCGACACGTCCGGGTCGCGGAAGGCGAACCCGGCGTCCAGCAGGGCCCGCGGCCGGACCCGGTGGCTGCCCACCACCTCCACCGCCATGTCGCCGAGCACCGTGCGCAGCGCCCACTCCGGGACCGCGAACGCGGCGGGCCGGCCCAGCTGCCGGGACAGCTCCGCGGTCAACTCCCGGTTGGTGACCGGTTCGGGGCCGGTCAGGTTGACCGGGCCGCTCACCGGGTGGTCGATCAGGAAGCGCAGCGCGGCGACCTCGTCGGCCAGCGAGATCAGGCTCCAGTACTGCCCGCCCCCGCCGAGCCGGCCGCCGAGCCCGAGCCGGAACAGCGGCAGCAGCCGGGCCCCGGCGCCGCCCGCGGCGTCGAGCACCAGGCCGGTGCGCGGGTGCACCACGCGGATGCCGGCCGCCTCGGCGGGCCGGGCCGCGGCCTCCCACTCCACGCAGACCTCGGCCAGGAAGTCGTCGCCCGCCGGGTCGCCCTCGTCGATCGGCCGGTCCCCGGTCTGCCCGTAGTAGCCGATCGCGGAGGCGCTCACCAGCACCCGCGGCGGCTCGGCCAGCCGGGCCAGCGCGGCGGCCAGCGTCTCGGTGCCGAGCACCCGGCTGTCCCGGATCTCCCGCCGGTAGGCGTCGCTCCAGCGCCGCTCGGCGACGCCCGCGCCCGCCAGGTGGACCACCGCCTCGACACCCTCCAGCCCGGCGGCGTCGATCTGCATCAGGGACGGGTTCCAGCCGACCCCGACCGTCCCGTCCGGCCGCGGACCGGTCCGCGACCGCTGCCGCACCAGCCGCACCACCTGGTGCCCGTCCGCCAGCAGGGAGTCCACCAGCGCGGACCCGATCAAACCCGTGGAGCCTGTCACCGCGATTCGCATACCGGCCATCCTCGCAGTCCTCACACCCGTACCGCCCGCGCCCCGCCCGGCAGTTCGGCCCGCCCCCGCGACATTGCGGCTCCGCCCGGCGGAGGAACGCCTACCATGACCGCCATGCCGCTCATCGATCTGATCATCCGTCCGGCGTCCGTCCGCGACGAGCGGGTGATCCGGGCGATCGACCACGCCGTCTGGTCGCCGCTCAGCGACGTGAGCCCGCGCGGGCCCGCGGACGCCCCGGTCTTCGACCCGCGGCACACCCCCGAGCAGTACCTGCTGGCGGAGTCCGGCGGCCGGGTGCTGGGGTACGGCCGGCTGGTCCGGGAGATCCCGCTGGAGTCCAACGCGCACGTCCGGCAGATCCAGGGCCTCGGCGTGCTGCCGGAGGCCCGCGGCCTGGGCGTCGGCGACGCGCTGCTCACCGCGCTCTGCGCGGCCGCCCGCGCGGACGGGGCCCGCCGGCTGACCCTCCGGGTGCTGGGCCACAACACCCCGGCCCGCCGCCTCTACGAGCGCAACGGCTTCCAGGTGCTCGGGGTGCTGCCCGAGCACTTCCTGCTGGCGGGCCGCTACGTGGACGACGTCTGGATGGGCCGCTCCCTCGACGGCCCGCCCGCCCCGGACGCCCGGTGAAGGTTCGTCAACACACCGACGGGGCGGCCGATTCGTGACCACCGGGCGGCTCCCGGGGCCGCCCCGCGGAGCGGTACGGTAGCGCGGTGAGCACCCCGACGCCGCCCGGCTGGTACCCCGTTCCCGGCACCGGGCAGGAACGCTGGTGGAACGGCACCGCCTGGACGGACTCGTACCGCCCCGCGGGCCGGCTCAACGACGCCGTCACCCAGGCCTGGGACAGCACCCCGCTGCGCTCGCCCGAGCCCGCGCCCGGACCGGTGCCCGGGCCCCCCTCCGGCGGCAGCGGTCGCGGCCTGGTGCTCGGCGCCACCGCCGCCGTCGCGGTGGTGGTGATCGGCGCGGTCGCCGCCGCGGTGTGGGCCCTGCAGCCCACCGGCGGCAAGAAGGCCGACCCGGCGCCGACGCTGACCGTCGCGGTCTCCAGCCCCGTCCCGAGCGCGAGCCCCAGCCGCTCGGCCCGCCCGGCGCCCTCGCCGACCCCGAGCCGGAGCAGCGCCCCGGACGCCGGCGTGACGCTGGCCGACAAGGCGCACGGCTGGGGCGTCCCGCTGGCGGACGGCTGGACCGCCGAGTCCGCCAACGACAAGTCCTCGGTGGTCGAGATCTACGGCCAGTACGCCTGCAGCCAATCCCAGGACCTGTGCGTGCGCGGTCAGTTCGCGGTGGTCACCGCCCCGGTCCGGGCCGCCGACGCGAAGACCGCCGCCGAGCAGGAGATGGCGACCTTCGCGCCGAGCATCTTCGGCGAGCTGAAGTCGCACCGCGAGGAGTCGGCCGGCACGCTCACCATCGCGGACGCCAAGGGCTGGGCGATCCGCTGGTACGTCGAGCCCAAGAGCGGCCCCGGGGGCTACGTGGTGGTCGCGGCGGCCCCGGTCGACGACGGCTTCGTGATCCTGCACGGCGGCGTCGACGACGACCCGAAGGCCCCGGACGCCTCCGTCCTCGACGACATCGTCCAGGGCGTCCGCAAGGCGTCCTGAGCGGACGCCGCCGGGCACCCGGACGGCCGCCACCCGGACGGCCGCCACCCGGACGGCCGACGGGGCGGCGGCGGGGCGACGGCGGGCCTGACGGCGCGGCGGGCCGTCAGGCCCCGTACAGCTCCCACAGCCGCGGGTAGCGGAAGGCCATCGCCGCGTCGTCCGCGAAGTCGAAGGAGACGCCCTGCGCGACCGGCGGCTGCCGCACCCCGAGGTCCGGCAGCGGCAGCCCGGTGAGCCGCTCGTACGCCTCGTCGGCGGCGTAGCCCAGCTCCTCGGCGTCGCCGTCCTCCTCGTCGTCGAAGTCCGGGACCAGCCCGGCCAGCGCGTCCGGGTCGTGCACGGCGCCCTCGAAGACCTCCCGGCCCTGGCCGATCAGCCAGCAGCGGAAGTAGTCGAAGGAGTCCTCGGAGGCCCCGCCGAGCAGCAGGTGCGCGGCGCCCCACAGCTCCACCGTGTAGGCCCGCTGGAACCGCGCCTCGAACTGCCGGGCGAAGTCCAGCACCTCGTCCGGGGTGAGCCGCAGCAGGCGCTCGACCAGCGCCTCCGCCTGCTCGTCCGGGTCGCCCGCGGCCGTGTCCCGGGTGTCGTCGACCAACTGCCAGAATGCCGTCTCGTCCATCACCGCTCCAGCATCCACAATCGCCGCCGCCCGCGCACCCGCGCGGACCCCGGTCGGCACACGCCGACACACGGGAGCCCCGCACCGTCGGGGACGGTGCGGGGCTCCCGGTGACGGACCGTCAGAGGCCGAGCTCGACCTCGAACTCGCCGGCCTCCAGGATCTCCTTGACCGCGACCAGGTAGCGGGCGGCGTCCGCGCCGTCCACCAGGCGGTGGTCGTAGGAGAGCGACAGGTAGGTCATGTCGCGGATGCCGATGGCGGTGCCGCCGTCGGCCTCGATGACCACCGGGCGCTTCACGGTCGCGCCGATGCCCAGGATCGCGACCTGGTTCGGCGGGACGATGACGGTGTCGAACAGCGCACCGCGCGAACCGGTGTTGGAGATGGTGAAGGTCGCGCCGGACAGCTCGTCCGGGGTGATCTTGTTGGTGCGGACCTTCGAGGCCAGCTCCGCGGTCTTCTTCGAGATGCCGGCCAGGTTGAGGTCGCCCGCACCCTTGATGACCGGGGTCATCAGACCCTTCTCGGAGTCCACCGCGATACCGATGTTCTCGGTGTCGAAGTAGGTGATGGTGCCCTCGGCCTCGTTGATCCGGGCGTTGACGACCGCGTGGGCCTTCAGCGCCTGGGCGGCGGCCTTCACGAAGAACGGCATCGGGGACAGCTTCACGCCCTCGCGGGCCAGGAAGGAGTCCTTCGCCCGTCCGCGCAGCGCCATGATCTTGGTGACGTCCACCTCGACCACGCTGGTCAGCTGGGCCTGCTCGTGCAGGGCCTTCAGCATGTTGTCGCCGATGACCTTGCGCATCCGGGTCATCTTGACGGTCTGGCCGCGCAGCTCGGACGGCGCGGCGGCCGCCTTCGCGGGGGCGGCGGCCGGAGCGGCGGCGACCGGGGCCGGCGCGGCCTTGGCGGCCTCGGCGGCGGCGATGACGTCCTGCTTGCGGATGCGGCCGCCGACGCCGGTGCCGGCGACGGAGGCGAGCGCGACACCGTGCTCGGCGGCGAGCTTGCGCACCAGCGGGGTGACGTAGGCGTCACCCGAGTCCGCGACCGGAGCGGCGGCGACCGGGGCGGCCGGAGCAGCCACCGGGGCCGGCGCGGCCGGCGCGGCCGGAGCGGCCGGGGCGACGGGGGCAGCCGGGGCGGCGGCCACGGGGGCCGGCGCCGGGGCGGCGACCGGAGCCGGAGCGGCCGGAGCGGCCGGGGCAGCGGGAGCGGCCGGGGCAGCGGGAGCCGGAGCGGCCACCGGGGCCGGGGCGGCAGCGGCCGGAGCCGCGCCCGCGGCGCCGATCAGCGCGAGCTGGGCGCCGACCTCGGCGGTCTCGTCCTCGCCGACCAGGATCTTCACCAGGGTGCCCGCCACGGGGGAGGGGATCTCGGTGTCGACCTTGTCGGTGGAGACCTCCAGCAGCGGCTCGTCGACCTCGACGGTGTCGCCCTCGGCCTTCAGCCAGCGGGTGACGGTGCCCTCGGTGACCGACTCGCCCAGCGCGGGCAGCAGCACCGGGGTGGCGTCGCCCGCCGGAGCGGCGGCGGCCGGAGCGGCGGCCGGGGCAGCCTCGGCGACCGGCGCGGGGGCGGCGGGGGCCTCCGCCACCGGGGCGGCCGGGGCGGCGGCCGGAGCGGCCTCGGCCGCGGGGGCCGGGGCGGCGGCGGGGGCGCCGGAGCCGTCGTCGATGATCGCCAGCTCGGCGCCCACCTCGACGGTCTCGTCCTCGCCGACCTTGATCGAGGCCAGGATGCCGGAGGCCGGCGCCGGGATCTCGGTGTCGACCTTGTCGGTGGAGACCTCGAGCAGCGGCTCGTCGATCTCCACGCGCTCACCCTCGGCCTTGAGCCAACGGGTGACGGTGCCTTCGGTCACGCTCTCGCCCAGCGCGGGCAGTGTTACTGAGACCGCCATGGTTCCAGCGACTCCTATCAAGTCTTGCGTACAGGAATGAACGGGGACGGGGCGCGATCAGTCGTGCGCGTGCAGCGGCTTGCCGGCCAGCGCGAGGTGGGCCTCGCCGAGGGCCTCGGACTGGCTCGGGTGCGCGTGGATGAGCTGCGCGACCTCGGCGGGCAGGGCCTCCCAGTTGTAGATCAACTGGGCTTCGCCGACCTGCTCGCCCATGCGGGCGCCGACCATGTGGACACCCACGACGGCGCCGTCCTTGACCTGGACGAGCTTGATCTCGCCGGCGGTCTTGAGGATCTTGCTCTTGCCGTTGCCGGCCAGGTTGTACTTGAGGGTGACGACCTTCTCCTTGCCGTACTGCTCGACGGCCTTGGCCTCGGTCAGGCCGACGGACGCGACCTCCGGGTTGGAGTAGGTCACGCGCGGGATGCCGTCGTAGTCGATCGGGACGACCTTCAGGCCGGCGATCCGCTCGGCCACCAGGATGCCCTCGGCGAAGCCGACGTGGGCCAGCTGCAGGGTCGGGACCAGGTCGCCGACGGCGGAGATGGTCGGCACGTTGGTGCGCAGGTACTCGTCGACCAGGACGTAGCCGCGGTCCATCGCGACGCCCTGCTCCTCGTAGCCCAGGCCGGCCGAGACCGGGCCGCGGCCGATCGCGACGAGCAGCACGTCGGCCTCGATCGACTTGCCGTTCTCGGTGGAGACCCGGACGCCGTTCTCGGTGTACTCCACGCCGGAGAAGCGGGACTTCAGCTCGAACTTGATGCCGCGCTTGCGGAACGCGCGCTCCAGCAGCTTGGAGGAGTTCTCGTCCTCCAGCGGGACCAGGTGCGGCAGGCCCTCGACGATGGTGACCTCGACGCCGAAGGACTTCCAGACCGAGGCGAACTCGCAGCCGATGACGCCGCCGCCGAGGATGATCGCCGACTTCGGGATGTAGTCGAGCTTCAGCGCGTGGTCGGAGGAGATGATCCGGTTGCCGTCGATGTCCAGGCCCGGGATCGACCGCGGCACGGAGCCGGTCGCCAGGACGATGTGGCGGCCCTCGACGCGCTGGCCGTTCACGTCCACCGAGGTCTGCGAGGAGAGCCTGCCCTCGCCCTGGATGAAGGTGACCTTGCGGGAGGCGACCAGGCCCTGCAGGCCCTTGTACAGGCCTGCGACGACGTCGTCCTTGTACTTGTGGACGCCGTTGATGTCGATGCCCTGGAAGGTGGCGAGGACACCGAACTCGCCGGCCTCGCGGGTCTCGTCCGCGACCTCGGCGGCGTGCAGCAGCGCCTTGGTCGGGATGCAGCCGCGGTGCAGGCAGGTGCCGCCCAGCTCGCCCTTCTCGATCAGCGCGACGCTCAGCCCCAGCTGTGCGGCACGGAGCGCCGCGGCGTAACCGCCGCTTCCGCCTCCGAGAATGACTACGTCGAAAACGGTGCTGGCGTCGTTCGCCACGTCACGTCCTCCATGCAAAAGGTGCGGATCGCCGGGCCGGTCGCGGTCCGGTGGGTGAGTGCCCTTGTAAGAGCGCCCAGTCGTGCCGGAAATACATCTTTGCACTTGTTGGCGGCGGGTGGCGTCGGCGGGTGCCCCGAGGTGCGCCGGGGGCGACCCGCACAGCGGCGGTATGACCCGTTCTCGGAGGTATCGTCGCAGCTCACAGCCCGGAAAGTGGCAAGCGGAGGTGCTCCGTCCGGGGGTCTTCACCGGCCCGGTTCCGCTCTGCGGAATCAAGTTTCGCCGGAGGCGAACACGTCGTCGAACTGGCGTGGGGGGCTACCGGCTGGTAATGCGCGTGGGGCCCGGCACCGTACGGTGCCGGGCCCCACGCGGGATCGGATCACTTGCCCGCGGCGGTGTCCTCCGCGAAGCGGACCAGGGTGCGCACCGCGCTCGCGGTGCCGCCCTTCGGGGTGTAGCCGGACGCGCCGCCCTCGTTGAACGCCGGGCCGGCGATGTCGATGTGCGCCCAGGCGGTGCCCTCGGCGACGAACTCCTGCAGGAACAGGCCGGCCACCAGGCCGCCGCCCATCCGCTCGCCCATGTTCGCCATGTCGGCGACGGTCGACTCGACCATGCCCTTGCGCAGGTCGGCCGGCAGCGGCATCGGCCAGGACTGCTCGCCCACCGCGCCCGCGGTCTCGTGCAGACGGGTGCGCAGCGCGTCGTCGTTGGCCATCACGCCGAAGGTGCGGTTGCCCAGCGCCAGCACCATCGCGCCGGTCAGGGTCGCCACGTCGACGATCACGTCCGGCTTCTCCTCGCCGGCCTTCACGATCGCGTCGGCCAGCACCAGGCGGCCCTCGGCGTCGGTGTTCAGCACCTCGACGGTCTTGCCGCCGTACATCCGCAGCACGTCGCCCGGACGGGTCGCCGAACCGGACGGCATGTTCTCCGCCAGCGCCATCCACGCCGTCACGTTGACCTGCAGGCCCAGCCGCTTGGCGGCGACCACGGCGGCGAACACGGCGGCCGCGCCGGCCATGTCGCACTTCATGGTCTCGTTGTGGCCGGCCGGCTTCAGCGAGATGCCGCCCGAGTCGTAGGTGATGCCCTTGCCGACGAAGGCCAGCGACGCCTTCGCCTTCGGGTGGGTGTAGGCCACCTTCACCAGCCGGGGCGGGTTCGCCGAGCCGACGCCGACGCCCAGGATGCCGCCGAAGCCGCCCTTGGCCAGCGCCTTCTCGTCCAGCACCTCGACCTTGAGGCCGTGCTCCTTGCCCGCCGCCTGCGCGATCGCCGCGAAGGACTTCGGGTTCAGGTCGTTCGGCGCGGTGTTGACCAGGTCACGGGCCCGGTTCATCTCCTCGCCGATCGCGGCGGCGCGCTCCACGGCGGCCTTGGCCTCCTTCGAGCCCTTGCGCTCGACCGCCACGACCAGCTCGGCGACCGGGGCCTTGCCCGCCTCGCCCTTGTAGGCGCCGAACACGTACGAGCCGAGCAGGCCGCCCAGCGCGACCGCCTCGGCCTCGTCGGCGGAGCCGGCCGGCAGCGCCAGCACGACCTTCTTCGACCCGGCCAGGGTGCGGGCGGCGACACCGGCGGCCTTCCGCAGCTCCTCGGCGCCGTACGGGCCGTCGACGGCCTCGCCCAGGCCGACGGCCAGCACCAGCGGCGCCTTCGCCCCGGCCGGCGCGGGAAGCTTGACCGCCTCACCCTCGGCACCGCTGGCGCCCAGGGTGGTGAGGACCTCGGCCAGCTTGCCCTCGAACGCCTCGACGACCGCCTCGGCACCGGACGCCACGACCAGGCCCTTCGGGCCCTTCGCCACGCCGATCACCAAGGCATCCGCGCGCAGGCTCACGGCGGAGGAGGTGCTCACAGACAGTGCAGTCACGACAAATGCGTCCTGTTCTTTCGCGGTCCACGGCCGGCGACGGCTCCGTTGCCGCCCGGCGAAACCCAGGCAGACTCCGCGGCGAAACGGGGCGCAGGGCCAGGGTGCTCACCGCATGGTAGTCCGCATGGTGGGATCGCGCCGCCCCGCCTGCCCGGGTGCACGAACCGCCGCGAAGCGTGACGGTGCGTGAGTTCGTGCACCGGAGGGACGCCGACGGCCGCTCACCCCAGCGCCACGGCCACCAGGGCCGCGGTCGCCGCCGTCTCCACCAGCGCGCCCAGCACGTCGCCGGTCACCCCGCCGAACCGCCGCACGCACCGGCGCAGCAGCAGCGCCGCCGCCGCCACCCCGACCAGCACCGCCGCCCCGCACTGCCAGCGGGCCGCGCCCGCTGCGCCCGCCGCCAGCACCGTCACCGCGACCGCCGCGGCCGGCGGCACCGTGGCCGCCACCATCGCGCCCAGCCCGCCGGGCCGGGCCGCCGGCACCGACCGCAGGCAGCCCCAGGCCAGCGCCGTCCGCCCGGCCACCGCCGCCACGCAGGCGGCCAGTGCCCCGCGCCCCGGCGAGACCGCGAACTGCCCGGCCAGCGCGGCGACCTGAGCCAGCATCAGCAGCAGCAGGGTCAGTACGCCGAACGGGCCGATGTCCGACTGCTTCATGATCCGCAGCGCGTCCTCGGCGGGCTTCCCGCTGCCCAGCCCGTCCGCGACGTCCGCCACCCCGTCCAGGTGCAGGCCACGGGTCAGCAGCGCGCCCGCGGCCACCGCGGCGACCGCCCCCAGCAGGGACCCGCCGCGCCAGGCGGCCAGCGCGCCGACCGCGCCCGCGACCGCCCCGACGACCAGCCCGACCACCGGCGCCAGCACCATCGCGGCCCCGCCCGCCGTCCGGTCCCAGCGGTCCACCCGGACCCGGAACACCGTCAACGTGCCGAAGGCGAACCGCAGTCCGTCCGGCACCACCTGCCGCGAGCCCACCTCAGTAGCGGCCCAGCAGCTCCGAGGCCGTCGGCAGCTTCGCCGGGGCGCGGGGCGGCAGCGGCTTGGCGCGGGGCACCGCGACCGGCTCGGCCAGGGTGTCGGTGGCGGCCTGCAGCAGCGGCAGCGCCAGCACCGCGGCGACGCCCTCACCCATGGTCACGCCGTTCTCCTGGAGCGGCGTCAGGGTCAGCCGGTCGTACGCCTTGGCCTGGGCCGGCTCGCCGGTGAGGGCGGCGGCCCGCCACCACTCCGGGGCGCGGAACGCGATCCGCTGCGCGACCAGCGCGCAGGCCGCCGAGACCACGCCGTCCAGCACCACCGGCAGCTTGCGGACCGCGGCCTGCAGCAGGAACCCGGTGATCGCGGCGAAGTCGGCGCCGCCCGTCGCGGCGAGCAGCGCGAGCTGGTCGCCGAGCACCGGGCGGGCCCGGCGCAGCGAGTCCCGGATCGCCGCGCACTTGACCATCCAGACCCGGTCGTCGACGCCGGAGCCGCGCCCGGTGACGGCGGCGGCGTCGGTGCCGCACAGCGCGCCGATCAGGACCGCGGCCACCGTGGTCGAGCCCACCCCGAGGTCGCCGAGCAGCACCAGGTCGGTCCCGGCGTCGGCCTCCTCGTCGGCGACGGCCATGCCGGCCCGGAAGGCCCGCGCGGCCTCCTCGGCACCCAGCGCGTCCTCGACGTCGATCCGGCCGGAGCCGCGCCGCACCCGGTGCCGGACGACCTCCTCCGGGAACTCGGCGGGGTCGGCGTCCACCGCGACGTCGACCACCCGGACGTCGGCGCCGTAGCGGCGGGCCAGCACGGCGACCGGGGCGGTGCCGTCCAGCACCGCGCGGACCCGGTCGGCGGTGCCGCCGCGGGCGTCGAGGGTGGAGACGCCGAGCGCGGCGATGCCGTGGTCGGCGGCGAACAGCAGCACCCGGGCCCCGGTCAGCGGACGGACCGGAGCCTCACCCTGCACGGACGCCAGCCAGGCCCCCAGCTCCTGGAGCCGGCCCAGGCCGCCGCGCGGCACGGCCAACTGCTGCCAGCGCTCCTCGGCGCCGCGCCGCGCACCCTCGTCGGGCCGTTCGACGAGCGAGGAGAAAGTGTCGAGATCCACGGTGGTGTCCATCGCTCGGCAATCTACACGGCCGCCGCTTTGATGGTCAGCACCTGTCCGGCGACCACCAGCAGCACCTGTTCGGAGGCGTCCGCGACGGCCATGTTGAGCCGTCCCAGGGTGTCCCGGAACCGCCGCCCGGCGGCGGTCGCGGGGACCACGCCCAGGCCGACCTCGTTGGAGACCGCGACCGCGGTCCGCCGGGTGCCCGCCCAGGCCGCGGCCAGCGCCGCGCAGCGGGCCTCCACCGCCTCCCGGCCGCCGTCCTCCCACACCCCGTCCGTCCAGGCCCGGTGCTCGTCCATCACCGCCGTCAGCCAGAGCGCCAGGCAGTCGACCAGCACCGGCGCCGGGTCGGCGGCGTCCGCCAGCACCTCCTCCAGCGCGCAGGTCTCGGCGGTCCGCCAGCCCGCCGGGCGGCGCTCCCGGTGCAGGCCGACCCGGTGCGCCCAGTCGGCGTCGCCGTCCCGGGCCCCGGAGGTGGCCACGTACAGCACGTCGTCGTGGGCGGCCAGCAGCCGCTCGGCGTGCGTGGACTTGCCGGAGCGGGCGCCGCCGAGCAGCAGGGTGCGGGGAAGAGGCATGCGATCATCCTGCCGGACGGGCATTGCCCGCCCGCCGGATGGGCACGCTTACCGGCACGACCACCGGCACGACCCACGGAGGAGCCCCGCATGGTGTGGACCTGGCGCTACGAGAAGAACGACGGCACCGCGGTGGCCCCGGCCGGCGGCGTCGAGGAGTTCCCCAGCCAGGGCGACGCCGAGTCCTGGATCGGCGAGGAGTGGAAGACCCTGCTGGAGGACGGCGTCGACCGGGTGGTGCTGGTCGAGGACGGCCGCGACGTCTACCCGATGAGCCTGCACGAGTCCTGACGGTCCGTCACCGGCGGGCGGACCGCCGCCCGCCCCCGCTCACTTCCGGGCGAACACGTGCAGCAGCGCGGCCACCCGCCGGTACGGGTCCTGCTTGCCGGCCCGCTCCTCGGCGTCCAGCAGCTGGCCGAGCTGTCGGCCGTCCACCGGGGCGGCCTCGTCCGGCATGGTGTCGGTGAACACCCGCACGCCGTACCAGTGCCGGACCGGGACGGAGAACCCGGCCAGGGTGTCGGACAGCTCGTCGAAGCGGTCGGCCCGGGCCGGCAGGCCGAGCCGGTTGGTGTACCGGGTCGAGTCGAAGGCCTCCTGGCAGGCCCGCCAGTCGCCGGTCAGCCCGGCCCGCATGGCCAGCGCGTCGCCGTTGCGGACCAGCAGCGAGAGCAGCCCGCCCGGGGCCAGGATGCGGGCCACCGAGGCCAGCATCGGGTCCGGGTCGGGCAGGTACATCAGGGTGCCGTGGCAGAGCACCAGGTCGAAGCTGCGCGGCCCGAACCAGCGCCCCACCTGGTGGCCGTCGCCGACCAGCAGCTGGACCCGGTCGCGGACCTCCGGCGGCTCGGCGGCCAGCGCCCGCTGGGCCTCGCCGAGGCTGTGCTGGTCCGGGTCGATCCCGGTGACGAAGTGCCCGGCCCGGGCCAGCCGCAGCGCCTGGACGCCCTCGGCGCAGCCCACGTCCAGCACCCGCAGGGCGGTGCCCCGGGTCAGCTGCTCGGCGAGCTGACGGGTCACCATCTCCTGGCGGACCAGGTTGTGCAGGCCGCCGTGCCGCTCCAGCCACTCGCCGGCCCCGCTGTGGTACGGCCCGCCGCGGGCCGGCAGCCGCCCGTGCCGACCGGTCGGCGGCCCGTGCTGCGCGGGGACCCCGGGCGCGCCGAAGGCCCCGACCGGCTGCTGCGCCGGCGGGGCCCAGTACGGCGGAACGGCCTCCGCGGTCAGGGCCGCTCGCCCCGCTTGACCATCGGCTTGGGCAGCCGCAGCCGGCGCATCTGCAGGGTGCGCATCAGGCCGTACATCACGGCACCGCGGGTGTCCTGGTCGGGGAAGCGCTCGGCGAGGCCCTTGCGCAGCACGAAGCCGATCCGGACGAAGTCCAGGATCACCACCACGAAGAACACCATGAACAGCAGCGTGGAGAGCAGCTGCAGGGTGTTCACCTTGGTGATGCTGAGCACCAGCACCACGACGGCGTACGGCAGGAAGAACTCGGCCGCGGCCCACCGGGAGTCGATGAAGTCGCGGACGTAGCGCCGCACCGGCCCCTTGTCGCGCGGCGGCAGGGCGCGCTCGTCGCCCTCCAGCAGCGCGGTGCGCTGCTTCTCCCGCTCGGCGCGGACCCGCTCGCGGGCCTGCTTGGCGGCCTCCTTGCGGTCCTTGGGGACGGTGACCCGGGTCTTCCGGTGGGCCTCGGCCTCACTGCGCTTGGGCGTGGGCCGGCCCTTCGGGGCCTGCGGGTCGCGGGGCTGCGGCGCGTCCTCCTTGGTCATGGTGACGGTGGAGGCGGCGGCGGATTCATCAGAGCGGCGTCGGAACACCCCTCCAGCGTACGGGTTGACCGGCGGCATTCCGCCGTGACCTCGGCCGCGAACCGATATCGATCGTGAGGACGATGCCGGGGACCGCCCTGTTGTAGCAGGCTTGTTGCAGGTCGGTGCACTGCGCCGGAGACCCCGGCGCGCATACACTCGACCTGTCACGAGACGCAGACCCAGGCCCGAAGAAGGGGGCTATCGAGGCCCATGAGCGACGGAATCATGAAGCGTATGGGGCTGATCTTCCGCTCCAAGGCGAACAAGGCCTTGGACCGGGCGGAGGACCCGCGCGAAACGCTCGACTACTCCTACCAGAAGCAGCTGGAACTGCTGCAGAAGGTGCGCAGGGGCGTCGCCGACGTGGCCACCTCCCGCAAGCGCCTGGAGCTCCAGCTGACCCAGCTCCAGCAGCAGTCCTCCAAGTACGAGGACCAGGGCCGCAAGGCGCTGTCGCTCGGCCGCGAGGACCTGGCCCGCGAGGCGCTCAGCCGCAAGGCCAACCTGCAGTCCCAGATCACCGACCTGGAGACGCAGTACCAGGCCCTGCAGGCCGAGGAGGAGAAGCTCACGCTCGCCTCCCAGCGGCTCCAGGCCAAGGTGGACGCCTTCCGCACCAAGAAGGAGACCATCAAGGCCACCTACACCGCCGCCCAGGCGCAGACCCGGATCGCCGAGTCCTTCTCCGGCATCTCCGAGGAGATGGGCGACGTCGGCCTGGCGATCCAGCGCGCGGAGGACAAGACCGCGCAGATGCAGGCCCGCGCGGGCGCGATCGACGAACTGCTCGCCTCCGGCGCGCTCGACGACGCCAGCGGCCTCGGCCGCAAGGACGACATCGAGGCCGAGCTGGAGCGGGTGGCCGGCGGCAGCGACGTCGAGCTGGAGCTGGCCCGGATGAAGGCCGAGCTGACGGGCGGCACCCCCGCCTCCCAGCCGCAGGCCATCGAGCAGGGGAAGAACGACACCCCGCCGCCCACCATCAACTACCAGAAGTAGTCCCGGGAGCAGGGGAGAAGCACCAGCATGATCATGCGGGTCTTGGGTGAGGGGCAGTTCGAGGTCGCCGAGAGCGACCTGAACCGGCTGAACCAGCTGGACGACGAGCTGCTCCAGGCCGTCGAGGCGGGCGACGAGGCGGCCTTCCGGGCCGCGCTCGGGAGCCTGCTCGCGGCGGTCCGTGAGGTCGGCACGCCGCTGCCGCCGGAGTCCTTGGAGCCCTCGGACCTGATCCTGCCGGACGCCGAGGCGTCCCTGGACCAGGTGCGCGAGCTGCTGCGGGACGAGGGCGACGGCCTGATCCCCGGCATCCCCGAGTAGTTCGGGCGCGGTACGTGACGAAGGGCGGGCACCCCACGGGGTGCCCGCCCTTCAGCGTCCTCGGCGTCGCCGCCGGAGCGGCGAATCGTTACGGCAGGGCCAGCATCCGGTCCAGCGCCGCCTTGGCGTACTTCTCGGTCTCCGCGTCCACCGTGATCACGTTCGGCACCCGGCCCTCGACCAGCGACTCCAGCGCCCAGACCAGGTGCGGCAGGTCGATCCGGTTCATGGTCGAGCAGAAGCACACCGTGCGGTCGAGGAAGACGACCTCCTTGTCCGGGTGCGCCCCGGCCAGCCGGCGGACCAGGTTCAGCTCGGTGCCGATCGCCCACTTCGAGCCGGGCTCGGCGGCGTCCAGCGCCTTGATGATGTACTCGGTCGAGCCCACCATGTCGGCGGCGGTGACCACCTCGTGCTTGCACTCCGGGTGCACCAGCACGGTCACGCCCGGGATGCGCTCGCGGACCTCGTCCACCGACTGCACGCTGAACCGGCCGTGCACCGAGCAGTGCCCGCGCCACAGGATCATCTTCGCGTCGCGCAGCTGCTCGGCGGTCAGGCCGCCGTTCGGCTTGTGCGGGTTGTAGAGCACGCACTCGTCGAGGGAGATGCCCATCTCCAGCACCGCGGTGTTGCGCCCCAGGTGCTGGTCCGGCAGGAACAGCACCTTCTCGCCCTGCTCGAAGGCCCACTCCAGGGCCCGCTTGGCGTTGGAGGAGGTGCAGATGGTGCCGCCGTGCCGACCGGTGAACGCCTTGATGTCGGCCGAGGAGTTCATGTACGACACCGGCACGGTGGCGTCCGCGATCCCGGCGTCGGTCAGCACGTCCCAGCACTCGGCGACCTGCTCGGCGGTGGCCATGTCGGCCATCGAGCAGCCGGCGGCCAGGTCCGGCAGGACGACCCGCTGGCGCTCGGAGGTGAGGATGTCCGCGGACTCGGCCATGAAGTGCACGCCGCAGAACACGATGTACTCGGCCTCGGGGCGGGCCGCGGCGTCCCGGGCCAGCTTGAAGGAGTCGCCGGTGACGTCGGCGAACTCGATGACCTCGTCGCGCTGGTAGTGGTGGCCCAGGACGAAGACCCGGTCGCCGAGCTTCTCCTTGGCCGCGCGGGCGCGGGCCACCAGGTCGGGGTCGGAGGCGGCGGGCAGGTCGCCGGGGCACTCCACGCCGCGCTCGCTGTTGGGGTCGGCCTCGCGGCCGAGCAGCAGCAGGGCGAGCGGCGAGGGGGCGGGGTCGGTGCCGTAGGGCTCGGTGGTGGTGGTCACGGGCGGGTGCCCTCCTGGTGCGGCCGGATCGTTCCCTACCAGCCTTCTCGTCTATCTGACGCTATCTATGATAACCCGTTGTCGTCAGCCTGACGATGGCCGTTCTGTCGATGTGACGAGAACCGCTCACCGGGATGGACGCTTCCGACGCGAGGACCCGCCGTGCCGTCCGGTTGGCTGGGGCCCATGAAGGCAATCGTGATCAACCGCTACGGCGGCCCCGACGTGATCGAGTACGCCGAGGTCCCCGACCCCGTGGTCGGCCCCGACACGGTACTGGTCCGGACCCGGGCCGTCGGCGTCAGCCCCGTCGACCGGAAGATCCGCGAGGGGCTCCTGGACGGCGTCGTGGACACCCACTTCCCGCTGATCATGGGCTTCGACCTGGCCGGCACGGTCCGGGCCGTCGGCCCCGCCGTCACCGAGTACGCCCCCGGCGACGAGGTGATCGGCTACGTCCGCAAGGACGTCCTCCAGCACGGCACCTACGCCGAACTCGTCGCCGCCCCCGTCCGCACCCTGGCCCGCAGGCCCGCCGCCCTCGACTGGGCCCAGGCCGGCGGCCTCCCGCTCGCCGGGCTCACCTCCCGGCAGGCCCTGGTCGGGGCGCTCGGGCTGCGCCGCGGCGAGACCGTGCTGATCCACGCCGCGGCCGGCGGCGTCGGCTCGATCGCCGTCCAGGTCGCCACCGCCCTCGGCGCCCGGGTCATCGGCACCGCCGGCGAGCACAACCACACCTTCCTGCGCGGCCTCGGCGTCGAACCCGTCCCGTACGGCCCCGGCCTGGCCGACCGGGTCCGCGCGCTGGCCCCCGACGGCGTCGACGCCGCCCTCGACCTGATCGGCGGCGACGCCGTCGAGGTCTCCCTCGGCCTGCTCAAGGACCCCACCCGGATCGCCTCCGCGGTCGACCCGGCCGTCACCGCCCGCGGCGGCCGCTACGTCTTCACCCGCCCCGACCCCGAGGACCTCGCCGCCGTCGCCCGGCTCGCCGACGAGGGCCTGCTCACCGTCCCCGTCGCCTCCACCTTCCCGCTCGCCCAGGCCGCCTCCGCCCAGGCCCTGAACGCCGAGGGCCGCACCCGGGGCAAGATCGTCCTGCTGGTGGACTGACCGGACTCCCGCCGTCCGCGAGAATGGGCCCCGCAGAGTCGTTTCTCCCACGGCTCGCCACCCTCACCCGCACCACCCGTGGAGCCCCGCCGCATGAGTACCCACCGGCCGCCCGGGCTCGGGTCGGCCCTCGACGACACCGACCGCCTGCTGCTCGAACACCTCGGCCGCGACGGCCGCGCCTCCTACGCCGAGATCGGACTGCTCACCAACCTCTCCGCCACCGCCGTCCGCCGCCGGATCGACCGGCTGCGGGCGCGCGGCGTGGTCCGCGGCTTCACCGTCGTCCTCGACCCCGGCCTGCTCGGCTGGCACACCGAGGCCTTCGTCGAGGTCTACTGCCGCCCCCGCACCTCGCCCGAGGAGTTGCTCGCCTCGCTCCGCCAGTTCCCCGAGGTCGCCGCCGCCTGGACCGTCACCGGCGACCCCGACGCCCTCGTCCACCTGCGCGCCACCGACACCCGCCACCTGGAAGCCGTCATCGAACGCATCCGCAAGGAACCCGGCGTCCAGCGCAGCCGCTCCTCCGTCGTCCTCTCCCAGCTCATCTGACGCAGGAAAGCTGCGCCGCCCCACCCGAACACGCAGGAAACCGGTCCCGGACGGCCCCGTTCCGACGCGCGCCCGCCCACCCCCGCTGCCTACGCTGATCACGACCCCCGCACCGCCGCCCGCAGCGAAGAGGACCACCGTGTACGCAGCCCCCGACCGCATGCACAAGCCGGACAACGACCTGGTCGACCTGGTCTTCGAGTACATGCGCGAACGGCTGCAGTACGACCCCGTCCCGCTCGACCACCCCGGCGACGGCACCCACCTCCGCGAGGCGCTCTCCGGCCTGCTGAACGACCACGGCAACAACCCCGCCGACGTCCTCAAGCTCTACGACCACGAGCTGTCCCGCGCCGTCATCTCCGCCGACAGCCCGCGCTACCTCTCCTTCATCCCCTGCGCCCCCACCAAGGCCGCCCTGCTCTTCGACATGGTGGTCTCCTGCGCCTCCCTGCAGGGCATCTCCTGGTTGGAGGCGGCCGGCGCGATCGCCGCCGAGAACCAGGTCCTGCGCCTGATAGCGGACCGGGCCGGCCTCCCCGCGAGCGCCGGCGGCACCTTCGTCTCCGGCGGCTCGGCCGGCAACCTCTCCGCGCTGGTCGTCGCCCGCGACACCGCCCGCCGCCGCTTGGGCGTCGGGCCGGAGGCCCGGCTGCGGATCGCCGTCGCCGACCAGGTGCACTCCTCGGTCAAGAACACCTTCAACATCATCGGCGTCGAGCCCTTCCTGGTCCCCGCCGTCGACCGCCGCCTCACCGGCCCCGCGCTGCGCGCCGCGCTCGCCGCCGACCCGGACCCCGGGACGGTGATCGCCGTCGTCGGCACCGCCGGTACCACCAACGAGGGAATCGTCGACGACCTGGCCGGCATCGCCGAGGTCGCCCGCGAGCACGACCTCTGGTTCCACGTCGACGGCGCGTACGGCGGCGCCGGACTCTTCGCCCCCTCCGTCCGCGAGCGCTACAACGGCATCGAGCACGCCGACAGCTTCGTCGTCGACCCGCACAAGTGGCTCTTCGCGCCCTTCGACTGCGCCGCGCTCCTCTACCGCGAGCCGCGCCTCGCCCGCGCCGTGCACACCCAGGACGCCTCCTACCTCGACGTCCTGCACACCGAGGGCGACGAGTGGAACCCCACCGACTACGCCTACCACCTCACCCGCCGCGCCCGCGGCCTCCCGCTCTGGTTCTCGCTCGCCGTCCACGGCGTCCAGGCCTACACCGACGCCATCGAGGCCGGCCTCCGCCTGGCCCGGGACACCGCGCAGCTGATCCGCGACACCGAGCACCTCGAACTCCTCCACGACCCGCAGCTCTCCGCCGTCTGCTTCCGCCGCAAGGGCTGGACCCACGACGACTACTACCGCTGGTCCCGCCGCCTCCTCGCCGACCAGATCGGCTTCGTCACCCCCACCGGCTGGGACGGCGAGACCGTCGCCCGCTTCGCCTTCCTGCACCCCGGCACCACGATGGAGATGGTCGAGGAGATCCTTGCCACGATGAGCTGAGCAGAGGGAAGCAGGGGCCCGGGGAACGGCGGTGCCGAGGGGCGATGCGCCGAGCACAGTGGGGCGCTACGGGGCGTCGGCCGAAGACCTCAGGCCCGAAACGGGGTGGCGCCCCGCAGCCCGCTGGTCACCAGCCTCTCGGCACCGCCGTTCCGGGCCCCTGGAGCTTCGCTCCCCGGGCCCGGAAAACCGTTACAGGTAGCCGCCGTTCGGGATGTACGGGGTCGGGGGCCGCATGCCGCGGAGGGCCAGGTAGCCGCGGTTGGTGACGGAGAGGCCCAGGTCGAGGCCGACGTCCAGGGCCCATTCCTGTTCGGCGGTCAGGAACGAGACCGTGGCCTCCCGGCCCGCCGGGACCCGGGCCAGGGCCTCGCGCAGCAGGCGGGCGGCGATCCGCTTCGAGGTCGCGGCCAGCAGCTGCACCGTCCCGCCCTCGCGGTAGCAGTAGCCGGTGCCGGCCAGGGTGTCGGCGATCAGCAGTTCCTCGAAGTGGGCCAGCATGAACGGGTGGTCGGGGCCGTGCGCCGCGCCGCGCAGGCGGCGGTCGACCGAGTCGAGCAGGTGCAGGTGCGTCGCGTTGCCGGGGTGCACCGGGATGTCGCCCGGGTCGAGCAGCCGGTCCCGGTCGACCGGGCCGGCCAGCCGCATCGCGGGGTGCAGCGTGAACCCGGCCGCCCGGTAGCGGCGGGCCGCGGCCGGCGACGGGGAGGCGCAGAGCATCCCGCGCAGGCAGCCCCGCCCGTACGCGGTGGCCCGCTCCAGCAGCAGCCGGCCCACCCCCTGCCCCTGCGCCGCGGGCAGCACGACGAACAGCGGGAGCACCCAGACGCCCTCCCGGCGCAGCGACAGCGCCACCCCGACCGGCTCGCCGTCCCGCTCGGCGATCCAGCACCCGTCCGGGTCGGTCGCCGCGAGGTGCCGGGCCCGGGCCAGCGCCCGCACCCGGTGGGCCTCGTCGCCGGGCCGGTCGGGGTCGTCCTGCGGTCGGCCGTCCAGGTCGCGGAACGCGGCCCGGGAGATCCGGTGGACGGCCTCGGCGTCGGCGGCGGTGTTCCTGAGCTGGCGAATGATCACCGTCACATCCTGCTGCGCCCCGGCCGCGGGCGGTAGCGGTTTGCCGAAGTGGGCGGTGACCACCGCGGCGCGGTGTGCGAGCATGGGGTGCGTGGGGGAGTGGGCGACGAAAAATGTCCCCCGAACGCACCACCTCCCGGAAATGAATCCGGGGGGCCGCCGGTTGGCACTGGCGGATCACAGTCGTCACCGACCGGGAGTAAGCATGACCGTCCAGGACGAGAAGACCACCGTCGAGAGTGGCATCCTCCTCACCGACGCCGCCGCGGGGAAGGTCAAGGGCCTGCTGGAGCAGGAAGGCCGCGACGACCTCGCGCTGCGCGTCGCCGTGCAGCCGGGCGGTTGCTCGGGCCTGCGCTACCAGCTGTTCTTCGACGAGCGTTCGCTGGACGGCGACGTCGTCAAGGACTTCAACGGTGTCAAGGTCGTCACCGACCGGATGAGCGCCCCGTACCTGGGCGGCGCCACCGTCGACTTCGTGGACACCATCGAGAAGCAGGGCTTCACCATCGACAACCCGAACGCCACGGGCTCCTGCGCCTGCGGCGACTCGTTCAGCTAATCCCTGAACACGCACGGCGAGGGCGGTTCCCCGGAGACGGGGAACCGCCCTCGCGGCGTTCGGCGGCGGGTCAGCGCGGGTCGCCGCCCGTGACGCCGTTCTGCGGGGGGACCTGCTGCTCGGTCGCGGTGTCGACCACCGCGCCGCCGGTCGTCATCGGCTTGGACAGCTTGACGGTGGCCTCCTGCTCCTTCATCACCATCGGGCAGGCCTTGCCGGGCTCGGCGGTCTGGGTGACCACCACCCGGAGCCGGACCAGCGGCGGGTTGTCCTCCTCGACCTTCACGCCGTACCGGTCGCACACCCCGGCGACGAAGAACACCGTCAGCTGGGTGGGGCTGTCCTGCCGGTAGCCGGTCGCCGGGATCTTGACCGCGGTCGGCGGGCGCTCGCCGACCGCGATCCCGGGCGTGGTCGGCCCGGTCGTGGTCGGCGCGGCCGAGGGTGCGGTGCCGGTGCCCGCGGTCGGGCTCGACGCGGCCGGGGCGGTCGGCGCGGAGGCGGACGGCGAGGCCGCGGCGGACGGGCTGCCGCTCGCGCTTGCGGAGGCCGAGGTGGTGGACGGGCCGGAACCGCCGCACGCGGTCAGCAGGCCCGCCGCGAGGGCCGCGGCGGCGAGTCCGGTGGCGGCCCGGCGGACGGTGGTGGCCTTGGCGGAGACGGCTGCGGTGCTGTCGTCCATGATTCGCGTTCCTCCCGAGGGTCCTGCGGTGCCGCCGGTAACGGCGCCGCGCGGATTTGACGTGCCCGGGAGGAAACCGGTTCCCGCGCCCCGGGCTACTCGCCGAACTCCGGCATCCCCGCGACCACCCGGCGGGCCGCCGGCGGCACCCGCACGCCCAGCACGACCGGGGCGGCGACCGCCCGGTGCGGGCCCGCCGCCGGCCAGAACCGGCCCAACCGGCGCGAGGAGTCCAGGAGTTCGGCCAGCGACTCGACCTCCGCGAACCTGTTCGACGCTCGCCCGGGGGAGTGCTCGATCACCATGCGGTACCAGCTCCGATCGCCGCGCCGCGGCCGCTCCGCCGCGGACTGACAAAGGGGCCGTGCACCGGCCCCCGTGTCTGCGACCCTAGGCCGACCGCGGCCCCCGCGACACCCCTACCAATCGGTAGTACCGGTTCGGACGGGTACCGTAGGCGGGTTGTTGCCCCCGCTCCGGCCCAGGCCGGGCCGCCCGAGGAGACCCCCGTGCGCATCGCCGTCGCCGGCTCGATCGCCACCGACCACCTGATGACCTTCCCCGGACGCTTCTCCGACCAGCTGGTGCCCGAGCAGCTGCACACGGTCTCGCTGTCCTTCCTGGTCGACACCCTGGACATCCGCCGCGGCGGCGTCGGCCCGAACATCGCCTTCGGCATGGGCGTCCTCGGCCTGCGGCCGGTCCTGGTCGGCGCGGCCGGCGCGGACTTCGCCGAGTACCGCAGCTGGCTGGAGCGCCACGGCGTCGACACCCACTCCGTGCACATCTCCGAGACCCGGCACACCGCCCGGTTCATGTGCACCACCGACGAGGACCACAACCAGATCGCGTCCTTCTACACCGGCGCGATGGCCGAGGCCCGCAGCATCGAGCTCCAGCCGATCGCCGACCGGGTCGGCGGCCTCGACCTGGTGCTGATCGGCGCGGACGACCCGGCGGCGATGGTCCGGCACACCCAGGAGTGCCGGACCCGCGGCTACGCCTTCGCCGCCGACCCCTCCCAGCAGCTGGCCCGCCTCGACGGCGAGGACATCCGGGAGATCGTGGACGGCGCGGCCTACCTCTTCACCAACGAGTACGAGGCCGCGCTGATCGAGTCGAAGACCGGCTGGTCGGCGGAGGAGATCCTCGGCCGGGTCGGCACCCGGATCACCACCCTCGGCCCCAAGGGCGTCCGCATCCAGCGCGCGGGCGAGCCCGACATCCTGGTCGGCTGCCCCGCCGAGGAGCGCAAGGCCGACCCCACCGGCGTCGGCGACGGCTTCCGCGCGGGCTTCCTGGCCGGCCTCTCCTGGAACCTCGGCCTGGAGCGCGCCGCCCAGATCGGCTGCATGCTCGCCACCCTGGTCATCGAGACCGTGGGCACCCAGGAGTACGAGCTCCGCAGCGGACACTTCGTCCAGCGCTTCGAGGCCGCGTACGGCGCCGAGGCGGCGAACGAACTCCGCGCCAACCTGTAGGCACACGCTCGGGTCTTCCGAGCCCGCTGGGAGCGAAGCTCCGTCCTGGGTCCGGGGAGCGAAGCTCCAGGGGCCCGGGGAACGGCGGTGCCGAGAGGCGGGCGTCCGACAGGCCGCTGGGCGCTACCCCGTTTCGGGTCGAAGGTCCTTGGCCGACGCCCCGGGGCGCCCAGATGGGTTCCGGCGTTCAGCCTCTCGGCCCCGCCGTTCCCCGGGCCCCTGATTGTTCCCGTACCGCCTGCCAAAAGTTCTCCGGTCCCTGATTGCTAGGCGTTGCGCTGCACCAGGTAGGCCGTGCCCCGGTCGGCGCCGTAGGCGGTGGCCGGGGCCTCGCCCGTGTAGGTGTGGCCGCACATCCCGCACCAGGCGGGGATGTCGTGGCGGGCCGCCTCGTCGTCGGAGAGGACGGCGAGGCGGCCGCCGGGGGCGACCTCGCCGATGTGCTTGGCGAGTTCGATGACGGGGATCGGGCAGCGCTTGCCCAGGGTGTCCAGGACCAGCGTCCCGGCGGTGGCGTCCGCGGCGGCGGGCGGGAGGTCGAGGCCGAGCGGGGCGCGGATGCCGGCGACCGCGCGGGGGAGGACGTCGAGGAAGGCGTCGACCTCGGCGGCGGTGGTGCCGGCGGGGAGGGAGACCCGCACGTTGCCCTCGGTGAGGACGCCCATCGCGGCCAGCACGTGACTGGGCGTCAGGGTGCTGGAGGTGCAGGAGGAGCCGGAGCTGACCGCGAAGCCGGCCCGGTCGAGGGCGGTGAGCAGGACCTCGCCGTCGACGTACAGGCAGGAGAAGGTCACCAGGTGGGGGAGCCGTTCCTCGGGGTGGCCGACCACCTCGACGGCGGGGACGAGCTGCGGGACCCGACGGCGGATCAGGTCGACCAGGGCGCGCAGCCGCGCGTTCTCGGCCTCGGCCCCGTCCCGGACGGCGCGCAGCGCGGCCGCCGCGGCGACGATCGCGGGCAGGTTGGCGAACCCGGGCACCCGGCCGCCCTCCCGCTCGTCGGCGGGCAGCGGCGAGGAGTACCGGACGCCCTTGCGGACGACGAGCACGCCGACGCCGGCCGGGCCGCCCCACTTGTGGGCGCTCGCGGTGAGCAGGGACCAGCCCGCGGGGACGGGCAGCCGCCCGGCGCTCTGCGCGGCGTCGACCAGCAGCGGGACGTCGCCGAGCAGCGCGGCGGTGTCGGCGACCGGCTGCAGGGTGCCGACCTCGTGGTTGGCGGACTGCAGGACGGCGAGCGCGGTGTCGGGGCGGACCGCGGCGGCGAACTCCCCGGCGGAGACCCGGCCGTGACGGTCGACCGGGACGGCGGTGGCGGTGCCGCCGTCGGCCTCCCAGCGCTCGGCGGTGTGCAGGACGGCGGAGTGCTCGACGGCGGAGTGCAGCAGGTGGGCGCCGTGCCGGCGGCGGCCGCGCAGCGCGCCGAGGACGCCCAACTGGACGGCCTGGGTGCCGGAAGAGGTGAAGGAGACCTCGTCGGGGCGGGCCCCGAGCACCTCGGCGACGGTCTCCCGGGCGGCGTCCAGCAGCATCCGGGCCTGCCGGCCGGAGCGGTACAGGCGGGCCGGGTCGGCCCAGCCCTCGTCGAGGGCGGCGAGCAGCGCCTGCCGGGCGACGGGGTGCAGCGGAGCGGTGGAGGCGGCGTCGAAATAGGGCACGGGGCCACCGTAGACGACGCCGGACGACGCCCCTTACGGGGTGATTCCTCCCGGCCCGCGGGGCGGCCGACGGTCCGTCACCCGCGTGTCGCAGTACGGTCGCCCGTTCGGTCGTGGGAGGCTCGAATGTCCGCCATGACCTGCGACTCCGTCCGTCCCGTTCGGGGGCTTCACTCCACGGGGGCTGATCGGGTAGCCGGGCGGCGCGTTAGCGGGGGCTGCCCGTGAGTGCCGCATAAGGATGGAGTAGCGTTTGGCCCGCATAAGCATTCAAACCGTGCCCGTGACCGGGCCGCCGAGGGGACCTGGTGACAGGCTCCTCCCGGTGGCGCGTTCGCGGGCGAGACTTCGGGAAGGCGCTACGTGAGTCCCAACGGCTCCGACCGCTCGCCGCGGCGCACGATGCGGCGGAAGCTGCCTCAGGCGCTGGCACTGGGCCTCGTCATCGCGACCGCCACCGGCTGCTCGGCCAACGACCTGCCCAGGCTTGGCCTCCCCAGTCCCGTCACCAAGGAAGGCCCGCTGGTCCTTCACATGTGGCAGGGCTCGTGGATCGCGGCTCTGATTGTTGGCGCACTGATGTGGGGTCTGATCCTCTGGAGCGTGTTCTTCCACCGGCGCAGCCGCACCAAGGTGGAGATCCCCGCTCAGACCCGGTACAACGTGCCCATCGAGGCGCTGTACACCGCGGTCCCCCTCGTCATCGTCTCGGTGCTCTTCTACTTCGTCGCTCGCGACGAGGCCACCCTGACGAAGGTCGACGCCAAGCCCCAGCACACCATCAACGTGGTGGGCTTCCAGTGGAGTTGGGCGTTCAACTACGAGAACTCCGAGATCCCGGACCCGGCGAGCACCACCGCCGCGTACGAGGTCGGCAGCACCAAGGAGCCTCCGACGCTCTACCTGCCGATCAACGAGACCGTGAAGTTCCGGCTGACCTCCAACGACGTCATCCACGACTTCTGGCCCGTCAACTTCATGATGAAGATGGACGTGGTCCCCGGTGTGGTCAACGAGTTCCAGGTCACCCCGACCGCGCTCGGCACCTACCGCGGCAAGTGCGCCGAGCTCTGCGGCGTCGACCACTCGCGGATGCTGTTCAACGTCAAGGTCGTCTCGGCCGACGAGTACGCGCAGCACCTGAAGGACCTTCGCGACAAGGGCCAGGCCGGCGCGGTTCCCGCAGGCATCCTCCCCACGGGAAGTAGTGAAGAGAAGTGACCATCCTCAACGAGCCCGCCGCGGCCGGTGGGGGAGCCGGGGCCGTCACCTCGGGGACTCCGCGGGTGCGCAAGCCGGGCAACGCGATCATCAAGTGGCTCACCACCACCGACCACAAGACGATCGGCACGATGTACCTGGCGACCTCGTTCGCCTTCTTCCTGATCGGCGGCGTCCTCGCCCTGGTCATGCGTGCCGAGCTGGCCCGCCCGGGCACCCAGATCCTGTCGAACGAGCAGTTCAACCAGGCGTTCACCATGCATGGCACGATCATGCTGCTGATGTTCGCCACCCCGCTGTTCGCCGGCTTCGCGAACTGGATCATGCCGCTCCAGATCGGCGCGCCCGACGTCGCGTTCCCGCGCCTGAACATGTTCGCCTACTGGCTGTACCTGTTCGGCTCGATCATCGCGGTGGCGGGCTTCCTGACCCCGCAGGGCGCGGCCGACTTCGGCTGGTTCGCCTACTCGCCGCTGTCGGACGCGGTCCGCTCGCCGGGCATCGGCGCCGACATGTGGATCATGGGTCTGGCCTTCTCCGGCTTCGGCACGATCCTCGGCGCGGTCAACTTCATCACCACGATCATCTGCATGCGCGCCCCCGGCATGACGATGTTCCGGATGTCGATCTTCGTCTGGAACGTCCTGCTGACCGCCGTGCTGGTCCTGCTGGCCTTCCCGGTCCTCGCGGCCGCGCTGTTCGCCCTGGAGGCGGACCGGAAGTTCGGGGCGCACGTCTTCGACCCGACGAACGGCGGCGCGCTGCTCTGGCAGCACCTGTTCTGGTTCTTCGGCCACCCCGAGGTCTACATCATCGCGCTGCCGTTCTTCGGCATCGTCTCCGAGATCATCCCGGTGTTCAGCCGCAAGCCGATGTTCGGCTACTCCGGCCTGATCGCCGCGACCATCGCCATCGCCGGCCTCTCGGTGACGGTGTGGGCGCACCACATGTACGTGACCGGCCAGGTCCTGCTGCCGTTCTTCTCGTTCATGACCTTCCTGATCGCGGTCCCGACCGGTGTGAAGTTCTTCAACTGGGTCGGCACCATGTGGAAGGGCTCGCTGAGCTTCGAGACCCCGATGCTCTGGACGATCGGCTTCCTGGTCACCTTCCTGTTCGGCGGTCTGACCGGCGTCCTGCTGGCCTCCCCGCCGATCGACTTCCACGTCTCGGACTCGTACTTCGTCGTCGCGCACTTCCACTACGTGGTCTTCGGCACCGTCGTCTTCGCGATGTTCGCCGGCTTCCACTTCTGGTGGCCGAAGATGACCGGCAAGATGCTGGACGAGCGCCTCGGCAAGATCACCTTCTGGACGCTGTTCATCGGCTTCCACGGCACCTTCCTGGTGCAGCACTGGCTGGGCGCCGAGGGCATGCCGCGTCGTTACGCGGACTACCTGGCCTCGGACGGCTTCACCACGCTGAACACCATCTCGACGATCAGCTCCTTCCTGCTCGGCCTGTCGATCCTGCCGTTCCTCTACAACGTCTGGAAGACGGCCAAGTACGGCGAGAAGGTCGAGGTCGACGACCCGTGGGGCTACGGCCGTTCGCTGGAGTGGGCGACCTCCTGCCCGCCGCCGCGGCACAACTTCACCACCCTGCCGCGGATCCGCTCCGAATCCCCGGCGTTCGACCTGCACCACCCGGAGATCGCGGCCCTCGACTACCTCGAGAACCACGGCGAGCCGGCGAAGCACTTCGACGGTGTGACCCCCGCGCAGTACGACCGTCCGTCGCTGGGCAAGGGAAAGAACGAGGGTGACGCCCGATGAAGGAACAGGGCAAGATTTTCGCGGGCTTCGCCCTCTTCATCCTGGCGATCGCCATCACCTACATGGTGTGGACCGGTAAGTCGGACCACGGCCTGGAGGCCGCCGGCACCACCGCACTGTTCCTGGCCTTCGGCCTGTGCGCCTTCATCGGCTTCTACCTGGCGTTCACCGCCAAGCGGGTGGACACCGGCGCGGGCGACAACCCCGAGGCCGAGGTCGCGGACGACGCCGGCGAGGTGGGCTTCTTCGCCCCGCACAGCTGGCAGCCGCTCTCGCTGGCCATCGGTGGCGCGCTCGCCTTCCTGGGCGTCATCTTCGGCTGGTGGCTGCTGTTCTGGTCGATCCCGATCATCCTGATCGGCCTGTTCGGCTGGGTCTTCGAGTTCTACCGCGGCGAGAACCAGAACCAGTAGGTTCCGGAACCCCCTCGGTCGCACAGCGGGCCGGGCACCCCCACGGGGGCGCCCGGCCCGTCGGCGTTCCCGGGCTTTTCCCCCGACCGGGTTACCCGGCATGCCGGGCGGGTGACGCCTTCCTACGCTCTGAGGCAGGTTCATACCCCTGGGAGGTTCCGTTGAAGGGCTCTCGGATAGTCGGCAGCACCCGGACCGCGCTGGCCGCCGTGCTGGTCCTGGCACCGGCGGCGGCCTGCTCCGCCGGGCACTCGTCGCAACAGCAGGAGACGAACCGTCAGGTCGACGTGGCCCCCCTGGTCCACACCTCGGCCACCGGGGCGGGCGCCGACCCCGCGAAGGCGTTCAGCATCACCACGGACGGCGCCGCGAAGCTCGGCACCGTCACCGTCACCGGCCCCGACGGGCAGCCGGTCGCCGGGCAGCTCGCCGCCGACCGGCAGCACTGGCAGACCACCGACCCGCTCCGGGCCGGCGCGGCCTACACCGTCAAGGTCGCGGCCGAGGACGGCAAGGGCGGCCACGGCGAGAGCGACTCCGCCTTCAGCACCGCCGCCGCACAGCACGTGGTCACCGCCGAACTCGGCCCCGACAGCTCGGGCAGCGGGGTCTACGGCGTCGGCCAGCCGCTCACCGTCGAACTCTCCGAGCCGGTCGCCGACCCGGCCGCCCGGCAGCAGGTCGAACGCGGACTGACCGTCACCTCGCAGCCCGCCGTCACCGGCGCCTGGTACTGGGTGGACGACCGGAACCTGCACTTCCGGCCGCAGGAGTACTGGCCCGCCAACACCACCGTCAAGCTCGCCTACGACCTGCCGGGCGTCCGGATATCCGACGGCGTCTACGGCGGCGAGCAGCGGACGCTGGCGCTGCGCACCGGCGACCGGGTCGAGGCGCTGATCGACGCGGGCACCCACCAGCTGACGTACCAGCGCAACGGGCAGGTGGTGCGGACCATCCCGGTCACCACCGGCAAGCCCGGCTTCGACACCCGCAACGGCACCAAGGTGGTGCTCGGGCAGGAGTCCGACGTCCGGATGAGCGGCGAGACCATCGGCATCCCGCAGGGCAGCAGCGAGTCCTACGACCTGGACGTCAAGTGGGCCACCCGGGTCACCTGGAGCGGCGAGTACGTGCACGCGGCACCGTGGTCGACCTGGGCGCAGGGCAAGGAGAACGTGAGCCACGGCTGCACCGGGATGAGCACCGACGACGCGAAGTGGTTCTTCGACAACACCCGGGTCGGGGACGTGGTGCGGGTGGTGAACAGCCAGGGCCACGGGATGGAGCCGTTCGGCAACGGCTACGGCGACTGGAACCTGGGCTTCGACGACTACGTGAAGCACAGCGCCCTGGGGAAGCCGGTGACGACGGCGGCCGCGCCGACGGCCGCGAGCACGACGCCGCCGCCGAGCGTGAACCGGTGACGCGCCGCCGGGTCCGCCCGGGGAGCGGGATGCTCCCCGGGCGGACCCGGTCGTTGGCCCGGGAGGCGGGGTCAGGCCGGGCGGCGGGCCAGCAGCCGGTAGGTCGTGGCGGCGGTGAGCATCCCGGCCGGGAGGGAGAGGTCGATGCCGCCGAGGGCGGCGGCGAGCGGGCCGGTGAAGAGGTCGGTGGCGAGGCAGAGGGTGCCGGCCGCGGTGCCGAGCAGGAGGGCGAGGGCACCGGCGCGGTTGACGCCGTGCCAGTACCAGTGCGGGGAGGCGGGGGTCTCGTCGGTGAGGGCGGGGCCGTCGTAGCGGTTGCGGCGGAGCAGGATGTCGGTGGCGTAGACGGCCATCACCGGGCCGGTGAGGGCGACCATCAGCTCCAGGACGGTGTTGACGGTGTCGAGGAAGTTGGAGACCAGCAGCGCGTAGAGGGTGAGCGCGATGCCGAGGGCGCCGTCCAGGGCGACGCTGCGGGAGCGGCGCACGCGCAGGCCGACGGCCTGCAGGGCGAGGCCGGAGGAGTAGGCGGTCATCGCGTTGTTGGCGACGGCGCTGAGCACGACGGCGAGCAGGAAGAGCGGGCGGACCCAGCCGGGGAGGACGGCGCTCAGGGCGGACTGCGGGTCGGTCATGTCCAGGGTGGTGGCGGCGAGGGTGCCCAGGGCGGTGAACAGGACGCTGGGGACGAAGGCGCCGACCGCCGTCCAGCCGGCCACCGCGCGCGGGGAGGTGGTGCGGGGCAGGTAGCGGGAGAAGTCGGCGCTGGTGGAGTAGGAGAGCGGCGCGGAGGCGATCAGCGCGGTGCCGCCGGCCAGCGCGGCCAGCAGGGCGGTGCCGTGCAGGGGTTCGGCGGGGCGGTAGTGCCAGTCGGTGTGCCCGGCCAGCAGGTAGCCGGTGAGGAGCAGGAAGACCGCGGTGAGGGCCAGCGTGAAGGGCCCGTAGAGGCGGACGATGGTGGCGTGGCCGTAGACCGAGATGGCCAGGGTGGCGGCGGCGACCAGGACGATGATCAGCACCTTGAGCGGGGTGCCGGGGGTGATCCCGGCCCGTTCGGCCAGCGCGAAGGCGGCGAGCGAGGCGGCGGCCCAGTTCAGGGCGAGGTAGCAGACCGACACCAGCCAGCCGGTGACGGCGATGTTCACCCGGTTGCCGCGGACGCCGAACATGGCGCGCATGACGACCTCGCTGGGCGCGCCGGCGGCCGGGCCGCTGACGGCGAGCAGGCCGACCAGGGCCCAGAGCAGGTTGCCGGCCACCACGACGGCGAGCGACTGCCACAGGTCGAGGCCGATCAGGACCAGGGTGCCGCCGACCACCAGGTTGAGGTAGCTGACGTTGGGGGCGGCCCAGACGGCGAAGAGGTCGCGGGCCCGGCCGTGCCGTTCGGAGTCGGGGATGTGGTCGATGCCGTGGGCCTCGATCCGGCCGGGCCGGTCGGCGGGGTGCGGGGGCGCGGGGAGCTCCGTGCGGGGGTCTGGAATCGTGGATTCCATGGAGTCCTCCGAGGTTTCGAGTACGGGTGCCGGCGCGGTCGGCGGTGCGGGAGCGGCCGATCCGGAAGGCGGCTTGTCTATTGGTCGCACATCCAATAGCGTGCGGGGCATGTCGTCAAGCGTCCAGCCGAAACGGGTCCGCAAGAACCCCGAGGCCAGGCGGGCGGAGATCGTGGCCACCGCGGCCGCGATCGCCCTCGCCGAGGGCCTGGAGTGCATCACCATGCGCCGGGTCGCCGAGGCACTGGACGTCCGTCCCGGCCTGATCAGCCATTACTTCCCGGTCGCCGAGGAGCTGGTGGCCGAAGCCTTCGGCACCGCGGCCGGCGGCGAACTGGCCGAGCTGCTGCCGGAGTCCGAGGCCGGACTGCCCGCCGTGCGGCGGCTGGCCCGCTTCCTCGGACGCACCGAGGGCCCGCGCTACGACGAGCTCAGCCGGCTGTGGCTGAACGCCCGTCACCTCAGCCGGTTCCGGCCCGCCCTGCGGGAACGGGTCGGCCAGCAGGAGGAACGCTGGCGGGACGGGCTGACGGCGCTGCTGAGCGACGGCGTCGCGGCGGGGGAGTTCCGCACCCCCGACCCGCAGATCGCCGCGATCCGGCTGCTGGTCGTCCTGGACGGCCTCGGCGTGCACGCCAACACCGACCGCACCGGCCACCCGCCCGCGGTCACCGCGATGGTGCACGCCCTCGCCGAGAGCGACCTCGGCCTCCCGCCCGGGACGCTGAGCACCCCGCACTGACCGCACCACCGCAGAGGAGCTTCCCCGTGCACCCCGACCTCGTCCTGACCAACGCCCGGCTGCTCGACCCCGGCACCGGGACCTTCCTGCCGTTCGACGCGCTCGCCGTGGCCGACGGCCGGATCGCCCGGCTCGGCACCGGCCGCGAGCTCGCCGCCGGCGCCGCCGAACTGGTCGACCTCGACGGGGCGGTGGTCGTCCCCGGGCTGACCGACGGCCACCTGCACCCCGTCTCGGGCGCCGAGCGCACCGCCGGGGTCGACCTGTCCGGCTGCGCCGACCTCGACGAGGTCCGGGCCGCGCTGGCGGCCGCGGCCCGGGAGCTGGCGGCCGGGCAGTGGCTGCGCGGCTGGGGCCTGGACCCGAACGCCTTCGGCGGCCTGCCGGTCTCGGCCGACAGCGTCGGGGCGGTGCTGGACGGCGTCCCCGCCGCGATCGACCTGTTCGACGCGCACTCGATGCTGGCCAGCCGGCGGGCCCTGGAACTCGCCGGGATCGACGGGCCGCGCCGCTTCGAGCAGGGCTCCGCCGAGGTGGTCTGCGACGCCGACGGGCGGCCCACCGGCCTGCTGCTGGAGGACGCCGCCTGCGAACTCGTCGACGCGGTCGCGCCCCGGCCCGACTTCGAGGAGCTGTGCCGGGCCACCGCCGAGGTGCTGCGCCGGATGGCCGCCGCCGGGCTCACCGGCGGCCACGCGATGGACGCCAACGGGCAGAGCCTGGCGGTGTACGCCGCGCTGGAGGAGCGCGGGCAGCTGCCGCTGCGGCTGCGGATCGCGCCCTGGGTGCAGCCCGGCGTCGGCCCGGAGGAGCTGGCCGCGCTGATCCGCCGTCAGGGCGAGGGCGGCCGGCACTGGCGGATCGCCGGGGCGAAGCTGTTCATGGACGGCACCATCGACAACGGCACGGCCTGGCTGGAGCGGCCCGACTGCCACGGCGAGTCGACCGGCGCGTTCTGGCCCGACCCGGCCGAGTACACCCGGGTGGTCGGCGAACTGCACCGGGCCGGGGTGCCGACCGCCACCCACGCGATCGGGGACGCCGCGGTGCGGCACGTGCTGGACGCCGTGGAGCGGGCCGTCGCCGCGCACGGCGCGGGCGGGGTCCGGCACCGGGTCGAGCACGTCGAGACCGTCCCGGACGACACCGTGGCGCGGTTCGCCGCGCTCGGGGTGACGGCCTCGATGCAGCCGACGCACTGCACCGAGTACACCCGGGCCGACCACACCGACAACTGGTCCCGGCGGCTCGGCGAGGAGCGGGCCGGCCGGGCGTTCCGCTGCCGCGACCTGGCCGAGGCCGGGGCCCGGGTCGTGCTCGGCTCGGACTGGCCGATCGCGCCCTTCGCCCCGCTCGGCGTGATGGCCGGGGCCCGGCACCGGCGTCCGGCCCGGCACCCCGAGCAGCCCCCGCACCTGCCCGGGCAGGCGCTCACCCCGCTGCAGGCGCTGGCCGGGTACACCCTGGCCCCGGCCTGGGCGGCGGGGGAGGAGGACCGGGCCGGTCGCCTGGCGGTCGGCCACCGCGCCGACCTGACCGTGCTGGCGGCGGACCCGCTCAGCACCCCCGACGCCGAACTCGCCGCGCTGCCCGTCCGGTTGACCGTCCGCGGCGGCGAGATCACGCACCGCGCGGGCTGACCCCGCGGCACCGGAAGCGGGGGGGGCCCCCCCCGGGGGGGGGGCGGGGGGGCCGGGGGGGCCCCCCCCGGGCGCCCCCCCCGCCCGGCCCCCCGGGGCCGCCGCCCCCGGCCGCGCCGGGCCCGCCGC
>NZ_JBIVNB010000007.1:0-5559 GCF_044753345.1 Kitasatospora sp. NPDC088391
TACAGCCCCGCCCTGACCGACTTCGTGTTCATGGTCCGCGAGACCTCGCAGATGTTCATCACCGGCCCCGACGTCGTCCAGGCCGTCACCGGCGAGAAGATCACCCAGAACGGCCTCGGCGGCGCCGACGTCCACTCCGCCGTCTCCGGCGTCTCGCACTTCGTCCACGACGACGAGCAGTCCTGCATCGAGGACGTCCGCCACCTGCTGTCGCTGCTCCCGCAGAACAACCGCGAACTGCCGCCCGTCGAAGCCACCGGCGACCCCGCCGACCGGCGCAACGACAGCCTGGCCGAACTGGTCCCCGCCGACCCGCAGCGCTCCTACGACATGCGGGCCGTGCTCGCCGAGATCGCCGACGACGGCGAGTACCTGGAGGTCCACGAGAACTGGGCACGCAGCGTGATCTGCGCCCTGACCCGGCTGGACGGCCGGGTGGTCGGCATCGTCGCCAACCAGCCGCAGGTCAACGCCGGTGTGCTGGACATCCACTCCTCGGAGAAGGCCGCCCGCTTCGTGCAGATGTGCGACGCCTTCAACATCCCGCTGGTCACCCTGGTCGACGTCCCCGGCTTCCTGCCCGGCACCGACCAGGAGCACGACGGCATCATCCGGCACGGCGCCAAACTGCTCTACGCCTACTGCGACGCCACCGTGCCCCGCATCCAGCTGATCCTGCGCAAGGCCTACGGCGGTGCCTACATCGTGATGGACTCCCGCTCGATCGGCACCGACCTGTCCTTCGCCTGGCCCACCAACGAGATCGCCGTGATGGGCGCCGAGGGCGCCGCCAACGTGGTCTTCCGCCGCGAGATCGCCGCCGCCGCCGACCCGGACGCCACCCGGGCCGCCCGGATCGACGAGTACCGCCGGGAGCTGATGCACCCGTACTACGCCGCCGAACGCGGCCTGGTCGACGACGTCATCGACCCGCGCGACACCCGGGCGGTGCTGATCGCCGGACTGGAGATGCTCCGCGCCAAGGACGTCCGGCTGCCGCGCCGCAAGCACGGCAACCCGCCGCTGTGAGCGCGGCCGCCGCGCTGCGGATCGACCGCGGCCGGCCCGACCCCGAGGAACTCGCCGCGCTCACCGCCGTGCTGTGCGCCCGGGCCGCCGCCGCCCGGACCGGGCCGCCGCCGGCCCCCGCGGACCCGGCCGACCCGGCCTGGCTGCGACCGGACGGCTACCTGTCGCCCCGCGGCTGGTCCGACCGACCGGCCGACTGAGCGTCAGATCCAGCCCTTCTCCTTGGCCAGCATCGCCGCGTGGAACCGGTTGGCGGCGTTCAGCCGGAGCATCAGATCGGCCACGTAGCGCCGGAAGGTCCGCAGCGAGACCCCCATCCGGCGGGCGCCGATCTCGTCCTTGTCCACCTCGCACAGGATGCGCAGCACCTCCCGCTCCACGGCGGTCAGCGCCTCCTCGCCCTCGGCCGAACCGGCCAGCGTGGACAGGTCCTCGGCGGACTCCCACACCTCCTCGAACAGCCGGATCATGCTGGCCAGCAGTCCCGGCTGACGGATCACCAGGGCGCCCCGGCCGGACTCCTCCGGGTCGACCGGCACCACCGCCAACGTCCGGTCGTAGGCGATCAGCCGCTCCAGCGCCCGGTCGGTGAACCGCACCTGCGCACCCAGCGCCACCGTCTCGCGCAGGTACGCCAGCGTCACCGGGTTCTCCACCGCCTGCCGCCGCACCACCGTGCGCAGCGCCACCCCGCGCCGCAGGCAGCGCATGTCCAGCGGCCGGGCCGCCTCGATCAGCGACGGCGAGAAGGACGGCTGGAGGGCCAGCACCTCCTGGTGGGCGAAGAACGCCAGGTCGTCCAACCGGGCCCGGATCTCCTCCAGCCCGTCCAGCCGCTCGATGTCCAGCGGCAGGGTGCGGGACCGGCCCTGGCGGAACGCCCCGGCCAGCTCGGGGATCACCGCCCGGGTCGCCATCACCCGGCGGAGCTGCTCGTTCAGCTCGGTGAACCGGTTGTCGATCAGCCGCTCGATGCCGATCGACGGGTCCACCAGGGCGCTGCGCCCCTGCTCCCGCTCCGAGCGGCGCAGCAGGCCGAGCAGCTCCAACTCGGCCATCGCCCGGCCCACGTCGGCCTCCTCCAGGCCGAGGGCCGCGGCGGTCCGGCCGGCACTCGCCGCGGCCGCCTCGTCCGGGTGCTCCAGCAGGTACCAGTAGACCTCGATCGATCCGGTGCCCAGGCCCAGACAGGTCAGGTCGGCCATCCGGGCCGCGCGCTCGCCCGGCCGCCCCGCGTTCCGCTCCTCGCTCACCAAGCCCATTCCCCCCGATGGACGGGCGCCCCCGCCCATGAAATTCCCGTTCCCGACCGCTGCCGTGCGGGCCCGGTGTGCCCACGGGGCCGACATCGGGTCGGGTGCCGGGTCCGGCCCGCCCGGCTGTTCCGCCGAAAACCGGCTCGACCGGGAGTAATCACGGAAACCCGCAATGTAGCCGACGCTATCCGCCCAATTGCCGTTGCGCAATGCCGTTCTGACGTAGCGGTGGGTCACTCTCCGACAGGTCGGAACGGGCGAACCCCGACGGTTGCGGACGTTTCGCCCCCGTCCTGGTGCGTTCCGGTGATTCCGGGGCGCCGGAAGGCCGCCCGGGCCGTACTTCTTGGGGATTTTTTTGCCCGCCACACCTCACTGGCGGAATCCCGCCAAGATGAGACCGGCGGCGGGATTCCCGCGCCCCGCTTCCCGCTTTCCGTCCCGGTGCCGGGAACCGGTCAGAGCCAGCCCTTGTGGGCCGCCTTGATACCCGCCTCGAAACGGCTGCTCGCGCCCAGCCGCTCCATGATGGCGGCCATCAGCCGGTTGACGGTGCGCGAGGAGACGCCCAGCCGCTGCCCGGCCGTGTCGTCGGTCAGGCCGCTGCCGAGCAGGCGCAGCAACTCCCGCTCGGTGTCGCTGAGCCCGGTCGCGGCGTCCTCGACCCGCCCGGCGCCGAGCGGCACCGCGGTGGCCCAGGCCTGGTCGAACAGCTCGCACAGGGCCAGCACCAGGCCCGGCTCGGTGACGTGCAGCGCGCCCTTGCGGGTGTCCGCCGGGTCGATCGGGACCAGCGCCTGCGCCCGGTCGACGATCACCAGCCGCTGCGGGATGACCGGCGCGGTGCGGATCTCGCCGCCGTGGTCGAGCACCCAGTGCGCGTGCGCCACGATGTGCGGCACCTTGCGCACGGCGTCCTGGTAGAGGCCGCGGATCACCACGCCGCGAGCCAGGATCTCGGCGTTCGCGGCCCGGGCGGCCGCCAGGTCCTCGGGCCGGTGCCCGGTGCCCGGGTGGACGCCCAGGCACTCGGTGGTGGTCCGGCGGCCCAGCTCCTCCAGCCGGGCCTGGATCGCGTCCATCCCCAGCAGCCGCTCGCCGTGCGCGGCCCGGGTGTCGGCGCGGTCCGCGACCAGCCTGGTCACGGCGGCCCGCGAGGCCGCCAACCGGGCCTGCCGGGCCGCCAGTTCCGCCTCCTGCCGGGCCAGCACGTCGGCCAGCCCGACCTCCGGGCTGACCGCCCGGAGCTGCCCCGGATGCTCGCTGGACGCGCGCACCAGCATCAGGTCGGCCAACTCGTCCAGATGGCCGCGGACCTGATCGGGCCTCAGCCCCAACCGGTCGGCGAGCGCCCCCACCCCGTCGCCGGGCCGGTCGAGCATGGTGCGGTAGACGTCCGCGGCGCCGACGGACAGCCCCAGGGCTTCGAACATGACGGTGTTGCCCCCCGTACGGTGTTGCGCCCCTCGTGACGGCGCGACGCGCTTCGGCGCGCGGCTCATGATGGCACCGGCCCCCACCGCCTTCAAGATTCCGGAGGCGAACTCCGTTGGCAGGAAAGGGAAAGCGGGCGAGCCGCCGGAAACGGCCCGGAGCGCCGCCGGGGCCCGGTGCGTTCGCGGACGAAGCGGACAGTCCGGGACGGAGCGCCCCGCTCCCCGGGCCCGGCCGCTGTCGGGATTCCGCCTGGCGCTTTGGCGACAGGGCGCAGACCTGTCGGCGCGGCCCGCGCCGGGCGAAGCTTGAGCCATCGCCACCGGGGAGCGCCCGGAACGGCGAGCCGACCCGAACGCCACCGCGGAGCGCCCGGGCCGGAACCCCGCCCCTCCTGCCCGCCCCACCGCAAAGGACGAACCGCCATGACCCGCAAGCCCCTCACCGCTGCCGCCGCGGCGGCCGCCGCCCTCGCCGCCGCCACCCTGCTCCTGTTGCCGGCCGCCGGCCCCGCCGCCGCCGACGAGACCCCCGGCCAACCGCCCGCCCCGACCGCCACCGCCACCCGCACCCCGGCGCCGTCCGGTGAGCTCCAGTGGGGCTGACCGGCCCGTGGACGTCGTCTACGCCAGCCTGGACCGCCGCCCCGGCACCCGCCCCGCACCGGCCGACGAGGCCGACGAAGCCGCCGAGGCCCTGGCCGCCCTCTGGGCGCACGCCGGACCCGGCGACGGCCTGGAACACGCCAGGGCCCGGGTCGAACCCGGCCGGATCGACCTGCTGCTCTTCCTGCTCCCCCCGCCGCCCGGCCCCGGTGCGGCCGCCGACCCGGCCCGCCGCGCCGCCGACCTGCTCGCCCGCTGCCACCGCGGCTCCGCGGCGCTGAGCCTGCGCTACCTCCCGCCGGTGCCCGCCCCGGCCCCGGGCCCGCCCGGCCGCTGAGCGCCGCCGCGCCCTCCGCACCGCCCGTCCCGGGCCGCCGCCCCCGACCGCTGTTCCTGCAGGACAGCCGTCCGCCGCCGTCACCCGCGGGTCTCCCCGCCCCGCACGCCCCGCCGTGCGCCCCATTCGCCTGCCCCGCCCACCCGTTGGAGTACCGCCATGTCCCGCAAGCCCCTCGTCCGCTCCCTCGCCACCTCCGTCGCGCTGGCCGTCGCCGCCACCGGCCTGATCACCGTCGCCGCCGGTCCGGCCTCCGCCGCCACCAGCCGCAGCGCGATCGTCTCGGCCGCCGTCGGCCAGCTCGGCTCGAACGGCTGCGGGATCGTCAACTGCGGCGTCCAGTGGTGCGCCTACTTCTCCCGGTGGGCCTGGCAGCAGGGCGGGGTGGACGTCTCCGCGCTCGGCGGCACCGTCACCACCTTCGTCAACTACGGCGACAGCAACGGGACCTGGCACAACCCGGGGACGTACACCCCGCAGCCCGGCGACGCGATGATCTTCGGCGGCGGGAACTACCCGACCAAGGCCAGCGGCGGCGCGCACGTCGGCATCGTGGAGAAGGTCAACGCCAACGGCACCCTCACCGAGATCGGCGGCAACCAGGGCGGCCTGGTCACCGAGGTCACCGGCACCGCCGACCAGATCGAGCACTACCTGGAGGGGTCCTCCTCCAATTTCCTCGGCTACGTCAGCCCCGTCGGCGCGGGCGCCGTCACCCCGCCGCCCACCGGCTTCGCCGACGGGACCTTCGTCAACGTCACCGAGACCGGCCAGGTCTACCGGATCGCCGGCGGCGCGCCGATCGCGGTCACCGACTGGAACAACGTGGGCGGCTTCCAGAGCTACACCACCATCAGCCAGGCCCAGTTGAACGCCCTGCCGACCGTCCCGGCGGACG
>NZ_JBIVNB010000007.1:5652-204167 GCF_044753345.1 Kitasatospora sp. NPDC088391
GCGGACGGGACGGCGCTGGCGGGCGGCGGCACCGGCGGCGGGATCTTCGTGGTGGCGGGCGGCTCCCCGGTCTACGTCAGCGACTTCTCGCACGTGCCGGGCATCGCGCAGCGGGTGACCGTCGACCAGGCCGCGATCGACCGGGCCGGCACCGGCGGCGCCTACAACCACCTGCGGGCCGTCCCGGCGGACGGGACGGCGCTGGCGGGCGGCGGCACCGGCGGCGGGATCTTCGTGGTGGCGGGCGGCTCCCCGGTCTACGTCAGCGACTTCTCGCACGTCCCCGGCATCGCCCCGCGGGTGACCGTCGACCAGAGCGCGATCGACAACGCCGGGAGCGGCGCCTTCTACAACCACCTGCGGGCCGTCCCGGCCGACGGCACCTTCCTCAACGACGGCACCAGCGGCCAGGTCTACCGGGTCGCGGGCGGCGCGCCGATCGCGGTCACCAACTGGAACAACGTGGGCGGCTTCCAGCCCTACACCACCGTCGACGGCACGGCCATCGGCAACGCGGGCAGCGCCACCTTCTACCGCCACCTGCGGCAGACCCCCGCCGACGGCACCGTGCTGCGCGGCTGGGGCACCGGGAACCTGTACGCCGTCACCGGCGGCCACGCCGCCGCGACGGCCACCGGCACCCCGAACACCGACGTCGACCAGGTCGCGATCGACCGGGCCGGCACCGGCGGCGTCTACAACCACCTGAACTGACCGCCCCCGCCCCGCCCCGCCCGGCCCCGGCCCGCCGCAGCACGCGGCGCCGGGGCCCGGGCGCGTGGCGGGGCCGGGCGTGAGGGCCGGGCGGGTGGCGGGTCAGACCTTCTTGACCACGCTCGACTTCAGCTGCATCGCGCCGAAGCCCTCGATCCGGCAGTCGATGTCGTGGCCGTCCACGCCGTCGACCAGGCGGATGTTGCGCACCTTGGTACCGGCCTTGATCCCGGACGGGTTGCCCTTCACCTTCAGCGCCTTGACCACCGTCACGGTGTCGCCGTCGCTCAGCACGTTGCCGACCGCGTCCCGGACCACCCGCTCGCCCGGGGTCCCGGCCCCGGCCGTCCCGTCCGTCCCGGCGGGGGGCCACTCGTGGCCGCACTCCGGGCAGACCATCAGCGCGTCCAGTTCGTAGGTGTACTCGCTGGAACATTTCGGGCAAGGCGGAAGATTCTGGCTCATTTCGCCAGCCTAGCCGACCCGGTCGGACGGCCGACTCCCGTGCCTGGCGGTCGAGCTGACGGTGCGTCAGGCGGGCGGAGGCGGGGATGTCCGGACCGCGGGGCGGCCCGGTGGGACGCGCGTCCCCGCCTCCCGTCACCTCGCGGTTGCCAATATTAGCAACTGCGCAGGTCGTCATGTCGTCCCGGGGGAGCCCGCCCGGCGGCCCCGCCCGTGCGGCGCGCGATTGCTAAGGTCGGGGGTGACGGCAGCGTCCGGAACCGACGGAGAGGGGTGACGCGGTGAGCGCCGACACCCCGCGCGCGACCCCCGTGGTCAGCGCGCCGCTCTACCAGGTCAAGGCCGAGTTCTTCAAAACCCTCGGCCATCCGGTCCGGATCAGGGTGCTGGAGCTGCTCAGCGCGCGCGAGCACGCGGTGGCCGAGCTGCTGCCCGAGACCGGCGTCGAGGCCGCGCACCTGTCCCAGCAGCTCGCCGTGCTGCGCCGGGCCGGCCTGGTGGTCGCCCGCCGCGAGGGCAGCACCGTGCACTACAGCCTGACCAGTCCGCAGGTCGCCGAACTCCTGGCGGTGGCGCGGGAGATCCTCGGCGGCGTGCTCACCGGCCAGGTCGAGCTGCTGGACAGCCTGCGCGCCCCCACCGGCCCGACCCGGGGCTGACCCCGCCCACCCCCTTCCCCTTTTCCTGCGGCCCGCGTCGCGCCACAACTTGCCAAATGTATGAGTTGCCAAATTCGTAAAGTCCATACATGATGCCTGCTGTCCGCCCGGGTGCCGGACACCGGACCGCGGACAGCGCACAGGAACGAGGAGAACCATGGCCGTTCCCGCCGGACCGGACCCGGCCCTCCCGGCCCTCCCGGCCGCCCGGTGGACCCGCTGGACGGCCCTCCTGCCGGACCGGCGGACCCGCGCGGGCCTGCGCCGCGACCCGCGCGCCGACCTGCTGGCCGGGCTGACCGTCGCCGTCGTCGCCCTCCCGCTCGCCCTCGGCTTCGGCATCTCCTCCGGCGCGGGCGCCGCCGCCGGACTGGCCACCGCCGTGGTGGCGGGCGCGCTGGCCGCCCTGTTCGGCGGCTCGGACCTCCAGGTCTCCGGCCCGACCGGGGCGATGACGGTGGTGCTGGTCCCGATCGTCCACCGCTACGGCACCGACGGGGTGCTGACCGTCGGCCTGCTGGCCGGGCTGCTGCTGGTCGGCCTGGCGGTGCTCCGGGCCGGACGCTGGATGGCGTACGTGCCCGTCCCCGTGGTCGAGGGCTTCACCCTCGGCATCGCCGGCGTGATCGCGCTCCAGCAGGTGCCGGGCGCGCTCGGCGTGCCCAAGCCCGACGGCGACAACCCGGCCGCGGTCGCGGTCCGGGCCGCCGTCGCCTTCCTGGGCACCCCGCACTGGGCGGCGCCCGGCCTCGCGCTGGGCGTCGCCGCCACGATGCTGGTCGGCGCCCGGCTGCGGCCCGGCGTCCCGTTCTCGCTGCTCGCGGTGGTCGCGGCCACCCTGCTGACCCGGTTCGCGGACCTGCCGGTGGCGACCATCGGCCACCTGCCCGCGGGGCTCCCCGCCCCGTCGCTGGCCTTCCTCCGCCCCGCCGAACTGCCCGCGCTGCTGCCCTCCGCCCTCGCGGTGGCGGCGCTCGCCGCGCTCGAATCGCTGATGTCCGCGACCGCCGCCGACGCCATGCGGGTCGGCGAACGGCACGACAGCGACCGGGAACTGTTCGGACAGGGCCTGGCCAACCTGGCCGCCCCGCTGTTCGGCGGCGTCGCCGCCACCGGCGCGATCGCCCGGACCGCCGTCAACGTCCGCTCCGGCGCGGTCTCCCGGCTGGCCGCGCTGACCCACGCCGCGGTCCTCGCCGTGATCGTGTTCGCCGCCGCGCCGCTGGTGTCCGGCATCCCGCTCGCCGCGCTGGCCGGCGTGCTGATCGCCACCGCGGTCCGGATGGTCGAGGTCGGCTCGGTGCGCGCACTGGTCCGCAGCGGCCGCGGCGAGGCCGTGGTGCTGCTGCTCACCGCGGTCGCCACGCTGGCCTTCGACCTGGTCACCGCCGTCGTCGTCGGCCTGCTGGTCGCGGGCGTGCTGGCGCTGGCCGAGGTCGCCCGGGCCGCCCGGGTCGAACGGGTGCCGCTGCACGAGGACCTGCCGCCCGCCGACCACCACGACGAGGAACGGGCCCTGCTCGCCGAACACATCGTGGCGTACCGGATCGACGGGCCGCTGCTGTTCGCCGCCGCGCACCGCTTCCTGCTGGAACTGACCGAGTCGGCCCAGGTCCGGGTGGCGATCCTGCGGATGTCCCGGGTCAGCGCGATCGACGCCAGCGGGGCGACCGTGCTCGGCGACGCGATCGGCAGACTGGAACGCCGCGGCACCCTGGTCCTGGTCTCCGGCCTGCGGGCCGAGCACCACCGCCCGCTCGACGCCCTCGGCGTCCTGGACCGCCTGCGCGCCGAGGGCCGGGTGTTCGCCACCACCCCGGAGGCCATCGGCTGCGCCCGCCGCCACCTCCGGCACGACCGCGCCCCGGGCGGCTGAGCCCCGGCCGCCCGCCCGGGCCGTCCATCCCGGCCGTCCGCCCCGGCCGCCCGGCCGCCCGCGGAAAAGGCCGTGCCCGGGGCGGCGGGGGAGGGGCAGAATCGGTGCGTGGCGGAGATGCGCGCGTTCCTGGCGGCGGTGGCCGACCGGGCGGCCGACCCGGACGGCGGGGCGGACCCGGCCGGTGCGGCCCGGCGGGCCCGGGTGCGGACGGCGGTGCTGCTGGAGGGCCTGAGCGACCTCGCCGCCGTCGAGGCGCTGGCCGCCGCGCGGGGCCGCGACCTGGCGGCCGAAGGGGTGGCCGCCGTCCCGATGGGCGGGGCGATGAACGTGGGCCGGTACGCCGCCCTGCTCGGCCCGACCGGGCTGGGGCTGCGGCTGGCCGGGCTCTGCGACCGGAACGAACGCGGCTGGTACGAGCGGGGGTTCGCCCGGGCCGGGGCACCCGGGGACGGCATCTTCGGCTGCGCGGCCGACCTGGAGGACGAACTGGTCCGGGCCCTCGGCCCCGCCCGGATCGAGGAGGTGTTCCGCGCCGAGGGCGACCTCCCCGCCTGGCGCACCTTCGAGCGCCAGCCCGCCCAGCGGGACCGGACCCCGGAGCAGCGGCTGCGCCGCTTCCTCGGCACCCGGAAGGGCCGCAAGATCCGCTACGGCCGACTGCTCGTCGAGGCCCTCGACCCGGCCGCCGTCCCCGCCCCGCTGGACGGCCTGTTCCGGTACCTCGGGCCCGGCCCGGCGGCGCACTGCTAGAATCCCCACAGGTTCCCCGCTGCGGGAACCTTCTTCGTTTCCGGGGCAGTTCGCCCGCACCTGCTGCCCCGCCCCCTTCCGCACGCGCACCCGTACCGGCCCCCGGTACGGGTGCTCGGCATGCCCGCGCACCGCCGATGCGACCCGCGGGCACGCACCGCCGACGCGACCCGACCGAGAGGACCCCCGACCGCCCATGACGACCGCTCGACTCCCCTCCCCGCTGCGGATCGCGGCCTTCCGCCGCTTCTGGCTCTCCCGGGCGGTGTCCGGCCTCGGCTCCGCCGTCACCACCGTCGCGCTGCCCGTGCTGGTCTACCGGGAGAGCGGCTCCCCACTGCTGGTCTCCCTGGTCGCGGCGGCCGGCACCCTGCCCTACCTGGTGTTCGGCCTGCCGGCCGGCGCGGTCGCGGACCGGGTGGACCGGCGGACCCTGATGGTCGCGGCGGACGCGCTGAGCGCCCTCGCGCTGGCCTCCGTCCCGGCGGCCCGGGCGCTCGGCGTGCTGACGGCCGCCCAGGTGGTGGCCGTCGCCTTCCTGGCGTCGACCCTGGCGCTGTTCTTCGACGCGGGCGGGTACGGCCTGGTCCCGGACCTGGTCGGGACGGAACGACTGGCCCGGGCCAACAGCTCGCTGTACGGCGCGGAGACCGTGGCGCGGATCGCCGGCAGCGCCGTCGCGGGCGGCCTGATCGTGCTGGCCGACCCGGCGGGGGCGCTCGCCCTGGACGCACTGAGCTTCGCCGGGTCCGCGCTGCTGCTGCGCGCACTCGGCTCGGCGGGCGGGCGGCCCCGGCCGTCCGGGCCGCGCCCCGGCTTGGCCGCGTCGGTCCGCGAGGGCCTGCGCTTCCTGGCCGGGCACCGGACGCTGCGCACCATGACGGCGGTCGGCACCCTGCAGTCGTTCTCCGGCGGCGCGGTGGTCGGGCAGCTGGTGGTGCTCGCCGACCGGGGTCTGGGCCTGCACGGCCCGGACGGGCGGATCGGCCTGCTGTACCTGGCCTGGAGCGGCGGCGGCATCGGCGGCTCGCTGCTGCTGCCCCGGCTGCGCCGCCGCTACGGGGCGTTCGAACTGCTGCTGGGCGTGCTGCCGACCGGGGCGCTGCTGGGCACCGCGGTGGTGCTCGCCACCGACTGGCGGATCTGCGTCCCGGCGCTGGCCGCCTGGGGCACCGCCTACCTGGTGGTGCTGGTCAACACTATGACCTACGCGCAGGAGGTCACCCCGCCGGAGCTGCAGGGCCGGGTCAACACCACCCGCCGGACGCTCTCCTCCGGCCTGGGCGTCCCGCTCGGCGCGCTGGTCGCGGGCACCGTCACCGCCACCGCCGGCCTGCGCCCCGGCCTGGCCACCGCCGTGGCCGCGCTGCTGCTGGCCACCGCCCTGGTCTGGACCGTGCACCTGCGGGACCCCCGGGAACCGCGCCGCCGGGCCGCCGTCAGGACCGGCTGACGACCACCCGGACGACCGTGCGGGAGCCCTCGGGGGTGAGCACCGCGGTGCCGGCGGGGGAGAAGTCGAGGACCCGGTGCGGCAGTTCGGCGGGGAAGGTCCAGTCGACGCCGTCCCGGCGGCGCAGCTCCCGGGTGTCCCGCAGGGCGGTCTCCGGGTGGGCGGCGGAGGGGGAGGCGTGCAGGGCGGCGACGAAGGACTCGGCGTCGGCGGCCGGGAGGGCGAAGCGCAGGAAGAACACGTCCGGGCCCGCGGCCGAGTCGTCGTCGCTGTAGTAGCGCACCCCCTCGGCGCCCTTGGGCAGGGTCAGGCCGTAGTACCGCAGCAGGGTGGGCAGGTTGCGCGGGCCGCCCAGGTTGGAGCAGTCGTACTGCCGGTACGCGCGGGCGTCGTGCGGCTTCACCGGCCAGCAGGCGCCCCAGGCCCGCCGGGCCCCGAACAGGCCCCCGCCGAGGGCCAGCAGGGCCACCAGCGCCCAGACCAGCGGCCTGCGCCTCCAGCTGCGGACAGCCGTCACTTCCCACCCCCGGACGATTCCCCGCCCGGTGGACGCCCGCGGACGACGACCCCGAACACCCGTTCCCGGGCGGCGGTTCATCGGATCATAGACCGGCCCCGCGCCCTCACCGGCCGGTCAGTCGTCCTCGAACGGCTCCTCGCTGAACCGGAACCAGGCCCGGGGCGGTTCGACGTGGAGCAGGAACTCGGCGACCGGGCCGTCGGGGGAGTGCAGGGTGCAGGCGGAGTCGATCGCGTCGTAGGCGCGGTCGAAGCCCGCCCAGTCCTCCGCGTCGGCCAGCCGGCGGGTCTCGGCGAACAGCGGGGCGACCGCCGGGAAGGCCGGACCCGGGGTGAACTCGCCCTCCAGCCAGGGGAAGTCGGCATCGGTGATCCGGATCGAGCCGGCGGGCTCGGTGCCGTGGAACAGCTGCCAGGTCTCATCGGTGAAAGCCAAGGGAACTCCTCGGGGGCGCACCGGACGTTCACTCGTACGAGTGGACTTCGGCATCCGAACGGATCAACAGGGTACGGGTGACGGCGGGCCCACGGGCTCGTTAGGCCGTGCGCCGACAGCTGTCGACGACTCATGACGATTCCTCAGGGGCGGGACCAAGTGGCTCAGCCGTTCGAACTGCCGGACTTCTACGTGCCGTACCCGGCGCGGTTCAACCCGCACTACGAGGAGGCCCGGGTCCACACCAAGGACTGGGCCCGCGCCTTCGGGATGCTGGAGGGGTCGGGCATCTGGGAGGAGCACGACCTCGACTCGCACGACTACGCGCTGCTCTGCTCCTACACCCACCCCGACTGCGACAGCGAGGCGCTGAACCTCGTCACCGACTGGTACACCTGGGTCTTCTTCTTCGACGACCACTTCCTGGAGATCTTCAAGCGCACGCTGGACCGCGAGGGCGGCAAGGCGTACCTGGACCGGCTGCCCGCCTTCATGCCGATGGACCCGGGCGCCGCGTACCCGGAGGCCACCAACCCCGTCGAGGCCGGCCTGGCCGACCTGTGGCAGCGCACCGTCCCGCACATGTCCGCCGACTGGCGGGCCCGGTTCGCCGAGTCCACCCGCAATCTGCTGAACGAGTCCCTCTGGGAGCTCTCCAACATCAACGCGGGCCGGATCTCCAACCCCGTCGAGTACATCGAGATGCGCCGCAAGGTCGGCGGCGCCCCCTGGTCGGCCGGCCTGATCGAGTACGCGGCGCAGGCCGAGGTGCCCGAGGCGGTGGCGCACTCCCGCCCGCTGCGGGTGCTGCGGGACGCCTTCTCGGACGGCGTGCACCTGCGCAACGACCTGTTCTCCTACGAGCGGGAGATCGGCGACGAGGGCGAACTCTCCAACGGCGTCCTGGTCCTGGAGACCTTCCTCGGCTGCACCACCCAGCAGGCCGCCGACGCCGTCAACGACCTGCTGACCTCCCGCCTCCAGCAGTTCGAGAACACCGCGCTCACCGAACTCGCCCCGCTGTGCGCCGAACACGCCCTGGACGCCGAGCAGATCGCCCGGGTCGGCGCCTACGTCAAGGGCATGCAGGACTGGCAGTCCGGCGGCCACGAGTGGCACATGCGCTCCAGCCGGTACATGAACGGCGGCGGTGCCGCAGCCCCCGTGCACGGCCCCCGCGGCCTGGGCACCTCCGCCGCCAACATCCGCCTCGCCGCGGGCATCCGCGGCCTGCGCAGCTTCGGCCACACCCCGCACCGCAAGGTCGGCCCCTCGGTGCTGCCCGAGTTCCCGATGCCCTACCCGCTCACCCTCAACCCGCACCTCGGCACCGCCCGCGAGTACGTGGTCGGCTGGGCCCGCGAGCACGGCCTGCTCGACCCCGAGCCCGGCGTCCCCGCCTCCGACATCTGGAGCGAACGCAAGCTCCGCGACTACGACTTCGCGCTCTGCGCGGCCGGTATCGACCCCGACTCCACCCCCGCCGAACTCGACCTCTCGTCCGCCTGGCTGACCTGGGGCACCTACGCCGACGACTACTACCCCGTGGTCTTCGGCCGCCCGCGCGACCTGGCCGGTGCCCGGGCCGCCAACGAGCGCCTGCACGCGCTGATGACGATCGACGGCACCCTCCCCTTCGCCCCGCGCAACGCCCTGGAGACCGGCCTCGCCGACCTCTGGCGGCGCACCATCGCCCCGTTCTCCACCGCCGACCGGGAGAAGTTCCGCAAGGGCGTCGGCGACATGCTCGACAGTTGGCTGTGGGAGCTCGCCAACCAGGCGCAGAACCGCATCCCCGACCCCGTCGACTACATCGAGATGCGCCGCGCCACCTTCGGCTCCGACCTGACGATGGGCCTGGCCCGGCTCGCCCAGGGCTCGGTGATCCCCGAGGCCGTCTACGCCAGCGGCACCGTGCGCGCCGTCGAGAACTCGGCGGCGGACTACGGCTGCCTGGTCAACGACCTGCACTCGTACCAGAAGGAGATCGAGTACGAGGGCGAGTTCCACAACCTGGTCCGGGTGGTGGAGAACTTCTTCTCCTGCGACCACACCGTGGCCGCCGCCATCGTCGCCGACCTGATGGCTTCCCGGCTGAGCCAGTTCCAGCACGTCGTCGACGGCGAACTCCCGCTGGTCAAGGAGGACTTCGCCCTCGACGCGGAGGCCGGGGCAGCCCTGGACGGCTACGTCCGCGGGCTGCAGGACTGGATGGCCGCGGTGCTCAACTGGCACCGCGAGTGCCACCGCTACGGCGAGGACGTGCTGCGCCGGCACTTCGCCCCGAAGACCGCCGTCACGCCGGAGCTGGGCACCTCGGCGATGCGCATCCTGCAGTCCATCGGGCGCTAGCCGACGCGGAGGGGGAGGGGCCGCGAACGGCCCCTCCCCCCGACCGCCGTGCGGCTACTGCCAGTTGTTCGGCTGCTGCTGCTGCGGGTGGTGGTGCTGGTGCTGCCCCTGGTGCGGCACCGGGCCGGCCGCCGGACGCGGCTGGTGGCGGTGCCCCCGCGGGTGCCGGGTCAGGGTGTAGCCGAGCACACCGGCCAGCGCGGCCAGCACGCCGCCGGCGACCGTCCACCACCAGCGGGTGTTCCAGCCGGAGAACAGGTCCGAGTACCAGTGGGTCTCCTCCGCGACGGGCGCCGCCGCGTGCGCGGCGCTCGCGCTCGGAGCCGGCGTCGCGGCCGCCCCCGCACCCGGCGCCGCCGTCGCGCCGGCGTTCACCGGCGGCACCAGCGGGGCCTTCAGCTCGCCGCCCTCGGGCTGCGCGTCGTCCACGCCGCCCTTGGTCGCCACGTGCACGTGGACGGTCGAGGCCAGGCCGAGGTCGTTCTGCGGGATGTCCGTGGTGGACAGCTTCACGTAGTACGTGCCGGGCAGCGGGTCGCCCGACCAGGGCTCGGCCCAGGACCGGATCTGCCGCAGCGTGCAGCTCAGGTCCAGCGCGCCCGCCCCCTGCTCGGCGGTGCCGGTCTGCGGCCCCGCCGTGCAGGACTGGCGGCGGCGCAGCCCGTCGAACAGCTCGACCGACCAGGTCTGCGGGCCGTGCCGGTCCGCGGCCGCCGGCAGCGTGACCTTGACCTGCACGGTCGCGGTCTGGCCCGCCGAGGCCGGGAACGCCCAGTACAGGTAGTCACCGGTGGAGACCGGGACGTCCGCGTCCTGGCCGGCCGCCAGCGTGGTGGCGGTCAGGAAGCTGGTGCCGACCGAGTTGACCACCGGCTTCGCGGTGCCGCTCGCGGACGGCGAGGCCGAGGCCGCCGGGGACGCGGCCGAGGCCGTGCCGGGCGCCAGCAGGAACAGCCCGGCCAGGGCGGCGGCGGAACCCGCCGCGGTGAGGAGCTTGCGCATCGTCAGTTCTCCCGCCAGACGGCGATCCGCCAGCGTGCCAGCCAGCCGAAGATCAGACCGGCGAGCAGGCCCGCCAGGGTGAGGACACCGAGCAGGATCCAGCCGCGGCCGAGACCCATCGCCGGACCGTCGGGCGCCGGGGAGGCCGCCGTCACGTCGACCGTCAGCTCCAGCGGCAGACCGGAGTCGGCCTGCACGTTCGTGCTGGAGGAGAAGGAGTTGCTGACGACCAGGCAGACCGTCCGCCCCGCCGCGCCCTTGGACCCGGCCGTCGGCGACGGCGAGACCTCGTCGTCCGCCGAACCCGGCGCCGACCAGCGGACACCGGTGGACGCCACGTCGGTGCGGCCCGAGCCCGCGTCGTTGCCGCGCACCAGCTCCTGGCCGGTGCTGTCGGTGGCCTGCAGCAGCACCCCGTAGTCCCGGGCCACCGCCCGGTCCGGGGTCACGCTCACCGAGGCCCGCAGCTCCTGGCCCGGCTTCACCGGCACCCGGTACACCCGGTGCTCGGAGAACTTCTCCCGGTCGGTGTACACGCCCGGCGTCAGCACCGGCGCGTCCGCGCACTTCTCCGTGCCGGCCACCTTCGCCGGGGTCACCGCGTGGGTGTCCTGGGCCCGGTTCACCAACTGCTTGACCCGCTGGGTCATCTGGTCCTGGGTGCGGACGTCGGTGAAGGTGCCGCCGGTCGCGTTGGCGATGCACAGCAGCTGCTGGCGGGTCTTGTCGTCGTGCGCCAGGCCCAGCGTGTCGATCACCAGGTGGATGCCCTGGGCGGCCAACTCGCGGGCCACGTCGCACGGGTCCGGCGGGGCGCAGGTGTCCTCGCCGTCGGTGATCAGCACGATCCGGCGGGTGGTCGGGCCGGTGCCCAGGTCCTGCGCGGCCGCCCGCAGCGCCACCCCGATCGGGGTCCAGCCGGTCGAACGGACCGTCGCCACGGCCGTCTTGGCCTGCGTCTTGTCCGTCTTCCCGACCGGGTAGAGCTGCTGGGTGTCCTTGCAGCCCTCCTTCTGGTCGTTGCCCGGGTAGGTCGCGCCGAGCGTCCGGATGCCGAACTCGGTCTCGGCCGGCAGCGCGTCGATGACCTCGTTGATCGACTGCTGGGCCACCGCCATCCGGCTCTTGCCCTGGATGTCGGTGGTCCGCATCGACCCGGACCCGTCCAGGACCAGGTCGACCTTGGGCGCTTCGGTGGCGGCGGCGGGCGGGGCCCCTGGCTCGTCGGCGTGTGCGGGGAGTCCGCCCAGCACGGTGGCCGCGACTATCGTCAGCGCACCGAGCAGCGCGGCCCCGCGGGCCGTCCGTCGTGGTGTCGTCGTGGTGATCACCCGCCGCATCCTAAGGACCGCCGGTGGCGATCACCCAATGCGGGTCCGCCCCGCCGCCTAGGCTGAGGGCCGGTCACGGCGGAGACGGGGGACAGTCCATGACGGTGCGTCTGACGGGGGTCGGCAAGCGGTACGGACGCGGCGGCCCGTGGGTCCTGCGCGAGGTCGAACTCGCCCTGGAACCCGGGGAGATCGTCCGGATCGAGGGCGCCAACGGCAGCGGCAAGTCCACCCTGCTCAAACTCCTCGGCGGCCTCGAACGCCCCAGCGCCGGCACCCTCGCCGCCCCCGCCCGCCGCGCCTACGTCCCCGAACGCTTCCCGCCCGCCCTGCCGTTCGACGCCCGCGACTACCTGCGCCAGCACGGACGCCTGCGCGGCCTCTCCACCGCGGAGGCGCTCCGCCGCGCCGACCACTGGCTCGAACGCTTCGGCATCACCTCCTACGCGACCACCCCCGTCGGACGCCTCTCCAAGGGCACCTGCCAGAAGGTCGCCGTCGCCCAGGCCCTGCTCGCCGAGGCCGAACTCCTCCTGCTCGACGAAGCCTGGACCGGACTCGACCGCGCCGCCCGCACCGAACTCGACCTCGCGGTCGCCGAACGCGCCGCCGCCGGCGGCCTGGTCGTCCACGTCGACCACGACCCCACCCGGCTGGCCGGCCTGCTCACCGCCGTCCGCACCGTCGAGGGCGGCACCCTGCACACCGCCCACCTCCCCGCCCCCGACCCGGACGGCCCCCGCACCACCCTCGTCCTCTCCGCCCCCACCCTCCCGCCCTGGCTCCCCCCGCACACCCGCCACCCCGACGGCACCGCCGAGTTCGACGTCCCCACCGCCCAGTCCGACACCGTCCTGCGCCGCCTCCTCGCCGCCACACCCCCGGTGCACATCCACGCCGTGCGCCCCGGGCCCGCGGGGCTTCGCGGGAGCGGAGCTCCAGGGGCCCGGGGAACGGCGGTGCCGAGGGGCGGGTGACCGACAGGCCGCTGTGCGCCACCCCGTTCCGGGCCGAAGGTCCTCGGCGAAAGCCCCGTGGCGCCCCACTGTGCCCCGGCCCACCGCCCCTCGGCCCCGCCGTTCCCCGGGCCCCTGAACACCTCGTCTGCCGAAAGGGAGTCCCCGTGACACTGCGCGTGCTGACCCGCTATCACCTGGAGCTGCTGGTGCGCTCGCAGAAGTGGCTGGCCCCCGGGCTGGCGTACGTGGTGGTGATGGGGCTGGGCCTGTCCGGCGGGGACGAGGCGCTGTCGGCGGCGGCGTTCTCGGCGGGGCTGCTGGTCCCGGTGACGGTGTGGCTGACCCGGGGCGCGGTGACGGCGGAGCCGCCGCAGTCGCGGGCGTGCCTGGTGGCGGCGGCCGGCTGGCGGCGGGTGCAGCTCTCGGCGCTGTTCGCGGGCGCGCTGGCGGGCCTCGTCCTGGGCGGGCTGGGCCTGCTCGCGGTGCTGCTGGTGGGCAGCGGCGGTTCGCCGGCGGCCGCGTTCGCGGGGGCGGCGGCCACGGTGGTGTGCGTGCTCTCGGGGGCGGGCGTCGGCGCGGTGTGCAACCGGCCGGTGGTGACGGGGGCCCAGTACGCGGTGCCGCTGGGGCTGGCCGGGGTGGTGGCGGTGCTGCTGGTGCCGGGCTCGCCGGCCAACGCGGTGGTGCGGGCCCTGGTGCTGGGGTCGCGGCGGCACGCGGCGGGGGTGCCGTGGTGGACGCTGCCGGCGGCGGCGCTGTTCGCGGCGGCGGGCTGGTGGGTGGCCGTGCTGGCGGCCGAGCGCCGGGGCGAGTGAGCGGGGCGAGCGGACGGCGGGAAACGGACACACCGGTCGGGATGGGGATGAATGTGTCGAATCCTGGCTAGGGTGCTGGGGGACGTGCCCGTCCCCGTCGGAAGGAAGCCCCCGCTGTGAGCAACCTGTTCGCGATCGCCTACCCGGACGTCTCCACCGCGCAGAAGGTGCGGGACGAACTGGTCGGCCTGCAGAAGCAGAAGCTGATCGACCTGGAGGACGTCGTCGTCGTGGAGCGCCGCGAGGACGGGAAGATCAAGCTGCACCAGGCGGTGTCCAACGCCGGTGTCGGCGCGGCCTCCGGCGCGCTCTGGGGCGGGGTGATCGGCCTGCTGTTCTTCATGCCGTTCCTCGGCGCGGCGATCGGCGGCGCGACCGGCGCGGCGGTCGGCGCGTCCACCGACACCGGGGTGGACGACAACTTCATGCGGCAGGTCGGGCAGAAGATGGCCCCGGGCAGCGCCGCGGTGTTCGCGCTGGTCCGCTCCGCGACCCAGGACAAGGTGATCCCGGCGGTCGCCCAGTTCGGCGGCGAGCTGATCCAGACCTCGCTGAGCCACGAGGAGGAGGAGCACCTGCGCGAGATCGCCAAGGCGGCGAACCCGGCGTCGACGCTCTGACCGGCACGCGCTGACCGCTGGTGGCGACTGACTCCCCGACCCGGGCGGCCCGGGTGACCGGCCCGCCGCGGGCCCGGACCGGCCGGTGGACCGAACTGGCGCTGGTGCTGGCCGCGGTGGGCCTGGCGGTGTTCGGGTACGTCGAGGTCGGCGTCAACATCGACGGCCAGGCCCCGCCGGACGCCGCCCAGTACGGCGGGGCGCTCGGCGTGCTCGCGCTGGTCGCGCACGGGGTGGTGCGCTGGCGGGCCAGGTGGGCGGACCCGCTGCTGCTGCCGATCGGGGTGCTGCTGAACGGCATCGGACTGGTCGTCATCTACCGGCTGGACCGCAACCCGGGCGGCGCGGCCGCCCCCACCCAACTGCTCTGGTCCACCCTCGGGGTGGGCCTGTTCATCGGCGTGGTGGTGCTGCTGCGCGACCACCGCCGCCTCCAGCGCTACGCCTACGTCGGCGCGTTCGTGGCCCTCGTCCTGCTGGTGCTGCCGGTGTTCTTCCCGCCGGTGTACGGCTCGCGGATCTGGATCAAGCTGGGCCCGCTGTCCTTCCAGCCCGGCGAGTTCGCCAAGATCCTGCTGGCCGTGTTCTTCGCCGCCTACCTGGCCGCGCACCGGGACGCGCTCGCGCTGACCGGCCGTCAGGTGCTGTGGTTCCGGCTGCCGCTGGGCCGGGTGCTCGGGCCGGTGCTGCTGATCTGGGCGGCCTTCGTCGGGGTGCTGGTCCTGGAGACCGACCTCGGCACCTCGCTGCTGTTCTTCGGCCTGTTCGTGGTGATGCTGTACGTGGCCACCGCGCGGACCGGATGGATCGTCATCGGCCTGCTCCTGTCCGCCGTCGCCGCGGTCGGGGTCGGCTGGCTCTCCCCGCACGTGCACAGCCGGGTCACCGAGTGGCTGCACCCGATGGCCTCGATCGAGGCGGGCCGGGGCGCCAACCAGATCGCCCAGTCGCTGTTCTCCTTCGCCTGGGGCGGCGAACTCGGCACCGGCCTCGGCCTCGGCCACTCCGCGCTGATCGGCTTCGCCACCAAGTCCGACTTCATCCTGGCCACCGTCGGCGAGGAACTCGGCCTGACCGGCCTGCTCGCGGTGTTCCTGCTGTACGCCCTGCTGGTCTCCCGCGGCTTCCGCACCGGCCTCGCGCTGCGCGACCCGTTCGGGCGGCTGCTCGCCGTCGGCCTGGCCGCGCTGGTCGCGATCCAGGTGTTCGTGGTGGCCGGCGGCGTCCTCGACCTGATCCCGCTGACCGGCATGACGCTGCCGTTCATCGCGCAGGGCGGCTCGTCCGTGGTCACCAACTGGGTGATCGTGGCGCTGCTGGTGCGGATGAGCGACCTGGCCCGGCGGCCCGCCCCCGAGGAGCACCCGTGAGGCCCACCCGCCCCGAGGGCACCAACGGCGGTCCGCAGGGACTGCCCGGCATCTCCACCACCGGCCGCCGGGCCGGCACCTTCTGCATGCTGCTGGTGGTCGCTCTCGCCGTGCAGGCCACCCGGGTGCAGGTCTTCCAGAAGCACGAACTCGACCACAACAGCGCCAACCAGCGCGCCCTGATCCAGCGCTACGCCCAGCCCCGGGGCAACCTGCTGGTCGCCGGGCAGCCCGTCACCGGCTCCAAGCCCACCGGCGGCCGGCTCGCGTACGAGCGCACCTACACGGACGGCGCGCTGTACGCAGCCGTCACCGGCTACTCCTCGCAGACCTACGGCAACACCCAGCTCGAAGGCGTCCACGACGACCTGCTCTCCGGCACCGACCCCGCGCTGGCCGGCTGGGCGGTCTGGGACGCCGTCACCCGCAAGCAGCGGCCCGGCGGCGACGTGGTGACCACCATCGACCCGGCCGCCCAGCGCGCCGCCGTGCAGGGCCTCGGCAACCAGAAGGGCGCCGTCGCCGCGATCGAACCCGCCACCGGCCGGATCCTCGCCCTCGCCTCCACCCCCGGCTACGACCCCGGCACCTTCGCCGGCACCTCCGCCGCCGACCAGGCCGCCTGGCGGAAGCTCCAGGACGACCCCGACCAGCCGATGCTCAACCGGGCGCTGCGGCAGATCTACCCGCCCGGCTCCACCTTCAAGGTCGTCACCGCCGCCGCCGCGCTGGCCAACGGCGTGGTCGCCGACATCGACGCCCCCACCGACGCCCCGTTCCCGTACGTGATGCCCGGCACCACCATCCCGCTGAACAACGACACCACCGCCTGCGACCGGGCCGGGCTCTCGCTCGACGAGGCGATGACGCTCTCCTGCAACAGCGTCCTCGGCTACCTCGGCGTGCAGACCGGACTCGACCCGATGGTGGCGATGGCGAAGAACTTCGGCTTCGACGACGCCAAGCTCGACATCCCGGTCCGGGCCGCCCGCTCCAACTTCGACACCGCGATGAACAAGTCCCAGCTGGCCCTCTCCTCGATCGGCCAGTACAACACCGCCGCCACCCCGCTGGTGATGGCGATGGTCGCCGCCGGGGCCGCCGCCGACGGCCAGGTGATGTACCCGCAGCTGGTCGACCGGCTCACCGAGGCCGACGGCAGCCAGGTCGAGCTGATGCGCCCCACCCTCTACCGGCAGGCGTTCGGTGGCGGCGTCGCCAACCAGCTGCGCCGGCTGATGGTCGACGTGGTCGAGAACGGCACCGGCCGCAACGCCCGCATCCCCGGCGTCGAGGTCGGCGGCAAGACCGGCACCGCGGAGCACGGCGTCGACAACTCCGGCACCCCCTACGCCTGGTTCATCGCCTGGGCCCGCCCGGCCGGCTCCACCGCCACCCCGCCGGTCGCCGTCGCCGTGGTCGTCGCCGACAGCCAGGCGTCCGAGGTCACCGGCGGCGGACTCGCCGCCCCCGTCGCCAAGTCCGTCATGCAGGCCGTGCTCGGCCGCTGAGCCCCGCAACCGCCGAGCCGCACACCCGCCGAGCCCCCCGCCCGCCGAGCCGCACACCCGCCGAGCCCCGTCCCCCCCCCAGGAGAACAGGACCCCGATGAGCACCACCCGCCTGCTCCGGCGCAAGCCCGTCGACACCCTGATCGCCGAGGCGGGCGGCACCGGCGCCGACCACCTGCGCCGCTCCATCGGCCTCTGGCAGCTCTCCGCGATCGGCATCGGCGCCACCGTCGGCACCGGCATCTTCTTCGTCCTCACCACCTCCGTCCCCGAGGCCGGCCCCGCCGTCGTGCTCTCCTTCGTGATCGCCGCCGTCACCGCCGGCCTCACCGCCCTCTGCTACGCCGAACTCGCCTCCGCCATCCCGGTCTCCGGCTCCTCCTACTCGTACGCCTACGCCACCATGGGCGAGGGCGTCGCCTTCGGCGTCGGCGTCTGCCTGCTGATGGAGTACGGCGTCTCCGCCTCCGCGATCGCCGTCACCTGGGGCCAGTACCTCGACCGGTTCGCCGACCTCGCGTTCGGCGTCCGGCTGCCCGCCGCGCTCACCGCCCCGCCCGGCGACGGCGGCGTGGTCAACCTGCCCGCCGTGATCCTGGTGCTGCTGGTCACCGTCCTGCTGATCCGCGGCATCGGCGAGTCCGCCAAGGTCAACGCCGTCATGGTGGCGATCAAGCTGACCATCCTGGTGCTGTTCGTCGCGATCGGCCTGACCGGCTTCAGCGCCGGCAACTTCACGCCCTTCGCCCCCAACGGCTGGGACGGCGTCCAGACCGCCGCCTCCACCATCTTCTTCTCCTTCATCGGCCTGGACGCCGTCTCCACCGCCGGCGAGGAGGTCCGCGACCCGCGCCGCACCCTCCCGCGCGCCATCCTGATCTCGCTCACCGTCGTCACCCTGCTCTACGTCGCCGTCGCGGTCACCGCCGTCGGCGCCCAGCCCTGGGACCGGTTCGACGGCCAGGAGGCCGGCCTCGCCCAGATCCTGGAGGACGTCACCGGCCAGAGCTGGCCCGCGCTGGTCTTCGCCGCCGGCGCGATCGTCTCGATCTTCTCGATCACCCTGGTGGTGATCTACGGCCAGACCCGCATCCTGTACGCGATGGGCCGCGACGGCCTCCTCCCGTCCTTCTTCACCGAGGTCTCGCCGCGCACCGGCACCCCGGTCCGGAACACCCTCGCGGTCGGCACCGCCGTCGCCCTGCTCTCCGCGGTCTTCCCGCTCCGGCTGCTCGCCGACATGACCTCGATGGGCACCCTGGTGGCGTTCTCCGCCGTGTCCGTCGGCATCGTGGTGCTCCGCCGCACCCGCCCCGACCTGCCGCGCGGCTTCAAGGTCCCGCTCTACCCCGTCACCCCGCTGCTCAGCGCCGCGTTCTGCGTCTACCTGATCACCAGGCTGCACCGCGACACCTTCCTCGCCTTCGCCGTCGCGCTGGCCCTCGCCGCCGTCCTCTACTTCGGCTACAGCGCCCGGCACTCGAAGCTGGAGCGCCGCTGACCGTCGTTAAGGTGGCCGGGAACACCGCTCGAACACGGGAGTGACATTGGGCGCCACCGGACGACGCCGCTTCCTCGGACTGGCCGCGGGCGCGGCCGCCGGCCTCACCGCCTGCGGACCGGGCGGCCACCCCGCCCACCCCGCCCACCCCGGCGGCACCGGCACCCCCGGCCCCGCGCCCGCCTCCGGACCCGCCTCCGCGCAGGCCGCCGTCGCCGAGAACTCCCGCCCCGGCGACGCCGACTGGCGGATCGTCGACGCCGGACCGGCCCGGGCGATCGAGGGCTGGGCCGACCGGGTCAGCGCCCTGCCCGGCGAACCCGTCGGCCTGCACGTCTCCACCACCGCCCCCGGCTTCACCGTCACCGCCTACCGGATGGGCTGGTACGGCGGCGCCCGCGCCCGCAAGGTCTGGAAGTCCGGCCCGCTCCCCGGCACCGCCCAGGCCCCGTTCACCGTCGAGAGGACGACCCGCACCGTCAGCACCGCCTGGCCCCGCAGCACCACCCTCGACACCACCGGCTGGCCCGAGGGGTGCTACCTGCTCCGCCTCGACGCCGACGGCGGCGCCGGCCAGCGCTACGTCCCGCTGACGATCCGCTCCCGCGGCACCGCCGGCACCACCGTCCTCGTCAACGCCGTCGCCACCTGGCAGGCCTACAACGAGTGGGGCGGCTACAACCTCTACAACGGCCCCACCGGCGGCCTCCCCACCCGCTCGCTCGCCGTCACCTTCGACCGCCCCTACCAGTACGACGACGGCGCCGGACTCTTCCTGGTCTACGAGGCCCCGCTGCTCGCCCTCGCCGAGAGACTCGGCATCCCGCTCTCGTACACCACCGGCATCGACCTCGCCGCCGACCCCGCCCTGCTGCACGGCGCCAAGGCCCTCCTCTCGCCCGGCCACGACGAGTACTGGTCCCCCGAACAGCGCGCCCACGTCACCGCCGCCCGCGACGCCGGCACCCACCTCGCCTTCCTCGGCGCCAACTGCTGCTACCGGCGCGTCCGCTACGAGCCCTCACCGACCGGCCCCGACCGCACCGTGGTCTGCTGGAAGGGCGCCTGGAAGGACGACCCCGGCTACCGGGCCGGCCACCCCGCCACCACCGACTTCCGCTCCCCGCCCGCCGCCGACCCCGAATCCTCGCTGCTCGGCGTCCTCTACGACGGCTACCCCGTCGACGCCCCCTACGTGGTCACCAACCCCGGCCACTGGCTGCTCGACGGCACCGGCGCCAAGAACGGCGACAGCTTCCCCCACCTCGTCGGCGTCGAGTACGACCGGGTCGACCCGTCCTTCCCCACCCCCGCCGGCATCGAACTCCTCGCCCACTCCCCGGTCGTCTGCGAAGGCCGCCACTCCTACGCCGACACCGCCCTCTACACCGCCCACAGCGGAGCCCAGGTCTTCGCCACCGGCACCATGCGCTGGGTCGAGTCCCTCGAAGCCACCGGCCCCGCGGGCAACGGCGCCATCCACAACATCGACGGCCGCGCGGGCGACTTCACCCGCCGCGTCACCGAGAACCTGCTCCGCAGGTTCAGCGCCTAGCGCTTTTGGGGAGCGAAGCTCCGTCCCGGGCCCGCGGGGCTTCGCGGGAGCGAAGCTCCAGGGGCCCGGGGAACGGCGGGGCCGAGTGGCTGGTGTCCGACGGGCCGCTGTGCGCCACCCCGTTGCGGGCCGAAGGTCCTCGGCGAAAGCCCCGTCGCGCCCCACTGTGCCCCGGCGATCAGCCCCTCGGCCCCACTGTGCCCCGGGACCCGGGTTCGTTCCTCCCGAATCCCCGGTTACTTGTTGCCGATGTGCAGGAGCTTGGACACCGCCGGCCCCGCCGCCGTCGCGCCGTGGCCGCCGCCCTGGACCTCGGCGGCGACGGCGAGGTTGCCCGAGTAGGCGGTGAACCAGGAGTTGTTGTCGGCGGAGTTGTCGACCTCGGCGGTGCCGGTCTTCGCGCCGGACCCGGCGGGCAGGGCGGGCTTCACCACGGAGGCGGTGCCGATCTGGACGGTCTTGGTCATCAGGGTGCGGAGGTCCTGGGCGACCTGCGGGGAGAGCGCGCGGGCGGCCTTCACCTGGTCCATGCCGGGGACCAGGACGGGCTGCCGGAAGACCCCGGACTGCACGGTCGCGGCGACCGAGGCCATCGCCAGCGGGTTGGTGCGCACCTTGCCCTGGCCGATGAACTCGCTGGCGGCGCCCGCCATGTTGCTCTCGACCGGGATGTCGGTGTCGAAGTTGGACAGGCCGGTCTTCCAGACCAGCCCGAGGCCGAACACGTCCTTGGCGATCGAGGGCAGCGAGTTCGGCTTGAGGACGTCCTTGCCCTTCTCGATGAAGGAGGTGTTGCAGGAGTTCACGAACGCGTCCGTGAGCGTGTAGTCGGGGTGCGCGCCGGGCTCGTCGTTGGTGACGGACCGTCCGGTGACCATGGTGGTCTCGGGGCAGGGCATCGGGGTGGTCGGCGTGATGCCGGCCTCCAGCAGGGCCGCCGAGGTGAGGATCTTCATGGTGGAGCCGGGCGCGGTGCCGCCGGAGAAGGCCCGGTTCTGGCCGGTCGCGGGGGAGAAGGCGTAGGCCAGGATGTTGCCGGTGCTGGGCTCGACGGCGACCAGCGAGGAGGGCTTGCCCTGGGCGGAGATCGCCGACTCGGCGGCGGCCTGCAGGTCCGCGTCCAGGGTGAGCTTCAGGTTGGGGACGGCCTTCGGCTCCTTGATGGTGAAGAGCTTCTCGGGCGTCCCGGTGCCGCCGTCGTTGGTGATCACCACGCCGGTCCCGGCGTCCTCGGGCTTGCCGCCCTGCGGCGCCGCCGACTTGAGCTGGTTGAGCAGGCCGGTCAGCGACGGGTACGCGGCGAGCGGCTTGTTGTTGCGGTCGGTGATGCTGGACGGCGCGGCGTAGACGGGCTTCACCGAGAGGCTCTGGCCGGTCTTCAGCTTGGGGTGCAGCACGCTCGGCGCCCAGTGCACGGCGGCGGTGTTGTCGCTCATCTTGACCACGCCGAGCACGCCGTCGTAGTTCCACGGGAGGCCGGTGTCGGCGAACTCCAGCGAAGCCTTGAAGCTCTCCAGCACCCCGGTCGGCCCGGTCGGCGCACTGGCGCTCGCGGAGGCGCTCGCCGCGCCCGAGGGCGCCGCCGAGGCGGACTTGGCCGCGCCGGGGGAGGGCGCGGTGGTGGGGCCGCCGACCGTCAGGTGGACGGCGCTGGGCTTGACCGAGCCCTGGAAGGCCTGCAGCGCGGCCTGCGCCCGGTCCGGGTCGTCGGTGAGCTTCGCGGCGCCGGCCAGGTCGCCCTTGGCCCAGGCGTCCAGGAACGCCTTGGCGCCGGACGCGGCCAGTTCGGGGCTGGGGGGCTCGGCCAGCACGGTCCGCGGCTTGGCCGCCTCGGCCTTGCCGGAGCCGCCGGAGAGCAGGGCGTACGCGCCGTAGCCGCCGCCGGCGAGCACCACCGCGGCGGTCGCGGCGATGCCGATCTTCGCGCCCTTGTTCACGTGGAGTCCCCCAGGGTGAGTCGTGGCCGTCCGGAATCAGCGGCCACGACACCATAAACGGGCACCATCCGTGCACTCACGACACGCCCCCCTTTGTGACAGTTCCGGTACACGTCGACAGGTGTGGCCGCCGACCGGCCCGGGCCGGGTCAGATCCAGGTGCTGAGCCACATCCGGGCGCGCCAGTCCTGCATCGGGATCGTCTCGCCGGTGAACAGCGGGAAGAAGTACAGGAAGTTCCACATGATCGCGGCGACCAGCAGGCCCGCCCCGGTGGCGCCGGCCAGCCGGCGGTCGGGGGAGGCGTCCGCGGGGCCGAGCATCGCGCCGATCATCATCGTCACGGCCAGCACCAGGAACGGGACGAAGCAGACCGCGTAGAACAGGAAGATGGTGCGCTCCTGGTACATGAACCAGGGCAGGTACCCGGCGGCCAGGCCGCACAGCACCGCGCCGGCCCGCCAGTCGCGGCGCAGCAGCCAGCGGTACAGGCAGTAGAGCACCGCGGCGATGCCGGCCCACCACAGGAACGGGGTGCCGATCGCCAGCACCTCGCGGGCGCACTCGGTGGTGGTGCAGCCGGCCTGGCCGTTCTTCGGGGACTCGTAGAAGAACGAGACCGGGCGGCCGAGGACCAGCCAGTTCCACGGGTTGGACTGGTAGGTGTGCGGGCTGTGCAGGTGGGTGTGGAACTCCCAGACCTCGTGGTGGTAGTGCCACAGGCTGCGCACCCACTCCGGGATCCAGGGGTAGTCGGTGCCGCGCCCGGTCGCCCAGTTGCGGTAGTAGCCGCCCTTGCCGGGCTCGGTGGAGGAGGCGATCCAGCCGGACCAGGACACCAGGTAGGTGACGAGCGCGGAGACGCCGATGGTCAGGGCGGACCAGAAGACGTCCCACAGGGCGCGCACCCCGGCGGGCGGGGCGGGCGCGGCGGCGCCGTTCGGGAGGGTGCGGCGGACGTGGCCGGCCAGGCGGCGGGCCGAGGACTCCCAGACGGCGGTGAGCAGCACGAAGGCGAGGATCGCCGGGCCGCCGCTCCACTTGGTGCCCATCATCAGGCCCAGGCAGACGCCGGCGGCGATCCGGTAGGGGCGCCACCCGAGGACCCACCAGCCCCCGTCCAGGCCCTGCTCGATCCGGCGGGCGACCAGCGCCCGGCTGCGGTCCCGGTCGATCAGCAGCAGGCCGAACGCGGCGAGGAACCAGAACATCACGATCAGGTCGAGGATCGCGGTGCGGCTGAGCACGAAGTGCAGGCCGTCCACCGACAGCAGCAGCCCGGCCACGCAGCCCAGCAGGGTGGAGCGGAACATCCGGCGGGCGATCCGGGCGATCATCAGCACCGACAGGGTGCCGAGCACCGCGACCATGAAGCGCCAGCCGAACGGCGTCATGTGGAACAGCTGCTCGCCCAGGCCGATGATCCACTTGCCGACCGGCGGGTGCACCACGTACGCGGGATCGGTGCGCAGCGGGACGGCCGGGTTGGGCGCGGTGATCAGGCCGTTGGCGTCGTCGGACCAGTTGCTCTCGTAGCCGAGCTGCCAGAGCGCGTACGCGTCCTTGGCGTAGTACGTCTCGTCGAAGATCAGCGCGTGCGGGTTGCCGAGGTTCACGAAGCGCAGCACGCCGGCGAAGACCGCGATCAGCAGCGGGCCGAGCCAGCCGGACCAGCGGCACAGCCAGGACCAGAGCGGCGCGGGAATCCGCACACCCAGCCGGGCCAGCAGCGGGGACGGCTCGACCACCGCGGGGGTCACGCCCGGGCCGTCCGGCATCGGCGGCACCAGCTGCTCGTCCAGCGTCCGGCGGTGCGGTGCGCGGTAGCCAGCGCCGACCAGGGCGCGGGCCCACCGGGAGGCCGGTCCGGGCTCCGCGCGCGGCGCCGGAACGGCGGCCGGGTCGGCCGAATCCAGCACGGTCACGCCGCCCCGCTCGGGGTGGTCCATACCACTCTCCATGTCGCCGTTCACGGCCACATCGTAGGGGCAATGGCGGAAGTCACAAGGGGCACCCACCGGACCGGACCGGGCCGGGGCGCGTCCGTCCTGCCCAGGACCGCTCCGGGTAGGGGAGGATGGTGCCGTGACTGGTGTTCTCGTACTGGCAGGTACCCCCATCGGCGACGTCGAGGACGCGCCGCCCCGACTGCGCGCCGAACTGGCCGGGGCCGACGTGATCGCGGCCGAGGACACCCGGCGGCTGCGCCGGCTGACCCAGGCCCTCGGCGTGGTCCCCACCGGCCGGGTGGTCTCCTACTTCGAGGGCAACGAGGTCGGCCGCACCCCCGAGCTGGTCGCCGCGCTGCTGGACGGCTCCCGGGTGCTGCTGGTCACCGACGCCGGCATGCCCTCGGTGTCCGACCCCGGCTACCGGCTGGTGGACGCCGCGGTGGCCGCCGGGATCAAGGTGACGGCGGTGCCCGGCCCGTCCGCGGTGCTGACGGCGCTGGCGCTGTCCGCGCTGCCGGTCGACCGGTTCACCTTCGAGGGCTTCCTGCCCCGCAAGGCCGGCGACCGCTCCCGGCAGCTCGCCCAGGTCGCCGCCGAGCCGCGCACCATGGTGTTCTTCGAGGCCCCGCACCGGATCGCCGAGACGCTGGCCGCGATGGCCGAGGCGTTCGGCGCCGACCGTCCCGCCGCGGTCTGCCGGGAACTCACCAAGACCTACGAGGAGGTCCGGCGCGGCCCGCTCGGCGAACTCGCCGAGTGGGCGGCCGACGGCGTCCGGGGCGAGATCACCGTGGTGGTGGCCGGCGCCCCGCCCGCCGCCCCCGAGGAGGTCGGCCCGGCCGAGCTGGCCCGGCTGGTCGCCGCCCGGGAGGCCGCCGGGGAGCGCCGCAAGGAGGCCATCGCGGCGGTCGCGGTCGAGCTGGGCCTGCGGAAGTCGATCGTCTTCGACGCCGTGGTGGCCGCCAAGCACGCGCCCTGACCTGCCCGGACACCGTCCCGCTCCGATCTCCCGGCCGACTTGTACGACAATGGCCGGATTCGCGCGTACGTTGGAATGAGCACCCCAGCGGAGGGCCAATTCGGGACCAAGACTTGGCAAGCCGGGCATCGGACGGAGCCTCCCGGGCATTCCCTGGGATGGAAAGACCCGCACCGGACCCCAGGTCCGGCGCCGGGCTCCGAGCGAAGCGAGGTGGCGCATGAGCGACACGATCGACAGCCCCCGGAACGGCGGAGAACCCAGTGGCCTCGGCGTGGCCAGCAGGCCGCGCACCGCCGTGGAGACGGTCCGCGAGGCCTACTCCTTCGCCTGCCTCAACTGCGGCTACGGCTGGGAGCAGGCGTACGACATCGAGCACCACGTCGGCCGCGACGGCCACACCGTGGTGCAGTACAAGGCGAACGGGGTCCGGGTGCCCTCGCCGCTGCGCGAACTGGTCTGCCCGGGCTGCGGCGGCGAGCGCGTCCGGATCATGCGGGCCGGCCGGGTCGCCGACCTGGCCGCCCTGACCGCCCCCGGCCGCCCGGCCGCCGAAACCGAGGGCCCGCCCGAGCCGCCCGGACTGCGGGCCCGCCGCCGCTGGCTCGCCCGGTTCCACCGCACCGGCTGACCCCCGCCCCGGCCGCCCCGGGCCGCCCCGACCGGGGCGGCCCCGCGCCGGACTAGGATTCCCGGGTACGGCGGCCGCCGAGGACGACCACGCAGACCCGGACGGCGGCCGGCCCCCCGACCCCGACAGCGAAGGCAGCCTCCCGATGGCGGGCAAGAAGAACGACGACCGGTCCACCCCGCCGCCGCTCCCCGAGCCGCTCGCGGTCCCCGTCGCCGACTCGCACACCCACCTCGACATGCAGTCCGGCACCCCCGCCGAGGGCCTGACCCGGGCCGCCTCGGTCGGCGTCACCACCGTCGTCCAGGTCGGCTGCGACGTCCCCGGCTCGCAGTGGGCGGCCGCGCTGGCCGCCGAGTTCGAGCAGGTGCACGCCGCCGTCGCCCTGCACCCCAACGAGGCCCCGCGGATCTTCCTCGGCGACCCCGACGGGTGGTCCGGGCAGCGCCGCACCCCCGGCGGCCAGAAGGCCCTGGAGGAGGCCCTCGCCGAGATCGACCGCCTCGCCGCCCTCCCGCACGTCCGCGCCGTCGGCGAGACCGGCCTCGACTACTTCCGCACCGGCCCCGAGGGCGTCGACCTGCAGAAGGAGTCCTTCCGCCGCCACATCGAGATCGCCAAGCGGCACGGCAAGGCCCTGGTCATCCACGACCGCGACGCCCACGAGGACGTCATCGCCGTCCTCCTCGAAGAGGGCGCCCCCGAACGCACCGTCTTCCACTGCTACTCCGGCGACGCCGCGATGGCCCGCACCTGCGCCGAACACGGCTGGTACCTCTCCTTCGCCGGCCCCGTCACCTACAAGGCCAACCACCCCCTGCGCGAAGCCCTCACCGCCACCCCCCTCGACCGCGTCCTGATCGAGACCGACGCCCCCTTCCTCACCCCCCACCCCTACCGCGGCCGCCCCAACGCCCCGTACCTGATCCCGGTCACGCTGCGGGCGATGGCGGCCCACCTGGCCCTTGGCGAGGACGAACTGGCCACGGCGATCGCCGCCAACACCGCCCGCGCCTTCGGCTACTGAGCGCATCCCGGTGACGGGCCCGCTCGTTAGCATGGAGGCAGCGAGGAGGCTGAGATGACCGCCGAACCGATCGACTGGGTGTACCCGCCGGCCAGCGGCTGGACGTTTGACCAGGTCAATGAGCTCGATCTGCCGTTCAAGTGGGAACTGGTGGACGGAGCGATCGTGGTCAAGGGACAGACGCTGTGGTGGCACGACCGAGTGCGTGACCGTCTGCTCGTGCAACTGCTCGCAGCGAGTGGCGAGCCCTACGACGCGAACGTGGAGCGGGCCGTCCTGCTGGACGAGCACAACGTCGTCCTGCCCGACGTCATGGTGTTCGACGAAACCGGCCTGGAGGTCTCCGAGCTGGCGTGCACCCCGGTGGCGTCGGTGGTCCTGGCCGTCGAGGTGGTCTCTCCCGGTTCACGGGTGGCCGACCGGTTCACCAAGCCCGGCCTGTACGCGGAGAAGGGCGTCCCGTCCTACTGGCGCGTCGAGCGCGGTGAGGACGACGTTCCCGTCGTGCACGAGTTCCGGCTCGACCCGGAGCAGGGCGTGTACCTCCCCGTCACCGTGCACGAAGGGTCGCTCCGCACCGAGCTGCCGTTCCCCGTCGAGATCGATCTGAAGCGGCTCGTCAAGCGCTGACCCGTATCCTTGGCGGGTGAGCACCACCGAACCCACCTCCGACGGCCACCTGCTGGGAGCCGCCGACATCCGTGCGCTGGCCGAGGCGTTCGGCGTGAAGCCGACCAAGCAGCGCGGGCAGAACTTCGTCATCGACGGGAACACCGTCCGGCGGATCGTCCGGGCGGCGGGGGTGACGGAACAGGACGCGGTGGTCGAGGTCGGGCCGGGGCTCGGGTCGCTGACGCTGGCGCTGCTGGAGGTGGCGCGGCACGTCACGGCGGTGGAGATCGACCCGGTGCTGGCCCGGCACCTGCCGGACACCGTCAAGGGGCGGATGCCCGCGAAGGCGGACAGCTTCGAGCTGGTGCTCAGCGACGCGATGGAGGTCACCGAGCTGCCCGGCCCGCCGCCGACCGCGCTGGTGGCGAACCTGCCGTACAACGTCGCCGTCCCGGTGCTGCTGCACATGCTGGAGCACTTCCCCAGCATCGAGCGCACCCTGGTGATGGTGCAGAGCGAGGTCGCCGACCGGCTCGCCGCCAAGCCCGGCAACAAGGTCTACGGCGTGCCCTCGGTGAAGGCCAACTGGTACGCGGACGTGAAGCGCGCCGGGGCGATCGGCCGGAACGTGTTCTGGCCCGCGCCCAACGTCGACTCCGGCCTGGTCTCGCTGGTCCGCCGCGACCCGCCGGTCACCACCGCCACCCGCCGCGAGGTCTTCGCGGTCGTCGACGCCGCGTTCGCGCAGCGCCGCAAGACCCTGCGGGCCGCCCTCGCGTCCTGGGCCGGCTCGCCCGCCGCCGCCGAGGAGGCGTTGCGCGGCGCCGGGATCGACCACACGCTGCGCGGCGAGATGCTGACGGTGGAGCAGTTCGCCGCGATCGCCGAGCACAAGCCGAAGCCCCAGGAGCAGTGATGGTCACCGTCCGGGTCCCCGCCAAGGTCAACGTCCAGCTCGGCGTCGGCGGGGTCCGCCCCGACGGCTACCACGACCTCGCCAACGTCTTCTTCGCCGTCGCCCTCGGCGACCAGGTCACCGCCACCCCGGGCCCGGGCGTCACGCTCAGCTGCTCCGGCCCCGACGCGGACGCCGTCCCGCTCGACGACAGCAACCTGGCCGCCCGCGCCGCCCGGCTGCTCGCCGCCCACCACGGCCTCGCCGACCCCGGCGTGCACCTGCACATCGACAAGGCGATCCCGGTGGCCGGCGGCATGGCCGGCGGCAGCGCGGACGGCGCCGCCGCGCTGCTCGCCTGCGACGCGCTGTGGGGCCTGGACACCCCGTTCGCCACCCTCCTCGACCTCGCCGCCGACCTCGGCTCCGACGTCCCGTTCGCCCTGCTCGGCGGCGTCGCGCTGGGCCGCGGCCGCGGCGAGCTGCTGGAGCCGCTGCCGGTCTCCGGCACCTTCCACTGGGTGTTCGCGGTCGCCGACGGCGGGCTCTCCACCCCGGCCGTCTACCGCGAGTGCGACCGTCTGCGGGAAGAAGCCGGCCTCGGGTCGTCCGCCGCCGACATTCCGGACCCCGACGCCGACCCCGCCCTGCTCGCCGCCCTCGCCGACGGCGACCCCGTCGCGCTGGCCGCCGCCCTCGCCAACGACCTGCAGGCCGCCGCCGTCTCGCTCCGCCCGGCCCTCGCCGACACCCTGCACGCGGGCACCGAGGCGGGCGCCCTGGCCGCCCTGGTCTCCGGCTCCGGTCCCACCTGCGCCTTCCTCGCCAAGGACGCCGACGCCGCCGCCCAGCTCGCCGCCGCCCTCCGCGCCTCCGGCACCTGCCGCACCGCCCACGCCACCCACGGCCCGGTCCCGGGCGCGCAGGTGGTCCATACCTCTGCTTGACCTGGAGCGCGCTCCGGGTTCCAGACTCGTGACCGCGGCCCGCACCGAGCGGGCCGCGGAGACGAGGGGAATCCCGGCCATGCGCAAGCGCACCATCGGAACCGATCCGCGCACCCGTCGTGAGGTCAGCGTGCTCAGCCTGGGGGCGATGCTGTTCGGCACGCTCACGGACGAGGCGACCTCGTTCGCGGTGCTGGACCGCTACGTCGAGGCGGGCGGCACGTTCATCGACACCGCCAACAACTACGCGTACTGGCAGGACGGCGGCCAGGGCGGCATCAGCGAAGAGGTGATCGGCCGCTGGCGGGCCAGCCGCGGCATCACCGACGAGGTGGTGATCGCCACCAAGCTGGGCGCCCGCCCGAAGGCCCCCGGCACCGGGTTCGTCGAGAACGGCGAGGGGCTCTCGGCCGAGGTGGTCCGGACCTCCTCGGAGGCCAGCCGGAAGCGGCTCGGCGTCGACAAGCTCGACCTGCTGTACGCGCACATCGAGGACCGGACGGTGCCGCTCGCCGAGACGGTGCACGCCTTCGGCGAGCTGGTGAACGAGGGGACGGTCGGCCTGCTCGGCGTCTCCAACCACTGGTCGTGGCGGGTCGAGCGGGCCCGGAACATCGCGGCGCAGGCCGGGCTCCCGGGGTACGAGGTGCTCCAGTACGGGCACAGCTACCTGCGCCGCCGCGGCGACCTGCCCGGGCTGACCTGCGCGGACGGCGACCAGGCCGCCGTCCAGGGCGACCTGATCACCTACCTCAAGGAGAGCCCCGAGCTGACCCTGGTCGCGTACTCCCCGCTGCTCGGCGGCGGCTACGTCCGCGCCGACAAGCCGCTCGGCCCGTCCTTCGACCACGCCGGCACCCCGGCCCGCCTCGCCGCGCTCGACACCGTGGCGCGCGAGACCGGCGCCACCCGCAACCAGGTCGTGCTGGCCTGGCTGCTCGGCGGCGAACTCCCGGCGATCCCGCTGGTCGGGGCCTCCTCGGTGGCCCAGCTGAACGAGAGCCTGGCCGCACTCGACCTGGAACTCACCGCCGAGCAGCGGGCGTTGCTGGACCAGGCCCGGTGAGGCGGAACCCGGGACGCGCACGGCACTAGGCTGGGCAGTCGTTCCACCCCCCTTCCTCAGGAGTGCAGCTTCGTGGCCGTCAACCTCGCCACCATCGAGTCCGTCACCAAGGTGTACGGCACCAGGGCCCTGCTGGACGGGGTCAGCCTCGGCGTCAGCGAGGGCGACCGGATCGGCGTGGTGGGCCGCAACGGCGACGGCAAGACGACGCTGATCCGGATCCTGGCGGGGCTGGAGGAGCCCGACACCGGGCGGGTCACCCACTCCGGCGGCCTGCAGATGGCGGTGCTCACCCAGCACGACTCGCTGGACCCGGAGGCCACCATCCGGCACGAGGTGATCGCCGACCGGGCCGACCACGAGTGGCTGGGCGACGCCCGGATCCGCGACATCATCCAGGGCCTGTTCGGCGGCCTCGACCTGCCGGGCTTCCCGAACGGCCTGGACACCGTGATCGGCCCGCTCTCCGGCGGCGAGCGCCGCCGGATCGCGCTCGCCAAGCTGCTGCTCGGCGAACCCGACCTGGTCGTGCTGGACGAGCCCACCAACCACCTCGACGTCGAGGGCATCGCCTGGCTCGCCAAGCACCTGCAGAACCGCCGCTCCGCACTGGTCTGCGTCACCCACGACCGGTGGTTCCTCGACCAGGTCTGCACCCGGATGTGGGACGTCCAGCGCGGCGAGGTCCGCGAGTACGAGGGCGGCTACTCGGACTACGTGTTCGCCCGCGCCGAGCGCTCCCGGATCGAGGCCACCGAGGAGCAGAAGCGGCAGAACCTGGCCCGCAAGGAGCTGGCCTGGCTGCGCCGCGGCGCCCCCGCCCGCACCTCCAAGCCGCGCTACCGGATCGAGGCCGCGAACGCGCTGATCGCGGACGTGCCGGAGCCGCGCGACAAGTCCGAGCTGATGAAGTTCGCCAACGCCCGCCTCGGCCGCACCGTCTTCGACCTGGAGGACGTGACCGTCAAGGCCGGCGACAAGCTGCTGATGGAGCACCTCACCTGGCAGCTCGGCCCGGGCGACCGGATCGGCCTGCTCGGCGTCAACGGCGCCGGCAAGACCTCGCTGCTGCGCGCCATGCAGGCCGCGTACGCCACCGAGGGCGACGTGCAGCCGGCCGGCGGCGTGGTCAAGGTCGGCAAGACCGTCCGCCTGGCCTACCTCTCGCAGGAGATCGCCGAACTCGACCCGACCACCCGCGTCCTGCAGGCCGTCGAGCAGGTCCGCGGCCGGGTCGACCTCGGCAAGGGCCGGGAGATGAGCGCCGGGCAGCTGTGCGAGCAGTTCGGCTTCGGCAAGGACAAGCAGTGGACGCCGGTCGGCGACCTGTCCGGCGGCGAGCGCCGCCGGCTCCAGCTGCTCCGGCTGCTGATGGACGAGCCGAACGTGCTGTTCCTCGACGAGCCCACCAACGACCTCGACATCGAGACCCTCAACCAGCTGGAGGACCTGCTCGACGGCTGGCCCGGCTCGATGGTGGTGATCAGCCACGACCGGTTCTTCATCGAGCGCACCACCGACACCTGCTACGCGCTGCTCGGCGACCGCCGGATGCGGATGCTGCCGAACGGCGTCGACGAGTACCTGGAGCGCCGCACCGCGATGGCCGAGGCCGCCGCGGCCGCTGCCGCCGCCCAGGTCCCGGCCGCCGCCGCGGACGCCGCCGGCCTGTCGGCGGGCGACCTGCGGGCCGCCAAGAAGGAGATGCAGAAGCTGGAGCGGCAGATCGCCAAGCTCGACCAGCAGGAGTCCAAGCTGCACACCCAACTCGCCGAGCACGCCGCCGACTTCTCCAAGGTCGCCGAGCTGGACGGGCAGCTGCGCAAGGTGCGCGAGGAGAAGGAGGAGCTGGAGATGGCCTGGCTGGAGCTGGCCGACCAGGTCTGAGCGCTCACCCCGCGAGCAGCTGGTCCAGCTCGTCGGCGGCCCGGGCCAGCGCGCTGCGGTCCGGGTCGTGCGGGCCGGTGGGCCGCTCGGCCCGCCCGGCCGGCGGCCGGTGCGCCCGGGCCGCCCCGGTGAGCCGGTCCAGCGAGTCCAACACCCGTTCCACCACGGCCGGTTCGGGCTCGCGCCCGCCGTAGCGCAACTGGGCGGCGTACGCGGCCACCGCCCCCGACAGCCGCTCCAGGGCGGCCGTCGCGGGCAGCCACCGCTCGGCCAGCCGCCCGGCCGGCGGCGGCTCGGACAGGCCCAGGTCCACCTGCCGCCGGGCGTCCGCCAGCGCCCGGTACGCCGTCCGGCGCAGCCACACCTGGGCCACCGGCTCGTCCCGCCCCGCCACCACCGAGGCCAGGTAGGCGCGGACGGCGGTGGCGGCGGTCACGATGCCCGGCTCGATCCGGTGCGGCGGCCGCTCGGGCCACAGCAGGTAGCCGAAGACCAGCACGATCGCGCCGGCCAGCACGGTGTCCAGGACCCGGGGCCAGAACTCGGCGGCCCCGCTCTCCCCGCCGAGCTGCACCAGGATCAGCGCCACCGGCGTCATCACCAGCGTGTTCAGCCCGTAGTGCGCGGCCGTCGAGTACGGCAGCAGCGCCACGCAGCCCGAGACGGCCACCGCCAGCACCCAGGAGTTCGTGGTCAGGGCCAGCAGCACCGCCGTCACCGCGATGCCCAGCACGGTGCCCAGCACCCGGCTGACGGCGCGCTGGAACACCGAGCCCAGGTCCGGCTTCAGGACGAACGCCACCGTCATCGGCACCCAGTAACTGCGGCTCAGGGTCAGCCCGTTGACCACCGCCTCGGCGACCGCCACGCACAGCGCCACCCGCAGGCCGTAGCGCACCGAGCCGCGCGACAGCAGCCGGGCCCGCAGCCGCCACGGGTCGGGCGGCGGCGGGGCGGCGGTCCCCAGCGGGGCCGGGCGGCCCGCGACGGTGTCGGCGGCGGCCCGCAGCGCGGTGTCGAAGGCCGTTCGGGACGGGGTGTCCGGCCGCCAGTCCGGGTACCCCGGCTCCGGCCCGCCGGTGATCTGCGCCGCCAGCCGGACCGGCAGCTCCGCGACCTCCGGCGGCACCGGCCGCCACGCCCAGAGCAGTCCCGCCGCGGCCTCGGTCGCGCCCAGCGCCGCCTCGTAGCAGCGCCGCAGCCACCGGACCCGCTCCGGCTCGGCCCGGCCCGGACGGGGCGGCGGCAGCAGGTCCTGCACCTGGTTGAGCCGGCCGGTGAGCAGGCGGCGGGCCGCCGCGCCCTCCGGGGTGCCGAGCGCGGCCAGCACGCCGCCGAGCGCGGTGTAGGCGTCCGCGAGGGCCCGGGTGCGCGGATCGGTCCGGACGTCGGTGCGGTAGCGCACCCCCAGCAGCAGCACCAGCGCCGCGCCGCACGGCAGCATCGCGGGCGCCGCCCACCACGGGTGCGGCAGCGCCATCCCGCCGCCCAGCGAGGCCGAGACCAGCAGCAGCATCCCGGCGGCCGAGCCGCGCGGGCCGGTCGCGGAGAGCGCGCCGCCCGCGAAGCCGACGGCCGTCAGCACCACCCCGATCAGCAGGCCGCCCGCCCCGGCGTGCTGCAGGCCCGCCCCGATCAGCATCCCGCCGGTGGACGCCGCCAGCGCCAGCGCGATCCGCGGTGCCCGCAGCCGCAGCGGCTCCACCCGGTCGTTCATCGTCGCGTGCATCGCCCCGAGCGCCGCGAACACGCCCAGGTCCAGCCGCCCGCCCAGCAGCCCCGCGAACAGCGGCACCGCCATCCCCAGCGCCGCCCGCACCGTCAGCCCCCACGCCACCACCGGCCGGCTCGGCCGCAACGCCAGCGCCCACCACGCGGACGCCGCACCGGGAACACGACTGCGGCCGGGGGCTGACACAGGATCACGCGCCTTCGCTGCACGGGAGATTCGCGGCTGCTGGGCGACATTGCACGGCAGATCGGGTCTTCTCGGGCAGTTTAGCCCTCCGACCTGGTGGAAGCGGATTTCCCATGGGGTCGGCCGAGCATGTAAAGTCTTCCTCGTCGCAAGGGGAAGCCGCGAGGCGGACCTGAGCAACAAGCCCCTATAGCTCAGTCGGTAGAGCGTCTCCATGGTAAGGAGAAGGTCTGCGGTTCGATTCCGCATGGGGGCTCAGATCGGGAAGGCCCCGCCGTGAGGCGGGGCCTTCCGCGTTTTCCCGGGGGGTCCTCTGGCGGGGCGGGCGATTGTGCGCTGTGATGGTGCGTCGGTCGGCCCGACCGGGGAGGTGAGCGGGGGATGAGTGCGCGGCTCGTGGTGGCGGACGACCACCGGTTGATGGCCGAGGCCCTGGGGTCGGCCCTGCAGCAGCGCGGGCACCGGGTGCTGGGCGTCGGGTCGCCGTGCGCGGGAGTGCTGGAACTGGTCGCGGGGCGGCGCCCCGAGGTGTGCCTGCTCGGGACCGGGGACCGGCCGGAGGACCCGTTCGAGCCGCTGCGGCGGCTGCGCCGGGAGCGGCCGGAGATCGCGGTGGTGGTGCTGGGCCCGCTGGGCGCGCCGGCCCGGGTGGCGGCGGCGTTCGCCGCGGGCGCGGCCGGCTACGTGCGCAGCGACGAGCGGATCGACGTGGTGGACCGGGCGATCGCCCGGGTCCGGGCCGGGGAGGCGGCGGTCGCGGTCGACGTGCTGCGGGCCGCGTTCGAGCACCTGCTGTGGCCGGTCGCCGAACCGGACGACGAGGCGGTCCGGCTGCTGCGGCTGCTGACCCGGCGGGAGGTGCAGGTGCTGGCGCGGATCGCGGACGGCGAGGACACCGCGGCGATCGCCGCGGCGATGCGGATCGCCCCGTCCACCGCCCGGACGCACGTGCAGCGGGTGCTGACCAAGCTCGGCGCGCGCTCCCGGCTGGAGGCGGCGGCGCTGGCTGCCCGGACCGGCCTGCTCGACCAACTGGCCTGAACCTCAAGGCCGTTCGGCGTTGAGCGTTCGGCGTTCGGCGTTCGGCGTTCAGCGTTCGGCGAAGGCCGAGGGCGGGACGCCGAGGGTGCGGGTGAACTCGCGGGTCAGGTGCGCGTGGTCGCTGTAGCCGAGTTCGGCCGCCAGCCGGGACCAGTCGGGCGACTCCTGCCCGGCGGCGGCCTCCAGCGCCTCGTGCAGCCGGTAGCGCAGGATCACCCACTTCGGCGGCACCCCGACCCGGGCGGCGAACAGCCGCTGCAGGCTCCGCACCGTCAGGCCGCCGAGCGCGGCCAGGTCGGCGACCCGGCGGATGCTCCGGTCGTGCCGGGCCAGGTCGGCCGCCGCAGCGCGAGGTCGGTCTCCGGGTCCGGGCGCGGGCCGCGGGCCAGCAGCAGGGCGTCCAGCGCGGCGACCCGCAGGCCGTCCGGGAGCGCCGCCGCCCCGGCGGCGTCCTCCGCCCCGGGCCAGACCTCCGCCAGCGGCACCCGGCGGCCGGTCCACGCCGAGACCGGCACCCCCGGGGCGAACGCGCCGAAGCCGCCCGGCCGGAACTGCACCCCCGCGACCCGGCCCCGCCCGGTCAGCTCCTCCCGGGCCACCCCGGTGCCGATCCCGGTCAGCTCGGCCCGCCCGGGCCACTGGAACACCACGTTCACCGAGGGGTGCGGCAGCACCGCCGAGACGTACGGCTCGGCCAGGTCCCAGTCGATCAGCCAGTAGTGCTCGACATAGGGCCGCAGCGGCCCGGCCGCGTCCCACCGCCGGAACCGCACCCTCGCCAGCAGCCCGTCGGGGTCGAGGATGCCCCGGGTGTCCTCACGCGGTGGAGCCATGCGACCAGGCTAAGCACCCCGGGGCCCACGGGGCCGCGCGGGAGCGAAGCTCCAGGGGCCCGGGGAACGGCGGTGCCGAGTGGCTGGTGTCCGACGGGCTGCTGGGCGCCACCCCGTTTCGGGCCGAAGGCCCTTGGCGACAGCCCCGTGGCGCCCCACTGTCCTCCGGCCCTCAGCCCCTCGGCCCCGCCGTTCCCCGGGCCCCTGATTGTTCCCGTCTCGCCTGCCGAAGAGTTCCCGGCCCCCCGATCACCCTGTCGCGTTTCTTCAAGCCCCGGCGCGGCCCCCCGCCGTAGCGTCGGGGGCATGAGCACTCAGATCGCCGCCCTGCTGCGGGCCGCCGCCGACCGTACCGTTCCCCTGGTGGAGGCCCTGCCGGACGGGGGGTTGGGGGCGCCGACGCCGTGCGGGGAGTACGACGTGCGGGGGCTGGTGCGGCACCTGTGGCAGGTGGTGGTGAACTTCCGGGAGCTGGCGGCGAAGCGGGAGGTCGACTGGTCGCTGCCCGCGCCGGAGCTGGCCGGGGACTGGCGGGGCCGGTTCGCGGCGGACACTGACGCGCTGGTCGCGGCCTGGGCGGAGCCCGGCGCGGACGAGGGGACGACGGGCGCGATGGCGCTGCCCGCGGTGACCGTCGGCGGGATGGTGCTGCTGGACCTGACCGTGCACGGCTGGGACCTCGCCCGGGCGACCGGCCTGCCGTACGGGCCGGCCCCGGAGGCGGTCGCCGCCCTGGGCCCGCTGACCGCCGAACTCGCGCCGACCGCACGGACGATGGGGATGTTCGACGAGCCGGTCGGGTACTCCGGGGACGATCCGTTCGCGGCGCTGCTGGCGCTGACCGGCCGGGACGCGGGGCGGACGGCCTGACCGCGGGTTCAGGCGGGTGCCCTATGCTCCGGACGAGGAACACCCGAATGTCGCGGAGGTCGAGGGCATGAGCAAGTACCTGGTCACGGGCGGAGCCGGCTACGTGGGGAGCGTGGTGGCGGCCCACCTGCTGGAGGCCGGCCACCAGGTCACGGTGCTGGACGACCTGTCCACCGGGTTCGCCGAAGGGGTGCCGGACGGCGCCGAGTTCGTCCGCGGCCGCATCCAGGACGCCGCCGACGTGCTCGACCCCTCCTTCGACGGCGTGCTGCACTTCGCCGCCTCCTCGCAGGTCGGCGAGTCGGTCGCGGACCCGGAGAAGTACTGGCGCAACAACGTCGCCGGTTCGCTCGAACTGGTGACGGCGATGCGCAAGGCCGGCGTGGGCCGGCTGGTCTTCTCCTCGACCGCCGCCGTGTACGGCGAGCCGGAGGAGGTGCCGATCAAGGAGACCGCGCGCACCTCGCCGACCAACGCCTACGGCGCCACCAAGCTGGCCGTGGACCACCTGATCACCTCCGAGGCGATCGCCCACGGCCTGGCCGCCGTCAGCCTGCGCTACTTCAACGTGGCCGGGGCGTACGGCCGTTACGGCGAGCGCCACGACCCCGAGTCGCACCTGATCCCGCTGGTGTTCCAGGCCGCGCTCGGGCAGCGCCCGCACATCTCGGTGTTCGGCGAGGACTACCCGACCCCGGACGGCACCTGCATCCGCGACTACATCCACATCGCCGACCTGGCCGAGGCGCACCTGCTGGCGATCGCCGCCGCCAAGCCCGGCGAGCACCTGATCTGCAACCTCGGCAACGGCACCGGCTTCTCGGTGCGCGAGGTGATCGAGTCCGTCAAGCGCGTCACCGGCCGGGAGATCCCGGTCCAGATGGCCGGCCGCCGCCCCGGCGACCCGGCCGTCCTGGTGGCCGCCGCGGACCGCGCCCGGGACGCCCTCGGCTGGGTTCCGAAGCGCCCCGAACTGGACGAGATCGTGGCCGACGCCTGGGAGTTCACCGTCGCCCACCGCGCCTGACCTGCCCGCTCCCCGGCCCGACTCCGCCCCCGAAGTCCCTGTGTACAGGAACTTCACCAAACCCCCACGCCGCCCGGGCGTCCGCCCGTAGGCTGAGTGCGGCACCGGTGGGGGTCGGGCCACGAGCAGGGGGGCAAGGACGAATGGGGCGGATTCGCGTCCTGGTGGTCGACGGCCACCGGATCTTCGCCGAGGCACTGGCGACCGCACTGGCCGCCGAACCCGACGTGGACGTCGGGGCGGCGGGCAGCGCGGCGGCGGCCGAACGCGCACTGGAACGGGCGGCGACCGAACGCCGCCCGTACGACGTGGTGCTGGTCGACATCGACCTCGGCGCCGCCCCGGCGGCCGCCCGCCCGGCCGCGGTGCCACCGCCCCGGGCCGTTCCCGCCGGGCAGCAGCAGCGGTCGGCCGCACCGTCGTTGACGGCCCCTCAGGTTCCCGCCGAGGCCCGGCCGCTGTCCGACGGCACCGCCCTGATCGGCCGGGTCCGCCGGGCCCACCCGGAGCTGCGCGCCGTGGTGCTGGCCGCCGCCGACGACCCGCCGCGGGCCGCCCGGGCCCTTCAGGCCGGCGCCAACGGCTGGGTGGCGCGCGAGAGTTCGCTCGGCGCGCTGATGGCCGTGGTGCGCGGCGTGCTGCGCGACGAGACCCACCTGCCGCCCGCGCTGCTGACCGGCGTGATCCGCGAACTCACCTCGGCCCGCCGGGACCGCTCGGAGAGCGAGCGCCTGGTCGCCGCGCTCACCCCCCGCGAGGAGGAGGTGCTGCGCTGCATGGTGGCCGGCCTCGGCCGCCAGGCGGTCGCCGAACGGCTGTTCCTCTCCCCGCACACCGTCCGCACCCACATGCAGAACGTCCTGGGCAAGCTGGGGGTGCACTCCACACTCGCCGCGGTGGCCGTCGCCCGCCGGGCCGGCATCGCCCCCTCCGAACCCCCGGGTCCGCTCCCCGCGCCCGTTCCCGTCCCCCCGCCGACCGTCGCCTCAACCACAGGCCCCGGCGCGGGCTGACCGAGCCCCCGCCTTCCCGCACGTTCCACTCCGTGAGTCGAGTCAGGGATACCGGAGGACAGATGTCGCCGCACCCCACTGCCGCACGCCCCGAAGCGTCCAGTACCCGCCCGCCCGCCCAGCGGACCCGCCCCGTCGGCCTGCGCACCCTCGTGGTCGGGGGCGGCGCCGCCGGCACCGCCCTGGTCCGCGACCTGGGCCGGACCCCGGAGTTCGGGCTCGTCCCGGTCGGGGTGCTGGACGACGATCCGGACAAGGCCGGGCAGGAGGTCTCGGGCAGTCCCGTCCTGGGCCGCCTGGCCGACCTCACCCACCTGGCCCTGACCCACCGCGCCCAGGTGGTGGTGCTCGCCATCCCCGGCCTCCCGCACCAGCGGGTCCGCGAACTCGCCACCTCCGCCGCCGCGGCCGGCGCCGCCGTCCGCTACCTGCCGTCCTTCCTCTCGGCGCTGCGCCGCGAGGTGGTCGGCTCCGACATGCGGACCCTGGACGTCAACCGGCTGATCGGCCGGCACGAGGTGCACGTGGTCTCCCCGGACGTCCGCACCGTGATCGAGGGCCGGCGCGTCCTGGTCACCGGCGCGGGCGGCTCGATCGGCAGCGAACTCTGCCGCCAGGTCCAGGCGTTCGGGCCCGCCGCGCTCTACATGCTCGACCACGACGAGTCCAACCTGCACCGGCTCCAGCTCGACATCTGGGGCGAGGCGCTGCTCACCGACGAGTCCCTGGTGATCGCCGACATCCGGGACCGCCCCCGGGTCCAGCAGATCTTCCGCGACCTCCGCCCCGACGTGGTCTTCCACGCCGCCGCGCACAAGCACCTCCCGCTGCTGGAGCGGCACCCCAGCGAGGCCGTCAAGTCCAACGTGCTCGGCACCGACCACCTGGTCGAGGCCGCGCTCGCCACCGGCGTCGAGCGCTTCGTGCTGATCTCCACCGACAAGGCCGCCGACCCGACGTCCGTCCTGGGCGCCAGCAAGCGGCTCGCCGAGCTGATCGTCCAGGCCAACGCCCGGGACGCCCGCAACCTCGGCACCGGGGTCTTCGCCGCCGTCCGCTTCGGCAACGTGCTCGGCTCGCGCGGCTCGCTGCTGTCCGTGCTGGAGGAGCAGCTGCGCAGCGGCGGCCCGGTGACGGTCACCCACCCCGACGTCACCCGCTTCTTCATGACCATCGAGGAGGCCGTCGGCCTGGTCCTGGAGGCCGGGCGGATGGCCGAGGGCGGCGAGGTCTTCGTGCTCGACATGGGCGAGCCGGTCCGGATCGTCGACCTGGTGCACAACTTCGCCGAACAGGTGCAGCTCGGGGCGGACGAGGTCGAGATCCGCTACACCGGCCTGCGGGCCGGCGAGAAGCTGAACGAGGCGCTGTTCTCCGACACCGAGGAGCGCCTCCCCACCGCCCACTCCCGGATCTTCGCCACCGTCGCGGACCACGCCACCGTCCCCGAGGACCTCGCGGGCGGCCTCACCGGGCTCTACGACGCCGCGACGGTCAACTCCGACTCCGAGGTCCGCGACCGCCTGGCGGCGCTGCTCCCCGGCTACCAGAGCGCCCACTCGCGGACCCCGGCCCTGACCACCCCCTACCCGGACGGCTTCTGAAACCAGGAGGCTCGGGGGCCTTCGGCCCGAAACGGGGTGGCGCATCGCAGCCTGTTGGACGCCTGCCCCTCGGCCCCGCCGTTCCCCGGGCCCCCGGAGCTGCGCCCCAGAGCCTTCGAGGACTAGCCCGCGCGGTCGAAGGGGGCGACCAACTGGCGGAGGAGGGTGGCGAGTTCGGTCTGCTGGGCGGGGGCCAGCTGGGAGAGGATCTCGCGCTCGTGGGAGAGCAGGCCGGCCAGCGCCTGGTCGGCCTTGTCACGGCCCTCGTCGGTGAGCCGGACCAGCACGCCGCGGCGGTCGTCCGGGTCGGGGAGGCGGACGACCAGGCCCTTGGTGGTGAGGCGGTCGATCCGGTTGGTCATGGTGCCCGAGGTGACCAGGGTCTGGGTGAGCAGCTGGCCGGGGGAGAGCTGGTAGGGGGAGCCGGCCCGGCGCAGGGCGGTGAGGACGTCGAACTCCCAGGGTTCGAGGCCGTGCTCGGCGAACGCGGTGCGCCGGGCCCGGTCGAGGTGGCGGGCGAGGCGGCTCACTCGACTGAGGACCTCCAGCGGGTCCACGTCGAGGTCGGGGCGCTCTCGGCGCCATGCTGCGACCAGGCGGTCGACCTCGTCCTCCATGACGATCAGTGTATCGGGGGTTGTGTCGATGTGAAGTCTCTTGACATCAAGAGATAACAAAGGAAGTCTTCGGCGCGACAGAGATATCTTGACGTCGAGATACTTCGGAGGTTCGCCGTGCCCGCCGCCTGGGACGCCGAGCAGTACCTGCGCTACGCCCGCGAACGCGCCCGCCCGATGGCCGACCTGCTCGCCCGGGTCCCCGAACTCCCGTCCGCGCCACGCGTCCTGGACCTCGGCTGCGGCCCCGGGAACTCCACCGCCGCGCTCCGCCGCCGCTGGCCGGACGCCCGCCTGCTGGGGCTGGACAACTCGGCCGCCCTGCTGACCGAGGCCCGGACCGCCGGCGAGCCGTCCGCGGAGTACCGGGAGCAGGACGTCACGGCCTACGACCCGGCGCCCGAGCGGCCGGACCTGATCGCCTCCAACGCCGCCCTGCACTGGATGGACACCGACACCGCCGACCACCTGGAACTGCTGCCGCGCTGGGCGGCCGCGCTGCGCCCCGGCGGGGTGATCGCCTTCCAGCTGCCCGGCAACTTCGCCGCCCCCAGCCACACCCTGCTCGCCGAACTGCGCCGCGCCCCGCGCTGGCGCGACCGACTGGCCGCCGCTCGCCCGGACGCCTCCTGCCACGCCCCGGAGCGCTACCTGGCGGCGCTGGCGGCGGCGGGCTGCACCGCGGACGTCTGGGAGACCACGTACCTGACCGTCCTGACCGGGACCGACCCGGTGCTGGAGTGGGTCAAGGGCTCCGCGCTCCGCCCGGTGCTGGACCTGCTGCCGCGGGAGCGGGACCGCGCCGCGTTCCTGGCCGAGTACGGGGCGCTGCTGCGCGCGGCGTACCCGGCGGGGGAGCACGGCACGGTGTTCCCGTTCCGCCGGGTCTTCGCGGTGGCGGTCAAGCGGTGAGCGGAGGGCGGACGGGCCGTCAGTTCTTGCGGTCGCCGACCAGCTTGGGGTGCCGCTCCAGGCCCTCCAGGCCGTGCCAGGCCAGGTTGACCAGGTGGGCGGCGACCTCCGCCTTGCCGGGCTTGCGGACCTCCAGCCACCACTGGCCGGTCAGCGCCACCATGCCGACCAGCATCTGCGAGTACATCGGCGCGAGCCGGGCGTCGAAGCCGCGGGACTTGAACTCCAGGCCGAGGATGTCCTCGACCTGGGTGGCGATGTCGCCGATCAGCGAGGCGAACGAGCCGGTGGACTGGGCGACCGGGGAGTCCCGGACCAGGATCTTGAAACCGTCGGTGGAGGTGTCGATGTAGTCCATCAGCGCGAACGCGGCCTGCTCCAGCAGCTCGCGGGAGTGCCCGCCGGTGAGCGCGCCGGTGACCATGTCGAGCAGGAGCTGCATCTCGCGGTCGACGACCACCGCGTACAGCCCCTCCTTGCCGCCGAAGTGCTCGTAGACGACCGGCTTGGAGACTCCGGCCCGCTCGGCGATCTCCTCCACCGAGGTGCCGTCGTAGCCGCGTTCGGCGAAGACCGACCGGCCGATCTCCAGCAACTGCTCGCGGCGCTGCTTGCCGGTCATCCGCACCCGGCCGCTCCGGCCCCCGCCCCGCCGCGGGGGCTGCTGATGGCCGGCGCTGTCTCCGTTGGTCCCGTTCACCCCTCCATCATGCTGTAGGCGCTGCCTCATGCGGCGCGGCGGGCGGCGATCCGCTCCGCGCCGGGCCAGCGGACGTCCCGGGCCCAACCCGCCTGCTCGAACCAGCGGATGATCCGGGCGGAGGAGTCGACCTGGCCGCGGAGCACGCCGTGCCGGGCCGAGGTGGGGTCGGCGTGGTGCAGGTTGTGCCAGGACTCGCCGCAGGACAGCACGGCCAGCCACCACACGTTGCCGGACCGGTCGCGGGACTTGAAGGGGCGCGAACCGACCGCGTGGCAGATCGAGTTGATCGACCAGGTGACGTGGTGCAGCAGCGCGACCCGGACCAGCGAGCCCCAGAAGAAGGCGGACAGCGCGCCCTGCCAGCTCCAGGTGACCAGGCCGCCGACCACCGGGGGGACGGCCAGCGAGATCAGCGTCCAGAGCCAGAACAGTCGGGAGATCGCCCTTATCGCCGGGTCGCGGACCAGGTCGGGGGCGTACGTGAGCTGCGGGGTCTGCTCCTCGTCGAACAGCCAGCCCATGTGCGCCCACCACAGGCCCTTGAGCAGCGCGGGCAGGCTCTCGCCGTAGCGCCAGGGGGAGTGCGGGTCGCCGTCCTTGTCGGAGTAGCGGTGGTGCTTGCGGTGGTCGGCGACCCAGCGCACCAGCGGGCCCTCGACGGCCATCGAGCCGGCCACCGCGAGCGCCAGGTGCAGGGCGCGGCCGGCCTTGAAGGAGCCGTGGGTGAAGTAGCGGTGGTAGCCGACGGTGATGCCGTGGCAGGTGAGGAAGTACATGAAGACGCCGAGCCCGGCGTCCAGCCAGGACAGCCCCCGGCCCCAGGCGACCGGGACGGCGGCGGCCAGGGCCAGGAAGGGCACCGCGATGAACAGGCCCAGGGTGACGCGCTCCAGGCGGCCCTGGCGCTCGCCGCCCCTGGTGGCGGAGAGCTGGCGGGGGATCGGGTGGTCCTCGGCGGCGCGCGGCGGCGCCTGCCCGGCCTCGATGGTCATGGCGCTTCCCGGGGGAGGAGGGGTGGGGTGCGACGAGTACCTACGTCTGCGTAACTTACGGCATCGTAGGTAGTGCGGGCCGGGAAGCGGAAGAGGGCCCGGGCTCCGTGTCGCAGTGTTCCCCCGGCGGATTCCGAACGGTCGGCGCGCGGGGGCCGGGACGTCGTTCGTGTGCCTTCGTGGAAGGTGGTGGAGCTACGGGCCGTCAAGCCGTAGGCTGTGCTGGGCGCGGAAACGCGCCCTTTCCGCCGTGGTGTAATGGCAGCACAGGGCCCTTTGGAGGCCTTTGTCTGGGTTCGAATCCTAGCGGCGGAGCCCGTTCCGACCGTTTCGACCGTTTCGGATGCTTTCCGTCCCCCTTGCCTCGGTATCCTCGGTGCACTCTCGTCCCGCATCGACCGAGGAGCTCCCCCGCGTGAGTGCCAACCAGCCCGCTGCCGTGATCGTGCTCGCCGCCGGCGGCGGCACGCGGATGAAGTCCAGGGCCCTGCCGAAGGTGCTGCACGAGATCTGCGGCCGCTCCCTGGTGGGCCACGCGGTCAGCGCCGCCGAGGAGTTGACGCCGGGTCAGCTGGTCGTGGTGGTCGGCCACCTGCGCGAGCTGGTCGAGGCGCACCTGGCCGAGCAGTACCCGGCGGCCCGCCCGGTGGTCCAGGAGCAGCAGAACGGCACCGGCCACGCGGTGCGCACCGCGCTGGCGGCGCTGGCCGCCGACGGGGTGGAACTGGACGGCACCGTGCTGGTCACCACCGGCGACGCCCCGCTGCTGACCGGCGCCACGCTGGGCGCGCTGGCCGCCGCGCACGCCGAGCAGGGCAACGGCGTCACCGTGCTGACCGCGGTGGTCCCGGACGCCACCGGCTACGGGCGCATCCTGCGCGACGCGGACGGCGCGGTCGCCGCGATCGTCGAGCACAAGGACGCCAGTGCCGAGCAGTTGGCCGTCACCGAGATCAACTCCGGGGTGTTCGCCTTCGACGCCAAGCTGCTGGCGCTCGCCCTCTCACTGGTCGGCACCGACAACGCGCAGGGCGAGGAGTACCTGACCGACACCCTGGAGATCCTCCGCCGGGAGGGCCACCGGGTGGGCGCGGTGGTGGCCGCCGACCACCGGGAGATCGTCGGCATCAACGACCGGGTCCAGCTGGCCGAGGCCCGCCGGCTGCTGAACGCCCGGCTGCTGGAGGACGCCATGCGGGCCGGCGTCACCGTGGTCGACCCGGCCTCCACCTGGTTCGACGTCCGGGTGACGTACGAGCCGGACGCGCTGGTCCACCCGAACACCCAGCTGCACGGCGCCACCCGGCTGGGCGAGGGCTGCGAGGTCGGCCCGAACACCACCCTCACCGACACCTCGGTGGGCGCCGGGGCCCGGGTGAGCAACGCCACGGCCGAGCGCGCCGAGATCGGCCCGGAGGCCGTGGTCGGCCCGTACGCCTACCTGCGGCCCGGCACCAGGCTGGCCCGGAAGGCGAAGGCCGGCACCTACGTGGAGATCAAGAACTCCGAGCTCGGCGAGGGGGCGAAGGTCCCGCACCTGTCCTACATCGGGGACGCGACGATCGGCGAGGGCACCAACGTGGGTGCGGCGTCCGTCACAGTGAACTACGACGGCGTGGACAAGCACCGGACCGTCATCGGGGCGCACTGCCGCACCGGTTCCGACAACATGTTCATCGCCCCGGTCACCGTCGGTGACGGCGCCTACACCGCCGCCGGATCGGTCATCACCCATGACGTACCTGCGGGTTCGCTCGGTGTGGCCCGGGCCCAGCAGCGCAACATCGCGGGCTGGGTGGAGCGCAAGCGGCCCGGTTCCGCCTCGGCCCGCGCGGCCGCCGAGGCGCACGGGACGGAGTAGTCCGGAGGGGCCGCCGGGGATCTTGAGGAGTGGTCCCCGGCCGCCGCTCGCGGTCCGGGGCGCGTAACCTGAAGTACACACGTGCGCCATCGGGCCTGCTCGGCCGTGCCTCGGCGTACTCACTCAGCGTTGCAGCAACCCGAGGAGACGGTGCAGTGAGCGGGATCACGACCTCCGGCGAGAAGAAGCTCAAACTCTTCTCCGGCCGTGCCCACCACGAACTTGCCGAGGAGGTCGCCCGCGAACTGGGCACCGAACTCGTCCCGACCAAGGCCCTGGACTTCGCCAACGGCGAGATCTACGTCCGCTTCCTGGAGTCCGCCCGCGGCGCGGACTGCTTCGTGATCCAGAGCCACACGGCTCCGATCAACCAGTGGATCATGGAGCAGCTGATCATGATCGACGCGCTGAAGCGCGCGTCGGCCCGCAGCATCACCGCGATCCTGCCGTTCTACGGCTACGCCCGGCAGGACAAGAAGCACCTCGGCCGCGAGCCCATCTCGGCCCGCCTGGTCGCCGACCTGCTCCGCCAGGCCGGCGCCGACCGGCTGATGGCCGTGGACCTGCACACCGCGCAGATCCAGGGCTTCTTCGACGGCCCGGTGGACCACCTGTTCGCTCTGCCGATGCTGGCCGACTACGTGGGCGACCGGGTCGCCGACCGCTCCAAGCTGACCATCGTCTCCCCGGACGCCGGCCGGGTGAAGGTCGCCGACCAGTGGTGCGACCGGCTGGGCGCCCCGCTGGCGATCATCCACAAGCGCCGCGACATGTCGCAGGCCAACACCATCCTCTCCGCCGAGGTGGTCGGTGACGTCAGGGACCGGGTCTGCGTCCTGGTCGACGACATGATCGACACCGCCGGCACCATCTGCGCCGCCGCCGACGCGCTGTTCGACGCGGGCGCCGCCGACGTCATCGTCGCCGCCACCCACGGCGTGCTCTCCGGCCCCGCCGCGGACCGGCTGAAGAACTCCCGGGTCAGCGAGTTCGTGTTCACCAACACCCTGCCGACCCCGGCCCAGCTCCAGCTGGACAAGATCACCACGCTGTCGATCGCCCCGTCGATCGCCGCCGCGGTGCGCGAGGTGTTCGAGGACGGCTCGGTCACCAGCCTCTTCGAGGGCGTGCACTGACCCTCCGTCGGACCCCGGTCGGCCCCCCGCTCCGCCCCGGAGCCGGGGGCCGATTTCACGTCCGCGCCATCCCCCGGTTAGGCTGGGGAGAATGCTCGGCGAGGGATGCCCTTCACAAGGTGGTCCGTGATCGACGCGCGAGAACGATGCGCCTTGATCGAACCGCCGAGCGTCCCCCCGAAATACCTGAGGGTGTGGCCCGGCGGTTCTGTCGTTCCTGCACCCCTTCGCCTTCACGAGGAGTGCAGTCGTGTCCGAGATCCGCCTTGCCGCCGAAGCCCGCACCGAGTTCGGCAAGGGTGCCGCCCGTCGCGCCCGCCGCGCCGGCTTCGTCCCCGGTGTCGTGTACGGCCACGGCCACGCCCCGGTGCACCTGAACCTGCCCGGCCACGACCTGATGATGGCCCTGAAGACCCCGAACGCGCTGCTGGTCGTCCCGATCGACGGCAAGGACGAGTTCGTGCTGCCGAAGGCCGTCCAGCGCGAGGCCATCAAGCGCTCCATCGAGCACGTCGACCTGCTGCTGGTCAAGCGCGGCGAGAAGGTCACCGTCGAGATCCCGGTCCACACCGAGGGCGAGCTGGCCCCCGGCGGCAACCTGATCGAGAACGTGCTGAACGCCCTCCCGGTCGAGGCCGAGGCCACCCACCTGCCCGAGGCCGTCACCGTCTCGGTCGAGGGCCTGGAGGCCGGCGCCGCCATCACCGCCGGCGACATCACCCTGCCCTCCGGCGTGACCCTGGCCGTCGAGGCCGACACCGTCGTGCTGCAGGTCATCGGCGCCCAGGCCCCCGAGGCCGTCGAGGACGAGGCCGGCGACGAGTCCGCCGAGGCCTGATCACCTCCCGCCCGCTGCCCCGGCCGTCCCGCACCCGCGCGGACGGCCGGGGCAGCGGCGTGTCCGGGACGACGGCACCCGGGATGATGGCGGTACGGAGAACACCCGCGTGAGGAGCGGCATGAGCGAGTACGACGGCCCCTGGCTGGTGGTGGGGCTCGGCAACCCGGGCAAGGAGTACGCCCGCAACCGGCACAACATCGGCTTCATGGTGGTCGAACTGCTGGCCCAGCGGATGGGCGCGAAGTTCAAGGCCCACAAGAGCCGGGCCCAGGTCGCCGAGGGGCGGCTGGCCGGCAAGCGGGTGGTGCTCGCCGAGCCGATGACCTTCATGAACCTCTCGGGCGGCCCGGTCACCGCGCTGCGCGACTTCTACAAGGTCCCGGCCGCCGCGATCGTCGCCGTGCACGACGAACTCGACCTGGACTACTCCGGGTTGCGGCTCAAGCTCGGCGGCGGCGACAACGGCCACAACGGCCTGAAGTCGATCACCAAGTCGCTCGGACCGGACTACCACCGGGTGCGCTGCGGCATCGGCCGCCCGCCCGGCCGGATGGAGGTCGCCGACTTCGTGCTCAAGGACTTCTCCGCCACCGAGCGCAAGGACCTGGACTGGTTCGTCGACCGGGCCGCCGACGCCGTCGAGGCACTGCTCCAGGACGGCCTGGAGCGCGCCCAGCAGAACTACCACTCCTGACCCCCGGCGCCCACCACGCTCCGTGCACAACGTTCATGCAACGCTTGCCCGCTGGAAGCTGACTGGGGGTCAGGACCGGCCGCGGATCGGATACCGTCGGGGTGGATGCGCAGGATTGAAGTGCCGTCACTGGGGGTATGGACCGTGATCCGGTCGAAGCGGATGGGCAAGGTCGTCGGAGGAGCCGTGCTGTGCCTGGCCGCCGGAGGGTGGGGCGCCGCGCCCGCCGCGGCCGCCGAACCCAGCACCGGCCCGGAGCCCGCCGCCGCCAGACTCGCCCCGCCCACCGGCTCGGTGGGCGCGGTCGGCGTGTACGCCGTCGGCGGCGGCCTGGTCGTGGCGGCCGGCGGCGCGGCCACCTGGCTGCGCAAGCGCAAGAAGGCCTGACGGACGACGGCCCGCCCCCCGGACCGGGGGGGCGGGCCGTCGTCGTGCGCCGGACCGGCCGGTGGTCAGCCGGTGTTGCGCAGGCCCGCCGCGATGCCGTTCACGGTCAGCAGCAGCGCCCGGGCCCGCAGCGGGTCCTCCGGCCGGCCGGCCGCCACCTCCTCGCGCTGGCGGCGCAGCAGCGCCACCTGCAGGTAGGAGATCGGGTCCAGGTAGGCGTCGCGGACGTTGAAGGTCTGCTTCAACACCTCGTTGTGCTCCAGCAGTTCGCCCTCGCCGGTGAGCCGCAGCACCTCGCGCAGGGTCAGGTCGTGCTCGGCCACGATCTGGTCGAAGACGTGGTGCAGCTCGGCCGGGACCAGCTGCTCGACGTAGTGCCGGGCGATCCGCAGGTCCGTCTTGGCCAGCGTCATGGCGACGTTGGACAGGAAGTTGCGGAAGAAGTGCCAGTTGCCGTGCATCTCGTCCAGCACGTCGCCCAGGCCCGCCGCGCGGGCCGCCGCCAGGCCGGAGCCGACGCCGTACCAGCCGGGCACGATCTGCCGGGACTGCGTCCAGCCGAACACCCACGGGATCGCCCGCAGGCCGTCCAGGCCCGCGCCGGAGTCCGGGCGGCGGGACGGGCGGGAGCCCAGGTGCAACGAGGCCAGCTGGTCGACCGGGGTGGCGGCGAAGAAGTACTTCGGCAGGTCCTCCTGCTCGACCAGCGCCCGGTACGCGGTGTGCGCGGCCTCGGAGACCCGGTCCATCGCGGCGTCCCAGCGGGCCAGCTCCTCCGGGGCCTGCCGGGGCGCGGTGTGCAGCGCGGACGCGGCCAGCGTCGCGGAGAGGGTCAGCTCCAGGTTCTCCCGGGCCAGCGACGGCAGCAGGTACTTGTCGGAGATCACCTCGCCCTGCTCGGTGACCTTGATCTCGCCCTCCAGGGTGCCCCACGGCTGCGCGAGGATCGCCTCGTGCGAGGGGCCGCCGCCGCGGCCGACCGTGCCGCCGCGGCCGTGGAACAGCCGCAGCCGGATGCCGTACCGGTGCGCGACGTCGCGCAGCCGGCGCTGGGCCCGGTGGATCTCCCACTGCGAGGTGGTGATGCCGCCGAACTTCGAGGAGTCCGAGTAGCCGAGCATGACCTCCTGGATGTCGCCGCGCAGCGACACCAGCAGCCGGTACGACGGGTCGGAGAGCATCTCGTCCAGGATCCGGTCGGCCTCCTGGAGCTCGTCGGTGGTCTCCAGCAGCGGCACGATGCCGATCTTGGCGATGCCCGCGTGCAGGTCGATCAGGCCGGCCTCGCGGGCCAGCACCGCGGCCGCGAACACGTCGTCCGCGCCCTGGCACATCGAGATGATGTACGACTCGACGATCTCGTCGCCGAACCGCTCGAAGCCCTCGCGGATGGTGGTGAACACGCCCAGCGTCTTGGCACCCGCGGCGTCCAGCGGCGCCGGGGTCGGGGCCAGCGGGCGGCGCGAGCGCATCTCCTTCGACAGCAGGCGCTGGCGGTACTCGCGCGGCATGTCGGTGTAGCGCCACGCCTCCTCGCCGAGCCGGTCGAACAGCTGGCCCAGCGCGTGGTGGTGCGCCTCGGCGTGCTCGCGCACGTCCATGGTGGCGAGCTGCAGGCCGAACGCCTCGATGGTGCGGATCGCGCGGGCCAGCCGGCCGTCGGCGATCAGGCCGCCGCGGTGCGCGCGCAGCGAGTCCTGGATCAGCCGCAGGTCGGCGATCAGGTCCCGGGTGCCGACGTAGTCGCGGCCCGGGCTGGGCGCGGTGCCCGCGGCCAGCCGGTCCCGGGTGTTCTCCAGCTTGATCCGGACGCAGGTGGCCTTCAGCCGGTACGGCTCCTCGGCGTTCATCCGCTTGTAGCGCGGGCTCAGCTCCGGCAGGTGCGCCAGGTCGGCCTCCAGCGAGGCCAGCAGCTCCTCCGAGGCGCCGGCCAGGCGGACCGAGGTGGAGAGCGAGGCGCGCAGGTCGTCGACCGCCTCCAGGGCGTCCTTGATGCCGTACTCGTGCTGCAGGTTGAGCACGTCCCAGGTGACCCGCGGGGTGACGTTCGGGTTGCCGTCCCGGTCGCCGCCGATCCAGGTGCCGAAGGTCAGCGGGCGGACGCCCTCGGGGAGGGACAGGCCGACCCGGGCCAGCTCCTCGTGCAGCTCCTCCAGCACCTCCGGGACGGCGTCGCGGTACAGCTCGTCCAGGTAGTAGACGGCGTTGCGGGCCTCGTCGGTGGGCTCGGGGCGGGCGATCCGCAGCTCGTCGGTCTGCCAGAGCAGGTCGATCACCTCGGCGAGGCGGCGGTCGGCCTGGCGGCGGGCCGAGGTCTGCCGGGCGCTGTCTACCCGGCCGGTGGCGGCCTGCTCGCGGTGGATGCGCTCCAGCAGCTCGCCGACCCGGCGCAGCTTGTTCAGCACGCTGCGGCGGGCCGCCTCGGTCGGGTGCGCGGTGAACACCGGGCGGACCGCGAGGTTGGCCAGGGTGTCGGCCAGGTGCTTCGGGTCGGCGTCCTTCAGCTCGTCCACGGTCTGCGAGAGCAGCGAGCCCTCGCGGGCCCGGCGGGCCGCGAACTCCCGGCCGCGGTGCACCTGTTCGGTGACGTTCGCCAGGTGGAAGTAGGTGGAGAACGCCCGCACCAGCTTCGCCGCGGTGTCCAGGTCGATCTCGGCCAGCAACTGCGCGGTCGCCTCGCCGTCGGTGCGGCTCAGCAGCCGCACCTGCTCGACCAGGCCCAGCAGTTCGGGGCCCTCCTGGCGCACGAGGGTCTCGCCGAGCAGGTCGCCGAGGCGACGGATGTCCGCGCGCAGGGCGGCGTTGTCTGCGTCGGCGATCGGGGATGGGTTGTCCGCCGAGGTGGGGACCGGAGCGGTCACGGCTGGCTCCCTGTGGTGGTGGGGTTCGGCAACGGCTCTGCCATCACCGCGGTGCGGGTGACGGGTGCGGACCGCGCTGTCCGACGGGCAACAGCATAGGTGGCACGGGGTGCCAGAACGGAGAGGTGGCCGGATGGCGGACAGGTCGCGCGGTTCGCCGCCGCCCCGTCGCGCACGTTCCCGCGGCCGCCCGCGCGGGGTTGCGTATCGTGGCCGCATGAGTGAGAAGCCGGCGGGGGACGGCGTGTGGTGGTGGGCGCGGCGGCGCGGCGCGGTACTGGACGTGGGGCTGGCGGCGGTCTCGGGGCTGGAGTGCGCCCTCGGGGCGTACGGGCTGATCCGGGACCGGCTGCACCTGGGCGTCCCGGCCGCCGTGGTGTGCGTGGTGCTGGGGGCGCTCGCGGGCGCCTCGTTGCTGGTGCGGCGGCGCTGGCCGGTGGTGCCGGTGGTGGTGGCGCTGGTGTTCGTGCCGGGGTTCTTCGGCGTGGTGCTGCTGGTGGTGTCGCTGTACACGCTGGCGGCGACCTGGGAGTGGCCCTCGCGGCGCGGCCGGGTGGTCGGGCTCGCCGCGCTCGCCATGGTGGAGACCTTCGGGATGGTCTGGTTCGCGATGTCGGCGCCGCCGAAGACGCCGTCCGCCGAACCGCTGCCGCCGACCTGGGTGTACGCCGTGACGGCGGCCTTCGTCGCGGTCGGCATGGCGGTGGCCCCGGTGGCGAGCGGCCTGTACGTGGGCGCGCGGCGGCGGCTGGTGGAGTCGCTGAAGGACCGCGCGCAGGGACTGGAGACCGAGCTGACGCTGCTGGCCGAGCAGGCCAGGGAGCGGGCCTGGCGGGCCCGGGCCGAGGAGCGCACCAGGATCGCCCGCGAGATGCACGACGTGGTCGCGCACCGGGTCAGCCTGATGGTGGTGCACGCCTCCGCGGTGGAGCGGATCGTCCCCAAGGACCCGGTGAAGGCCCAGCAGTCGGCCAGGCTGATCGGCGAGACCGGTCGGCAGGCGCTGGACGAACTGCGGGAGATCCTCGGCGTGCTGCGGATGACCGAGCCGCAGGAGCAGGTGGAGGCCCCGGTCGGCGGCCTCGGCGAACTGCCCGGACTGGTCGAGCAGTCCCGGATCGCGGGCATGGCGGTGTCGCTGACCGTCAGCGGCGACCCGGCCCGGTACGCGGCGGAGGCCGAGCAGACCGCCTACCGGGTGGTGCAGGAGGGCCTGACCAACGCGCACAAGCACGCCGGCGGGGCCCGGGTGGCGGTGCTGCTCGCCTACGTGCCCAACGGGGTGCGGGTGTCGGTGGTGAACGACTGCCCGGGCGGGGACGGCGTCGCGCTGCCGAGCGGCGGCAACGGCCTGGTCGGCATGCGGGAGCGGGTGCTCGCGCTCGGCGGGGCGTTCCACTCCGGACCGGAGCAGGACGGCGGCTTCCGGATCGAGGCGGTGCTGCCCTCCCGGCTGCGGACGGCCCGCGAACCACTGGACTGACGGAGCGTCAGGAACCCTCGGCCGGACGGGCGTTCGGCCGACCGACGGCCGACCGTGCGCCCGGTCAGTCCTCGGCGGTGCGCAGCCGGTGCGGGGCCAGGCCGAGCACCAGGGTGGCGATCGCCCGGTCGACGCCGTCCCCGAGGAACCACTCGCCGGTGTGGTCGAGGCTGTAGACCCGGCCCTGCTCGTCGACGGCCAGCAGCGCCTGCCCGTGCAGCTCCTCGCCGAGCGGCGCGAGCCGGGTGTCCAGGGCCCGGCCCAGGTCGGCCAGCGCGCGCGGGGCGTGCAGGCCGCGGCGCGGGTCCAGCAGGAACGGGGTGCGGGCCAGCACCCGCCCCGGCCCCGGCACGTCGAAGGCCAGGCCGCCGAACTCGGCCCAGGCCTCGATCGCGGCCGGGAACACCGCGTGCTGCGGGTCCAGCGGGCCGCCGTGCGCGACCAGGGCGTCGGCCCACTGCTCGGCCTGCCGGATCTCCCAGCGGCCGGGGTGCCAGCCGGCCTGCTTGAGCGCGGCGGCGACGTCGGCCGGGAACCTGGGCCGGTTGCGGACGGTGCTGGCGTTCAGGGCGTGCTCCGTGGTTCGGGGACGGGGGGACGTGCGGGTGCGGTCAGCCGCCGGACGGTCCGACCTGCACGCTGGCCACGTTCAGATGATCCAGCAGCGGGCCGCAGGAGCGGCACGGCGGGGCGTGCGTGCCGTGCGCCGGATCGCCCTCCTCGCGGATCCGCACCGTGGTCATCCGGGCGCCCTTGAGCGCCTTGCGGGCCTCGTGCAGCGTCATCGGCTTGCGCGCCGCCCGCTTCGACCGGGAGGCGTCGACCTGCGCCAGGTACTGCGACAGCAGGGCCGGCTCCGGGCACCGGCCGAGGAAGCGCTCGCGCTTCTCCACCGGCAGCCCCGCCAGGAACTCGCCGACCAGCGGGTGCAGCATCGGGGCCGGCGCGGACTTCTCCCCGGCCAGCGTGTGCACCTCGCCGCCGCGCAGCGACAGCGCCGCGGCCACCGCGGGCAGCAGGCTGTCGCGCTGGTGCCGCAGCACCGGGGGCGGGCCCGACTCATCCATGACTGCTCCTCGGCTTCGGTACGGCGCACCGGCAGTTCTCAGCTGCCGGGGGTCTGCTGACGGAGGGTGAACTCCCGAGGACCGGACGGTCCACGGAGAGTGAATCCTCACCCCGGAGCGTCCAGCCTGCCAAACCGTACCGACGCCCGCCGCGCCGGGGTCCGGACACGGGGCGCGCGGAGGTGTACGGAGGGCCGAACCGCCGCCGCGCGCGCCCCGGGCGGGGCCACCCGGTTTTGCCGATTGTGCCCCGGCGGGCCCGGCCGGGCCGGTACCGTTCGAGCGACGCGGCGGCAAGGGGGGTCTTGCGATGGGGTCGAACGTCGTGGCGCACGAGGCGCCAGGGGAACACGTGCCCACACCGGGCAGCACCGAGCGGCAGCCCGACCGGCGGATCGGACTCGCGGTGGTCGGGGCCGGCTACTGGGGCCCGAACCTGGTCCGCAACGCCCAGCAGACCGCCGCGCTGCGGCTGCACTGGCTGTGCGACCTGGACGAACAGCGCTCCCGCCGGGTCCTCGGCGAGTACTCCACGGTCGCCTCCACCACCTCCTTCGACGAGGTGCTGGCCGACGAGCGGGTGCAGGCGGTCGCCATCGCCACGCCCGCCGCCGCCCACCACCGGCTGGCCCGGGCCGCCCTGGAGGCCGGCAAGCACGTCCTGGTCGAGAAGCCGATCACCACCACCGCCGAGGAGGCCGCCGACCTGGTCGCCCTCGCCGAGGAGCGCGGCCTGGTCCTGATGTGCGACCACACCTTCTGCTACACCCCCGTGGTCCGCCGCATCCGCGAACTCGTGCACGCCGGCGAACTCGGCGACATCCAGTTCTTCGACTCGGTCCGGATCAACCTCGGCCTGGTCCAGCCCGACGTCGACGTGCTCTGGGACCTCGCCCCGCACGACCTGTCGATCCTCGACTTCGTGCTGCCGCCCGGCGTCGAACCCGTCGGCGTCAGCGCCCAGGCCGCCGACCCGATCGGCGCCGGCCGGGCCTGCGTCGCCTACCTGACGCTCCGGCTGTCCAACGGCGCGCTCGCGCACTGCCACGTCAACTGGCTCTCCCCGACCAAGGTCCGCACCACCATGATCGGCGGCTCCCGCCGCACCCTGGTCTGGGACGACCTCAACCCGCAGGCCCGGCTCGCCGTCCACGACCGCGGCGTCGACCTCACCCCGCCCGACGAACTCACCGACGCCATCCGGCACCGCGCCCTGATCTCCTACCGGGTCGGCGACATGGTCGCCCCCGCCCTGGTCGAGCAGGAGGCCCTGCGGAACGTGATGGGCGAGTTCGCCGCCGCCATCGCCGAGGGCCGCCCCGCGCTCACCGACGGCCGGGCCGGACTGCGCGTGCTGCGCCTGCTGCACGCCGCCTCCCGCAGCCTCGAACTCGGCGGCGCGACCGTCCCCGTGGACCCGGCCGCCACCGACACCGACCTGATCACCCGTCACCACCCCGCCCAGCCCGTCCAGACCGCCCAGCCCGTCCAGCAGAAGGCCGCCGCACGATGAACGCCGCCGTCCCCCTCGAAGGCTCCCGCTGCCTGGTCACCGGCGGCGCCGGAACCATCGGCTCCACCGTCGTCGACCAGCTCCTCGAAGCCGGCGCCCGCGAGGTCGTCGTCCTCGACAACTTCGTCCGCGGCCGGATGGCCAACCTGGCCCGCGCCCAGGAGATCGCCGCCCCCGGACAACTGCGGGTCGTCGACGGCGACATCCGCGACCGCGCCCTGCTGCGCGAACTGCTCGCGCCCGGCACCGACGCGCTGTTCCACCTCGCCGCGATCCGGATCACCCAGTGCGCCGCCGAACCCCGGCTCGCCCTGGAGATCATGGTCGACGGCACCTTCGACGTGGTCGAGGCCGCGGCCGAGGTCGGCGTCGGCAAGGTGATCGCCTCCTCGACCGCCTCGGTGTACGGCCTCGCCGACACCTTCCCGACGCCCGAGACCCAGCACCCGTACCGCAACGACACCCTGTACGGCGCCGCCAAGGTCTTCAACGAGGGCCTGCTGCGCAGCTTCCACGCCATGTACGGCCTGGACTACGTCGCGCTGCGCTACTTCAACGTGTACGGCCCCCGGATGGACGTGCACGGCCGCTACACCGAGGTGTTCATCCGCTGGATGGAGCGGATCGCCGCCGGGCAGCAGCCGCTGATCTTCGGCGACGGCGCCCAGACCATGGACTTCGTCTACACCGAGGACATCGCCCGGGCCAACCTGCTCGCCGCGAGCGCCCCCGTCACCGACCGGGTCTACAACATCGCCTCCGGCACCGAGGTCTCGCTGCGCGGCCTCGCCGACGCCCTGCTCGAAGCCATGGACTCCGACCTCGGCGTCGAGCACGGCCCCGCCCGCGACACCGCCGGCGGCGTGGTCCGCCGGCTCGCCGACATCTCCGCCGCCGAGCACGACCTCGGCTGGAAGCCGGAGCTGGGGCTCACCGACGGGCTGCGCAAGCTCGTCGGCTGGTGGCGCGAGCAGTAACCTCCCGCGCCCCGGCTGTGCGTGAACCGAGAAGGAGCACCATGTCCACCATCCCCGTCATGATCCCGTGGCTCGGCGAGGAGGAGGCCCAGGCCGCCGCCGACGCCGTCCGCTCCGGGTGGGTCGCGCAGGGCCCCCGGGTGGCCGCGTTCGAGAAGGCGTTCGCCGAGTCCACCGGCGCGCCGCACGCCGTCGCGGTCTCCAACTGCACCACCGCCCTGCACCTCGCCCTGATCGGGGCCGGCGTCGGCCCCGGCGACGAGGTGGTCGTCCCCTCGCTGTCGTTCATCGCCACCGCCAACGCCGTCACCTACGTCGGCGCCGTCCCCGTCTTCGCCGACGTCGACCCGGCCACCGCCAACCTCACCCCCGACACCGTCGCCCCGCTGCTCACCGACCGCACCCGCGCCGTGATCGCCGTCGACCAGGGCGGCGTCCCCGTCGACCTGGACGCGATCCGCGCCCTGGCCGAACCGCGCGGCATCGCCGTGGTCGAGGACGCCGCGTGCGCCGCCGGCTCGGTCTACCGGGGCCGCCCGGCCGGCGCGGGCGCCGCGATCTCCGCCTACTCCTTCCACCCGCGCAAGCTGCTCACCACCGGCGAGGGCGGCATGCTCACCCTCCAGGACGGCGAACTCGCCGCCCGGCTGCGGCGGTTGCGCGAGCACGGGATGAGCGTCTCGGCCGCCGACCGGCACGCCGGCGCGGGCGGGGCGGGCGTGGTGGAGACCTACGACGAGATCGGGTTCAACCACCGGATGACCGACGTCCAGGCCGCGATCGGCCTGGTCCAGCTCGGCAAGCTGCCGGCGATGGTCGCCCGGCGGCGCGAACTCGCCGACCGCTACCGGGAGTTGCTCGGGCCCGAGCTGGCCGCCCGGCTGGTCGCCGACCCGGCGCACGGCACCTCCAACTTCCAGTCGCTCTGGCTGCTGCTCCCCGAGGACGCCCCCGACCGGGGCGAGGTGCTCGGCCTGCTCGCCGCCGAGGGGGTCTCCGCCCGGCGCGGCATCATGGCGGCGCACCTGGAGGCCCCGTACAAGGGGACGGCGCGGGTGCCGCTGCCGGTGACGGAGCTGATCACCTCGCGGTCGCTGATCCTGCCGCTGTACCACTCGCTGACGCACGGGCAGCAGGAGCGGGTGGTTGCGGCGCTGCTCGCGGCGCTGGGGCGTTGACGCGGGGGCGCACCCACGTGCAACCCGCTGTCCGTGCCGCGATCTTTCCGACGTGCTCCTTCCTCTTCGCGCAGTTCCTCGCGCCCCTGGTTCCACGCCTCCGAGAGGGTTTACTGTGACCGACATTCCGCTGGTCGACCTGCACGCCTCGCACGCCGAGATCGCCGACGAGGTCCGGGCCGGCTTCGAGGCGGTGCTGGCGAGCGGGGCCTACATCAAGGGCCCCGACGTGGTGGCGTTCGAGGGGGAGTACGCGGCGTTCTCCGGGGTGCGCCACGCGGTCGGGACGGCGAACGGCACCGACGCGCTGGAGCTGGCGCTGCGGGCGCTGGACCTGCCGGCGGGCGGCGGGGTGGTGCTGCCCGCGAACACCTTCGTGGCGACCGCCGAGGCGGTGGTGCGGGCCGGGCTGCGGCCGGTGCTGGTGGACGTGGACGAGGAGCACCTGCTGATCGACGTCGAGCGGGCCGCCGAGCGGCTCGGCGACGCCGTCGCCCTGATGCCGGTCCACCTGAACGGCCAACTCGCCCCGATGGAACGGCTGCTGGAGATCGCCGGAGAGCTGCCGGTGGTCGAGGACGGGGCCCAGTCGCAGGGTGCGACCCGGCACGGGCGGGTCTCCGGCAGCTGGGGGCGGATCTCGGCGACCAGCTTCTACCCGGGCAAGAACCTCGGCGCGTACGGCGACGCCGGCGCGGTGGTCACCGACGACGCGGAACTCGCGCGGGCCGTCCGGCTGATCGGCGACCACGGCTCGGCCCGCAAGTACGTCCACGAGCGGTTCGGGTTCAACTCGCGGATGGACACCCTGCAGGCCGTGGTGCTGCGGGCCAAGCTGCGCCGGCTCCCGGCCTGGAACGAGGCCCGCCGGGCCGCCGCCGAGCGCTACGACAAGCTGCTCGGCGGACTGGACGGGATCACCCTGCCCCGCACCCTGCCCGGCAACGAGCACGTCTGGCACCTGTACGCGGTCCGGGTCGAACGGGACCGCGACGGGGTGCTGGCGGCCCTCCAGCAGGCCGGTGTCGGGGCCGGCGTGCACTACCCGGTGCCGGTGCACCTGCAGCCCGCGTTCCGTCACCTGGGGCATGCGGAAGGCGCTTTCCCGGTCACCGAGCGGGCCGCCGGACAGCTGCTCACCCTGCCGCTGTTCCCGCAGCTCACCGAGGGGCAGCAGACCCGGGTCGCGGAGGCGCTCGCCGCGGCGCTGCGCAGCCGCTGAGGCCGCGGCGGCACCCGGCCGGCCGGCATCCGGCCGGGTACCCACCGCGCCCCCGAACCCGGGCGGCCGTTGCCCTACGCTGGTCCCCGAGGATTTCGGCTTGAGCCAGTGGGGGACCACAGATGACGACAGGTCGGCCCGGCACCGCCGCCGCCGTGCCCAACGCGGCCTACGCGGGCCAGGTGGTGCAGTTCCCGGACCCGGTCCGGGCCGAGCGGCACCCCCGCGGCGTACGCGTCGACGAGGCCGGGTACCCGGACTTCGGGCCGTACGCGGCCGCCGCCGCCGAGGTGGCCGACCCGCCGGAGGGCTTCGGCGTCGACGAACTGCGCCTGACCGACTACGTGTCGGCGAACGCCGCGCTGTACACCAAGGGCCACGAACTCTGGGCCGACCTGGACACCGCCGTCGCCACCCCGCCCGGCTGGACCTGGCACCACGCCGTCGGCGGCGCCCCCGCCGGCTGGCGCCGGATGGAACTCGTCCCGGTCGAGGTCAAGGCCCTGCTGCGGCACCACGGCGGCCTGTCCCGCTCCACCGCCGACCACACCCGGCGCGGCACCCGCCCGCTCCAGGAGCACCGCCCCGTCCACTTCTCGCTCACCAAGGACGGCGGCGACCCGCTGGTCGTCACCGAGGACCTGGTGCAGCGCGCCGAACAGCGCCTCGGCCACCCGCTGCCGACCGCCTACCGGGACTTCCTGAAGCTCACCGGCGGCCGCGGCCCGGCCGGCGTCGCCCTCGACGTCGACCTCGGCCTGCTGGTCGACCAGCCGTTCCTCACCCTCAGCGAGGAGTACGGCACCCACGACCTGGTGTACGCCAACAAGTGCCTGCGCGACCACCTCACCAAGGACCACTTGGCCGTCGCCTACCTGCAGGGCGGCCTGCTCGCCCTCAAGGTGCGCGGCGAGCGGACCGGATCGGTCTGGTTCCTGCCCTACGACGACGCCCGCGACACGGGCGCCGACGAGACCCCCGAGCAGCGCGTGCAGCGCCTGCTGCTGCCCTGCGGCGACAGCTTCGACGCGTTCCTGCTGCGCCTCGCGGGCAGCCCCGCGGAGCTGGAGACCGTCGCCGAACTCATGGTGGACGGCGGCTTCGCGCGCGCCGTCCCGGTGAACTGACCGAACGACAGGGGTGGGACGAGACGTGGTGACCACGTACGCGCAGGCGCAGGAGACCGCCGAGGACTGGATCAACGCCGGGGTGCCGCGCTCGCAGCACCGCGAGGTGAAGGTCCGCGAGTTCGACCTCGGCTACGTCTGCTGGGCCGTCGACGGCAGCGAGCACAGCGGCGGCCCCGGCACCTCGCCGCGCCTGGTGATCGCCCGCGACAGCGGCGCCAGCACGCTCTGGCCGCCGCTGCCGGTCAACGAGGTGGTCCGGCAGTTCGAGGAGCTGTACGGCACCGCGAGCGCGCCCAACCCGGCCGGCCCGGCCAAGCCGGTCCGCGGCGCCGTCGAGGCGACCTCCTTCCTGCTCAGCCCGCCGCAGTGGCTCCAGGAGGCCGGGGCCGCGGCGATCGCCGCCGAGGCCGCGAGCCTGGGCGGCAACGCGAGCCCGGGCGGGAACGTTCCTCCGCCCGCGCAGCCGGTCCCGCCGGTCCCGCCCGCTCCGCCGGTGCCGCCCGCGCCGTCGGCCGGCCTGCCGGAGCCCGGCGAGGAGGGCCCCAGCTACTTCACGGGCTCCTCGGCGACGCCCGTGCCCGGCACGCCGGTGCCGCCGCCGCCCGGCTCCGAGGCCGCGACGGTGCTCGCGCCCGGCCTGCCGTTCCCGGCCGCCGACGGACCGTCAACTCCCTTCCCGGGAGGCCCCGTTCCGCCGCCACCCGGCTCCGAGGCGGCGACCGTGCTCGCGCCGGGCCTGCCGTTCCCGCCGGACGGCCCCGTGCCGCCCGTGCCGCCCCCGCCCGGCGCCACCCCGCCGTACCCGGGGCCCGGCGCGCCCGGCCCGGACCCGGCCCCCACGCTGCTGGCCCCGCCGCCCGGCGCCACCCCGCCCCACCCCGTCGGCGGCCCGCCCGGGACGCCCGCCCCGCCGGTGCCCGGCCTGGAGCACGCCGCGACCATGCTCGCCACCGACGGCCCGCCCGGGCTGATGGGCCTGCCCGGCGCCCCCGGGCTGCCCGGCGGCCCGGCCCCGGCCGGTCGCGGCGGCCCCGGCGCGCCCCCGCCGCCCCCGCCGGGCCAGCTGCTGGCCAACGCCGGCGGCCCGGCCTCCGCCGGCACCGGCCGCGGTGGCCCCGGCGCCCCGCCGCCGCCCCCGCCGAACGAGCTGCTGCCGAACACCGGCGGCCCCGCGTCCGCCGGCACCGGCCGCGGCGGCCCCGGCGCGCCCCCGCCGCCCGCCCCCGGCGAGCTGCGCCCCGACGGCGGACAGCCCGCCCCGGCCGCCCCGCCGGCCGCGCCGCCCGCCGCCGCGCCCGAGGCCGCCGCCGTGGCGTACCAGGCGACCCAGCTGGCCCCGGCGATCGAGCTGCCCGCCCCGCCGCCGTTCCCCGGCGCACCGCAGGGCGGGCCGCAGGGCGCCCCGTTCCAGGCCCCGCCGCCGTTCCCGGGCGCGCCGGTGCCCCCGCCGCAGGGCGCGCCGTTCCCGCCGCCGGGCCAGGGCTTCCCGCCCGGCGGTCCGGCCCCGGCCGCGCCGCCGTCCGGCACGCCCACCATCGGCCCCGGCTCCACCGCCGTGGTCAACTACCGGGCGCCGGACGGCTCCGAGCGCAGCCTGGTGATGATGTCCGAGCCCGGCACCCCGCACCCGGAGTGGAAGGCGCTGCAGGAGCTGCGCCGCCTCGGCGTGCCGCCGGACCAGGTGCTGGAGGTGCACACCGACCTGGAGCTGTGCGACCTGCCGGCCGGCTACTGCGCCCGGATGGTCAAGGCGTCCTGGCCGAACGCCCGGATCAGCCACACCGCCCCGTACGGCCGGGACACCGCGGCCCGGCAGGCCGGCATGGCGGTGCTGAACGAGCACGTCGAGCAGCTGCACCAGCTGGTGTCCGCGCCGCCGCGCCCGCGCACCGTCCGGGTGCCGCTGCCCGCGCCCGGCTCGGTGCCGCCGTCGCCGGTCCCGCCGCCGCAGCAGCTGGCCGGCGAGTTCGGGCAGCTGTTCGGCCCGGGCATGTTCCGGTTCGAGCAGCGCGCGGTGGCCCGGCAGGGCGTCCCGGAGCCGGTCGCGCAGACCCTGATGTGGGTCGGCCTGCCGCGCGAGTTCCCGCCGTTCTTCTGGGCCCAGGCCCAGGAGGGCCGACCGATCCCGACGCTGGCCGAGCTGGCCGCCGAGCGCGGCCTGCCGCCCGGCCCGGACTTCGGCGGCTACCTGGTGCTCGGCAACGACTACGGCCGGCAGCTGTGCGTCCAGTACGGCACCGCCGCGGTGGTCGCCGTGGACATCGAGAACCCGGCCGAGCCGCCGCGGTTCGTCAACAGCGGCGTGCCCGAGTTCGTCCACTGCCTGCTGGTGCTGGCCCGGATGTGGCGGCTGCGCCACGGCCTGACCCCCGAGCAGGCGGGCCGCTGGACCACCGACTTCCAGGCCCAGCTGCTGGCCGCCGACCCGGCGGCCCTGCACACCCCCGAGAGCTGGTGGGCGGTCCTGGTCGAACAGCTCTGGGACGGCCTGCTGTAGGCGGTCCCCGCACCCGCCCCGCGGCCGGTTCCCCCGGCCGCGCGGCGGCGGCCTGTTTGGTTTGCGTTCGTATCTGCGCAAAATAGGTCAATGGGACGGCCGGTCCGTCCCGCCCGAACCACGCACCCGGCGGGGCTGCGCAGCCCGCGAGCACGAGGAGATCAGCCGAAATGAGCGACGCCGTGTCCCAGTACGGCTTCACCGTCTCCCGGCGCGGCTACGCGCCCGACCAGGTCGACGCGGCCGTCACCGCGCTCAGCCGGGACCGCGACCGGGCCTGGGAGCGGCTGAGCGTGCTCGGCTCCGGCCTGCGCGAGATGGAGAAGCGCCTCGCCGACGTCCGGCAGGCCGCCGAGGACGCCCCCGACCCCGACTTCGGCGAACTCAGCGACCAGGCCGCGGCCCTGCTCGGGATCGCCCTCAACGAGGCCGACGCCGTCCACGCCAAGGCCAAGCGCTCCGGCGAGGACGCCCGGGACGCCGCGCACGAGGCCGGCGAGGCCGCCGCCCGGGCGGCCAAGGAGTACAGCGTCAAGCAGCGGGAGGCCGCCGACCAGGCCGCCCGCCGCACCGACGAGCGCTCCCGGGCCGAGGCCGAGCGGATCCGCGCCGAGGCCGACGCCGAGGCCCGCGCCGTGGTGCACGCCGCGACCGGCCACGCCGCCCGGGTCCGGGTCTCCGCCGCCCAGGCGTCCGAGCAGTCCGAGGCCGCGCTCGCCGAGCGCCGCCGGAAGGCCGACGTGGAGGTCGCCCTCGCCGAGACCAAGGCCGACGAGGCGGTCGCGAAGATCACCGCCGACGCCGAGCGCCGGGTCCGGGAGGCCGAGCAGCACCGCGAGGACATGCTCGCCGAGGCCCGCCGACTCGACACCGACGCGCAGGCCAAGGCCGACGCGGCGCTGGCCGGGGCCCGCGAGAAGGCCGCCCGGATCAAGATCGCCAGCGAGCGGGAGCAGGCCGACTTCACCAAGCGGCTCGACAAGGTCCAGACCCACCTGGACCACATCAAGGGCACCCTGGCCTCGCTCACCGGCGCCGCCGTCGGCGCCGTCGAGGAGGTCGACCTCGGCGCGCTGAAGGCCGACCTGGCGAAGGCGGTCGGGGACCGGCCGGTCACCGACAAGCCGACCGCCGAGAAGGCCGGGAAGACCGTCGCCGACAAGCCGGTCGCCGACAAGCCGGTCGCCGACAAGCCGGTCGCCGACAAGCCGACCGCCGCCCCGGCCGTCGACCAGCCCACCGCCGTCCTCAAGCCCGTCCTGGACAAGGCCCCGGCGGACCGGCCCAGGGCCGAGGACCCGCGCAAGCCCTACGCCGCGCCCCCGGTCCCGTCGACCCCTCCGGCCCCGCCGGTCAAGCCCGCGAGCTTCGCCAAGGAGCCGCTCCCGGCCGCGCCCGCCGAGCCGCCCGCCGCCCCGCCGAAGCCCGCGGCGGCCCCGGCCCCGGCCCCGGCCCCGGCCCCGCAGCCCGCGCCCGAGGCCGAGACGAAGATCATCCCGAAGATCGTCATCGTGGACGACGGCATCGACCACGACACCCGCCCGGACCGCAACCGGATCCAGCGCAAGGGCTGAGCCGACACCGCCCCGGGCCCCGTCGGGGGCCCGGGGCGGCGGCGTTCAGAGCACCTCGACGGCGGCGCCGGTCAGGCGGCGGCGGCAGTCCAGGACGTACTGGGCGTGCTCGGTGATCGCCGCGTAGTCGAACTCGTCGTGGTCGGCGAGCAGGACCACCGCGTCGGCGGCGGCCAGCTCCTCCGGTGTGGCCTCGACCCGGCGGACGCCGGCCAGCGGGCCGCCGTCGTGCTCGGCGGCGCGCTGGCCCGGGATGTGCGGCTCGGCGACGTGCACGCCCGCCACCACGTGCGGGTCGGCGGCCCGGACCTCGGCGCCCATCCGGGTCAGCAGCTCGACGACCCGGGCGGCGGGCGTCTCGCGGGCGTCGCCGGTGTTCTTCTTGTAGGCCAGGCCGAGCACCAGCACCCGGGAGCCGTTGACCGAGCGCCGCCGTTGGTTGAGCGCGTCGGCGAGGCGGCGCACCACGTAGTCCGGCATGTGGCTGTTGACGTCGTTGGCCAGCTCGACGAACCGGAAGGACTGGCCGAGGGCGCGCTCCACCCGCCAGGACAGGTAGGACGGGTCGATCGGCAGGCAGTGCCCGCCGACGCCCGGGCCCGGGGTGAAGCGGAGGAAGCCGAAGGGCTTGGTGGAGGCCGCGTCGATGGCCTCCCAGACGTCGATGCCGAGGTCGTGCGCGAACATCGCCAGCTCGTTGACCAGCGCGATGTTGACGTGCCGGAAGGTGTTCTCCAGCAGCTTGGTCAGCTCGGCCTCCTTGCAGGAGGACACCGGCACCGTCCGCTCGACCAGCTGCCCGTAGAAGTCGCCGACCGCGGCCAGGCCCTCGGGCGTCGTCCCGGAGACCACCTTCGGCGTGTTCTCCAGCTTCCACACCGGGTTGCCCGGGTCGATCCGCTCCGGGCTGTAGCCGAGGTGGAAGTCGGCGCCGGCCCGCAGCCCGGAACCGGCCTCCAGCAGCGGGGCGAGCAGCTCCTCGGTGGTGCCCGGGTAGGTGGTGGACTCCAGCACCACGGTCGCCCCGGCCTTCAGGTGGCGGGCCAGCAGCTTCGCGGACGCCTCGATGTAGGAGAGGTCGGGCACGCCGTCCCGGAGCGGGGTGGGGACGGTGATCACGGCGACGTCGAAGTCGGCGACGTCGGCCGGGTCGGCGGTCGGCAGGTACTGTCCGGCGTCCAGCAGCGGGCGCAGCCGCTCGGCCGGGATGTCCTCCACGTAGGACTCGCCGACGGCGAGCCGCTTGATCCGGCGTTCGTCCACGTCGTACCCGACGACCCGGTGGCCGACCTCGGCGGCGCGAACCGCGAGCGGGAGACCGACGTAGCCCTGACCTGCGATGACAACGCGCATGACGAAGTAAACCCCCTGGAATGACCGGCGTCCCCACACCTTCTTCACACGAGGGTACGGAGCCGCGGCCTCCGCGCGGGGCGCTTCGCCGGAAGTGGCCGGGGCAGGCCGGTGCGGGTTCGCCGAGTGGTGTGCGGACGGCCTCGCGGACGGGCGCGGCGGGCCGGGTGCGAACGCGGCGACGCCGAGATCCGCGGCGCCCGCCGGAGCGGACGCCGCGAGTCCCGGCGTGAGTGGCACGGGCGCCCCCACCCAGGGTCGCCCGGCCTTCGCACTCCCGACCCCCATCGAGGTGCGACCGCGCTTCCGCAACCATCCCCCACGGTTGGGTGCGGCCTGCGCTGACACCCATCCTGCGCGGCGACCATGGACGCACAGTGACAGCAATGTGTCGACCGCATGATCTCTGGACGAGCCACGCCGAATACCGGTGCGTCCGGGCCGACGTGCCGGTCGGGACGCCGGGCCGCGTGCCCGGGCGCGGCGCGGCGTAGGCTGGACACCCCCCGGGCGCACCGCGTTCCGGGCCTGTCGCGCTGCCCGGCCGCCCGCTGGCGCCGGGCCACTCCCCGCCGTGGAGAACTTGACGTATGAGCCTGTCCGGACTGCTCGATGTCGTCGTACGGGACGCCGCCCTCGCCGAGGCGATCGAGGCGGCGGCCACGGGACACAGGCAGCACCTCGACCTGGTCGGGCCGCCCGCGGCCCGGCCGTTCGCGATCGCCGCGCTGGCCCGCTCGATGGCCGCCCGCGCCGGTGAGCGGGGCCGCCCGGTGCTGGCGGTCACCGCCACCGGCCGGGAGGCCGAGGACCTCGCCGCCTCGCTCCGCTCGCTGCTGCCCGCCGACGCGGTGGCCGAGTTCCCGGCCTGGGAGACGCTGCCGCACGAGCGGCTCTCCCCGCGCTCGGACACCGTCGGCCGCCGCCTCGCCGTGCTCCGCCGGATCGTCCACCCCAGGGCCGACGACCCGGCCGCCGGGCCGGTGCAGGTGGTGGTGGCGCCGGTGCGGAGCGTGCTCCAGCCGCAGGTCAAGGGCCTGGCCGAGCTGGAGCCGGTGGCGCTGCTGCGGGGCGAGCAGCACGACCTGGACGAGGTGGCCCGCAAGCTGGCGGCCGCCGCCTACGCCCGGGTCGAACTGGTCGAGAAGCGCGGCGAGTTCGCCGTCCGCGGCGGCATCCTGGACGTCTTCCCGCCGACCGAGGAGCACCCGCTGCGGGTGGAGTTCTGGGGCGACGACGTCGAGGAGATCCGCTACTTCAAGATCGCCGACCAGCGCTCGCTGGAGATCGCCGAGCACGGCCTGTGGGCACCGCCCTGCCGGGAGCTGCTGCTGACCGACCAGGTGCGCGCCCGGGCGGCCGAACTCGCGCTGCGGCACCCCGAGTTGGGCGAGATCCTGGACAAGATCGCGCAGGGGATCGCGGTCGAGGGGATGGAGTCGCTGGCCCCGGTGCTGGTCGACGACATGGAGCTGCTGCTGGACGTGCTGCCGGCCGGTTCGGTCGCGGTGGTCTGCGACCCGGAGCGGGTCCGCACCCGGGCCGCCGACCTGGTCGCCACCAGCCAGGAGTTCCTGGCCGCGTCCTGGGTGGCCGCGGCGGCGGGCGCCGACCGGCCGATCGACCTGGAGGCGATCGACGTCTCCGCCGCCTCGCTGCGGTCGCTGGCGGACGTCCGCGAGCACGCGGCGGGCATCGGCCTGCCCTGGTGGTCGGTCAGCCCGTTCGCCACCAGCGACTCGACGGTCTCCGCCGTCCTGGAGCGCGACGCCGACACCCTGACCCTGGGCATGCACGCCGTCGAGGCGTACCGGGGCGACACCGCGCGGGCGATCGCCGACGCCAAGGAGCGGCTGGCCGCGGACTGGCGGGTCGTCATGGTGACGGAGGGCCACGGCCCGGCGTCCCGGCTGGCGGAGGTGCTCGGCAACGAGGGCATCGCGGCCCGGCTGGTCGCCGACCTCGACGGGGCCCCGACCCGGGACGTGGTCCACGTCTCCTGCGGCTCGATCGAACACGGCTTCGTGGACGAGGAGTTGAAGCTCACCGTCATCACCGAGACCGACCTGTCCGGCCAGCGGTCCTCCACCAAGGACATGCGCCGGATGCCGTCCCGGCGCCGCAACGCGATCGACCCGCTGGCGCTGGCGGCCGGCGACTACGTGGTGCACGAGCAGCACGGCGTCGGCCGGTACGTGGAGATGGTGCAGCGCACCGTGCAGGGCGCCACCCGCGAGTACCTGGTGCTGGAGTACGCGCCCGCCAAGCGGGGCCACCCCGGCGACCGGCTGTTCGTGCCGACCGACCAGCTCGACCAGGTCACCAAGTACGTGGGCGGCGAGGCCCCGACGCTGCACCGCCTCGGCGGCGCGGACTGGGCCAAGACCAAGCAGCGGGCCAAGAAGGCGGTCAAGGAGATCGCCGCCGACCTGATCAAGCTGTACTCGGCCCGGATGGCGGCCCCCGGCCACGCCTTCGGCCCGGACACCCCGTGGCAGCGCGAACTGGAGGACGCCTTCCCGTACGCGGAGACGCCCGACCAGCTGACCACCATCGGCGAGGTCAAGTCGGACATGGAGAAGTCCGTCCCGATGGACCGGCTGATCTGCGGCGACGTCGGCTACGGCAAGACCGAGATCGCGGTCCGGGCGGCCTTCAAGGCGGTGCAGGACGGCAAGCAGGTGGCGGTGCTGGTGCCGACCACGCTGCTGGTGCAGCAGCACTTCTCGACCTTCGCCGAGCGGTACGCCAACTTCCCGGTGAACGTGAAAGCGCTTTCCCGGTTCCAGAGCGACACCGAGGCGAAGGCCGTCCTGGAGGGCCTGTTCGAGGGCTCGGTGGACGTGGTGATCGGCACCCACCGGCTGTTCTCCTCGGAGACCCGGTTCAAGGACCTCGGCCTGGTCATCGTCGACGAGGAGCAGCGCTTCGGCGTCGAGCACAAGGAGCAGCTGAAGAAGCTGCGGGCCAACGTGGACGTGCTGACGATGTCCGCGACCCCGATCCCGCGCACCCTGGAGATGGCGGTCACCGGCATCCGCGAGATGTCCACCATCACCACCCCGCCGGAGGAGCGGCACCCGGTGCTGACCTTCGTCGGCCCGTACGACGAGAAGCAGATCTCGGCCGCGATCCGGCGCGAACTGCTGCGCGAGGGCCAGGTGTTCTACATCCACAACCGGGTCGAGTCGATCGACAAGGCGGCGGCCCGGCTGAAGGAGCTGGTGCCGGAGGCCCGGGTGGCGACCGCGCACGGGCAGATGGGGGAGACCCAGCTGGAGAAGGTCGTCGTCGACTTCTGGGAGAAGGAGTTCGACGTGCTGGTCTCCACCACCATCGTGGAGTCCGGCATCGACATCTCGAACGCCAACACCCTGATCGTGGAGCGCGGCGACACCTTCGGCCTGTCCCAGCTGCACCAGCTGCGCGGCCGGGTCGGCCGCGGCCGGGAGCGCGGCTACGCGTACATGCTGTACCCGCCGGAGAAGCCGCTGACCGAGACCGCGCACGAGCGCCTCGCCACCATCGCCCAGCACACCGAGATGGGCGCGGGCATGTACGTCGCGATGAAGGACCTGGAGATCCGCGGCGCCGGCAACCTGCTCGGCGGCGAGCAGTCCGGGCACATCGCGGGCGTCGGCTTCGACCTCTACATGCGGATGGTCGGCGAGGCCGTCGCGGAGTTCCGCGAGTCGCTGGAGAGCGGCGGCGGCGAGCCGGAGGAGGAGCCGCTGGAGGTGAAGATCGAGCTGCCGGTCGACGCGCACGTCCCGCACGACTACGCGCCCGGCGAGCGCCTGCGGCTGCAGGCGTACCGCTCGATCGCCGCGGTCAACTCCGAGGAGGACATCGCGCACGTCCGCGAGGAGCTGACGGACCGTTACGGCAAGCTGCCCGAGCCGGTGGAGAACCTGCTGCTGGTGGCGGGCCTGCGGCTGTTCGCCCGGCGCTGCGGCATCGGCGACATCACGCTGCAGGGCACCTTCGTCCGGTTCGGCCCGGTCGAGCTGCGCGAGTCCCAGGAGCTGCGGCTCAACCGGCTCTACCCGCGCACCCAGGTGAAGTCCTCGGCCCAGCAGCTGCTGGTGCCGCGGCCCGGCAGCGGCAACCGTATCGGCGGCAAGCCGCTGCTCGGGCGGGAACTGCTGGCCTGGTGCGCCGAGTTCCTGACCACGATGTTCGACGACCTGAAGCGGTAGCGGGGCCGGGAGGCTCCGACCGGGGCGCGCGGGGCGGGAGACCGCCCGCGCGCCCCGTGCCGTTCCCGGCCCGCATCAGCCGACCTTCCACTGCCCGGTCTGCTGGGCGAAGCCGCTGTCCAGCGCGAACTGGATCTTGTCGATCTTCGCGTCGGCCGGCACCTCGAAGGTGATGAAGCCGAGCGCGCTCTCGCCGGGGGCGATGTTCGCCGGGACGGGGAACTCCGGGCCGGCCTTGGTCTCGGAGGCGATGCTGGACCCGAAGCCCTGGCCCTGGGCGTCCAGCAGCTTGGCGCTGTTCTGCGGGGCGTCCGCGTAGGCCGCGGAGCCGGTGGCCTTGATCCGGAACTGGACGGCGACGAAGCGCTTGCCGTCGGCGGGCTTGCTGAACTCGTCGGCGCCCTCCGGGTTGTCGACCACCTTCACCACGGTGACGTCCGCGGTGTTGGTCTTCTCGGTGCCCTTGAGGGCGATGGTGTCGCCGACCTTGGCGGTCGAGGACTTCGCCTCACCGCCCTGCGCCTGCGGGGAGCCGCCGGCCGCCGCGCCCGTCGCGGCGGCCGTGCTCTTCGGGGTGGTGGAGACCGAGTTGTCGGCCGGGCCGCAGGCGGTGGTGGCGGCGGCGAGCAGGGCGGCGCCGAACAGGACGGCGGCGGTGCGGCGGTTGGTGCGGACGGACGCGCGGACGGACGTGCGGATGGACATGGCGGGTTCTCCCCCTGGAGTGCGGTGGTGGCCGGTGTTCCGGCGACGAGCTCAATGAAACCCTCTTCTGTGAACAGTGTCAATGAGAAACAGAGAAACCTCTCTGTTCACGTGTGAACGTGCCCGGGTGGCCGTCTCGCTATGCTGTGTGGCCACACCAGCCGCGAAGGAGCCCGCCGATGCCGGACAGCCCCGAGGTCACGGCCGCCGAGATCGCCCGGCTGGCCGGGGTCGGCCGCGCCGCCGTCTCCAACTGGCGCCGCCGCCACCCCGACTTCCCGCCGCCCGCCGGAGGCAGCGAGACCAGCCCGACCTTCCGCCTCGACCAGGTCGAGCAGTGGCTGCGGGCCCAGGGCAAACTCGCCGAACTCCCGCTGCTGGAACGGATCTGGCAGCAACTGGAGACCCTCCGCGACCCCGACGGGCCCGCCCTCGCCCCGCTGGTCACCGCCGGCGCCGTGCTGCTCCTGCTGCACCGCGACCCCGCCGCCCGCACCGAACTCGCCGAACAGCCCGACACCCGGCTGGCCACCGCCCTGCCCAAGGCGCTGCGCCGCACCGCCGCCGAGGCGCTCGGCCCGGACGCCCCCGCCGCCCTCGGCCTGCCGCTGCTGGCCGGCGCCACCCACCTCGACCTGGCCCGGCTGCTGGCCGCCCTCACCGCCGACACCCCGCCCCCCGCCGCGTACGAGCAACTGCTCGCCCGGCACGCCGAGGCCAACCCCCGGCACCAGCCGCCGCTGCCCGCCGACACCGCTGCGCTGCTCGCCGCCCTCGCCGCCCCGACCGACGGCGACGACGACGGGGACACCGTCCTCGACCCGGCCTGCGGCACCGGCGGGCTGCTGCTGGCCGCCGGCGCCGCCGAACGCCGCGGCCAGGACCCGGACCCCGCACTGGCCGGCGTCGCCCCGCTCCGGCTGGCCCTCGCCCGGCCCGCCGACCGGCCCGGCCCGCTCCCGATCGAGGTCCGCGCCGGCGACGCGCTGCGCGCCGACGCCTTCCCCGGTGCCGCCTTCGCCACCGTGCTCTGCCGCCCGCCGTACAACGAGCGCGACTGGGGCCACGACCGGCTGCAGTACGACCCGCGCTGGCCCGGCGGCGTGGTGCCGCCGCGCGGCGAGTCCGAACTCGCCTGGGTGCTGCACTGCCTGGCGCACACCCGCCCCGGCGGCACCGCCGTCCTGCTGCTGCCGCCGACCGTCGCCTCCCGCCGGGCCGGCCGCCGGGTCCGCGCCGAACTCGTCCGCACCGGCGCGCTGCGCGCCGTGGTCGCGCTGCCCGCCGGCGCCGCCCCGCCCTACGGCGTGCCGCTGCACGCCTGGGTGCTGCGCGGCCCCGAACCCGGCGACGCCTTCCGGCAGGTGCTGCTGCTGGACGCCGCCACCGACGGCGGCCGCGAGCGGATCGACCGGGACGCCCTGCGCGCGGCCGTCCTGACGCCCTGGCGGGAGTTCGACCGGGCCGCCCGCACCGGCACCCCGCCGCCCGCCGACCGCCCCGGCCGGTACCGCGCCGTCCCCGCCCTCGACCTGCTCGACGACGAGACCGACCTCACCCCCGCCCGCCACCTGCCCGCCGCCCCCGTCGCGGCCGCCCCCGACGCGCTCGCCGGACTGCGCGAGCGCCTCACCGCCGAACTCGCCCGCCTCGCCGACCTGGACGCCGCGCTGCCCGCCGTCACCGCCACCGGCAGCGCCCCGCCCCCGCAGGTCGGCCTCGGCGAACTCGCCCGCTCCGGCGCCCTGGAGCTGTACCCCGCCGGCCAGGGCGCCCCCGCCCGCCCCGGCGGCCGCACCCCCCTGCTCACCGAGCCGGACCTGCAGTCCGCCGCCCCGCCGAGCGGCACCACCGACGCCACCGGCGCCGACGGCCCGACGGTCCGTCAGGGCGACGTCCTGGTACCGGCGCTCGGCGGCGAGGGCGCACTCGCCGTGCACGCCGGCAGCCCGTACCTCGGGGCCGCGCTCGGCCCCCGGCTGCACCTGCTCCGGCCCGACCCCGCCCTGCTCGACCCCGACTTCCTGGCCGGCCAACTGCGCGCCACCGGCGCCGGCCGCCGGGCCAGCAGCTACGCCTCCACCACCACCCGGCTCGACGTCCGCCGCTTCGAGGTGCCGCGCGTCCCGATCGGCCAGCAGCGGGCGCTGGGCGCGGCGTTCCGGCGGATCGCCGACTACGAGGCGGCGCTGTCCGCCGCGGCCGCCGGGGCCCGCGCGCTGACCCGGGCGCTCACCGACGGGCTGGCCGCCGGGGCCACCGCGCCCGCCGGTGCCGCCGGGGCCACCGGGGCCGGCACCGGACCGGCATCGACCGGGTAACGGGCATGGGACGGTTCGTCCGGTGACGGTAGCGTGGGCCCCGCACTGCCCCGCACTGCCCCGCTGTCACCGAGGAGCGCCCATGTCCGCCCGCGCCGCGTCCGGCCCCTACCGGACCTGGGTCACGGTGGTGTGCGCCGCGATCCCGGTGCTGACCCTCGGCATCCTCGGCATGGCGCCGTCCGTGGTGCTCGCCGTCGGCCGGCGGCGCCGGGCCGACATCGTCGGCGCGGTCGTCATCGGGCTGATGCAGCTGACGCTCTACATCGAGATGGGACTCACCCCCAAGGACGGCCAGATCAGCAACCTGGTCGGGGTGCTGATCCTGGTGCCGCTGTGGATCGGCACGCCGGTGCACTTCCTGCTGATGAACCAGCGCCGGTTCTGGCCGGCCGCCGAGGCCGCCCCCGCCGCCTACGGCTACCCGGCCGCCGCGCCGCAGGGCTGGCCGACGGCCGCCCCCGCCCACCCGACCGCCGGGTACCCGGCCACCGCCCCGACCGCGGCGTACCCGACCCCGGCACCGGCCTATCCGACCCCGGCCAACCCGTACCTGACGCCCTACCAGCCCGCCGCGCCGGTGCCCGCGCCCGCCGCCCCCGCGCCCGGCGCCCCGACGCCCGCGCCCGGCCAGACCGGGGCCGCCGAGCTGCGCGAACTCGGCGAACTGCTGCGCCGACAGGCCGGGGACGGACAGCCGTGAGCCGGGTCGTCGGCGGGCGCTACCGGCTGGCGGAGAAGATCGGCCACGGCGGGATGGGCCAGGTCTGGGCCGCCCACGACGAGCGGCTCGAACGCCGGGTCGCGGTCAAGCTGCTCCGCGCCGACCTGCTGCCCGGCGCGGCCGGGACCGGCCCCGCCGACAGCCGGGGCGACCTGCTGCGGCAGCGCTTCCTGCGCGAGTGCCGGATCGGCGCCGGGCTGGACCACCCCGGGCTGGTCACCGTGTACGACGCCGGGACCGACGGCGAGGAGCTGTACCTGGTGATGCAGCGCGTCCCCGGCCTCAGCCTCGCCGACCTGGTCGCCGAGGAGGGCCCGCTGCCGGTCGAGCAGGCCGTCGCCGTCGCCGGACAGCTCTGCGCGGCGCTCGGCGCCGTGCACGGGGCCCGGGTGGTCCACCGCGACCTCAAGCCCAGCAACGTGATGGTCCGTCCGGACGGGCGGGCGATCCTGCTCGACCTCGGCATCGCCGCCGCCCTCGACCCCGGCGCCACCCGGCTCACCCTCACCGGCAGCCCGCTCGGCAGCCCCGCCTACATGGCCCCCGAACAGGCGATGGCCGCCCGGGCCGACCACCGCAGCGACCTCTACGCGCTCGGCTGCATGCTGCACGAGATGCTGGCCGGCGGGCCCCCGTTCCCCGCCCCCACCGCGCTCGGCGTGCTGCGCCGCCAGGTCGACGACCCGCCCGTCCCGCTGCGCCGCCTGCGCGCCGAGGTGCCCGCCGCGCTGGAGGCGCTGGTGCTGCGGCTGCTCGCCAAGCGCCCCGCGGAACGGCCCGCCGAGGCCGCCGAGGTGCACGCCATGCTGCTGCCGATGCTGCCCGCGCCCACCGGCCGGGTCCGCACCCGGCTGCCCGCCGTCCCCGACCCCGGCGACCCCTACCGCTACCCGCACCACCCGCAGCCCGGCCACCCCGCCGAACCCCCGCCGCCCGCCGCCGCCGAGACCCTCCCGCCGCCGCACCCGGTCACCGGTCCGGTGGCCGCTCCCGTCCCCGCCCCCGCCGTCGACCCGGCCGTCGGGCAGGAGACGCTGGCCGGGGCCTGCGCCCGGCTCTCCGACCTGGTCGGCGCCGGACGGCACACCGAGGTGCTCGACCTGTCCGCCGCGCTGCTGCCCCGGGCCGTCGCCGAACAGGGCGAGGGCGCCCCGCTGGTGCGCACCGTCCGGGCGATCCGGGCCCGCACCCTGCTCACCGAGCGGCGCTGGGCCGACGCCCTGCCCGAACTGCGCCGACTCGCCGCCACCGCCGCGCCGGACGACCCCGCCGTCCTCGACCACCGCCGGCGCGCCGCCCGCTGCCTGGAACACCTCGGGCAGCCGGCCGAGGCGCTGGCCGAGTACCGCGCGGTGCTCGCCGCGCTCCCGCCCGAGGCCCCGGCCGGCCCCGAACTGCGCGAGCGGATCGGCCTGCTGCTGGCCGCCACCGGCCACACCGCGACCGGCTGGCAGACCCTGCTGGAACTCCTGCTGGAGACCGAACGCCGCCACGGCCCGCACCACCCCGACGTCCGCCGCCTGCGCGCCCACCTCGAACAACTCGGCGCCCACCGCACCAGTACCGCCAACCCCTACGCGGGCTGACCCGCCCCTCGGACGGGCGGCCGGACGGTCGATCGGACGACCGACCCGATGCGAACGGGCGTGCGGGCGAAGGGGGTTCGCGGTGGATCTCCGCGGCGCGTCCGTGCGCGGGGTCTGGCACCGGGCGGCGGGGCTCCCTATTGTTCGTCCCAGCCGTGCGCTTCCGTCGCACGCGCGCAGAGAGCACCACCGGACCGCGCTCCAGCCGCCAGGAGGCCCCAGTGATCCGCACCAGCTCCGCCCGCCGCCTGCGCGCCGCCCTCGGCGTCGCGGCCGCCGTCGCCGCGCTCACCGCCTGCGGCGCCGGTCCGGCCCGCCAGGGGGCCGCCGCCGTGGTCGGCGACGAGCGGATCACCGTCGCGCAGGTCGAGGCCCGGGTCGGGGCCGTCCGCGACGGCGTGGCCGCGCAGGCCGCCGCCACCGGGGCCGGCCGCGCCCAGGAGCAGCCCGGCCTGACCAGGCACGCCGTCTCCGACCTGATCCTGGCGAAGGTCGTCGACCGCGCGCTGACGGACCGTCACCTGGACGTCAGCGCGGCCGAGGTCGGCGCCGCCCGGGCCGGCGACGCCCGCACCGTCGGCAGCGACGCCACCCTGGTCCAGCTGCTGCTCGCCAAGCAGGGCGTGCCCGCGGACGGCATCGACGCCTTCTACCGGCGGCAGGTCGGCATCACCAAGCTGGCCGACGGCCAGGACCCGTCCGGCCCCGAGGGCGACGCCGCGATCCGCAAGGCCCTGGCCGACGCCGGGACGGCCCTGCACATCACCGTCAACCCGCGCTACGGCACCTGGGACGCCACCCGGATCGGGATGGCCGACAGCACCGAGGACTGGCTCCCGGCGAAGGCCGACCTCCAGTAGCGCCCCCGACGGCCGGGCCGGGCTCGGCCGGCCGGGGGACCGCCGCCGCGTGGTGGGACCGGGAGGCACCGCGGGCCGGTGACGCTGGGCACCTGCCCAGTCCCGCCGCCCGGTTGCGAGGTCCCCGTGCTGCACCGCCGTCCGTCCCTCCCGAGACTGCTGGGCGCGCTGTGCGCGGTCCTGCCGGTCGCGGGCCTGCTCGTCCCGCTCGCCGCGGCCCCCGCGGTGCCCGCCGTGCGCGGCGCGGGCACCCAGCGGCCGATCGGGCCCGCCCCCGCGGTGAACCTGCTGGCGCACGGCAACCTCACCATGGCGTCGAACTCGGTGCTGACCTGCGACTCCAGCGACGGCTCGGTCTGCAACGACACCGAGGGCACCAACAACAACCGCACCAAGTACGTGAAGACCGACCCGGCCGCCCCCGGCAACAACGCCTCCTCGGCGCAGCTGGAGGTCCCGGCCGGCGCGCAGGTCCTCTCGGCCCGGCTGTACTGGCAGTTCAACCCCACCAACACCAGCACCAACGGCACGCCGGGCGACATCGCCAAGGGCGACCGGGTGTCCTGGAAGGTCCCCGGCGCCGCCGGCTACCAGCAGCTGACCGCCGACACCTACGACTGGTTCGACCAGCAGGCCGGCGGCACCCCGCCGGAGCCACTGCTGGCCGGGGCCGGCGTCAAGGACGTCACCGCCGAGGTGCGGGCGGCCGGACCCGGCAGCTACACCGTCGCCGACCTGCAGGCCTGCGCCGGGCGCTCGTCCGCCGCCAACTGGGGCGGCAACAACGTCGGCTGCTGGGGCGGCTGGTCGCTGGTGGTGGCCTACGAGGACCCGGCCGACCCGCTGCGCTACCTCAACGTCTGGGACGGCTTCCAGCTGCTGCGCTCGCCCGACAACCTGGCCACCCTCACCCTGGGCGGCATCCGCACCCCCGCCACCACCGCCCCGCGGACCACCCTGGGCGTGACGGTCGGCGACGGCGACGTGCCGATCTCCGGCGACGAGCTGTCGGTCGGCCCCGACACCGGCGCGCTCACCCTGCTGCCGATGCCCGGCCCGGCCGGCGTCGTCACGGACAACGCCTTCACCAGCCGGATCGACCGGGTCGCCGCCGACGGCACCGGCAGCAACACCACCACCCGCGACCCGGCGCCGGTCAACAACTACGGCTACGACGCCCGCACCGTCGACGTCACCGGCAAGCTCCCGGCCGGCAGCAGCCAGGCCGTGCTGCGGATCAACGGCGCGGGCGACGCCCTGCACCCGCAGGCGGTCTGGCTGGCCGTGGACGCCCTCGAACCCGACCTGCGGATCACCAAGTCCAACTCCCCGGCGGGCAGCACCGACGACAACCCGCCCGGCGAGGTCGAACCCGGCGGCACCGTCACCTACACCTTCGCCGTCGAGAACAAGCACGCCGACGGCAGCAGCACCGACCTCGACACCGCCACCGGCGTCACCGTCACCGACGAACTCCCGGCCGGCGCCTCCTGCGAGGCCGGCTCCAACCCGGACTGCGCCGCGAGCGGACGGACCGTCACCTGCCGGGTCGCGGACCTCGCCCCGGGCGCCGCGACGAGCGTCTCCTTCCGGGCCACCGTCGACCGGGACGCCGCCGCCGGCACCAGGCTGGACGACACCGCCACCCTCGACTTCCGGGGCGTGCAGACCCAGCGGGCCCAGACCAGGACCAGCAACACCGTCCGCAACACCGTGGTCGACCGGCCCGCCTACCGGATCGAGAAGACCGCCACCCCGGCCACCGCCCGCACCGGCGACCGGATCGGCTACCGGATCACCGTCACCAACACCGGACGGGTCGCCGCCCCCGGCGTCGCCCTCGACGACGACCTGACCGCCGTGCTGGCCGGCGCCGTCTACAACGGCGACGCCGCCGCCGACCTCGGCACCGCCACCGTCACCGGCAGCACCCTGCACTGGACCGGCGACCTCGCCGTCGGCGCCACCGCGACCGTCACCTACTCGGTGACCGCCCGCACGGCCGGCACGCTCCGCAACACCGTCGGCTCCACCACCTACCGCAACAACTGCGGCGAGGGCAGCACCGACGCCGCCTGCCGGGCCGTCGTCACGGTCACCGCCCCCGACCCGACGCCCGAGCCGTCCCCCGACCCGACGGCCACCGACGAGCCGGGCCCGAGCCCCTCGGCGAGCCCCACCGGCAGCACCGCCCCGCAGCCGGCGCCCAGCCCGACCGCCACCGACGGCGGGTCCGAACTGCCCTCCACCGGCACCGCCGAGGCGCTCCCGCTGATCGGCCTCGCCGCCCTCGGACTCCTCCTCACCGGTCTGCTGGTCCTCGCCACCCGGGCCCGCCGCAGGCACTGAGCCCGGCACCCGACCGGGGGGCGCGGGAAACCGCGCCCCCTTCGCCGTCCCCGCTTCGCCGTCCCCGGACCGGCCCGTCCCGGCGGTCGCGTAAGTTCGGTCCCGTGGAGACTCCGAAGCTGATCCTGTTGACCACCACCCACCGCGTCGCCCCCGGCCTGCTCTCCTGGCCCGCCTGGGACGCGCTCCGCTCCGCGCCCGCCGTGCTGGTCGGCGCCGCCGACCACCCGCAGCTGCCCGCGCTGCGCGCCGCCGGGGTCGAGCCCCGGGTGGTCGAGCGCGGCTCCGCGCCCGCGCTGGCCCGGCACCTGCTGGCGCAGGCCCCGGCGGTGTGGCTGGAGAGCCCGGACGGCGACCCGGGGCTGACCGACGCGCTGGCCCGGATCGCGGTGGAGGAGGCCGGCGAGCACCCGGAGATCGAGGTACTGCCCGGCTCGTACGACCTGCCGGGCGCCCGGCTGCTCGACCTGGTCGCGGTGATGGACCGGCTGCGCTCGCCCGGCGGCTGCCCCTGGGACGCCGAGCAGACCCACGAGAGCCTGGTGAAGTACCTGGTCGAGGAGTCGTTCGAACTCGTCGAGGCGATCGAGGAGGGCGACCGGCCCACCCTGCGCGAGGAGCTCGGCGACGTGCTGCTCCAGGTGTTCTTCCACTCCCGGATCGCCGAGGAGCACGCCGAGGACCCGTTCTCGGTCGACGACGTGGCCGGCGACATCGTCGAGAAGCTGATGTACCGCCACCCGCACGTGTTCGGCGACGTCAGCGTCACCGGCTCGGCCGAGACCGAGGCCAACTGGGAGCAGCTGAAGGCCGCGGAGAAGCAGCGCGAATCGGTGCTGGACGGCGTCCCGGCGGGCCTGCCCGCGCTGGCGTACGCGGCGAAGCTGGTGTCCCGGGTGCGCCGGGCGGACTTCACCGGCGTGCCGGACGCGGCCTACGCGCTGCCCGCCGAACTCACCGCGGAGTCGGCGGGGGAGCTGCTGCTGGCGGTCGCGCAGCGCGCCCACGACCGGGGCGTGGACGTGGACGCGGCGCTGCGGGCGGCGGCCCGGCGCTACCGGTCGGCGGTCCGGGCGGCCGAAGGTCTGTCGGACGCGGGCTGACGGCCGGTCAGCCCGCCAGCGGGACGTCCTGGACGGGGCGGCGCTGGAGCGGCACGACGACCTCGCCGATCGCCTCGCCGACCAGGGCGAGCAGTTCGGCCAGCGGGTCGAGGTGGCGGGGCAGGTCGGCGAGCTGGACGATCCGCTCGCCGTCCGGCCCGGTCACCGCGAACAGGTCGATCGGGCCGAGGTGCTTGACGGCGGTGTCCACCAGGGCGGCGATGTCCGCGGGGTGGTGGATGTCGCCGGAGACGCCGACCACCGGGCAGCCGGGGCGGTCGAGTTCGGCGGCGAGGTCCTCGGCGGCACCGGGGCGCACGTCGGCGATCAGCAGACCGGCGGCGCCGGCGGCGGAGAACCTGCGGGCCAGGTCGGCCCCCGATCCTCCGTCGAGCACCGCGATGACCACCACTGCACCGGCTACTCGCATTGGTCTGCTCCCTTCACAGAGCGAACCCGTGGGCAGCCCGCACGCCACCCACTGTGGTTATCGGAGGATCGTAGGCGCGCCCCGACGCTCCGCAACAGGGAATACCCACCAGGTGACCAGACTCACGCGGCGGCGCTTCCCGATACGGTCAAGACATGCCAGACCAGCCCCATGACACCCGTCCGCCACTCTTCACCTGGGAGTTCGCCGCCGACCCGTACCCGGCGTACGCCTGGCTGCGGGAGTACGCCCCGGTGCACCGCACCACCCTGCCGAGCGGGGTCGACGCCTGGCTGGTCACCCGGTACGCGGACGCCCGGCAGGCGCTCGCGGACGCCCGGCTCTCCAAGAACCCGGCGCACCACAGCGAGCAGGCGCACCGCACCGGCCGGGTCGGCATCCCGGGGGAGCGGCAGGCCGACCTGATGACCCACCTGCTGAACATCGACCCGCCGGACCACACCCGGCTGCGCCGCCTGGTGTCGAAGGCGTTCACCCCGCGCCGGGTCGCCGAGTTCGAACCGCGGGTGCAGCAGCTCACCGACCGGCTGATCGACTCCTTCGCCGGGCGCGGCGAGGCCGACCTGATCCACGAGTTCGCCTTCCCGCTCCCCATCTACGCGATCTGCGACCTGCTCGGCGTGCCGCCGGAGGACCAGGACGACCTGCGCGACTGGGCGGGCATGATGATCCGACACACGGGCGGGAAGCGCGGCGGGGTCGGCCGCGCGGTCAAGCAGATCCGTGGCTACCTGGCCGACCTGATCCACCGCAAGCGGGCCGACCTCGGCGACGACCTGATCTCCGGCCTGATCCGGGCGAGCGACCACGGCGAGCACCTGACCGAGAACGAGGCCGCGGCGATGGCCTTCATCCTCTTGTTCGCCGGCTTCGAAACGACTATTAATCTCATCGGCAACGGCATGTACGCGCTTCTGCGGAACCCGGGGCAGCGCACCCTGCTCCAGGAGTCGCTGGGGCGCGGCGAGTCGGCCCTGCTGGAGACCGGCGTCGAGGAACTGCTGCGCTACGACGGCCCGGTGGAGCTGGCCACCTGGCGGTTCGCCACCGCGCCGCTGAGCATCGGCGGGGTCGAGATCCCGGTCGGCGACCCGGTGCTGGTGGTGCTGGCCGCGGCGGACCGCGACCCGGCGAGGTTCGCGGCCGAGAACACCCTCGACCTGGCGCGTTCGGACAATCCGCACCTCGGTTTCGGACACGGCATCCATTACTGCATCGGCGCCCCGCTGGCCCGGCTGGAGGGGCAGCGGGCGATCGGCAGCCTCCTGACCAGGCTGCCGGACCTCCGGTTGGCGGCGGATCCGGCCGAGCTGCGCTGGCGGGGCGGACTGATCATGCGCGGGTTGCGCGACCTCCCGGTCTCCTTCGCGCCCCGCTGACGCCGTTTCAGCGGCCCCAGGCCGCCGCCCCCTTGGGTCGGCGGCGCGTCCGGCCGGGGCGCATTCCGCATCCGCACCATGGACAAACCCGGACATATGAGGATGTTTTGTGCACGAGAAGTGAGGGTGCGTAATTTCGGCGTGATTGCGGTGATATGAGCTTGTGATCCCCCGTCAGCTCTGCCTAGTCTCCGAACTGCCCGCAGCCGTGGGCCCCGAACGCGGCACGCCGAGTCCTGTCCGCCGCGTCCCCGGGCCACCGAACAGGTACCGGACAGGAGTGGGGGAACCAGTGTGAACGCCGTCGTCCCAACGGCTTGGGGTGAAGCCGCCGGGGAGCGGACGCGACCGCGTCCGGTCCCGCCGGCGGCCGGGCCAGCCTCCCGGTCCGAACCCGACAGCTCACCCCGCAGGCGTGCGGAGAGGAAGTCCCGTGCTGTTCTCCTCCAACGGTCGCCACCGCCGTAGTACCAAGGCCGAGAAGTTCGTCGCCGCCGCCGGCGTCGCTTCGATCGGCCTGGCCCTGCCCCTGCTCGCCGCCACCCAGGCGGCAGCCGCACCGAGCGACGTCTGGGACCGGGTGGCCCAGTGCGAGAGCGGCGGCGACTGGAACATCAACACCGGAAACGGGTTCTACGGCGGCCTGCAGTTCACCTCCTCCACCTGGCGCTCCTTCGGTGGCGCCCAGTACGCGCCCCGCGCCGACCAGGCCGGCCGCGCCCAGCAGATCGCGGTGGCCGAACGGGTGCTCGCCGCGCAGGGCCCCGGCGCCTGGCCGGTCTGCTCCAAGCGCGCCGGCCTCGTCAGGGGCGGCGCCCCCGCCGACGCCGCCTCCCGCGCGCAGGAGCGCCCGGCCGCCCCGCGGCCCGCCAAGCCCGCCGCGCCCGCCAGGCCCGCCGCCGCCGAGCCGGCCGCGCCCGCCCCCGCGCAGACGCCCGCGCCGCAGGCCGCCGCCCCGCAGGCCGCGCCCGCCGGTGGCGGCTACACCGTCCAGGACGGCGACACGCTCTCCGGGATCGCCACCGCGCGGAACCTGGCCGGCGGCTGGGAGTGGCTGTACGCGGCGAACCGCGCGGTGATCGGCGCCGACCCCGACCTGATCGAGCCCGGACAGCTGCTCGCGCTCTGACCCCGCCGGCTCCCGGCTGACGCTCCGTCCACTCCGGGCGCGCGCGGCGCAGTTCGCGCCGCCCGGGGCGGCGGGGCGGTCGGCATTCAGGTGAACTACCGGTGAGTAGCCGGGCCACACCGTGAGACGGGGCCCGGCCGGACGTGGCCGGGGAGCGGTGTGCGGCTAGGCTCAGGTCGTAACGACCACACATCCGCTTCCGCTAGGAGATGCCTCGTGCCGTCCATTGATGTCGTCGTAGCCCGTGAGATCCTCGACTCCCGCGGCAACCCCACGGTCGAGGTCGAGGTCGGTCTCGACGACGGCAGCACCGGTCGCGCGGCCGTCCCGTCGGGTGCCTCCACCGGCGCCTTCGAGGCCCTGGAGCTCCGCGACGGCGACAAGAACCGCTACTTCGGCAAGGGCGTCGAGAAGGCCGTCCTCGCCGTGATCGAGCAGATCGGCCCCGAGCTGGTCGGCTACGACGCCACCGAGCAGCGCCTCATCGACCAGGCCATGCTCGACCTGGACGCCACCCCGGACAAGTCCTCGCTCGGCGCCAACGCCATCCTCGGCGTCTCGCTCGCCGTGGCGCACGCCGCCTCCGAGGCCAGCGACCTGCCGCTGTTCCGCTACCTGGGCGGCCCGAACGCCCACGTGCTGCCCGTCCCGATGATGAACATCCTCAACGGCGGCTCGCACGCGGACTCCAACGTCGACATCCAGGAGTTCATGATCGCCCCGATCGGCGCGGAGTCCTTCTCCGAGGCCGTCCGCTGGGGCGTCGAGGTCTACCACACGCTCAAGGGCGTGCTGAAGGAGCGCGGCCTCTCCACCGGCCTGGGCGACGAGGGCGGCTTCGCCCCGAACCTGGACTCCAACCGCGAGGCCCTCGACCTCATCACCGAGGCGATCAAGAAGGCCGGCTACACCCCGGGCAAGGACGTCGCGCTCGCCCTGGACGTCGCCGCCTCCGAGTTCTTCAAGGACGGCGCCTACCGGTTCGAGGGCAAGGCGCTCTCCTCCGCCGACCTGATCGCGTACTACGCCGAGCTGGTCGCCGACTACCCGCTGGTCTCCATCGAGGACCCGCTGGACGAGTCGGACTGGGACGGCTGGAAGGCCATCACCGACGCGATCGGCGACAAGGTCCAGCTGGTCGGCGACGACCTGTTCGTCACCAACCCGGAGCGCCTGCGCAAGGGCATCGAGACCGGCACCGCCAACGCGCTGCTGGTCAAGGTCAACCAGATCGGCTCGCTCACCGAGACCCTGGACGCCGTCGAGCTGGCCCAGCGCAACGGCTACCGCTGCATGATGTCGCACCGCTCCGGCGAGACCGAGGACGTCACCATCGCCGACCTCGCCGTCGCCACCAACTGCGGCCAGATCAAGACCGGCGCCCCGGCCCGCTCCGAGCGCGTCGCCAAGTACAACCAGCTGCTGCGCATCGAGGAGATCCTCGACGACGCCGCCGAGTACGCGGGCCGTTCCTCCTTCCCGCGCTTCAAGGGCTGAACAACCGCTTGATGTGACCGGTGCCCCGGCCCCCACCGCGTAGGGTGGGGCCGGGGCACCGGCATGCGCAGGAGGGGCGAGCAGATGGCCAAGTGGAGGATTCCCGGACTGGCGGCGCGACCGCGCTTCACCAGCCGGGCCACCGTGCTGGTGCTCGTGCTCTGCTCGCTGGTGGCGATACTCGCCTACCCGGCCCGGCAGTACATCGCCCAGCGCGGCGAGATCGCCCAGCAGCGCGCCAGGGCCGAGCATGCCCGCCAGCAGGTCGACGAGCTGCGCCGGGAGAAGGCCCGCTGGCAGGACCCGGAGTACGTCAAGGCGCAGGCCCGGCAGCGGCTGCACTACGCGCTGCCCGGCGAGACCCCGTTCGTCTCGGTCGGCCCGCGGCCCGCCGCCGGCGACCGGCCCTCCTCGGCGGACGCCGCGCCCGGACAGCCGAAGGCCCTGCGCCCCTGGTACACCACCCTCTGGGACTCGGTGGACGCCGCCGACGCCGCCGCGCCGCCCGCGCGCGGCTGGCCGCCCGCCGAGCGCCCCTGACGCCCCGTCACTTGCCCCCGTCCCCCTGACGAACAGACCCCTGATGAGCAACCAGAACCCTCCCGCGTCCGACGCCCCCGACGTGTCCGACCGCGACGTCGCCGCCATCGCCGCCCAGCTCGGCCGGGTGCCGCGCGGGCTGCGCGGCGTCGCCCACCGCTGCCCCTGCGGCAACCCGGACGTGGTGGAGACCGCGCCCCGGCTGCCCGACGGCACGCCGTTCCCGACGCTGTACTACCTGACCTGCCCGAAGGCCGCCTCGCTGATCGGCACCCTGGAGGCGGACGGCATGATGAAGGAGCAGACCGCCCGGCTCGCCGAGGACCCGGAACTCGCCGCCGCCTACCGGCGGGCGCACGAGGACTACATCGCCCGCCGGGACGCCGTCGAGGTGCTGGAGGGCTTCCCGAGCGCCGGCGGCATGCCGGACCGGGTCAAGTGCCTGCACGTGCTGGTCGGCCACTCGCTGGCGGCCGGCGAGGGCGTCAACCCGCTCGGCGACGAGGCGATCGGCCTGCTGGAGGAGTGGTGGGCCAAGGGCCCCTGCGTCAGCCCCGCCGAGGTCGACGCCGCCGGTGAGCGGGTGGCCCGCAACCGGGCCAAGGACCAGGACCACGCCGCGGTGATCGCCGCCAAGGAGGCGCTGAGCGCCGAGCGGGCGGCCCGGAAGGCCGCGACCGAGGAGGACGGGGAATCGTGACCGCGACCCGGGTCGCCGCGATCGACTGCGGCACCAACTCGATCCGCTTGCTGATCGCCGACCTCGACCCCGGGACCGGCGAGATCGTCGACCTGGACCGCCGGATGCTGATCGTCCGGCTCGGCCAGGGCGTCGACCGGACCGGCCGGCTGCACCCCGAGGCGCTGGACCGCACCTTCGCGGCCTGCCGCGAGTACGCGGAGGTGATCGCCGCGCACGGGGTCGCCCCGGACCGGGTCCGGATGGTCGCCACCTCCGCCTCCCGGGACGCCGAGAACGCCGCCGAGTTCACCGCCGGCGTCAAGGAGATCCTCGGCGTCACCCCGACCGTGGTCAGCGGCGAGGAGGAGGCCCGGCTCTCCTTCACCGGCGCCACCCGGGAACTGCTCGGCGGCCCGCACCGCCCGCCGTACCTGGTGTTCGACCTCGGCGGCGGCTCCACCGAGTTCGTGCTCGGCGAGCGGGAGGTCCGGGCCGCGCACTCGATGGACATCGGCTGCGTCCGGATGACGGAGCGCCACTTCGCGGGCGGGCAGCCCACCGAGGCGCAGATCGAGGCCGCCCGGGCCGACATCCGGGCCGCCCTGGACACCGTTGCGGCCGTCGTCCCGCTGGACACCGGCGCCACCCTGGTCGGCCTGGCCGGCACCGTCACCACGGTCGCCGGGATCGCCCTGGAGCTGCCCGGCTACGAGTCCGAGCGGATCCACCACGCGGTGCTGGACGTCCGGCAGGTCCGGGAGACCGCCGAGTGGCTGCTGCACTCCTCGCACGCCGAGCGGGCCGCGATGCCCGTGATGCACCCCGGCCGGGTGGACGTGATCGCGGCCGGCGCGCTGGTGCTGCTGGAGGTCATGGAGCGCACCGGGGCGGCCGAACTGCTGGTCAGCGAGCACGACATCCTGGACGGAATCGCCTGGTCGATCGCCTGACCGGGCCCGCCGGGAGGCCCGCCGCGGGCCTCCCGGCGTGTCGCGCCGAGAACCTTCGTGAATTTCTTCACATGGCATTCCAGCCTTTCGACCGAGCCGGGTGTCCGCTCCGTCCGAAATGTGGGACCGAAGGTGCCGCTGGCGGGTTGCTCATGGGATCGCAGGCCACCCGGCGTTCATCCGGAGGAAATCGAAACCCCACTCGGGAACCCGCGCCCCACAAGGATCGTTGCTGCTCAACGCGGCCCTCGACGCCGGACCGGGTCCGGCGGGGCGGCGGCGGGGGCGCGGAGACCCCTCCGGGGCGAAAGTGTGGGCGCGCAGTGTAGCACCCGGTGTCCAGAGGCTTGTGATGGGCCTCACGAACGGCCCATCGGGAGGGGGTGGATACTTTCGGATATGAGCACCACGGAGCGTCCTCGCATCCTCATTGTCGGCGGTGGTTACGTCGGCCTGTATGCCGCGATGCGCATCCTCAAGAAGATGCGCTACGGCGAAGCGACCGTCACGGTCGTCGACCCGCGGTCGTACATGACGTACCTGCCCTTCCTTCCCGAGGCGGCCGGCGGCAACGTCGCGCCCCGCAACCTCGTCGCACCGCTGCGCAGCGCCCTGAAGAAGGCGGAGGTGCTCACCGGTCACGTGACCGAGGTGGACCACGCCCGCAAGGTCGCCACCATCCAGCCCGCGGCCGGCGAATCCTACGAACTGCCCTTCGAGTACCTGGTCGTGGCGACCGGCTCGGTCTCCCGCACCTTCCCGATCCCGGGTCTGGCGGAGCACGGCATCGGCATGAAGACGGTCGAGGAGGCGATCAGCCTCCGCAACCACGTCATGGCGCAGCTGGACAAGGCCGAGTCCACCGCGGACGAGGACGTCCGGCGCAAGGCCCTGACCTTCGTGGTCATCGGCGGCGGCTTCGCCGGCATCGAGACGGTCGCCGAGATCGAGGACATGGCGCGCGACGCCGCCAAGATCTACAAGACCGTCAGCCGGGACGACATGCGCTTCGTCGTGGTGGAGGCGGCCAACCGCATCCTCCCCGAGATGGGCCCCGACCTGGGTCTGTGGACCAAGGGGCGGCTCGAGGAGCGCAACATCGAGGTCTACATCGAGACCTCGATGGACTCCTGCGTCGACCAGCACGTGGTGCTGAAGAACGGCATGGAGTTCGACGCCTCCACCATCGTGTGGACCGCGGGCGTCAAGCCCAACCCGGTGGTCAACCGCTTCGGCCTCCCGCTCGGCCCGCGCGGCCACGTGGACACCGCGGCGACCCTCCAGGTGCAGGGCTTCGACTACGTGTGGGCGGCCGGCGACAACGCCCAGGTCCCCGACCTGGCCGCCGGTGAGGGCGCCTGGTGCCCGCCGAACGCGCAGCACGCGGTCCGCCAGGCCGCCGTCCTCGGTGACAACGTCATCGCGGGCATGCGCGGCTTCCCGCAGGCCGAGTACAAGCACAAGAACCTCGGCGCGGTGGCCGGCCTCGGCCTGCACAAGGGTGTGGCGATCCTGTTCGGCAAGGTCAAGCTCAAGGGCCGCCTGGCCTGGTGGTTCCACCGCGGCTACCACGGCGCGATGGTCCCGACCATGAACCGGAAGATCCGCGTCTTCACCGACTGGACCCTCGCGATGTTCCTCAAGCGCGAGACGGTCGGCCTCTCCGAGATGGAGAAGCCCTTCGACGCGTTCCAGGAGGCGACCGGCCCCGCGCCGAAGCCCGCGGTCGCCGCGGCCGAGCCGAAGAAGGAACTCGCCGCCAGCAAGTAGGAACGACCAGACCCGACCAGGCGTCGGGGACGAGTCGGAGGCCCTCCGCCCGGCAGCGCCGCCGGACCACGACCTCCGTGGTGCTCAGCCGGTTCCGTTACCGGGCGGAGTACAGCAGGCAGTTGACGAAGGCCCTCACCCCGCCCGGGGTGGGGGCCTTCGCGCGTCCCGGCGCCGGGCGGTCAGTCCTGGCCGGTGGGCACGGTCCGTGCGGCCAGCCGCTCGGCGCGCTGGCGGGCCGCCTGCGGCGTGCCCAGGCCCAGGCCGAAGGCGAGGTCCTGCCAGGTCATCCCGCGGCCGCGGGCCATCTTCAGCAACCCGGCCTCCAGTTCGTCGAGTTCGGCCCGCACCAGCGGCAGCAGGGTCAGCGCGGCGGTGAGGTCGGCCCGGTCCACCTCCGGCTCGCCGTCCTCGGCCAGCGCGGCGCCGCTGAGCAGGAAGGCCACCAGCCGCACCGCCTCGTGCGGGCCGGGCAGCACGGGGTTGGTCTGCCGCCCGCGCTGCTCGGGGGTGGCGGCGTGCCGCTCGGCGATCCGGAACAGCGCGGCGGGCACCCGCCGGGCCCGATCGGCCTCCGGGTCGGGCCGGTCGAAGGGGGCGGCGTCGGCGGCGTCGGCGGCCGCGGGCGGCGGGGGAGTGTCGGGCATGGCGACAGGATGCCCGGGGCAACGGGGCAGCGTCAACCTTCCGTGTTGAACGCTCCGTTCAACCGTGCTGCCGCGAGCGCCCGTGACCGGATCATCACCGCAGGTCACGAAGGGTGGGCAGGGGAGTGCCCAGAGCCGGACTCGAACCGGCACGGCCTCACGGCCAGGCAGTTTTAAGCTGCCCGTGTCTGCGTTCCACCATCTGGGCCTGGGACCGCGTCGAACTCGTCCCCGAGCCTAGTCGGCCCGGTGGCGATTTCGCATATTTCCGGGCCCGGAAGTTGTCATGCTTCCATGACATCTGACGAAGCGTCTGTCATTTCGGCCACCGTCCGGTGCTTCTCGGCCACCGTCGGTCGCGGCCCGCCGTCGGGGACGGGGTCATACCGGAGGAGGAGAGGCGCGCGGCGGCCGTACGCCTGGGGGCGGTGGGACAACCGTTCGGCGGGGCGACGAACGGGGCGGTCGCCGCCGGGAGGATGGAGTAGCGGTCGGATCAGGTCCACGGCCACCGCAGCGTGACGAACCCGGCCATCCTCGGAGAAGGAGTCCCCACCGTGAGCACCTCGACCGCGTACGCAGCCCACACCGGTCTGGCGGCGGCCCGCGCCAACGGTCTGAACAAGGTCTACGGCGAGGGCGAGACCCGCGTCGTCGCGCTGGACGACGTCTCCGTCGCCTTCGGCCAGGGCGAGTTCACCGCGATCATGGGGCCCTCCGGCTCCGGCAAGTCCACGCTGATGCACTGCATGGCCGGCCTGGACAAGGTCAGCTCCGGCTCGGCCACCATCGGCGACACCGAGCTGGTCGGGCTGAAGGACAAGCAGCTCACCAAGCTCCGCCGGGACAAGATCGGCTTCATCTTCCAGGCGTTCAACCTGCTGCCCACCCTGACGGCGCTGGAGAACATCACGCTCCCGATGGACATCGCGGGCCGCAAGGTCGACCAGCCCTGGCTGGACCGCGTGGTCGAGACGGTCGGCCTGTCCGGCCGGCTCTCGCACCGCCCCGCCCAGCTCTCCGGCGGCCAGCAGCAGCGCGTCGCCTGCGCCCGTGCACTGGCCTCCAAGCCGGAGATCATCTTCGCCGACGAGCCCACCGGCAACCTGGACTCCCGCTCCGGCGCGGAGATCCTCTCCTTCCTGCGCAACTCGGTGCGCGAGCTGGGCCAGACCGTCGTGATGGTCACCCACGACCCGGTGGCCGCCTCCTACGCGGACCGCGTGGTCTTCCTCGCCGACGGCCGGATCGTCGACGAGCTGGCCAACCCGACCGCCGACACCGTCCTCGACCGGATGCGTCGCTTCGACGCCAAGGGCCGCACCAGCTGACGGCCCGTCAGTCGCCGAACCGACCGCCACCACCCCAGGACTGACCCCATGTATCGCACCGCACTGCGCAACGTGCTGGCCCACAAGGGCCGACTCCTGATGACCGCGCTCGCCGTCATGCTCGGCACCGCCTTCGTGGCGGGCACCCTGGTGTTCTCCGACACCATGGGCCAGGCCATGCGGAACAGCTACTCCAGCAGCTTCTCCGACGTCTCGGTGCTGGTCTCCAGCCACGGCGGCGGCGACCGGGGCGGCCCCGGCGAGGAGCCCCAGCCGCGCGAGAAGGACGACAAGTCGCTGACCGACGCGACGGTCAAGGAACTGGCCGCGCTGCCCGGCACCGACCGGGCCCGCGGCGTGGTCACCGGCTTCACCGGCGTCGCCGACAAGAACGGCAACCTGATCGGCGAGGCGTACGGCGCCCGCGGCGCCAACTTCGCCCCCGACGCCTCCGGCGCCGACCCGCGCTACCCGATGGCCGAGGGCCGCGGCCCGCGCAACGCCGGCGAGATCGCGCTGAACAAGCAGGCCGCCGACAAGGCCGGCTACCACGTCGGCGACAAGGTCCGGGTGGCCGGCAACGGCGCCGCCGAGGACACCACCCTCACCGGCGTGTTCACCACCGACGACCCGCAGGTCAGCTCCGGCGGCACGCTCGCCCTGATGGACACCGCCACCGCCCAGCAGCGCCTGCTGCAGCCCGGCCGGTTCAACTCGGTGGTCCTGACGGCCAAGGCGGGCACCTCCGAGGCCCAGCTGCTCGACCAGGCCAAGGGCAAGCTGGCCGAGGCCGACTACACCCTGCAGACCGGCCAGCAGCTGAAGGACGAGCAGACCAAGATGGTCGCCGACTCGATCAGCGGCCTGAAGACCATGCTGCTGGTGTTCGCCGGCATCTCGCTGTTCGTCGGCATCTTCATCATCGTCAACACCTTCACCATGCTGATCGCCCAGCGGATCAAGGAGCTGGCCCTGCTGCGCGCGGTCGGCGCCAGCCGCGGCCAGGTCACCCGCTCGGTGCTGGTCGAGGCGCTCGCCATCGGCGTGCTCGCCTCGCTGGCCGGCCTGCTCGCCGGCGTGGGCATCGGCGCGGGCCTGCAGGCCCTGCTGCACGCCTTCAACGACGGCATCCCGACCGGCTCGCTGGTGATCGCCCCGGCGACGATCGTCGGCACCCTGGTCACCGGCGTCGTGGTGACGGTGCTCTCCGCGCTGCTGCCCGCGGTCCGGGCCTCCCGGATCCCCCCGGTGGCGGCGATGAGCAGCGGCGACCAGCCCACCACCCAGCGCGGCCTGGTGGTCCGCAACAGCATCGGCGTGCTGCTGGCCGGCGCCGGCCTCGGCCTGATCCTGTCCGGCGCGAACAGCACCGGCTCCGGCGCCCGGACCAAGCTGGAGCTCGGCGCCCCGCTGACGCTGATCGGCGTGTTCGTCCTGCTGCCGCTGCTGTCCCGCCCGGTGATCGCGCTGGTCGGCCCGGTGCTGGCCAAGGTGTTCGGCACTCCCGGCAAGCTGGCCCGGCTGAACGCGGTGCGCAACCCGCGCCGGACCGCCACCACCGCCGCCGCGCTGACCATCGGCCTGACGCTGGTCACCGCCCTGACGGTGATCGGCAACTCGGTCACCTCGGCGGTCACCTCGATGGTCGGCGGCTCGCTGAAGGCCGACTACGTGGTGGCGATGGCCAACCACCGCGAGCTCTCGCCCGAGCTGGCCCCGCTGGTCGCCAAGGCGAACGGCGTCAAGGCCGCCAGCCAGGTCGACAACGTCTGGTGGCAGCTCGGCGACACCGGCAAGGACAAGGCCATCGAGGGCTACGACGCGGACGCCTTCGACCAGTTGGTCAACCTGACCATGCAGTCCGGCTCCACCGCGGCGTTGAAGCAGAACCAGATCCTGGTCAACGACGAGGTCGCCCGCGACCAGCACCTCGCGGTGGGCTCCACCGTGCAGGCCAAGGTCGACGACAGCACCACCGCCACGCTCACGGTCGGCGGCGTGTTCGAGCGCAACGACGGGGTCTCCCCGATCGTCGCGCCGAACAAGCTGATCGAGCAGTACGACCCGAACCCGCTGGTCCAGCAGATCCTGGTGAAGGGCGTCGACGGCCCCTCCGACGCGCTCAAGCAGTCCATCAAGGACGCCACCGGCCGCAACCCGGTGATGGAGGTGCAGACCAAGAAGGACCTGGTCGACCAGTTCAGCCGGATCATCTCGACCATGCTCAACCTGATGTACGGCCTGCTCGGCATGGCGGTGATCGTCGCGGTCCTCGGCGTCATCAACACGCTGGCGATGTCGGTGTTCGAGCGCAAGCGCGAGATCGGCATGCTGCGGGCGATCGGCCTGGAGCGGCGCGGCATCAAGCGGATGATCCGCCTGGAGTCCGTGGTGATCTCGGTCTTCGGCGCCTTCATCGGCGTCCTGCTCGGCTGCTTCCTCGCCTGGGCCTCCACCCGGGTGCTCGCCTCCGACCTGAAGGGACTGACCACGGTGATCCCGTACGGCAGCGTCCTGCTCTTCCTCGGCCTGGCCGCCCTGGTCGGCATCGTCGCCGCCCTCTGGCCGGCCCGCCGGGCCTCCCGGATGGACATCCTGAGCAGCATCAAGACCGACTGACGCCGCTCCGGCCCGCACGCGCGGACGCCGCCCCTCCCCGGCCGGGGAGCGGGCGGCGTCCGCGCGTGCGGGCCCGGGTCAGCGGGTCTCGACCACGACCTTCTCGATCACCACGTCCTCCAGCGGCCGGTCGTTGCGGCCGGTCTCGACGCCGACGATCGCGTCCACCACCTGCTGGCTCGCCGCGTCCGCGACCTCGCCGAAGATGGTGTGCTTGCCGGTCAGCCAGGTGGTCGGGCCGACCGTGACGAAGAACTGCGAACCATTGGTGCCCGGGCCCGCGTTGGCCATCGCCAGCAGGTACGGCTTGGTGAAGGCGAGGTCCGGGTGGAACTCGTCGGCGAACTCGTAGCCCGGGCCGCCGGTGCCGTTGCCCAGCGGGTCGCCGCCCTGGATCATGAAGCCCTGGATCACCCGGTGGAACACCGTGCCGTCGTACAGCGGCGCGTTGCTGGGCCGCCCGGTGTTCGGGTCGATCCACTGGCGCTCGCCGGTCGCCAGCTCCACGAAGTTCTTGACCGTCTTGGGCGCGTGGTTCGGCAGCAGCCGGACCACGATGTCGCCCTTGTTGGTCTTCAGGGTGGCGTACAGCTCCTCGGCCATCGGGGGCCGCCTTTCTGATCGTGCGTCACGTGCGGAACCCACCCTGCCCGCTCGGCGGCCCTCCGCGCAGCCGACACGGAATCCTCCTCACGACTGACGCGGAATACTTTGCCAAACCATTACTCTTGTGCTCTGTGTGGGTGGTGCCGTGCCGCCCCGGAGGGAATGTGATGAGAAGCAGGAACCCGGTCTTCTCGCGGGAGGGGTCCTTCACCCGCGACGACCAGCACGCGGGATTCGGCACGCAGACGGCCGCGCAGCCCGGGCACGCGTACGGCGCCCCGGCGGCCGGCGGCCCGTACGGCGGCAACCCGTACGACAACAACCCGTACGGCGGCCCGGCCGCCGAGGTCGGGACGCCGACGGACGCCCAGCTCGCCGAGATGTACGGCGCCCCGTCCGCGGGCCCGCTGCAGACCGGCCGGATGACCATGGACGACGTGGTCGCCCGGACGGCCATGACGCTGCTGACGCTGGTCGCGGCCGGCGCCGTCGCCTGGTTCGCCCTGCCGATGGACAACTTCGCCCCGGCGATCGGCGCGGCCCTGGTCGCGATGGTCCTCGGCCTGGTGATCAGCTTCAAGCGCAGCGTCAACCCGGGGCTGATCCTGGCCTACGCCGGGCTGGAGGGCTTCTTCCTCGGCGCGATCAGCAAGGCCTTCGAGATGTACAAGCCGGGCATCGCCATCCAGGCCGTGCTCGGTACCGCCGCGGTGTTCGCCGCGACGCTGATCGCCTACAGGAGCGGTCGGATCAGGGTCACCCCGCGGTACACCCGGATCGGCATCTCGATCGCCCTCGGCTTCATGATCCTGATGATGGTCAACCTGGTCGCCATGGTGTTCGGCGCGGACTTCGGCCTGCGCTCGGGCCCGCTCGGCATCCTGGTCGGCCTGGTCGGCATCGCGCTCGGCGCCTTCTTCCTGACCCTCGACTACGCCGAGATCGAGCAGGGCATCCGCCAGGGCGCCCCGGAGAAGGAGGCCTGGCGGGCCGCCTTCGGCCTGACGCTGTCGCTGGTCTGGATCTACCTGGAGATGCTGCGCCTGATCGCCATCCTGCGCGGCGACGACTGACCCGCGGCGCTGCCCCGGCGGGCCCCGGAGGAGCGATCCTCCGGGGCCCGCCGGCTTTTTGGCTACCCTCGGGGCCATGTCCGAGCACAACCCTGAGCACAGCCCCGCGCACGATCCCGCCCGTGCCCCCGCCGCCCCCGAGCGGCTGAACGCCGCCGCCGACCGGCTCGCGGACCGGTTCCGGGCGATGCCGCAGAGCCGCCTGCTGGCCCCCGTTGAGGGCCACCCGTCCCGGGCCGCGGCCGCCCTCGCGCTGGCCGGCCGGCTGGCCGTCGCGGCCCGCGCCCTGGAGGGACTGCCGCCACTGCCGGTGCCTGACTGCGGGGTGTTCGCCGTCGGCGACCAGATCGCCGTCACCGGACACGACCTGGCCCTCGCGGCCGCCGACCGCCCGGCCGAACTGGCCGCCGCGCTCGCCGACCTCGACCGCACGGACCGACTCACCGCCTGACGGGGCGTCAACCCGCCCCCGGGGCACGGCGAAGGGGCGCCGACCGGTGCGGGCAACCCCTTGCCGCGCGGTCGGCGCCCCTTCGCGGGCGTCCCGGGTGGGTCAGATCGAGGCGACCACCCGGTCGGCCAGGACGTAGACCGCCTCGTCGTCGGTGGAGAAGGTCAGCGAGTACGAGCCGGAGAACCGGGAGCCGCCGAGCAGCCGGACGTCCTCGCCGGCCCGGACCGCGTCGATCAGGCGGTAGGCGGCCTCGCGGTCACCGGGGGCGACGCAGAGCGTGGTGCCGTCGGCGAAGGCGTACACGTCCAGGGTGCCCAGCGGGCCCGGGCGGACGTCGGTCAGCGCGACGCAGTCCTCGGCCAGCGCGGCCAGCCGGTCGTCGGTCCACTCGCGGGACGGGGTCGGGCTCGGCACGAAGTCGGGGTGCGAGGGGTGGCGGCGCGGGTCCGGCGCGGCGGCCGGCTCGGCCTCGGCGTCCAGCAGCCCGGCCTCCAGGCCGGTGGCCAGCAGGTCGGCCTCCCGGCGGGCCCGGACGTCGCCGCCGGCGGCGGGGGCCGGGAAGCTGCCGCCGTCGGAGGGGGCCGGGAAGCCGCCGCCGTCGGCGGGGACGGGGAAGCCGCCGCCCTGCGCCGGGTGGCGCGGGCCGTCGTGCCCGGGAGCGGCCGAACCGCCGTCCACGGGGCCCTCCTTGATCAGGTCCTCCAGCGCGCTGCGCAGCGCCTCGCCGAACTCCGGGTCCATCACCCCGCCGTTGTCCACGGCCTCCTGCGGGCCGGTCGGGCGCGGGAAGAAGATCGGCCAGTCCTCGCCGACCGTGGTGAACGGGGTGTCGAACAGCGGGGAGTCCTCGGCGGCCCGGGCCTCCTGCTCGGCCCAGAACGCCCGGGCCTCGGTGATCTCCCGCTCGCGGTCGGCGGCCAGTGCCTCGGCGACGGCGCGGCGTATCAGCGCCTCGTCGAACTGCGGGGCGGGTCGGGCGGCGGTGTCCAACTTCCGTGCCAGGGCACGGAGGTGGAGCAGGACGGCGGCGGACAGGACGATCAGGACCAGCAGCAGGGAGAGGAAGACGGCGCTCACGGAACGTACTCCCAACGAGGAGCGGAACGGGGTTACGTCTCCACACTGCCGTATCGGCCGCCGTTACTGCAGGGGCTGATGTCCGATCTGTCGGGGAATTTCCCACTCGTCCCCAAATTGTTAGGTACTACCGTTCTACGCAGCGGAGTTGATCCAATTCGCTGCGTCGACAATCCGGTCCCGGAAGGACGAAGAAAGGGCCGGATCACACCTCGGGTGTGATCCGGCCCTCAATCACGCTCGGTGACTCCGGACGGGTGAGATGCCCGTCACAGTGCCGCCCGCGGCCTCAGCTGAGGCGCTCGATCACCATCGCCATGCCCTGGCCGCCGCCCACGCACATGGTCTCCAGGCCGAACTGCTTGTCGTGCCACTGCAGCGAGTTGATCAGCGTGGTGGTGATCCGGGCGCCGGTCATGCCGAAGGGGTGGCCGACCGCGATCGCGCCGCCGTTCACGTTCAGCCGGTCCAGGTCGATGCCCAGGTCCCGGTAGGACGGGATGACCTGGGCCGCGAACGCCTCGTTGATCTCCACCAGGTCGATGTCGCCGATCGACAGGCCGGCCCGCCGCAGCGCCTGCTTGGACGCCTCCACCGGGCCGTAGCCCATGATCTCGGGGGAGAGGCCGGAGACGCCGGTGGAGACCACCCGGGCCAGCGGCGTGATGCCCAGCTCGCGGGCCTTGGTGTCGGACATGACCACCAGCGCGGCCGCGCCGTCGTTCAGCGGGCAGCAGTTACCGGCCGTCACGGTCCCGTCCGGACGGAACACCGGCTTCAGGCCGGACACGCCCTCCACCGTCACGCCCGCGCGCGGGCCGTCGTCCGCGCTCACCACGGTGCCGTCCGGCAGCGTCACCGGGGTGATCTCGCGCTGCCAGAAGCCGGCCTTGATCGCCGCCTCGGCCAGGTTCTGCGACCGCACGCCGAACTCGTCCTGCTCGGCCCGGGTGATGCCCTTCAGCGCCGCCAGGTTCTCCGCGGTCTGGCCCATCGCGATGTACGCGTCCGGCAGCAGGCCGTCCTCGCGCGGGTCGTGCCACTCGCCGCCGCCCGTCTCTGCGCGGTGCTTGGTGCGCGCCTGCGCCTCGTCGAACAGCGGGTTCATGGTGCCCGGCATGCCGTCCGAGGTGCCGTGGATCGAACGCGAGACCGTCTCGACACCGGCCGAGATGAAGATGTCGCCCTCGCCCGCCTTGATCGCGTGCAGCGCCATCCGGGTCGTCTGCAGCGAGGAGGAGCAGTAGCGGGTGATCGTCGCGCCCGGCAGGTAGTCCATGCCCATCTGGACGGCCACGATCCGGGCCAGGTTGTGGCCCTGCTCGCCGCCCGGCAGGCCGCAGCCCAGCATCAGGTCGTCGATCTGCCGCGGGTCCAGCTCCGGCACCTTCGCCAGCGCCGCGCCGATGATCTGCGCGGTCAGGTCGTCCGGGCGGATGTCCTTCAGCGAACCCTTGAACGCCCGGCCGATCGGCGAACGGGCGGCGCTGACGATGACGGCTTCGGGCATGGCGGGCTCCTCGCTGAGTGACCTCGGGACGCGATCCGGCGGATCTCCCCGGGAAAGTTACCGCTTGGTAGCTCCGGCGTCATCCGCCTCCGGATGTGAGTTCGCCGACGCGTCCGGCGGTGCCGCCGCTCCCTCCGCCGGGACGGCCGCCCCCGCCTCCTCGCCGCCCGGCAGCGCCAGCCGGAACCGCTGCTTCAGCGTCGCCCACCGCCACGTCCCGTTCGCCGGGCCCGCCGCCGACACCTCGGTGCCCGAGCGCCCCGCCGCCGCGGCCGCCGCCACCGCCATCGGCAGCACCGCCTGCGGCTCCACCGGCGTGCCCGCCGCCGGGACGTCCTGCGGCCACAGCTCCAGCACCGCGCACAGCGAGGGCAGCAGTGCCATCGCCGCCGTCGCGTACCCCTGCGCCGACGGGTGGTAGCGGTCCGCCGCGAACAGCTCCGGCCGGGCCGCGAACTCCGGACCCAGCAGCGAGCCCAGCGAGACCGTCCGCCCGCCCGCCTCCACCACCGCGATGGTCTGCGCCGCCGCCAGTTGCCGGCTCACCCGGCGCGCCACCCAGCGCAGCGGCGGCCGCACCGGCTTGATCGTCCCCAGGTCCGGGCAGGTCCCGACCACCACCCGGCAGCCCGCCGACACCAGCCGGCCCACCGCCTCGCCCAGCTCCCGGACGCTGCGCGCCGCCGGGGCGTGCCGGGTCACGTCATTGGCGCCGATCATCACCACCGCGACCTCCGGCCGGGCCACCAGCGCCGCCTCCACCTGCCGGGCCAGGTCGGAGGAGCGCGCGCCCGAACGGGCCACGTTCACCAGCCGCACCCGGCGCTCCGCGACCGAGGCCAGCCCCGAGGCGAGCAGCGCGCCCGGCGTCTCCCGGGCCCGCCGCACGCCCAGCCCCGCCGCCGTCGAGTCGCCCAGGAACGCCAGCACCAGCGGCGCCCGCCGGTCCGCCGGGTCGGCGAACGCCTCCCCGTACACCCCGTCCGCGTGCGGCGGGTCGCCCTCCAGCAGGCCGATCGCCCGCACCGCCATCCGGCTCTCGGTCAGCAGCACCCCGGCCAGGCCCACGCCCAGCAGCCCCAGCCCCCCGCCGCCGTACGCCGCGGCCGTCGCGATCCGCCGGGCCACCCGGGCCCGCGACGCCTGCGATCCACCCATCCGGCAACCCCCTTCTCCGCTCCCTCCTCTGGTACCCGCCCACCACCCCCGCCTACCGGGAACCACCCACCTGCCGGAGGCGGAGGAAGTGAGCGGGGGAGAACGGCACCAGGAGTCTGTCGGCCTGCGGCCGGGCCGAGGTGTGGGTGTTGGTGCCCGCCCACGATCCCCGCCTATCGGGAGCCGCCCGCCTGCCGGAGGCGGGGAGGTGGGCGGGGGAGAACGGCGTCGGGGGTTTGTCGGCCTGCGGCCGGGCCGGGGGTCTGGGTATTGATCCCTGTCTGCCGGGAACCGCCCGCCTGCCGGAGGCGGGGGAGAACGGCATCGGGAGTCTGTCGGCCTGCGGCCGGGCTGTTGGTACCCGCCCGCCACCCCGGTCTACTGGGAACTGCCCGTTTGCCGGAGGCGGGGGAGCACGGCGCCGTGGCTGCGCCGGGGGTCTGTCGGCCTGCGGCCGGGGGTGTGGCCGTTGGTACCCGCCCACCACCTCCGCCTGCCGGAGGCGGAGGCGGAGGGGGAAGGGGGAGGGAGCTGCGCCGTGCTCCCGCCGGGGGCGGTCCGGGGGCCTGTGGCCGGGCCGGGGGCCTAGGCTGGGGGTTTCGGGAAAATCAGTGATGCCACGGACCGGGAGGACCCCCGTGCGGTACCACAATTCGATCATCGAGCTGGTCGGCGACACCCCCTTGCTGAAGCTCAACAAGGTCACCGAGGGCATCAGCGCCACCGTGCTGGCCAAGGTCGAGTACTTCAACCCGGGCGGTTCGGTGAAGGACCGGATCGCCATGCGGATGATCGAGGCGGCGGAGGCCTCCGGCGCGCTCAAGCCCGGCGGCACCATCGTCGAGCCCACCAGCGGCAACACCGGGGTGGGGCTGGCGATCGTGGCCCAGCAGAAGGGCTACAAGTGCATCTTCGTCTGCCCGGACAAGGTGTCCACGGACAAGATCAACACCCTCCGGGCGTACGGCGCCGAGGTCGTGGTCTGCCCGACCGCGGTCGCGCCCGAGCACCCGGAGTCGTACTACAACGTCTCGGACCGGCTGGTCCGGGAGACCCCGAACGCGTGGAAGCCGGACCAGTACTCCAACCCGGAGAACCCGGCCTCGCACTACCACTCCACCGGCCCGGAGATCTGGGAGCAGACCGGCGGGAAGGTCACCCACTTCGTGGCGGGCGTCGGCACCGGCGGCACCATCTCCGGCACCGGCAACTACCTGAAGGAGGCGTCCGGCGGGAAGGTGCAGGTGGTCGGCGCGGACCCGGAGGGCTCGGTCTACTCGGGCGGCACCGGCCGGCCGTACCTGGTGGAGGGCGTCGGCGAGGACTTCTGGCCGACCGCCTACGACCGGAACGTCGCGGACCGGATCGTCGCGGTCTCCGACAAGGACTCGTTCCGGATGACCCGCCGCCTCGCCAAGGAGGAGGGCCTGCTGGTCGGCGGCTCCTGCGGGATGGCGGTGGTCGCCGCGCTGGAGGTGGCCCGCGAACTCGGCCCGGACGACGTCGTCGTGGTGCTGCTGCCGGACGGCGGCCGCGGCTACCTGTCGAAGATCTTCAACGACGACTGGATGGCCGACTACGGCTTCCTGCCGACCGCGACCGACGAGGCGCACATCGGCGAGGTGCTGGCCCGCAAGGACGCCGTTGAGCACGAGGGCATCCCGCAGTTCGTCCACATGCACCCGGGCGAGACGGTCGCGGAGGCGGTCCGGGTGCTGCGGGACTTCGGCGTCTCGCAGATGCCGGTGGTCTCCCCGGGTGCCGGGCACCCGGACATCATGGCCGGCGAGGTGGTCGGCTCGGTGGTGGAGCGCGAGCTGCTGGAGGGGCTGTTCGGCGGGCGCATCCAGCTCACCGACACCCTGGACGGCGTGATGTCGAAGCCGCTGCCGGTGGTCGGCTCCGGCGAGTCGGTGACCAACCTGATGTCGGTGCTGGAGAAGGCCGACGCGGTGGTGGTGCTGGTGGAGGGCAAGCCGCAGGGCATCGTCACCCGCCAGGACCTGCTGGCCTTCCTGACCGCCCGGGCCGGTCACTGACCCCCGCTCAGGACGCCCCGCCCGCCGATCGGGTGAACGGAAAGTCGGTACGCGGACGTCACAGCTGCGCATCATCCGGTTAACACGCGCAGGGCATCTTTGAAGCACGGCAAGAAGCCGAGCACGGCGGTGGCGGGTGACGGGAGCGGCTCCCCGGACCCCGGGACCGCCGGCGACACGACGGTCGGCCCTGACCCGGCCCGCCGTGTCCGTCCGTGGGGGACGCCGTCGTCCCGCCCCTGTCCGAGACAGGGTGCGGCGGCTCCCGCGGCAGATCACGCGCCGAGAGGCGCGGCTCCGCGAGCTCCCGGGTGGGGGAGCCCGCGCGAGGCGGCAGGGCCGGTCCGGGTTCGCCCGGGCCGGCCCTCGCCGCGTTCCGGGGCGGGTCGCCGCGGGGCGGTGGGCAGGGCCGTTTCCGATCGGCCCGGCGGACCGCCTACGCTCACTGGCATGACCAGCACTGACCTGCCCGAGCAGGACGCCCCGCGCTACGTCCGCCTGTCCATCGAGCTGATCGCCGAGATCACCGACGAGCAGGCCCTGAAGGCCGCCGCCCTGAGCCAGGTCGCCGAGGACGAGTACCTGGACGACGACGAGCGGGCCCAGGCCACCGAGGCGATCGAGGTCGACCCGACCGGCTCGCTCGCCCACTTCGTCGACCCGGTCGCCCTGCTCGGCGACGTCCCCGGTGTCGAACTCGCCTCCGCCACCTGGGAGTCCGCCACCACCGACTACGACCCGGACGACGAGAGCTGGGACGAGTACGAGGTGCAGTGACACCCGTTCCCGCCGGCTCCCGCGCGGCAGCCGCAGAAGCCCGGTCCGGTACCCCCGGACCGGGCTTTTGTCCGTTCTGTGGACTCCTTGGGTACTCTCGTACGATCTGCACATGATTGAGTGATCTTGGATCGAGGAGCGTGGACGTGACCGCAGGGGAGAAGCAGGACCGGCCGCGCGACGGCGGCGGCTGGAGCCGGCGAGGCGTGCTCTCCGGGCTGCTGGGGGCGCCCGTGCTGCTGGTCGCGGCCTGCTCCGGGAGCAAGGACGTGACCGGCCGGACCGGCGCGTCCGGCTCCGGCGGCGGCGCCCCGGCCGGGTCGAGCACCCCGAAGCCCTCCGTCGCGAAGATCACCGTCAGCCCCGCGGACGGCACCACCGCCGTGCCGTTCGCCGACCCGGTCACCGTCACCGTGCAGGACGGCACGCTGACCTCGGTCACCGTCACCGACGGCGCGGGGAAGCAGATAGCCGGGCAGCTCGCCGCCGACGGCGCGAGCTGGACCTCCACCGACCGGCTGGCCAGCGGCGGCAAGTACGCGGTGGCCGCCGCCGCCGTCGACAAGGACAAGCGTCCGGCCGACGCCAACGCGCACTTCTCCACCGCCTCCCCGGCCAACACCTTCGTCGGCTACTTCACGCCCGAGGACGGCACCACGGTCGGCGTCGGCATGCCGGTGTCGATCACCTTCAACAAGCCGGTCACCGACCGGAAGGCCGTCGAGCAGGCGATCACCGTGGTCGCCGACCCGCCGGTCGAGGTCGTCGGCCACTGGTACGACGCCACCCGGCTCGACTTCCGCCCCGAGCAGTACTGGGCGAAGGGCACCAAGGTCACCCTGAAGCTCCGGCTGAAGGACGTGGCCGGCGCCAAGGGCGTCTACGGCACCCAGTCCAAGGACGTCGTCTTCACCGTCGGCCGCAGCCAGGTCTCGGTCGCCGACCTGAGGGCCGACACCCTCACCGTCACCACCGACGGCGCGGTCAGCGCCACCTACCCGGTGATCGGCGGCGCCCCCGACCACCGCACCTGGGGCGGGAAGATGGTGATCTCCGAGCAGTACAAGGAGACCCGGATGAACTCCGCGACGGTCGGGCTCGGCAGCGAGTACGACATCCCGGACGTGCCGCACGCCCAGCGGCTGACCACCTCGGGCACCTTCATCCACGGCAACTACTGGTCGCCCGCCGGGCAGTTCGGCAGCGCCAACACCAGCCACGGCTGCATCGCCCTGCAGGACGTCCAGGGCGGCGGCAACCCGGGCACCAGTGCGGCCAGGTTCTTCGCGAGCTCGATGGTCGGGGACGTGGTCGAAGTGGTCAACTCCGGTGACCGGACGGTGAACGCCTCGAACGGCCTGAACGGCTGGAACCTGAGCTGGGCGGACTGGAAGGCCGGCAGCGCGCTCTGATCCCTGCGTCCCCCAAAGGATGATTAAAATATTCGTGTGCGGGGGGACGCACCACTGTGCTGAGCTTGGCTCCGCGACCAGGGCCGTCCGGGCCCCGCGATCGTCCTCAGCCGCAGGAGCCTGCCATCAACACCCCCACCCGTCGCTCCGTCCGCGTCGGCACAGCCCTCACCGTCGGCGCCGTCGCGCTCACCACCGGCCTCGCCGCCTGCAGCACGGTCGAGCAGTTGAGCGCGGGCGACAAGCTCGGCAACGCCTTCGAGAAGCTCGGCGACGCCAAGTCGCTGCGGATCGACCTGTCCTTCGACGCCACCCCCGAGCAGGTGGTGGCCTTCGGCAAGGCCGTCGACAGCCCGATCGAGCAGAAGGCCGCCGACCTGATCGGCGACCTCAAGCTGTCCGTCACCATGACATCCGACAAGCCGCTCAAGGACAGCGAGGCGTTCAAGAACGGCTACAGCGGCGACACCAACCTCACCGACCTCAAGGGCGTCGCGGTCGGCTACACGCTGAGCGCCAAGAAGTCCGGCAAGACCTACGCCGACATCCGCCTGGTCGACCGGAAGATGTACGTCAAGGCCGACGTCCGCGGCATCGCCGGCCTGGCCGGCGAGGACCCCGCGCAGATCGACCGGGCGGTCGCCGAGCTGCCGTCCGAGGCCGCCCCGGTCAAGGACGTCATCGACGGCAAGTGGCTCTCGGTGGACCTCGCCAAGCTCCAGGAGCTGTCCGAGCAGGCCGCCAAGGGCGGCAAGCCCGGCAGCTCCACCAAGATCGACCCCAACGACATCGGCCGCGCCACCCTCCCGGACACGCTGCCCGGCGTCGACGGCGCCGCCGTCCAGGAGTTCGCCAAGTCGCTGAAGGAGGCGTTCAGCAAGAACGTCACCCTGGAGGAGAAGGGCCGCGACGGCGACGCCGACGTCATCCGGGTCTCCGCCCCGCTCCGCCCGCTGGTCGCGAGCTTCACCAAGTCCGCCAAGGCGCTCACCAAGGGCATCCCCGGCTACCCGGGCCTCCCGACGGAGGACGACGACCTCGCGGACGTCCCGGACCGCAAGCTCTCCGCCGACGTGCGGATCAAGGACGGCCGGGCGCAGGCCGTGCTGTTCGACCTCGCCCAGCTCGACGACAAGACCGACGGCTCCGCGCACCTCCCGCTGCGGATCGGCTTCTCCGGCGACGCCGCCCCGCTGACCGCCCCGTCCGGCGCCACCGAGTTCGACCTCGACAAGCTGAAGGACCTGGCCGGCGCGATGGCCGGCGCCGCGGACGACTCCGCGGACGACGCCGACTACGGCGACCTGCCCGCCACCGAGCTGACCGCCGACCAGCTCGCCGAGCTGGCGAAGCTCGGCGTCGACGGGAACACCGCCGGGGCGATGGCCCGGGCCGGCCTCAGCTTCGAGGAGATGAAGCAGATCGCCCCCGGCAGCCGCCTCGGCTGACGGACCGTCGCGCACCGCGGCCCGCCGCAGGACACCCTCCTGCGGCGGGCCGCGCCGCGTCCGGTCGGCAACGGCGGCAACGGCGGCAGCGCGACGTCCGGAAGCCGCCGGACCCGGCCGCCCCGGCGGCGGAAGCTGGACGCATGAACCCCACCGCCACCGCCACCGCCACCGCCACGGACGTCCGGGCCGTCCCCGCCGACGTGCTCGCCGCACTGCGGCAGACCGACGACGCCGGGCGCCCCGTCGTCCCCTTCACCGTCGAGGAGGAGGGCGGCCACCCGCTGCGCTGCTGCCTCACCCGGGCCCGCACCGGCGAGCGGATCGCGCTGGTCTCCTACGCGCCGCTGCGCCGCTGGGCCGCCGAGACCGGCTGCGACCCCGGCGCGTACGTGGAGACCGGCCCGGTCTTCGTGCACGCCGAGCCGTGCGCGGGCCACCCGGGCGGCTGGCCGGACGCCTTCCACGGCGCGCGACGGGTGCTGCGGGCTTACGCCGCGGACGGCCGCATCCTCGGCGGCCGGCTCACCGAACCCGCCGAACTGCCCGCGGTGGCAGCCGAGTTGCTCGCCGACCCGGAGACCGCCGTGCTGCACGTCCGGGCCGTCGAGTTCGGCTGCTTCCTGCACGAGGTCCGCCGGGCCGGCTGATCAGCCCTGCGGCTTGGCGTAGTCGACGTAGCCCTGCCAGTCGAGCATCACGCAGGGCACGTCGCCGAGCACCCAGGCGTCGTGTCCGGGCGGGCAGACCATGAAGTCGCCCGCGCCGAACTCCTCGGCCTGGCCGTCGTCCATCTCCACCCGCAGCCGCCCGGAGATCACGTACCCGACGTGCGAGGCCAGGCAGCTGTCGGTGCCGGCGATCGGCTTCACGTGCTCGGACCAGCGCCAGCCCGGCTCGAAGACCGCCCGGCCGATGCCGCCGCCCGCCAGGTTCACCAGCGCCAGCTGCCCCGTGCCGCCCTCGAACGGGCGGACCTCCTCCGGCTGGTCCAGACTCATCCGCTCCAACCCGGCCATCTCACTCCACCTCCGGCCGAGAACGACCCGCGCCCCCGTCGCCGGGCTCGGCGGCGGGGGCGCGGCTTGACGTCTCCATCATCGGCACCGGGCCGGACGGACGCGACGCGGGACGGTCAGTCGCCGGACCGCCCGGCGGTGGCGGCCAGCACGGTGTCGATCCGCTCGTCGACGAACTTGTCGGCGGGCTTGTCCCAGTACGACCACGGGACCGGGATGACCGGGCCGAGCGCCCGCAGGTGCTCCAGCGCCTCGGCCTCGCGGCCCGAGCGGGCCAGCACCCAGACCAGCCAGCCGTGCGCGTAGGTGCGCCGCCGGTCGTCGGGCGCGGCCGCCGCCAGGTCGGCGATCACCGCGTCCGCGGCGGCTCGCACCTCGGGGGCGGCGTACGCCGAGCGCGGGGACTTGTCGCGCTGGATCTGCTCGTAGTACGCGTGCAGCTTGACCGCGGTGAGCAGGCTGCCCCGCGGCGCGGCGGCGATCGCGGCGTCCACGAAGGCGTGCATCTTCTCGTGGCTGCCGCGCCACTTGGCGCACCAGTACTGGGTGGCGTTGACGTGCGCCCAGAAGTGGTGCGGGTCGCGGGCGGAGAGCTCCGCCCAGAGCGCCAGGAAGCGGGCGTTGTCCCAGCTCTGACCCATTGCCAGCGGGATCTGTGCGACGTACGGCAGCGGGTCGTCCGGCCCGGCGAGCCGGACGGCCTCGGCGGCGGCCGCCTCGGCCTCGGCCAGTACCTTGCGGAAGGCGGCCCAGCGCTCGGCGCTGACCTGGCTGGCGCTGTAGCTGGTGCGGACCTCCCAGGCCACGTCGATCAGCGCGTCCAGGGCGAGCACGGCGGCGTCCGCGCTGTCCGGGCGCTCGGCGCGCCAGGCCAGCAGCCAGGTGTCGTCCTGGGCGGCGGGCTCGGCGAACCGGCCGATCAGGCCCCAGCGCCGGTCGTGGTCGCCGGCCGCGGCGGTGAGCAGGTCGGCGGCCGGGTGCCAGTCGCCGGTCTCCAGGGCGGCCAGCGCGGCGTCCACGTCCGGGCCGGTCAGGCCCGGGTCGGCGACCAGGTCGGCCTTGCCGACCAGGCCGTGCTCGGAGGGGACGATGGTCGGCCGGTTCGCGTCCTCGACCCGGGCGATGGTGGCCTTCGCGGCCGCGGTGGCGGCCTCCAGGTGGGCGGTGCGGCGCTTCATCAGCCAGGTGGCGACCTTGAAGCCGACCAGCAGGACGAGCGGGATGATGACGATCAGTCGGGCCATCGGGGGCGGTGCTCCAGGGATGACGGGGCGTCAGGACGCGGCGGGGGCGGGGGCGGCGGCGCGGGCCTCGGCCAGCAGGGCGCGCAGCGGGGCGGGGTCCGGGGTGTCGGCGACCGCGGCGTCCAGCGCGGCGGGCAGCCGGTCGCCGAGGTTGTCGGGCAGGACCAGCGCGGCCGGGCGGCTCCAGGACAGCTCCCAGTGGGCGGTCCGGTCGGAGGCCAGGGCCAGCACGGTGAGCGTCCGCAGGGCGTCGCGCAGCTGCGGGCGGCGGAACTCGCGGGCGGCCCGGCCGGTGGCGGCCGCGGCCTCCTCGCTCTGCGGCAGCCGCTTCGCCAACTCCTCGCCGCGGCCCGCCGCCAGGGCGTCCAGCATGGCCTCGACGGTGCCGTGCAGGCCGCTGCCGGTGAGGGCGCGCAGGACGGGCTGGGCCGCCTCGCGGCAGTCCGCGAGCAGCGTCTCGTGCACCAGCTCCGGCCACTCCACCCGGCGCTTGCCGGCGGCCTCCGGGACGAGGTCGAGCGTCTCCAGGTCGCCGAACAGCCGGTCGGCCCCGCGGAGCAGGCCGACCGCGGGCGCGTCGGCGCCCAGGCCGGGCAGGCCGGGGGTGTCCGGCAGGGCCTCGATCGCGGCGACCCGCTGCCGGATCGGCGGGTGCGAGTCGTACGGGTCGGGCTGCTGGTCCGGCAGGTCGAGGCCCATCGCGGCGAGTTCCTCGCGCCGCTCCGGGTCGGCCAGCAGGTGGGCCAGGCCGCCGTAGAACTGGCCGCGCAGCGGCAGCAGTCCGGCCGACCAGCCCATGGTGGCGTAGCGGTTCAGGTAGAAGCCCTGGGCGGCGCCCAGCACCGGGATGCGGCGCAGCGCGGCGGCGGTGGCGTCCCGGCCGGCGACCTGGGCGGCGTGCCGGTCGGCGGCGAACTCCTCGCGGCGGCTCACCGATTCGGTGACCCGGAAGTACAGCTTGGCGTACTGGGTGAACGCCTTGGCGAGGAACCGCTCGACGCCGCCGTTGCCGGGGTCCTCGTCGCGGGCCTTGCGGCCGCGGGCCTGCCGGTCGGCGTTGTTCTCGGCGATCTCGGCGGCCTTGTCGGCCCGGTGCAGGTCGGCGCGGTGGTGCAGGGTGGCGATCGAGTGCAGCAGCGCGGTGCGGCCGGCCACGGTGACGGCGCCCAGCCGGACGTCGTTGTTGGCGTAGTGGCCGAACTCGTGGGCGAGCACCGAGTCCAGCTCGGCCTCGCTCAGGCCGATCAGCAGCGGCGCGCCGATCGCCAGGTGGCGCGGGCCGCGGACCAGGCCGAGCAGCCGGGTGTCCTCCGAGACGTAGGCGTTGACGTCCGAGACCAGCCGGATCTCGGCGGGGCCGCGGACGCCGGTGGCCCCGGCGATCCGGTCCACCCGGGCCCACAGCTCGGGCTGCTCGGCCCGGGTCAGCAGCAGGCCGTCCCGTTCGGCGTCCCCGCGCGGACGCCGGGTCAGGAACACCACCCGGAGCACCGGGTAGGCGATCGCGGCGCTGAGCGCCCAGAGCTTGACCATGCCGGCGTGGAAGCGGTCGGAGTTGACGACCAGTTCGACGTTGGCCCACACCAGGCCGACCACCACGGCGGCCGAGAGCAGGTAGAACCCGACGAGCAGCGCGACGGCCAGCAGCGCCCGGGTGGAAGTGCGCATGCCGGTGCGCTCGATGGACATACGGGATTCCCCCAGCGGGTTCGATCATGTGTGCGGCCGGGCGATCGTACCGACACGACCTGCGCCTTTTCGACAACTTTTGGATGACGAAATCCGGCCTTGACCCGCCGTCACGGCACGTGGGCGCAAGCCCTGCCGCGCACCCCCGGCCGCACTAGGCTCGGTGGCATGACCGAGCACCAGCTTTCCCACGGCTTCGAGACCCTCGCCATCCACGCGGGCCAGGAAGCGGACCCCCGGACCGGGGCAGTCGTGACGCCGATCTACCAGGTGTCCACCTACAAGCAGGACGGCGTCGGCGGCCTGCGCGAGGGCTACGAGTACAGCCGCTCCGCGAACCCGACCCGCACCGCCCTGGAGGAGTGCCTCGCCGCGATCGAGGGCGGCGCCCGCGGCCTCGCCTTCGCCTCCGGCCTGGCCGCCGAGGACACCCTGCTGCGCACCCTGCTCAAGCCGGGCGACCACATCGTCATCCCGAACGACGCCTACGGCGGCACCTTCCGGCTGTTCGCCAAGGTGCTGACCCGCTGGGGCGTCGAGTTCTCCGTCGCCGACACGCACCACCCCGAGAAGGTCCGCGAGGCGATCCGCCCGACCACCCGCGCGGTATGGGTGGAGACCCCGTCCAACCCGCTGCTGGGCATCACCGACCTGGCCGCGGTCGCCGAGATCGCGCACGCCGCCGGTGCGAAGCTGGTGGTCGACAACACCTTCGCCAGCCCCTACCTGCAGCAGCCGATCGCGTTCGGCGCCGACGTGGTGGTGCACTCCACCACCAAGTACATGGGCGGCCACTCCGACGTGGTCGGCGGCGCCCTGGTGGTCGCCGACGCGGGCCTGGCCGAGGAGGTCGCCTACCACCAGAACGCGATGGGCGCGGTCTCCGGCCCGTTCGACGCCTGGCTGGTGCTGCGCGGCATCAAGACCCTCGGCGTCCGGATGGACCGGCACTCGGAGAACGCCGCCAAGGTCGCCGAACTGCTGTCCGCGCACCCGAAGGTGACCCAGGTGCTGTACCCGGGCCTGCCCACCCACCCGGGCCACGACGTCGCCGCCAAGCAGATGAAGGCGTTCGGCGGCATGGTGTCGTTCCGGGTCGCGGGCGGCGAGGAGGCGGCCGTCGCGGTCTGCAACCGGGCCGAACTCTTCACCCTGGGCGAGTCGTTGGGCGGCGTCGAGTCGCTGATCGAGCACCCCGGCCGGATGACCCACGCCTCCGCCGCGGGCTCCCCGCTGGAGGTGCCCGCCGACCTGGTGCGGGTCTCGGTCGGCATCGAGTCCGCCGACGACCTGCTCGCCGACCTGGAGCGGGCGCTCGGCTGACGGGCCGTCAGCGGTTCAACGGCGGCCGCGCAGGCCGTCGTTGAACCGCCCCAGCAGCACGCAGAACAGCGCCCGCTCCTGCGGCGTCCAACCGGCCGTCAGCTCGGCGACCACCCGCCGCCGCTCCTCCCGCACCTCGGCCAGCCGCCCGGCCCCCAGCGGGGTCAGCGCCAGCCGCACGGCGCGCCGGTCCGCGGGGTACGGCACCCGGGCCAGCAGCCGCTCGCGCAGCAGCGGCGCGGCCTGCCGGGTCACCGTGGAGGAGTCCACGCCGAGCGCGGCGGCGAGCGTCTTCACATTGGCCGGACCGGTCGCGGCCAGCTGGTCGAGCAGCAGGTAGGCGGCCCGGTCCAGCTCCTCGGCGGCACTGATCCGCCGCGCGAACACCGCGACCTGGTAGGGGAGTTGGCGGTCGGGATCGGGAATCTCGGGCGAAGGAAGGCTCATCGCGGCTCACGGGGGTGCGGGCGACTCGTGCCCAGCAGCGTACGCGCGCCGGGCGGGCACCGGAACCACGCGGCCCTAGGCTTCCCCCCATGCACAGTTGGCCGATCACCCTCGACGACGTCCGGGGCGCGCAGAAGATGCTGGCCGGGGTGGCCCGGGTGACCCCGATGCAGAGCAGCCGGTACCTGTCCGGGGTGGCCGGGACGCCGGTCCACCTGAAGTGCGAGAACCTGCAGCGCACCGGGTCGTTCAAGCTGCGCGGGGCGTACCTGCGGATCGCCGGGCTGCTGCCGGTGGAGCGGGCCGCCGGGGTGGTCGCCGCCAGCGCCGGCAACCACGCGCAGGGGGTGGCGCTGGCCGCCGCGCTGCTGGGGGTGCGCTCCACCGTCTTCATGCCGGTCGCCGCCCCGCTGCCGAAGGTCGCCGCGACCCGCGACTACGGGGCGGAGGTCCGGCTGCACGGGGCGAACGTCGACGAGGCGCTGCGGGCGGCGCGCGCGTACGCGGACACCACCGGCGCCGTGTTCATCCACCCCTTCGACCACCTGGACGTCATCACCGGCCAGGCCACCCTCGGCCTGGAGGTGCTGGAGCAGTGCCCCGAGGTGCGCACCCTGCTGGTCGGCACCGGCGGCGGCGGGCTGCTGGCGGGCGTGGCGCTCGCGGTCAAGGCGGTCCGCCCGGACGTCCGGGTGATCGGCGTGCAGGCCGCCGCCGCGGCCGCGTACCCGCCCTCGCTGGCGGCGGGTCGCCCGGTCTCGCTGGAGCGGTTCGCGACCATGGCCGACGGCATCATGGTCGGCCGGCCGGGCGACATCCCGTTCGAGATGGTGAACGCCCTCGCGGACGGCGTCCTGACGGTCTCCGAGGACGCGCTGTCCCGGGCCCTGTTGGTCGGCCTGGAGCGGCTGAAGCTGGTGGTGGAGCCCGCCGGGGCGGCCCCGATCGCCGCGCTGCTGGCCGAGCCGGGCCGGTTCGAGGGCCCGGTGGTGGCGGTGCTGTCCGGCGGCAACATCGACCCGCAGCTGATGCAGCGGGTGCTCCGGCACGGCCTGGCCGCGGCCGGCCGGTACCTGTCGCTGCGGGTCCGGCTGGCCGACCGGCCCGGCGCGCTGGCTGACCTGCTGGGCGTGCTGACCCGGGTCGACGCCAACGTGCTGGACGTCGCGCACGTCCGGATCGACCCCCAGCTGGGCCTCGCCGAGGTCGAGGTGGACCTGCACCTGGAGACCAAGGGCCCGGAGCACTGCGCCGCGGTGATCGGCGAGCTGCGCGAGGCCGGGTACGTGGTGAGCCGCTGAGGCGGGCGTTGTCAGTGGGGGGTGTGATGCTGTGAGCCGCCTCACCTGCGGGGCTTGACGCGATATATCGCGAGTGCCAGCATCTTGCGATGTATCGCGAGCTTCGCCGTCGGTGGGCTCGGGTAACAGAACGGATGATTCCGTACACATCCGTAGGTATCCGTACGCAGCTGTACGCAGCTGTACGCATCCACATGCATCCGCACAGAACCGACTCGCATCAGGAGATGAGGCAGGCCCATGGCGGCAGCCATCGAAGCCGAGAACCTGGTCAAGACCTTCGGCGACGTCCGCGCCCTGGACGGCGTGAGCCTGGACGTCCCCGAGGGCACCGTGCTCGGACTGCTCGGCCCCAACGGGGCCGGCAAGACCACCACCGTCCGGGTGCTGACCACCCTGCTCCAACCCGACTCGGGCCGCGCCACCGTGGCCGGGGTCGACGTGCTCAAGCACCCCAACAAGGTGCGCAGCCTGATCGGCCTCTCCGGCCAGTACGCCGCCGTGGACGAGTACCTCACCGGCCGCGAGAACCTCCAGATGGTCGGCGAGCTCTACCAGATGAGCGCCCGCGACGCGAAGAAGCGGGCCCTGGAACTGCTGGAGTGGTTCAACCTCTCCGAGGCCATGGACCGCACCGCCAAGACCTACTCCGGCGGCATGCGCCGCCGCCTCGACCTCGCCGCCGCCCTGGTGGTCCGGCCCCCGGTGATGTTCCTCGACGAGCCCACCACCGGCCTCGACCCGCGCAACCGGCTCGCCCTCTGGGAGGTCATCGAGACGCTGGTCGAGCAGGGCACCACCCTGCTGCTCACCACCCAGTACCTGGAGGAGGCCGACCGCCTCGCCCACGACATCGCGGTGGTCGACCACGGCAAGGTGATCGCCCGCGGCACCGCCGACGCGCTCAAGGCGCAGATCGGCGGCGAGCGGATCGAGGTCGTCGTCCACGACGCCGGCCTGGTCCCCGAGGCCGTCGCCGCGCTCGCCCCGTACGCCAAGGGCGACCCGGCGGTGGAGAAGAACACCCGCCGGATCACCGTCCCGGTCAGCGGCGGCGCCAAGGTCCTCGCCGACGCCATCCGTGAACTGGACGCCCGCTCCATCGAGATCGACGACATCGGCCTGCGCCGCCCCACCCTGGACGACGTCTTCCTCTCCCTCACCGGCCACGCCACCGAGGGCGGCGCCGAGGAGGACGAGGGGGCCGCCCCCGCCGGGAAGGGCCGCCGCGCCAAGGGGAAGGACGCCTGAGATGACCACCGCCAGCACCGGGGGCGCCATCGGCGGCCTCCCCGTCGCCCCGCGCCGCGGCGTCGCCGCGACCGTCCACGACTCCTGGGTGGTCGCCAAGCGCAACCTGCGCCGGATGACCCGCATCCCCGAGATCGTCGTGTTCGGACTCATGCAGCCGGTCATGTTCGTGCTGCTGTTCTCGTACGTGATGGGCGGCGCCATCGCCATCCCCGGCGCCCAGCCCAGCCACGACGTGTACATCGAGTACCTGATGGCGGGCATCTTCGCCCAGACCGTCACCTTCGCCGTCGCCGGCGCCTCGGCCGGCATCGCGGAGGACATGACCAAGGGCCTGGTCGACCGGTTCCGCTCGCTGCCGATGGCCCGCGCCGCCGTCCTCACCGGCCGCACCCTGGCCGACCTGGTCCAGACGGCGTTCACCGTCGTCGTGCTCGCCCTGGTCGCGCTGCTGGTCGGCTGGCGCATCCACGACGGCTTCCTGAAGGCGCTCGGCGCGTTCGGCCTGCTGCTCCTGCTCGGCTACGCCTTCTCCTGGATCGGCGCGCTGATCGGCCTGTCCGTGCGCAGCCCCGAGGCCGCCACCTCGGCCGGCCTGATCTGGCTGTTCCCGCTGACGTTCATCTCCAACGCCTTCGTCCCGGTCAGCTCGATGCCGAGCTGGCTCCAGCCGATCGCCTACTGGAACCCGTTCTCCGCCACCGTGCAGGCCTGCCGCAGCCTGTTCGGCAACCAGATCGGCCCGGTGCCGGACTCCTGGCCGATGCAGCACGCCGCCCTGGTGTCGGTGGTCTGGTCGCTGCTCATCACGGCCGTCTTCTCCTGGCTCTCGGTGCGCAAGTACCGCCGCGCGGCCGGCTGACGGAGCGTCGGGCCCGGGCCGGAAACGGCGAACGGGCCCGACGCCCCGGCCGGAAACGGCGGACGGCCGCTCCCCCCCCCCGGGGGAGCGGCCGTCCGCCGTGCGCGCGGCGGGGCGTCAGCCGGAGAACGGCTTCGCGTCGATGATCTTCACGCCGGCCTTCTTGCCGTTCGGCAGCTCGTAGCGGGCGTCCTCGCCCACCGACTTGCCGATGATGGCCTTGCCCAGCGGCGACTGCGGGGAGTACACGTCGATGTCGCCGTCGGTGACCTCGCGGGAGGCCAGCAGGAACTCCATGGTGTCGTCCAGGTCGCCGTCGAACGCCACCTTCACCACCATGCCGGGGGCCACCACGCCGGAGTCCGCCGGGGCCTCGCCGACCTTCGCGCGCTCCAGCAGCTGGCTCAGCTGGCGGATCCGGGCCTCGGTCTTGCCCTGCTCGTCCTTGGCCGCGTGGTAGCCGGCGTTCTCCTTGAGGTCGCCCTCCTCGCGCGCCGCCTCGATCTTCTTGGCGATCTCGATCCGCCACGGACCGGTGAGGTGGTCGAACTCGGCCTTGAGCTTGTTGTAGTGGTCCTGAGTGAGCCAGGTCACGTCATCGTTGGTCTGGGTCACAGGGTGCTCCTCGTCGGTGCTGGCGCGGCCGCGCGGGTGGAACGCGGCAGTGGTCGATTCTTTCGGCAGATGCAAAGCAACGCCCGCTTCCGTACCGAAGGGTGCGGAAGGGGCGAAACCACGAGCCTAACAAGTTCCCGGCGCAGGCGGGAGTGCCTGCGGGCAGTGCGGGCCGGGTGCCTTCGAAAGGGTGACCGCGGCGCGGGGCGCTACTTGCCGTCGGGGGTGCAGCCGAGCAGTTCGGCGGTGGTGCCGCGGGCGGTGGTGCGGAGCGTGACCACCTTGACCCAGGAGTCGCCCTCGGCCGGGACCTGGAAGTCCGACTGGCCGACCACCGCGCCGTCCGCGCCCTGCGAGCGGACGGTGCACACCCCGCCGGTGCCCGCGCTCTTGCGCACCGACAGTTGCAGCTGCACCTCGGTGTCGGAGACCGCCTGGAAGGTCGGCACCGTCCCGTTCAGCGCCGTCTCGCGCAGCAGGTACGAGCCGCCCAGCCAGCCGATCAGGCCCAGGAACAGCACCCCGCACACCACGGCGGCGACCCGCAGCCGGCGGTCCGCGGCCCGGTCGTCGGCGCGGCCGTACCGGCCGGCCGGCACGGCGCCCGACGGGGCGGCGGGGGCGGCCTCCGGCGGCACGGGCGTAGGGCTGTGGTCCATGGTGCGGCTCGGTCCTTTCGCGGAGGGGCGGTTCGTCCTCCGGTGGGAATGGACGCGCCCTTCAGTCCGTCACTATAGGAGGGTCACATCCGCGCCGGAGCCGGCGGGGGAGCCGGCCCGGCGAAGCGGACAGAACCACCTGTACCTGAAGGGGACCAGGCGTTGAGCGAGCAGTTGCGTTTGATGGCGGTGCACGCGCACCCGGACGACGAGTCCAGCAAGGGCGCCGCCACCATGGCGATGTACGTGTCGCAGGGGGTGGAGGTCCTGGTCGCCACGTGCACCGGCGGCGAGCGGGGTTCGATCCTCAACCCCAAGCTGCAGGGCGACCCGTGGGTCGAGGAGAACATCCACGAGGTGCGCCGCAAGGAGATGGACGCGGCCCGGGAGATCCTGGGCGTCCAGCAGGCGTGGCTCGGCTACGTCGACTCGGGCCTCCCGGAGGGCGACCCGCTGCCCCCGCTGCCCGAGGGGTGCTTCGCGCTGGAGGAGGTCGAGGTCGCGGCCGGCGCGCTGGTCAAGCTGATCCGCGAGTTCCGCCCGCACGTGGTCACCACGTACGACGAGAACGGCGGCTACCCGCACCCCGACCACATCATGACCCACAAGATCACCATGGCGGCCTTCGACGCCGCCGGCGACCCGGACGCCTACCCGGAGGCCGGTGAGCCCTGGCAGCCGTCCAAGCTCTACTACAACCACGGCTTCCCGATGGGCCGCATCCGCGCCCTGCACGCCTACCTCACCGAGCACGGCGAGGACTCGCCGTACGGCGAGTGGATCGAGGGCTGGGAGAAGTCCGGGCGGACCGAGCGCGAGATCACCAGCCGGATCGAGTGCGCGGACTTCTTCGAGATCCGCGACAAGGCGCTGATCGCGCACGCCACCCAGATCGACCCCGACGGGCCCTGGTTCCGGGTGCCGATCGACGTCCAGCGCGAGGTCTGGCCGACCGAGGACTACGAACTCGCCAAGTCCCTGGTCCCCACCGACCTCCCGGAGACCGACCTCTTCGCCGGCCTCCGCAAGTAACCACCGCACCACCCCCCCCGTACCACCCCCCGGTGACCCGGCCGCCCTAAGGCCGGGTCACCATGGAGGAATGAGCACCCCCGTGAACCCCACCCAGCTCGCCGCCGCCCTGGCCCTCGACGAAACCAAGGTCACCCCCGGCCTGCTCGGCTTCGTCGTCTTCGCGGCGCTCGGCATCGCCACCTGGTTCCTCCTGAAGTCCATGAACGCCCGCTTCAAGAAGATCGACTTCGCCGAGCAGCCCGACCGCGAGGACGACTGAGGACGACTGACCGGGTGCTCCGGGGCCTCGGCCCTGCCGCGGGTCCGGGGCGGCGAGGTGGTTCCTCACGGTGCCGGGGGAGGGGAACAGGGCCTCGGTGGTCTCGGAACCGGTGTCGCCACGGGCGACCGGGCGGGCGATCTCGGTCTCGCGGGAGGCAGGGGGTTCAGCTCGCGCAGCAGCCGGACGGTGACCTGCGGCCTGATCAGGGCGCCCCGCCATCACCGAGCGGCCAGCCTCCGCCGGGAGCGCTTGAGCAGGAAGCCGCAGGCACCGTCGCGCAGCGCGGCGTGCACGTACTCGTCCAGGTCGAAGGCCGTCAGTCACCACGACCCCCCGGAGCGACCCCACCGCCACCCGGTAGGCCGTCGCGCTGACCTCCCGCTCCAGTTCGAGCCGCTGGCCGCGGCGCCCCACCTGCCCCCACTGCCGTCCCCGCCGAATCCGCCACCGCCCGACCCGCCCGGAACCCCGGCGTGTTCGGCGGGAGGGGCTTCGCGCGACGCCGGGTCGTTGGAATACTTGTCCGCATGGTGAACCGCCTGGCCGATGCCACGTCCCCGTACCTGCAGCAGCACGCCGACAACCCCGTGGACTGGTGGGAGTGGGGGCCGGAGGCGTTCGCGGAGGCGGCGCGGCGGGGAGTGCCGGTGCTGCTGTCCGTCGGCTATGCGGCTTGTCACTGGTGTCATGTGATGGCGCACGAGTCGTTCGAGGACGAGGCGGTGGCCGGGTACCTGAACGAGCGGTTCGTGGCGGTGAAGGTCGACCGGGAGGAGCGGCCGGACGTCGACGCGGTGTACATGGAGGCGGTGCAGGCGGCGACCGGGCAGGGCGGGTGGCCGATGACGGTGTTCCTGACGCCGGAGCAGGAGCCGTTCTACTTCGGGACGTACTTCCCGCCGGAGCCGCGGCACGGGATGCCCTCGTTCCGGCAGGTGCTGGAGGGTGTGGGGAAGGCCTGGACGGAGCGGCGCGCGGAGGTCGGTGAGGTCGCCGGGCGGATCGGCCGGGACCTGGCCGAGCGGGCCTCGGTGTACGCGGTCGGGAGCGGACTGGCCGAACTGCCCGGTGAGGACGAACTGCACCGGGCCGTCGTGGAGTTGAGCCGGACGTACGACGAGCGGCGGGGCGGCTTCGGCGGCGCCCCGAAGTTCCCGCCGTCGATGGTGCTGGAGTTCCTGCTCCGCCACCACGCGCGGACCGGTTCCGAGGCCGCGCTGCAGATGGTGGAGCGGACCTGCGCGGCGATGGCCCGCGGCGGGATCTACGACCAGCTCGGCGGCGGCTTCGCCCGCTACGCGGTGGACGCCACCTGGACGGTGCCGCACTTCGAGAAGATGCTGTACGACAACGCGCTGCTGCTGCGGGTGTACCTGCACCTGTGGCGGGCCACCGGCGAGGAGCTGCCCCGCCGGGTCGCGCTGGAGACCGCCGACTTCCTGCTGCGCGAACTGCGCACCCCCGAGGGCGGGTTCGCCTCCGCGCTGGACGCCGACTCGCTGGACCCGGAACGCGGGAAGAACGCCGAGGGCGCGTACTACGCCTGGACGCCCGGGCAGTTGGAGGAGGCGCTGGGGGCGGCGGACGCCGCCCGCGCCGTCGAACTCTTCGACGTCACCGGCACGTTCGAGCACGGCAGCTCGGTACTGCAGCTGCCGGCGGACCCGCGGGACACCGCGGAGTACGAGGAGATCCGGCGGCGGCTGTTCGAGGCCCGGGCGCAGCGCCCCGCCCCCGCCCGGGACGACAAGGTGGTCGCGGCCTGGAACGGCCTGGCGATCGCCGCCCTCGCCGAGGCCGGCGCCCTGCTGGAGCGCCCCGACCTGGTCGAGGCCGCCGAGCGCGCCGCCGACCTGCTGGTCGCCGTCCACTTCACCGCCGACGGCCGGGTGCTGCGCACCTCCCGGGACGGCCGGGCCGGGGCCAACGCGGGCGTCCTGGAGGACTACGCCGACGTCGCCGAGGGCTTCCTCGCGCTGTACGCGGTCGGCGGTGAGGCGTCCTGGCTGCAACTGGCCGGCGAACTCCTCGACCTGGTGCTGCTGCACTTCACCGACGAGAAGTCCGGCGCGCTGTACGACACCGCCGACGACGCCGAGCAGCTGATCCGCCGCCCGCAGGACCCCACCGACAACGCCGCCCCGTCCGGCTGGAGCGCCGCCGCCGCGGCCCTGCTCACGTACGCCGGGTACACCGGCTCGGACCGCCACCGCACCGCCGCCGAACGGGCGTTGGGCATCGTCTCCACCCTCGGCACCCGCGCCCCCCGGTTCACCGGCTGGGGCCTCGCCGCCGCCGAGGCCCTGCTCGACGGCCCGCGCGAGGTCGCGGTCGTCGGCGCCGACGGCGATCCGCGCCGCGCCGCCCTGCACCTGGCCGCGCTGCGCTCCACCGCCCCCGGCGCGGTCGTCGCGGTCGGCGCCCCCGGCGACACCGAGGTCCCGCTGCTGGCCGACCGCCCGCTGCTCGACGGGCAGGCCGCCGCGTACGTCTGCCGGCACTTCGTCTGCGAACGCCCCACCGGCGACGCGGCCGAACTGGAGCAGCGCCTGCGCGACTGACCCCGCCCCGCCGGGCCGCCGCAAACGGGTGGCCCGGCCGGACGGGGTGGGGGAGGATGCGGCATGAGCTGGACGCTGACCACATCCCTGGACGAATTCCGCACCGCGGCAGGCGCCTTCCTGGCGGCCGACCCCGCCGGGAACACGGTGCTCCTCACCATCCTCGACCGCCTCGGCCGGGACGGGCCGCACGTCTACGGCGAGCAGGCGCCGCGCTTCGGCTGGTGGCGGGAGCCGGACGGCACCGTCACCGGCGCCACCCTGCGCACCCCGCCGTACGGGCAGCGCCTCGGCCGGATGCCCGTCGCGGCCGCCGGGGAACTCGCCCGGATCATCGCCGCCGAGCCCGAGCAGCCCGCCGACGTCGCGGGCGGCCGCGAGGTGGTGCTCGCCTACGCCGCCGAACAGACCCGGGCCGGCGGCCGGCAGTGGTCGGTCGAGTCCAACGAACGGCTCTACCGGCTGGGCGAGTTGACGCCGCCGCAGACCCCGCCGGCCGGGCGGGCGCGACTCGCCGGGCCGGCGGACGCCGAACTGGTCACACGCTGGCTCGGCGATTTCTGCGTCGAGGCCGGAGTCATGTCGCCCGCGGACCTGCGGGCCGACGCCGAGCAGCGGATCGCCGCCGGCACCCTGCTGCTCTGGGAGACGGACGGCGCGGCCGGGATCACCGCGCTGGCCGGAGCGAGCCCGGTGGTCGCCGGGATGTCCCGGATCGGGCCGGTCTACACGCCGCGCGAGCAGCGCGGGCGGGGGTACGCGAGCGCGCTGACGGCCGCCGCGTCGGCGCAGGCCCGGGAGTGGGGCGCGGCCGAGGTGCTGCTGTTCACCGACCTCGCCAACCCGACCAGCAACGCGATCTACCAGCGCATCGGGTACGTGCCGGTGGGCGACTCCGCGCACGTCGCCTTCTACTGAGGGGAGCTTTCGGCGGCGAAGTATTCGGGGCCCGGAGGACAGTGGGGCGGGCGGTATGGGGCTTTCGCCGAGGGCCTTCGGCCCGAAACGGGGTGGCGCATCGCGGCCCGTCGGCCACCCGCCCCTCGGCACCGCCGTTCCCCGGGCCTCGGAAGAGCAGAACCCGGCGGGCCCGGGAAGAGCAGAACCCGGCGGGCCCGGGAAGAGCAGAACCCGGCGGGCCCGGGAAGAGCAGAACCCGGCGGGCCCGGGAAGAGCAGAGCCCCGCGGGCCCGGGAAGGAGCTTCGCTCCCGCGCGGGCCCGGCGGGCCCCTGGAGGCGGGTCAGTGGGTGCGCACGTGGCGGTAGCCCGGGTGGATGCCCGGGGTGAGGCCCTGTTGGGTGGCGATGCGGCCCAACAGGGCGGTGAGTTGGGCGTGTTCCTCGGGGGTGAGGGACTGGGTGGTGTCCTGTTCGTGGGCGAGGGCGGCCTCGCGGAGGCGGGCGAGGAGGGCGAGGCCGTCCTCGGTGAGGTGCAGCGCGTAGAGGCGTCGGTCCTCCGTGTTGCGGCGGCGTTCGATCAGGCCGCGCTGTTCCAGGCCGTCCGCGAAGGGGACGAAGCGGCTGGGCGGCATGCCCAGCGCGTCCGCGAGTTCGCGTTGGCTGCGCCCGGGCTGCTGGACGAGCAGGCGGAGCAGGCCGGCCTGGGCGGGGGTGAGGTCGAGGGCGGCGATCCGTTCGGCGAAGCGGTCGGCGGCGTGGGCGCCGAGCTGGGCCAGTAGGAAGGCCGAGCCGCCGGGGCGGGGGGCCTGGTGGTCCGCGCCCGCTGCACTCTCTGCGCTCTCCGTACTCATGGCGACATCGTACCCGTTTGACAATCGTTCCACCGTGTAATCATTATCTTGGGTATATCGATGACCGGGAGGAACCATGAGTGCCACCGCTCCGACCCGCCCCGCCGCGGGCGCCCGCCGTCCGCAGACCGGACCGCCGCTGCTCGCGCCGGCGATCGCCACCGTGGCGCTGACGATCGCCTACACGGTGGTCAACCGGGCCACCCCGCACCCGGACGCCACGGGGGCGGAGGTGGTGCGGTACGCCCAGGAGCACGGCGGCGCGGCGAAGTTGGGCGCGCTGCTGCTGCTCGCGGCCGCCGTCCCGCTGGCGCTGTGCGCGGCCGTGCTCTACCGGCGGCTGCGGGCGCTCGGGATCACCGCGCCGGGGTCGGCGATCACCCTGGTGGGCGGGGTGCTGGCGGCGGGGGCGCTGGTGCTGAGCGCCGCCGCGGGCTGGGCCGGGGCCCGGCTGGCCGCGGACGCGCCGCCCGCGTTGGGCCGGGCGCTCGCGGACGTCTCGTTCCTGGCCGGCGGGCCCGCGTACGCCGCCGGGTTCGCGCTGCTGGTCGCGGGGGTGTCGGTCTCGGCGCTGCTGGCCGGGCTGCTGCCCCGGGGCGTGACCTGGTCCGGCCTGGTGGTGGCCGCCGCCGGGATGCTGGCGCTGCTCGCCCTGGTGGTGGACGGCTTCCTGTACCTGCTGCCGGTGGTCCGGTTCGGCGGGGCGATCTGGCTGCTCTGCGCGGCCGCGCTGTTGCCCGTCAGCCGCCGCCGCTCGCACGACCCGCACGACAGTTGAGCCCGACACAGGGCGCCCCACAGGGTGCCCGGAAGAGCACCCGACAGAGCACCGAACAGAGCACAGAACAGAGCACCCAACAGAGGGAGTTGATCGTGATGACCGGAAACTACCCGGAGCTGCGCGGCCGGACGGTCGTGGTGACCGGCGGTTCGCGCGGGATCGGCGCCGAGACGGCGCGGGCGTTCGCCGCACAGGGCGCGGCGGTGTGCGTGGTCGGCCGGGACGAGGCGGCGCTGGCGGCCGTGGTCGCGGGGATCGAGGAGGCGGGCGGCGCCGCGCTGGCGGCGGTGGCCGACGTGACGGACCCGGCGGCGCTGGACGGGGTGCGGCAGTCGGTGGAGGGCTGGTTCGGCCCGGTGGACGTGCTGGCGGCGTTCGCGGGCGGGCAGGGATTCCCGGTGCCCACGGCCGACTTGACGGCGCAGCGCTGGCGCGAGGTGCTGGAGTCCGACCTGACCTCGGCGTTCCTCACCGTGCAGGCGTTCCTGCCGGGGATGCTGGAGCGCGGCTCGGGCAACGTCCTCACCATGTCCTCGGCGGCGGGCCGCCAGCCCAGCGGGGCGAACCTGGCGTACGGGGTGGCCAACGCGGGCGTGGTGATGCTGACCAGGCACCTGGCGACCGAGCTGGGGCCGCACGGCATCCGGGTCAACTGCCTCGCCCCGTCGGCGATCCTGACCGAGCGGGTGCGCGAGCGGATGCCCGCCGAGGTGCAGCGGCGGGTGGCCGGCACCCACCCGCTGGCCCGGCTCGGCACCCCGCGGGACGTGGCCTCGGCCGCGCTGTTCCTGGCCTCCGACGCGGCGGGCTGGCTGACCGGCCTGACCGTCGACGTGGCCGGTGGTCGGATCACCAACTAGTAATAGATCCGAGAGAGTTCACTCCCAGTCCCAGCGCAGGCCGAGCAGGCAGGGCGGCAGGTCGGCGGCCACCAGGTGCGCGCAGTGGTGCCCGTCCAGGGTCAGTTCCTCGATCTCCAGCGCGGACTGCTCGGGGCGGCGCCGCATGAAGCGGTCGCAGCGGACCGGCAGCGCGGCCGGGTCGAAGGTGACCTGCAGGACGTACTGGCCGGCGCCCGCGTTGAAGCCGCGGACGTACTCGCGGCTGGGTTCGGCGGCGGTCGCCTCGTCGAAGCCGTAGCCGAGCAGGTGGGTGTCGCCGGTGCGCAGCCGGCGGTCCAGCAGGAGTTCGGCGACCAGCATGTGGGCGGCGGGGTCGCGGCGGATGCGGCCGGGCCGGCAGTTCTCCTCGGCGCGGACCCGCACCCGGTCGATGTCGCAGCCGGGGTCGCCCTGGTAGATCGCCAGGTAGCGGTCGATGCCGTCCCGGTGCGCGCGCAGCACGTGCTGGGAGTCGCGGCGCTGCAGGCAGCGGTCCGCGCCGACCCGGATGCGCTCGATGTGGGTGACGGTGTGCAGGCCGGTGTCGGGCGGGCCGGACAGCACGGCGAGCAGCCCGTCCACGGCCTCGGCGGGGCTGATCAGGTCCCGGTAGGGGCGGACCGCCGGGCCGGTCGGGTCGGGGGAGGTGCGGCGCGGGCCGAGCAGCCGGGTCAGCGAGTGCTCGGGCAGCTCCAGCACCTCCTCCAGCACCGCGACGGCGCGCAGCGACTCGGCCCGCTCGGGGCGGCGCAGTCCCTGCTGCCAGTAGCTCAGGCTGGTCACCCCGACCCGCACGCCGCGCTGGGCGAGGCGCTGGCGCAGCCGGTGCAGGGCGAGGCCGCGGGCGGCGATCGCGGCCCGCAGGGCGAGGTGGAACGGGCCGGTGCGCAGGGCGAGGGCCAACTCCGGTGGTGCGGGCGGCTGCTGCAAGGGCCACCTCCTCAACTGACCGTGAATATTCACACCTTCCGGCCCCGTTGTCATCGGTCCGGGCGATATCCGCGCTGCCCAGGGCCGTCCCGTTCACACCCGGGGCCGCCCCGTTCACACCCCGCCCCCCGGGCCGGGAACGGCCGTTGACCCACCCGTGTCAACGGCCGGATGCTCGTCCAGCGCGTCCGGACGCCGCCCCCACATCCACTCCTCGCCCCTGCCAGGAGGACCACCCCCATGCCATTCACCCCGATGCGGCTGCGTCGGACGGCCGCCGCGCTCGCCCTGGGCGTCCTCGCCCCGGTGCTGGGCGTCGCGGCCGCCGTCCCCGCCCAGGCCGCCGCCCCCGCCGCCGTCCAGGCCGCCGCCGCCAAGCCCCAGGCCCCCACCCTGGCCGGCACCGCGCACACCCTGAACCTCACCATGCAGGCCCAGCAGCAGACCAACTGGTGCTGGGCGGCCAGCGGCAACACCATCGCCACGTACTACGGCTACACCTACAGCCAGAACCAGTTCTGCAACCTGGCGTTCGGCCGCTCCGTCAACTCCAGCTGCCCGAACAACCAGGCCAGCCTGGGCGACGTGCAGAACGCGCTGTACCGGATCGGCATCAGCACCGGCTCGTACGTCAACGGCTACCTGCGCTACTCCACCGTGCAGACCGAGATCGACAGCGGCCGGCCGGTCGAGACCCGCATCCAGTGGAGCTCCGGCGGCGGCCACATGAACGTGCTCTACGGCTACGACCTCAGCAACAACTGGCTGTACTGGGGCGACCCGTGGCCGTCCAACTACCGCTACAACTGGGGCGACTACAACTACTACGTGAGCAACAGCTCCTTCTCCTGGACCCACTCCCTGTACCGCGTCGGCGCGTGAGGAGCCCCGTCATGAGCAAGCCCTCGATGAGCGGCCGCCTCGCCCGTGCCGCCGCCGCGCTCACCGCGGCCACCGCCCTCGGCCTCGCCGCCGCCCCGTCGGCGCTGGCCGCCGACGGTCCCGCCGCGCTCACCGGCGGGGACCTCGCCGCCGCCCGCGGCGCGACCCAGAACCCGGCCGTACTGGACCAGTTGGGCCACTTCTTCGCCCGCAGGGGCGTGCCGCCCACCCAGTCGCTGGGGATCAGCGCCGCCGACGAGGCGAAGGCCGCGAACGCCGCCGCCCCCCGGCTGGCCGGCGACACCGTGCCGGTCTACACCCTGGACGCCGCCTTCGTGGCGGGCCGCCCCGGGGCGCGGGTCGCCGCGGTCGAGTTCACCGCGACCAAGGCGGTGGCCGCGGACGGGCAGACCGCCTCGGTCTGGACCGCCGAGCAGAACGGCGCCTGGCGGGTCGTCAACATCGCCTCCGGCGGCGACGAGACCGACTACGCGGCCCGGGCCGCCGCCGACGGCGGCACCGCCTTCCGCGAGCCGCAGATCAACGCCTGGTACGAGCTCAAGGACGGCCGGGTCCTGCCGCTGGAGGACTCCGCCCGCCGCTCGGTCGGCGCGCACGGCACCACCGTCGCCGCCTACCAGCAGCTCGTCCACCAGCGGTACGGGGACAAGCTGCCCGGCTCCGCGTACGACGCCTCCGGCAAGGCCGGCGGCTTCCGGGCCGACGCCGCGCCCGCGCCCGACCGCACCACCCCCGCGGTCGCGGCCGGGTCCGTGCTGGGGCTGACCGCCCTGGCCGGCACCGCGATCGGCCTGCGGCGCCGCAAGGTCCGCGTCAAGTACTGAGCGAAGTACTGAGCGGCGGACCCGCGGACGGCGGGGTCGGCCGGCGCCGCCCACAGGGGGCGCCCGGCCGGCCCCGCCGTCCGGTTCAGGCGGACGCCCCCGCGAAGGTGCGCCGGTAGGCCAGCGGGGAGACGCCGATCGCCGCGTGCAGGTGCTGGCGCAGCGAGACCGGGTTGGCGAAGCCGACCCGGGCGGCGACCTGGTCCACCGTCAGGTCGGTCGCCTCCAGCAGTTGGCGGGCCAGCGCGACCCGCTGCCCGGTCAGCCAGCGGCCCGGGCTCTGGCCGGTCTCGTCCTGGAAGCGGCGGGCGAAGGTGCGGGTGCTCATCGCGGCGTGCCGGGCCAGCTCGTCCAGCGGGAGCGGGCGGTGCAGCTGGGTGAGGGCCCACTCGCGGGTCGCGGACGTCCCGGCGGAGCCGCTCGCGGGCACCGGGTGCTCGATGTACTGGGCCTGGCCGCCGTCCCGCCACGGCGGCACCACGCAGAGCCGGGCGGCCCGGTTGGCGACGGCGGCCCCGTGGTCGGCGCGCAGCACGTGCAGGCAGAGGTCGACGCCGGAGGCCGCGCCCGCCGAGGTCAGCAGGTCGCCGTCGTCGACGAACAGCACGTCCGGGTCGAGCCGGACCCGCGGGAACAGCGCGCGGAAGCGGTCGGTGAGCGCCCAGTGGGTGGTGGCGGGGCGGCCGTCCAGCAGACCGGCCGCGGCCAGCACGAAGGCGCCGGTGCAGATCGACAGGACGCGGGTGCCGGGCCGGATCAGCGCCAGCGCGGCGGCGACCGGCGGCGGCAGCTCGGCCCCGGCCAGCGCCGGGGTGAACGGCGGGATCACCACGGTGTCGGCCGCCGCCAGGATCTCCGGGCCGTGCTCGACCCCGATGGTGAAGTCGGCGTCCGAGCGGACCGGCCGCCCGTCCACCGTGCAGGTGGCCAGCTCGTACAGGCCGTCGGTGCTGCCGAACACCCGCCGGGGGATGCCCAGTTCGAACGGGTAGACGCCCTCCAGGGCGAGTACGGCGATCCGGTGCGGAGCGGACACGGCACACCTTCCTGACAGGAATCCATCGGACAGTGGCCATCATGCCACTCGTCGGCCCGCCCCGCCCCCGGCAGGCTGAAGGGCATGACGACCGACACGAAGACCGACACGAAGACCGACCCCGCGACCGGGACGGCGACCGACCCCGCGACCGGGACGATGCGCGCGATCAGCCAGGACGCGCTGGGCGGGCCCGAGGTGCTGAAGGTGGTGGAACTGCCCCGGCCGGTGCCGGGCACCGGCGAGATCCTGGTCCGGGTGGCGGCCGCCGGGCTCAACCCCACCGACTGGAAGCACCGGGCCGGCGGGGGCTTCCTCGGCGCCCCGCCGTTCGTCCTCGGCTGGGACGTGGCGGGCACCGTCGAGGCCGTCGGCTTCGGCGTCACGCTGTTCGCGCCCGGCGACCAGGTGTTCGGCATGCTGCCCTACCCGCACGGGGTCGGCGCGCACGCCGAGTACGCCACCGGCCCGGCCCGGGCCTTCGTCCGCCGGCCCGCCGCCGTCGACACCGTCCAGGCCGGGGCGCTCCCGCTGGCCGCGCTGACGGCCTGGCAGGCGCTGGTCGACACGGCCGGCGTCGGCGCCGGGGACCGGGTGCTGGTGCACGCGGCGGCCGGCGGCGTCGGACACCTCGCGGTGCAGATCGCCAAGGCCCGCGGCGCGTACGTGATCGGGACGGCCAGCGCCGCCAAGCACGCGTTCCTGCGCGGCCTCGGCGCCGACGAGGTGATCGACTACCGGGAGACCGACTTCGCCGCGGCGGTCCGCGACGTCGACGTGGTGCTGGACACCGTCGGCGGCGCCTACCAGCTGCGCTCGCTGGCCACGCTGCGCCCCGGCGGGCTGCTGGTGTCGATCCTGCCGTTCCCGGTCGAGGGACTGGCCGAGGAGGCGGCCCGGCTGGGCGTGCGCACCGCGATGATGCTGGTGGAGGCCGACCGGGCCGGGATGGCGGCGGTCGCCGACCTCGCGGAGCGCGGGCTGCTGCGGGCCGAGATCGCCGGGACCTTCCCGCTCGCCGGGGCGGCGGAGGCGCACGCGCTCGGCGACACCGGCCGGACCACCGGCAAGCTGGTGCTGCTGGCCGACTGACCGGCCGCGGGGTCGCGGTTCCCGGCGGCGGCGGCCGGTCCGCGCCGGGAACCGGAGGAGGGGATGTGCGATCCCCACCACTGGTGTTGACGCGATGTTGATCCCCCGTTCGCCCCCGCCGGGTGCTGAACATGTCACTGTAGGCGGGAAGTTCTCTGACGACCTGTCAGAAGACCTGTCGGCCGGCGGGAGGTTCAGTCGATGGAGTACGGTGCGGCGCGTTTCTGGAGCGGCGTGGTCGGTGTGCTGGCCGCGCTGGCCGTCATCGCGGGGTACCTGGTCGGGGGCGCCCGGCTGGTCTGGGTGGTCTCCGCGGTCGAGGTGCTGGCCGTGATGGCCTGGGTGGCCTACCGGTTCCGGGGCCGCGCGCACCAGCGGACGGCGGGCGAGGGGCCCGACGCCGCGCACTGCGAGCGCTGCCGCCGGGCCCGCCTCCGGCTGGAGGGCCGGGCCCAGCCCGTCCGGTACTGAGCGGCCCCGGTACTGAGCGGCCGGGGTCTCAGGAGGCGACGGTGTACGCCGCGATCGAGATCCCCACGTACTGGACGATGAACGCGCCGAGGGTGAAGGCGTGGAACACCTCGTGGAAGCCGAACCAGCGCGGTGACGGGTTCGGCCGCTTCAGGCCGTAGACCACGCCGCCCACCGTGTAGAGCACGCCGCCGACGACGATCAGGGTCAGCACGGCGGGCCCGCCCTTGTGCAGGAAGTCCGGCAGGAAGAACACCGCCGCCCAGCCGAGGGCCACGTAGCACGGGGTGTAGAGCCAGCGCGGGGCGCCGACCCAGAACACCCGGAACGCGATCCCGGCCAGCGCGCCGCCCCAGACCAGCCAGAGCAGGATCTGCTGCCGCGCGCCGTCCAGCAGCAGGATGGTGAACGGGGTGTACGTCCCCGCGATGATCAGGAAGATGTTGGCGTGGTCGAGCCGGCGCAGCACCGCCTCGCCGCGCGGCCCCCAGGTGAAGCGGTGGTAGACCGCGCTCACCCCGAACAGCATCCAGGCGCTCACCGAGTAGACGACGCAGGCGAGGCGCACCGCGGTCGAGTCGGCCAGGCAGATCAACACGATTCCGGCGGCGAGCGCGGCCGGGAACATCCCGGCGTGCAGCCAGCCGCGCCACTTGGGCTTCACGAGCTCCAGAACTTCCGCGGTCATGGGCAGCATCTTACGGAACCGTAGGTTACTGACGCGTAGGAAAGTGGCGACTCTCACTCTTGTACGTTTCGGCTAAATCGAGGGGCGTGACCCAGGTCTCCTTCGGTCATGTACGGGGCGCATCGACCCCTTCGAACCGGACAGTGAGGAGTAAAAATCTCGTCAATGACGCCAATTCGACGAAGGGCCGGTGGTTGCCCGGGGCTACGGTGTAACCACCCTCAACCCCCGCGAAGCCGTCTCCTGGCCGAGATGGTGTGAAACGGAGCGATCGTGTCGCCTCAGATCTCTGCGCTCGCCGAGTCCGCGCCCACCCGTCACCAGCGCCTGGTGGAGTGGGTCAACGAGATTGCCGAGCTGACCCAGCCGGACCGCGTGGTGTGGTGCGACGGCTCGGAGGAGGAGTACCACCGCCTCGCCGAACAGCTGGTGGCCCAGGGCACCTTCACCAAGCTCGACGAGACCAAGCGGCCCAACTCCTACTACGCGGCCTCCGACCCGTCCGACGTCGCCCGCGTCGAGGACCGCACCTTCATCTGCTCCGAGCAGGAGAAGGACGCCGGCCCCACCAACCACTGGAAGGCCCCCGCCGAGATGCGGGAGGTCTTCCAGGGCGACAACGGCCTGTTCCGCGGCGCGATGAAGGGCCGCACCATGTACGTGGTGCCGTTCTCGATGGGCCCGGTCGGCTCCCCGCTGGCCGCGTACGGCGTCGAGATCACCGACTCCGCGTACGTCGCCGTCTCGATGCGCGTGATGACCCGGATGGGCCAGGCCGTGCTCGACCAGCTCGGCGAGGACGGCGACTTCGTCAAGGCCGTGCACACCGTCGGCGCCCCGCTCGCCGCGGGCGAGGCCGACGTCGCCTGGCCGTGCAACACCACCAAGTACATCTCGCACTTCCCGGAGACCCGGGAGATCTGGTCCTTCGGCTCCGGCTACGGCGGCAACGCCCTGCTCGGCAAGAAGTGCTACGCGCTGCGGATCGCCTCCACCATGGCCCGCGACGAGGGCTGGCTGGCCGAGCACATGCTGATCCTCAAGCTCACCCCGCCGTCGGGCGAGGTGAAGTACGTGGCGGCCGCGTTCCCGTCCGCCTGCGGCAAGACCAACCTGGCGATGCTCCAGCCGACCGTTCCCGGCTGGAAGGTCGAGACCATCGGCGACGACATCGCCTGGATGCGGTTCGGCGCCGACGGGCAGCTCTACGCGATCAACCCGGAGGCCGGCTTCTTCGGCGTCGCGCCCGGCACCGGCGAGGACACCAACGCCAACGCGATCAAGACCCTCTGGGGCAACACCGTCTTCACCAACGTCGCGCTCACCGACGACGGCGACGTCTGGTGGGAGGGCCTCACCGAGGAGGCCCCCGCGCACCTGACCGACTGGCGCGGCAACGACTGGACCCCCGAGTCCGGCACCCCCGCCGCCCACCCGAACGCCCGGTTCGCCGTCCCGGCCGCGCAGTGCCCGACCATCGCCCCCGAGTGGGAGGACCAGGCGGGCGTCCCGATCTCCGCCATCCTGTTCGGCGGCCGCCGGGCCACCGCCGTCCCGCTGGTCACCGAGTCCTTCGACTGGCAGCACGGCGTCTTCCTCGGCGCCAACATCGCCTCCGAGAAGACCGCCGCCGCCGAGGGCACCGTCGGCGAGCTGCGCCGCGACCCGTTCGCCATGCTGCCGTTCTGCGGCTACAACATGGGCGACTACTTCGCGCACTGGCTGAAGGTCGGCGCCGAGGCGGACGCCGCGAAGCTGCCGAAGATCTACTACGTCAACTGGTTCCGGAAGAACGCCGACGGCCAGTTCGTCTGGCCCGGCTACGGCGAGAACAGCCGGGTCCTGAAGTGGATCGTCGAGCGCCTGGAGGGCACCGCCGAGGGCGTCGAGACCCCGATCGGCGTCCTCCCCACCGTCGAGGGCTTCGACCTGGACGGCCTGGAGCTGACCGACGCCGACCGCGAGCTGCTGTTCACGGTCGACAAGGAGATCTGGAAGCAGGAGGCCGCGCTGGTCCCGGCCCACCTGGAGATGTTCGGCGAGCACACGCCGAGCGAACTGTGGGACGAGTACCGGGCCCTGGTCAAGCGCCTCGGCGACTGACCGGACGACGAACCCCCGCGCCCCGAACGGGACGCGGGGGTTCGGCCTGCCCGGCTACGGCTGGGCGTAGCCCGACAGGAAGTCGCCGATCCGGGTGACCGCGTCGGTGATCTCCTCCGGCCGGGGCAGGGTGACCAGCCGGAAGTGGTCCGGGTCGGGCCAGTTGAAGCCGGTGCCCTGGACGATCAGGATGCGCTGCGAGCGCAGCAGGTCCAGCACCATCTGCGCGTCGTCCTTGATCTTGTAGACCTGCGGGTCGAGCCGCGGGAAGGCGTACAGCGCGCCCTTCGGCTTCACGCAGGAGACGCCCGGGATCTCGTTCAGCAGCTTGTACGCGGCGTCCCGGGAGGCCAGCAGCCGGCCGCCGGGCAGGATCAGGTCGCGGATCGACTGCCGCCCGCCGAGCGCCGCGGCCACCGCGTGCTGGGCCGGCATGTTGGCGCACAGCCGCATCGAGGCCAGCACGTTCAGGCCCTCGATGTACGAGCGGGCCCGGTGCCGGTCGCCGGAGAGCACCATCCAGCCGGAGCGGAAGCCCGCCACCCGGTACGACTTGGACATCCCGTTGAAGGTGACGCAGAACAGGTCCGGGGCCAGGGTCGCCAGCGGGGTGTGCTCCACGCCGTCGTACAGGATCTTGTCGTAGATCTCGTCCGCGTAGATCACCAGCCGGTGCTCGCGGGCGAGTTCGGCGATCCCCTCCAGCAGCTCGCGCGGGTACACCGCGCCGGTCGGGTTGTTGGGGTTGATCACCACGATCGCCCGGGTGCGGTCGGTGATCTTCGCGGCGATGTCGGCCAGGTCCGGGTACCACTCGGCCTGCTCGTCGCAGCGGTAGTGCACGGCGGTGCCGCCGGCCAGCGACACCGAGGCCGTCCACAGCGGGTAGTCCGGCGCCGGGACGAGCACCTCGTCGCCGTCGTCGAGCAGCGCCGTCATGGCGAGCTGGATCAGCTCGGACACCCCGTTGCCGAGGTACACGTCCTCGACCGAGAGGCCGTGCAGGCCGCGCTCCTCGTAGTGCATGACCACGGCGCGCCGCGCCGAGAGCAGGCCCTTCGAATCACCGTAGCCGTGCGCGCTGTTCAGGTTGCGGAGGATGTCCTGGAGGATCTCGGGCGGCGCCTCGAAACCGAACGCGGCGGGGTTGCCGGTGTTCAGCTTCAGGATGCGCTGGCCCTGCTCCTCCAGCCGCATCGCCTCGTCGAGCACCGGGCCGCGGATGTCGTAGCAGACATTGGCGAGCTTGCTGGACTGGATGACCTGCATACCCGCCTACTTTACGGCGGTGTAACGCCGATCACGGCGTGGTGTTCGCCACCTGGACACGGACGGGCGAACGCCGCACGGCGGTAGGGTCACGACGGACCGTCAGGGGAGGCACGCGATGTTCGGGGCAGTGGTCGGGGCCGTACTGGGGGCGCTGGCGGGCGTGCCGCTCAGGTCCGCGGTGGTGCGCTGGGCGGTGCCGGCCGGGGAGCCGTGGCGGACCTGCCCGGTCACCCCGCTCGGGCGCTGCCTCCGGCACGGCGACCGGACCGGCCCGCCGCCACTGGCCGTCGAGGCGGTGGCCGCCGCCCTCGGCGCGGCCCTCGGCGCGACCGCCCCGGCACGCTGGCTGCCGCTGCTGGCCTGGCTCGCCCTGTTCGGCACCGTGCTGGGCTTCGTCGACGCCGCCGTGCTGCGCCTCCCGGACGCGCTCACCCTGCCGCTGTTCCTCGGCACCGCGCTGCTCGTCCCGCTCGCCGACCCCCGCCCCGGCGCCTGGCTGCGCGCCGCCCTCGCCGCGACCGGCCTCGGCCTGCTGTTCCTGCTGCTGGCCCTGCTCGCCCCGATGGGCCTCGGCGACGCCAAACTCGCCCCGTCCCTGGGCGCGGTCCTCGGCCTGGCCGGCTGGCGCACCTTCTACACCGGCGTCCTCTGGATGTGGCTGGCCGCCGCACTCTGGGCGGTCGCCCTCCTCCTGCTGCGCCGGACCGGCCGCAACGGCGAGTTCGCCTTCGGCCCGGCCATGCTGCTGGGCACCCTGGCCGCCGTCCTTGCCGCGTTCTGAGTCCTGACGCCCCCGCCCGGCCCGCCGGTGCCGGTCAGGCCCAGTCCTTCCGGCGGGCCTTCCGGTACTCCGCCTTCTCCCGCCGCGCCACCGCCCCGGGCGAGTCGCCGTACCACCACCACGTGTACCCGGCGAGGGCCGCGTAGACGGCCAGGAAGATCAAGAAGCCCGTACTGACCCCCAACCGCTTGCCCCTGGCCAGGCCGAACAGGGTCCAGCCGGCGAGGATGATCGCGCCTCTGAGCAGGACGCTCAGGGTCTTCTTGGTACGGAGATCCATTCCGCGCACTGTAGGGGGTCCGCCTTCCCGGGGAAAAGGCGGGGCCCGCCGTACCCCAGCGGTACGGCGGGCCCCGGTGCGGGCGGCGGCCTCTCCCTCAAGAGGCGGCGCGCCGGCGGGAGTTACGGCATGGCGTGGACGAAGGCGCCGACGTTGGTGGAGAAGTCGTTGCCGTTGTTGGCGTCCCAGTTGGTGGACCAGGTCATCGCGCCGCGGATGGTCGGCCACTTGGCCGGCGGGACGAAGCTGCCGCAGTGGTTGCCGGTGGCCAGGCAGTCCAGCGCGTTGTCGACCACGGTGGAGTTGACGTAGCCGCCGCCCGCCGCCTTGGTCGAGGCCGGGACGCCGATGCCGACCTGGTCCGGACGCAGGCCGCCCTGGATGTGGGTGCAGACCTGCGCGGTGATGAAGTCGACGGTGCCCTGGGTGTAGACCTTGCCGTCGCAGCCGTTCATGCCACCGGAGTTGTAGAACTGGGTGTTGACGACGGTCAGGATGTCCTTGGTGTTCAGCGCCAGCTGGAAGTAGGCGCCGGCGGTGGAGTACATGCCGATGGTCTCGGGCGCCATGGTCAGCACGAAGCCGGGGCCGACCTTGGACTGCAGGGTGTGCAGCGCCTGGGACATGTAGGTCGGGTCGACGCCGTTCTCCAGGTCGACGTCGATGCCGTCGAAGCCGTACTGCTGGATCAGGCTGTACGCCGAGTTGGCGAAGTTGGTCGCCGCGGCGGCGTTGCCGACCGAGATGGCGCCGTTCTGGCCGCCGATGGAGAGGACGACCTTCTTGCCGGCCGCGTGCTTGGCCGCGATGTCGGCCTTGAACTGGGCGTCGGTGTAGCCGCCGAGCTTGGTGGCGAGCGCCGGGTCCAGGGTGAAGGAGATCGCGCCCTGGGTGGTGGTCGCGTCGGCGAAGGACACCGCGATGATGTCGTACGCGGACTGGACGTCGCCCAGCTTCTGGACGGTCGAGTTGTTGTCGAAGTTCTGCCAGTAGCCGGTCAGCACGTGCTTGGGCAGGCCGGTGTTCGGCTGCGTGGTGCCGGTGGCCGTGGCGGTCGGCGAGGCCGAGGCGCTCTGGGTGGGGGAGGCGCTCTGCGAGGGCGAGGCCGACGCGGACGGCGAGGCGCTCCTGGTCGGCGACGCCGACGCGGAGGGCGAGGCCGAGGTGGCGGAGGCCGACGGGCTCGGCGAGGCGGTGCCGCCCGGGCCGATCAGCTGGACGTCGTCCGCGTTGTAGGTGGACTGGCCGTACCAGCCGTGCAGGTAGAGGGTGACGCTGGTGGTGGTCGCGCCGGTGGTGAAGCCGGTGTTCAGCTGGTTCCACGCGCTCTGCGCCGACCAGGTCGACGGGTCGGTGCCGCCGGTGCCGCGGGCGCCCAGGTAGACGTACGGGCCCTGGACCCAGGCGTTCAGCGTGTAGGCGGTGTTGGGGAGCACCGAGACGGTCTGGGTGCACTCGGCGGTGTCGCCGGCGCCCGGGGTGGCGGCCAGCGCGCCGGTGCCGGAGTGGACCGGGGTGGCGGCCGCGGACGCGTTGCCGGCGCAGGTCCAGCCGGACAGGCCGGACTCGAAGCCGCCGTTGGAGACCAGGTTGCCGACCGCGGCGTTCGCGCCGCCCGCGGTCAGGGCGAGGCCGGTGCCGGCCAGGGCCAGCGCGGTCGCGGTGGCGAGGGCGGCCGGGATCTTGCTGCGGCGCCGGTGGGACGGCTGTTGCGTGGTACGGGCCATGACAGGCTCCAGTGCGGGGAGATGGGGGAGGGGCGAGGGGTGCCCCGGGTGCGGGGTGGGGGGGAGCGGGAACGGGCCGGGACGCGCTGGGGGGAAGGAGCCGCCGCGGTGGGGGTCGCGGCGGCTCCGCTGTGGGGGAGGGTCCGGTGTGGTGCTGCCCACACGCTGGACTAGACCATTGGGGAGCGTCAAGACCCGGAATCCGGTTTAGGGACGGTTTAAGGATTCGGAGACCGTTCCGTATCCCGACCCGTGCGCGCACCGTGACAAGACCGGTACCTGCGGTTTTGCCGTCCCGAAAGCAGAGCGGAGTAGGCTGCCGCAGGGATTTCGCACCCGGAGCAATCAGCACGGAAGGGCCGTTCGACATGGGTCTGCGCGAGGTGGTGGAAGGCACGCCGGGGCTGCGCACCCTGCTGGACAAGGCCTACCGGTTGTACGGTCGCCGGGTCGAGGTGCACCTGGCCAACACCCCGCACCACATCGGGGTGATCCTGGACGGCAACCGCCGCTGGGCGAAGGCCACCGGCGGCACCACCGCCTACGGGCACCAGCGCGGCGCCGACAAGATCAGCGAGTTCCTCGGCTGGTGCGCGGAGACCGACGTCCGGGTGGTCACCCTCTGGATGCTCTCCACCGACAACCTGTCCCGGCCCGCGGAGGAACTCGTCCCGCTGCTGGGCATCATCGAGGACGCCGTGCGGGGGCTGGTCGAGGCCGGCCGCTGGAAGGTCCACCCGGTGGGCGCGCTCGACCTGCTGCCCGCCCCCACCGCCGAGATGCTCAAGCAGGCCGCCCAGGCCACCGAGCACATCGACGGGCTGACCGTGAACGTGGCGATCGGCTACGGCGGCCGGCAGGAGATCGCCGACGCCGTCCGCTCGCTGCTCCAGGAGCACGCCGTCCGCGGCACCTCGATCGAGGAACTGGCCGAGGTGCTGGACGTCGAGCACATCGCCGAACACCTGTACACCAAGGGGCAGCCCGACCCGGACCTGGTGATCCGCACCTCCGGCGAGCAGCGGCTGTCCGGCTTCCTGCTCTGGCAGTCCGCGCACAGCGAGTTCTACTTCTGCGAGGCCTACTGGCCCGCGTTCCGCAAGGTGGACTTCCTCCGCGCGCTGCGCGACTACCAGCTCCGCAACCGCCGGATGGGGCGCTGACCGGAGCCCGCCGCGACTGACCCGCGGTCAGGCCCCCCTACCCGTGGGGCGGGTGGGAAAACGTTCACCTGCTGTGATCCCGACGTTCTCTCCGGGACGAATGCCGGGCCCCTCGCCTGGGAATACTCCCCTCAGACCGTCCTCCCGGCCAGCGGGGCCGCGGGGACCGGTGGGCCGCGGGTGACGTCGGGTCACCCGCTCTGGAGGGCTAGTGGTCAGTACCAAGAGCCGCCGGACACCTGACCGGCGCACGTACGTCCTCGACACCAGCGTGCTCCTGGCCGACCCTCTCGCCATGACGCGCTTCGAGGAGCACGAGGTCGTCCTCCCGGTCGTCGTCGTCACCGAGCTGGAGGCCAAACGCCACCACCCGGAACTCGGCTACTTCGCCCGCCAGGCACTGCGCCTGCTGGACGACTACCGGGTCCGCCACGGCCGGCTCGACGAACCGATCCCGGTCGGCGAGCTGGGCGGCACCATCCGGGTCGAGCTGAACCACTCCGACACCTCGATCCTGCCGGCCGGCTACCGGATCGGCGGCGGCGAGGCGGACACCCGGATCCTGGCGGTGGCCCGCAACCTGCAGGCCGAGGGGTACGACGTCACTGTCGTCTCCAAGGACCTGCCGCTGCGGATCAAGGCGAGTTCGGTCGGCCTGCTGGCCGAGGAGTACCGGGCCGAGCTGGCGGTCACCTCCGGCTGGACGGGCATGACCGAACTGCACGTCCCGGCCGACCGGGTGGACGAACTCTTCGCCGGCCAGGAGCACGCCCTCCGGATCGAGGGAGCCGACCAACTCCCCGTCCACACCGGCCTGGTGCTGCACTCCGAGCGCGGCCGCGCGCTCGGCCGGGTGGCCCCCGACGGCCGGGTGCAGCTGGTCCGCGGCGACCGCGAGGCGTTCGGCCTGCGCGGCCGCAGCGCCGAGCAGCGGATCGCCCTCGACCTGCTGCTCGACCCCGAGATCGGCATCATCTCGATGGGCGGCCGGGCCGGCACCGGCAAGTCCGCGCTCGCCCTGTGCGCCGGCCTGGAGGCCGTCCTGGAGCGCCGCCAGCACCGCAAGGTGATGGTGTTCCGCCCGCTGTACGCGGTCGGCGGCCAGGAGCTCGGCTACCTGCCCGGCAGCGAGGCCGAGAAGATGGGCCCCTGGGCGCAGGCGGTCTTCGACACCCTCTCCGCCGTCACCACCCCCGACGTGATCGAGGAGGTCATCTCCCGCGGCATGCTGGAGGTGCTGCCGCTCACCCACATCCGCGGGCGCTCGCTGCACGACGCCTTCGTGATCGTCGACGAGGCGCAGTCCCTGGAGCGGAACGTGCTGCTCACGGTGCTGTCCCGGATCGGCCAGAACTCCCGCGTCGTGCTGACCCACGACGTCGCCCAGCGCGACAACCTGCGGGTCGGCCGGTACGACGGCGTGGTCGCGGTGGTGGAGAAGCTGAAGGGCCACCCGCTGTTCGCCCACATCACGCTCACGCGTTCGGAGCGCTCGCCGATCGCCGCACTGGTGACCGAGATGCTGGAGGACATCCAGCCCTAGGCATAACGGGACACACCGGGACGAAGGGGTCTGACACATAGCGTCAGGCCCCTTCGTCGCGGGGGGAACTGACGGGGTCTCGACCGTTCGTCCACCAAAGGCGCTGGTCGAAAAGTTTGTGAGATCTGCCACGGCGGAGGGAATTGCGTAGACGCGCCCGCGTGCGGCATGGTGTGGGTTCTGTCAGGCCCCGCGTACGGCAGCACCTCGCCCGGCGACTTCGGTCGGTGGGCGGAAAACTGAACACCGCAAGGCCGTACGCCGCTCGATCGAACCGCCCTCACCCGGCCCGTCCGGACCGGCGGCCGAGCCCGCGCCCCCGGTGACCAGTGTTCGACGGAGGCCAGTGCCCAGGGGCAGATACGCGCCCGTACGGTCACACGCCGGGCGACGCCGGAAGGAAACCATGTGACTCGGATCTCGGTCCGGGGAGTCGCTGTCGCCTCCGCCACCGCGGTGACCGCCGTCGGTGCCGTGGTGGGCGCCGCCTCTGGAAGTGAAGGCAAGGCCGTCACCACGGTCGACGTGGCGAGCGCGACCCTGCTCGCCGACGCACCCGCCGGCGCGCACGTCCAGAACGTCAGCGACGGGATCGGCCGCCAGGCCGACGCCCAGCAGGTCTCCGCCGACGCCGCGGCGAAGAAGGCCGCCGAGGAGGCCGCCCGGCAGAAGGCCGCCGCGGACGCGCAGGCCAAGGCCGACGCGGACAAGGCCGCCAAGGCCGCGGAGGAGAAGCGCGCCAAGGAGGAGGCCAACCGGGCCGCCGCCCGCAGCGTGCTGGCCACCGTCAGCCCCGGCTCGGTCCAGGACATGGCGCTGCAGATCGTCGGCGACGCCGACCAGTTCCAGTGCTTCAGCCAGATCGTCAAGCGCGAGAGCGGCTGGGACTACACCGCCACCAACGCCTCCTCCGGCGCCTACGGCCTGGTCCAGGCCCTGCCGGGCTCCAAGATGGCCTCGGCCGGCGCGGACTGGCGCACCAACCCCGCCACCCAGATCAAGTGGGGCCTGAACTACATGAACAGCCGCTACGGCAGCCCCTGCGGCGCCTGGTCGTTCTGGCAGTCCCACCACTGGTACTAGGAACGCCCGCCGTTCCGGTCGAAGGCCCCCGCCGCACTCCGCGGCGGGGGCCTTCGCGCCGCCCGGGCCCGTCGACGCGCCCTGCCCGGTGAAATGCGGTCATTTGTCCATATTCGCAAGGATTTTCCGGTGGGCAGCCCGCGAACCCCCGCGACCCCGCCCCGCGCCGGCGGGTAGCGTTCCTCACCGACGGCCGTGCGACCCGCGGCCCGCAGGGACCGACACGGGGGAGACCGGGCAGTGACGGAAGAGACGAGCGGCGGCCGCTGGCGCGGCGTCGCCAAGATCGGCGCCCTCGCGGCCGGACTGTTCGCCGCCGCCGAACGCCGCCGCCGCGCGGCCATCTCCGCGGAGGCGCACGCCCTCGCCAACGAGCAGGCCGTCGAACTGGTCGCCGAGCGCGCCGCGCTGCGCACCGCCGAGCAGACGGCCCGTCAGCTCGCCGAGCACACCGGGCCCGCCGCCGACCCGGTCGTCGAGACCGACACCGTCCCCGCCCCGCGCGCCGCCGAGCCCGCCGAGCCCGCCGAGCCCGCCGAGCACTCGTCCTGGGGCCCCCCGCCCGGCCGCCCGAGCAACCCCGTCGACGCGGTGCCCTGGACGCTGCGGGTCGCCGCCGAGTCCACCTGGCGGCTGCTGCTGCTCGGCGTCGCCGTCTACGTGCTGTTCCGGGTCATCGACACGCTCCGGCTGGTCGCCTTCTCCGCCGTCGCCGCCCTGCTGATCTCCGCCCTGCTGGAGCCCACCGTCTCCTGGCTGCGCCGGCACGGCGTCCCGCGCTCGCTGGCCGCCGCCGGGACGTTCCTGTCCGGCCTGGCCGGGATCGGCCTGGTCGGCTGGTTCGTGTTCTGGCAGGTGTCCACCAACCTGGACCGGGTCACCGTCAAGGCCCAGGACGGCGTCCGGACGCTGCGGGACTGGCTGGTCACCGGCCCGTTCCACCTGACCCAGGACCAGTTGGACAACGTCACCAACCAGATCACCGCGTCCATCGGGAAGAACTCCGACCAGCTCACCTCGGCCGGCTTCACCGGCGTCAGCATCGCCGTCGAACTGCTCACCGGCATCGCGCTGACCGCCTTCACCACCTTCTTCCTGCTCTACGACGGCTCCCGGATCTGGAGCTGGACGCTGCGCGGCCTGCCCCGGCACTCCCGGTACGCGATGGCCGGGGCCGGGCCCAAGGCGTGGACCACCCTGACCGCGTACGTCCGGGGCACCGTCACGGTCGCCTTCATCGACGCGCTCTGCATCGGCATCGGGCTCCAGCTGCTGGGCGTGCCGATGGCGATGCCGCTCGCGGTGATCATCTTCCTGGGCGCGTTCGTGCCGCTGGTCGGCGCGCTGGTCACCGGCACCATCGCGGTGCTGATCGCGCTGGTCACCGTCGGGCCCTTCAAGGCGCTGATGGCCCTGGTGGTGCTGGTCGCCGTCCAGCAGCTGGAGGGCCACATCCTGCAGCCGCTGATCCTCGGCCGGGCCGTCCGGGTCCACCCGCTGGCCGTCGTCCTCGGCGTCGCGGCCGGCTCCATCCTCGGCGGCATCGCGGGCGCGATCGTCGCCGTCCCGCTGATCGCCGTGGTCAACACCGTCACCGGGCACCTGCGCCAGCGCAACGCGGCGGGACAGCAGGTCTTCCGGGCCATCGAGGCGGCCCGCAAGCAGTAGCCGGCGCGCCCACGCGAAAGGTCCGGCCGAGGAGGGTTCTCCTCCTCGGCCGGACCTTTCGCGTGGTGCCTGCCCGCCGCCTAGCGGGCGAGCGCGGCCTCGGCGTCGAGCACCGCGGCGACCGCCTGGACGGTCGCGGCGATCTTGATCGAGGCCTGGACGACCTCGCGGTCGACACCGGCCTTGCGCAGGACGCCCTCGTGGGAGTCCAGGCACTGGCCGCAGCCGTTGATCGCCGAGACGGCGAAGCACCAGAGTTCGAAGTCGGCCTTGTCGACGCCCGGGTTGCCGATGATGTTCATCCGCAGACCGGCCCGCATCGTCCCGTACTCCTTGTCGGAGAGCAGGTGCAGCGTCCGGTAGTAGACGTTGTTCATCGCCATGACCGCGGCCGCGCCCTTCGCGGCCTCGTAGGCCTCGGGCTTGAGGTTGGCCTTGGCCTCGGGCTCCAGCTCGCGCAGCACGGCCGGCGACCGGGTGGCCATCGCGCAGGCGAGCACGGTGCCCCAGAGCTGCTGCTCGGGGAGGTCGGAGTTGCCGATCACCGAACCGAGGTTGAGCTTGAGGTCCTTGGCGTAGTCCGGCAGCGCGGCCTTGAGTTCGTCGAGGGCCATCGGGTCAGCCCGCCAGCAGGGACTGGGCGTCGAGGGTGTCCTCGCCCTTGGTCCAGTTGCAGGGGCACAGCTCGTCGGTCTGCAGCGCGTCGAGCACCCGCAGGACCTCCTTGGGGTTACGGCCGACGGAGCCGGCGGTCACCATGACGAACTGGATCTCGTTGTTCGGGTCGACGATGAACACCGCGCGCTGGGCGGTGCCGTCCGCGCCCTCGACGCCGCAGGCCCGCATCAGCTCGTGCTTGACGTCGGCCAGCATCGGGAACGGCAGGTCGCGCAGGTCCTTGTGGTCCTTGCGCCAGGCGTGGTGCACGTACTCGGAGTCGCCGGAGACGCCGAGGATCTGGGCGTCGCGGTCGGCGAACTCGTCGTTCAGCTTGCCGAAGGCGGCGATCTCGGTCGGACAGACGAAGGTGAAGTCCATCGGCCAGAAGAACACCACGCGCCACTTGCCCTCGTAGGACTTGTGGTCGATCTCGGCGAAGGCGTTCGCGGCGTCGAGGTCCACGCAGGCGTTGAGTTCGTACTCGGGGAACTTGTCGCCGATCGTCAGCACGTCGCTTCTCCAGGGTTTGGGACGAGGGTTGTCCGGATTGCGGACACCTCCCAGCCTGGCACACGGTTACTGATCAGTGAAATCGGTTCTCGCTCATGCCGCGATAGGCAATTCCGATCAGTCCGGCACACTGGGAGGGAGCACCGACCGGCAAGGAAGCACCACCGTGAGAAGCAGCGCGCCCCGCACCCCCACCGTCTCCCAGCTGCGGGCCTTCGCCGCCGTCGCCGAGCACCGGCACTTCCGGGAGGCCGCCTCCGCGATCGGCACCAGCCAGCCCGCGCTCTCCGGAGCGGTCGCCGCCCTGGAGGAGGCACTCGGCGCGCAACTGGTCGAGCGGACCACCCGACGGGTGATGATCACCCCTCTCGGGGAGCGCGTGGCCGAGCACTCGCGCCGGGTGCTGTCCGCGCTGCACGCCCTCACCGAGGAGGTCGAGGCCGCCCGCCGCCCCTTCACCGGGCCGCTGCACCTCGGCGTCATCCCGACCGTCGCACCCTACCTGCTGCCCGCCGTGCTCCGGCTGGTCCGCGACTCCTACCCCGACCTCGAACTCCACGTCCACGAGGAGCGCACCCCCTCCCTGCTCGACGGCCTGGCCGGCGGCCGGCTCGACCTGCTGCTGCTCGCGCTGCCCGCCGGCGGGAGCGTGCCGGTGACCGAGATCCCGCTGTTCGACGAGGACTTCGTGCTGATCGTGCCGCCCGAGCACGCACTCGCCGGCCGGGTCGACGTCGCCCGCGACCTCCTGCTCGACCTCGACGTGCTGCTGCTGGAGGAGGGCCACTGCCTGCGCGACCAGGCCCTGGAGATCTGCCGGGAGGCCGGCGCGGACACCTCCGGCGGCTCCACCCGGGCCGCCGGACTCGCCACCCTGGTCCAACTCGTCGCCGGCGGGCTCGGCGTCACCCTGCTCCCCGCGACCGCGCTCGACGTCGAGGCCGGACGCACCGACCGGCTCGCCGCCGTCCGCTTCGCCGCCCCCGCCCCCGGCCGCCGGATCGGCCTCGCCCACCGCCCCGGCTCCGCCCGCACCGGCGAGTACCAGCGCTTCGCCGCCGACCTCCGCGAGTCGCTGCGCGACCTGCCCGTCCGCCTCACGGCCTGACGGCCGGGGTCCTGCCGCCCACCCGTGAACGCCCCACGAGGAGAGCCCGGCGCAGGACACGGCCCGACCGCCGGTCCCTCCCCGTCGGCCCACCCCGTGAACGCCCCGCGGGAAGCGTCCGGCCGACGGTGGGTGGGCATAGAACGGGTGGCGGGTTCCAGACGGGGGGTGGCCGGTGTACGTGTCGCGGATCAGGGTGTCCGGGGTGAAGTGCTTCCGCGGGGTGCGGGAGGTCGACGTGCGGGTGCCGGCGGCGGCCGGGTGGACGGTGCTGGCGGGGCCGAACGGGAGCGGGAAGAGCACGCTGCTGCGGGCGCTCGGGATGGCGCTCGGGGCACTGCCGGGCGGGAACGCCGAGCTGTGGGGCGAGCAGGGCTGGGTGGAGGCCGCGCCCGCGCCGCGCTGGCGGGTCGGCGGGTCGGCGGGCGCTCCGCGGGCCCGGTACGTCGACCCCGGGGCCGGCCGCGACGTCCCGCTGCGCGCGGAGCTGCTGGAGCAGGTGCTGCCCGCGGGCTGGCGGGTCAGCGACCCCGAACGGCAGCTGGTCGCGCACGGCGGCCGGGAACTCCCGCTGGACGAACTCGGCGACGGCACCGCCCGGCTGGCCCGGCTGGCGAGCCTGCTCGCCGCGACCCGCCGCCCCGGCCCGGTGCTGCTCGACGACGCGGACCGGCACCTGCACCCGGCCTGGCAGCAGCGGCTCGGGCCCTGGCTGACCGCGTCCTTCCCGGACGCCCAGTTCATCGTCGCCACCCACAGCCCGTACCTCTGCCAGGCCGCCGACCCGGGCGCGCTGATCCGCCTGCCCGGCCCGGACGAGGAGCGGGCCCCGTACCGGCTCGACGAGGAGATCCGGCAGCGGGTGCTGTACGGCAGCGGCGAGGACACCGCGCTGTCCGAACTGTTCGGGCTGCCGAGCGCCTACTCGCCGGCCGCCGAGGCCGAACGGCGGCTGCTGGTCCGGCTGGAGCGCAAGCTGTACGCCGGGCAGGCCACCGACGCGGAGGCCGCCGAGTACCGGGAGCTGGGGGCGAAGCTGAACAGCTCGCTGACCGCCCGGGTCGACGAGGTCACCGCGCGGCTGCTCGGCCGGGACCGGTGATCCCGCTCCAGCGGCCGCCGCTGCAGGCCCGGCTGGCCGCCGAACTGGAACGCGCCACCGCGGGCATCCGCACGGCCGGACCGAGCACCGCCTCCGGGCGCGCCGCCTGGCGCAAGGCCGTCCGGCCGAAGGCCCAACTGCGGCTGCTGCTGCGGCAGATGGCGCCCGGCCTGGAACGCTGCATGTACTGCGGGGACAACCTCGGCACCGACATCGACCACTTCGAGCCGATCGCCCAGGCGCCGCTGCGCACCTTCGACTGGCAGAACCACCTGCTGGCCTGCGCGCACTGCAACAGCAACCGCAAGCGCGACCTGTTCCCGCGCGACCCGGCCACCGGCGACGGCCTGCTGGTCGACCCGTGCCGCGAGGACCCGGCCGAGCACCTGCGGCTCTACCTGGACTCCGGCGCCTACGACCCGCTGACCGTCCGCGGCGAGGCCACCATCGAGGTGTTCGGCCTCAACCAGCGGCCCGAACTCGTGCGCGGGCGGCGGATGATGTTCGCCGTGGTCAAGGCCCTGCTGCTGGCCTGGCAGGAGGCCGACCCGGAGGAGGCCGAGGAGTACGCCGGGGCGCTCCGCGAGATCCACCACGCCGACGTGCTGCGCACCGTCCTCGGACTGCGCCGCAGCCGCCCGCTGGCGCTCGCCGTGCTCGGCCCGCAGGTCCTCGACGCGCTCGACCGGCTCGCCGACGCCGACCGGAGGTTCAGCGGCTGACCGGCTCGCCGCCGAGCCGCTGCTCGAACCAGACCACCTTGCCCGTGCCCAGCCGGGTCGCGCCCCAGCGGTCCGCGCACCGGCCCACTATGTGCAGGCCCCGCCCGCGCTCCTCCTCCGGCCCGGCCCGGCGGGTGCGCGGCAGCGCGGGCGAGTCGTCGCCGACCTCGCAGCGCAGCACCGAGGTCCGCACCAGCCGCAGCGTCACCGGGCGGGTCGCGTGCTGGACGGCGTTGGTGACCAGCTCGCTCACCATCAGCTCGCAGTTCTCCGCCAGGTGGTCCAGGCCCCAGCGGCGCAGCGTGTGCCCGGCCAGCCGGCGGGCCCGGCCCGGGGTCTCGTGCTTCGGCTGCAGGTACCAGTAGGCGACGTCCTCGGCCGGGATGCCGTCGAAGGCCGCGGCCAGCAGCGCGATGTCGTCGGCCCGGTCGCCCGGCGGCAGGATGCGCAGCGCCTCCTGGCACAGCTGCTCCGGGTCGGGCCGCGGCCCGCCCGCCAGCCGGGCCCGGAGCAGCTCCAGGCCGGTGCCGAGCGGGCGGCGGCGGGTCTCCACCAGGCCGTCGGTGAACAGCAGCAGCGAGGAGCCGGGCGGCGCGGGCAGCTCCACCGAGGAGAAGTCCACCCCGCCGACGCCGATCGGCGCGCCCGGCGGCAGGTCCAGCAGCCGGGCCGAGCCGTCCGGCCCGACCAGCACCGGCGGCACGTGCCCGGCGTTGGCGATCACCACCCGGCCCGCGATCGGGTCGTAGACCGCGTACACGCAGGTCGCCAAGTGGTGCTCCTGGCCCAGCCGCTGGGCCTGCTCGTCGAGGTGGTACAGCACCTCGTGCGGCGGCAGGTCGAGGCCCGCCAGGGTCTGCGCGGAGGTGCGCAGCTGGCCCATCACGGCCGCCGAGGTCAGCGAGTGCCCCATCACGTCGCCGACGATCAGCGCAACCCGGTTGCCGGGCAGCGGGATCGCGTCGTACCAGTCGCCGCCGACCTGCGCCCCGCGCTCGCCCGGCAGGTAGCGGTGCGCCAGCCGGACGCCGTGCGGCTGCGGCAGGTGCGCGGGCAGCATCGAGCGCTGCAGCTCGTCGGCGATCTCCCACTCCCGGGTGTAGCGCAGCGCGGTGTCCACGGCGAGGCCCGCGTGGGTGGCCAGGTGCGCGGCCGTCGCGGTGTCGCCCGGGTCGAAGCCCGCCGCCGAACCGTCCGGCCGCGGCCGGCGGACCAGCAGCAGCATGCCGAGCGCGGCCTGCCGGCCGTGCAGCGGCAGCGCCAGCAGAGTCGTTCCGGCCGGCAGCCGGCCCACCGCGCGGGCGCCCAGCAGCTCGGCGGCCAGGCCGCCGCGCCGGGCGTCCAGCACCGTCGGGCCGGACGGGCCCCGCCGCAGCAGGGCCCGTTCCAGCAGGCTGCCCGGCGGCACCGGCCGCACTCCCGCGGCGCGGCCCAGCCGGGTGCCGCAGGTGTGCCGCACCCGCAGCGCCCGCGGCCGGCCCGGATCGCGCTCGACGTCCGGCAGCGGGTCGCGGACCAGCACCACCAGGGCGTCCGCGACCGACGGGACCAGCACCCGGCCCAGGTTGCGCAGCGTCGCCGCCAGGTCCAGCGAACTGTTGATCCGCCGGGCCGCGCAGTCCAGTTGGGCCAGCCGCTCGGCGAGCCGGGCCGTCCCGCCGACGGCCGCCCCGGCCGGCGGCGGGTGCCGCTGGACGGGGACGGCGGGCGGCTGCCCCGCCAGGGGCTCCAGGTGGTCGCGCACGGGCTGGCCGATCTGTGCAGGTGCCGGTTCGTCGGGACGGGCGCTGACGAGTCGTCAGCCGGTGCGCCGACAGCGCAGGTACAGCTGGGTCTCCGGCGGCTGCGCCGGCCCGGCGGGGGCGTACGACTGGCTGTCCACCGCCTCCACGGCGAAACCGGTGCGCTCCAGCAGCGCCGCCAGCTCCTCGCGCAGGTACCCGCTGACCCGGATCTCCCGCTCCAGGAACGGCAGCGGCACGTCGTCCAGGTCCGCCTCGACCATGCCCAGGGCCAGCAGGCCGCCGGGGCGCAGCAGTTCGCGGACCCGGCCGAGGGTCTCGGCGATCTCGGCGCGCGGCAGCATCAGCAGCGAGAAGAAAGCCGCGGCGGCGTCCAGCGTCCCCGCCCCGGCGGGGCCCAGCTCCGGCACGCCCCAGGTGTCCGCGGCGGCGGGCGTGGCCAGGTCGACCACGTCCATCCGGTGGAAGGCGGCGGCCGGGGCGGCGACCCTGGCCTGCGCCAGCATGCCCTCCGACAGGTCGACGCCCGTCACCCGCAGGCCGCCCTCGGCGAGCTGCCGGGCGGTCGGCTCACCGGCCCCGCAGCCGACGTCCAGCACCCGGGCGCCGGCCGGGAGCCCGGCCAGCAGCCAGTCGCCGCAGGCGAGCTGGCCCGACCTGGCCGGAAACACCTCCTGGTAGCGGGCGCCGATGGCGTCGAACACGGCGGCGCCGCGGGCCCGTTCGGCCCGGCGGGCACCCGCCCCGGACGCCGGGTCGGCGTCGGCGGGGACTTCAGTCCGTTCGTCCGTCACGATGATCTGGGCACCTTTCCCGCGCGCGTCCTGCCCTACCCGTCGTGGTCCGCACTCCACTCCCGACCCTGGCCTTCGAGAATAAACGCGATCACCGGACCGTGGAGTCCGTTTCCGGTCAACTCGCGCGCCATCGGGCGCCGATCGCCCGCCAGGGGCAGCACACCGGAGCCCGCAAGGTGGTGCGCCACCGCCCCGCGCGCCGCATGGCGCGGCCGCACCGGCCGGCCCGGCCCCGCCACCCCCCCTCGACCTGCCCCGAGCTGCCCCGAGCTGCCCCGAGCTGCGGCCAACTCCCTTGCCGCAGGCGTTTATCGAACGTCAATCGGGCTCTGTCAGAGTCGTCTCAGCGCCGGGGAAGCGTCAAAGCGTTCCCGCAGCCGGGGGGCTGCGGGGACGCCGACGCTCCCGGGGGGACAGGCTTCCGCCGAGGGGGACCAGGGGGGTACCGAGGGGGGGAACGGAAGCCTACGGCGCGGGGGGAGAAGAGGGGGAAGGCTCGGTGTGCCGAGTGTCGATGAGGTCCCGCACCGGCTGGGCCTCGGGCACACCGAGCCGCGTGTACACCACCAGCGCCTCCCGGAGACACGCCAGCCCGCGCGAGGGCTGCCCCAGCTCCAGCAGCGCCTCGCCCAGCGCCGCGTTCGCCATCCCCTGGCAGTACGCGGCCTCGATCTCCTGCGCGATCGACAGCGACTCCTCGGCCGCCTGCGCGGCCTCCGCGAACCGGCCGTCCGCCACCAGGCACGCCGCCAGCCGGGCCAGCGAGTAACCCTCCCAGATCGGGTGCTGCTGCGCCCGGTACAACTGGTGCGCCTCCCGCAGGTGCAGCGCCGCCTCGCCCGGCGAACCGGTCGACCGCAGCACCACGCCCAACTGGTAGAGCGTGTCCGCCAGGCACGGCGCGTTCCCGGACGCCCGGGCCGCCGTCACCGCCGCCCGGGCGGACTCCACCGCCTCCGCGTGCCGGTCCAGGCCGACGTGGGCGCGGGCCAGGTTGCCCAGCAGCCGGGCCTCGCTGGTCGGAGCCGCCAGCTGACGGCTGCTCAGCAGCGCCTGCTGGTAGAACGGCAGCGCCTCGGCCGGCCGGCCGGCCATGATCAGCACGATCGCCAGCGCGTTCGCGGTGGTCATCCGCAGCACCGTCGCCAGGTCGGCGGGCTGGAGCTCCAGGCTGCGGCGCAGCGAGCCCTCCGCCTCCGCCAACTCGGCGGCCACCCGGTGGATCTGGCCGAGCGCGCACTGCACCCCGGCCAGCGCCAGGGCGTCCCGGCCGGCGTCCGGGTTCGCCGACGCCGCCTGCAGGGCACCGCGGATGCGCGGAGCCAGCGACGGGTCCTCGACCAGGCTGACCAGGCTCTGCAGCAGGTCCACGGCCGGGCGCAGCAGCACCAGTGGCGCGCCGGCCGCGGCCTCGACACTGCTCAGCAGCACGGCCGTCTCGGCGCGCAGCCACTCGCGGGCCGCGCCGCCGTCCGGGAAGTCCTGCCCGGCCGCGACCGTGGTGTGCAGCGACTCGACCGGCCGGTCGTCCGGCTCGATCACCCGCACCGCGTGCTGCATGGTGGCGTTCAGCAGGTCGAGCAGCCGCAGCAGGGCCGCCTGCTGCTCCGCGGTGTCGTCGAGCTTGGCGTTCTGCCGCTGGGCGTACAGCCGCAGCAGGTCGTGGTAGCGGTAGCGGCCGGGGGTGAAGCACTCCAGCATGTTGGCCTCGACCAGGGCCTCCGCCAGGTCCTCGGCCTCCTGCTCGGGCGCGCCGAGCAGCGCCGCGACCGCCGCCAGCGGCAGGTCGGGCGAGTCGACCAGGGCCAGCAGCCGGAAGGCGCGGGCCTCCTCCGGGCGGAGCTGGGCGTAACCGAGCCCCAGGGTGGTCTCCACGGCGAGGTTGCCGAGCTGGAGCTCCTGGAGCCGGTTGCGCTGGTCCGCTAACCGCCGGGCCAGGTCGGAGACGCTCCAGCGCGGCCGGCTGGCCAGCCGGGCGGCGGCGATCCGGACCGCCAGCGGCAGGAACCCGCAGGAGGTCACCACCTGCAGTGCGGCCTCCGGCTCGGCGCCCACCCGCTCGGCCCCGACGATCGCCGAGAACAGCGCCAGCGCCTCGTCCGGGGTCAGCTCCTCGATGTCCACCAGGTGCGCGCCGGGGATCTCGGCCAGCCGGGAGCGGCTGGTCACCATCACCGCGTTGCCGGAGACGCCGGGGATCAGCGGCCGCAACTGCCGGGCGTCGCGGGCGTTGTCGAGCAGGATCAGCATCCGCTTGTCGGCCAGCAGCGAGCGGTACAGCGCGGCGCGCTGGTCCAGCGAGTCCGGCGCGTCGGGCGTGCCGAGCGCGTGCAGGAAGTCGCCGAGCACCACGGCCGGGTCGGCCGGGGACGCGCCCGCGCCGCGCAGGTCCACGTACAGCTGCCCGTCCGGGAAGTCCGGCCGCAGGGTGTGCGCGACGTGCACCGCCAGGGTGGTCTTGCCGACGCCGCCGATGCCGGCCAGCGAGGTCACCACCACGGCTTGGCCGGAACCCGCCCGCAGGACGTCCCGCAGCTCGTTGACGATCTTGCCGCGACCGCTGAAGTCCGATACGTCGGCGGGCAGTTGGGCGGGCGGCACGAACGCCGCCGGCTCCTCGGCGGGCTTCGCCGGAGCAGCCAGCACCGCCATCAGCTCGGGGTCGCCGGCCAGGATGCGGGCGTGCATCGCCGCCAGCGCGGTGCCCGGCTCGACGCCCAGCTCCTCGATCAGCAGCTTGCGGGTGTCCGCGTAGACGCCGAGCGACTCGGCCTGCCGGCCGCTCCGGTACAGCGCCAGCATCAGCAGCTCGCGCAGCCGCTCGCGCAGCGGGTGCGCGGCGGACAGCGCGTTCAGCTCCGACACCACGTCGGCGTGCAGGCCGATCTCCAGCGCCAGCGCGCACCGCTCCTCGGCGACCGCGAGCCGGCGCTCCGTCAACCGGCCGCGCTGCGCCTCGGCGTAGGGGCCGGGCACGCCCGGCAGCGGACGGCCGCGCCACAGGTCGAGCGCGGCCATCAGCCCGTCGTGGGCGGCCCGGAAGCCGCCGTCGGACCGGGCCGCGGCGGCCTCGCCGACCCGCTGCTCGAAGACCACCAGGTCCAGCGCCCCGTCCGGGACCCGCAGCGCGTAGCCGTCGCTGACCGACACCAGCACCTCGGCGGGCTTGCGGACGGCGCGGTTCGGCTCCAGCACCGAGCGGAGCCGGGAGATGTAGGTGCGCAGGGCGGCCACCGCCTGTGGCGGGGTCCGGTCCCCCCAGATGCCGTCCACCAGGTCGTCGGTGGTCACCGGGCGACCCTCGCCGAGCAGCAGTGCCACCAGCACCGCCTGCTGCTGGGGCGACCCGAGGGCCAGCTGGGTGTCGCCCCGCCACGCCTGGACCGGCCCGAGCACTTGGAAGCGCAACGCGTCTGCGGAGCGCGTGCTCTGAAGCTCCATGTCCTCCCCTGTGGCCGATGAACCGTCTGTTCCCCACGCCGGCACCCGTCGTGTGGGTGGGTCAGCTTATGAGGCAGCTCGCAAACGTCCACCAAGCGGATGCGCGGTGGGGCGTTTATAAGACATTTAGCGTCGCCTACGATACTGGCCGCAGGCCGGGAGAGCAGTCTCCCGGGTGATCCACACCCCTCAGCCAGCTGAAAGGCGGCCCACCCCATGGCCGATGACACCACCACCGTTCCCGAGGCCGGGCAGACCCCGGCCCCGGTCGAGCACACCGCCGCTCCGGCCGACCCGAACTCGATCGAGCACGCCCTGGAGGTGCTGGCCGAGGAGCCCGCTCCCGCCGCCGTGCCCGCCGTCGGGCAGCCGAAGGACGGCGAGGTCTTCGAACCCCTCGGCAGCATCAACAACTGCCCGTGACCGCACGTCCCGGCCACCGCACCAGAACGAGCCCCGACCCTCACCGGCCGGGGCTCGTCCCGTTTCGGCGGGCGGTCGGCGTCACTCCGCGGAGCGCACCCGCAGGCTGGTGATCAGCGGGCCGTCGGTGACCTCGGCGAAGAAGTCGTTGCCCTTGTCGTCCACCACGATGAACGCCGGGAAGTCCTCCACCTCGATCCGCCAGACCGCCTCCATGCCGAGCTCCGGGTACTCCAGCACCTCGACCTTCTTGATGCAGTCCTGCGCGAGGCGGGCCGCCGGGCCGCCGATCGAGCCCAGGTAGAAGCCGCCGTGCTCGTTGCACGCCTTGGTGACCTGCTGGGAGCGGTTGCCCTTGGCCAGCATCACCATCGAGCCGCCCGCCGCCTGGAACTGGTCGACGTAGGAGTCCATCCGGCCGGCCGTGGTCGGGCCGAACGAGCCGGACGCGTAGCCCTCGGGGGTCTTCGCCGGGCCCGCGTAGTACACCGGGTGGTCCTTCAGGTACTGCGGCATGCCCTGGCCGGCGTCGAGGCGCTCCTTGATCTTGGCGTGCGCGATGTCGCGGGCCACCACCAGCGTGCCGGTGAGCGAGAGCCGGGTCTTCACCGGGTACCGGGACAGCTCGGCCCGGACCTCGGCCATCGGGCGGTTCAGGTCGATCCGCACCACGTCGTCGTTCAGGTGCTCGTCGGTGGTCTCCGGCAGGTACTTCGCCGGGTCGGTCTCCAGCTGCTCCAGGAACACGCCCTCGGCGGTGATCTTGCCCAGCGCCTGGCGGTCGGCCGAGCAGGAGACGGCCATCGCGACCGGCAGCGAGGCGCCGTGCCGCGGCAGCCGGATGACGCGCACGTCGTGGCAGAAGTACTTGCCGCCGAACTGCGCGCCGATGCCGATCTTCTGGGTCAGCTCGAAGACCTTCTGCTCCAGCTCCAGGTCGCGGAAGCCGTGCCCGGTCTTCGCGTCGCCGCCGGTCGGCAGGTTGTCCAGGTAGTGCGCGGACGCGTACTTCGCGGTCTTCAGGGCGAACTCGGCGCTGGTGCCGCCGACCACGATCGCCAGGTGGTACGGCGGGCAGGCCGCGGTGCCCAGCGAACGGATCTTCTGCTCCAGGAAGGTGAGCATCGACGCCTCGTTGAGGATCGCCTTGGTCTCCTGGTACAGGTACGACTTGTTGGCCGAGCCGCCGCCCTTCGCCATGAACAGGAACTTGTAGGCGTCCCCGTCGGTGGCGTACAGCTCGATCTGGGCCGGCAGGTTGTTGCCGGTGTTCTTCTCGTCCCACATGGTCACCGGGGCCATCTGGGAGTACCGCAGGTTCAGCTTCGTGTAGGCGTCGAACACGCCGCGGGCGATCGCCGACTCGTCCTGGCCGGAGGTCAGCACGTGCTGGCCGCGCTTGCCCATCACGATCGCGGTGCCGGTGTCCTGGCACATCGGCAGGATGCCGCCGGCCGAGATGTTGACGTTCTTCAGCAGGTCCAGCGCCACGAACCGGTCGTTCGGGCTGGCCTCCGGGTCGTCCAGGATGCGGCGCAGCTGCGCCAGGTGCGCCGGGCGCAGGTAGTGCGAGATGTCGTGCATCGCCTCGGCGGTGAGCAGCCGCAGCGCCTCCGGCTCCACCTGCAGGAAGGTGCGGCCGCCCGCCTCGAAGGTCGAGACGCCCTCGGAAGTGAGCTTGCGGTACGGCGTGGTGTCCGAACCGAGCGGGAGCAGGTCGCGGTAGGCGAACTCTGGGGCCATGGGGAGATCCTTCAGTTCTTTCGGCGTCGTCGACGAGGCACCCTCCAGGTTAGGCGCACCCGGGGGTCCGGCCGTGCCCGGGGCCGCCCGCGTGACCGGGGTCACGCCCATTGCGTCGAACCGGCGTTCGGGCCGCGGACGGGCTCGCTAGGCTTGTGACGTGGACAACTCTCCCGCCCAGGAACCGCAGGGCCAGCAGCCCGCCCCGATGCAGAAGAACGCGCCCGCCGAGGCGCCCGTGAAGGCGCCCGCCACCGACCTCGCCGCCGAACTCCGGGCCGCCGACGCGGACCGCGAACGGGTCGCCGACCTGCTCCGCGACGCCTACGCGGAGGGCCGGCTCACCGCCGACGAGCACGCCGAACGGGTCGAGGCCGCCTACAACGCCCGCACCTTCGGCGAGTTGGAGCCGCTCACCCGCGACCTGCCCAGCCACCCCGGGCCGATCCGCCACGACCTGAGCAAGCCCCCGCTGGCGGCCCCCGCCGCCGGGCCCGCGCTGCCGCCGGCCCGGGCCGAGTCGCCGTCGATGGTCGCGGTGTTCGGTGCCGCCGTCCGCAAGGGCCGCTGGCGGGTGGGCTCCCGCCTCAAGGCCGTCGCGGTGTTCGGCGGTGTCGAGATCGACCTCACCGACGCGGTCTTCGAGTCCCCCGAGGTGGTCATCGAGGTGGTCGCGGTGTTCGGCGGCGTCGAGGTCCGGGTGCCCGAGAACGTCAGCCTGCACGGCGGCGGCACCGGCATCTTCGGCGGTTTCGAGGTCCGCGAGCAGACCTCGGCCGACCCGCACGCGCCGGTGGTCCGGATCAAGGGCGCCGCGGTGTTCGGCGGCGTCGAGGCCCGGCCGCGCCGCGGCAAGCAGCTCAAGGAGTGGGTCCGCCGACAGCTGGACCACTGAGCTGCGGAAACGTGACGGGGCGTCAATCCGCCCGGCGGCACTCGACGTTGCCCCGAGTGCAGGCTGTAGTCGGTTGCGTGCGGTGTGCATGAATCCCGGGGCGGCGGGGTAGTTCCCCAGCCACAACGTTCCCTGTACGGCTGTGACCCCGCGGGTCGGCGACGACGGCGCCACAGCGAGGGAGCACGGGGCAGCCGCCCGGGGAGCGACACCGCCCCCGAGCCTCTGATCCCGGTCAGGAGTCACCGTGCTGCATCCGATCGAGTCCAGCGCCACCGCCGCCGCCCGCCGCCCCGCGGCGCCGCCGGAGCTGGACGACAGCCCCTGGCACACCTCCGCCGCCTGCCGCAGGGACGAGGCCGGACTGTTCTTCGCCCCCTCCAAGGAGCCCACGGCCGCCCGGCTCTCCCGCGAGGAGCACGCCAAGCGGGTCTGCGCCCGCTGCCCGGTCCTGCTGGAGTGCCGCGAGCACGCCCTCGCCCAGCCCGAGCCCTACGGCGTCTGGGGCGGCCTCACCGCCGCCGAGCGCCGGGTGGTGCTCACCAGGCGCCGGCGCCGCGAGACCGAGATCCGGGTGCCGGTCCCGACCCGCATAGCCGGCTGAGGACGCGGAACCGGGGGCGCGGGGAGCCGCGCGCAGCGGAGGAGCACCTCGGCCGCGCGGCTCCCCGCGCCCCCGGCGGCGCGGCTCAGTTCGCGCGGTCGAAGTCGATCGCGCTGTAGGCCCGCAGCTTGGACAGCTTGTGGGTCGAGTCGATCCGGCGGATCGTCCCGCTCTTGGAGCGCATCACCAGCGACGAGGTGGTGGCGGTCTCCTGGCGGTAGTGGACGCCGCGCAGCAGCTCGCCGTCCGTGATGCCGGTGGCGACGAAGAACACGTTCTCGCCGCTGACCAGGTCGTCGGTGGTCAGCACCCGGTCCAGGTCGTGCCCGGCGTCCAGCGCCTTCTGGCGCTCCGCCGCGTCCTTGGGCCAGAGCCGGCCCTGGATGACGCCGCCCATGCACTTCATCGCGCAGGCCGCGATGATGCCCTCCGGGGTGCCGCCGACGCCCATCAGCAGGTCGACGCCGGTCTCCTCGCGGGCAGCCATGATCGCGCCGGCCACGTCGCCGTCCGAGATGAACTTGATCCGGGCGCCCGCCTCGCGGATCTCCCGGACCAGGCCCTCGTGCCGGGGCCGGTCCAGGACGACGACGGTGACGTCCTCGACGGCGGAGCCCTTGGCCTTGGCGACCCGGCGGATGTTGACGGCCGGCGGGGCGGTGATGTCGACGTAGTCGGCGGCCTCGGGGCCGCAGACCAGCTTGTCCATGTAGAAGACCGCGCTGGGGTCGAACATGGTGCCGCGGTCGGCCACCGCGAGGACCGCCACCGCGTTGTTCATGCCCTTGGCGGTCAGCGTGGTGCCGTCCACCGGGTCCACGGCCACGTCGCACTCGGCGCCGGTGCCGTCGCCGACCCGCTCGCCGTTGTACAGCATCGGGGCTTCGTCCTTCTCGCCCTCGCCGATGACGACGACGCCGTTCATCGAGACGGTCGAGACCAGGGTGCGCATCGCCTTCACGGCCGCGCCGTCGGCACCGTTCTTGTCGCCCCGGCCGACCCAGCGGCCCGCGGCCATCGCGGCGGCCTCGGTCACCCGGACCAGCTCCAGGGCGAGGTTCCGGTCGGGGGCTTCCGGCGCGACCTCAAGGGAGCGGGGAAGGTGGTGCGGGTACTGCGTGGTCATCGTCGTTACCTCTCTGTACGCGACGGCCGGTCAGCGTCGGGACACGGAGGGCCACCGGCGCTGCAATGAGGGTTGCTGCGATCGTATCGGCAGGTCGGACGGGTGTCTGTGGCGCACTCCTCGCGCCCGGCGGCGAACCCCGCCGCGGCGGCCCGCGGGCGGGGCCGGGATAAGCGCCGCCTACCATGGGCGGGTGGCAGACAGCAGCAAGCGCAACCGCCAGTCGGTCCGGGACATGGTCCTGTCGATGGCGGCGGTCGGCGTCGTGGTCGTGGTGGCGTACTTCAGCATCCCCGGCGCCGACGAGAAGAACGGCGGAGTGCACCCGGTGCCCTTCCAGGCCGAGCTCTCCTCGGCCAGGCGGGCCGCCCCGTACCCGCTGCTCGGCCCGCAGCCGCTCCCCGCGGGCTGGCAGGCCACCTCGGTCACGTACAGCCCCGGCGACAAGGGCCACGCGCTCTGGCACCTGGGCCTGAGCACCGCCTCCGGCCAGTACGCGGCGGTCGAGCAGAGCAACGACCGGCCCGCCGACGTGGTCTCCGCCAACGTCCCCGGCGGCAAGCCGGACGGCACCGTCACGGTGGACGGCCAGGAGTGGCAGCGGGTGCAGGGCGACCGCTACCGGGCGCTGACCCGCCCGGCCGGCGGCACCGGCACCACGGTGCTCACCGGCACCGCCTCGTACGAGGAACTGGCCGAACTGGCCCGCTCGCTCAAGTAGCGCCGGGCACGCGGAAGGCCCCCGCCGGGAACGGCGGGGGCCTTCGCTGTCACCGGGCTCAGACGGTGGTGACGACCTCGTCGTAGGCCAGGCGCGGGCCGCGCGGGAACCAGGCGTCCTCGCCCGGCTTGCCGATGTTGACCACGGCCAGCACCGAGTGCTCGCCGTCGGCGAAGAACTCCTTGTTGATGCCCGCGGCGTCGTAGCCGGTCATCGGGCCGGCGGCCAGGCCGGCGGCGCGGACGCCGATGATGAAGTACGCGGCCTGCAGGGCGCCGTTCAGGGTCGCCGAGGACTCGCGGACCGAGCGCTCGCTGAAGAACATCTCCTTGGCCTGCGGGAAGTGCGGCAGCTGGGACGGGAGCTCCTCGTGGAACTCGTTGTCCGCGGCCAGGATCGCGACCAGCGGCGCGGTCGAGGTCTTCGCCTTGTTGCCGTCCGCCATGTGCTCGACCAGGCGGGCGCGGCCCTCCTCGGAGCGGACCAGGACGATCCGCAGCGGCTGCTGGTTGAACGCGGTCGGGCCGTACTTCACCAGGTCGTAGACGGCCTGGATCTGCTCGTCGCCGACCGGCTCGTCCGAGAAGGTGTTGGCGGTGCGGGCCTCGCGGAACAGCAGGTCCTGGGCGGCGGCGTCGAGGGCCAGGGTCATGATTCGGTGTCCTTCGCAGAGCGGGAACGGGGTCCGGGGTCGGTGCGGCGCGGTGGCCGTACGGACGGTTCCAACTTCGATGAAACTTAAACCATTCCCGGGCCCGACGGTGATCCGGATCACACCCGGGCCGCGCTCACTCCCCGGCGGGCTCCTCCGCGGCCAGCGCCGCGTCCAACCGGGCCCGGGCGCCGTCCAGCCAGCGCTGGCAGACCTTCGCCAGCTCCTCGCCGCGCTCCCACAGCGCCAGCGACTCCTCCAGCGTCGTCCCGCCGTTCTCCAACCGCCGGACCACCTCCAGCAGTTCGTCCCGCGCCTGCTCGTACCCGGGCGCCCGCTCCGACTCCGCCGCGCCACCCCGCTGATCTGCCATGCCGCCAGGGTAGGCGCTCGACCCGACAAACCCCTTGCGCCCCGTCCTACGCTGCCGGACATGAGCACTCCACGCCCGGCCGGGCCCGCGGACGCGGACGAACTGGTCCGACTCCGCACGCTGATGTTCGAGTCGATGCAGGGCGCGGCCCGCCCCGGACCCTGGCAGGAGACGGCCCGCCGGGAGCTGGCCCGCGCGCTCGCCGAGCCGGAGCGCCGCATGCAGGCGTACGTGGTCGACGACCCGGAACGGCCCGGCCGACTGGCGAGCTGCGCCATCGGCACCCTGGAGCAGCGGCTGCCCGCCCCCGGCCACCCCGAGGGCCGGTTCGGCTTCGTCTTCAACATCAGCACCGACCCCGCCCACCGCGGCCGCGGCCACGCCCGGGCCTGCACCGAGGCCCTGCTCGCCTGGTTCGACGCCCACCGCGCCACCCGGGTCGACCTGCACGCCACCGAGGGCGGCGAGGCGCTCTACCGGAGCCTCGGCTTCCGCGAGCACTCCACCCCGCTCTCCCGGCAGCGGCCGCTCGACCAGGACTGACGGCCCGTCACCGGGCCAGCGAACGGCGCAGGTTCAGCCTGGCCCGGTACGTCAGCGTCTTCACCGCGCCCACCCGCAGCCCGATCCGGTCCGCGATCTCCGGCGAGCTGAGCCCGTCCCAGTACCGCAGCCGCAGCACCGCCCGCTGGCGCTCGTTCAGCACCGCCAGCGCCGCGTCCACCCGGGCCGCCTCCGCCGCCGCGATCACCGCCTCCTCCACCCGGACGCCCGAATCGCGGTCGGCGACCGCCGCGACCGCCCGCTCCCGGCGGGTGGAGCGCCGCTTCTCGTGGTCCAGCAGCACGTTGCGGGCGATCGTGAACAGCCAGGCGCCGAAGTCCGCGCCGGTCCAGCGGAAGCCGCGGATGCCCGCCATCGCCCGGACGAAGGTGTCCTGGGCCAGGTCCTCGGCCAGCGGGCGGGAACCGGTCCGGCGCAGCAGGTACGCCAGCACCGCGCCGTGGTAGCAGCGGTAGATGTCCGTCCAGGCCGCGCGGTCCCCGGCCCGGGCTGCCTCGATCAGCGCGGGCGTCGCCGCCGGTCTCGCGGACGGGGAACCAGCCATGCCGACCTCCGGGAAGCTCCGGAAAAGGGAAGGCCCGTCACAGTAGGAGCCGGTTCGACCCGGAGCAAGCGGTTCGCGGGTATTGGCGGCGAAACGCCCGGATTCGCCCGCGGAGAGGGGGCTCGTGGAGCCCCCCGCGAGCCGGTCCGACGCCTCGCCAGCCCCGCCCGTCCGCCGTCAGTCCCCGTCCTCGGTCCCCGCCCGCAGGTCGAGGCTGCCGCCCGCCACCCGGGCCCGCAGTGCCTCGCCGTCCGCGACCTGCGCCGGGTCCGTCACCACCGTGCCGTCCGCCTTCCGCAGCACCGCGTACCCGCGCTCCAGGGTGGCCAGCGGCGACAGCGCCACCACCCGGGCCAGCGCGTGCCCCAGGTCGGTCTCCGCGTGGTCCAGCCGGTGCCCCAGCACCCGGCGGGCCCGCTCCAGCAGCGCCGTCACCTCGGCGCCGCGCGCCGCCACCGCCTCGGTCGGCGCCGCCAGGGCCGGCCGGCTGCGCACCGCGGCCAGCCCCGCCCGCTCCCGCTCCACCCGGTGCAGCACCGACCGGCGGGCCCGGTCCCGCAACTGCCGCACCCGGGCCAGCTCCTCGCCGACGTCCGGCACCACCCGCTTCGCCGCGTCCGTCGGCGTGGACGCCCGGAAGTCCGCGACGAAGTCCAGCAGCGGCTGGTCCGGCTCGTGCCCGATCGCGCTCACCACCGGCGTCCGGGCCGCCGCCACCGTCCGCACCAACTCCTCGTCGGAGAACGGCAGCAGGTCCTCCACGCTGCCGCCGCCGCGGGCCACCACGATCACCTCGACCTCCGGCAGCGCGTCCAGCTCCCGCACCGCCGCGCACACCCCGGCCACCGCCTGCGGCCCCTGCACCGGCACGTTCCGCACCTCGAAGCGCACCGCCGGCCAGCGCCGCCGGGCGTTCTCCAGCACGTCCCGCTCGGCCGCCGAGCCCCGGCCCGTCACCAGCCCCACGCAGCCCGGCAGGAACGGCAGCGGCTTCTTCCGCCCCTCCTCGAACAGGCCCTCGGCGAACAGCCGGCGCTTCAACTGCTCCAGCCGGGCCAGCAGTTCGCCCAACCCGACCAGCCGGATCTCGGACGCCCGCAGTGACAGGCTGCCGCGCGCCGCGTACCACTCCGGCTTCGCCAGCACGATCACCCGGGAGCCCTCCTGGACGGCCTCCGCGACCTGCTCGAACACCTGCCGGAAGCAGGTCACCGTCAGCGAGACGTCCCGCTCCGGGTCACGCAGCGTCAGGAACACCATGCCCGCCCCCGGCCGCCGGGACAGCTGCGCGATCTGCCCCTCCACCCACACCTCGCCCAGCCGGTCGACCCACCCGCCGATCAACGCCGAGACCTTCCCCACCGGCAGGGGCGCTTCGGGACTGCTCGCATTGGCCATGTCCCGAGGCTAGCCGCAGCCGAGGACGTCCCGGGGGAACCGGGCGAGCGGGAAACCGGGACGCGGGGAACCGCGGCCCCGGGACTCGCCCGTACGATGGGGCCATGTCCACCAGTGCTCAGCGCCGTGTCCTGCTCGCCGCCCCCCGTGGCTACTGCGCGGGTGTCGACCGCGCCGTGATCGCCGTGGAGAAGGCCCTTGAGCAGTACGGGGCGCCCATCTACGTCCGCAAGCAGATCGTCCACAACAAGTACGTCGTGCAGACCCTGGAGCGACAGGGCGCGATCTTCGTCGACGAGACGGAGGAGGTGCCCGAGGGCGCGATCGTGGTGTTCTCCGCGCACGGCGTGGCCCCGTCCGTGCACGACGAGGCCGAGGCCGGCAAGCTCGCCACCATCGACGCCACCTGCCCGCTGGTCACCAAGGTGCACAAGGAGGCCCGCCGGTTCGCCGACGAGGACTACGACATCCTGCTGATCGGCCACGAGGGCCACGAGGAGGTCGTCGGCACGATGGGCGAGGCCCCGGAGCGGATCCACCTGGTGGACGGCGCCGCGGACGTCGCCAACGTCACCGTCCGCGACGAGTCCAAGCTGGTCTGGCTCTCCCAGACCACCCTGTCGGTGGACGAGACGATGGAGACCGTCGGCGCCCTCAAGGAGCGCTTCCCGCTGCTGGTCTCCCCGCCCAGCGACGACATCTGCTACGCCACCCAGAACCGCCAGGTCGCGGTCAAGCAGCTCGCCCCCGAGGCCGACCTGCTGATCGTGGTCGGCTCCAAGAACTCCTCCAACTCGGTCCGCCTGGTCGAGGTCGGCCTCGAGTACGGCGCCAAGGCCGCCCACCTGGTCGACTTCGCCGAGGAGATCGACCCGGCCTGGCTGGAGGGCGTCACCACGGTCGGCCTGACCAGCGGCGCCTCGGTGCCGGAGATCCTGGTCGACGGCGTGCTCGAACTGCTCGCCTCGCACGGCTTCGAGGACGTCCGGATCGTCAAGACCGCCGAGGAGCACCTCACCTTCTCGCTCCCCAAGGAGCTCCGCCGCGACCTGCGCGCCGAGGCCGCCGGCAAGCTCTGACCCCCCGTCACCGCCCGACGCCCGGACCCCCGCCAGGAGGCCCGGGCGTCGCCCGTGCGGACGGCCCGCGGCTCGGGAACGGCTGCGCCGCCCCCCGCGCACCCGTACGTTGGTGCGAAGGCCGGTGGGCGGCGGGCGCCCCCGGCGGCACCGGCGCGGTACGGGAGGCGACAGCAGTGACGACGCTCTTCGGCGTGGACATCGGCGGCTCGGGCATCAAGGGCGCCCCGGTCGACCTGGAGCGGGGCGTGCTCGCCCGGGAGCGCCACAAGGTGCTCACCCCGCAGCCCTCCGAGCCGGACGCGGTGATCGACGCCGTCTGCGAGGTCGTCCGGCACTTCGACCACCGGGGGCCGGTCGGCCTGACCTTCCCCGGCGTGGTCGTGGCCGGCCGGACCACCACCGCCGCCAACGTCGACAAGGGCTGGGTCGGCCTGGACGCCGCCGCCCGCTTCACCGAGGCGCTCGGCCTGCCCGCCACCGTGGTCAACGACGCCGACGCGGCCGGCATCGCCGAGGTCACCCACGGCGCCGGGCGCGGCCGCCCCGGCGTGGTGCTGCTGCTGACCTTCGGCACCGGCATCGGCAGCGCCCTGTTCTCCGACGGGGTGCTCGTCCCCAACACCGAGCTCGGCCACCTGGAGCTGCGCGGCAAGGACGCCGAACGGCGCGCCTCCTCCGCCGCCAAGGAGCGCCACGACCTCAGCTGGGCCGCCTGGGCCGAGCGGGTCGACGAGTACCTCGACCTGGTCGAGAAGCTCTTCTCCCCGCAGCTGGTGATCGTCGGCGGCGGGGTCAGCCGCAAGCACGAGAAGTTCCTGCCGCTGCTCAGGGAGCGCCGGGCCGAGGTCGTCCCGGCCGAACTCCGCAACGACGCGGGCATCGTCGGCGCGGCGATGGCCGCGGGCCGGGGCTGAGCCGGTCCGCCGCTCCGCCCGCCGCCGTCAGGAGGAGCGGCGGGCGGCGGGCGCGCGGTGCCGGCGGCGCTGGGCGAGGTAACGCGCGGTGACGATCGCACCGGCCAGGCCGGTGCCGGTGAACAGCCAGCCCGCCCGCAGCGCCAGGCCGCCGGCCAGCGACACCAGCTGGCCGGTGATCCCCTGCGCGGTGGACGGCTGCAGCAGCACCAGCGCCGCCGCGAAGGCGATCGGCCCGCAGATCGGCGCCGCCGGCAGGTCCGGGTACCGCACCCGCACGGCCAGCTGGAAGCACACCACCAGATAGCCGAGCCCGAACAGCACCCCGAGCCCGCCGAACAGCAGCCGGTCCAGCCCCGCCGCCGCCAGCGTCCCGGCCACCGCGACCACCCCGGTGCCCACCGCCGTCAGCCGGGCCGGACGCCCGCCGCCGGTGCCGGTGCCGGGGCCGCGCGACCGACGGGCCGTCAGCAGCCGCTGCACCACCTGCTGCACCGGCGGCCCGGCCCGGCCCCCGGAGGCCGTCCGCAACCGGGACTCGGGGGGCCCGCTCTGCTCGGGGACTGCGGCCTCGGCCGCGCCGCGCCCGGGCGGACGCCTTCGCGGCCCTGGCGGCTGGGTACGGACTCTCTGCTCCACCCGACCAACGTACGGTCCGATCATCGACACCGTCTGTAATGGCCCCCGAGGAATTGTCCGTGTCCGTCCGTCGCGCGCCCCACCGTGCTGCCGTCGGGCCCCCGCAGGCCCCGTAGACTGGGGGATCGGCCCGCACGGGTCACCTCGAAGCCCTCCAAGCCACGGGACACCACTCTCCATGTCGCTCACGATCGGAATCGTCGGCCTGCCGAACGTCGGCAAGTCGACCCTGTTCAACGCCCTGACCAAGAACGACGTGCTGGCGGCCAACTACCCGTTCGCCACCATCGAGCCCAACGTCGGCGTCGTCGGCGTCCCGGACGAGCGGCTGACCAAGCTCGCCGAGATCTTCGGCTCGCAGCGCATCCTCCCGGCCACCGTCGACTTCGTCGACATCGCCGGCATCGTGCGCGGCGCCAGCGAGGGCGAGGGCCTGGGCAACAAGTTCCTCGCCAACATCCGCGAGTCGGACGCCATCTGCCAGGTCGTGCGGGCCTTCACCGACCCCGACGTGGTGCACGTGGACGGCAAGGTGTCCCCCAAGGACGACATCGAGACCATCCACACCGAGCTGATCCTCGCCGACCTCCAGACCGTCGAGAAGGTCCTGCCCCGGCTCCAGAAGGAGGCGCGCCTCAAGAAGGAGACCGCCCCCGTCCTGGCCGCCGCCGAGGCCGCGCAGGCCGTCCTGGAGACCGGCAAGACCCTCTTCGAGGCCGGGTTCGACACCACCCCGATCCGCGAGCTGCACCTCCTCACCGCCAAGCCCTTCCTCTACGTCTTCAACGTGGACGAGGACGAGCTCTCCGACGAGGACTTCAAGAACGCCCAGCGCGCCCTGGTCGCCCCCGCCGAGGCCATCTTCCTCAACGCCAAGATCGAGTCCGAGCTGATCGAGCTCGACGACGCCGAGGCCCTCGAACTCCTCCAGTCCATGGGCCAGGAGGAGCCCGGCCTCGCCACCCTCGCCCGCGTCGGCTTCGACACCCTCGGCCTGCAGACCTACCTCACCGCCGGCCCCAAGGAATCCCGCGCCTGGACCATCAAGAAGGGCGCCACCGCCCCCGAGGCCGCCGGCGTCATCCACACCGACTTCCAGAAGGGCTTCATCAAGGCCGAGGTCATCGCCTTCACCGACCTCGTCGAAACCGGCTCCACCGCCGAAGCCCGCGCCAAGGGCAAGGCCCGCATCGAGGGCAAGGACTACGTCATGCAGGACGGTGACGTCGTCGAGTTCCGCTTCAACGTCTGACGCCCCATCGGCACGCACGAGGGACCGCTCCCAACCGGGGGCGGTCCCTTCGCCGTTCACTGCTCAGGACCGCGGCCGCGGCGTCAGCCGGGCGAGGTCCAGTTCGATCCCGAAGGGCACCGGGCGGCTGAGAGTGCCGCGGAAGATCCCGGCCGGTGCGTAGCTGCGGGTGGGCTCGTCGAGCTCGTAGACGTGGACGACGGGTGCGCCGTCCTCGTCCTCGATGCGCCAGTAGTGCGGGATGCCGGCTTCTGCGTACTTGCGAAGTTTTACTGTGCGGTCGCGGTGGGCGGACTCGGGGGAGACGACCTCGATGACGAGTTGGACGTCCTCGGGGGCGAACCAGGTGCGGTCGCCGTCGAAATCGGCGGTCGTCACCAACAGGTCCGGTTCGGGGCGGTTGCGCGGGTCCAGCTTGATGGTCATTTCGCGGCCGACTCTTGTGTCGGCGGGCGCCTGCTCCATGAGAGCGACGGTGAGCATGGTGACGAGGTGGCCGTGCCACCACCTCTGCGGCGACATCATGAAGACGAGCGCTCCGTCGATCAGTTCGGTGTGCCGGGGCGCCTCCGGGAGGCGGTCGAGATCCTCCGCGAACCAGCCTTCCGCGCGGGGCGGGCGCATCCAGTCGGGCAGTGAGGTCATGGCCCGAGTCTAGCCGTAGACAGTGTCTGCGCGGGGCTGGTAGACAGTGTCTATGAGCGATGCGGGAGAGTCCCTCCGGGAGCGCCTGGTGGATGCCGGGGTGGAGTTGGTGCTGGCCGAGGGGTCGGGGGCGGTGGGGCTGCGGGAGATCGCGCGGCGGGCCGGGGTGTCGCACGGGGCGCCGCGGCGGTACTTCCCGACGCACCGGGAGTTGCTGTCGGCGGTGGCGCGGCGCGGGTTCGCGGAGTTGGCGGCGCGGTTCGCGGAGGTCGGGGCGGCGGACGCGCGGGGGCAGTTGGCGGGGATCGCCCGGGCGTACCTGGGGTTTGCGGACGAGCGGCGCGGCATGTACGAGCTGATGTTCCGTCACGACCTGCTGAACGGCGACGGGCAGGAGGCGGACGGGCCCCGGCTGCGGGAGGAGACCGGGCCGCTGTTCGCGGAGATGGCGCGTCTGGTGGGGGAGTGCACGGGGGACGCGGGGCGCGCCCCGGTGGTGGCGGCCGCGCTCTGGGCGAACCTGCACGGGCTGGCCCAGCTGCAGGGCTGGGGGAGCACCCGGCTGATGCTCGGGGAGGGCCGCGAGGGGGAGCTGCTGGACGCGGTGCTGGCGGCCCACCTGGGCGGGGCGCGATGAGCCGGCTCGCACTGCCGGTGAGCGCCGCCGCCGCGATGCTGGTGGCGCTGGACGGCACCGTGCTGCTGATCGCCCAGCCCGCGATGCGGCGCGAACTCGCCGCGAGCACCGCCGAGTTGCAGTGGACCAGCACCGGCTACCTGGTCGCCGTCGCGGCCCTGCTGGTGGTCGCGGGCCGGATCGGCGACCGGTACGGGCACTGCCGGACGCTGCTGGCGGGCGTGCTCGGGTTCGGCGCGTCCTCGGCCGCGATCGCGCTGGCCCCGACGGTCGGCTGGGTGGTCGGACTCCGGGTCGCCCAGGGCGCGTTCGGCGCGCTGCTGCAGCCGGGGACGCTCGCGCTGCTGCGGCTGTGCTGCCCGCCGGAGCGGCTGGGCCGGGCGATCGCCGTGCGGACGGGCGCGATCGCGGTCGCGGCCGGCGCGGGGCCGCTGCTGGGCGGCGTCCTGGTCGACGCGTTCGGCTGGCGGGCGGTGTTCTGGATCAACCTGCCGGTGGCGGTGCTGATCGCGGCGATGGCGCTGGCGCTGCGCCCGCCGCCGGTCGAGGGCCGGGCCCGGCGCCTCGACCTGGTCGGCGCGGCCCTGCTGGCGGCCGCGCTCGCCGTCCTGGTGCACGCCCTGGCGGCCGTCCCGGACCGGGGCCGGTCCGGCAGCGTCCCCGAACTCGCCTGCGCGGCGGGGCTGTTGGTCGTCCTGGTGGTGCACGAGCGGCGGGCCGCCGAGCCGGTGGTGCCGCGTCCGGTGGCCCGCTCCCGCCCGGTGACGGCTTCGCTGGTGCTGCTGCTGGCGTCCTCCGCCGGACTGTTCGGCACCCTGTTCCGCACCACCTTCCGGCTCCAGGACGCCCTGCACGTCGGCCCGCTGGGTGCCGCGCTGCGGATGCTGCCGCTGACCGCGCTGATGGTGCTGGGCGCGCCGGCCGCCGCCCGGGCACTGGGCCGGTGGGGGCCGCGCCGGACGGCCTCGGCGGGCGTCCTGCTGCTGGTGGCGGGGATCGGCGGGCTGGCCGGTCCGGGCGGCGGCGGGGCGGTCCCGGTGCCGACGGGGGTGGCCTCGGCGTTGCTGGGGGCCGGGTTCGCGGCGGTGATGGTGACGGCGACCGGCAGCGTGGTCGGCGACGCCCCGCCCGGGTACGCGGGCGCCGTCGGCGGGTTGAAGCAGACCGCGATGAACATCGGCCCGACCCTGGGCATCGCCACCGCCGCCGGGGTCGGGGCGCAGCACGCGCTGCCCGCCCTCGCCCTGTTCGCCGCCTGCGGGGCCCTGCCCGCGGCCGCGCTCCCGGGCCGGGGGCCCGGCGCCGGCCGGACCTCGCGGCCCACCGGCCCGGCCGAGCCGGCCCGCTGACGGTGCGGCACCGGTGCGGCACCGGTGCGGCGGGTCAGGGCAGCCGGACGACCAGCCCGCCGTCCCCGGCGGCGGTGACGGTCACCCCGGAGAGGTCGTCCACGTGGTGGTCGGGCCGGTGGGCGGCCGCGCGCGGGCCGATGCCGAGGACGGGCATCCCGGCGGCGCGGGCGGCGGCGATGCCCGCCTCGGAGTCCTCCAGCACCAGGCACTCGGCGGGGGCGACGCCCAACTCGGCGGCGGCCTTCAGGAAGCCCTCCGGGTCGGGCTTGCTGGCGCCGACCTGCTCGGCGGTGATCATCAGCGGCGGCAGCGGTACGCCGGCGGCGGCCATCCGGACCCGGGCGAGCCGGTCGTCGGCTGAGGTCACCAGCGCGTGCGGCAGCCCGGCCAGCGAGGCCACCAGCCGCGCGGCGCCCGGGACTTCGACCACGCCGTCGGTGTCGGAGGACTCCTCGTCGAGCATCACCGCGTTCTCGGCGAGGTTCTGCTCGACCGGGCGGTCGGGCAACAGCAGGGCCATGGTCAGGTGGCCTTGGCGGCCGTGCACCACGGGCATGATCGCGTCCCCGTCCAGGCCGTTGCGCTCGGCCCAGCGGCGCCAGCAGCGTTCGACCACGGCGTCGGAGTTGACCAGGGTGCCGTCCATGTCGAGCAGGACGGCCCGGACCGGCGGGGTGAGGACGGGCATCGGGGCTCCTCGGGAGACCTGGTACGAGTGTTTGTTCCTCAATCGTACAAAACCCGTGGGGGTGCGGCCCTCAGCCCACCAGGTGCGCGTTGACCGCCCGGGCCTCCGCCGCCAGCTCCGGCAGCTCCACCACCTCGACGCCCGCCGCGGCGAGCAGCGCGGTGCCCCGGCACGCCTCGACGAACAGCGCGGGCTCCCGCCAGGCCGTCACCACCCGGGGCACCCCGGCCGCGACGATCAGCTCGGCGCAGGGGTGCGGGCGGGAGGCGCGCTGCCCGCAGGGCTCCAGGGTGGAGTAGAGGGTGGCGGCGCGCAGCCGCGGGTCGCCGGCCGGCAGCTTGCCGAGGGCGGCCTCCTCGGCGTGGTTCACGGCGTCCACCTCGCGGCTGAAGCCCTCGGCGAGCACCGCGCCGTCCGCGCCGACGACCACCGCGCCGACCGAGAACGCGGTCTCCGAGGGCGGGCAGCGCCGGGAGAGTTCGATCGCGTGCCGCAGCCACCGCAGGTCGGACTCAGTGCTCATCGGGGGACTCCTTCGGGGCGTACCGCAGCAGGACGACGTCCCCCACGGTACGTGCCTCCAGCAGGCGCATCCGGCGGGTCGGGCCGCCGGGGTAGGCGGCGGGGGAGAGGAAGCGCGGCGCGTCCGCCTGGCCGACCAGCAGCGGGGCGACGGCCAGCTGCAGCTCGTCGGCCAGGCCCTCGGCGAGGAAGCGGGTGTGCACGCTGCCGCCGCCCTCGACCATCAGCCGGCGGACCCCGCGCGCGCCCAGCTCGTCCAGCACCGCGCCCAGCGGGACGGACCCGCCGAGCCCGACCACCTCGGTGCCGGGCGCGTCGGCCAGCGCGGCGCGCAGCGCGGGCGCGGTGGCGTCGGTGGTGAAGGCCAGCTTGGCGCCGCCGGTGTGCCAGAACCGCAGCGCCGGGTCGAGTCGGCCACTGGCGCTCAGGGTGACCTTGAGCGGGTGCTCGGGGTGTCCGGCGGCGAGCCGCCCGGCACGCCGGGCGGGCGAGTTGACCAGCAGCCGGGGGTTGTCGGCGCGCAGCGTGCCGCCGCCGACCAGGATCGCGTCGCTGTCGGCGCGCAGTGCGTCGACCCGGTCGAAGTCCTCGGCGTTGGAGAGCAGCAGCCGGTCGGGGGAGGCGTCGTCGAGGTGTCCGTCGATCGAGACGGCGGCGCTCAGCAGGACGTGGGGGCGGGGCACGGGCGGCACTCCGGGGTCGGCGGCGGGACGGGCTCCACGGTACGCCGCGCCCGCCCGGACCTGCCGGGTCCGGGTCAGGCGGGCCGGGGCGGCAGCGGGAGGGGGAGCGAGGGCAGGCCGTCGATGCTGACGGCGACGTGGTCCTTGCTCTCGCAGTACTCGCCGAACTTCTCCTCGCCCTTGCGGTCGAAGAACTCGGCGTGCAGCCCGCGGTCGGAGCGGTAGTCCATGAACGGGACGGCGAACCCGCAGGAGTCGCTCACCCGCTCGGCCCGGACCAGCACGACCGCCCGCAGCCCGGTGCCGTCCGCGGCCGGGTCGAACGCGGCGAGCAGCCCGGCGAAGCGCGGGTCGTCGCGGAACACCGGCTCGCCGCGGCCGTGCACCCGCAGCACGGTGGGCGGCCCCTCGAAGGCGCACCACATCAGGGTGATCCGGCCGTTCTCCCGCAGGTGGGCGATGGTCTCGGCGTGCGAACCGCCGAAGTCCAGGTAGGCGACGGTGAGTTCGTCGAGGACCGCGAGCGTCCCGGCACGGCCCTTGGGGGACAGGTTGACGTGGCCGTCGGCCGCGAGCGGCGCGGTGGCGACGAAGTACACGGGCTGCCGCTCGATGAACGCGCGCAGCCGGGCGTCGATCCGTTCGTACGTCTTTCCCATGCCGTCGATTCTGCTCCCGGCGGTGCGCGGCGGGCCAGGTGACGGCGGATCAGTCTTGCGATGCGAGACGGGATTGTCCGATCCCCGGACGGTTCTCCTATGCTCGGGGCACCGCCTTCGAAGGGGAGGGAGCCACCGTGGCCGGTTACACCCATGGGCACCACGCCGCCGTCCTGCGCTCGCACCGCACCCGCACCGCCGCCAACTCGGCCGCCTACCTGCTGCCCGAACTTCGGCCCGGGCAGCGGGTGCTGGACGTCGGCTGCGGGCCCGGCACGATCACCGCCGACCTGGCGGAGCTGGTCGGCCCGCAGGGGCGGGTGACCGGCGTCGACCCGTCCGCCGAGGTGCTCGCGCAGGCCGCCGCACTGGCCGCCGAACGCGGCCTGGACCAGCTGTCCTTCGAGGTCGCCGACGTGTACCGGCTGCCGTACGCCGACGCCTCGTTCGACGTGGTGCACGCCCACCAGGTGCTCCAGCACCTGGCCGACCCGGTGGCCGCGCTGCGCGAGATGCGCCGGGTCGCCGCCCCGGGCGGGGTGGTCGCGGTCCGCGACGCCGACTACGCCGCGATGGCCTGGTACCCCGAACTGCCCGAGCTGGACGAGTGGCTGGCGCTCTACCGCCGGGTCGCCCGGGCGAGCGGCGGCGAACCCGACGCCGGGCGCCGCCTGCTGGCCTGGGCGCTCCGGGCCGACCTGGCGGGCCTCGAGGCGGTGCCCTCCTCCTCGACCTGGACGTACGCGACGGAGGCCGAGCGCGCCTGGTGGTCGGAGAGCTGGGCCGAGCGGACGGTGCACTCCAACACCGCCGCCACCGCGCTCGCCGAAGGGCTGGCCACCCCCGCCGACCTGGAGCGGATCGCCGCCGGCTGGCCCCGCTGGGCCGCCCGCCCGGACGCCTGGTTCGCCGTACTGCACGGTGAACTCCTGCTTCGCGTAAGCTAGTTGGGCACGCCCCCGCGTTGACGAGTTGTTAACCGGCTGCGTACCGCCCGGTAGCATCTGCCGCCCAGCCTCGGAGCTGCGGCGCGCGGTCCGGCCTGCCCCCCACCGGGCCGGACCGCTACCGTGTGCGGCATGCAGTCGACCGACGCCGCCGCGAACGGTCCGCACCGGGTGGTGCGGCAGGACGACAACGGCAACCGCTTCCTGGTCGCCCGCGGCCTCGACCGGGCCGGGGCCGAGGCGCTGGCCGCCGAGTTCGAGGCCCGCGGCCACAAGCAGCTCTACTGGGTCGAGGCCGAGGACGCCGACGGGGGCGGCGCCCCGCCCGGAACGCCCGCCGCCGGCTGAGCCGCCGCCGAACGCCCCGCCGAAAGACCCCGCCGAACGCCCCCGCCCCGCGTAGCGTGGTGGTCGGCAGCCGCGCGCACCCGGCGGGCCGGCGCCGCCCCGACCCAGGAGGACGCCCGGTGGCCGTCGAGATCGAGCGGAAGTTCCTCGTCCCGGAGGGCGCAGAGGTCCCCGCGGGGCGGGAGTTCGAGGTCCGCCAGGGCTACCTGGTGATCGGACCCGAGGGCGCCGAGGCCCGGGTCCGCGACCAGGCCGGGTCCTGCTCGCTGACGGTCAAGCACGGCACCGGCCTGGTCCGCGGCGAGTGGGAGACCCCGCTCACCGCCGGGCAGTTCGAGGCGCTCTGGCCGGCCACCGAGCACGCCCGGGTCGCCAAGACCCGCCGGGTGGTGCCGCTCGGCCGGTACGAGGCGGTGGTCGACACCTTCCACGGCCGGCTCGCCGGACTGCGCACCGTCGAGGTCGAGTTCACCGACCCGGCGGAGGCCGCGGCCTTCGTCCCGCCGCCCTGGTTCGGCCCCGAGGCCACCGACCGGGCCGACCTGAAGAACCAGCGCCTGGCCACCGCGGCGGCCCCGCCCGGCCCCTGACGTAGGGTCGGACCGGCGGGCCGCGCGGGCGGCCCCGGCACGGCGGGCCCGCACGGGCGGGCCCCGGAACGGCGAGGCGATGGCACCCCTGATCGACACGGTGGCGTGGGTCCGGCTGGAGGGCGGCCGCATCCTCTGCGCCCGCCCCCGCGGCAAGGACGTGTTCTACATCCCGGGCGGCAAGCGCGAGCCCGGCGAGAGCGACCTGCAGACCCTGGTCCGCGAGGTCGCCGAGGAACTCACCGTCGCCGTCCGCCCCGACACCGTCGCCCACGTCGGCACCTACCACGCGCAGGCGCACGGCCACCCGGACGGCGCCGTGGTCCGGATGGCCTGCTACACCGCCGACTACACGGGGGAGCTCGCCGCCAGCAGCGAGATCGAGGAGGTCGAGTGGTTCGGCTACGCCGACCGCGACCGGGTGCCTCCGGTCGACCGGATCCTCTTCGACGACCTGCACCGCGACGGCCTGCTCGACTAGACCGCCCCGCTCCCCTCCCGCCCGCGCCCTGTCCGATCTGTACGCCAATCGGACAGACGACCCCTATGTCGGGATAGCCACCCGATTCCCTGGGTATGGCAGTGTTCGGCAGCATTCGTCACGATCGGTGAGCCTGCGAGAGCAGAGCGTGGCGGTGGCCCGTGCCCCGGCGACCCGCCGGGGGCGTTCCAGCGACGGCCGGAGGCCCCGCAGGTGGCGAAGCCGGGTGACGGCGGGGGAGAGCGCGAGGCGTCCGGCCTGCCCGGGTCCGGCCCGCGGCGGCCGGGCAGCCCCGCCCTGCCGCCGGGCGGCGGGCGCTCCGGCCGGGCCGCCGCCCGCGCCCGGCTGCGCGGCCACGGCCGCACCGGCCCGGCCGCCCACCAGGGCCGCCCCGCCCCGCTGCCCGGCAGCGCCCCGACCGCGGGCCGCCCCGGCCCCCGACCGACCGCCACCACCACCCCGGGCGAGCCCGCCGGCCCCGGAGCCCCGCCCGCGGCCGAGCGCCCCGCCGGGCCCGCCCGCGGCCGCCCCGTCCGCGCCTTCCCCGGCACCCCGGGCACGCCCGACGGCGCCGTCCGGGCCGTCGACCCGGACGAGCCCGCCGGTCCGGGCCCCCACCCGGGCGCCCGGTCCGACACCGCGCCCACCAGCCTGCACCCGAGCCGGCGCACCGAGGGCGGCAGCCTGCTCGACGTGGTCCGGGTGGCGATCGTCATCCTCGACACCTCCGGCCGGGTGGTGCTCTGGAGCCCGGCCGCCGAGCAGATGCTCGGCTGGCCCAGCGAGGTGCTGGTCGGCCGCGCCATCAACCAGCTGATCGAGGACCGGGACCAGGTCGAGCGGACCGGGGCGGCCCTCCGCGAGACCCTGCGCCGCGGCTCCTGGCACGGCTTCGCCGAACTCTCCGACCGGGACGGCGTGCCCGTCGAGGTGGAGGCCCGGCTCTCGCTGCTGGTCGACGGCGACGGCGCCCCGTACGTGCAGGCCGCGCTCACCGAGGCCGCCGCGCTGCGCGCCGTCGAGCGCGACCTCGCCGTCCGGGACGCGCTGTTCGAGCAGTCCCCGCTGGGCATCGCCGTCCTGGACACCGAACTGCGCTACACCGCCGTCAACCGCACCCTCGCCGAGATGAACGGCCTGCCCGCCGAGGAGCACATCGGCCGGACCACCGGCGAGACGCTGCCCGAGCGCTCCGCCGACGAGATCACCGCCATCCAGCGCCAGGTGCTGGCCACCGGCGAGCCGGTCATCGACGTCACGCTGGCCTCCCCGGCCACCGCCCGCTCCGGCTACCGCTCGATCTCCTACAGCCGGATGACCGACCGCTCCGGCCGGGTGCTCGGCATCTCCGGCACCGTGATGGACGTCACCGAGCGCTACCGGGCGGTCGCCAAGGTCGAGGGCGCGCGGCGCCGGCTGTCGCTGCTCAACGAGTTCGGCTCCCGGGTCGGCGACCTGCTGGACGCCGCGATGATCGCCCAGGAGCTGGCCGGCGCGGTGGTGCCCCGGCTGGCCGACTACGCGGGCGTGATCCTGCTGCAGGCCGTCGCGCACGGTGACGACCTGCCCCGGCACGGCCACGACCGGCACACCTCGCTGCTGCAGCTCGGCGTCGCCGCGATCCAGCAGGGCCCGGCGGTGGAGACCATGCTCCGGCACGGCGCCCGGATCACCTTCGAGGAGGACTCGGTGTTCGGGCGGGTGCTGCGCAGCGGCGTCCCCGAGATGCTGTCCGGCGGCGGGCCCGAGGAGCTGTCCTTCCCTGGCGACCCCAAGGTGGAGGCCGCCCGCGAACTGGGCGTGCACTCCCGGCTGGTGGTGCCGCTGCGGGCCCGCGGCATCGTGATCGGCCTGCTGGTGGTCAGCCGGGCCGGCTACCGCGAGGGCTTCGACCGCGACGACCTGGCCTTCACCGTCGAACTCGCCGACCGGGCCGGCAGCTCGCTCGACAACGCCCGGCTCTACGCCCGCGAGCGCACCGCCGCCCTCACCCTGCAGCGCACCCTGCTGCCGCAGCAGGTCCCGCAGCCCGCCGGCGTCGAGGTCGCCTACCGGTACGTGCCCGGCTCCAGCGGCACCGAGGTCGGCGGCGACTGGTTCGACGTCATCCCGCTGCCCGGCGACCGCACCGCCCTGGTGGTCGGCGACGTGATGGGCCACGGCCTGCGGGCCGCCGCCACGATGGGCCGGCTGCGCACCGCGGTCCGGGTGCTGGCCGCCCTCGACCTGGCCCCCGAGGAGGTGCTCCGGCACGTCCACGAACTCGCCGACGACCTCGCCCAGGGCCCCGACGAGGCCCTGCTCGCCACCTGCGTCTACGCGGTCTTCGACCCGGCCCGGCGCAGCCTGACCGTCACCAAGGCCGGCCACATCCCGCCGGTCCTGGTGGTGCCCGGGGCCGGCGCCGAGCCGGCCCGCTCCGGCGGCCCGCTGCCCGGCGGCGCCGGCCGGGTGCTCGACCTGCCCTCCGGCGCGCCGCTCGGCGTCGGCGGGGTGCCGTTCGAGTCCATCGAGATGGAGATCCCCGACGGGAGCCTGCTCGCCCTGTGCACCGACGGGCTGGTGGAGTCCCGCGACAAGGATCTGGACGTGGGACTGGGGAGGTTGGTCAGCGTGCTCGAACAGCCGTACGCCTCGATCCAGCAGGCGTGCGAGGCCGTCCTCGACACCATGGAACAGGGCCGCGAGCCCGACGACGTGGCCCTGCTGCTGGCCCGCCTCGGCCGCGGCCGGGCCGACGTGCCCACCGCCGGCTGGACGCTGCCCGCCGAACCGACCGCGGTCTCCCGGGCCCGCCGGCTGGTCCGCGGCACCCTCGCCGACTGGGGCGTCGAGGAGTACACCGACACCGCGGAACTCCTGGTCAGCGAGCTGGTCACGAACTCCGTCCGGTACGCCAGCGCCCCGATCGGGGTCCGCCTCACCCTCGGCGAGGTCCTGCTGGTGGAGATCTCCGACCCGCTGCCCGACCCGCCCCGGGAGCGGCACGCCGGGGCCGGCGACGAGGGCGGCCGCGGCCTGGAACTGGTCAGCCGGCTCGCCCTGCGCTGGGGCACCCGGGCCGAGGGGCTGGGCAAAGTCGTCTGGTTCGAACTGGCAGACTCGGACGTTCAGCCACCCGAGTCGATGTTGTGACGTTGAAGGGCGTGTGCGCCCACGCCCGGATGATGAATACTCGGACAGCGAATACTCGGTCTTCTCGACACCGGATGGGCGCGGGTTGGAGGGGTCGGTCCGTTGAACAGCTTCCCGGCACAGAACGCGACGCACGGCAGCAGCGGTCATGCCGCGCTGCCGGAGCAACCGGGTGCCCCGACGGCGCCCGTCTCGCTGCCGGCCGGCTGGGGCCAGGGCACGTCGGGCACCCTCTACGACTACATCCGGGTCGCCACCTTCGCGATCGGCCCCGACGGGCGGATCGCCCAGTGGAGCGACCGGGCCGCCGAGTTCTTCGGGGTGCCCGCCGCCGAGGCGGTCGGCGCCGACCCGATCACCGCGTTCATCCCGCGCGAGCTCTGGCAGCGCGGCCGGGCCCGGCTGGAGCGCGTCCTGGCCGGCGAGGAGTGGGTCGGCACCGCCCCCTACCGGGACCCGGCCGGCGCGGAGCACCTCGCCGAGGTCTACGCGATGCCCGACAGCGCCGACGGCTCCGCCACCTGCATGGCCGTCGACCTCGGCCGGCTGCGCGCCGTCGAGACCGACCTGGCCGCCTCCGAGGCGGTGTTCGGCCAGACCCCGACCGGCTTCTTCCTGTTCGACTGCGAGCTCAAGCTGCAGCGCGTCAACGCCGCCTTCGCGACCGGCGTCGGCCGCAGCCCCGCCGCCCTCCAGGGCCTCGCCCCCGGCGACGTGTTCCGCCCCTCCGACGCCGACCGGCTGCTGCTCGCCCTGCGCAAGGTCCTCACCGGCCAGGAGCCCGTCCTCGACCTGCGGCTGTCCGGCCCGGTCCGGGCCGACCACCCGGCCGGCGCCCGCGACGAGGAGCAGCGCACCTGGGCCGTCTCGCTGTACCGGCTCACCGCCGCCGGCGGCCGCCCGATCGGCGTGGCCGGCCAGGTCCAGGACGTCACCAGCCGGCACATCGCCGAACGCGAGGCGGCTGGCGTCCGGCGCAGCCTCGCCCTGCTCAACGAGGCGTCCACCCACATCGGCTCCACCCTCGACCTGGAGACCACCGCCAAGGAACTGCTCGACGTGATCGTCCCGCAGTTCTGCGACGTCGCCACCGTCGACCTGTACAGCGCCCTGCTCACCGGCGACTCCAACCCGCAGGGCGCCCACCCGGAGAGCGGCGAACTGCGCCGGGTCGCGGTCTCCAGCGTGGTCGGCAACGCCCCCTCGGTGCTCGGCAGCGAGCGCGGCGGCGTCCGGGTCGCCGAGGCCGGCGGCACGCTCTGCTACCCGCCGCGCTCCCCGCACGCCCGCGCCCTGCGCACCGGCCGCAGCGTCGTCCCGCAGCCCGGGCCCGACCCGCTGCTGCGCTCCACCCTGGTGGTGCCGCTGGTCGCCCGCGACCAGGTGCTCGGCCTGGTCCAGCTGTCCCGGGCGATCGGCTCCGAGCCGTTCGACGCCCGCGAGGTCGCGATCGCCGAGGAACTCGTCGCCCGCGCCGCCGTCTGCGTCGACAACGCCCGGCTCTACCGCCGCGAGCACGAGCGCGCGCTGATCCTCCAGCGCAGCCTGCTGCCCCCCGGCAACCCGGCCGCCTCCGGCCTGGAGATCGCCCGCCGCTACCTGCCCAGCAACAACAACACCGAGGTCGGCGGCGACTGGTTCGACGTCATCCCGCTGCCCGGCAGCCGCACCGCCCTGGTGATCGGCGACGTGATGGGCCGCGGCCTGCGCGCCGCCGTCGCGATGGGCCAGCTGCGCACCGCCGTCCGCACCCTCGCCATGCTCGACCTCGACCCGGAGGAAGTGCTCTCCGCCCTCGACGAGATCGCCCGCGGCCTGGGCAACGACGACGCCGACCCGGACCGCTCCGGCCCCGAGGTCTACCTCGCCACCTGCGTGTACGCCGTCTACGACGCCGTCAAGCAGCGCTGCACCTTCGCCAACGCCGGCCACCTGCCGCCCGTCCTGCTCACCCCGGGCCAGGGCGCCCGGATGCTCGACGTGCCGCCCGGCCTCCCGCTCGGCGTCGGCGGCGAGCCCTTCGAGGAGGTCACCGTCGACCTGCCCGAGGGCTCCGTCCTCGGCCTCTACACCGACGGCCTGGTGGAGTCCCGCAAGCACCAGCTCGACGAGGGCCTGAAGGCGTTCCGGACCTCCCTCGGCAACGGCTCCGACCAGCTGGAGGAGCTCTGCGACCAGGTCCTGGACGAGCTCAACCCGCACCACGGCGAGGACGACATCGCCCTGCTGATGGCCAAGGTGCACGCCCTGCCCAAGGGCTCGGTCGGCGACTGGCGGCTGCCGCCCGAGCCCACCTCGGTCGCCAAGGCCCGCGAGGCCGCCTGCGGCTGGCTGCTGGAGCGCGGCCTCGACGAACTGGTCGACACCTGCGAGCTGCTGGTCAGCGAACTCGTCACCAACGCGCTGCGGCACGGCCGCGGCGAGATCCGGCTGCGCCTGCTCCGCGACAAGTCGGTGGTCTGCGAAGTCTGGGACGACGCCTACGCCCAGCCCCGCCAGCGCCGCGCCCAGGAGACCGACGAGGGCGGCCGCGGCCTCCAACTGGTCTCCCTGCTGGCCGAACGCTGGGGCAGCCGCCGCACCCCCAAGGGCAAGATCGTCTGGTTCGAGCTCTCGCTCTAGCCCTCCACCACCACGGCCGCGGCCCGCTGCTCCACCAGGGCGGGCCGGGCCAGGCCGGGCACCAGCTTCCGGGCCCGGGCCAGCGCCTTCCCGGCCTCCTCGGGCTGCCCGGCGGCCAGCAGCGCGGCGGCCCGGGAGCAGGGACGCCTGAAGGCGGCTGCCGACCCGGTCGACCTCGGCGGTGAGGCGCGCCACGGCCTCGGGCAGCGGGACCAGCCCGGCGTCGGCGGCGCAGACCAGCGTCTGGGCCCGCAGCAGGGCCACCGCCCACTCCGCGCCGGGCAGTTGACCGGGCGTCAGCCGCTCGGCCGTCTCCAGGGCCCGTGCCCACTCGCCCCGGGCCAGGTCCAGGTGAATGCGGACGGACGCGCCGACCAGCCCCGACGGGGCGCCCGCACCACCAGCGGGGCCCCGCCGACCCGGACCGCGAACAGCCGGCTGCCGACGACGATCGCCAGCACGAAGAGTATCCGGGTGCTTTTCTTCACGGCGGAAGCCTCCCGGGCGTGCGGTGCGTACGGGAAGCACCGATGCCCAGTTGTGATCTCCACCGCGTCCGACCGGCCCGTTTCTGCTCCGTTGGAGCCTTCCCCGTACGATGGGGAGAAGCCGAGGCATGTGCCGTGCCCGGCGGGTGGACCGGTGAATGCTGACGCGGGCCGGGCACCGTGACCCACGATTCCGGGAGAATCAGCGCCGCATGCCCACGCGCAACGACATCCGCAACGTCGCCATCGTCGCCCACGTCGACCACGGCAAGACCACCCTGGTCGACGCCATGCTGAAGCAGGCCGGCGCCTTCGCCGCCCACCAGCAGCTCGACGACCGGATGATGGACTCGAACGACCTGGAGCGCGAGAAGGGCATCACCATTCTCGCGAAGAACACCGCGGTCAAGTACCACCCCAAGGACGGTGGCGCGCCGATCACCATCAACATCATCGACACCCCCGGCCACGCCGACTTCGGCGGTGAGGTCGAGCGCGGCCTGTCGATGGTGGACGCGGTCGTGCTGCTGGTCGACGCCTCCGAGGGCCCGCTGCCGCAGACCCGCTTCGTGCTGCGCAAGGCGCTCACCGCCCGGCTGCCCGTCATCCTCTGCATCAACAAGACCGACCGTCCGGACGCCCGGATCGACGAGGTCATCAACGAGACCTACGACCTGTTCCTGGACCTGGACGCGGACGAGGACCAGATCGAGTTCCCGATCGTCTTCGCCTGCGCCCGCGACGGCGTGGCCTCGCTGACCAAGCCGGAGAACGGCACCGTGCCGGCCGACTCCGAGAACCTGGAGCCGTTCTTCTCCACCATCCTGGAGCACGTCCCGGCCCCGGTCTACGACGAGGACGCCCCGCTGCAGGCGCACGTCACCAACCTGGACGCCGACAACTTCCTGGGCCGCATCGCGCTGCTCCGGGTCGAGCAGGGCGAGCTGCGCAAGGGCCAGACGGTGGCCTGGATCAAGCGCGACGGCTCGATCCAGAACGTCCGGATCTCCGAGCTGCTGATGACCGAGGCGCTCACCCGCAAGCCGGCCGAGGTGGCCGGCCCCGGTGACATCTGCGCCGTCGCCGGCATCGGCGACATCATGATCGGCGAGACCCTGGCCGACCCCGAGAACCCGATCGCGCTGCCGCTGATCACGGTCGACGAGCCGGCCATCTCGATGACCATCGGCACCAACACCTCGCCGCTGGTCGGCAAGGGCGGTTCCGGCAAGGGCGCCGACGCCAAGTCCAGCAGCAAGGTGGACCGCAAGGTGACGGCCCGCCAGGTGAAGGACCGCCTGGACCGCGAGCTGATCGGCAACGTCTCGCTCCGCGTGCTGGAGACCGAGCGCCCGGACGCCTGGGAGGTGCAGGGCCGCGGCGAGCTGGCGCTGGCCATCCTGATCGAGACCATGCGCCGCGAGGGCTTCGAGCTGACCGTCGGCAAGCCGCAGGTGGTCACCCGCGAGGTCAACGGCAAGACCCACGAGCCGGTCGAGCGCCTCACCGTGGACGTCCCCGAGGAGCACATGGGCGCCGTCACGCAGCTCATGGGCATCCGCAAGGGCCGGATGGACAACATGTCCAACCACGGCTCGGGCTGGGTCCGGATGGAGTTCGTGGTGCCGTCCCGCGGCCTGATCGGCTTCCGCACCGAGTTCCTCACCGGAACCCGCGGCACCGGCATCGCGCACTCGATCCACGAGGGCTACGAGCCGTGGTTCGGCAACCTGACGACCCGCAACAACGGCTCGCTGGTCGCCGACCGCTCCGGCGTGGTCACCGCCTTCGCGATGACCAACCTGCAGGAGCGCGGCGTGCTGTTCATCGACCCGGGCACCGAGGTGTACGAGGGCATGATCGTCGGCGAGAACTCGCGCGCCGACGACATGGACGTGAACATCACCAAGGAGAAGAAGCTCACCAACATGCGTTCCTCGAACGCCGACGTGGCGGAGTCCATCGTGCCGCCGCGCAAGCTCTCGCTGGAGCAGTCGCTGGAGTTCTGCCGCGAGGACGAGTGCATCGAGGTGACCCCGGAGACCGTGCGCATCCGCAAGGTCGTCCTGGACGCCAAGGACCGGGGCCGCACCGCCTCGCGCGCCAAGAAGAGCTGACGCCCCACCTGTTCGGCCCGACCGGCCGGTGTCCTCACGGACACCGGCCGGTCGTGTTTTTGGTGACTCTCAGTATTTGAGACGGCAGGGGCGAAGTGTTCGTTAATCGGACGTCACTGATCGTCATGCGCGACAACTGTCCGTTTCGCCCCTGTCTGGGTATGTCGTGAATGTCCGATTATTGGGATTCATCCACCGTTCATGTGACCAAATTGAAATCCGTATTGGTCATTTCCGTACCCGTGAGTGACCGATAGTGGGTGCAGTCGAGCTCGGGTCGAGGCTCCTGCGCAGGGGTGCGCGCCAGGCCGCGAGCGATCTGCAACACGATTTCAGGAGGCACACCCATGCGCGGTGCCAGCCAGGCCAAGTGGGTTGTCGCAGCCGTCGCGGTCGCCCTCGCGGCCACCGCCTGCGGCAGTGGCGGTTCTTCCGGCGGTGGCGCCGGCGATGCCGGTCCGGTCAACGCCCAGGGCGTCTTCAGCTACCAGAGCAGCGAGCCGCAGAACCCGCTCCAGCCGGCGAACGCCATGGAGGTCGGCGGCGGCCGCATCATCAAGTCCCTGTTCAAGGGCCTGGTGGACTACGACCCCACCGACGGCAAGCTGCGCAACCAGGTCGCCGAGAAGATCGAGACCACCGACGCGCAGAACTACACCGTCACCCTGAAGTCGGGCTGGACCTTCCACGACGGCACCCCGGTGACCGCGCAGTCCTTCGTGGACGCCTGGAACTGGTCCGCCAACGTCAAGAACAACCAGATCAACTCCGACTGGTTCTCCGACATCCAGGGCTACACCGACGTCCACCCGGACAAGGGCGACCCCACCGCCCAGACCATGTCCGGCCTGAAGGTCGTCGACGACACCCACTTCACGATCGCGCTGACCGGCCCGGTGTCGTACTTCCAGTACAAGCTCGGCTACACCGCCTTCTCGCCGCTGCCGAAGGTGTTCTTCACCGACCCGGCGAAGTACGGCCAGTCGCCGATCGGCAACGGCGCCTACAAGTTCGTCTCCTGGGAGCACAACAAGGCGGTCACCGTCGCGGCGTACGACAAGTACGCGGGCATCGACAAGCCGAAGAACGCCGGCATCGTCTTCAAGAACTACTCGCAGGCCGAGGCCGCCTACAAGGACCTGGTCTCCGACAACCTGGACGTGCTGGACCAGGTCGACCCGAGCGACCTCGCCTCCTACAAGAACGACCTGGGCGACCGCGCCGTCGACCAGGCCCAGGGCGCGATCCAGTCCATCTCCTTCTCGCTCTACCAGGCCGAGTGGCAGGGCCAGGACAAGGCCAAGGTCCGCCAGGGCCTGTCGATGGCGATCGACCGCGCCACCATCACCAAGACGGTGCTGAACGGCTCGCGCCAGGCCGCCAACTCCTGGGTCGCCCCGGGCGCCATGGGCTACAAGGACAACACCTGCGGCGAGTACTGCACGTACGACCCGGCCAAGGCCAAGCAGCTGGTCACCGAGGGTGGCGGCGTCCCCGGTAACAAGATCACCGTGCTGTACAACGCCGACGGCGGCCACAAGGAGTGGGTGGACGCGGTCTGCAACTCCATCCGCCAGGCCACCGGCGTCGAGTGCGTCGGCGACGCCAAGCCGGACTTCAAGACCTCCCGCGACCTGATCAAGAACAAGAAGGTCAACGGTCTGATGCGGACCGGCTGGGTGCAGGACTACCCGCTGAACGCCAACTTCCTGCGGGACGTCTACGGCACCGGCGCGGCGGCCAACGACGCCGGCTACTCCAGCGCCGAGTTCGACAAGTTCGCCGCCGAGGCCGACAAGGCCACCTCGGTGGAGAAGACCGCCGAGCTGTACCAGCAGGCCGAGGCCCAGCTGGCCAAGGACATGCCGGCCATCCCGCTCTGGTACTACAAGACCACCGCGGGCTACTCGAAGAACGTCCAGAACGTGAAGTACGACTCCTTCGGCGACCCGGTCTTCACCCAGGTCGAGGTCAAGCAGAAGTAACCGGGCCGGCACCGCACGGCTCGCACGGACACGGCCGGTGCCGTGCCCGCCCCAACGGGCGGCCCGACACCGGCCGTTGCCACGTCCAGAACTCTGACACCGGGACTTGACGGCAGGTCAGAGCAGTCAATTGGAGGCACGATGGGGCGCTACGTCGCGAGGCGACTGCTCCAGATGATCCCGGTGTTCGTGGGCACGGTCACGATCATCTTCTTCATGACCCGGATGCTGCCCGGCGACCCCGCGGCGGCGATGTGGGGCGACAAGGCCGCCGACCCGGCCCAGCTGGCCGCGTTCAAGCACGACATGGGACTCGACGTCTCCAAGTGGCAGCAGTACCTCAACTACATGGGGGACCTGTTCACCGGCGACTTCGGCAAGACCATGAGCGGCCGCCAGGTCATCGACGTCATCGGCGAGGCGCTCCCGGTCACCGTCCGGCTGGCGCTGCTGGCCTTCGTCTTCGAGCTGGTCGTCGGCGTGGCGATCGGCCTGTTCGCGGGCCTGCGCCGCGGCAAGGCCTTCGACAAGTCGACGCTGGTGCTGACCCTGCTGCTGATCTCCATCCCGGTCCCGGTGCTCGGCTTCATCTTCCAGAACGTGTTCGCGATCCAGCTGAAGTGGATCACTCCGACCGTCCAGGACTCGATGAACCTGGGCCAGTTGATCCTGCCCGCCGTCGTGCTCGGCTCGATCTCGCTCGCCTACGTCGCCCGGCTCACCCGCACCTCCATCGCGGAGAACCTGAAGGCCGACTACATGCGCACCGCCGTCGCCAAGGGCCTGCCCCGGCGCAAGGTGATCGGCACCCACCTGCTGCGCAACTCGATGATCCCGGTGGTGACCTTCCTCGGCACCGACCTGGGCGCCCTGATGGGCGGCGCGATCGTCACCGAGGGCATCTTCAACGTCAAGGGCGTCGGCAACGCGCTGTACCACGCCATCAACCTCAACGAGGGCGCGACCGTCTCCGGTTTCGTCGTCGTGCTGGTGCTGGTCTACCTGGTCGCCAGCCTGCTCGTCGACCTGCTCTACGCGGTCCTGGACCCGAGGATCCGGTATGCCTGACCTGACCACGAAGAACGCCGCGATTCCCGCCCAGCGGGACGGCGCCACCGCCGGAGCGAAGCCGGAGAAGCCCCGCAGCCTCGGCCTGGACGCCTGGCACGACCTGCGCAAGCGCCCGATCTTCCTGATCTCCGCCGCGCTGATCGTGCTGCTGATCGCCTTCGCGATCGCCCCCAGCCTGTTCACCTCGGTGGACCCGCGGGCCGGCGACCTGCGCAACCACTACCTGAGCAAGCCGAACTACCTGCACTTCTTCCAGGCGGACTGGTTCGGCTACGACGGCCAGGGCCGCTCCATCTACGCCCGGATGATCTACGGCGCCCGCGCCTCGGTGGTCGTCGGCATCTGCGTCACCGCCGGCGTCACCGTCCTCGGCGGCCTGCTCGGCATGGTCGCCGGCTACTACGGCGGCTGGGTCGACACCATCGTGTCCCGGTTCACCGACATGGTCTTCGGCATCCCGCTGCTGCTCGGCGCGCTGGTCATGCTGAACGCCTTCCAGGTCCGCACCGTCTGGTCGGTGGTCTTCGCGCTGGTCGTCCTCGGCTGGACCCAGATGACCCGCGTGATGCGCGGCTCGGTGATCACCGTCAAGCAGTCCGACTACGTCACCGCGGCCAAGGCGCTCGGCGCCGGCACCGGCCGGATCATGTTCAAGCACATCCTGCCGAACGCGATCGCCCCGGTGATCGTGGTCGCCACCATCGCGCTCGGCGGCTACATCGCCACCGAGGCCACGCTGAGCTTCCTCGGCATCGGCCTGCAGGACCCGACCATCTCCTGGGGCATCGACATCAACTCGGCCCAGAAGGTCATCCGTACCGCTCCGTTCGCGCTGTTCTTCCCGGCCGGCATGCTCAGCGTCACCGTGCTGGCGTTCATCATGCTCGGCGACGCGGTGCGCGACGCCCTCGACCCGAAGCTGCGCTGAGAGAGGCGGCCCGCACCATGACCACCGCACCCGCGAAGACCACCACCACCGCGAAGGACCGCCCGGCCCCGGGCACCCCGCTGCTCGAAGTCCGGGACCTGCACGTCGAGTTCAAGACCCGGGACGGCGTCGCCAAGGCCGTCAACGGCGTCAACTACTCGGTCGCGGCCGGCGAGACGCTGGCCGTGCTCGGCGAGTCCGGCTCCGGCAAGTCCGTCACCGCGCAGACCATCATGGGCATCCTCGACATGCCCCCCGGCCGGATCACCGCAGGCGAGATCCTGTTCCGCGGCCAGGACATGCTGACGATGTCCAACGAGGAGCGCCGGAAGATCCGCGGCCGCAAGATCGCGATGATCTTCCAGGACGCGCTCTCCTCGCTCAACCCGGTGCTCTCCGTCGGCTACCAGCTCGGCGAGATGTTCCGCGTGCACGAGGGCGCCTCCAAGAAGGAGGCCCGGGCCAAGGCGATCGAGCTGATGGACCGGGTCCGCATCCCGGCCGCCGCCCAGCGCGTCGACGACTACCCGCACCAGTTCTCCGGCGGCATGCGCCAGCGCATCATGATCGCGATGGCGCTGGCCCTGGAGCCCGACCTGATCATCGCGGACGAGCCCACCACCGCGCTGGACGTCACCGTCCAGGCCCAGGTGATGGACCTGCTCGCCGAGCTGCAGGCCGAGTACCACATGGGCCTGATCCTGATCACCCACGACCTCGGCGTGGTCGCCGACGTCGCGGACAAGATCGCCGTCATGTACGCGGGCCGGATCGTCGAGACCGCCCCCGTCCACGACCTGTACGCCAACCCCGCCCACCCGTACACCGAGGGCCTGCTCCGGTCGATCCCGCGACTGGACCAGAAGGGCGAGGAGCTGTACGCGATCAAGGGCCTGCCGCCCAACCTCTACAAGGTCCCGGCCGGCTGCGCGTTCAACCCGCGCTGCGACGCGGCCACCGACCTGTGCCGCACCGAGGTCCCCGCCCTCCACCAGGTCACCGACCGGGACGGGGCGGAACTCGCCGGGCGCAGGAGCGCCTGCCACTTCTGGAAGGAGACCCTCCATGGCTGAGCCCATCCTGGAGGTCCGCGACCTGGTCAAGCACTACCCGCTCACCCAGGGCGTCCTCTTCAAGAAGCAGGTCGGCGCGGTCAAGGCCGTCGACGGCATCTCGTTCACCCTGCACAAGGGCGAGACGCTCGGCATCGTCGGCGAGTCCGGCTGCGGCAAGTCCACCCTGGCCAAGGTCCTGATGAACCTGGAGCGGGCCACCGCCGGCCAGGTGCTCTACAAGGGCGAGGACATCTCCCGGCTCTCCGGCGCGGCGCTCAAGGCGGTGCGGCGCAACATCCAGATGGTGTTCCAGGACCCGTACACCTCGCTGAACCCGCGGATGACGGTCGGCGACATCATCGGCGAGCCCTTCGAGATCCACCCCGAGGTCGCCCCGAAGGGCGACCGCCGCAAGGCCGTCCAGGACCTGCTGGACGTGGTGGGCCTCAACCCGGAGTACATCAACCGGTACCCGCACCAGTTCTCCGGCGGCCAGCGCCAGCGCATCGGCATCGCCCGCGGCCTGGCGCTCAAGCCGGAGGTGATCATCTGCGACGAGCCGGTCTCCGCACTCGACGTCTCGGTGCAGGCCCAGGTGATCAACCTGCTGGAGCAGCTCCAGCAGGACCTGGAGCTCTCCTACATGTTCATCGCGCACGACCTCTCGATCGTCCGGCACATCTCGGACCGGGTCGGCGTGATGTACCTCGGCAAGATGGTCGAGATCGGCACCGACCTGGAGATCTACGACCACGCCACCCACCCCTACACCCAGGCACTGCTCTCCGCCGTGCCGGTGCCGGACCCGAGCGCCCGGGAGAACCGCGAGCGGATCATCCTCTCCGGCGACATCCCCTCCCCGGCCAACCCGCCGTCCGGCTGCCGGTTCCGCACCCGCTGCTGGAAGGCCGAGGAGCGCTGCTCCACCGAGGTCCCGCTGCTCGCGGTCCCGACGGTCCTGACCGGCGGCGCCCGGCACGACTCGGCCTGCCACTTCGCGGCCGAACGGGAGACCGCGGCGGCCTAGCGGGCACCGGGAATCCGACGCGCCGTCAGGGGCGCGGGCCACCGCCCGCGCCCCTGACGCGTCGTCAGGACCGGCTTACCCCGTCCGGCCCTACTGCGGTCGCGCCGCACCGGTGCGGCCCTTCTCATGAGGTGAGATGCGTCATACACCCCTGAGGAGGAAGCTCCATGCCTGCAGGCACCCGCGTGCGCTGGGCCCTGGTCAGTGCGACGTCCGTGGCCCTGGTGGCCACGGGTTGTGGCAGTAGTGGCAGCAGCTCCGGTGGCGGCTCGTCGGACACCAGCAAGACGTTCACCTACCAGAGCAGCGAGCCGCAGAACCCGCTGCAGCCGGCCAACGCCAACGAGACCGGCGGCGGGCGCATCGTGCAGAACCTGTTCAAGGGCCTGGCGGACTACGACCCGTCCAACGGCAAGCTGCGGATGCAGGTCGCGGACAAGATCGACACCAGCGACTCGCAGACCTTCAACGTCACGCTGAAGTCCGGCTGGACCTTCCACGACGGCACGCCGGTGACGGCGAAGAGCTTCGTGGACGCCTGGAACTGGGCGGCGAACACCAAGAACAACCAGATCAACAGCTCCTGGTTCTCGGACATCGAGGGTTACGCCGACGTCCACCCGAAGAGCGGTGCCCCGGCCAAGGACACCATGTCCGGCCTGGCCGTCCAGGACGACACCCACTTCACCATCAAGCTGACCAACAAGGTCTCGTACTTCCCGTACAAGCTCGGCTACGTGGCCTTCTCGCCGCTGCCGGAGGGGTTCTTCAAGGACCCGGCGGGCTACGGGCAGAAGCCGGTCGGCAACGGGCCGTACCAGTTCGTCAGCTGGGACCACAACTCGCAGGTGGTCACCAAGACCTTCGCGAACTACCAGGGCGTGGACAAGCCGAAGAACGGCGGTGTCGTCTTCAAGATGTACACCACCGCCGAGGCCGCCTACGCGGACCTGCAGTCCAACAACCTGGACGTGATCGACCAGGTGCCGCCGTCGGCGCTGGCGAACTACAAGAACGACCTGGGCGACCGGGCGATCGACGCCCCGCAGGGCGCGATCCAGAACATCGGCTTCACCCTCTACCAGTCCGACTGGCAGGGCCAGGACAAGAACAAGGTCCGGCAGGGCCTGTCGATGGCGATCGACCGCGACACCATCACCAAGACCGTGCTGCAGGGCTCGCGCAAGCCCGCCACCGCCTGGGTCGCCGAGGGCGTCGACGGCTACAAGTCCGGGACCTGCGGGGACGCCTGCACCTACAACCCGGACAAGGCCAAGCAGCTGATCCAGGAGGGCGGCGGCGTCCCCGGCAACGCCATCAAGATCACCTACAACGCGGACGGCGGCCACAAGGAGTGGGTCGACGCGGTCTGCAACTCGATCCGCCAGGCCACCGGCGTCAACTGCGCCGGCGACCCGAAGACCGACTTCAAGACCGCCCGCGCGGCGATCACCGGCCACCAGATCAACGGCCTGTTCCGCACCGGCTGGGTGCAGGACTACCCGCTGAACGCCAACTTCCTCGCCGACGTCTACCGCACCGGCGCGGCCTCCAACGACACCGGCTACTCCAGCCCGGAGTTCGACAAGCTCGCCAACGAGGCCGACCAGGCGGCGTCCGTCCAGGACACCGCCACCGGCTACCAGAAGGCCGAGGCGCAGCTGGCGATCGACATGCCGGCCATCCCGCTCTGGTACTACCGGAGCAACTCCGGCTTCTCCACCAAGGTCCAGGGCGTGAAGTTCGACTCCTTCGGCAACCCGGCCTGGACCCAGGTCGAGGTCAAGGGCTGACCCCACCCGACGCCGGCCCCGTCCTCCCCGCACGGAGGGCGGGGCTCCGGCACTACGTCACCCCTTCGGAGGGAGGGCTCCCATGGGCCATTACGTCCTACGGCGCGTGCTCCAGATGATCCCGGTGTTCTTCGGGGCCACGCTGCTGATCTTCCTGATGGTGTACAGCCTGCCGGGCGACCCGATCGCGGCGATGTTCGGCGACAAGGCCGCCGACCCCGCGCAGGTCGCCAACCTGCGGCACAAGTACTACCTCGACCAGCCGCTGTGGAAGCAGTACCTGCACTACATGAACAACATCTTCCACCTGGACTTCGGCACCAGCTTCACCGGCCGCCCGGTCTCGGAGATCATGGCGGACGCCTTCCCGGTCACCATCCGGCTGGCCCTGGTCGCCTTCTTCTTCGAGATCTTCATCGGCCTGCCGCTGGGCCTGCTGGCCGGCCTCAAGCGCGGCAGCATCGCCGACACCCTGGTGCTGGTGGTCACCCTGATCGTGATCTCGATCCCGGTCTTCGTGCTCGGCTACATCGCCCAGACCGTGTTCGCGATCAATCTGGGCTGGGTCACCGCGACCGTGCAGGACTCCAAGGACATCACCCAACTCATCCTGCCCGGCCTGGTGCTGGCCTCGCTCTCACTGGCGTACGTGGCCCGGCTGACCCGCACCTCGATCGGCGAGAACCTGCGCGCCGACTACATGCGCACCGCCGTCGCCAAGGGCCTGCCGCGGCGCACCGTCATCGGCCGGCACCTGCTGCGCAACTCGCTGATCCCGGTGGTGACCTTCCTGGGCACCGACCTGGGCGCCCTGATGGGCGGCGCGATCGTCACCGAGGGCATCTTCAACATCGCCGGCGTGGGCAACGTCCTCTACAAGGCGATCAACCAGAAGGAAGGCCCGACGGTGGTCGGCATCGTCACCGTGCTGGTGCTGGTGTACCTGGTCGCCAGCCTGGTCGTCGACCTGCTGTACGCCGTCCTGGACCCGAGGATTCGGTATGCCTGACCGGAACGGGGACCTCCCCGACGACCACGACCCGCTGCGGGGCGTCCAGCCCGCGGACAGCGACCACCTGGACTACGTCGGCCAGCAGGGCCTGGCGGTGGAGCAGGAGACGCTGCGCGAACCGGACCCGGCCAAGCGCGAGCAGGCCCGCAGCCTCTGGGGCGACGCCTGGCGGGACCTCCGCCGGCGGCCGATCTTCCTGATCTCGTCCGTGCTGATCCTGCTGCTGGTGGTGATCGCGATCTTCCCGGGGCTGTTCACCGGCACCGACCCGCGGGCCGCCGACCTCACCCACAACTACCTGCGCAAGCCCGACTACACCGACTTCTTCGGAGCCGGCTGGTTCGGCTACGACGGGCAGGGCCGCTCCATCTACGCCCGGGTGCTCTACGGGGCCCGGGCCTCGATCACGGTCGGCATCTGCGTCACCCTGGCGGTCACCCTGCTGGGCGGGCTGGCCGGGATGACCGCCGGGTACTTCGGCGGCTGGGTGGACGGGGTGATCTCCCGGATCACCGACATCTTCTTCGGCATCCCGCTGCTGCTCGGCGCCCTGGTGCTGCTGAACGCCTTCGCCACCCGCAACGTCTGGTCCGTGGTGATCGCGCTGGCCTTCCTGGGCTGGACCCAGCTGGCCCGCGTGATGCGCGGCTCGGTGATCACCGTCAAGCAGTCCGACTACGTGGTGGCCGGGCGGGCGCTCGGCGCCGGCACCGGGCGGCTGATGTTCCGGCACATCCTGCCGAACGCGCTCGCCCCGGTGATCGTGGTCGCCACCATCGCCCTCGGCGGCTACATCACCGCCGAGGCCACGCTGAGCTTCCTCGGCATCGGCCTGCAGGACCCGACGATCTCCTGGGGCGTGGACATCTCGTCCGCGCAGAAGGTGATCCGACAGGCCCCGTTCGCCCTGTTCTTCCCGGCCGCCGCGCTCTCGATCACCGTGCTGGCCTTCATCATGCTGGGCGACGCGGTGCGCGACGCCCTCGACCCGAAGCTGCGCTGAGCGAGCGGAGAGGCACATGAGCACCGTCGCCGACCAGGCCCGACCCGCCCGCGAGGAACCCTTCACCGGGCCGCTGCTGGACGTCCGGGACCTGCACGTGGAGTTCAAGACCCGGGAGGGCGTGGTCCGCGCCGTCAACGGCGTCAACTACTCGGTGTCCGCGGGCGAGACGCTCGCGGTGCTGGGGGAGTCCGGCTCCGGGAAGTCCGTCACCGCGCAGGCCGTGATGGGCATCCTCGACATGCCGCCGGCCAGCATCCCGCAGGGCGAGATCCTGTACCGGGGCCGGGACATGCTGAAGATGTCCAAGGAGGAGCGCCGGAAGATCCGCGGCCAGAAGATCGCGATGATCTTCCAGGACGCGCTCTCCTCGCTCAACCCCGTCCTCCCGGTGGGCTACCAGCTCGGCGAGATGTACCGGGCGCACCGCGGCAGCAACCGCAAGGACGCCCGGGCCAAGGCGATCGAGCTGATGGACCGGGTCCGCATCCCGGCCGCCGCCGAGCGGGTGGGGGACTACCCGCACCAGTTCTCCGGCGGCATGCGCCAGCGCATCATGATCGCGATGGCGCTGGCCCTGGAACCGGACCTGATCATCGCGGACGAGCCCACCACCGCGCTGGACGTCACCGTCCAGGCCCAGGTGATGGACCTGCTCGCCGAGCTGCAGGCCGAGTACCACATGGGCCTGATCCTGATCACCCACGACCTCGGCGTGGTCGCCGACGTCGCGGACAAGATCGCCGTCATGTACGCGGGCCGGATCGTCGAGACCGCCCCCGTCCACGAGCTGTACGCCCGCCCCGCGCACCCCTACACCCGCGGCCTGCTGGACTCCATCCCGCGGCTCGACCAGAAGGGCCAGGAGCTCTTCGCGATCAAGGGCCTGCCGCCCAACCTGCTGCGCATTCCGCCGGGCTGCGCGTTCAACCCGCGCTGCCCGCGGGCCCAGGACGTCTGCCGCCGGGACGTGCCGCCGCTGGCGGAGGTCACCGAGGACGACGGGACGCCGCTGGCCGGGCGGCACAGCGCGTGCTTCTTCTGGAAGGAGACCCTCCATGACGGTTAACGGCGCCACCCCGCTCGGGGCGACCACCCCGGAGGAGGTCGCGTTCGCCCAGGAGGTGCCGCGCGGCGAGCCCATCCTGGAGGTCCGCGACCTGCGCAAGCACTTCCCGCTGACCAGGGGCGTGCTGTTCAAGAAGCAGGTCGGCGCGGTCAAGGCCGTCGACGGCGTCTCCTTCGACCTGATGCAGGGCGAGACGCTCGGCATCGTCGGCGAGTCCGGCTGCGGCAAGTCCACCCTGGCCAAGGTGCTGATGAACCTGGAGCCCGCCACCGCCGGATCGGTGAAGTACAAGGGCGAGGAGATCTCGCACCTGTCCGGTGCGGCGCTCAAGGCGGTGCGGCGCAACATCCAGATGGTGTTCCAGGACCCGTACACCTCGCTGAACCCGCGGATGACGGTCGGCGACATCATCGGCGAGCCCTTCGAGATCCACCCCGAGGTCGCGCCGAAGGGCGATCGCCGCAAGGCCGTCCAGGACCTGCTGGACGTGGTGGGCCTGAACCCGGAGTACATCAACCGGTACCCGCACCAGTTCTCCGGCGGCCAGCGCCAGCGGATCGGCATCGCCCGCGGCCTGGCGCTCAAGCCGGAGGTGATCATCTGCGACGAGCCGGTCTCCGCGCTCGACGTCTCGGTGCAGGCCCAGGTGATCAACCTGCTGGAGCAGCTCCAGGGCGAGTTCAACCTGTCCTACATGTTCATCGCGCACGACCTCTCGATCGTCCGGCACATCTCGGACCGGGTCGGCGTGATGTACCTCGGACGGATGGTCGAGATCGGCACCGACCTGGAGATCTACGACCACGCCACCCACCCCTACACCCAGGCACTGCTCTCCGCCGTGCCGGTGCCGGACCCGAGCGCCCGCGAGCACCGGGACCGGATCGTGCTGACCGGCGACGTGCCCTCCCCGGCCAACCCGCCGTCCGGCTGCCGGTTCCGCACCCGGTGCTGGAAGGCGCAGGAGAAGTGCGCGCGGGAGGACCCGGAGCTGACCGTCCGGGACTGGCTGGAGGGGCGGGCCCGGCACGACTCGGCCTGCCACTTCGCCGGCGAGCGGGACGTCTGAGCGCACGCACGAAGGGGCCCCCGCCGAACGGATCGGCGGGGGCCCCTTCGGGTCGCGCGGGAGGGCTCAGACCTCGGCGCGCTGCTCCGGGACGGCCGGGTTGCTGCCGTCCTCCGGGAAGTGGCACGCGGTCAGGTGGTTGGCCACGCTGCCGGAGAGCTGGATCAGCGGCGGCTCCTCCACCGAGCACTTCTCCTGGGCCTTCCAGCACCGGGTGCGGAACCGGCAGCCCGACGGCGGGTTGAGCGGCGACGGGACGTCACCGGTCAGCCGGATGCGCTCGGCGGACACGTTGTCCGGGTCGGCGTCCGGGGCCGCGGAGAGCAGCGCGTGGGTGTACGGGTGGCGCGGGCCGTTGTACAGCGAGTCGCGGTCGGCGATCTCGACGATCTTGCCGAGGTACATCACCGCGACGCGCTGCGAGAAGTGCCGGACGATCGACAGGTCGTGCGCGATGAACACGAACGCGATGCCGAGCTCCTTCTGCAGCTCCTGCAGCAGGTTGACCACCTGGGCCTGGATCGACACGTCGAGCGCGGAGACCGGCTCGTCGGCGACGATCAGCTTCGGGTTCAGCGCGAGCGCGCGGGCGACGCCGATGCGCTGGCGCTGGCCGCCGGAGAACTCGTGCGGGAACCGGTTGTAGTGCTCCGGGTTGAGACCGACGATCTCCAGCAGTTCCTTCACCCGGGCCTCGCGGCCCTGCGGCGGGTTGATGTCGTTGATCTCCATCGGACCGGTGATGATCGTGCCGACGGTGTGCCGCGGGTTCAGCGAGGAGTACGGGTCCTGGAAGATCATCTGGATCTCGGACCGCACCGGCGCCAGCTCCTTGCGGGAGGCGTGCGCGATGTCCTGGCCCAGGTACTTGATCGAGCCCGCGGTGGGCTCGTACAGCCGGGTCACCAGGCGGCCGGTGGTCGACTTGCCGCAGCCCGACTCGCCGACCAGGCCCAGGCTCTCGCCCGCGTGCACCGTGAAGCTGACGTCGTCGACCGCCTGCACCGCGCCGACCTGGCGCTTGAACGGGAAGCCGCCCATCACCGGGAAGTGCTTGGTGAGCCCGGACACCTCCAGCAGCGGGCTGCCGGTAGCGGTGCTGCCGCTCACGTTCTGCTCTGCACTCATGGTTGTTCGCTCCTTGAACCGAGAATCTGACTCAGCTGCTCAGCCGGGGCAGGATCTGCTCGGTGAGGATGGACTGCTTCTGCGCGGGGGTGAGGTGGCAGGCCGACAGGTGGCCGCTCTCGTCGACCAGGTCCAGGGCGGGACGCTCGGTGGTGCACCGGTCGCCGGGCACCTCGGAGCGGAACTCGCAGCGCGGGTTGAACGCGCAGCCGGACGGCGGGTTCAGCAGCGACGGCGGCGAGCCCGGGATCGGCCGCAGCGGCACGTCCACCGCCGCGTTGATCCGCGGGATGGAGCTCAGCAGGCCCCAGCCGTACGGGTGCTGGGGGGTCTTCAGGATCTGGCGCATGGTGCCGCGCTCGACCGCCCGGCCCGCGTACATCACCAGCACGTCGTCGGCGATCTCGCGGATCACGCCGAGGTCGTGGGTGATGAAGATGATCGACGTGCCGGACTCCTCCTGGAGCTCCTTCAGCAGGTCGACGATCTGGGCCTGCACGGTCACGTCGAGCGCGGTGGTCGGCTCGTCCGCGATCAGCAGCTTGGGGCTGCAGACCAGCGCCATGGCGATCATCGCGCGCTGGCGCATGCCGCCGGAGAACTCGTGCGGGTAGCTGTCCACGCGCTTGTCGGGCTGCGGGATGCCGACCTTGGCCAGCATGTCGATCGCCCGGGTGCGGGCCTCGCGCTTGCTCGCGCCGGTGTGCTTCATGAACGGCTCGGAGATCTGCCGGCCGATCGTGTAGTACGGCGAGAGCGCGGCCAGCGAGTCCTGGAAGATCATCGCCATCTTGTTGCCGCGGAGCCGCTCCAGCTCCCGCTGCGGCAGGGTCAGCAGCTCCTGGCCGTCCAGCTTGATGGAGCCCTCGATGGTGGTGTTCCGCGGGTTGTGCAGACCCATCACCGCGAGGTTGGAGACCGACTTGCCGGAGCCGGACTCGCCGACGATGCCGAGCGTCTTGCCGGCCTGCAGGTCGAAGTTCAGCTCGTTGACGGCCTTGACGATGCCGTCCTCGGTCCGGAACCGGACCCGCAGGTCGCGGACGGAGAGGAAGGCGTCGCCCGCGGCGGCCGGGGTACCGGCCTCGGACTTGGTGAGGGTGCTCACGGTCGGATCTCCTCGGGGGCGGGGTGGTGCGGGGCGGGGGCGGATGCGAAGGTGCTCATCCGATCCTCACCCGGGGGTCGAGGACGCCGTAGACCGCGTCGACGACGATGTTGAAGACCAGGATCGCGGCGGCGCTGAACAGCAGCACGCCGAGCTCCAGCTGGGTGTCCTGGGAGTTGATCGACTTCACCGCGAGCATGCCCAGGCCCTGGATGCCGAAGGACACCTCGGTGATGATCGCGCCGGAGAGCACGACGCCCAGGTCGAGGCCGAAGATGGTGACGATCGGGGCCATCGCGCCGCGCAGCGCGTAGCGCCACCAGACGTAGCGGTTCGACATGCCCTTGGCGCGGGCCGCCCGGATGTGGTCCTCGGACAGCTGCTCGATCATCAGCGAGCGGACCTGGCGGGTGTAGTTCGACCAGAAGATGATCGACATGACCAGCCACGGCAGGATCATGCCGGTGATGGAGGTGATCGGGTCCTCGGTGAACGGGGTGTACCCGGGCTTGTCCAGCCAGTGCAGGTTGGTGACGAACAGCGCCATCGCGAGCGGGGCGACGAAGAAGATCTGGGTCGACTGGCCGAGCTGCGAGAGCGAGCTGGCGACGGTGTCGAAGATGCTGCCCTGCTTCCAGGCGGAGAGCATGCCCAGGCTGACGCCGATGATCAGGAACGCCGCGGAACCGCCCAGGGCCAGCATGATGGTGGCCGGGTAGTTCGACATGATCACGTCGATGACCCACTGGTGGCGGGAGTTCGAGTAGCCCAGGCAGGGGGCGTTGCAGTAGCCGAAGCCGCCGCGGTCGACGCCGACGAACAGGCCCTTGATGTACTCCCAGACCTGCTCGACGTGCGACTTGTCCAGACCCATGTTGCGGCGGACCGTCGCGAGCTGCTGCGGGCTGCAGCCCTTGGGGCAGTTCAGCTGGGCCTGGTCCACCGGCAGTGTCATGACTGCCAGGTAGGTCAGCAGGACCAGGAGGAAGAGGATGATGATCGCGCCGAGCGCCCGGCGAGTGAGAAATCTGAGCATGGGTTGGGCTCTTCCGAGTCTGGGCGCCGTCGGCGGCCGCGTCGTGGAGAGTGCCGGGCCCGGTCGCGGACCCGTGTGTGGGCCTGGTGTCGGTGTGCGGCAGGAGGCGGCGGGCCCGTCCGGTCGGACGGGCCCACCGGCAGGGCGCGGGGACCGGTGCTCGGTTCCCGCGCCCTGTCAGATCACTACTTGATGTAGATGCTGGAGATGTCGGTGGCGCCGATGACCTCGTTGTAGGCCACGCCGCCGAGGCCGGCACCGTAGACCTGGAAGAACTTGTCGTAGACCGCGGGGATCTTCGGCGCGTCCTCGAGGGCCTTGTCGGCGAGCTTCATCCACTCGTCCGACGCCTGCTTCACGTCCGTGATCTTGTTGATCCGGTCGATCTCGGCGTTGACGGCGTCGTTGTTGTAGTGGCTGTAGTTCGGCGAACCGTCGGCGATGGTGCGGCCGTCCAGGGTCGGCGGGATGACGGTCGAGCCGACCGGCCAGTCAGCGCCCCAGCCGGAGCGGTACAGGTCGAAGCCGTTGTCCTTCTTGCCGATCACCGAGTAGTAGCTGGTCGGGTCCAGCTCCTTGCGGTCGACCTTGAAGCCCGCGTTGTTCAGGGCCTCCTGGATCGCCGCGGCGACCGGCTGCCAGCGCGGGGTGTTCGCGTAGGCCAGGACGATCGGGTAGTTCTCCGCGCCGGCCTCCTTCAGGAGCGCCTTGGCGGCGACCGGGTCGCCCTCCGGCTTGGCCTTCAGGCCCAGCGGGTCGGAGTCCTTCCAGCCGGCCACGGTCGGGCTGACCAGGTTGGTGGCCAGGTCGCCGGTGGCGGCGCCGCCGAGCAGCTTCTGCACCTGGGCGCGCGGGAAGGCGACGGCGAGGGCCTTGCGGACCTTCGGGTCCTTCACGCGGGTGTTGTTGATGTCGAAGGTGTCGACGAACGGCAGGAACTTGTTCGTCAGGCGGTCCTTGTAGGTCGCCAGGTCGCCCTGGATCTTGGCGATCGACGCGTTGTCGGCGTTGGTCGTCAGGGTCAGCGCGTTCTTGTCGTCACCGTTGCCGGCCAGCAGGCGCTGGGTCAGCAGCGGGTTCGAGATGGAGAGCTCGAACTCCCAGCCGTCCACGTACTGGTGGCGGATCGGGTCCGACTTCGGGTCCCAGTTCGGGTTCTTCACCAGCTTGAGGGACTTGTCCTTCTCGTAGCTGGCGATCTTGTAGGGGCCGATGGAGACCGGGTGGTCGTTGTACTTCTCCTTGTCGTCCTTCGACTTCTGGATGGCCGTGATGTTCGGCATCTGGACGGCGTACGGGGTGTCCGCGTGCGCCTCCTTGAAGTGGAAGACGATGGTCTTGTCGTCGGGGGTGCCGATGACGTCGTCACCGAGCTCCTTGCCGTCGTACGGACCCTGGTAGACCTTGCGGTAGTCCGCGCCGGACAGCCAGGTCTGGACGTAGTTCGGACCCTGGTCCTGGTAGTCCGCGTACAGGCGCTCCACGCCGTACTTGACGTCCTTCGAGGTGATCGGCGTGCCGTCCTCGAACTTCAGGTTGTCCTTGAGGGTGTACGTCCAGGTCTTGCCGTCGTCCGACTGCTTGCCGGTGTCGGTGGCGAGGTCGCCGACCAGGATGGTCTTGCCGGTGGCCGGGTCGGTCTTGTAACCGGTCAGCGAGCGGCTGTAGAGCTGCGCGACGGCCTGGTACTCGTTGACGTAGATCTGACCGGGGTCGAGGTAGTCGAAGCCCGCCGCCTCGATGGCGTGCGCGGTGCCGCCCGGCTTGGCGCCGGCGACGTCCTTGGCCGGGCCGGTGGAGTCGGCCAGGGTGCCCAGACCGAAGTTCTGCACCTCCGACTTGGCGGAGTTGGTGGTGTCGGTCTTGGTGTTGTGACCGCTGGAGCAGCTGGTCAGGGTGAGCGCGCTGATCGCCAGCATCGCGGGCACGTACGCGGCCTTGCGAAGTCTCATTGCTTCCTACCTGTCAACTTGGCGTGGGATGTCTGGTCAGCGCGGACCGCCGGTGCACCACCGGGGACTGCTGGACACAGGGTGTTGCTGGGTGATGCGCGTGGTGCGAGGTGGTGCTACCGGATGGTCTTCGGGTCGAGAGCGTCCCGGACCGCGTCCCCGAGCAGGTTGAAGGCGAGGACGAAGGTCGTCAGCGCCACACCCGGGAAGACGAGATAGGTGATGTCGGACTCGTAGTACTGGGCGGCGTCGGAGAACATCCGGCCCAGGTCCGGAGTCGGGCTGGTGAAGCCGACGCCGAGGAAGGAGAGACCCGCGACAGCGGTGATGATGGCCGGCAGCGTCAGGGTCGCCTGCACCAGGATGGTGGTGGCCAGGTTGGGCAGCAGTTCCTTGAAGATGATCCGCCACGGCGAGGCGCCGGAGATCTTCGCGGCCTCGATGTACTCGCGCTCGCGGAGGCTGATGGTGATCGAGCGGATCAGACGGGCCATGCCCATCCAGCCGAGCAGGGCCAGGATCGTCCACATGCCGACCAGGCGGACCCAGGTCGGGGTCTCCTTGTCGATCGGGACGATGGCGTTGACCACGATCGGGAAGAACGCGATGGCGGTCAGCTGGGTCGGCAGGGCGAGCAGCATGTCGCTGAAGCGGCCGACCAGGTAGTCGAAGGTGCCGCCGAGGTAGCCCTGGGCGAGACCCACCACCACACCGAGCACCGTGGAGGTGGTCACCACGATGAGGCCCACACCGAGCGAGGTGCGGATGCCGTAGATGATGTTGGTGAAGATGTCCTGACCGGTGCCGGGCGTGATGCCGAACCAGTACTCGCTGCTCATGCCACCGTTGGGGGCGACCGGCAGGCTCAGGGAGTCCAGGAGGGTGAAGTCCTTCAACCCGTAGAAGGTGTACGGGTCCTTCCCGTAGAGCGCGGAGATCACCGGGGCGAGCAGGGCCGCCGCGATGTACCCGAGGGTGATCACTGCACAGACCACGCCCGTGCGGTTGCGCTTGAAGCGGCTCCAGGCGATCTGGCCCGGGGTGCGCCCGAGGAGCTCGGCCGGCTTGGCGCCGGCGGCGTCCGTGGACTTGGCGAGGGTGGGATCCCCCTCGGCCGTCGTCCCAGTTGGCGTCGTCATGGTGCTAAAGCTCCCGACCGTGGTCCGTGCAGAAGCAAGGAGTAAGAACTTGGATGAATGGACTCTTGCAAGTCGTTTATCGAACGTCAAGAGTTCCTCAGTTGTCGGCGGCCCATTTCCTCCTTCGTGCTGGAATGTCAACCACTTTGTAGTTCTCGGACTCTTGACAGCGGCCGAGCGAGACGGTCAAAACCGGACATACACGCTCAATCGGCGTTCACATGTCCGTAACCATGCACGGTCTGCTCCGTTATCAGGACGTCACGCCGCCCGCCGCGAGCGCACGACGCGCGTAGACCCCATGTCCGTTTTGTAGTGATTCACCGGAATTCTCGAAGGCAATTGGGTGTCCGATTATCGGACACCCGTGTTTTCGGGCGTGCCGCAGCGAATTCATGGGTAGGGGTGGCTCAATTCGGGTCGAGCGGGGGGCGCCGCCCGGATGGCAATTTCTCGCCATTGGCGAGACCTCGCCGCACGGTTACTTCATCAGCCCGATGTTCTCGTAGACGAAGTCTCCGAGCCCCGGGGCGCCGATGTTGGCGAGCTCCTTGCGGACCCCGTAGATGGCCGGCCGCTGGTACAGCGGAACCAGGCCCGCGACTTGCCACGCCTCCGTGTCGGCACGGTTGAGCGCCTCCGTCTCCTCGTCCACGGTGTCGGCCCTGGCGGCCTCCGCCATCGCCCTGTCGAGCGTCCTGCTGCCCACCTGCGACCAGTTGGAGCCGGAGTCCTGCTGGAAGGTGCTGATCGAGTTGGACACCGGGAAGGGGGTGCCCAGCAGGGCGAAGGCGGTCAGGTCGAAGTCGTGCTGGTAGATGTAGCGGTCGAAGAAGTCGCCGGCCGGCACGGTCTGCACCGTGACGGTGACCCCGACGGCGGCGAGCATCCGGGTGACCGCCTCGCTCTCGTTGGCGGCCAGGTTGTTCGAGGCCGGCGCCACGAAGCGCAGCACCAGGTCCTTGCCGTCCTTGCCGCGGACGCCCGAGGGGCCGGGCTTCCAGCCCAGCGCGTCCAGCGTCGCCCGGGCGGCGGCGGGGTCGAAGCGGCTCAGGCCGCCCGAGTTGTCCTGGTAGCCGTGCTGCGAGGGCACCAGGAAGTGGTTGTTCATCGGCACGTACGGCCAGTCCAGGCCGGCCAGGTCGGTGCGGGTGATCTCGGACCGGTCGATCGCCTGGATCAGCGCCTGACGGAGCTTCGGATCGCCCAGCAGCGGGCTCTTCCCGTTGAGCACCAGTTGCCGCAGGTTCGGGCCGCCGGCCTTGCGGACCTCGGCGCCCGCCGTCTGCTGGATGGCCCGGTAGCCCTCGGTGTTGGGGCCGTTGTTGTAGAAGTCGACCTCGCCCCGGGAGAAGGCCTGCGGCATCGTGCCGGTGTCGTACGCCTTGAAGACGATCTTGTCGAGCAGCGGCTTGTCGCCCCACCACCCCGGGTCGGCGACCACCGTGACGGTGCGCGCCCCCGGGTCCATGTCGGCGACCTTGAACGGCCCGCCGGAGACCGGGATCTGCCCCTTGAAGGAGGTGTTGAACTGGTCGGGGGTGGAGACGTACCGGGCGGGCAGCAGCGGGGCGTTGCCGGCGTTGTTGAACATCGCCTGCCACTCCGAGTACGGCTCCTTGAAGGTCATCACCGCCTGGAAGTCGTCCTGCCCCCGGACCACGCTCTCCACCTGGTCGAAGCCGTTCGAGGTGGCGGTCCGGTACCCGGGGTCCAGCGCGCCCAGCGCCTGCCAGTTCGCCTGCAGGTCGCGCCAGGTGATCGGGAGGCCGTCGGACCAGTGCGCCTTCGGGTTGAGCGTCCAGACCACGACCTGCTTGCCCTGCCGCTGCTCGCTGCGGGCGCTGACCAGGTACGCCGGGTTGGGGGTCTGGGTGCCGCCCGCGTCGGAGCGCCAGAAGGTCGGCAGCAGCGCCTTGACGACGTCGTTGGTGGAAGCCTCCGAGCCGTCCGACTGCAGCGGGTTCCACTGGCTGGAGTACTGGTCGATCGCCCACCGCAGGGTGCCGCCCTGCCGCAGCGCCTCGCGCGGCGCGGGGTTCATCGCCTGCTGGGTCATCCGCGGCCCGTCGCCGCCGACCGCCGCGGCCGACCCGCCCTCGGCGGACCCGTCGGCGGCGGAGCAGGAGCACAGCGCGAGGGCCAGGGCGGCCGCCGCGGCGGTCGGCAGGAGGGGGAAGCGGGGTCTCGGCACGCGGCACATCTTCCGAGCCGGTGAACGGACTTGTCGACCTAAGACGGATCAAGTATTGGTAACGCGACGTGGCCGGGCGGTTGCGCCGTCCGGTTCGTCCGGTTCTGCGACGCCATTGGCGAGGACTCGCCAGTACGCGGGCGGGGGGGGGGGGGGGGCGCGGCCCCCCGCCCCCCCCCGGGGGGGGGCGGGGGGGGCCGCGGGGGCCGTGGGGGCCCCGGCCGGGCGCCCCGGGGGCACGGGGTGGCGCG
>NZ_JBIVNB010000007.1:204177-242489 GCF_044753345.1 Kitasatospora sp. NPDC088391
CCCCGTCCATTTTTGCGCCCGGCCGGGGGGGGGGGGGGGGGGCGCGGGGGGGGGGGCGTCTGCGGCCCGACCCCGCGGGGGCGGCGCCCCGCCCGGGGGGGGGGGGGGGGGGGGGGCCCCCCCCCCCCCCCCCCCCCGCCGGGGAGGACTGACGGAGCGTCAGGCCGGGAACTTGAAGGCCCGGTCCTTGCCGCTCTTGGCAATGGTCTGGCCGATCGCGTCCGCGACGTCCTGCGGGGTGATCGGGCCCTGCTGGCCGTTCTTGGTGGTCTTCAGCTTGTCGAAGACCGGGCCGATCGCGGTGCCCAGCTTGTCCAGGTCCCACTTCAGCACCACGGTGCCGGACGCGTCCGGGGCCAGCACCAGCGCCTTGGCCGCGGTGTTGCGGCCGAAGACGAACTGCTTGGCGCCGGACGACACGGTGATGTTGCCGTTCAGCACCTGCTTGCCGAGCGAGTCGGCGGCGGCCTGCAGGGCGTCCTGGCCGACCTTCGGCTGGGCCGCCGCGGTCGGCAGCACCAGCTCGGCCTCCGGCCGGCCCGCCGCCCGGTCCCGGTAGGCCTGCTCGACCTTGTCGGCCGCGGAGGCCGAGTCCAGCGACTGGCCGGCCCGGCCCGGCACCACCTCGGCGGTGCCCGCGTCGGTGAACCGGACGAAGCCCTCCTGCAGGCTGCTCTGCCCGGACTTGGCGCCCAGGTCGTCCAGCGCGGCCTTCAGCTTGGCCTTGTCGACCCGCACCTGCGGCTGGACCGCCTTGCCGCTGCCGGTCAGCGAACCGAACACGTCCACCGGGCTGTAGCTGTGCCGGGTGAGCGAGTCGACCGTCGCCGTGGTGTCGAAGGACAGGCCCGCGCTGGCCGGGTCCAGCTCCACCGCCTGGTCGCCGACCTTCAGCTTCAGCGGCTGCCGGCCGATCTTGCCGACCGAGCCGTCCAGCACCGTCACGGCCTGGTCCCGGGAGTCGCCGCCGATCGAGGTGCCGAGCACCGTGGTGCCCTTGGGGATGTCGGACTGGTTCATCATCAGGCCGGCGCCGTAGCCCGCCGCGCCCAGGAACAGCACCGCCACGGCGGCGGTCAGCAGCAGCTTCCGGGCACCGCGGGCCTTCGGGGCCGCCTTCGACCCGGACGCCGGCTCCGGCTCGGCCTCCGACTCCGCCTGGGCCTGCGCCGTGGCGGGCGGCACCGGCCGCTTCGGGGTGGCCGCCCGCGGGCCGCCCGGGAAGGGCTGCGCGGCGGGCACGTCGGCGAACCGGCCGCCGCCCTCGCCGGCCGGGCGCGGGCGCTCGGTGCCGAAGGGGTCCGCGGGAGCTGCGGGGGTGCCCGCCGGGGCGGCCGCGCCCGGGCCGTTCAGGAACAGCTGGGTGGTCGGCGGGTCCTCGGCCCGCCGCCCCCGGTCGGCGGCCGGGCCGCCGAACAGCTCGGTGGTGGGCGGGTCCGCGAACGGCTCGCCGCCGGCCGGAGCGGATATGCCCGCCCCCGGCGGCAGGTCGTCGCCGGTGATCGGGTCGAAGCCGCCGATCTGGGTGTCCTCGGGCTCACCGCCGCCCGCGCCCGGGAAGCCCGGGCCGGGGACCGGCGAACCGCCGGGGCGGCCGTTCGCGGCGGGCAGGCCGTGCTGGGACGGCGGGCCGGCGAACGGGTCCCGGCCGGCGGGCGGCGGGGTCGGCCGGCCCTGCGGCGCCGACCGCTCCGCGAACGGGTCGCCCTGCGGCGGCATCGGGTGCCCGCCGGTGCGGGAGGACGGGTCCTCCGGGCCGAACGGCGAGGCGGGCGCGCCGGACGGGCGCGGCGCGGGCGGCTGCTGCTGGGCCTGCGGCTGCGGAGTCTGCGGCTGCTGGGCCTGCGCGGGCTGCTGCCGGCGCGGGAGCTGCTGGGCCTGCTGCGGGGCCTGCTGGGCGCTGTGCGGCGCCGGGCGGCCCTGCGGGGCCGTCCCGGGGCCGTCCGGCCGGGCGCCGCCGGAGCGGGCGGCCACCGGGGCGGTCGGCGCGCCCGCCGGAGCGGGCTCCTGACGGCCCTTCTGGCGCGGCTTGAACCACTCGCCGGTGGACTCCGCCTCGGAGGGCTTCGGCGCGGGCTCCTGCCACTCCGGCGGCAGCTCCGGCGCGGTCGCGCCGCGGGTGCCGGCGTCCATCACGCCGAGCACCGGGTCGCCGCCCCCGTTGCGGTGGCGCGGACCCGCCGGGTCGGCGGCCGGGGCGGCGGGCTGCTCGGCCCGGCTCCGGGCCTTGCCGCCCCGGTTCCCGTCCTTGTCCTTGACCTTGCTCTGCACCACGACCGGGGGGATCGGCCGGGAACCGGGGATGTTGATCCGCACCCGGGTGGTCAGCGTGGTCTCCGTCTTGGGCGTGTCGGCCTCGTCGGCGGGACCGGGAGCGGTCCGTCCGGCGGCCGGGTCCGCGCCGACCCCACCGGGCAGGCCGGTGCCGTACGGCGGGGTGCCCGACGGGTACGCGTCGGGGCCACCGCGGCGGGGCTGCGGGTGGGCGTTGTCAGATTCGCGGCTGCTCAATGCTGCTCTGCTCCGGGTTCGCGGCCGGGCCGGCGGGGCCGTCCGCTGCGTATGGGGCGGGTGACCGACGGACGACGGCGTGCGGCGTGCGGCGGGCCGACCGGCCCCGGGGACATCAGCTGTTCACATGTCGGCTGCGGCGAGCGCCCCGCCACGCGAGTGGTGCCGAAGCTACCGTCCCGCCCGGTCGGGCCGGACAGGGGGGTGGGCCCGCCGAGGCACCACCATACCGACAAGGAATCCGGCCCGTCCGGCGACCGGGGGACACGAATGGTCCGAAACCCCCCGGTATGCGTTAGCGGCCGCCGTCCCTGACGGTCCGTCGGGGCTCCGGCACCGGCCCGCCGAACAGGAACCCGGTGCGGGTCGGCAGGGTCGCGCAGACCACGCCGAGCACCGAACCGCCGAACAGGTAGACGTACGAGGTGACCGCCGTGGTCAGCACCAGGTCGCCCTCCGGCCGGGGCGCCATCAGCACCGCCAGCACCAGGAACCAGCCGCCCAGCGCCATGCCCGCGCCGAGCTTGGTGCCGGTCGCCCGCAGCCCGCCGTAGAACAGCCCGGCGCAGGCCAGCAGCGCCAGCAGCACGCCCAGCGGGGGCCACAGGGTCTGCACGAAAGCTCCGCAGACCGAGGCCGCCGCGCCGAGCAGGAACAGCACGGCGTACAGCACGACCCGCAGGCCGCGCGGCGGCAGCGGCTCGGCGACCCGCTGGTCGCGGGTGCCGAAGAACAGGTGCAGGAACCTCACCGCGCCACCTCCGCGAACAGGTCGGTCTCGGGGGAGCCGGGGCCGAGCGGGCCGCGCACCAGCTCGTAGTACTCGGTGGCCGGCAGCGGCTGCCCGAGGTCGTTGCTGAGCGCGAAGTGGCGGCCGTCCACCACGATCTGGGTGGCGTGCGCCCGCATCGCGGCGGCCTTCGCACCGAGCTGCGCCGAGACGTCCACGGCGGTGGTGACCAGCGCGTCGTCCACCACGCCGGGGATCTGCTCGACCGGCGCGACGCCGCCGAACCGGGCCTCGGCGGCGGTCTCCCGCAGCCCGGCCTCGGCCACCGAGCGCGGCACCCGGTTCCAGTACACCTTGGCGATCCGCCAGGGCGCGCCCAGCTCCGGGCGGAACCCCGGGTCGGCGGCCAGCTCGTGGGCGCGCATCGCCACCCGGTGGGCCTGGATGTGGTCGGGGTGGCCGTAGCCGCCGTCCTGGTCGTACGTCACCAGCACCTGCGGGCGGACCTCGCGGACCACCGCGACCAGGTGGCCGGCCGCCTCGTCGACGTCCGCCCGCCAGAAGCAGGACGGGTCGTCGTTGTCCGGGACGCCCATCATCCCGGAGTCCCGCCAACGGCCCGGGCCGCCCAGGAAGCGGTGGTCGGTGACACCCAACGCGCGCATCGCGGCGGCGAGTTCGCCGACCCGGTGGGCGCCCAGGGTGTTGTCGCGGGACTGCTCCAGGTGGGCCAGCTCCGGCGGGATCACCTCACCGCCCTCGCCCAGCGTGCAGGTCACCAGGGTGACCCGGACGCCCTCGGCGGCGTAGCGGGCCATGGTGCCGCCGTTGTTGATCGACTCGTCGTCGGGGTGGGCGTGCACCAGCAGCAGCCCGCGGCCACCGGCCGGGGCGGGTACGGAGGTCATGCCCGGCAGCTTACGGCCTGCCCGGAGCGGGACTCCCGGACAGGCCGCGCGGCGTGCCGACCCCGGCTAGAGCTTCAGGCCGTTGATCATCCCGGCCAGGTTGGCCGTCACCTGCTGGATCGACGGGGCGATCGAGCTGGAGGCCAGGTAGAAGCCGAGCAGCGCGCACACCAGGGCGTGACTCAGCTTCAGACCGGAGCGGCGGACCAGGAGCCAGACCACGACGAGCATCAGGACGACGGCGGAGACGGACAAAGCCATGACGGCTCACACCCTTCCTCGGGTGCGCGGCCCCGGGGACGGGGCGGCGGGCGGAACGATGGTCAACTGATACCCGATCGGTGACGAACGGGTGACGTTCCGTGAGTTCCACCGGGGTGTCGGGCGGGTCGGACCCCGGTGCGCCGCCGCCGGTCAGCGGCGGTCCGAACGGCCGTGCGGGCCCGGCGCGGCCGCCTGCGCCGTACGGGTGAGCGCCCGGGGCCGGAGCCGTAGGGTCGGCCGCATGACCACCGAGAAGCCGCACGACACCTTCCCCCGGCAGTACGCGCGCACCCAGCGGTTCACCGCGGGCGCGCCCCGGTCGTTCACCGTCACCCCGGACGGCGCCCGGGTGCTGTTCCTGCGCTCCCGGGGCACCGGGCAGGCCGCCAACCTGCTCTGGAGCCTGGACGTGGCGACCGGCGCCGAGACCGTGCTCGCCGACCCGGAGGCACTGCTCGGCGGCGCCGCCGAGGAACTCTCCGCCGCCGAGCGGGCCCGCCGCGAACGCAGCCGGGAGACCTCCGCCGGGATCGTCGGCTACACCCTGGACGCGGCCGCCCGGACCGCCGTGTTCGTGCTCTCCGGGCGGCTGTTCGCGGTCGACACGGCGAGCGGCGCGGCCCGCGAACTGCCCGCCGCCACCCCGCTGCTGGACCCGCGCCCGAGCCCCGACGGCACGCACGTCGCGTACGCCACCCCGGCCGGCGAGCTGCGGGTGACCGCCGCCGACGGCAGCGGCGACCGGCTGCTCGCCGGGCCCGAGGAGGACGGCGTCCGCTGGGGGCAGGCCGAGTTCGTCGCCCAGGAGGAGATGGCCCGCGACCGCGGCCACTGGTGGGCCCCCGACGGCGGCGCGGTGCTGGCCGCCCGGGTCGACGACCGGCCGGTGCGCCGCTGGTGGATCGCCGACCCGGCCAACCCCGACCGCCCGCCGGTCGAGGTCGCCTACCCGGCCGCCGGCACCCCCAACGCCGAGGTCGACCTCTGGCTGCTCGGCCTCGACGGCACCCGCACCGAGATCCGCCGGGACCGCGCCGCGCACCCCTACCTGGCCCGGGTGCACTGGGCGGCCGGCGCCCCGCCGCTGCTCCAGGTGCAGGCCCGCGACCAGCGCGAACAGCTGCTGCTGGAGGCCGACCCGGCCACCGGGGAGACCCGGGTGCTGCTGACCGAGCGCGACCCGGACTGGCTGGAGCTGTTCCGCGGCGTCCCGGTCCGGGCCGCCGACGGGCGGCTGGTGCGGATCGCCGACCGGGACGGCGCCCGGGTCCTGCTGGTCGGCGAGGAGGCCGCCACCGACGCCGGGCTGCATGTCCGCGCGGTGCTCGGGGCCGACGAGGACGGCGTGCTGTTCACCGCCTCCACCGGGGCCGCCGAGTTCGAGCGGCGCCCGCCCGGCTGGCTCGGCGTCTTCGAGGCCGGGCCGGACGGCGTCCGGGAGGTCGGCGACGGCGCGCTCGGCGCCGTCCGGGCCGGCGGCACCACCGTGCTCACCACCGCACACCCGCTGCGCCCCGGCAGCACCGCCACCGTGCTGCGGGCCGGCACCGAGCCCCGGGTGATCGCCTCGTACGCCGACACCCCGCTGCTGACGGCCCGTCCGGTGTTCCGGTTCGCCGGGGAGCGGCGGATCCCGTGCGCGGTGCTGCTGCCCACCGGCTACGACCCGGACACCGACGGGGCGCTGCCGGTGCTGATGGACCCGTACGGCGGCCCGCACGGGCAGCGGGTGGTGCAGGCGCACAACCCGCACCTGGTGTCGCAGTGGTTCGCCGACCAGGGTTTCGCGGTGATCGTCGCGGACGGGCGCGGCACCCCCGGGCACAGCCCCGGCTGGGAGAAGTCGATCAGCCGGCGGACCGCCGAGGTCTCGGTCGAGGACCAGGTCGACGCGCTGCACGCGCTCGCCGAGCAGTTCCCGCTCGACCTCGGCAGGGTCGCGATCCGCGGCTGGTCCTACGGCGGCTACCTGGCCGCCGCCGCCGTGCTGCGCGCCCCCGAGGTGTTCCACGCCGCGGTGGCCGGCGCGCCCGTCACCGAGCACGAGCTCTACGACACCCACTACACCGAGCGCTACTACGGCCACCCCGCGACCGAACCCGAGGCGTACCGGGCCAACTCGCTGGTGGAGCTGGCCCCCGCGCTGCGCCGGCCGCTGATGATCGTGCACGGCCTGGCCGACGACAACGTGGTGGTCGCGCACAGCCTGCGGCTGTCCACCGCGCTGCTCGCGGCCGGCCGGCCGCACACCGTGCTGCCGCTGTCCGGGGTCACCCACATGACGCCGCAGGAGGAGGTCGCGGAGAACCTGCTGCTGCTCCAGGTGCGCTTCCTGAAGGAGTCGCTCGGCCTGCCGGGGCGGCCGCTGTAACGGTTCCCGCCGTGACATCCGTCATGCGGAGGTCACGACGGCGCACACTGCCGCGGCCACCCCCGTCCCGAGGAACCTGGAGGAGTCGGAGAGAACGGCTCTCGAAGGGACTTGGTGGAGATGACGACGGGAACGGGGGAGGTCGCGGCCTTCCGGAACGTCAGCAGGAGCTACGGCCGGGTGAAGGCGGTGAACGGCCTCGACCTGGTGCTGCGACCGGGCGAGACGGTCGCCCTGCTCGGACCCAACGGCGCGGGCAAGTCCAGCAGCCTCGACCTGCTGCTGGGCCTGCGCGAGCCCGACAGCGGCACCGTCGAGCTGTTCGGCGGCACCCCGCGGGCCGCGATCGCGGCCGGCCGGGTCGGCGCGATGTTGCAGAGCGGCGGCCTGATGAGCGACGTCAAGGTCCGCGAGATCGTCGAACTGGCCTGCAAGGTGCACCCCAAGGGCCACCCGGTCGACCAGGTGCTGGCCACCGCCGGGATCACCGAACTCGCCGACCGCCGGGTCGACAAGCTCTCCGGCGGCCAGGAGCAGCGGGTCCGGTTCGCCCTCGCGGTGGCCGGGGCCAACGACCTGATCGTCCTGGACGAGCCCACCACCGGCATGGACGTCTCGGTCCGCCAGCAGTTCTGGGCCGCGATGCGGGCCCAGGCCGACGCCGGGCGCACCGTGCTGTTCGCCACCCACTACCTGGAGGAGGCCGACTCCATCGCCGACCGGGTGCTGGTCCTGCACAAGGGCCGGCTGATCGCCGACGGCTCCTCCGCCGAGATCAAGGCCCGGGCCGGCGCCCGCCGGATCGGCTTCGAACTGCACCCCTCCGACGGCGGCGCCTTCGACGAGACCGTGCTGCGCGCCCTGCCCGGCACCGTCGGACTGGACGTCAGCGTCCGCGCCGACGGCGTCCGCACCGTCCGCATCCGCTCCGCCGACGCCGACGCCGGCGTGGCCGCGCTCTACAAGGCGGGCCTGTACCCGCGCGGGCTGGAGGTCACCAGCCTCGGCCTGGAGCAGGCCTTCCTGACCATCACCGGCGAGCAGGACGACCAGGACGACCAGGACGACCGGGACCACGAGGAGAGCGCGCGATGACCACCCTGATCAAGCTGGAGATCCTGCGCACCCTGCGCAACAAGCGGTACCTGATGTTCACGGTGCTCTACCCCGCGCTGCTGTACGTCTTCTTCATCAGCGCCTACGGCAGCGGCGGCACGGTGGCCGACGGAGTCTCCGTCAAGTCGTACTTCATGGTCTCGATGGCCACCTTCGGCGCGGTCGGCGCGGTGCTCACCGGCTCCGCCCAGCGGATCTCGCTGGAGCGCAAGAGCGGCTGGACCCGCCAACTGCGGCTCACCGCACTGCCCGGCCGGGCCTACACCCTCGGCAAGATCGCCGCCTGCGCGGTCACCACGCTGCCCGCGATCCTGGTGGTCTTCGTGATCGGCGCGATCGAGGGCGTCGACCTCACCGCCGCCCAGTGGCTCGGCCTCGGCGCCGCGCTCTGGCTCGGCAGCTTCGTCTTCGCCGCGCTCGGCGTCGCCCTCGGCTACGCCGCCGAGCCGGACGCGATCCAGCCCGTCGTGATGATCGTCTACATGCTGATGGCGCTGTTCGGCGGCACCTGGTTCCCGGTCGGCGACTCGCTGAAGACCTACGCCCGGTTCAACCCGGTCTACGACTACAACCAGCTCGCCTCGTTCGTCCACGGCCAGGGCGTCGCGGTCGTCCCGATCCTCGCCCTGGGCGGCTTCCTGGTGCTCTTCACCGCCGCCGCGGCCCACCTGTACCGCAAGGACGCCCGGCAGGCATGATGGCCCGCATGCAGACGCCCGCACCGGCCCGCCACCCCGACCAGTCCGGGGAGGCCGGGCCGGACGGCCGCTGGACCACCTACCCCGGGGCCACGGTCGAGACCCGCCGCCAACTGCTCGTCAAGCTCACCTGGACGGCGATCTGGGCGCTCTACCTCGCCTACCCCGTCCAGGACCTGACGACCGGCCGGCACACCGCCGCCGCCACCGTCGCCGGGGCCGGGGCCCTGGTGCTCTTCCTGGGCGCCTACCTCGGCGTGGTGGTGATGCGGAACCGGCCGGCCTTCGGCCAGCTCGCGGAGCGGGTGCCGCTCGGCCTGATGCTGCTGATCGCGATCGTCACCTCGGTCACCCTCGGCGAGGCCTGGCTGACCCTGTTCACCTACACCTCGGTCTGCGCCTCGGTGGTGATGCCCGGCCGCCGGGCGATCGGCGGCATCCTCGGCGTCACCGCGGTCTTCGTCCTGGTCGGCCTCGTCATCCGGGCCGACGCCGGGACGATGGTCAGCATCGGCCTGCCCTGCCTGCTGGCCGGCGTCGCGATGTACAGCATGCAGAAACTCGTCGCCACCATGCGGGAGTTGAAGGAGGCCCGAGCCGCCGTGGCGCACCTCGCCGCCTCCGAGGAGCGGCTCCGGCTGGCCCGCGACCTGCACGACCTGCTCGGGCACTCGCTCTCGCTGATCGCGATCAAGGGCGAGCTGGCCGGCCGGCTGATGGACGCCGGCAAGGGCCCCGAGGCCCGCGCCCAGGTCGCCGACATCGAGCAGGTCGCCCGGCAGTCCCTCACCGACGTCCGGGAGGCCGTCACCGGCTTCCGCCGCCCCACCCTCCCGGTCGAACTCGCCGCCGCCCGGACCGCGTTGACCGCCAGCCAGATCCAGCTCGACGCCGACCCCCGGCTCGCCGAGGAGCGCCCCGGCCTCGGCGCCGAGGAGTCCGGCGTGCTCGCCTGGGCGCTGCGCGAGGCCGTCACCAACGTGGTCCGGCACGGCGCCGGCGCCACCCGCTGCACCGTCCACCTCGACGAGACCTGGGAGGAGGACGGGCGCTACGCCGTCCTGGAGGTCGTCGACAACGGGCCCGGGCCCGGCAAGTCCGGGGCCGGCAACGGCCTCTCCGGCCTCGGCGAACGGCTCGAACAGGTCGGCGGCCGGCTCGTCACCGGACCGGCCGACCGCGGCAAGGGCTTCCGGCTCCGCGCCCTGGTTCCGCTGCTGCCCGGCCCCAGCGGGCAATAGGCTGCCCCGCGTGACCGAAGCAACGGGTGGACGACCGGTGCGAGTTCTGCTCGCCGAGGACCAGGGCATGGTGCGGGAGGCGCTCGCCGCGCTGCTCTCGCTGGAGGACGACCTGGAGGTGGTCGCGCAGGTCTCGCGCGGCGACGAGGTGGTGGCGGCGGTGACGGAGCACGACGTCGACGTCGCCGTCCTGGACATCGAGATGCCCGGGATGACCGGCATCGACGCCTGCGGCGAGATCCGCAAGGCCCGGCCGCGGACCAAGGTGGTCATCGCCACCACCTTCGGCCGGCCCGGCTACCTGCGCCGCGCCATGGAGTACGGGGCCGACGCCTTCCTGGTCAAGGACGCGCCCGCCGCACAGCTCGCCGAGGCGATCCGGCGGGTGCTGCGCGGCGAGAAGGTGATCGACCCGACGCTGGCCGCGGCCGCCCTCTCCGAGGGGGCCAACCCGCTGACCGCCCGCGAGCGCGAGGTGCTGGCCGCCGCCGCCGACGGTGCGGTCAACGCCGAGATCGCGCGGCGCCTGCACCTGTCCGAGGGGACGGTCCGCAACTACCTGTCGATGGCGATCCAGAAGACCGCCGCCCGGAACCGGGCCGAGGCGGTCCGGGTCGCCCGCGAGAAGGGCTGGCTGTAGCGGCCCCGCCGCCGCCCGGTCAGTTCAGGCGGTGGCGGGCGGACTTGGCCTCCTGGCGGACCTTGGCGGCGCTCTCCGGGTCGAAGGCGTCGAGGATCTCCGCGTAGGAGTCCATCTCGGCCGCGCCGCCCAGGAAGTCGCCGGTCTTGACCAGCAACTCGGCCCGCTCCAGGCGCAGTTGCGCCGGGTGCCGGGGCAGCAGCAGGGCCAGCTCGGCGGCCCAGAGCTGGGTGCGGGCGTGCTCCGGGCGGTCGGCGGCCCAGCGGCGGATGTTGCCCAGGACCCGCAGCACCAGGTCCAAGGGCTGGGCGGGGGTCAGCAGTTCGGGCGAGTAGCGGTGCCCGGAGGCGGCCACCAGGCGCTCGACGTCCGGGACGTCGAGCAGCCGGCCGCCGTGGAACGGGTCGGCCAGCACGTACTCGTCGCCGCCCGCCGGGCCGCCCACCGCCACGATGAAGTGCCCCGGCAGCGCGATGCCGTGCACGGTCAGGCCGGCCCGGGCGGCGACCGCCGACCAGACCAGCGAGAGCGTGATCGGCAGCCCGCGGCGGCGGCGCAGCACCTCCGGCAGCAGCGAGGACTCCAGCCGCAGGTAGTCGGACTGCCGGCCGTGGAAGCGCTCGCGCCCGCCGAGCACCGCCGCGAGCAGCGCGGCGGTCTCCTCGGGGCCGCTCGGGCGCCGCTCCGCGACGGCCTCGCGGATGGCGGCGGCATGCCGGTCCAGCGCGGCCTGACAGGCGGTCAGGAGGGTGTCCGGGTCGGGCTGTTCACTGTCGCCGGGGTCGCCGAGGGTGTGCTCGGCGGCGGCGAGCAGGCACAGCAGCACCGGGTCGGGGCGCTCGGCCCGGGCCTCGGCACGGAAGCGGTTTCTGCTCTGCTCGGTCACTGCGGCCTTCGGTTCGGCAGCGGTCGTGGCTCACTTCAGGTGGTGCACGCTACCGCTGGGAGAGGCGGGCGTAGTGGTAAGTGTGACTGGTCGTGAAGCCCAGGCCGTCGTACAGGGCGATCGCGCCGCTGTTCTCGGCCTCGACCTGCAGGTAGGCGCCGGTGGCGCCCTCCTCGGCGGCCCGGGACGCCAGTCGGGCCATCACGGCGGTGGCCAGCCCGCGGCGGCGGGCGGCCGGGACGACCTCGACCGCGCCGAAGCAGGCCCAGTCGCCGTCCACCGCCAGGCGGCCGATCGCCAGCGGGGCGCCGTCCGGGCCCGGCACGTGGCCGAACCAGACCGAGGGCCCGCCGTGCAGCACGGCGGTGGCGGCGGCCTCCAGGGCCGGGTCGTCGCCGACCCGGCGGTACAGCGCCAGCCACTCCGGGCCGGCGGCGCGGGCCAGCCGGACGTCCGGCCCGTCGCCCGCCCGGGCCAGTTCGCCGAGCGGCGCGGTGCGCACCAGGGTCGGCGCCAGGGCGGCGCCGAAGCGCTCCAGCGCGGCGGCCAGGCCGTCCGGCGCGCCCGGCGAGACCAGTTCGACGTGGGCGGGCAGCCCGCGGGCCGCGTACCAGTCCGCCACCAGGCGCAGCGCCTCGTCCAGCGGCACGCCCGGATCGCCCAGCGCCTGCACCGAGTTGGCGCGCCGGGTGAACCCGGACGAGGCGCGCAGCGTCCACTCGCCGAGCGGCTCCTGCTCGACCGCGGGCCAGCCGCGCGCGGCGATCCGCTGGAGCGCGAGCGGGGAGACCGCCGGGGCCGGCCGGCGGCGGGCCGGGAACGGGGGCACCGCCTTGCCCGCGACCAGCAGTTCGGCGGCGATCCGCACCCCGGGGCCGGTGCGCGGCTCGACCGTCAACCCGCTGTCGTCCCAACCGGTGAGCACGCCGATCACATCGCGGAACTGCGGACGGCCGTCCGCCACGCCGTCCAGACGCCGGACCGACACGCGTCGTCCCACGTCAGAGCGGTCTATCCGGACCTCCGGACGGGACTCGAGCGGTACTCCGCCGAGCATCAACGGCACCTCCTGTGCATTTGCGGTCGTCGACCCGCGATACTAGGTGCGGGCATCGACGACGCCGCGCGCACTGCGCGACCGAGTAAACAGTAGGGCGGCAGCCCTTCCGAGGAGGAACGACAGCGTGACCTACGTCATCGCGCAGCCTTGTGTCGACGTGAAGGACAAGGCGTGCATCGAAGAGTGCCCCGTCGACTGCATCTACGAGGGTGAGCGCTCCCTCTACATCCACCCGGACGAGTGCGTCGACTGCGGCGCCTGCGAGCCGGTCTGCCCGGTCGAGGCGATCTTCTACGAGGACGACACCCCGGAGGAGTGGAAGGACTACTACAAGGCGAACGTGGAGTTCTTCGACGACCTGGGCTCGCCCGGCGGCGCCTCCAAGCTCGGCCTGATCGAGCGCGACCACCCGTTCATCGCCGCGCTGCCCCCGCAGAACGCCGAACACTGAGCCGATCGGTGGCATCCACGCTGTGAGCACCAACGACAGCACGCACGCGCCGTTCCCGGGCCACCCGGGGGCGGCGCGCCGCGTATCCGACCGCCTGCCGGTCTTCCCCTGGGACAAGCTGGAGCCCTACAAGCGGACGGCCGAGGCCCACCCCGACGGGCTGTGCGACTTCTCGGTCGGCACCCCCGTCGACCCGGTGCCGGAGCTGGTCCAGCGGGCGCTGGCCGCGCACACCGACACCCCCGGCTACCCCACCGTGTGGGGCCCGCTGTCGCTGCGCGACGCGATCGCCGGGTGGCTGAACCGCCGCTGCGGCGCGGAGATCGGCCCCGAGGCCGTCCTCCCCACCGTCGGCTCCAAGGAACTGGTGGCCTGGCTGCCGGGACAGCTCGGCCTCGGCCCCGGCGACCAGGTCGCCTACCCGAAGCTCGCCTACCCCACCTACGAGGTCGGGGCGCTGCTGTGCGGCGCCGAACCGGTCGCGTACGAGGACGTCGACGAGCTGGACGGCTCCAAGGTCCGGCTGCTCTGGCTGAACTCGCCGTCCAACCCGACCGGCCGGGTGCTCGGCGCGGACGAACTGCGCCGCGCCGTCGAGTGGGCCCGGGCGCACCGGGTGCTGCTGGTCAGCGACGAGTGCTACCTCGAACTGGGCTGGGACGCCGAGCCGGTGTCCGTGCTGCACCCCTCGGTGTGCGGCGGCTCGCACGAGGGCCTGCTGGCCGTGCACTCGCTCTCCAAGCGCTCCAACCTGGCCGGCTACCGGGCCTCCTTCGCGGCCGGCGACCCGGTGGTGGTCCGCGAACTGCTGGAGGTCCGCAAGCACGGCGGCATGATCGTGCCCGCGCCGGTGCAGGCGGCCACCGCGGCCGCGCTCGCCGACGACGCGCACGTGGCCGAGCAGCGGGCCCGCTACGCCCAGCGGCGCAGCGCGCTGCGGGCCGCGCTGGAGGCGTACGGCTTCCGGATCGAGCACTCCGAGGCGAGCCTGTACCTGTGGGCGACCCAGGACCGGCCGTGCTGGGAGACGGTGGCCGAACTGGCCGCCCTGGGCATCCTGGTGGCGCCCGGCGACTTCTACGGCCCGGCCGGCGACCGCTTCGTCCGGGTGGCGTTCACCGCCACCGACGAGCGGGTGGCCGCGGCGGTGGAGCGGCTCAAGCGCTGACGCCCCGACGGGGTGCGCGGAAGGGGCGGAGCCGGTCGGCTCCGCCCCTTCCGCGCACTGTGCCCCGACGCGGGGTCAGCCGATCGGCAGGCCGCCGCCGCCCACGCCGCCGAGCAGGCCGCCGACCGGGCCGAGCGCGCCGGTCAGGCCGCCGAGCGGGCTGTTGCCGCCGCCCAGCGCGGGCATCCCGCCGAGGCGGTTGGCGGACTCGTGCTCGGTCAGGCCCGCGACGGTGCCGGCCACCGGCAGCGACTGGACGACCCCGGTGACCGGGCCGAGCTTGTCGGCGGCCGGCAGCGACTGGGTCAGCTTGCCGGTGGGCAGGCCCTTGGTCACGGTCTGCAGCGGGCTGGCGGTGGCCTTGTGGGCGGCCGGGACGACCTTGTCGGTGACCGCCGGGCCGACCTTCTCCTCGACCGCCGGGGCGACCCGCTCGGTCAGCGTGTCGAGCGAGCCGGTCAGCTGGCCGGCCTTGCCGACCGGGCCCAGGCCGCCGAGCGCGTCGTCGGTGGAGGGCAGGGAGTGCGCCACGGTGTTGCCGGCCGCGTCGCCGGCCGCCGGGCCGCCCGCCGCCAGGGTGGCGGCACCGGTGGTGCCGACCACGTGGCCGAGCTCGTGGGTCGCCCCCTGCACCGTGTCGCCCGAGTTCGGGACGGCGGCCAGCTTGGTCACGCCGGCGCCCAGGTCGGTCTGCGGCACCACCTCGGTGGCGGAGGCGGCGCCCGCGGCCACCAGCGGCGCCGCGGTGGCGGCGACGACCAGCGCGGCCTGGGCGATCCGGCGCGTGAGGGGGAAGGACATGGCGCTCCTAGAGAGGTGAGGTCAACGGTCCGCCGGACGGGCGGCGCGGGGGCGTGCCGTCCGGCGGGCGTCGTGTATGACCGCAGGAGCACCGGGAAGGTTTCGGCCGGTCATGGTCAAGGGTTGGCAAAGGGGGGATGGGGCATTTTCGGGCATTCCGCAGCGCCCGGGTCGACCACCACCCCCTGCGGAACCGTCACTTCCCTTGGCGGGACGGGTCCGTGACGGCCCGTCCGCGCGCCGGTCCCGAGGTCGCCCGACCGGGGTGCCGCCGTCAGCGGGGGTTGACACGAATCACCCGCCCGGCGGTAACCCGCGCACCAGTGCGTCAACGCACCGTCGGCGGGTCACTGCCCCGCCGCGGCCCGGGTCACTTCTTCTTGGCCGGGGCGCCCAGCGTCACCAGCACCCGGTCCGCCGGGGCCTCCGCCAGCGGCTTCCAGCCGTCCAGCGGCCGGTCCACCCGCCACACCTTGCCGGCGTACGCGACCTGGCCGATCCCCAGGTCCGCCGCCCGGGCCACCGACCAGTGCGCCAGCGCCCAGCCGGTCTGCGCCGAACCGCCCGCCCCCGCCGTGCTCGCCGTCACCTGCGGGCTGAACGCCAGCACCTCGCGCGGGTCCTTCGGCGCCTTCGCGTCCGGGCCGACGGCCACCGCCTTGCCGAACTCCCGGCGCACCTGCTCGGTGAGGGCCGCCGCGGTCGGGGCCTTCTCCGCCGGGTCGGTCGGGTTCGGGTCCGGCAGTTGGTGCACCACGCAGTCCAGCGCGGCCGGCTCGCGGCCCGTCAGCACCGTCGACAGCAGCGTCGCGCTGCCCTCGTGCTTGGCGTACGCCTGCGGGTAGCCGCTGCGCTGCACCTGCTGGGCGGCGTCGGTCAGCGGCATCTGCGCGTACCCGTTCACCTTCACCAGCGCGTCCAGGAACTTGTTGGTCGAGTACACCGGGTCCATGATCTGGTCGACCGTGCCCCAGCCCTGCGAGGGGCGCTGCTGGAACAGGCCGACCGAGTCCCGGTCGCCGCCCTCCAGGTTGCGCAGCTTCGACTCCTGGATCGCGGTCGCCAGCGAGATCGTCACCGCCCGCTCCGGCAGCCCGCGGGAGATCGCCACCGCCGTGATGGTCGCCGCGTTCGCCGCGGCCGGCAGCTCCAGCGTGCCCGAGCCGGTCGCCGTGGTGATCCGGCAGCCCTCGTCCGGCACCGCCGGGCTCTTGTCCCGGTTCAGGTACACCACCAGGCCGCCGACCACCGACAGCGCCAGCACGCCCACCAGCACCCGCCCCCACGGCCGGCGGCGGCGCGGCGGGTCCTCCTCGTACTCCAGGCCGTCGGTCCAGCTGCCGCGCTCCTCGGGGTCCCCGTGCCCGTCGCGGCCGTCCCCGTACCCGTCGCGGCCGTCGTCGTGCTGGTCGTGCCCGTCGTGCTCGGCGTGGTCCTCCGGGGCGCCGTGGTGCTCCGCGTAGTCGTCGTAGTCGCCGTACTCGGCGTCTTTGGCCACGGGGTCGCCCCTCTCCTGGGTGATCGGTCGGTGTCGGTCCGCAACGGTCCGGGCCCGGGAGCGCGCACCGGGCCAGGACACCGTAACCGCTCGGACGGCTGTACGGGCCCGCACGGTTGCGACCCTGCTCACAGGGCCGTTCGGAGCCGTGTCGACGCGGTGACCCGGCGTATCGGGCGGGACTCGACCTTATCGATAAGGTGGCCGCCATGAGCAGCCCGAACGAGCCCCTCGACCTGACCCTCGACGGCGGCGCCCTGACCGCCCGCCTCGTCGACTTCCCGTCCGTCAGCGGCGAGGAGACCGCCCTCGCGGACGCCGTCGAGAGCGCGCTCCGGGCCCTCCCGCACCTCACCGTGGACCGGTACGGCAACAACGTGGTGGCCCGGACGAACCTCGGCCGGGCCGAGCGGGTGGTGCTCGCCGGGCACCTGGACACCGTGCCGATCGCCGACAACGTCCCCTCGCACGTCGAGGGCGACCTGCTCTACGGCTGCGGCACCTCGGACATGAAGTCCGGCGTCGCCGTGCAGCTCCGGCTCGCCGCCACCGTGACCGAGCCGAACCACGACGTCACCTACGTGTTCTACGACTGCGAGGAGGTGGAGGCCGAGCGCAACGGCCTCGGCCACCTGTTCGCGGTCCACCCCGACTGGCTGGCGGGCGACTTCGCCGTCCTGATGGAGCCCAGCGGCGCCGTCGTCGAGGGCGGCTGCCAGGGCAGCCTGCGCGCCGACATCACGCTCACCGGCGTCCGCGCGCACGCCGCCCGCAGCTGGCTCGGCGACAACGCCATCCACAAGGCCGCCGAGGTGCTGGCCCGGCTGGTCGCCTACACCCCCCGACGGGTCGTCATCGACGGCCTGGAGTACCGCGAGGGCCTGAACGCCACCCGGATCGACGGCGGCGTGGCCGGCAACGTCATCCCCGACGAGTGCAAGATCCACGTGGCCTTCCGGTTCGCCCCCGACCGCAGCCTGGAGGAGGCCGAGGCGCACCTGCGCGAGGTCTTCGACGGCTACCGGCTGGACATCGTGGACGCCTCGCCCGCCGCCCTGCCCGGCCTGGCCCAGCCCGCCGCGCGGGCCTTCCTGGCCGCCGTCGGCGGCGAGCCCCGGGCCAAGTTCGGCTGGACCGACGTCGCCCGGTTCTCCGCGCACGGCGTCCCCGCCGTCAACTACGGCCCCGGCGACCCGAACCTGGCCCACAAGCGCGAGGAGCACTGCTCGCTCACCGCGATCGCCGAGGTCGAGGAGCGGCTGCGGGAGTGGCTCACCCGGTAGTCCCGCCCTCGCCCGGTCGTTTTCCGTTGTTCCCCGGAAAGTTGCCTTGTCAGGCGTAGGGTTTCGTCATGACAGCCAACGGAGATGAACCCGTCCGCCGGCAGAAGAAGCCGTGGCCCGAGAAGCGCAAGGGGCCGGTGCTGCTGCGGCGGGACCAGGTCGAGACGAGTACGACGGATCAGCGGCTGCTGGACACCACCGGGCCGACCGACTGGTTGCACACCGATCCGTGGCGGGTGCTGCGGATCACCTCCGAGTTCGTCGAGGGCTTCGGTGCGCTCGCCGAACTCCCCACCGCCATCAGCGTGTTCGGCTCGGCCCGGACGCCGGTCGACTCGCCCGAGTACCGGGCCGGGGTGGAGATCGGCCGGGCCCTGGCCGAGGCCGGCTACGCGGTGATCACCGGCGGCGGCCCCGGCGCGATGGAGGCCGCCAACAAGGGCGCCACCGAGGCCGGCGGCCTCAGCGTCGGCCTCGGCATCGAGCTGCCTTTCGAGCAGGGCCTCAACGAGTACGTCGACCTGGGCCTGAACTTCCGTTACTTCTTCGTCCGCAAGACGATGTTCGTGAAGTACGCCCAGGGCTTCGTGGTCCTCCCCGGCGGACTCGGCACCCTGGACGAGCTGTTCGAGGCGCTGACGCTGGTGCAGACGAAGAAGGTCACCCGGTTCCCGGTGGTGCTGTTCGGCAGCGCCTACTGGGGCGGCCTGGTGGAGTGGCTGAAGTCCACCCTGGTCGCGCAGGGCAAGGCCAACCCGGCCGACCTCGAACTGTTCCACGTCACGGACGACATCGCCGAGGTGCTGAAGATCATGGACGCCGCGCGCGGCCCGCACGGCACCCCGGCGTAGCCGACCGCGGCGCCCGAGGGCGCGTCAGGCCAGCCCCCGGCGGGCGACCGCCGGGGGACGGGTGCCGCGGATCGAGGCCACCATGTCCAGCACCTGGCGCGTCTCCGCGACCTGGTGCACCCGGTAGACCTGCGCGCCCAGCCAGGCCGAGACCGCCGTGGTGGCCAGCGTGCCGAGCAGCCGCTCGTCCACCGGCCGGTCCAGCGTCTCGCCGACGAAGTCCTTGTTGGAGAGCGAGACCAGCACCGGGAACCCGGTCGCCGTCATCTCCGGCAGCCGGCGGGTCGCCTCCAGCGAGTGCCGGGTGTTCTTCCCGAAGTCGTGCCCCGGGTCGATGATCAACCCGTCGCGGCGGACGCCCAGTTCGAGCGCCCGCTCGGCCAGGCCGACCGTCACCGCCAGGATGTCCGCCATCACGTCCTCGTACCCCACCCGGTGCGGCCGGGTGCGCGGCTCCGCGCCGCCCGCGTGCGTGCAGACCAGGCCCGCGCCGTGGCGCGCCGCGACCTCCGCCAGCTTCGGGTCGAAGCCGCCCCAGGCGTCGTTCAGCAGGTCCGCTCCCACCTCGCAGACCGCCTCGCCGACCTCGTGCCGCCAGGTGTCCACGCTGATCACCGCGTCCGGGTGGCGCTTGCGCAGCTCCGCCACGAACGGCACCGTGCGGCGCAACTCCTCCTCCACGGTGACCTCTTCGCCCGGCCCCGCCTTCACCCCGCCGATGTCCAGGATCGCCGCGCCCTCCGCGACGGCGCGGTCCGCGGCCGCGAAGGCCGCCTCGTCGGCGAAGGTCGCGCCGCGGTCGAAGAACGAGTCCGGGGTCCGGTTGACGATCGCCATGACCACCAGCTCGTCCGGACCGAACTCCCGCGTGCCGAGGCGTAGTGCCACCGGTGTCTCCTCCTCAGCGCTCCCGGGTGCAATGATGGGCCCCGGCCTGTAAGGGGACCATGATCCCACCTTGCTCCCGCGCGCGGGCCGAAGCCGACCGGGAACGGCCGGGAACCCCCGGGGACTGACGGAGGACAGCTCGTGTTCTGGGTGATCGTGGCTGCGATGGCGGTGGTGGTCGGCGGTGCCGCGCTGGTGGCGCTCGGCGGCGGCGGAACGCTTCCGGAGGCCGAGCACGACCGGCTCTCCGTCCGCCTCCCGGAGCACCGGCCGCTCGGCCGGGCCGACGTGGACGAGCTCCGCCTCCCGATGGCGCTGCGCGGCTACCGGATGGACGAGGTCGACGACGTGCTCGACCGGCTCGGCGCGGAACTCGCCGTCCGGGACGCCCGGATCGCCGAACTGGAGGCCGTCGGCGCGGTGCGCGGCGCGGTCGAGGCGGGCGCGGGTGCCGGTGGCGGCGTGGCCGGTGAGCCGCTGCCCGGGCTGGAGTCCTTCACGGCGGTGCTGGAGAAGCGCCCGGCGGAGGACGCGGGCGCGGGCGCGGGCGCGGGCCCGGAATCGGAATCGGGCCCGGGCTCGGCGTCGGCGTCGGCGGAGGAAGCGGCCGCGGCCGAGGGCGAGAAGAGCGACCGCCCGTGACCGGTGCGGTGCTCGGCGCCGACGGCCTGCGGCGCTGCGGGTGGGGTGACTCGGCGGACGACTACCGGGCCTACCACGACACCGAGTGGGGCCGGGCCGTCCACGGCGACCAGGCCCTGTTCGAACGGATCTCGCTGGAGGCCTTCCAGTCCGGCTTGTCCTGGATCACCATCCTGCGGCGGCGCGCGGGCTTCCGGGCCGCGTTCCGGGACTTCTCGATCGCCGCGGTCGCCGAGTTCGACGACGCCGACGTCGAGCGGCTGCTCGCCGACACCGGGATCATCCGCAACCGGGCGAAGATCCTGGCGACCGTCGCCAACGCCCGGGCGGCCCGCGAACTCGACGGCGGGCTGGACGAGTTGATCTGGGGCTTCGCGGCGGAGCCGGACCGCCCCGCCCCCCGGACACTGGCCGAGGTGCCGGCGGTGACGCCGGAGTCGACGGCGCTGGCCAAGGCGCTCAAGCGGGCCGGCTTCCGGTTCGTGGGGCCGACCACGGCGTACGCGCTGATGCAGGCGTGCGGGCTGGTGAACGACCACCTGGCGGATTGCCACGCGAGGTAGCCGGCCGTGCCGTTCCCCGCACCCCGTGGGGGTGGTGGTGCGGGGGCGCGGGGGTCCTGATGGGCTCAGCGGCCGAGGAACTCGGGCTTCTGCTTGGTGAGGAAGGCGTCGACGGCGATGCGGTGGTCCGCGCTGTTGCCGGCGGCGGTCTGGAGTTCGTCCTCCTTGTCGAGGAGTTCGGCCAGCGAGTGGGAGGCGCCGTAGGCCAGGGACTCCTTGATCGCGCCGTAGGCGAAGGTCGGGCCGTTGGCCAGGGTGAGGGCGAACTCGCGGGCGGTGGCGGCGAGTTCGGCGGCCGGGACGACGCGGGTGGCCAGGCCGAGGGCGAGTGCCTCCTCGGCGCGGACGGTGCGCGGGAGCATCAGGAGCTCGGTGGCGCGGGCGTGGCCGACCAGGCGGGGGAGGGTCCAGGAGGCGCCGGAGTCGGCGGTGAGGGCGACACCGGCGAAAGAGGTGTTGAAGCCCGCGGTGTCGGCGAGGACCCGGAAGTCGCAGGCGAAGGCGAGCGAGGCCCCGGCGCCGGCGGCGACCCCGTTGACGGCGGCGACGGTGGGCTTGCGCATCCCGGCCAGCGCCCGGACCAGCGGGTTGTAGTGCTCGGCGACGGTGCGCAGTGCGCCCTCGCCGGTCTCGCGCTGGTGCTCCAGCAGGCCGACGTGCTCCTTGAGGTCCTGCCCGACGCAGAACGCCTTCCCGCCGGCGCCGGTCAGCAGCACGGCCCGGACCTCCGGGTCGGTGGCGGCGGTGGTGACGGCGTCCCGGAGGGCGACCTTGGTGGGGACGTCGAGGGCGTTCATCGCCTCGGCGCGGTCGATGGTGAGGACGGCGAGCGCGCCGTCGCGCTCGTAGCGCACGGTGTCGGACATGGGTGAGGGCTCCCGGGTCGCGGTGGGCTGTCGTGGGCCAGCATGCCGGAGTCGCACCCGTTCGGGGGAGTGTGAGGTGGCGCACCTCCGGTTGGCGTGTCGGACTGCGGAGGGATGGGGCTTTCGGCAGGTAATCGGGGCTTTGGTGCTGGTTGGGAAGGGTTGGCGCAGAGAGTGATGTTGGTCATCCAGCCGTTGCATGCGGGATAATGGCTTCCGATCAATGCGTTCGATACCGGCGGTGGACGGACTGCCGGTGCATACCTGAACGGTTGCAGGAAGGGGAACGAGCATGGCGGCCATGAAGCCGCGGACGGGTGACGGCCCGCTGGAGGTCACCAAAGAGGGGCGGGGCATCATCATGCGCGTTCCGCTCGAAGGGGGCGGGCGCCTGGTGGTCGAGCTGACGCCGGACGAGGCGCAGGCGCTCGGCGAGGCCCTGAAGAAGGCCTGCGGCTGATCCGCCGCAGCGCAGTGCCCGCACCTTCGGGCTTTCCCGGAGGTGTTCGAACGGGTCCGGTCCCCTCGCGGGGGCCGGGCCCGTTCGGCTTCCTCGGCCCGTTCTCCGTCGAGCTGTCCTCCGTCGGGCCGGTCTCCGTCGGGCCTGTCCTCCGCCGGGCCTGTCCTCCGCAGGACTGGTCCTCCGCCGGGCCGGTCAGCGCTTGACGGCGCAGAGCAGGCCGTCGGAGACCGGGAGCAGGGCGGGCAGCAGGGTGTCGCTCTCCCGGATGTCGGCGACCAGGTCGCGCACCGCGCGGGTCTGCGGGTCGTCGTGCGCGGGCTCGGCCAGCCGGCCCTCCTGGAAGACGCCCTCGAAGCAGACCACGCCGCGCGGGCGCAGCAGCCGGACCGCCTCGGCCAGGTGGAACGGCGAGTCGGCCGGGTCGCCGTCGCAGAACACCAGGTCGTACTGGCCGTCGGCGAGCCGGGGCAGCACGTCCCTGGCCCGGCCGGGGATGCAGCGGACCCGGTTGGCGGCGAAGCCGGCCGCCCGGTAGGACTCCCGGGCGTACTGCTGGCGGACCGGCTCGGCGTCGACGGTGGTGAGCACCCCGTCGGCGCGCATGCCGCGCAGCAGGTAGACGCCGGAGACCCCGGTGCCGGTGCCGACCTCGACCACGGCCTTGGCGTCCAGGGCGGCGGCGAGCAGCCGCAGCGCGGCCCCGCCGCTGGGCCCGATCGCGCGTATCCCGGTGCGGGCCGACTGGGCCCGGGCGTAGGTCAGCACCGCGTCCTCGCCGACGTAGGTGTCGGCGAGGGCCGCGCGCTGGGGCCCGAACTCGGTGATGGCTGCCTCTTCCGGAGCGCCGGTGCCGACCCAAGTCGACAAATTCCAGCGACAGACTACTGGCCCTCCGGGAACCGTGTTCGGCGGCTGGCCGTTCCTCTTCTACGGGCGGCCGGGCCGCCCGGGGCGGTGGTCGTCCGACCGCTCTTATCCAGGCTTGACGGGTGAGGTGGATATGGTGGTGGCTCTGCTGGGCAGAAGAGCCGACCGAGGAGGTGTGGCCGAGGGCGACGTCCCTGTGCAGCGGCACTTCCGCGGCACTCCGTCGATCCGTACGCCGAAGCCCGTGATGAACAAGTCTGTGCATTCCCCCCTGGACAAGCCGACCGCGGCCGACAACTCGGTGGTCGAGGCCGCCGGCACGCTGGCGTCCTTCACCGAGGGGCCCGACGCGCAGAGTTGGACGCCGCCCAGCTGGGAGGAGATCGTCGAGGCGCACAGCGCCCGGGTCTACCGCCTGGCCTACCGGCTGACGGGCAACCAGCACGACGCCGAGGACCTCACGCAGGAGGTCTTCGTCCGGGTGTTCCGCTCGCTGTCCACCTACACCCCCGGAACCTTCGAGGGCTGGCTGCACCGGATCACCACCAACCTGTTCCTGGACATGGTGCGCCGCCGCCAGCGGATCCGCTTCGACGCGCTCGCCGACGACGCCGCGGAGCGCCTGGCCAGCCGTGAGCCCAGCCCCGCCCAGCACTTCAGCGACACCCACTTCGACGCGGACGTCCAGCAGGCGCTGGACACCCTCGCGCCGGAGTTCCGGGCCGCCGTGGTGCTCTGCGACATCGAGGGCCTCTCCTACGAGGAGATCGCCGCCACCCTCGGGGTGAAGCTCGGCACCGTCCGCAGCCGGATCCACCGCGGCCGCTCGCACCTGCGCGCGGCCCTCAAGCACCGGGCGCCGAACGCCGCCGCGGGCCGTTCGCGCCGGGGCGGCTCCGCCGAACCCGTGCCGGTCGGCGCCGAGCCGGCCGGGAGCGACCGGAGGGGGTCATGAGCGATCGCGCCCCCGAGCGCGCGGACGCGGGCGGCCGCTCGCGCTGGGCGCCGCTGCGCCGCGCCCCCGAACCGGCGGCGCCCGGGCTGCGGCCGGTCGCGCTCCGCCCGGTCGAGCCCGTGGCGGAGGAGAACCACCTCGGCGACCGCCTCACCGCTTACCTGGACGGCGAGTTGGGCCACGACGCCCGCGAGCGGGTCCAGGCGCACCTGGCGACCTGCGCGGACTGCCTGGCCGAGGCCGAGGAGGCCCGGGCCGTCAAGCGGACGCTCAGCGGCTCCGCGCTGCCCGGCCCGTCCGCCGCCCTGATGGCCCGGCTGATGGCCGTCGCCGCGCTGCCGGAGGACGGAGCGGGCCCCGACGGGCCGTCCGCCCCGCCCGGGGCCGGCGGCGTGTTCGGCGGCAGCCGGCTCACCGGCGGCTCGTTCGGCCGGGGCGCGGGCTTCGGCGGCGGCGCGCTCGGCGCGGACGCCCCGATACCCGGCGTGGACCCGCGGGCCGGCCTGTTCGGCACCCGCCCGTCCGCCGCCGCGCCGCGCCACGAACCGGCCGCGCTCCCGCGTCCGCTCGCCGCGCTCACCGAACTGCCCGCCCGTCAGCCGGCCGCCGCCCGCGGCCGCCGGCTGGTGTTCGCCGCCGCCGGGGCGTTCTCGGTCGCCGCGGTCACGCTGGGCGGGGTCGGTGGCCTGACCACCGGCCAGGGCACCACCCGGCAGCCCACCAGCGTCACGCCGGTCGGCGGGGCGATCGTCCCGGTGAACGCCCAGCAGCCCGTGGTGAACGTCCAGGAGTACCCGCTGCGCGCCCGCTACCAGGTCACGCCCCCGCCGTCGCCCACCGGTGACCCGCGGCAGCTCCTGCGCTAGCCTGCCTTCACCGGCACGCCGCCGACGCCGGTCACCCGGGTGGTCTTTACCACGGTTTCACCCGCGGAGGGCCGGAGCCGCGGCAGCCCGCGTTTACCCTTGTCGAAGCGTTGTCGGGTGCTGGGAGTTCAGGTGTTCGGAGACATAGGCGGACTGGAGGTCGTGACGATCATCGTCATGGCCATCGTGATCTTCGGCCCGGACAAGCTCCCCAAGCTGATCCAGGACACCATGGGCTTCATTCGCAAGATCCGCTCCTTCGCGGACAACGCGAAGGAGGACATCCGCAGCGAGCTCGGGCCGGAGTTCCAGAACTTCGACTTCGAGGACCTCAACCCGAAGACCTTCGTCCGCAAGCAGCTGCTCGGCGACGGCGAGGACCCGCTCGGCCTGAAGGACCTCAAGGACAGCGTGGACATCAAGTCCGCGCTGAACGGCGACCCGACGCCGACGCCCACCGCCTCGGTCGACTTCTCCAAGGCCGCGACCGCGGCGAGCGCCGGCCCGGTACTGGCCGCCGGCGAGCGCCCGCCGTTCGACCCGGACGCCACCTGACGTCCCGCTGTTCCGTTCGTCGTCCCGCTCGCCGTCCCACCCGCTGTTCTGTTCGTCGTACCGACGCCCCGCCCCAGCAGGCGGGGCGTCGCCGTTCCCGCCGCTATCGTGTCCCCTGCCGAGCATCCACCGAGCCGGCAGCGTACGACCGAGGAGGCCGCAGTGGACGCCACGACCAGCACCGGAGGCACCGCCGCCGCGCGCCTGCCCGTCGACCCGCTCGACGCCTACCGGGCCGCCGACTTCCCCTGGTACGGCCTGGACGAGGGCTGGACCGGCCGCCGCTGGCTCGGCCAGGTCGGCACCGGCCAGCGCGGCGCCGACACCGAGGCCCCCGACTACGGCACCCTCGGCCACGGCGACGAGCCCGCCCGCGGCCCCGAGGCCCGGGACACCCGCCGGTTCGCCGTCGTCGTCACCGTCGCCCGCCGCGACGTGCGGCGCAGCGCCGACAACACCGGCACCCTGGAGGCCACCTCCGCCTCCTCCGCCGCCTGGCTGGCCGGCGCCGGCCTGCTCGGCGCCACCTGGCCCGGCAACCTCGACCGCGCGCTCCGGCAGAACTGGCTCGACCAGCAGACCGCCCTCGCCTGGGACCTCGCCGACGACCTCGACGGCCCCGGCTGGTCCTCGCTCACCCTGCCCGTCAACGGCCTCCCGCAGCCCTTCCGCTACCGCGAGTCCGAGTACGGCTGGGTGCTGGCCGGCGAGGCCCCCGGCGTCCTGATCGGCGCCTACGGCCGCTCGGTCTCCGCGTACGGCGTCGGCTTCACCGCGGTGCCCGACCTGGAGACGTACGACGGGCGGTGAGCCGCCCCGACCCGGTCGTCCGCGTCGGTTCCGGCGCAGCGGCGGACGCCGTCGTCGTCGAGCGACACCCCCGAGTCGCACGCCAGCAGCGGGGCCCGCTCCACCACCCACCACCCGGCGAGGGCCAGCAGCAGCGCGGCGACCGCCGTGACCGGCACCCGGGCCCGCCGGGTGCCGCCGTACCGGGCGACCACCGGCGCGGCCACCGCCGCCAGCGCGCCCGGGACCAGGAACACCAGGGCGAGGCCGGTCCGGTCGTCCCGCAGCCCCGGTTTCGACTCCAGGTCGAGGCCGAGCAGCGCGCCGAACCCGATCAGCAGCGCCCCGGCCGCCAGCAGCGCCGCCGCCAGGCAGCCCACGTTCCGTCTGTCCACACCCCCGTGGACGGCGTGCCACCCGCTTCGGTTCCGGAGTCCGTTCGTGCAGATCTCGTTCGCCACCGCCCCCGGCTCCAGCGCGCTCCCCAACGAGGACGCCGTGCTGGCCGCCTCCGCCACCGTGGTCCTGCTCGACGGGGCGGGCCTGCCCGAGGGGACCGCGACCGGCTGCGCGCACGGCGTCGTCTGGTTCGTCCGCACCCTCGGGGCGGCGATGCTCCGTCAGGCCGCCTCCGGCGCCCGGGAACTGACGGACTGCCTGTCCGACGCCCTCGCCGGGACCGCGGCCGCGCACGGGCCCGGCTGCGACCTCGGGCACCCCATGACACCCACCGCCACCGTCGCCGTGCTGCGCCGCCACGAGGACCGGCTGGACTGGCTGGTGCTCGCCGACTCCACCGTCCTGCTCGACCTGCCCGGCGGGCCGCTCGCCGTCTCCGACCACCGGGTGGGCGACGTGACGGACCGCCAGGCCCGCGAACTCGCCGACCGCCTGGAAGGCCTCGACCCGCGGGCCCGCCGCCGCCTGCTCACCGAGGCCCAGCGCACCGCCATGAACACCCCCGACGGCTACTGGGTGGCCGGCCCCGACCCCGCCGCAGCCGACCGCTCCCGCACCGGCAGCACCCCCTGGCCGGACGTCCGCCTCGCCGCCCTGCTCACCGACGGCGCCGCCCGCCCCGTCGACGACTTCGCCACCGCCGACTGGCCCGCCACCCTCACCCTGCTCCGCACCGGCGGCCCGCAGGCCCTGATCGACCACGTCCGCGCCCTCGAACACACCGATCCCGCGCACACCCGCTGGCCCCGCACCAAGACCCACGACGACGCGACGGTCGCCCTCCTCCGCCCCTAGCCACCCGCTACGGTGGGCCGCACACCGACAAAGGGGAGGGGCCCGCCCGATGGACCACTACGAGGAGCACGTCGCGGCATCCCGCGGCCTACTGGCCCAGGCACACGGCCGACAGCGCTATCCGAGCCTCGACCAACTGGCCGCCCTCGCCCAGGTGGAAGCCCTGCTGGCGATCGCCGCCGCGATCCGCACCCACCCCTCCCCGGACGCCGCCCACCACGCCGCCCAGGCCGCCGGGATGGTGGCAGCCCACCTGCCGAGGCGCCCGGAATGACCGCGGGCCGACCCCGCGGGACGCGGGGCCGGCCCGGAGGCTGACGGTCGGTCAGAACTTGTTCTTCGGGGTGAGGCCCAGGGAGAGGCCGGAGAGGCCGCGCTGGCGGCCGGAGAGCTTGCCGGCGATGGTGCGGAGGGCGGCGCCGGCGGGGGAGTCGGGGTTGGAGAGGACGACCGGGCGGCCGTCGTCGCCGCCCTCGCGGAGGCGGACGTCGATCGGGATGGAGCCGAGGACGGGCACGGTGGCGCCGACGGAGCGGGTGAGGGCGTCGGCGACGGTCTGGCCGCCGCCGGTGCCGAAGACGTCGATCATCTCGTCGCAGTGCGGGCAGGGCATGCCCGACATGTTCTCGATCACGCCGACGATCTTCTGGTGGGTCTGCAGGGCGATCGTGCCGGCCCGCTCGGCGACCTCGGCGGCGGCCATCTGCGGGGTGGTGACGATCAGGATCTCGGCGTTCGGGACGAGCTGCGCGACCGAGATGGCGATGTCGCCGGTGCCGGGCGGCAGGTCGAGCAGGAGGACGTCGAGGTCGCCCCAGTAGACGTCGGCGAGGAACTGCTGGAGGGCGCGGTGCAGCATCGGGCCGCGCCACACCACCGGGGCGTTGCCGGGGGTGAACATGCCGATCGAGATGACCTTCACGCCGTTCGCCGACGGCGGCATGATCATGTCCTGGACCTGGGTCGGCCGGCCCTCGACGCCCAGCATCCGGGGCACGCTGTGGCCGTAGATGTCGGCGTCCACCACGGCGACCTTCAGGCCGTCGGCGGCCAGCGCCGCCGCCAGGTTGACCGTCACCGAGGACTTGCCGACACCGCCCTTGCCGGAGGCGACCGCGTAGACCCGGGTCAGCGTGCCGGGCTTGGCGAACGGGATCTCCCGCTCGGGGGCGCCGCCGCGCAGCAGCTGCGACAGCTCGCGGCGCTGCTCCTCGCTCATCACGTCCAGCTCGACGGCGACGGAGGAGACCCCCGGCACCGCGGTGACCGCGTCGGTGACCCGCTGGGTGATCGTCTCGCGCATCGGACAGCCGGAGACGGTGAGGTACACCGCGACCTTCACCGCGCCGCCGTCGCCGATCTCGACGGACTTCACCATGCCGATCTCGGTGATCGGACGGTTGATCTCCGGGTCGTGAACGGTACCCAGGGCTTCCCGGACGGACTGCTCCGTCACCCCGGCCGCCACCTCTGTCTCGTTGGCCATGTGTTGATGGTACGGCGCGGCGGCCCACCCCCGACTCGCCGGTAGCGTGCCGCGGGTCACAGCGTGTCGGCGGACTCCCGGCGCTCGTCCAGCTCCTTGAGCAGGCCCTGGAGTTCGGAGGCGATGAAGGCCCGGGTCGCGACCTCGCCCAGGCCCTGGCGGAGCGCCGCGACCTCCCTGGTCAGGTACTCGGTGTCGGCGATGCTGCGGTCGCTGCGGGCCCGGTCCTGCTCCATGTTGACCCGGTCCCGGTCGTCCTGGCGGTTCTGCGCCAGCAGGATCAGCGGCGCCGCGTACGAGGCCTGCAGCGAGAGCGCCAGGGTGAGGAAGATGAACGGGAAGTCGTCGAAGTGGACGGCGGCCGGGAGCAGGGTGTTCCACAGCACCCAGACGATGATGACCCCCGTCATCCAGACGATGAACCGCCCGGTGCCGAGGAACCGGGCGATCCGCTCGGAGAGCTTGCCGAACGCCTCCGGGTCCCAGGCCGGCAGCCGGATCAGCCCCGGGCGGGCGGTGCGCGGCTGGTCGAGCCGGACCCGGACGCCCCCCGCCGCCGCGGGCCGCTCCTCGCGGCGGCCGCGCTGCTCCCGGGCCCGCAGTTCGCGCAGCTGCCGCAGTTCGCGCAGCTCGCCCTGGATGCGCTGGCCGGGGCCGTCGTTCGGGCGCTTGCCGTCGCCGGGGCGCTTGTCGTTCGGACGCTTGCGGTCACCGTCCATCGGGCACCTCGTTCGTCTCGTCGCCGACAGCAGGCCCGGCAGGCCCGGCAGGCCCGGCGGACCCGGCGGACCCGGCGGATTCGGCGCCGCCCCCGATGCCGTGCGCCGAGCCCTCCCGCCAGTCCTCCGGCAGCAGGTGGTCCAGCACGTCGTCCACGGTGACGGCGCCCAGCAGGTGGTCGTCCTCGTCCACCACCGGCGCGGCCACCAGGTTGTACGTCGCCAGGTACGAAGTGATCAGCGGCAGCGGGGTGTTGGGCGGCAGCGGGTCCAGGTCGTCGTCGACCATCGAGCCGACCAGGGTGTACGGGGGCTCGCGCAGCAGCCGCTGGAAGTGCACCGTGCCCAGGTACGTCCCGGTCGGGGTCTCGTTCGGCGGGCGGCAGACGTACACCTGGGCGGCCAGGGCGGGCTTGGTGTCGGCGACCCGGACCCGGGCCAGCGCCTCGGCGACGGAGGCGTCCGGCTCCAGCACGATCGGTTCGGTGGTCATCAGGCCGCCGGCGGTGTCCTCCGCGTAGGAGAGCAGGCGGCGCATCTCCTCCGCCTCGGCGGGCTCCATCAGGCGCAGCAGGCGCTCGGCGTCCTCGGCGGGGAGTTCGGAGAGCAGGTCGGCGGCGTCGTCCGGGTCCATGGTCTCCAGGATGTCGGCGGCCCGCTCCTCCTGGAGCTTGCCGATGATCTCCACCTGGTCGTCCTCGGGCAGTTCCTCCAGGACGTCCGCGAGCCGGTCGTCGTCCAGCGCGGCGGCGACCTCGGCCCGGCGCTTCGCGGAGAGGTGGTGCATCACGTTGGCCAGGTCGGCCGGGCGGAGCTGCTCGAAGGTGGCGAGCAGGCTGGCCGCGCCCTGGCCCTCCTCGTCCAGCGAGAAGCCGGTGACGGCCGACCAGTCGAGCAGCAGCTGCTCGCCCTTCGCCTTGCGCAGCCGCCCGGGGCGGCCGACCTGGACGAAGACCTTGTCGATCTCCCACTCGCGCAGCCGGGTCTGCACCATCGCCACGTCCAGCACGGTGACCTCGTCGGAGGTCTTGGTCCGGGTGACGGTGCGGTCCAGGAGTTCGGCGAGCACCAGGGTCTCGGACGGGCGCTGCTCGAAGCGGCGCATGTTCAGCAGCCCGGTGGACAGCACCTGGCCGGACTCCAGGCTGGTGACCCTGGTCATCGGCAGGAAGATCCGCCGCCGCCCGATCACCTCGACCACCAGCCCGAGCACCCGGGGCGGCCGCCCGCCGAGCCGCAGCGAGACCACCACGTCGCGGACCCGGCCCACCTGGTCGCCGTTCGGGTCGAAGACCGCGACCCCGGCGAGGTGGGAGATGTAGACCCGGCTGCCCGGCCCCGCCATGCGGAACTCCCTCCGGAAGAAACGGACACAACCCCCCAAATCTAGCGGGGGTGGTGCGCGGGAGGAGGGAGGAGCGCGCCGGGGCGTGCGGGGCGCCGGGTCAGCGCCTCTTCTTGAGGAGCAGCTTGGGGAGGCCCGCCGGGGCCGGGCGGCGGGTCGTCGCCGGGGTGGGCACCGGGGCGGCGGCCAGCGAGCCGTCCGGGAGCGGGGCGAGCGGCCCGTCCGGGACCAGGCGCAGGACGCGGCACTCGCGGGCCCAGCGGTCGGCCACGGTGTCGGTGTCGGGCGCGTTGAGCCGCTTGCCCTTCAGTTCCTCGACGGCGCCGTCCCAGCCGGGGGTGCCCGGGTCGAGCAGGGCGACGGCCGCGGTCAGGGCGACCAGCCGACCGCCCTTGTCCTTGCTGCGGAAGGTGAGTTCGACGGCGGAGCCGGCCGCGAGGCCGTGCAGCGGCTGCTCGGTGCCGTCGCCGACCACCACCACCGCGCCGTCGTGCCAGGCGTGCCAGAGCGGACGGGCGTGCGGCTGCCCGGCGGGCCGGACCCAGAGCAGGCCGGACTTCTTGGCGGCCTCTTCCACCAGGGCCCGGTCGAGGAAGTCTTCCGCGCTGGCGGTCGTCGTACGCTCCATGGCGCACAGCGTACGGCCTGGGCCCTCGCCGGCCGGTTCCATCCCCCGGACGACAGTTCCGTCGAAGCGGGACAGCCCTTACCGTGTATGCCGTCCATACCACCGCACCGCCCGGAGGAGCGCCGTGACCGCCGTCCGCACCACCGCCCCCGCCGCGACCACGGCACTCGGGGAGCGGCGGCAGCTGCCGCGCACCGACCTGCTGCTGCTCGCGGTCTCGATCGCCGGCATCTCGCTCTCCGCCCCGCTGATCAGCGCGACCGCCGCGCCCGCGCTGGCGATCGCGTTCTGGCGCAACACCATGTCGGTCGGGGTGCTCGGCCCCTACGCGCTCTGGCGGCACCGGGCCGAACTGCGCGGCATCCCGCGCCGGGCGCTGCTGCTGGCGGTGGCGGCCGGCGTGCTGCTGGCGCTGCACTTCGCGCTCTGGATGCCGAGCCTGCGGATGACCTCGGTGGCCTCGGCGACGGCCCTGGTCACCACCACCCCGCTGTGGACGATCCTGTTGATGCGGCTGCTCGGCGTCCGCGCCCCCCGGCTGGTCTGGACCGGCACCGGCCTGGCCTTCCTGGGCGTGCTGGTGCTGACCGGCGTCGACCTGTCGGTGTCGCCGCGGGCCCTGCTCGGGGACGCCCTGGCCCTCGCCGCGGGCGCCGCCGCCGCCGGGTACGTGCTGCTCGGCGCCGAGGTGCGGCGCACGGTGTCGACCACCGCGTACACCCTGGTCTGCTACGCCACCTGCGCGGTGGCGCTGCTGGCGGTCTGCCTGCTGACGGGCACCCGGCTGGGCGGCTGGCCCGCCGGGGTCTGGTGGCAGATCGTGCTGCTGATGGTGGCCGCCCAGCTGCTCGGCCACTCGCTGAGCAACCGGGTGGTGCGCACCCTGGGCCCCTCGATCACCTCGACCGCGATCCTGCTGGAGACCCCGGGCGCGGCCCTGCTGGCCGCCGTCTGGCTGGGCCAGTGGCCGCCGGTCGCCGCCTACCCGGCGCTCGGCCTGATCCTGGCCGGCCTGGTGCTGGTCGCCCGGGCGGAGCGCCGCTGACGCCCCGCCCGCGGGCGGCCCGACGGGCCGTCAGAGCCAGCCGTTGCGGCGGAAGCCCCGGTACATGCCGACGCAGATCACCGCGATGACGCCGAGCACCGTCGGGTAGCCGTACGTCCACTGCAGTTCGGGCATGTGCTCGAAGTTCATCCCGTACACGCCGGTGATCATGGTCGGGACGGCGAAGATCGCGGCCCAGGCGGTGATCTTGCGCATGTCCTCGTTCTGGGCGACCGAGACCTGCGCCAGGTTGGCCTGGAGCAGCGAGTTGAGCAGTTCGTCGAAGCCCTGGACCTGCTCGATCACCCGGGCCAGGTGGTCGGCGACGTCCCGGAAGTACTTCTGGATCTCCGGGTCGACCAGCCGCGGCGCGGGCTCGGACAACTGCAGCATCGGGCGCAGCAGCGGGGCGGCGGCGCGCTTGAACTCCAGCACCTCGCGCTTGAGCTGGTAGAGCCGGCCGACGTCGCCGCCGCGGCCGCCCTTGTTGGCGAACACGTCGAACTCGATCTCGTCCACGTCGTTCTGCAGGCGGTCGGCGACCAGCAGGTAGTTGTCCACCACGTGGTCGGCGATCGCGTGCAGCACCGCGGCCGGGCCCTTGGCGAGCAGGCCGCTGCCCTCGGCGTCCGCCTCCAGGCGGTGCCGCAGCTCGCGCAGCGAGGAGTGCGCGCCGTGCCGGACGGTGATCACGAAGTCGGGCCCGGCGAAGACCATCAGCTCGCCGGTCTCGACCACCTCGCTGGTCGGGGTGAGCTGGTCGTGCTCCACGTAGCGGACGGTCTTGAAGACCGCGAACAGCATGCCGTCGTACCGCTCGACCTTCGGGCGCTGGTGCGCGTGCACCGCGTCCTCGACGGCCAGCGGGTGCAGGCCGAAGCGCTGGGCGATGCCCTCGAACTCGGCCTCGGTGGGCTCGTGCAGGCCGATCCAGCTGAACGAGCCGGGGCCGGTCTGGTGCGCGGCCTTCACCTGCCGGGCGGCCTCGCGCGGGCTGCAGGTCTCCCCGGCCCGCTTGCCGTCCTGGTAGACGGCGCAGTCCACCACGGCGGACGGCGTGTCGCCGGGGCGGGACTCGAACGCGTCGCTGGCCCGGCGGCGGGTCGGACGGACGACGGCGGCACGCAGGTTGTTCATCATCGACATGGCGCGGGCTCCTTGGGCCGGACCGGCGCGCGCCGACCTGGCAGGCGGGCGGGCGACGGCGGGAAACACCGGTGGACACGCCGGGGCCGACGGACCGTCAGAAAACCTCGGGCGGAGGCGGTTTCGACGTCGTGACCCCGGGGAAGGTGCTCTCCCGGCCGGGCGCGACGCTGCGTGGAGCCTTGGTCAGCCGGAGGTGCGGCTGGTCAGGGTGGGCCGGAGAGAGCTGCCGGTACTGCATGGTCGACTGCTGTCCACCATGACCACCTCCTCCGTGCCGGGGCCCGCGCGGGGGCCGTCGCGGCCCCGGTGGGAGTGCACGGGGCCGACCGTTCACATTAACAGCTCTTCCCCGGGCCGCGGCCCGCCCGCGGCCTCCGCCGGGTAAAGGTCGCGCCAAGGTTCGGCGACGCACGCCCCGGCCCGGAACCCGCCCCGCACCGGCCCGGGCGCCCGTCCCGGGCCGCCCGCCGCGCGCTAGGGTCGCGGCATGGCGCACGACTTCCCCCACTTCGGCGACTTCTCCGATCCGGCCGCGGGCCCCGACGGCAGCCACGGCACCGGCCCCACCCGGCCGGAGCTGCTGGCCGCCGTCGAGGCCCGGCTGATCAGCACCTTCGGCGAACCCTCCGGCCGGGCCGCGGTCACCTTCCTCGGCGCGGACCGGATCGAGGTGCTGCGCTTCGGCCCCGACGCCGACGGCCTGGTCCGCTACGCCACCCTCGGCATGGCCGCCGCGCCGATGGCCGACCCCGCCGCCCCCGTCGCCGACCCGGTCCGCGGCCCGCGGGCCGAACTGGTGCTGACGGTGCGCGGCGGCCGGGACGAGGCGCACAAGGCGCTCGCCGTGTTCGCCGCCAGCCCGCAGGTCGAGGGCCTGGTGGTGGCCCCCGGCGGCTCGCTCGACCTGGGCTCCCCGCTGTGGACCGGCGCCCCGTTCACCTCGGTGCTGGCCGCCGAGCCCGGCGGCCTGGTCGAGGACCTCGAACTCCCGGCCCCCGCCGAGGCGGTCCGCTTCCTGCCGCTGCTGCCGATGACGCCCAACGAGGCCGCGTTCAAGCGGGTCCAGGGCGCGGAGGCGCTCCAGGAACGCTGGCTGAAGCACGGCACCGACCTGCGCGACCCGAACCGCCGCGGCGTCCCGCTGGACTGACGGGCCGTCGGGCCGTCGGGCCGCTGAGGGGGGTCAGCCGGTGACCGGCGCGGCCCCCGTCGCCTGTGCCAGCAGTTCCTCGTACGCCGCCGGGTCGGTGGTGTGCTCACCCAGCCGGACCGTCTTCCGGCTGCCGTGGTAGTCGCTGGAGCCCGTCACGAACAGGCCCAACTCGCCCGCCAGGCCCCGCAGTCGGGCCCTGGTCGGCTCGTCGTGGTCGACGTGGTCGACCTCCAGGCCGCCCAGGCCCGCCGCCGCCAGGTCCGCGATCACCTGGTCCGGCACCGTCCGGCCGCGCTTGTCCGCGCCGGGGTGCGCGAACACCGGCACCCCGCCCGCCGCCCGGACCAGCCGGACCGCCACCGCCGGGTCGGTCTCGCGCTTCCGCACGTCCGCCCGCCCGCCGTTGGCCAGCCAGTCGGCCGTGAACGCGTCCGAGACGGTCGCCACCACGCCCGCCTCCACCAGCGCCGAGGCGATGTGCGGACGCCCCACCGAGCCCTGGCCCGCGATCCGCTGCACCTGCTCCCAGTCGATCGGCGCGCCCAGCTCCCGGCAGCGCTCCACGATCGCCCGCCCGCGCCGGAACCGGTCGGTGCGCACCAAGTCCCGCTCGGCCCCGAACGCCCGCTCCGCCGGGTCGAACAGGTAGGCCAGCAGGTGCATGCTGATCCCGTCCACCCGGCAGGACAGCTCCGCGCCCGTCACCAGCGTCAGCCCCGTCCCGGCCACCGCCGCAGCCGCCTCCCGGTACCCCGACACCGTGTCGTGGTCGGTCAGCGCCACCACGTCCAGCCCGGCCGCGACCGCGTTGGCGACCAGTTCGGTCGGGGAGTCGGTGCCGTCGGAGGCGTTGCTGTGGGCGTGCAGATCGATGCGCATGCCGCTCAGGATAGGGACCGCCCGGCGGGCCCTACTCGAAGAGGCGGGGGGAGAGCGCCCCGCAGGGGAGCAGGCCGAGTTCGGCGCCCGCGTCCCGCAGGTCGGTGAGGACGAGTTCGTCGTGCATCAGCAGGGCGGACTGCTCGGGCCAGGCGATCGCCCACAGCCAGAGGCCGCGGGCCTCCCCGACGTACACCGCGCGGTCGTCCGGGGCGCCCGGGACGTGGAACATCGGGGTCGGCCGGCCGGCGGCCATCAGCTTCGCGTCGGCGGGCTTGTACAGCGCCACCGAATCGCCCGGGTCCGGCCCGTCCAGCCCCGCGTAGCGGGCGCCCAGGCCGATGCCCAGCTCCTCGGCCACCAGCACCAGTTCGCCGAACCCGCCGAGCGGGGCCGGCCCCGAGCAGGCGACCGCGGTGGCGCGGGCCCCCGACAGGTCGTCACCCACATGCGCGATGCCGGTGAAGAGCCAGCCGACCGGCAGCGGCCAGGGCAGCCAGACCGGCACCTGCGAACGGTTCACCGCGACGTTCAACGCCTCGATGCTCGGCGGCAGCACCGGCTGCATCGGGTGGACGGCACCGTGCCGGTCGCACTGCCAGGTGTCGGAGAAGAGGCCGGGGGCGCGGACCCGACCGGCGCACCTCGGGCAGCTTGGCTCGCCCCTCATAACCGACAACGGTCCTCCCTCCGGACGGCTGCGTCAAGGACGATCACCCGTAAGGAGTGCGTCGTGAGGCACCCCGGGCACCGGCCCGGCACGGCAGGGTGATGTCCCGGGCGGCAGGTCGCCAAACCCCCGCAGGTCGCGGGCCCCGAACACCCCCCGAACGCACTGACGCCCCGTCGGTCCCAGGGGTCTCCTGCGGTGACGGGGCGTCAGTTGGGTATCGGAACGTCGGACGGCTCGGCGGCGCGCCCGCGCTCCGTCACACGGCCTTGCACGGCCGGATGTACAGGCGTTCACCGGTCTGTGCGGCGGCCTTCAGGTACTCGGAGACGGTCTCCGCGTCGGCGATCAGCCGATCGGTCTCCGCTCCCGCGTGATCCAGGCGAAGGATCTCGAAACGCATGGGCCTCTCCCTTCCCGTCCTCGGGCTCCGAGGCGGGCTCGGCCGACGGTCGGCCATCGGACGATGGACCGTCGGCGTTGGCTGGGTCGGACGTCCGGCAGGTGCAGTCACCCGTCGCTCCCCCCACTTTCGAACAGGACTCGTTCAGCGGCACTTTCCCTGCGGCACTCGTGGAGGGCGGCGGTGCCCCGATGACCCACTGTGCCGCGACGCTGCTTCCCGGCGGTTGCCCGCCGGTAAATCCGTGGTTTCGGCGGCCGGAGGAGGGTGCGGCCACCGGAAGGTTCAATCCCGGACGGATTCAAATATTACCCGAGCTAACGATTTCTGTCGCGCGAAAACCGGGGCCGACTTCTGAGCGGGCGTCAGGAAGCCTGCCGGTGACGGCGACCGGGGGTGAAGTTTTCGGGCTCCGGGTGGAGTCCCGGTCCGGGATCGGTCGGGAACCGGCCGGGAACCTGCCGGAGGAGCGGTCAGGCCGACCAGAAGGCGGCCAGCGCGGCGGCCGTCTCCGCCGGACGCTCCGCGTTGGGGGAGTGGCCGGCGCCCTCGACGACCGTGCGGCGCGCGCCCAGGCGCTCCGCCATCAGCGACTGCTCCGGGACCGGCCAGGCGTGGTCCTGCTCGCCCGAGACCACGTGCGTGCGCAGGCCGACCGCCGCCAGCTCGTCCACCCGGTCCGGCGCCGCGACCAGGTGCGCCCCGGCCGCCCGCAGCGCCGCCGGGTGGTTCGCCAGCCAGCGCCGGTGCAGGAAGCCGGCGATCTCCGGCTCCAGCGGCGGCACCCGCTCGCCCTCCATCTGCCGCATCACCTGCCAGATCGACTCCAGGTCCATCGACCCCAGCGCGTCCAGCAGCAGCGAAGTCCGGGCCGTCTCCGCCGGGTCGATCGCACCCGGGCCGGTCGACAGCAGCGTCAACGACGCCCAGGGCAGTACGGACCCGTCCAGCAGCACCGCCTCCCGGACCACCTGCCCGCCGAAGGAGTGCCCCAGCAGGTGCAGCGGCCCGCCGTCCGCCAGCTCCGCGGAGACCGCCCGGACGTCCGCCGCCAGCGCGCCGATCGCGTACCCGGCCGGGTCCTCGCCGCCGCCCGTCGACTCGAACTGCCCGCGCTGGTCCACCGCGACGGTGCGGAAGCCCGCGTCCGCCAGCGGCTCCAGCAGCGCGATGAAGTCCTCCTTGCTGCCGGTGAACCCCGGCACCAGCAGCGCCGTCCCCCGGACCTCGCCCGCGGGCTCCCCGCGCAGCGCGGCCAACCCGGCCACCCGCGCCGTCCGCACACAGCCCGGCAACTTCAGGAACGGCGGCGTACTCATGCGTGCTGGCCTCTCGTGCGATCACCTGGCGGGCCCACCCTACGGGCTGCCGACCGTGCGCCCGCGGAGGGCCGCCGGTGGGGCGGAACACGGCGGGAGGCGGCGGAACGCAGGATCGCGCCGTGCGCGGCGGACTGCCGGCACGACGCGATCCTGGGACGCCCCACGCGTGGGGGAGCGTCGGTTACTGCTCCACGGCCTTGCGGGTCCGGCGCGGGGCCGGGATCTCCTCGGCGGCCGCGGCCTTCTTCGTGGTGCGCTTGCGCGGGGCCGGGGCTTCCTCGGTCACGACGGCCTCGGCGGCCTTCTTGGTCGCGCGCTTGCGGGGCGC
>NZ_JBIVNB010000007.1:242585-400905 GCF_044753345.1 Kitasatospora sp. NPDC088391
CGGGGGCTTCCTCGGTCACGACGGCTTCGGCGGCCTTCTTCGTGGTGCGCTTGCGCGGGGCCGGGGCGGCGGTCTCCTCGACCACGGCGGTCTCGGTGACCTTCTTGGCAGCCCGCTTGCGCGGAGCCGCCACCGGGGCCTCCTCGGCCTCGACCGGCGCGGCCGCGGCCTTCTTCGTGGTGCGCTTGCGCGGGGCCGGGGCTTCCTCGGTCACGACGGCCTCGGCGGCCTTCTTGGTCGCGCGCTTGCGGGGCGCGGCCACGGGGGCTTCCTCGGTCACGACGGCTTCGGCGGCCTTCTTCGTGGTGCGCTTGCGCGGGGCCGGGGCGGCGGTCTCCTCGACCACGGCGGTCTCGGCGACCTTCTTGGCAGCCCGCTTGCGCGGAGCCGCCACCGGGGCCTCGGGAGCCTCCGCGACCGGAACCGCCTCGACCACGGCCACCGGCGCGGCGGCGACAACGGTCACCACGGCCTCGGCAGCGGCGGCGGTCGGCGAGCCGACCTGCCGGGTCGCCCGCCGACGTCCGGGCCGGGCGGCCGCGGGGGCCTCCTCGACCACGGCCGGGGTCTCCTCGACCACGACGGGCGCCACGGTCTCGACGGTGGTCGAGGCGGTGGACGGCCGGGTCGCCCGTCGGCGACCGGGACGGCCGGACGCGACCGGCGCCGCCTCGGCGACGACCGGCGCGACGACGGCAGCCGGGGCCTCGACCACGGGAGCGGCGGGAGCGGCGGCGGGCGCCTGGACGGCGACCGGAGCGGCCTTCCGGTCGTTCCGCTCGTTCCGGTCATTGCGCTCGTTCCGTCGGCGCGCGCCGGACGGGGCGGAGTCCTGCACCACCAGGCCGGTGAAACGGTCGCGGACGGGCCGCTGCTGCGGCGTCCGGGAGCGGATCACCGGCTCCTCGGCGACCGGCTCCGCGGCGGCCTGAACGACGCTCCGGCGCGGGGCGCGGGTCGGCTCGGCGGCCGGAGCGGCCGTCTCGGTCACCGGCTCCGCGGCGGCGCGGGTGCGGCGGCGCGGAGCGCGGGTCTCGGCGGCGGGCTCCGCCACGACCGCGGCCTCCACGGCCGGGGCCTCGGCGGCCGGGGCCTCGGCCGCGGGGGTCTCGACGGCCTGGGCCTCGACCGCCGCCACCGAGCCGCCACCGCGGCGGTTGCGGGAGCGGCGGCGCGAGCCGCGGCCCTCCGCCGGAGCGGCGTCGGCCAGGGGCGCGGGCGCCTCGGCGACGGGCAGTTCGGTCTCCGGGACGTCGACGGTGGTGGTGACGGCGGCGGTCTCGCCCGCCAGGCCGCCGCCACGGGTGCGCCGGCGCTCGCGGCTGCGGCGGGCCGGACGCTCGGCCGGGGCCGGGGTCTCGACGGCGGCAGCGGCGGGGCGGCCGCCCCGGGGGCGGGCGGCGCGCTGGCCGCGGCCGCCGGTCTCGCCGAGGTCCTCGACCTCCTCGGCGTCCAGGCCGGCCCGGGTGCGCTCGGAGCGCGGCAGGACGCCCTTGGTGCCGGGGGCGATCCGCAGCAGCTCGTACAGGTGCGGCGAGCTGGAGTAGGTCTCCTCCGGCTCGTTGAACGGCAGTTCCAGCGCCTTGTTGATCAGCTGCCAGCGCGGGATGTCGTCCCAGTCGACCAGGGTGACGGCGGTGCCGGAGGCGCCGGCCCGGCCGGTGCGGCCGATCCGGTGCAGGTAGGTCTTCTCGTCGTCGGTGCACTGGTAGTTGATGACGTGCGTGACGCCCTCGACGTCGATGCCGCGGGCGGCGACGTCGGTGCAGACCAGGACGTCGACCTTGCCGTTGCGGAAGGCGCGCAGCGCCTGCTCGCGGGCGCCCTGGCCGAGGTCGCCGTGCACCGCGCCGGCCGCGAAGCCGCGCTTGGTGAGCTGCTCGGCGACGTCGGCGGCGGTGCGCTTGGTGCGGCAGAAGATCATCGCCAGGCCGCGGCCGTCGGCCTGCAGGATCCGGGAGACCATCTCGACCTTGTCGAGCGAGTGCGCGCGGAAGATGTGCTGCTCGATGTTGGCGACGGTCGCGCCGGTGTCGTCCGGGGCGGCGGCGCGGATGTGGGTGGGCCGGCTCATGTACCGGCGGGCCAGCGAGATGACCTGGCCGGGCATGGTGGCGGAGAAGAGCAGGGTCTGCCGCTTGGCGGGCAGCATGGTGATGATCTTCTCGACGTCCGGCAGGAAGCCGAGGTCGAGCATCTCGTCGGCCTCGTCCAGGACCAGCGCGCGGACCTTGGACAGGTCGAGCTTGCGCTGCCCGGCCAGGTCGAGCAGGCGGCCGGGGGTGCCGACCACGATGTCGACGCCCTGCTTCAGCGCCTCCACCTGCGGCTCGTAGGCGCGGCCGCCGTACACGGCGAGGACCCGCACGTTGCGGACCTTGCCGGCGGTCTGCAGGTCGTTGGTGACCTGGGTGCACAGCTCGCGGGTGGGCACCACGATGAGCGCCTGCGGGCTCTCGGAGAGCTGCTCGGCGGTGGCTCGGCCGGCCGCCACGTCGGCCTGGACGACGACCCGCTCGATCAACGGGAGGCCGAAGCCGAGGGTCTTGCCGGTGCCGGTCTTGGCCTGGCCGATGACGTCGTGCCCGGTCAGCGCGACCGGCAGGGTCATCTCCTGGATCGGGAAGGGGTGGACGATGCCGACGGCCTCCAGGGCCTCGGCGGTCTCCGGGAGGACGCCCAGCTCGCGGAAGGTCGTCTTCGTGGGTTCGGCGGTGGTGGACAGGGTGCTGCCTCTTCCGTGTGGAGGGCCGAGTTCGAGCGCGTCCAGCCGCGCCCGGGCAGCCCCGTGCGGGGCGTGTCGGGCGGGCGGCGCGGGGGAGGGGCGTCCCGTTCTGCACGGGTCGTGCGGCGCGCTGTCGGCGCGATCCGCAGCGGCCCTCGCTCGGCCTGATGCGGTGCCTGGGCCCGAGGCTCGGGCCAGGTCGGAGCCGATCGGGTCTCCGACCGGGCATCCGCGTACGTGAGTGCCGGGTGCGGTGTACCGGGCGGCGGACGCCGCCGGGCACGGCTGCGCGGCCTGCCGAGAATCGGACGGGCCGCGCGGGTTCACACCTGGCCTCACTTCCTACCATACAGTCAAGCGACGACTCGAACACGTGACGGTGGCTACTCCGGGCGGCCGCGCCCGGGTGGCGCCCGGACGGCGGGCGGGTTCCGGACCGGTCCGGACCACTAAGGTCAGGTGCCATGGAGACGCAGGAACCGGGTGACGAGGTCACCGACTCGATCGGGCCCTGGACGGCCCGTGCCGCCGACCCGCAGTACCGGGCGGCCGTGCTGGACCTGCTGGGCGCGCTCGCGTACGGCGAGCTGAGCGCCTTCGAGCGGCTGGCCGAGGACGCCAAGTTCGCCCCCGGCATCGAGGAGAAGGCGGCGCTGGCCCGGATGGCCTCCGCCGAGTACCAGCACTTCCAGCTGCTGAACGACCGGCTGGCCGAGGTCGGGGCCGACCCGGTCGCCGTGATGGAGCCGTTCGTCGAGCCGCTGGAGGCCTTCCACCGGCTGACCGCGCCGTCCGACTGGCTGGAGGGCCTGGTCAAGGCGTACGTCGGCGACTCGATCGCCACCGACTTCTACCGCGAGGTGGCCGTCCGGCTGGACGACGACACCCGGGACCTGGTGCTGCGGGTGATGTCCGACACCGGGCACGCCGAGTTCGCGGTCGACCGGGTCCGGCAGGCGATCGCCGAGGACCCGCGGGTCGGCGGGCGGCTCGCGCTCTGGGGCCGGCGGCTGATGGGCGAGGCGCTCAGCCAGGCGCAGCGGGTGGTCGCCGAGCGGGACGCGCTGTCCAACCTGCTGGTCGGCGGCGCCGAGGTGCGCGGCTTCGACCTGGTCGAGGTCGGCAAGATGTTCAACCGGATCACCGAGAGCCACACCAAGCGGATGGCCGCGCTGGGCCTGGCCTCCTGACCGGGCCCGACCGCTCGGGCGCGGGCGGGCGCGGTCAGACGTGCCGGTGCCGGCCCTGCGGCTTCGGCAGCAGGTCCGGCCGGGCCGGCACCGACACCAGCAGCACCGACGCCACCGCGGCGACCGCGAGCTGGGCGAGCGGCGCCCGCCCGTCCAGCACGTAGTGGCTGATCCGCCCGGCCAGCACGGCGGAGACCAGGGCGGTGCCGACCGGCAGCGCCCGCGGGCCCGGGAACAGGCCCGGCCGGACCTGCAGGGCACCCAGCCCGACGGCCAGGCCGACCAGGACGAAGGCGATCGTCTCCCACACGGCTGCCTCCCGGGGCGTGCGACGCTGCGGCAGCACTCCGCCTACCCGCCCCGGGCCGCCGGTACGCACAGCACGGCGCCCCGTCCCCCCGGGCGGGGGAACGGGGCGCCGGGAACGCGGGCTCAGAGCGTGCCGAAACCGACCTTGCGGACGGACGGCTCGCCGATCTCGACGTAGGCCAGCCGGTCCGCGGGGACCAGCACCCTGCGGCCGTGCTCGTCGGACAGCGAGAACAGCTTGCTGGTGCCGTCCAGGGCCTTGGCGACCGCGTCCGCGACCTCTTCGGCAGTTTGCGCGCTCTCCAGGACGATCTCCCGGTTCGCGTTCTGCACGCCGATCTTGACCTCCACGGCTTCCGTCCCTCCGGTAGCTGGCCGCGCGCGCCCCTGCCGCCGTTCGCGGTGGGCGCGCCGTACGGGCATCACCTTAAGGCAGCACGGCCGCCCGGAGGCGAAGGTCGGGGGCCGGTCCGCTCAGGGCCGAATCCGAGGTCAGTCGCCGGCGCCGTTCGGGCCGTCCTGGGTCGGGTGCATCGGGAAGCCCTTCAGGCCGCGCCAGGCCAGGCTGGCCACCAGCCGGACCGCCTCGTCGCGCGGGATCTCGCCGTCCTGGGTGAGCCAGTACCGGGCGGTGATCTGGGCCAGGCCGCAGACGCCGACCGCGAGCAGCTTGGCCTCGGCCTCCGGCAGGTCGGTGTCCTCGGCGATCACCTTGGAGACCAGGGTGGCGCTCAGGTCGGTGGCCCGGTCGACCCGCTCGCGCACCGCCGGGTCGTTGGTCAGGTCCGACTCGAAGACCAGCCGGAACGCGCCGGACTCGCTGGAGACGTAGTGGAAGTACGCCTCCATGGTCGCGGCGACCCGCTGCTTGTTGTCGTTGGTCGCCTCCAGCGCGGCCCGGGTGCCGTCCACCAGGGCGTCGCAGTGCTTGTCGAGCAGCGCGAGGTAGAGCTCGAGCTTGCCCGGGAAGTGCTGGTAGAGCACCGGCTTGCTGACCCCGGCCCGCTCGGCGATGTCGTCCATGGCCGCGGCGTGGTAGCCCTGGGCGACGAACACCTCCTGCGCGGCTCCGAGCAGTTGTTCACGGCGGGCGCTTCGCGGCAGGCGGGCACCGCGCGGGCGCTCCTGCGCCTCCTGGACGGCCGTCACGGCGCTCCTCACTTCACGGTCTGCGATGGGCTGGCAAGGTGATTGATTCTACTTTTCGGTAACCCGTTTGTGCGCGGGTGAAGCCGAGTAAAGCGCACAACCGCCCCTTGTCGGGAGCCCACAATACGACCCGGACCTGGACTGTCCACAGGTCGAGACGGGCCCGCGACAGGGCCGTGACCGGCCGAGGTCCGCACCGGCCGCCACCTCGGCCGTCACTACCATCGTCGTCCATGAGCGCCGTCCCGCACCCCCTCGCCGCCCTGGAGCCGCACCGCACCGTCCAGGTGCCCGGCGCGGAGCTGGCCGTCAGCCGCCACTCCGCACCCCGCCCCGGGCTCCCGCCCGCCCTGTTCGTGCACGGACTCGGCGGGTCCGCCGACAACTGGCTCGAACTCATGGACCTGCTCGCCGACCGGGTCGACGGCGAGGCGGTCGACCTGCCCGGGTTCGGGCACTCCGCCCCGCCGCTGGACGGCAACCTGTCGGTCTCCGGGCACGCCCGCGCCGTCATCGGGTACCTGGAGGAGTCCGGCCGCGGGCCGGTCCACCTGTTCGGCAACTCGCTCGGCGGCGCGGTCGCCGTCCGGCTCGCCGCGCTCCGCCCCGACCTGGTCCGCAGCCTCACCCTGATCTCCCCGGCGCTGCCCGAACTGCCCCCGCAGCGCACCGCCTGGCCCACCGGCCTGCTCGCCCTCCCCGGCGTCGCCGAACTGGTCCGCCGCCGCGGCCCCGCCGCCGACCCCGAGACCGCCACCGCCGACCTGCTGCGGCTGGTCTACGCCGACCCGGCCGGCATCCCCGCCCACCGCCGGGCCCGCGCCGTCGCCGAGTACCGCCGCCGGGCCGCCCTCCCGTACGCGCTGGAGGTGCTGGCCGGCTCCGCACGGGGCGTCGTCACCGCCTACACCGAGCGCGGCGAGCAGTCGCTCTGGCGGCAGGCCGAGCAGGTCGCCGCGCCGGTGCTGCTGGTCTACGGGATCAAGGACAAGCTGGTCTCCTACCGCTCCGCCCGGCGGGCCTGCGCCGCGTTCCGGGACGCCCGGCTGCTGGTGCTCCCCGACTCCGGGCACGTGGCCATGCTGGAGCACCCCGAACCGGTCGCCCGCGCGGTGCGCGAACTGCTCGCGGAGGCCGACGGCCGCCGCTGAGCGGGGCGCACGCGGGGCGCACCCGGCGTGAACGCCGAAAACGGAGCAGGTGCGCGGGAGGTCACGGCCGTTCACCCGATGGGGTGGTAAGCCGGGCCGGGCCCCTGGGGCGTCCGGCCCGGCGCTCTACCTTCGTGTTGTCGGACCGAACAGGTGTGGGGGGCGAGACGGCGAGGGCGGCGGACGCGGGGAGCGGACACCGGCCGAACGGCCGTCGAGCACGGACGCACTCCCCTGTGTCGTAGGGCCCGGAACCCCGTCGAAACGCTCTTGCTCTGGAGGCGTCGTGCGCATCGCTCTGCTCACCGAGGGCACCCTCACCACCGCACAGCGTGACGGTGGCGGCTGGTGCGGCCGCCTGGTCGACGGCCTGCCCGAGCACGAGTTCCGGCTCTACCGGCTGGTCCCCGCCGACCGCCCCGCCCCGCCCACCGGCGTCCGCGGCCTGCACGGCGTCCACGAACTGCCGATGTGGGGCCGCCGCCCCGCCGGGCGCGGGCCGACCGCGCTGCGCCGCCGGGCCTACGTCCGGGCGTACGAGGACCTGGTCCGGGCGCTGGTCGGGCCGGACGGGCGGGACGGGTTCGGGCCCGCGCTGTACCGGCTCGCCGAGCTCGGCCGGGAGGACGACGCGCTGCCCGCGTTCCTCTCCTCCGGCCACGCCCACCGCGCCCTGGAGCGGATCTGGCGGATGCCCGGCGCCGACACCGCCGGCGGCCAGCCGCTGGTCTGCGACGTGCTGGTCGCCGCCGACCTGCTGGAGCAGTGCCTGCGGCCGCTCTCCGCGCCCTGGTACGGCACCGGCACGGCCGGGCTCGGCGGCGCCGACCTGTGCCACGTGGTCGGCGGCGGCCCCGCCGCGCTGCCCGCGCTGGTCGCCCGCGAACTGCACGGCGTCCCCTTCGTCGTCACCGAGCACGGCCTGCACCTGCGCGAGCAGTACCGCGGCTACCGCTCCGCCCCCTACCGCTGGCCGGTCCGCGCCCTGCTGCTCTCGTTCTTCCGGCAGCTCACCGAGGAGACCTACCGGCAGGCCGCCGTGCTCACCCCCGGCAGCGCCTACGACCGGCAGTGGCAGCAGCGGGTCGGCGGCGACGCGGCCCGCACCCGGATCGTGCCCGAGGGCACCCCCGCCACCGGGCGGCCCGCCGCCGGCAAGGAGCCCGCCGCGCCCACCCTGGTCTGGGCCGGCGCGCTGGAGCCCGGCCGCGACCCCGAACTGATGCTGCACGCCTTCGCGCACGTCCGGGCCGAACTGCCGGAAGCCCGGCTGCGGATGTACGGGCAGGAGGGCGCGCCCGGCTACCTCGCGCACTGCGAGGCCATCGCCGAACGGCTCGGCATCGCCGGGGCGGTCGACTTCGCCGGACTGCCGGAGAGCCCCGCCGCGGCCTGGGAGAGCGGCAGCGCCGTGGTGTTCAGCGCGCTCGCCCGGCGCAGCCCCGGGCTGCTCGCCGACGCCATGCTGTCCGGCCGCGCGGTGGTCGCCACCGAGGTCGGCGTCGCCCGCGAGGTGCTCGGCCCGGCCGGGCTGCTGGTGCCGCCGCGCAGCCCGCGCGCCCTCGCCGGGGCCTGCCTGGCGCTGCTCACCGACCACGAGCGCCGCTCCCGGCTCGGCCTGGCCGGCCGGCTCCGGGCGCAGGAACGCTTCGCCGTGGAACCCGTGGTCGGCGCCTTCCGCGAGGTCTACCTCGACCTGGTCTCCCGCTACCCCGCCTTCCCGGCCCGCCCCGGCGCGCAGGCCCGCCCGTTCGCGCGGCCCGCCGAGTACTGGGTGGCGGGCTCCGCGAGCACCGCCGCCGGGTCGGCCGGCGAGCCGTCCGCCGCGGGCGGCGAGACCGGGCCTGCCGCCGGGGCGGAGGGCGCCGGACGGGCGGAGGCCGCCGGTGCGCCGGGCCGGGTGGTGACCGCCGGGGCCGCTGTGCGGACGGTGACGGCCGGCTCGGTCGCCGCCGAGGTCCGGAAGCGGGCCGGGGTCACCCTGGTCAAAGCCGGGCCCGCGCTCGCGGAGGCGCTGTGACCCCGCCCCCCGCCGACCCGGTCCGCGAACTCCTGGACAGCAACCGGGAGTTGTGCGAGCAGGCGATCGACCCGCTGGAGATCGCCGCCGCCCTGGAGGACTCCGGCCTGGCCACCGACGGCGCCGCGCGCTACCGGCACGCCGACGTGTTCGGCCTCGCCGAGGAACTGCACGCCCGGGTGCCGCGCCGCCCGCCGCCGCGCGAGCCGCTGCCGCTCGCCGACCCGCTCGGCCGACTGCCCGCCGCCGCCCTCCGGGGCGCCGCCGCGCACCTGCTGCCGCTGCTGCCCGCGCTGGCCCTCGGCGGCCTGCCCGGCGGGGCGCTCGCGGTGCTGGCCGGGGCCGGGGCCGCCGCGCTCACCGCCCCGCCGCCGCCCGCCCCGCCCGGCCCGCCGCCGGGCCGCGACCCCGGCGAGGGCCTGGTCCGGCCCGCGCCGCCCGCCCCGCCGCCCCGCCGCCCGCCCTGGGCGGCGCTCGGCCAGGGCGCCGGCACCGGCCTGCTGCTCGCGCTGCTCGCCGCCGCCGCGCCCGGACCGGCCGTCGCCGCCGCGCTCGGCGGGGCGAGCGCCGGCTGGGGCGCGGCCTGGCTGCGCCGGCACGGCCGGCGACAGACCGCGGCCGCCACGCTGGGGGAGTTCCGCTCCCGGCTGCGGCCCGTCCTGCCGCTGGCCGTGCTGGCACAGCTCGCCGCCCTCACCGGGCTCGGCTGGGCCGCCGCCCGCGACCGGCCCGCCACCGCGGGGGCCGCGCTGCTGGTGCTCGGCACGCTGTGGCTGCTGGCCGCGGCGGTCCGCGACGCGGGCCGTCCCGGGGCCGCCGCCACCGCCGTGCTGACCGCCGCGGCGGGGGCCGCCGTGCTGTCGCTGCCCGGGCCCGCCCACTGGCTGGGCGCCCCGCCCCCCGGTGGCCTGCTCGCCGCGGGCCTCGGCCCCGTCCTGCTGCTGGCCGGCGGTGCCTGGCCGCTCAGCACCAGGCCGGGGGCGTACCGGTGAGCGCGGCCCCGGCCGGGCCCCGGCGGGCCGCGGACGTTGTCGATCAGATCGTGTTCCGCCCGGCCGGTGCCGGGCCTGATGGAAGGACTTGGGCCCGATGAGGGTGCTGCTGCTGGGAGCCGACGGGTTCATCGGCCGGCGGGTGGCCGACCGGCTGCTGGCCGAGGAGGGGCTCCAGGTGACCGTGCTGGGCCGGGGCGACTCCGCCGACATCAGGTTCGACCTGGCCGCGGGGAGTCCGGGCGCGCTGGCCCGGTTCCTGGACGCGGTGGCCCCGCAGGTGGTGATCAACTGCGCCGGGGCCACCTACGGGACGTCGCGGAACCTGATCCGCTCCAACACCCTGGCGGTGGCCACCGTCTGCGAGGCGATCCGGCGCAGCCGGGAGCCCGCCCGGCTGGTGCACGTCGGCTCGGCGGCCGAGTACGGCCCGGCGCAGCCCGGCGGGCCGATCCCGGAGAGCGCCGAGCCGCGCCCGGTCGGGCCGTACGGGGTGTCGAAGCTGGCGGGCACCGAGCTGGTGCTGAGCTCGGGCCTGGACGCGCTGGTGCTCCGGGTGTTCGACGTGGTCGGGCCCGGCGCGCCGACGGCCTCGCTGTTCGGGCGGCTGGCGGAGGGGCTGCGGCGGGCGCTGGAGCAGGAGGAGAGCCAGGTCCGGATGCCGGACCTGTCCGGCCACCGGGACTTCGTGGACGTCCGGGACGTGGCGCGGGCGATCCAGGCGGCGGCGGTCTCGGCCGCCACCGGGGTGATCAACATCGGCTCCGGCCACGCCGTCCGGGCCCGGGACGCGGCGCACCTGCTGGTCCGGGCGTCCGGCTTCGAGGGCACCGTCACCGAGGACGCCCGCCAGGTGGTGCTGCCGGCCCAGCACGCGGGCGCGGAGGGCCTGCGGGCGGCCGAGGCGCGGCCCGCGGTGGAGCCGGTGCAGTGGCGGCAGGCGGACGTCCGGACCGCCAGGGACCGTCTCGGATGGCGGACGCAGGTGCCGCTGGAGGAGTCGCTCGGCGACGTCTGGCTGGAGACCGCCTGTCGAGTCTGAGGGCGAACGGCCGGGCCTGACCAGGGGGTTGGCGGGGCGGGCGGGGTCTCGGCATCCGGTGCCGGGGATCTCAGCCCGTGGACCTGCTGTCTTGGAATACCCCGGGCACGTGACACTGTTGGCGTAGTCGAAGAGAACCTGACGACCATCGGAGCCCCCGTGTCGCTGCCACCCCTGGTCGAGCCCGCCGCCGAGCTCACCGTCGAAGAGGTCCGCCGGTACTCCCGCCACCTGATCATCCCCGACGTGGGCATGGCCGGGCAGAAGCGGCTGAAGAACGCCAAGGTGCTGTGCGTCGGCGCCGGCGGCCTCGGGTCCCCGGCCCTGATGTACCTGGCCGCCGCCGGCGTCGGCACGCTCGGCATCGTCGAGTTCGACACCGTCGACGAGTCGAACCTGCAGCGGCAGATCATCCACGGCCAGTCCGACATCGGCCGCTCCAAGGCCGAGTCCGCGCGCGACACGGTCAAGGAGATCAACCCGCTGGTCGAGGTGATCCTGCACAACGAGCGCCTCGACAACGACAACGTGCTGGAGATCTTCTCCGGCTACGACCTGATCGTCGACGGCACCGACAACTTCGCCACCCGGTACATGGTCAACGACGCCGCGGTGCTGCTCGGCAAGCCGTACGTGTGGGGCTCGATCTACCGCTTCGACGGCCAGGCCAGCGTGTTCTGGGCCGAGCACGGCCCCTGCTACCGCTGCCTCTACCCGGAGGCCCCGCCGCCGGGCATGGTCCCGTCCTGCGCCGAGGGCGGCGTGCTGGGCGTGCTGTGCGCCTCGATCGGCTCGATCCAGGTCAACGAGGCGATCAAGCTGCTGGCCGGCATCGGCGAGCCGCTGGTCGGCCGACTGATGATCTACGACGCCCTGGAGATGCAGTACCGCTCGGTGAAGGTCCGCAAGGACCCGAACTGCGCCGTCTGCGGCGAGAACCCGACCGTCACCGAGCTGATCGACTACGACTCGTTCTGCGGCGTCGTGTCGGAGGAGGCCTCGGAGGCGGCGATCGGCTCGACGATCACCTCCAAGCAGCTCAAGGAGTGGATCGACAACGGCGAGAACATCGACATCATCGACGTCCGCGAGATCAACGAGTACGAGATCGTCAGCATCCCGGGCGCCCGCCTGATCCCGAAGAACGAGTTCCTGATGGGCACCGCCCTGCAGGACCTGCCGCAGGACAAGCGGATCGTGCTGCACTGCAAGACCGGCGTCCGCTCGGCCGAGGTACTGGCCGTGCTGAAGGCCGCGGGCTTCTCCGACGCCGTCCACCTGGGCGGCGGCGTGGTCGGCTGGGTCAACCAGATCGAGCCGCACAAGCCCAGCTACTGATCGTCGTGGCACCGGGGCCGCCCGGTCGGGAGCATCCGCTCCCGGCCGGGCGGTTCCGCGTTGTGCGGGTCCTCAGTCGGCGGTGAGGCCGTGCAGGGCGCCGGTGCGGCGCATCCGGTGCTCGAAGAACGGGCGCCCGTCGGCGGTGATCCGGGCCAGGTGGCCGAACAGCTCCAGCGAGACCGCGCCCAGCAGGTCGCTCCAGGCGCCCAGCGCGGCCACCACCAGGTGGTCGGGCGGGCCGGGGGGCAGCCGGTCCAGCAGCGGGGCCAGCGCGGCCCTGGCGGCCGCCGGGACCGCCGGGTCGCCGACCGGGCGGTAGGCCCCGGCCGCGGCCGCCTCCGCGAACAGCCGGCCGACCAGCAGCGGCAGCCGGGTGCCGGGCCCCGTGGTGTCCTCCGGGGCGGTGTAGCCGGGCACCGGGGAGCCGTGCACCAGCGCGAACTCGTGCGGGTGGGCCAGCGCCCAGTCCCGCACGGCGTGGCAGACCGCCAGCCAGCGCTCCGGGTGGCCGGCCGCCGGGGCCGCCGCGGCGGCGTCCGCGGCGTCGCCGAGCGCGTCGAAGGCGTCCGCGATGAGGGCCGTCAGCAGGGCGTCGCGGCCCGGGTAGTAGCGGTACAGCGCGGAGGCGGAGACCAGGCCGACGTCCCGGGCCAGCGTCCGCATGGACAGCCCCGCCGGGCCGTCGGCGGCCAGCTGGCGGCGGGCCGCGTCCTTGATCTCGCGGGTGAACTCGGCGCGGACCCGCTCGCGGGGGGTGGGGGCCTTCGGCATGCGGGCCATCATCCCAGCGGGCGAGAACAGGGGCAACTTTCGAGTATGGCGTTCTCTTGAGAGAACACTGTTCTTGACACGGGGGACGACGCTGCGCCAGGCTGGGCGTCGAGCGAGAACACCGTTCTCCCGAACCCGAGTGGAGCACCGCATGAGCACGCACCTGGTCGTCGGCGCCGGACCCGTCGGCGCCGCCACCGCCCGGCTGCTCGCCGCCCGCGGCGAGGACGTCGCCGTGGCCACCCGCACCGCCGCCACCGCCCGCCCCCTCGACGGCATCCGCCGCCTCCACCTGGACGCCGCCGACCCCGACGCGCTCACCACCGCCGCGACCGGCGCCGCCGTGCTCTACAACTGCGCCAACCCGCCCTACCACCGCTGGCCCGAGACCTGGCCCGCCCCCGCCGCCTCCCTGCTGACCGCCGCCGAACGCACCGGCGCCGTCCTCGCCACCGTCTCCAACCTGTACGGCTACGGGGCCGTCGACGGCCCGATGAGCCCCGACACCCCGCTGCGGCCCAACTCCGCCAAGGGGGAGGTGCGCGCCGCGATGTGGCGCGAGGCGCTGGCCGCGCACCGGGCCGGACGGGTCCGGGCGACCGAGGTCCGCGGCTCCGACTACCTGGCCCCGAACGCCGTCAGCGCGCTCGACGCCCGCGCCTTCGGCCGGGCGCTGGCCGGACGCACCGTCCAGGTCCTCGGCGACCCCGACGCGCCCCACAGCTGGACCGCCCCCGAGGACGCCGCCCGGCTGCTGGTCGCCGTCGGCGCCGACGAACGCGCCTGGGGGCGGGCCTGGCACGTGCCCGGCAACGCGCCGCGCAGCCAGCGCCAGGTGATCACCGAACTCTGCGCGGCGGCGGGCCGCCCGGCGGTGGGCGTCACCCGCGTCCCCGGGCCGGTGCTGGCGCTGCTGGGGCTGGTCAACCCGGTGATCCGCTCCGCGAAGGAGACGGTCTACCAGTTCGAGCGGCCGTTCGTGATCGACGACAGCGCGACCCGGGAGGTCTTCGGGCTGGAGCCGAAGCCGTGGGCGGAGATGCTCGGTGAGATCGCCGCGGGTTCTGGTTTCTAGGGGCGCGGGGAACGGCGGGGCCGAGAGGCTGATCGCCGGGGCACAGTGGGGCGCCACGGGGCTTTCGCCGAGGACCTTCGGCCCGAAACGGGGTGGCGCACAGCGGCCCGTCGGTCACCCGCCCCTCGGCACCGCCGTTCCCCGGGCCCCTGGAGCTTCGCTCCCGGCGGGCCCGGGTGGAGCTTCGCTCTTGGCGGGTCCCGGAGAGGTCCAGCGGCCCTACAGGGCTCCCTTGCGCTGGAGGACGTTGTAGGCGATCCAGCCCGGGAGGACGGGGAGCCAGAAGGTGAGGAGGCGGTAGAGGAAGACGGAGGAGGTGGCGGCGGTGGCGGGGACGCCGGCGAAGGTGAGGGCGGAGATCAGGGCGATCTCGACCGGGCCGATGCCGCCGGGGGTGGGGATCGCGGAGCCGGCCGCGTTGGCGGTCAGGAAGACCACGGCGACGGCCGCGTAGGTGACGTGCCCGCCGCCGCCGAAAGCCTGGATGGAGGCATCCAGGCAGGCGGTGAAGGAGAGGGTCAGCAGCAGGATGCCGCCGAAGCCGGTGACCAGCTTGCGGGGGGTCTGCATCAGGTCGAGCATCCGGGGGATCACGCCGAAGAACAGCGCGCGGACCCGGGTGACGACGAAGCGGCGCAGCGGCGCGACCGCCGCGACGACCAGGGCGAGGACGGCGGCGGTGAGGACGCCGATGATGACGGCGCGGGAGGCGCCGAGGTCGCCGTTGGTCTGCGAGCCGGTGATCAGGCCGAAGGCGAACAGCAGCAGCAGGTGGCCGCCGAGGCCGGCCAGCTGGGAGGCGCCGACGGAGGCGACGGCCTGGACCGGGCGGATGCCGGCCCGCTGCAGGTAGCGGGTGTTGAGGGCGATGCCGCCGACCGCCGCAGGGGCGACCAGCTTGACGAAGGAGCCGGCCACCTGCGCGGCGACGGTGCGTCCGAAGGGGAGCCGCTCCGGGACGAAGCCGGTCAGGCTCATCGCGGCGGCGACGTAGGAGAGCGCGGAGGCGGCCAGCGCGGCCGCCGCCCAGCCCCAGTTCATCTGGGAGACCTTGAACTGGTCGGGGCGGATGGTGGTGAGCGCCAGGTAGGAGGCGAAGGCCAGCGCCACCACCATGATCAGGGTCCGGGGCTTGAGCCGCTCCAGCTTGGCGGGGGCGATCGGCGCCTCGGGGGCGACCTGCAGGATCTGCGCCCGGATGCGGGAGAGCAGGTCCTCGCCGGCCTGGGCGATGTCTTCCTCGGCCTGCTGCTGGGTGCGCTCGCCGGCCGCGACCTGCTTGAGGGCGAGGGCCTGGGCGGCGGTCTTCCGCTCCTTGGTCATCCGCTGCAGGTCGCCGCGGGTCTGCCGGCTCAGGCCGACCGGCTGGAGCAGCGGCAGCGCCTCGGCGATCCGGGTGGGGCCGAGGACGGCGGTGGCGACGGCGACGGCCCGTTCGGGGCCGACCCGCAGGGCGAAGGTGGTGAGCAGCTGGGCGACGTCGATGCGCAGGGTGAGGTCGCCGGCCGCGATGTCGCCGCCGGACAGGTTGACCAGGCAGCCGGTCCGCTCGTCGACGGCCAGCAGGGACTCGCCGGTGAGGCGGCGGTGCGCGATCCGGCGCTCGTGCAGGGTGGCGACGGAGGCCCAGAAGGAGGCCATCACCGCGTCGGTGACCTCCTCGTCGTGGAGTTCGTCCAGGGTGCGGCCGGCCACGTTCTCGTAGACCAGGATCGCGGCGTCCGGGCCGAGTTCGGAGGTGGCGACCAGCTGCGGGGCGCGGGCCCCGGAGGCGGCCGCCGCGTACGCGATCAGGGCCTCCTGCTCCAGGGCCTGGCGGAGCGACTGCGGGCTGCGGCGGACCGCGACCGAGCGCAGCCGCAGCCGGCGCCAGGCCCGGTAGAAGAAGCCGGAGGCCTGCTGCTCGCGGTCGATGATGTGGACGTCGAGGAGCGGGCCGGTCTGCTGGGTGACCAGGTAGCGGCGGGTGCCGCCGGGCGCGTCCGGGGCGAGGTGCGCGGCGGACGGGGCGAAGCCGACCTTGCGCAGGCCGATCATCAGGTGCTGCCCGGTGGGGCGGATGTTCGGCGAGCCGATCGCGTACAGCGTGCCGTACGCCACCGACCAGCCGATCAGCACGGTGAGCAGCAGCGAGAGCGGGGTGGTGTTGCCGTTGATCAGCTCGGCGGCGCCGGACAGGATCACCACTATCCACAGGGCGACCCGCCAGCGCGGCCGGCTCGACATGCCGACGGCCGTCATGTAGGCGATCACCGGGGCGAGGTAGCCGTGCACCGGGTCGGTGAGCGTGTCGCTGCCGCCCTGGACCACCTGGGTGAGGGCGTCCCGGATCTCCTTCGGGGCGCCGGCGGCGACCCACCAGTCCACGCCCAGCGAGACGCCGTAGGCGAGCACCGAGGCGAGCACGCCGTCGGCGACCCGCAGGCCGTCGCGTTTGATCAGGCGCTCGACGGCGAACACCAGCGGCACGGTGAGCACCGCGACGGAGGAGACCAGCGCGGAGATCTTCGAGAGCACGCCGGGGATCCGGTTGGCGTTGACGGTGATGTCGTTCTCGATGCCGGTGGTGGTGGAGACCGCCACCTGGGCGAGCACGAACACCGCGATGATCCCGAGCAGGCCCGCCAGGAAGCGCAGCAGGTCGGAGGGCCGGTGCGCGCGCGGCGCGAGCAGCGGCTCGTCGACGGCCAGGTACTCGCCGGCCGGCTCCTCCTCGACCGGCGCGCCGTGCGCCGGCACGTCCGTCGGCCCCGCTGTGTCCGGACGCCCCGGCGGCCGGTCGGGCCCGTCGTCCGGCGGCAGCTGTGCGGCCACCGCTCCCTCCCCCGTGTGGTGCGCGTCCCGTGCCCGGTGGCGCAGGTCGACCGGTGGGGCGCCCCCGCCCCCGCGGGCGGAACCGTCGGTGGCGGACTCCCCGGAGTCCTCGTCCACGTTCAATTCAGCCGTCCCGGTCATCTGGTCTTGTTCCTCGTGAGTCGCACTGCCCCGAAGATGCTGCCATGCCCGGAACCCGGGTGCGGGCCAGGGGCGGCATCCCGCGCGCCGGGTCGCCCGCACGGGGTGCGGGAAATCGACCGGATGGGGAAGAATGCGGCGGATGACCGAACCCGAGGACGCGTCCGAGATCCCGCCGTACGCCGAGGCGGTGCTCGACCTCGCCGAGCGGATTCCGCCGGGGCGGGTGATGACGTACGGCGACGTCGCCGAGTACCTGGGGCGCGGCGGCCCCCGCCAGGTCGGGCGGGTGATGGCGCTGTACGGGGCGCCGGTGCCCTGGTGGCGGGTGATCCGGGCGGACGGGCGGCCGCTGCCCGGCCACGAGCACCGGGCGCTGCCCGAGTACCGGGCCGAGGGCACCCCGCTGCGCACCGTCGGCGGCGAGCCCCGGGTCGATCTGCGGACCGCCCGCTGGGACGGCACGCCCGTGACCGGGGGAGGTGCGCCGGAGGGGTCTGTGGGTGCAGGATCGTAGGCTCGTCGCGGCGCGCCCGCCCCACGGCCCGCCACCGAACCACTGAACCGCCGTACGACCCTGGACCGCAGTGACCTCACCGTTCCGCCTGGTGCGCAGCCCCCTCGCGCAGCCCGACCCGCCCGTCCTGGACGCGTTCCAGCAGGCCGTGGTCGCGCACGCGGGGGGGCCGCTGCTGGTGCTCGCGGGGCCCGGGACGGGCAAGACCACCACGCTGGTCGAGGCGGTCGCCCGCCGGGTCGCCGACGGCACCGCGCCCGAACGCGTCCTGGTACTGACGTTCAGCCGCCGGGCCGCGATGGAGCTGCGGGACCGGATGACCGCCCGGATCGGCACCACCGCCCCGCAGGCCACCACCTTCCACTCGTTCTGCTACGCCCTGCTGCGCGCCCACCAGCCGCCCGAGGAGCAGGCCGAGCCGCTGCGGCTGCTGTCCGGCCCCGAGCAGGACGTGATGGTCCGCGAACTGCTCGCCGGCGGCGCCGAGGACACCAGGGCCGGGACGGCCAGCATCCGCTGGCCGCTCGACCTGCGGGCCTGCCTGACCACCCGCGGCTTCGCCGACGAGGTCCGCGCCGTGCTCGCCCGCAGCCGCGAACTCGGCCTCGGCGAGGACGAGCTGGCCCGGTTCGCGGCGGGCGTGGAGCGCCCCGACTGGGCCGCCGCCGCGCACTTCCTGGCCGAGTACCTGGACGTCCTCGACCTGCGCGGCGTCCTGGACTACGCCGAGCTGGTGCACCGCGCCGTGCTGCTGGCCGAGCGCGAGGACGTCGCCGCCCGGCTGCGCGAGCGCTACGACGTGGTGTTCGTCGACGAGTACCAGGACACCGACCCGGCCCAGGTCCGGCTGCTGCGGCGGCTCGCCGGCGGCGGCCGGGACCTGGTCGCGGTCGGCGACCCCGACCAGTCGATCTACGCGTTCCGCGGCGCCGACGTGAACGGCATCCTGGAGTTCCCCGACGCCTTCCGGCAGGCCGACGGCCGCCCCGCCGAGGTCAAGGTGCTGCGGGTCTCCCGGCGCTCCGGCGCGGTGCTGCTGGCCGCCTCCCGCGAGCTGGCCCGCCGGATGCCGATGGGCCGCCTCCCCGCCGACAAGCTGGCCGCGCACCGCGCCCTGCTGCCGTCCAGGGAGGGCGGCGCGGTCGAGGTGTGCACCTACCCGACGCCCGGCGCCGAACTCGACTCGGTCGCCGACCTGCTGCGCCGCGCCCACCTGGAGGACGGCGTCCCGTGGGGCGAGATGGCGGTGCTGGTCCGGGCCGGCGCCCGGACCATACCGGGCGTGCGCCGGGCGCTGGCCGCCGCCGGCGTCCCGCTGGAGATCGACGGCGACGACCTGCCGCTGCGCGACGAGAGCGCCGTCGTCCCGCTGCTGCAGGCGCTGCGGGTCTGCGCCGAGGGCGAGGGCGCGCTCACCGCGGACCTCGCGCACGCCCTGCTGACCGGCCCGCTGGCCGCGCTCGACGGCTCCGACCTGCGCCGGCTAGGCCGGACCCTGCGCGAGGAGGAGCGCCGGGCGCTCGCCGAGGACGGCGCGCCCGGCGTGGTCCGCCCCGCCGAGGAGCTGATCCGGGAGGCCCTGGAGCGGCCCGAACTGCTCGCCCTGCTGGACGCCCCGTACGGCCGCCGCGCCTACGAGCTGGGCGTGCTGCTGCGCAAGGTCCGCGAACTGCTGGCCGGCGGCGCCTCCGGCGAGGACGCGCTCTGGGAGCTGTGGGACGGCTCCCGGCGCTGGCGCGAACGGCTGGAGCGGGCCGCGCTGCGCGGCGGCCCGGCCGGCCGCAACGCCGACCGGGACCTGGACGCGCTGTGCGCCCTGTTCGAGAGCACCGCCCGGGCCGAGGAGCGGGTCACCGGGCACCGCGGCGCCCTCGACCTGCTCGCCGAGATCGAGGCCCAGGACATCGCCGCCGACACCCTGCACGTGCGCGCGGTGCGCCCGGACGCCGTCCGGCTGATGACCGCGCACCGCTCCAAGGGCCTGGAGTGGCGCCTGGTCGTGGTGGCCGGCGTGCAGGAGGGCCTCTGGCCCGACCTGCGCCGCCGCGGCTCGCTGCTGGAGGCCGACCGGATCGGCCGGGACGGCCTGGCCGAACCGCTCACCCCGGCGGCGCTGCTCGCCGAGGAGCGCCGGCTGTTCTACGTCGCCGCGACGCGCGCCAAGGAACGCCTGGTGGTGACGGCCGTCAAGGCGCCCGCCGAGGACGGCGACGAGCCGTCCCGGTTCCTGCGCGAGCTGTACCGGGAGACCGTCGACCGGCGCACCGGCCGGGTGCTGGAGCGCGTCCCGCAGGTGAAGGTCGCCGAGGTGACCTCCCGGCCGCGCCGCCCGCTGTCGGTGCCCGCGCTGGTCGCCGAGCTGCGCGCCGTCACCGTCGACCCGGACCGCTCCCCGCAGCTGCGCCGGGCCGCCGCCGAGCGCCTGGCCACGCTGGCCGCCGCGCTGGACGAGGACGGCCGCCCGCTCGTCCCGGCCGCCCACCCCGACCAGTGGTGGGGCCTGCTCGACGCGACCGCCGCGCCCGAGCCGCTGCGCGAGCCCGCGGAGCCGGTCCGGCTGTCCGGCAGCGGGCTGGAGCAGCTGGAGGCGTGCTCGCTGCAGTGGTTCCTGGAGAAGGACGTGCAGGCCGGTCGGAGCGCCTCCGCCGCCCAGGGCTTCGGCAACGTGGTGCACGCCCTCGCCGACGAGGTCGGCTCCGGCCGCACCCCCGCCGACCTGGCCGTCCTGATGGAACGGCTGGACACCGTCTGGGACGCGCTGGCCTTCGACGCCCCGTGGAAGTCCACCCAGGAGAAGACCGAGGCCCGGGCCGCGCTGGAGCGCTTCCTGCGCTGGCACGTGCTGGAGCGCGGGCGGACCACCGTCGCCACCGAGCACGGCTTCGACCTGACCATGGACGTCGGCGGCGTCGCGGTCCGGGTCCGCGGCTCGATGGACCGGGTCGAGACCGACGGGGTCGGCCGCGCCTACGTGGTCGACTTCAAGACCGGCAAGCGGATGCCGACCGACAAGTCGCTCCCCGACCACCGCCAACTCGCCGTCTACCAGCTGGCGGTGCGCGGCGGCGCGCTCGACGGCCTGCCCGGCTTCGAGAACGGCGCGGTGCCCGGCGGCGCCGAACTGGTCCACCTGCGGGAACCCGCCAAGGGCGACCCCGAGGCCCCCCGGGTGCAGCAGCAGCTGCCGCCCGCCGAACCCTGGGTGGAGGACCTGCTGGTGCAGACCGCGGGCAAGGTGCTCGCCGAGCGGTTCGCCCCCACCACCGGTGAGCGCTGCGGCAGTTGCGCGTTCCGCGGCAGCTGCTCCGCGCAGCGGGACGGCCGGCATGTCGTCGACTGAGCCGCGACCGGACGCCGCCGGGCCGCATCCGGACGAGCCGGAGCCGTTCGAGTCGGCGCCGTTCGAGCCGAATCCGTTCGAGCCGGAGCCGTTCGAGCCGCCCGCCGGGCCGCCGTCGTACCCGGACGAGGCGCCCGCCGGGCTGCCGTCGCGCCGGGCGGAGCCGTTGCGGCACCCGGCCCAGCTCCGCGAACTCCTCGGAATCCCGTTCAACGACGAGCAGTTGGCGGCGATCGGCGCGCCCATGGCCCCCGGCGTGATCGTGGCCGGCGCGGGCTCCGGCAAGACCACCGTGATGGCCGCCCGGGTGGTCTGGCTGGTCGGCTCCGGCGCGGTCCGCCCCGAGCAGGTGCTCGGCCTGACCTTCACCAACAAGGCGGCCGGCGAACTCGCCGAACGGGTCCGGACCGCGCTGCTGCGGGCCGGCGTCCGGGACGAGGAGGAGGACGCGCTCGGCGAGCCGCAGATCTCCACCTACCACGCCTTCGCCGGCACCCTGCTCAAGGAGCACGGCCTGCGGCTGGGCATCGAGCCCGACGTGCGGCTGCTCGCCGACGCCACCCGCTTCCAGCTCGCCGCCCGGGTGCTGCGGCAGGCCCGCGGCCCGTTCCCGGCGCTCACCGGCACCTTCAGCGCGCTGGTCGCCGAACTGATCGCGCTGGACTCCGAGCTGGCCGAGCACCTGGTCGAACCGGAGCGGCTGCGCGCCTACGACGAGGAACTGCTCGACGAACTGGCCGCCGTCAAGCTCACCAACGAGGACCTGCGGGCCGTCCCGAAGGCCGCCCGCGGCCGGCAGGAACTGCTCCGGCTGGTCGAGGACTACCGGGCCCGCAAGCAGCAGCTCGGCCTGCTCGACTTCGGCGACCAGATCGCCGCCTCGGCCCGGCTCGCCCAGCAGCGCCCCGAGGTCGGCCGGCTGCTGCGCGAGCAGTACCGGGTGGTGCTGCTGGACGAGTACCAGGACACCTCGGTCGCCCAACGCCTCATGCTGGCAGGGCTGTTCGGCGGCACCGGGGGCGCCGGGCACCCCGTCACCGCGGTCGGCGACCCGTGCCAGGCGATCTACGGCTGGCGCGGCGCCTCGGTCGCCAACCTGGACGAGTTCCCCCGGCACTTCCCGCAGGCCGACGGCGGCCCCGCGCACCGCTTCGCGCTCAGCGAGAACCGGCGCAGCGGCGGCCGGCTGCTCGCCTTCGCCAACGGACTCGCCGCCCCGCTGCGGGAGATGCACGAGGGCGTCGAGGCGCTGCGCCCCGCGCCCGGCGCCGAGCGGGACGGCTTCGTCCGGGCCGCGCTGCTGCCCACCCACGCCGCCGAGATCGACTGGCTGGCCGACTCGATCGCCCACCTGGTGGACACCGGCACCGCGCCCGGCCGGATCGCGGTGCTCTGCCGGGCCGGCGGCTCCTTCCCCGACCTGCACGCCGCCCTGGTGGCCCGGAAGGTCCCGGTCGAGGTGGTCGGCCTCGGCGGGCTGCTCCAACTCCCCGAGGTGGCCGACCTGGTGGCCACCTGCGAGGTGCTCCAGGACCCGACCGCGAACGCCGCCCTGGTCCGGCTGCTGATCGGCCCGCGCTGGCGGATCGGCCCCCGCGACCTCGCCCTGCTCGGCCGCCGCGCCGCCGCCCTGGTCCGCACCGCCCGCTACGGCGACCAGGACCCGCTGGCCGCCGCCGTCGCCGGGACCGACCCCACCGAGGTGGTGTCGCTCGCCGACGCCCTGGAGACCTTCGTCGACGCCGAGCAGCCCGACGAACTCCCGTTCTCGCCCGAGGCCAGGGTCCGGTTCGCGCGCTTCGCCCGGGAGATCCGCGACCTGCGCCGGGCGCTGGCCGAACCGCTGATGGACGTGCTGCACCGGGTGCTGAACGCCACCGGCCTGGAGGTCGAGCTCTCCGCCTCCCCGACGGCGCTGGCCGCCCGCCGGCGCGAGACGCTGCACTCCTTCCTGGACATCGCCGCCTCCTTCGCCGACCTGGACGGCGACCCCGGCCTGGCCGCCTTCCTGGGCTTCCTGCGCGCCGCCCAGGAGTACGAGCGCGGCCTGGACGCCGGGCTGCCCGGCGGCGAGGACACCGTCAAGGTGCTCACCGCGCACAAGTCCAAGGGCCTGGAGTGGGACGTGGTCGCCGTCCCCGGCCTGGTCAAGGGAGGCTTCCCGTCCGGCCAGGGGCGCGAGCGCTGGACCTCCACCCGCAAGGTGCTGCCGCACGCCCTGCGCGGCGACGCGCCCACCCTGCCCGCCGACCCGGCCTGGAACGCCAAGGGCATGAACCTGTTCAAGCAGGAGATGACCGAGCACGGCGGGGTCGAGGAACTCCGGCTCGGCTACGTCGCGTTCACCCGGCCGCGCTCGCTGCTGCTGGCCTCCGGGCACTGGTGGGGGCCCACCCAGAAGCGCCGGCGCGGGCCGTCCGAGTTCCTGCTCCGGCTGCGCGAGCACGGCGAGCAGCCCGGCAACGGCGAGATCGAGCACTGGGCCGAGGAGCCGGCCGCGGACGCCGAGAACCCGGCCTTCGACGTCTCCGTCGAGACCCCCTGGCCGCTGCCGCTCGACCCGGCGGCCCAGTACGCCCGCCGCCGGGTCGCCGAGGTGGTCCGGCGCCGGGCGGCCGGGGCGCCCGCCCCGGAGCCCGAGCCGATGGGCGTCGAGGACCAGCGCCTGCTGGCCTCCTGGGACCGCGACCTGACCGCGCTGCTCGGCGAGCTGGAGCGCTCCCGGCGGACCGTCCGGGACGTCGAGCTGCCCGCCTCGCTCTCCGCCTCCCAGCTGATGCGGCTGGCCGCCGACCCGGACGGCTTCGCCCGCGACCTGGCCCGCCCGATGCCCCGCCCGCCCGCGCCCGCCGCCCGCCGCGGCACCCGCTTCCACGCCTGGGTGCAGTCCCGCTACGACCAGCCGCTGCTGTTCGACCCCGAGGCGCTGCCCGGCCTGGAGGCCGACGAGATCGAGGACGAGCGCGACCTCGAACGCCTCAAGGACGCCTTCCTGCGCGGCCCCTACGCCCACCGCACCCCGCACCGGGTCGAGGCCCCGTTCCAACTGGTGCTGGCGGGACGGGTGGTGCGCGGCCGGATCGACGCGGTCTACCGGGACGCCGACCGTGGCACAGGGTCACCGCGCTACGAGGTGGTGGACTGGAAGACCGGCCGCGAGGACAGCGGCGACCCGCTCCAGTTGGCGATCTACCGGCTCGCCTGGGCCGAGCAGGAGGGCCTGCCGGTCGAGCAGGTCACGGCCTCGTTCTGCTACGTCCGGTCCGGCCGGATCGAGACTCCGGCCGGACTTCCCGGCCGAAAAGAGTTGAGCGATCTTCTGATCGGGAATAGATAGAAAAGAGTCACGCAGAGCATTCAACTCGTCACGAGATCATGCGAAACCTGTGCGCCCTGCACGTTTCGTGCCTATTGTGGGGTCGGTAACCGGTCATCCCCCGTACTCCGGCCGCCGTCAGGGCCCGCACCCCTGACCTCCCGTCAGACCCGCAGGTGCCGAGCAGCACCCGCACCTTCCGCTGGAGAGACCGACGTTGAGCGCGACCGGATGGATCAGGGACGTCCTCCACGGCCCCACCCCGGGGCCGACCTCCAACACCGTGACCGGCACCTGGCCGAAGACCTCGCACGCCCTGCCGCTGGTCGGCATGGCCCTGATCGTCTCCCTCGACCTGCTGACCAACAGCCAGGTCACCGTCGAACCCGCCCTGACCGCCGTCCCCGCCCTCGCCGCGGTGGTCTCCCGGCGCACCTGGTACCCGCTGCTGGTCGGCGCCCTCGCCGAACTCTGCGCCTTCGGCATGGCCTGGTACAACGACGTGCTCGGCCAGTCCGTGCACACCGCCACCGTCGCCGCGATCGTCCTGATCGCCGGCATCGGCCACCTCAGCGCCACCCTGCGGCTCCGCCAGGAGCACGCCCTCGCCGAGGCCCAGCTGGTCGCCGAGATCGCCCGCCGGGTCCTGCTCCGCCCGGTCCCCGACCGGGTCGGCCAGGTCCGCGTCGCCGTCCGCTACGCCGCCGCCGCCGCGCACGCCTCGATCGGCGGCGACCTGTACGAGGTGGTCAACACCCGGCACGGCGTCCGCGCCGTCGTCGGCGACGTCCGCGGCAAGGGCCTGGCCGCCGTCGAGACCGCCGCGGCCGTCCTCGGCGCGTTCCGCGAGGCCGCCCACCAGGAGCCCGCCCTCGACCGGGTGGCCGGCTGGCTCGCCGTCAGCCTCGACCGGGCCCTGCACGAGAACGAACACCCCGGCGTCGACGAGGAGTTCGTCACCCTCGTGCTGATCGGCGTCCGCCCCGACGGCGTGCTGGAGATCGCCAACTGCGGCCACCCCGCGCCGGTCCTGCTCCGCGGCGAGGAGCCGCCCGTCCTGCTCGCCGCCGACGAGACCGTCCCCCCGCTCGGCGTCCTCGACCCCGCGGACGTCTGCCCGCCGCTCCAACTCGTCGAGGCCGCGCCCGGCGACCGCATCCTGCTCTACACCGACGGCGTCATCGAGGCCCGCGACCACCGCGGCGCGTTCTACCCCCTCGCCGACCGCCTCCCGCACCTCGCCGACGGCGGCCCCGTCGACGTCCTGCGCCGCCTCCACGACGACGTGGTCCGCCACGTCGGCCACAAGCTGGGCGACGACGCGGCCATGCTGCTGCTCCAGTTCGACCCGGTCGCCGTCCCGCCGCAGGCGCCGCACCCGACCGAGGCGGCGAAGCGCTCCTAGTCCCCGGCGGCCCCCGGTCTCACGCCTCCCGGTCTCACACCTCGATGTCGACGACCAGGGGCCGGTGGTCGGACACCCCCGTGCGCGGGGCGGCGACCGAGCCGACGGTGTTGCGGGGGACGCCGATGCCCAGGATGTGGTCGAACTGCACGGTGGGCCGGTGCGAGGGGTAGGTGGGGGTGCGGGCCAGGTCGTACCAGCCCTGGAGGCGGGTGCGGCGGGCCGTGCGGACGCGCTCGCGCCGGGCGGTGCGCTGGATCGCGTGCGCGGAGCCCAGCACGGTCCGCGGGACGGCCCCGATCAGGTTGAAGTCGCCGAGCACCAGGTAGGGCTGCGGCAGGTCGGCGATCCAGCGCCGGATCGCGGCGAGCTGCGCGACGTTCCACCCCGGCACGAACGACAGGTGCGCGGCCACCACCGTGAACTCCCCGCCCGGCCCGGCCAGCACCGCGGCCAGCGCCGCCCGCGGCTCGTCCGGGACGGGCGTCAGCCCGCGCCGCCCGGCCACCCGCAGCGGGAGGCCGAACGGGGCGGGGGCGAAGCGGCGGGCCCGCCAGTGCAGCACCGGGAGGCGGGTGAGCAGGGCGGTGCCGTACGCCGGCCCGGAGTCGTCGGCGAGGTCGTCGGGCCCGTACACGGCGAGGCCGGGCTGCCCCGGGTCGGTGATCCAGCCCGCGGAGGGGGCGGGGACGCCGTGCAGGGCGGCGGCGAAGCGCCAGTCCGCCGCGCCCAGCGCCTTCGCGGCGACGGCCGCCTGGTCGGTGCGGCCGGAGCGCTCCTGGTACCGGTCGACCTCCTGGAGGGCGAGCACGTCGGCGTCCAGCCCGGCGACGGCCGCGGCCAGCGGGGCGCCCGGGTCGGCGGGATAGGGCGCGGGGCTGCCGTCGGCGGCGAGCGGTTGGCCGTGCAGCAGGTTGTACGTGGCGATCCGCAGTGTGGTCACGCCGTCGACCGTACCGGGCCTTCGTGAACCGGGGGGCGGCTTGAGCACGGGCACCATACCGGGTATACATACTCGGTATGTCGATCCGTCACGGCCTGCTCGCCCTGCTCGACCAGGGCCCGCGCTACGGCTACCAGCTGAGAACCGAGTTCGAGGCCCGCACCGGGTCCACCTGGCCGCTGAACGTCGGGCAGGTCTACACCACGCTGGGCCGCCTGGAGCGGGACGGCCTGGTGGAGTCCGCCGGGGAGGACGACGAGGGGCACCAGTTCTACGCCGTCACCGAGGAAGGACGCGCGGAACTGCGCCGCTGGTTCGACAGCCCGGTGCCGCGCACCAGCCCGCCCCGCGACGAGCTGGCGATCAAGCTGGCGATGGCGGTGACCGTCCCGGGGGTGGACGTCGCCGCGGTCGTCCAGGGACAGCGCCGGCACAGCATGAAGGCGCTCCAGGACTACACCCGGCTCAAGGGCCGCGCCCTGGCCGCGGACAGCGACCCGGACGGCGGGTCGAGCAACGACCTGGCCTGGCTGCTGGTGCTGGAGCAGCTGATCTTCCAGACCGAGGCGGAGATCCGCTGGCTGGACCACTGCGAAGCCCGGCTCGGCCGGCACGCCGAGCGCCTGGCGGCGGCCGAGCCCGCCGCACCCGCCGACGCGCCACCCGCCCGGCGCGTCGTCAAGGGCCGCGCGCGCGGCCGACTCTGAGACTCCTGGGGGAGCGATGACCGAACAACTGAAGCCGGCCGAGCCCGTCCTGCACCTCGACCGGGTGAGCCGGGTGCACGGCCACGGCGCGTCCGAGGTCAAGGCGCTGCGCGCCGTCGACCTCAGGGTGTACCCGGGCGAACTGGTGGCCGTGATGGGCCCCTCCGGCTCCGGCAAGTCCACCCTGCTGACCCTGGCCGGCGGCCTGGACAGCCCCACCGACGGCCGGGTCGTGGTCGAGGGCGTCGTCCTCGGCGAACTCGGCCGCAAGCAGCTCGCCGCCGTCCGCCGCCGCGCCGTCGGCTACGTCTTCCAGGACTACAACCTGATACCCGCGCTCACCGCCGCCGAGAACATCTCGCTGCCCCTCGAACTGGACGGCCGGTCCGCCCGGTCCGCCCGCCGGGAGGCGCTCGCCGCCCTGGAGGAGCTCGGCATCGGCGAACTCGCCGACCGCTTCCCCGACGACATGTCGGGCGGCCAGCAGCAGCGCGTCGCCATCGCCCGGGCCCTGATCGGCGAGCGCCGCCTGGTCCTCGCCGACGAGCCCACCGGCGCCCTCGACTCCACCACCGGCGAGTCCGTGCTCGCCGTCCTGCGGGCCCGCTGCGACGCCGGCGCCGCCGCCATGATGGTCACCCACGAGGCCCGGCACGCCGCCTGGGCCGACCGCGTGGTCTTCCTGCGCGACGGCCTGCTGGTCGACGAGACCGCCCGCCAGGACGCCGGCAGCCTGCTGGTCACCGCCGCCGCCAACGCCCGGAAGGGCGACGACCAGTGAGGGCGAGCGCCTGGCGCGCCACCCTCCGGATCGCCCGCCGCGACGCCCTGCGCGCCAAGGGCCGCAGCGCCCTGGTGCTGGCCATGATCGCCCTGCCGGTGCTCGGCGTGGTCGGCGTGGACGTGGTGGCCCGCAGCGCCCAACTGGAACCGGAGGAGCGGGTCGCCCGGACCATGGGCACCGCCGACGCCCGGATCGAGATGTACGTTCCGGGCGGCACCGTCGTCCAGGCGCCGGACCCCGACGAGGACACCCGGGAGAAGAGCCCGGCCCCCGGCCAGGCGCGCACCGCCGAGCAGCAGCGCAGCGCCGACGCCGACCCGGCGAAGCTCGTCACCGAACTGCTGCCCGGCTCGGCCCTGGTCCCGGTGGAGTCCGGCCCGCGCACCACGGCCAGCACCAAGGACGGCCGGATGACGGTGCAGACCACCGAGGCCGACCTCGGCGACCCGGTCTGGCGCGGCCTGATCGACGTGGTCCGCGGCGTCCTCCCCGCCAAGCCGAACGAGATCGCCGCCACCCAGGCGTTCCTGGACCAGTCCGGGCTGCGGCTCGGCGACGCCACCGCGCTGCGCGGCCTGGAGAGCAGGCCGTACACCATCACGGCCGTCGCCGAGTACCCCGACGGGCTCAAGAACACCACCCTGGTCGGCCGCCCCGGCGCGCTGGTCGCCCCGCTGAACGAGGTCTCCGCCGACCGGTCCGACTCGGCCGGCCGCCAGGGCGTCTGGCTGGTGAAACTGCCCGCCGGGACGGTGCTGGACTGGCCCAAGGTCCTCGAACTCAACAAGTACGGCTTCAAGGTGGCCGCCAGGGCCGTCCTGCTGCACCCGCCGGCCCGTGCCGACGTGCCGCTCTACCAGGAGCCCCAGTACGGCGACGGCTCGCCGAACAAGGTCGCCCTGGCGGTCGCCGCCGTGGTGGCCGGCATGGCGCTGCTGGAGATCGTGCTGCTCGCCGGACCGGCGTTCGCGGTCGGCGCCCGCCGCTCGCGTCGCCAGCTCGGCCTGCTCGCGGCCGGCGGCGGCGACCGCGGCCACATCCGGGCCGTGGTGCTCGGCGGCGGCGCGGTGCTCGGTCTGGCCGGCGCGCTGACCGGCCTGGCCCTGGCGGTCGTCCTGGTCCTGGTGTTCCGCGCCGACGCCGAGGAGCTCGCCGGACGCCGCTTCGGCCACTTCGACCTCCAGCCGCTCGACCTGCTGGCGATCGTCCTGGTCGGCCTGGTCACCGGCCTGCTCGCGGCCGTGGTGCCCGCCCTCCAGGCCGCCCGGCAGGACGTCGTCGTCGCCCTCACCGGCCGCGGCGGCATCAAGCCCGCCAGCCGGGTCGGCGCCGTGATCGGCGCCGTCCTGGTGATCGGCGGCACCGCGCTGGCGATGTTCTGCGCCGCCTCCAACACCGCCGTCATCCCCGGCCTGCTCGGCGGCTCGGTGCTCGCCGAGATCGGCATGCTGCTCTGCACCCCGATGCTGATCGGCCTGTTCGGCCGGCTCGGCCGCTTCCTGCCGCTCAGCCCCCGGCTCGCCCTGCGCGACTCGGTCCGGCACCGCGGCCGCACCGCCCCCGCCGTCGCCGCCGTGATGGCCGCGGTGGCCGGCGCCGTCGCGGTCGGCATCTACACCACCAGCTCCACCGAGGAGTCCCGTCAGCACTACCGGCCGCAGGGACCGGCCAACACCGTGACGCTGTACGCCGGCTGGGGCCCGAACACGGACCGGGACCGGCTGCCGGTGATGCGCGACGCCGTCGAGGGGGCCATCCCGAACCTCGGCGAACGGGCCGACGTCGGCAGCCTCACCCCGACGGGCGGCTGCGACTCCGGCTTCCGGTGCGGCTACGTCCAGGCGGTGCTGCCGGAGGCCAAGCGCTGCCCCGCCGACCTGGCCCGCACGCCCGAGGAGTTCGAGAAGGCGCACAACGACCCGCGCTGCGCGGCCCGCGCCGACCAGCAGAACTTCCTGCCGAGCGTCTTCGGCACCACCGTGGTCGGCGACGCCGCACTGCTGCACACCCTGTTCGGTCTGCACGACCAGAAGGCCGAACAGGCCCTGGCCGCGGGCAAGGCCCTGGTGTTCCGGCCGGACTACGTGGTCGACGGCAAGGTCCTCCTGGAGGTCACCGGGCCCTACGACGACAAGGCCGCGGCGGCCGAGAACAACTACCGGCCGAAGACCACCCAGATCAGTGTCGACGCCGTCCAGGTCGACTCCCCGACGCCGTACGGCGTCGCCCTGATCGGCAAGCAGGGCGCCGAGCGGGCCGGGCTCGGCAGCCGCATCGACGGCTCGCTCTGGCTCCCCGCCGCGGAACCCTCCGACAAGGCGGTCCAGAAGGCCACCGGCTCGCTCGCCAAGCTCGACGACAACGCGATGCTCGAGGTCGAACGCGGCTTCCGGCCGGAGACCGACCTGGTCACCATCGGCCTGACCGCGTTCGCCGCCCTGGTGGCCCTCGGCGCGGCCGGCATCGCCACCGGCCTGGCCGCCGCCGACTCCCAGCAGGACCTCGCCACCCTCGCCGCGGTCGGCGCGGGCGGCGGCATCCGGCGCCGGCTGTCCGGCTTCCAGTGCGGCGTGATCGCCGCCATGGGCGCGGTGCTCGGCCTGCTCTGCGGCGCCGTCCCGTCGATCGCCCTGCGGGTGCTGCAGGCCGCCAACCGGCAGACCTACGTCGGCCCGGGCACCGTCGAGCCGGAGAAGGTCGACCCGGTGATCGCGATCCCGTGGGGCGAGCTCGGCCTGATGGTGGTCGGCCTGCCCGCCGTCGCGGTGCTGCTGGCCGCGCTGCTCACCCGGTCCCGGATCACGCTCGGCCGCCGGGCCGCCTGACGGACGGGGTGACCGTGCTCACGGCAGGGGGAGGCCGTGGGCACGGACCCGTCCGGGCGAACTAAAGTCGTCCGTATGACGAAAACCCCGGACAGCGCCGTCCGCTCCTACATCGACCGGCACGAGGACGCCTTCCTGTCCGACCTCGCCGACTGGCTGCGCATCCCCTCCGTCTCCGCCGACCCCGGCCGGGCGGGGGAGGTCCGCCGCTCCGCCGAGTGGCTGGCCGACAAGCTGCGCGCGACCGGCTTCCCGGTCGCCGAGGTGTGGGAGACGGACGGACTGCCCGCGGTGTTCGCCGAGTGGCCGTCCGGCGAGGAGGGCGCGCCCACCGTGCTGGTCTACGGCCACCACGACGTGCAGCCCGCCGCCAAGGCCGACGGCTGGGACACCGAGCCGTTCGAGCCCACCGTGGTCGGCCGCCGGCTGTACGCCCGCGGCGCCGCCGACGACAAGGGCCAGGTCCTCTTCCACACCCTCGGCGTCCGGGCCCACCTGGCCGCCACCGGCCGCACCGCCCCCGCCGTCAACCTCAAGCTGCTGGTCGAGGGCGAGGAGGAGTCCGGCTCGCCGAACTTCACCGCCCTGGTCCGCCGCGAGGCCGAGCGGCTGGCCGCCGACGTGGTGATCATCTCCGACACCGGCATGTGGTCCGAGACCACCCCGACCGTGTGCACCGGCATGCGCGGCCTGGCGGACTGCCAGATCGACCTGTACGGCCCGGACAACGACATCCACTCCGGCTCCTTCGGCGGGGCCGTCCCCAACCCGGCCGACGTGGCCGCCGCCCTGGTGGCCGGCCTGCACGACGCCGACCGGCGGGTCGCGGTCCCCGGCTTCTACGACGACGTCGTCGAACTCACCGACGAGGAGCGGACGCTGTTCGCCGAACTGCCCTTCGACGAGGCGCAGTGGCTGAAGGTCGCCAAGTCGTACGGCACCCAGGGCGAGGCCGGCTACTCCACCCTGGAGCGGGTCTGGGCCCGCCCGACCGCCGAGGTCAACGGCATCTGGGGCGGCTACACCGGCCCCGGCGGCAAGACCATCGTCCCGGCCGAGGCGCACCTCAAGCTGTCCTTCCGGCTGGTGGCCGGCATGGAGGTGGAGAAGGTCCGCGAGTCCGTCGCCGCCTGGGTTTCCGCGCAGGTCCCGGAGGGCATCCGGTACGAGATCGTCTTCCCCGGCGCGACCCGCCCCTGCCTGACCCCGCTGGATCACCCCGCCCTGCAGGCCACCGTCCGGGCGATGGGCCGCGCCTTCGAGCAGAAGATCCTGTTCACCCGGGAGGGCGGCTCCGGCCCCGCCGCCGACCTGCAGGACGTGCTGGGCGCGCCGGTGCTGTTCCTCGGGATCTCGGTGCCCTCGGACGGCTGGCACTCGATCAACGAGAAGGTGGAGCTCGACCTGCTGCGCAAGGGCGTCGAGACCTCCGCGTACCTGTGGGGCGACCTGGCCGAGAACTTCCGGCCGTGACCGCGGACCCCGAACCGATGCCCTGCCTGACGTACCGAAGCGAACGGGGATGGACGAGTTGAGCAGCGCACCCGACACCAAGCACCTCGCACTGGCCCGCGCCGGGGTGGACCGGGCGGCGCACCGCCGGCTGGACGAGCCGTGGCTGGCCGCGGCCTGGAGCCACCCCACCACCAAGGTGCTGCCGATCGCCGGCGGCGAGGCGTTCGTGGTGGACACCGAGCGGGGCAGCGAACTGGTGCTGCTGCCCTCCTTCGAGGCCCCGGAGACCGGCTCGCGGTACTTCCTGGGCACCGACGAGGACGGCGTCCACTACTTCGCGCTGGACTGCGAGTCGCTGCCCGGCCGACTGGACGGCGACGCCCGCCCGGCCGGGCTGCGCGAGGTCGGCGGCACCCTCTCGGACCGGGACTCCGGCCTGCTGGTGCACGCCGTCGCCCTGGAGCACTGGCACCGCCTGCACTCCTTCTGCTCCCGCTGCGGCCACCCCACCGAGAAGGCCGGGGCCGGCCACCTGCGGCGCTGCACCTCCTGCGCCGCCGAGCACTACCCGCGCACCGACCCGGCGGTGATCATGCTGATCACCGACACCGAGGACCGCTGCCTGCTGGGCCGCCAGGCGCTCTGGCCGGAGGGCCGCTGGTCCACCCTGGCCGGGTTCGTGGAGCCCGGCGAGTCCATCGAGCAGACGGTGGTCCGCGAGGTGCTGGAGGAGGCCGGGGTCCGGGTCGCCGAGGTGGAGTACGTGGCCAGCCAGCCCTGGCCGTTCCCGTCCAGCCTGATGCTCGGCTTCGTCGGCCGGGCCCACCCGGACGGCACCGGCATCACCGTGGACGGCGAGGAGCTGTCCGAGGCCCGCTGGTTCAGCCGGGAGGAACTGCGGGCCGGGATGGCGGCCGGTGAGATCGTCCCGCCGTCCGGGATCTCGATCGCCCGCCACCTGGTCGAGCTCTGGTACGGCGAACCGCTGCCGTCCGCGGCCCGCTGGTGACGCCCGCCCGCCGGTGAACGGAGCACCGTCGGGGCGCGTGGTCCATGCCGCGCGCCCCGGTGGTGCGTCCGCCGGAAAGGGTCGACCGCACCCGGAGCGTTCCCCCGGGGTTTCCCGCGCCCCGAAACCGGCCGGGGTTGCCGCATTCCGCTGAAACCGCGCGAGCCCACTGACTACATTCACTCGCGTGACGATCCTCCGCGGCACCGCCTCCCCGCCCAAGTACCAGCGGCTGGCCGCCGACCTGCGCCGCCGCATCGACTCCGGCGAGTGGAAGGACGGCGGCCGGCTCCCGGTCGAGAACGAACTGGAGGAGCAGTACGCGGTCGCCCGCAACACCGTCCGGCTGGCCGTCGACGTCCTGGTCAACGAGGGTCGGGTGCTCCGCATCCAGGGCAAGGGCACCTACCTGCGCCAGCGCGCCCGGCACGACCACCGGGCCTACGTCCGCCCGGCCCGCCGCGGCCCGATGGTGCCCAGCGGCACCACCTACGTGGACGAGGCCCGGGAGGCCGGCCGCACCCTGACCGTGGACTTCGAGGTCGCCGCCGTGCTGGCCCGGCGGGACGTCGCCGACTGGCTCGGACTGCGGCCCGAGGAGACCGTCATGATCCGCCGTCAGCTCTGCCGGGTCGACCAGGAGCCCTACGCGATCGAGGAGAGCCACTACCGGGCCGGCCTGGCCGCCGGCACCGCCCTGATGGACGACGAGCCGGTGCCCGGCGGCGACGAGCGGATACTGGCCGCGCTGGGCCGCGCCGAGACCTCCGCCACCGACCACCTGACCGCCCGGATGCCCGGCCCCGCCGAGGCCGCCTGGTTCGGCCTCGGCGCGGGCGTCCCGCTGCTGGTCAACACCCGGGTCACCCGGGACGGCCGCGGCCCGATCCGGGTGGTCGAGACCCGCTACGCCGCCGACCGGGCCCGGCTGCTGTTCGAACTCGGCGAGGGCGCGGCCGCCGCCGGCTGAACCGGGGGGCGGGGCGGGCGGAAATCGATCAGTGGCGATCGGGAATGCGCGGGAATGCGCGGGAATTCACGGAAAAGCGGAGCGGGCCCGGGAAAAGCGAATGGACGGCCGGTCAGACCAGCGCGGCCTGGACCTGGCGCAGGCTCGGGTTGGTCATCACGCTCTGCTCGCCCGCGGCGGAGACCACCACGACCGTCGGCACCGTCTGGTTGCCGCCGTTCACCGACTCCACGTAGGACGCCGAGGCCGGGTCCTGCTCGATGTTGATCTCGCTGTAGGCGATGCCCTCGCGGTCCAGCTGGCTCTTGAGGCGGTTGCAGTAGCCGCACCAGGTCGTGCTGTACATCGTGACGGTGCCGGACATGGCGAGGGACTCCTTCGGGTCGACGGACGGTGGGCGGTCAGCCGCACGGTGCAACGCCCGGCGGCCCGCACCCATTCCGGAACGGGCGCGGTGCGGTGATCCGATCATCTTTGCCACCCTGTGGACAACACCGTCCGAACTGTCCGGCCCGCCTGCGAGGATGGGGGACATGCAGGAAGACCTCCTCGGGTTCGACGACCCGCACGCGCAGTTCGGCCCCGCCCCGACCGGGGCGGACGCGGTACTGGCCGGCCTCGACCCCGAGCAGCGCGCCGTCGCCACCGCCCTGCACGGCCCGGTCTGCGTGCTGGCCGGCGCCGGCACCGGCAAGACCCGCGCCATCACGCACCGGATCGCCTACGGCGTCCGCAGCGGCGTCTACCAGCCCGCCCAGGTGCTCGCCGTCACGTTCACCGCCCGCGCGGCCGGCGAGATGCGCGGCCGGCTCCGCCAGCTCGGCGCGGACGGCGTGCAGGCCCGCACCTTCCACTCCGCCGCGCTGCGCCAGCTCCAGTACTTCTGGCCGCGCGCGGTCGGCGGCGAGCTGCCCCGGCTGCTGGAGCGCAAGGTCCAGCTGGTCGCCGAGGCGGCCGGCCGCAGCGGCCTGCGGGTCCAGCGCACCGAACTGCGCGACCTGACGGCCGAGGTGGAGTGGGCCAAGGTCAGCCAGATCGTCCCCGACGACTACCCGGCCGCCGTCGCCAAGTCCGCCCGCGAGGCCCCGCGCGACCCGGCCGAGATCGCCCGGGTCTACGCCGCCTACGAGGAGGCCAAGCGCAGCCGCGGCCTGATCGACTTCGAGGACGTGCTGCTGCTCACCGCCGCCATCCTGGAGGACCGGCCGGAGATCGCCGACCGGGTCCGCGCCCAGTACCGGCACTTCACCGTCGACGAGTACCAGGACGTCTCCCCGCTCCAGCAGCGCCTGCTGGAGCAGTGGACGGGCAGCGACGGCGGCGCCAGCCTCTGCGTGGTCGGCGACGCCAGCCAGACCATCTACTCCTTCACCGGCGCCACCCCCGACCACCTGCTGAACTTCCGGCACCGGCACCCCGGCGCCACCGTGGTCAAGCTGGTGCGCGACTACCGCTCCACCCCGCAGGTGGTGCACCTCGCCAACGGCCTGCTCTCGCAGGCCCGCGGCCAGGCCGCCCAGCACCGGCTGGAGCTGGTCTCGCAGCGCGAGGCCGGCCCCGAGCCGGTCTACCGCGAGTACCAGGACGAGCCCACCGAGGCCGAGTCCACCGCCCGGCTGATCCGCGACCTGCTCGGCACCGGCGTCCGGGCCAGCGAGATCGCCGTGCTGTTCCGCACCAACGGCCAGTCCGAGGTGTACGAGCAGGCCCTCGCCGACCTCGGCATCTCCTACCAGCTCAAGGGTGCCGAGCGGTTCTTCGAGCGCCCCGAGGTCCGCGAGGCCGGCGTCCTGCTCAAGGGCGCCGCCCGGGCCGCCGACGACCCGCTGACGGCCGGCGCCCCCGACCTGGCCGCCCAGGTCGCCGCGGTGCTCGCCACCCGCGGCCACTCCGCCCAGGCCCCGGCCGGCTCCGGCGCCGTCCGCGAGCGCTGGGAGTCGCTGAACGCGCTGGTCCGGCTCGCCGAGGAGTTCGAGACCGCCCGCACCGCGGCCGGCGAGCGGGCCGACCTCGCCGCCTACGTCGCGGAGTTGGACGCCCGGGCCGCCGCCCAGCACGCCCCCGCCGTCGAGGGCGTCACGCTCGCCTCGCTGCACGCCGCCAAGGGCCTGGAGTGGGACGCGGTGTTCCTGGTCGGCCTCAGCGAGGGCACGCTGCCGATCATCTACGCCAAGACCGACGAGCAGGTCGAGGAGGAGCGCCGGCTGCTCTACGTCGGCGTCACCCGGGCCCGCCGCTTCCTCACCCTCTCCTGGTCGCTCTCCCGCTCCCCGGGCGGCCGGGCCTCCCGCAAGCCGACCCGCTTCCTGGACGGCCTGCGCCCCGGCTCCACCGCCGCCGGGCCGCGCACCCGGGGCGGGCGCGGCGGCGTCGAGCCCGGCGCGGAGCGCTCCGCCGCGCGCCGGGCGCGCGGCCCGGTCAAGTGCCGGGTCTGCGACCGGACCCTGACCGACGCCGTCGAGCGCAAGCTGCGCCGCTGCGAGGGCTGCCCGTCCACGATGGACGAGGCGCTGTACGAGCGGCTCCGCGAGTGGCGCTCGACCAAGGCCAAGGAGCAGGGTGCCCCGGCCTACGTGGTGTTCACCGACGCGACCCTGACGGCCATCGCGGAGGACGTCCCGGCCAGCCTCGCGGAGCTCTCCCGGATCTCCGGAGTGGGCGCCATGAAGCTGGACAAGTACGGCTCCGACGTGCTCTTGTTGTGTGCGGGGGAGAGTCCGGAAGACCTGCGGGAGACCGCCGGGTCACCGGAGCACGCCTCGCCCGAGGACGAGGCCGGGAACACGGCTGAGAACTCGCCGGAAAAATAGTTTGCGCGCCGCGTGTACGGCGCAATAGCCTGCCGGAGCGGTCAAGGGGACGAGGCCGCAAAGCTCGCAGAGGGCTTGTTTCTGCGTGCGCCGACCATCAATCAGATACCGGAACCCGGGCGACCGGGCACCGCGAGACGCCGAGAGGAGGCGAGTTCAGTGGAGAACCAGATGATCACCAAAGTGACCGGAATGATGACCACCCTCGCCATGCCCCCGCGCGTCAGCGTGTCGGGTCTGGGTCTCGACGTGGCCGGCGGCAACGCCGGAGCCCCGCTTTCCAAGCACTGCCTTGTCAGTGTTCTGGGCAATGCTGGCGGCACCCCTGTCGAGGCAGGTCTGTCCCGTGACTGGGCCACGTTTGTCGATGGCATTTCGCTGTCCGACGAGCGACCGACCCAGGCGCCGAAGGCAGTAGCGGCAGAAGCCCTCCATGGGCGCTATGCGGCCGCCGTCGGCGCCGGAACGAACCAGCAGGACCAGCAGAACCCCCTGGCCGAAGCAGCCGTCCACGGCGCCGAGGCAGGCCGGATGCAGGCTTTCCGCGGGCCTGGACCCTGGAGCGAACGACCCTGACTGAACCAGTCACGGGCGGTGCCTCCAGGGCCGCGGAAACCCAGTAACCGGGTTCCGCGGCCCTTCTGTTTTGTCCGGTACGCACGACCCACCCAGGCCCCACGGGGCCTCCGACCGAGCCCGAACAACGGGACGGCCGGAACCACATCGAAGACGAGGAAGACGCCACAGTGTCCACGGTCATCACACCGCCGCCCCTCCCGTCCGTACCGACCGACAAGACCAAGGCCGACCAGGCCCACCCCCCGGAGGTAACACTCATGCAGCTCACCGCCATCGACGAGGCTGACTCGCTCGGGCTCCCCATCCCGTGCCGGGCCTTCGACCCGGAGGTCTTCTTCGCGGAGACCCCGGCCGATGTCGAGTACGCCAAGTCGCTGTGTGGCACCTGCCCCGTCAAGGCCGCCTGCCTCACCGGTGCCGTCGAGCGCCGTGAGCCGTGGGGCGTCTGGGGCGGCGAGCTCTTCGTCCAGGGCGTCATCGTCGCCCGGAAGCGTCCGCGTGGCCGTCCGCGCAAGACCGAGGTCATGGCGTGAACCCCGCAGCCAGGACCATCCGCACCGGCTCCGCAGCCGTCCGCAGGGGAGAGCAGCCCCCGCTGGACACCGCACTGCGCGACTCGGTACGCACCGCGGCCGCCAAGGCCGACGCCCCACTCCACCGTCCCTTCCCCACGACGCACCACGAGCAGGACCACCACATGAACCCCGCCGGCATCGATCCGACCGTCCGCTCCGAGCAGACCCGCGAACTCCAGATCCAGAACAGGACCCTCGAAATGCATCTCATCCAAGAATCCCTGGCCCGCGCGCATATGCAGCAACGCCTCCACGAGGCCGAGGAGCAACGCCTCGGCCTGCGGGTGCTGCGCGCGGACAAGCTGCGCCGCCGGGCCGAACGTGCCTCGATGCGCGCCCGCAAGGCCCTCGCCGTCGCCCTGATGTGACGGACGCCCCACCCCGCCGGCCGGCCGCGAGGCCCCGCCGGTGACCTTTCCCTGAACGCCGACGGCCGACTCCCCGCCCCCGGGGAGCCGGCCGTCGGCGCGTCCGGCCCCGGCCTGCCCGGTCCGGGGCCGCGGGTACCGCCGACCCGGGTCTCGCCTGCCCGCTCCGCGGCGGGCCATGCCTCCGGCCAATTCCACCTGGTAGCACTGCTGTTCTTCGTTCGAACTGATCGTGCGAGGATGTCCGCCATGTGGTTCTCCCTCCCGTTCGGCGAGCGGCTGCGCGCCGAACTCGGCACGCCCCGGCGGGTCCGCCGCCTGGACAGCGGCCCGCGCTCCCGGGTCTGGCGGGCCGAGCTCTCCGGCACCCGCGTGGTGGTGAAGCAGCTGGTCGACGCCCCCGGCGCCGACGACCGCTTCGCCCGCGAGGCCGCCGCGCTGGCCCTGGCCGGCCGGGCCGACCGCCGCGGCGCCCGCGTGGTGCCCGCGCTGCTCGGCACCGACCCGGAGACCCGCACCCTGGTGCTGGAACGGGTGGAGCACCACGCCCCGGCCCCCGGCTGGCAGATCGGCTACGCCGCCGCGCTGGCCGGACTGCACGCCAGCGCCCCCGCCGACCTGGACGACCTGGCCGGCACCCCCGCCGACACCGCCCTGCCCGCCTGGACCGGGCCCACCGGCCGGGACCTCGGCTGCTTCCTCGCCCTGGCCCGCAGCCTCGACGTGCCCGCCCCGCCCGGCGCCCGCGCCGAACTCGAAGCCCTGGTCCGCCGCCTGTCCACCGCCCCGCCGCGCTCCTCGCTGCTGCACGGCGACCCCTGCCCCGGCAACGACCTGCACACCGCCGACGGCGTCCGGTTCGTCGACTTCGAACAGTCCGCGCTCGGACCCGGCGCCGTCGAACTCGCCCACCTGCGGACCGGCTTCCCCCTCTGCCCGTCCGCCGTGGGCACGCCCGCCGAACTGCTGGACGAGGCCGAGGCCGCCTACCGCACCACCTGGCGCTCCCTCACCGGCACCGACGCCGTCACCCCCGCCGACCTGGCCGACGCCTGCGCCGGCTGGCTGCTGCGCGGCGACACCCTCGTCCCCGAGGCCGAACGCGGCATCACCGACCAGCTCGCCCGGCTGCCCCGCACCGACTGGACCTGGGGCACCGCCACCGCCCGCGGCCGCCTGACCCACCGCCTCCGCGCGGTCGCCGCGCTGGCCGACGCGGACACCGCCCTGCCGATCCTCGGCCGCCTCTGCGCCACCCTCGCCGACCGCACCCGCGCTGCCTGGCCCGCCACCGCCCCGCTGCCCACCGACCGCCCCTGACGGACTGCCACTGACGGGCCGTCACCCGGGTCAGGCCCGGCGGACCAGCACCCCGCGCTCCTCCAGCATCCGGGCGACCTCCTCGGGGTAGCCCGCCAACTCCCGTTCGGTGGCGGCGAAGTCGTGCCAGACCAGGGTGAACGGCGGAACGACCCCGAAGCCGCCGCCCAGGCAGTCGGCGAGGGCGTCCAGGCCCCAGCCGTAGTAGCCGCCGGGGCCGAGCAGGGCCTCGCCCAGCGCGCAGTGCAGACCGGTGAGGTCCTCCACGGCGGCCCCCGCCAGGTGGTACTCGCCGCCGGAGCGGTCCGGTTCCGACGACCGGGTGTTCTGCGGGGCCAGCGACAGCCAAGCCTTCTTCGCGGGTTCGGTCAGGCCCCGCCAGTCACCGGGCCGCCCCGGCCGTCCGGACCGCCGCTGCCGCCAGACCGGCCGGGCCGCGGCTCCCGGCAGCAGTTCGGCGTCGGTCAGCAGCAGGACGTCGACCAGTGCCCCGCCCAGCACGGAGGGTCGGGTCCACTCGACGTCGAAGCCGATCGCCCGCCGGTCCATCACCCGGCCGGTGTCGTCCAGCGTCCACAGCCCGGTGTACCCGGGATGTTTCCCGCGCCGCTTGCGCAGGGCGGCGCGCATCGGTTCGGCGGGCTCGCAGCCGATCAGCCGGACCGGCAGGTCCGGTGGGTCGTCCCGGTCGGCGGCCAGCCCGGGGACGGACGTGCCGACAGCCACGGGCGAGCCGTGTCCGAGGGTCAACTCGAAGCGGAGGAACGGCCCGTCGACATCCCGGTGCCAGTCGTCCGAGCGCACGCCCCCGCCGACCGCGACGTCGACCAGCGCCGGATCGTCGGTGCTCGGCGCGACGGACAGGATCTCGGCGTCGACCAGATCCCACCAGGCCTCGTAGCCGCTCGCCGTCCGGCCCACGATCCAGGCCGTTCCGAGCCATCCGGCCGTCGCCCCCGGCGGGCAGCCGCGCAGGACCAGGACTTCGCGCGGGGGCGGGGCCGGGTCGGTGAACAGGCCCTCGACGGCGGCGCACCGGCCCAGCAGCACCGGGGCGTCGTCCCCGTCCCCCTCGGCCACGATCAAGTACCGCACCGGGAAGGGGCGTTCCCAGTGCCCCGCCTCCTCGATCCGCATGGCGCCGCCGCCCCCTTCCCGCCCTCGTTGTCCGAGCGCCCAGCGTGCGGCCGGAGGCCCGCTGCCCGCAACGCGATTTCGCCCGGTGCCCGCCCGGCGCCCCGGTCAGTCCGCGGCGGGTCCGGCGAAGCCGGGGAGCCAGTGGAGGAGTTCCTCGTGCAGGCGGACGGTCGCGCCGAGCTGGCAGAGGACGCCGATGGTGGAGAGCGTGACGCGGTGGATCAGCAGGTAGGAGGGCGGCAGGTTGAGCTGCTTGCCGAGGTTGTAGGCGGGGGAGCGCGGGTCGGCGATCCGGGCGGCCTGGGTGCGCATCCACTCCCGGCTGAAGGTGAACTGCTCGGCGCGGGTCGGCTCGATGATCGGCACCAGGTAGTCGAGCACCGCGTCCGGGTCGAGCGAGATGGTGGGGCGGACGAAGTTCTCCTGCTTGAGCAGGTCGTAGACGGCCCCGGCGTCGCCCGCCAGGGCGAGCCGCAGCGAGGCGCCGATCGGCAGCGGCAGGCCGCCGGGCAGCCGGTCGACGGTGCCGAAGTCGAGCACGCCGAGCTTCCAACTCGACGCCGCCCGACCGGTCTTGACCAGACGGAAGTTGCCGGGGTGCGGGTCGGCGTGCAGCAGGCCGGTGCGGGCCGGGCCGGCGAACAGGAAGCGGGCCAGCAGCTGCCCGGCCCGGTCGCGCTCGGCCCGGGTGCCGTCCGAGACCACCTGGGAGAGCGGCTTGCCGTCCATCCACTCGGTGACCAGCACCCGCCCGGACTGGGCGACCACCCGGGGCACCAGGATGTCGGGGTCGCCGGCGAACTCCTGGGCGTGCAGCTGCTGGGACTCCGCCTCCAGCCGGTAGTCCAGCTCCTCGGTGACCCGCTCGCGCAGCTCGGCGATCAGCGGCTTGATGTCCATGCCGGGGATCAGCGGGCCCAGCATCCGCGCCACCCGGGAGAGTTGGGTGAGGTCGCTGAGCAGCGCGTCGCCCGCCCCCGGGTACTGGATCTTGACCGCGACGTCCCGCCCGTCGGACCAGACGGCGCGGTGCACCTGGCCGATCGAGGCGGCGGCGGACGGCCGGTCGGAGAAGGACCGGAAGCGGTCGGCCCAGTCGGCGCCCAGGTCCTCCGCCAGCACCGCGTGGACGGTGCGGACGGGCATCGCCGGGGCGGAGTCCTGGAGCTTGGTCAGGGCGGCCCGGTAGGGGCCCGCGACGTCCTCCGGGAGGGCCGACTCGAAGACCGACATGGCCTGCCCGAACTTCATCGCGCCCCCCTTCAACTTGCCCAGGGTGGCGAAGAGCTGCTCGGCGGTCTGGGCCTGCAGCTCGGCCGCGACCTCCTCCGCCGGACGCCCGCCGAGCCGCTTGCCCAGCCCCAGGGTGGCCCGCCCGGCGAAGCTCAGCGGCAGGGCCGCCAGCCGAGCCGTCCGGGAGACCGCCTTGCGCGGCATGTCAGACATCGGAGCCCCCCGTCCGGGCCGTCGCGGCCGGAGCCACCACCACGGCCCGCGGGCGGCCGCCCGGCCGCGCCCGGTCCGGCACTGCCTTGCGCGGTAGAACGCTCACCCGGGCCTCCTGTTCAGCCGGACCGACCGGCGCCCCGCCGGCGGTCGTACAGCGGTCGTCCCCGCGAGCCGTTCGGCGGACCCTCCGGGGCCGCGCTCCCGCGCCCCTCGCGGGACGGTGGAGCGGCGGTGGACCGGTGGGGAGTGCGCCGGACGGACCCGCGGGTCCTAGGCCATTGTGCCCGCTGGCCCCCGGCCGACGGACTGCCAGAGGCACCCGCAATCGGGGTGGCTGCGCAGCCGGAGCCGGCGGAGCATCCCGTCGGCCGCGGACAGCTCGCACCAGCCGTCCACGCTCGGGGGCAGCACGCCGTCCAGGTAGAGCTGGACGTGCAGCGCGGCGAGCCCGGCGATCGAGGCGGCCACCGCGCTGTCGCAGGCCGGCAGGCGGGCCCGGCCGGGGCCGTCGTCGATCAGCTGGGCCAGCAGCCGGGGCCAGCTCTCGTCCTCGTCCCGCCGGGCCAGGGTGGCGCAGGTGCCGCAGGCGGAGGCACCGGGGACCACCAGCGGGCCGACCACGCCGAGGTGTTCGAGCACGCCGGTGTACAGGTGCGGGACGCCGGCCCGCATCAGCTCCTGGGCGTCCACGGCGGCGCCGGTGTACGCGGCGGAGCCGTCCCGCGGGGCGAGCACCACCAGGGTGGGCGGCGGGGCGGTGACCGGCGGGCGCCGGTAGCGCTCGCCGACCGGGGCGCCGGTCACCCGGTGCACCAGCTCGCGGGCGGCGGTGGCGCGCAGCCGCCCGATGTCCGCGGTGGGCAGGCCGCCCGGGGCGCAGTCCCGGGCCGTGACCCGGCCGCGGTCCACCACGGTGACCTCGCCGATCCCGCCGGCCGCCAGCGCGGCGCCGACGGCGGCCCCGATCCGCCCGGCGCCGCGCACCTCGACCCGGGCCCGGGCCCGGCCGTGCAGCACGGTCGTGGCCTCGCCGGGCGCGGGGTGCACCAGCGAGAGCGAGGCGAGGTCCGGGGCGAGCAGCTCGCGCCGGGCGGGCGGGTACAGCTCCAGGACGTCCCGCGCGGCCCCGGCGTCGTCCAGCAGCTCGGCGCCGGCCAGCGAGTCGAGCACCGCCCGGCAGTACTCGGCGGTCAGCCCGAGCTTCTGCCCGGCGGCCACCGCGCCCGGGCCGTCCCGGCTGCCGTCGATCAGTTCCAGGAAGCCCGCCAGACCGCGGTCCACCCCCTCCACCACCCGGGCGTGCCGCCGCAGGGCGCCGAACTGCAGGGTCTGCTTGTCCCGCCAGAGCCGGGACAGCGCGGGCTTGATCGCCGGACGGGCGATCCGCCCGGCCGCCCCGGCCCCCTCCCCGGGCGCGCCGGTCGGGTCGTTCACGGGCTGGTCGGTACGCATACGGGCTCCTCCGCGGCTCACGGACCCCGGCGTTCGGGATCGCTGGTGACCGCAGCTTGCCCGTCCCGCCCCGGACCCGGAAATCCGTTGTCCACAGCCCCGGTGCGACTATCCGCTGATCACTGTGCACAGCCTGTGGACAACGCGCCCGGGTGGTCCCCGGTGCCGCGCCGCCCCGGTGCCGGACTTCTGTCGGGGCGACGGGGTAACGTCCCTCGCATGGCAGCCGAACGGGACTCCCACCGGTCGGCGCCGCGTCGGCGCGCCCGGGCAGCCTCCGGGCCGGCGGCCGCGGCGTCGGGCGCGCGCACCGGCACCGGCCGTGAGCCCCTTCCCCCGCACCCCGCCCCCGCGCACCCCGCCGAGCACGGGGCGGACCACCACGGGACGGAGCACCGCGGGGCCGACCACCGCCCCGACCGCGGCCCCGACCACCGCCCCGATCGCGGCCCGGTCGAGGTCCGCCGCAGCGCCCGCCGCAGCCGCACCGTCTCCGCGTACCGCGAGGGCGACCGCACGGTGGTGCTGATCCCGGCCCGGATGTCACCGGCCGACGAGCAGCGCTGGGTGGCCCGGATGCTCGACAAGCTGGCCGCGCAGGAGAGCCGCCGGGTGCTGGGCGACGAGGCGCTGCAGGCCCGGGCCCGCGAGCTCTCGGAGCTGTACCTGGACGGCCGGGCGGTGCCCGAGCAGGTCCGCTGGGTGACCAACCAGAACTCCCGCTGGGGCTCCTGCACCCCCAGCGAGCGCACCGTCCGGCTCTCCCACCGCCTCCAGGGCATGCCCGCGTACGTGGTGGACTACGTGCTGCTGCACGAGCTGGCCCACCTGCTGGTGCCCGACCACGGCCCCCGGTTCTGGGCCCTGCTGGACGCCTACCCGCGCACCGAGCGGGCCCGCGGCTACCTGGAGGGCGTCGCCGCGGCGGCCCGCCTCCCGCACCTCCCGGACGCCCGCCGCACCTGAGCGAGGACGGCACGCGGCCCCGGCCGCCCGCGAGGGGCGGCCGGGGCCGCGGCCGTCGGTCAGACCAGCGCCCGGGCCCGGGCCACCAGGTCGCGCACCGAGCGGTCGGTGTCGGCGGGCAGCTCGTCCCAGCCGAACCAGCGCAGGTCCAGCGACTCCTCGCTGATCAGCTCGCGCGCCCCGGCCGGGGCGACGGCGACGTACTGGACGTCCAGGTGGGTGTTCTCCGGCCGGTCCCTGCCCAGGCAGCGGACCTGGTGCCGGTCCAGCTTCACCGGGGCCACCCGGCCGTCCACGGCGAGCAGTTCGAGCCCGGCGACGCCGGACTCCTCGACCGCCTCGCGGAGCGCGGCGGCCGCCAGCGTCCCGTCGCCGGGCTCGCAGTGGCCGCCCATCTGCAGCCAGAGCCCGACCTTGGGGTGCAGGGTGAGCAGCACCCGCTCCCCGGCCGGGTCGACCACCAGGGCGCTGGCGGTGATGTGCGCGGGCACGCAGGCCCGCCACACGCCCTCGGGGTGGGCGGCGAGGTGCGTCAGGTAGTCCTGCCGCAGCCCCTCCTGGCCGTCCCCGGCGGGCGTCCAGTCGGTGAGCGTCCGGACGGTGTCGGCGTGCAGCGCGGTCACTTGGCGCCGCCCTCCCCGCCCGGGGCGTCCCCGTCCGACGGACCGGCGGCACCCTCGCCGCCCTTGCCGTCCGGGGCCTCGCCCTCGCCGCCCTTGTCGTCCGCGCCCTTGCCCAGGTCGGTCTTCCCGCCCGCCGCCTCGCCGAGCAGCTTGTCGAGCGCGTCGAAGTCGAAGCCGCCCTCCGCGCCGGCCGCGCCGTCGCGGTGCACGAAGCCGTCCGGGTCGTCCAGGTCGGCGGCGGTCGGCAGCATGTCGGGGTGGTTCCACAGCGCGTCCCGGCCCTCGATGCCGCGGGCGTCGGCGAGCGAGGCCCACAGCCGGGAGGCGTCCCGCAGGCGGCGCGGGCGCAGCTCCAGGCCGACCAGGGTGGCGAAGGTCTGCTCGGCCGGGCCGCCGGTGGCGCGGCGGCGGCGGAGCGTCTCGCGGAGCGCGGCGGCGTGCGGCAGGTGCGGGGCGGCGGCGGCGTGCACCACCGCGTCGACCCAGCCCTCGACCAGGGCCAGCGCGGTCTCCAGCCGGGCCAGCGCGGCCTTCTGCTCGGGAGTGTCCTCGGGCTGCAGCAGCCCGCCCGCCAGCGCCTCCTGCAGCGCCTCGGGGTTGGCCGGGTCGAGCTGGCCGACCAGCTCCTCCATCCGCGAGGAGTCGACCTTGATGCCGCGGGCGTACGCCTCGACGGCGCCGAACAGGTGCGCCCGCAGCCACGGCACGTGCGCGAACAGGCGCTGGTGGGCGGCCTCGCGCAGGGCCAGGTAGAGCCGGACCTCCTCGGCCGGCACGTTCAGGCCGTCGCCGAACTCGGCGATGTTCTGCGGCAGCAGCGCGGCCTTCCCGGCGGGCGCGAGCGGCAGGCCGACGTCGGTGGAGCCGAGCACCTCGGCGGCCAGCGCGCCGAGCGCCTGCCCGATCTGGGTGCCGAACATCGCGCCGCCCATCGAGCGCATCATGCCCATCAGCGGCCCGGCCATCGCCTGCATCTCGGCGGGCAGCACGCCGCCCATCGCGTTGCCGACCCGTTCGGCGACCGGGTCGACCAGGTCCTTCCAGACCGGCAGGGTGGCCTCGATCCACTCGGCGCGGCTCCAGGCCACCGCCGCGGAGGAGGTGGAGGGGAACTCGGTCGCCGAGTCCAGCCAGAGGTCGGCCAGCCGGACGGCCTCGACCACGGCGGTGCGCTCGGCCTCGCCGACCGAGCGGTCCTTGGACTTCCCCTCCGGCTGCTCGGCGACCACGGTCTGCCGGGCGATGTTCTTGGCCAGGTCCCAGTTCACCGGGCCGCCCTCGAAGGAGAGCATCTGGCCGAGCTGCTGGAACGCCGCGCCCAGGTCGTTGGGGTTGAAGCCGCCCATCATCGCGGCGAACGGGTTGTCACCGCCGCCCTGCCCGCCGGGGCCACCCAGGCCGAACAGCGCCCCGAGCGGGTTGCCGGGGCCGAAGCCGAACGGCTGCTGCGGGGCCGCGTCGCCCTGCTCCCCGTCCTTCTTGCCCTTGTCCTTGCCGTCCTCGGGCTCCTCGGGGGGGTTGCCGAATCCGAAGGGGAGGTCGCTCACGGGGTCCTCGATCTGATCGGCCGTCACGCGGGTGGTGTGGCGGGAAAGTCTGCGCCCAGGGGGGTCCGGACGGTTTCAATGGTCTCGCGGCCGACCGCGCCGGGTGCACCGCTCGGGTCGAGCCTCGGGCAGGATGGACAGTGCGTGACACTCGTACGTCCGCACTTAAGCTAACCGTGGAGGATGGCCGGTGAGTTCCCCGCCTTCGGACGTTCGCTCTGGGCTGACCGAGGGCGAGGACGGGCCGACCGATGCCGGTTCGCCGTCCCCAGCCTACGGCGGCAAGCCGCTGACCGTGGCCGTCACCGGCGCGGCGAGCGTGCTCGGCGAGCGCGTCGCCGAGCGCCTGGTGGCGTCCCCGCACGTGCGCCGGGTGCTGGCGGTGGACGACCGCCGCGGCGAGGTCCCCGGCGTGCAGTGGCGGGTGCTGGACGTGCGCGACCCGGCGGTGGCCGAGCGGCTGGCCGGGGTGGACGTGGTGGTGCACCTGGCGATGGACCTCGGCATGGAGTCCGACCCGCGCGCCCGCAGCGCGTACAACGTGCGGGGCGCCCAGACGGTGGTGACCGCCGCCGCGGCCGCCGGGGTGCACCGGGTGGTGCTGTGCACCTCCGCGATGGTCTACGGCGCGCTGCCCGACAACGAGGTCCCGCTGGCCGAGGACTCCGAGCTGCGGGCCACCGAGGAGGCCTCGCTGGTCGGCGACCTGCTGGAGATCGAGCGCCTGGCCCGGCGCGCCCCGCGCGCCCACCCGGGCCTGCAGATCACCGTGCTGCGCCCGGCCGTGGTGGTCGGCCCCGGCATCGACACCGTGCTGACCCGGCACTTCGAGGCGCCCCGGCTGCTGGTGGTGGCGGGCTCCCGCCCGTGCTGGCAGTTCTGCCACCTGGACGACCTGGCCTCGGCGCTGGAGTACGCGGCGCTCGGCCTGGTCGAGGGCGAGGTGACGGTCGGCTGCGACGGCTGGCTGGAGCAGGAGGACGTCGAGGAGCTGTCCGGCATCCGCCGGATGGAGCTGCCCGCCGCGCTGGCGCTGGGCACCGCGGCCCGGCTGCACCGGCTCGGCCTGACCCCGGCCCCGGCCGGGGACCTGGCGTACACCATGTACCCGTGGGTGGTCTCCGGCAGCCGGCTGCACGAGGCGGGCTGGCGGCCCCGGCACACCAACGAGGAGGTGCTGGCCGAGCTGCTCTCCCAGGTGTCCGGCAAGCACGCGGTGGCCGGGCGCCGGCTGGGCGGCAAGGAGGCCGCCACCAGCCTGGGCGCGGCCGGGGCCACGGTCGCCCTGATCGGCACCGCCGCGCTGGTCCGGCGGGCCCGCAAGCACCGGCGGATCTGACCCGGCAGATTCCGTGATACGGAATTGTCGCATCGTGATACGAAAATCCTTGCTGCCGGTCGGCGGGGATGCGGGATGATGGTGCCCATGTCCGAGAACCACGACCCGATCCGGCTGCTGGCCGTCCGCGACACCCCGCTCTCGCTGGACGAGGTGCACGCCGCGGTCGGCGACGACGCGGCGGGCGGCACCACGCTGTTCGTCGGCACGGTGCGCGACCACGACGGCGGCAAGCCGGTGGCCGCCCTGGAGTACAGCGCCCACCCGACGGCGGAGCGCGAGCTGCGCCGGATCGCCGAGAAGGTCTGCGCGGACTTCCCGGTCCGGGCGCTGGCCGCGGTGCACCGCACCGGCCGGCTGGAGATCGGCGACGCCGCGGTGATCGTCGCGGTGTCCTGCCCGCACCGCGGCGAGGCGTTCGAGGCCTCCCGGCGGCTGATCGACGACCTCAAGCACGAGGTGCCGATCTGGAAGCACCAGATCTTCACCGACGGCGAGGAGGAGTGGGTCGGCGCGGGTTCCTGCTGAGCCGGTCGGACTCCTCCCCGGCCGCCCGTGTCCGGCCCGGGGCCCGCTCGTTGCCCGTTCGGCAGTCCCTCCTGGCGGTGAGCCGCGGCCCGGCCCCGTAACCAGGGTGCCGGTCGCGCCGTTCCCCCTGCAGGCGGTTAATCTGCTGATACACATGACGAGCCTGTGGGGAGTTCGAAAATGGCTGCGCTCGCCTGGTTGATCATTCCTGTGGTGGCCGGACTGCTGGCCATGGTCTGGGCGGGGTGGGCGGCCCGTCCGCGGCGGGCCATGACCGATCCGACCTCGCTCGCCGAGCACGAGCGGTTCCGCGCCGCGATGGAACGCAGTACCGGCGGCGAGCGCTGACGGCACGCCCCCGATCGGCGGTGCGGGGGGCGGACCGGCGGCACACCCGGACCGGTCCTTCCCGTACTGTCGTGGCATGCCACGCCGATCGGCGACGATGCTCGCTGCCACCCTGCTGCTGATAGGTCTGCTCTGCGCCTCGGTCCTGACCGAGGTGCCGTTCACCGAGATGAGCCCCGGGCCGACCTACAACACCCTCGGCACGCAGGACAAGACCGGCGATCCGGTGATCACCATCACCGGGCACGAGACCTACCCGACCAGCGGTCACCTGAACATGACCACCGTCCAGGTGACCGGCGCCAACTACCAGCCCAGCCTGGTCTCGGCGATCGTCGGCTGGATGCGGGACGACGTGCTGGTCGTCCCGCACGACAACGTGTACCCCAAGGGCCAGACCGACCAGGAGGCCCAGCAGCAGAACGCCGAGGAGTTCGCCTCCTCCGAGGACAGCGCGAAGACCGCCGCCCTCAACCAGCTGAACATCCCGGTCGGCACCGAGATCATCGTCTCCTCGGTCAGCTCCGGCGGCCCCTCCGAGGGCAAGCTCCACGCCGGCGACCAGATCGTGGCCGTCGACGGCGTGGCCATCACCGGTCGGGCCCAGGTCGCCGAGCAGGTCATGAAGCACAAGCCCGGCGAGACCGCGGTGTTCACCGTCGTCCCGCACGCCAAGGCCGCCCCCGTGCCGAACCCGGCGGACCAGGTGCAGGTGCCGATCACCACGGCCAAGGCGCAGGGCGAGGACCGGGCGATCGTCGGCATCACGCCCGGCGTCGACCACGTCTACCCGTTCAAGATCGACATCGGCCTGCAGGACGTCGGCGGCCCCAGCGCCGGCCTGATGTTCGCCCTCGGCATCGTCGACAAGCTCACCCCCACCGACCTCACCGGCGGAAAGTTCGTGGCCGGCACCGGCACCATCGACGACGACGGCACGGTCGGCCCGATCGGCGGCATCCAGATGAAGCTGATCGCCGCCCGGGACAAGGGCGCCGAGTACTTCTTCACCCCCGCCGACAACTGTGCCGAGGCGACCAGGGCGACCCCGTCCGGGCTGACCCTGGTCAAGGTCGACAACCTGGCCGGCGCGGTCAAGGCGCTCGACGCGATCCGGTCCGGCGACCGGGCCGCGCTGCCGGCCTGCGGCAAGTAGCGGTGCGTCCGGGGGCCCGGCCGGGCCCCCGAGCCGTCACTGGAAGGTGGCGAGCAGCGCGTCCGTCAGGTTGGGGACCAGGTCGGGGCCGGTCAGCACCTCGCGGGCGACGTCCTTCTCGCGCAGGCGCAGCGCGACCTCGCGGGCGCCGCCGCGCAGCACGGCCGCGGTGATCCGGACCTCCTGGCGCTGCGGGTGGGTGGCGACCCAGTCGTTGATCTCCTGCTCGGAGGCGTTCTTCGGCCGGGAGGACTCCGCGCCCGGCGGGAGCATCAGCCGCTCGACGACGAGGGCACAGCCCACCACGCCGTCCGGCCAGGCGATGGTGCCGAGGAAGCGGTCGAGCTCGGTGCCCGGGGCGATCTCCTCCTGCTCGACCGGGGTGAGCCCGGTCGGGTTGTCGTCCAGGCCGAGCTGCGAGGCGAGCCGCGGGTTGGCCTTGCGCATCTGCGCGTTGTCGACCAGCGCGAACAGCCGGGCGGGCAGGTCCCAGCCGAGGGTCGCGGCGTGCTCGTCGATCTCCAGCGCGGCCCGGGTGAGCGGGGTGGCGGCGGGCAGGCCGGAGGCGCCGGCGGTCAGGTCAGGGGAGTCGGACATGGAGCCATCCTCACACGGGGGAGGGGGCCCTCTCCAACTCCGACGCATTGCCCGGGAACTCCGGTAAAGACTGATTAAGTTGCACTGGAGACCGCTGCCCGTCCACGGCGCGGGCCCGTATCCCCAACGACGACAGCTGAGGTGGCGCCTTGACGTTCCAGATGCCGGACCGGTCCGGTCCGGGTTTCCGAGCGAGGGTCGGGCCGCCGTCGCGTCGGGCACGGGTGCTGCTGCTGACGGTCGGCGTGCTGGCCGTGCTGTTCCTGCTGTTCGTGATGTTCTCCGGGCTGTGGACCGACTGGCTGTGGTTCCGGTCGGTGAAGTACGGCTCGGTGTTCACCTCGAAGCTCGGCGCGGAGCTCGGCCTCGGCGCGGTGTTCGGCCTGCTGATGGCGCTGGTGGTGGGCTTCAACCTGTGGCTGGCGTACCGGCTGCGGCCGCCGCTGGCCGCGATGTCGGTGGAGCAGCAGAGCCTGGACCGCTACCGGACGGGCGTGGCGCCGTTCCGGAAGTGGCTGCTGGCCGGCCCGGCCCTGCTGGTCGGCCTGGTGGCGGGGGCCGCGGCCGCCGCCCAGTGGCGGACCTGGATGCTCTGGGTGAACGGCACCTCGTTCGGGGTGAAGGACGGTCAGTTCCACAAGGACATCTCCTACTACGCCTTCGAGCTGCCCTGGTACGAGTTCCTGCTGGGCTTCGCGTTCAGCGCGGTGATCGTCTCGCTGATCGCGGCGACCGCCGTGCACTACCTGTACGGCGGCCTGCGGCTGCAGGGCCCCGGCCGCCGGGCCAGCGGCGGGGCGCAGGGCCACCTGGCGGTGCTGCTGGGCGTGTTCGTGCTGCTGAAGGCGGTGGCGTACTGGCTGGACCGGTACGCGCTGGCGGTCAAGAGCGAGTCGTTCAAGAACGTCGACGGCTGGACCGGCCTGCGCTACGTGGACGCCAACGCGTTCCTGCCGGCCAAGACGATCCTGTTCTTCGTGGCGGTCATCTGCGCGCTGCTGTTCTTCCTGACCCCGGTCCGGCGGACCTGGGCGCCCGCGCTGATCGGCTTCGGCCTGATGGCGCTCTCCGCGGTGCTGGTCGGCGGCGTGTACCCGGCGATCGTCCAGCAGTTCCAGGTCAAGCCGAACGAGCAGGCCAAGGAGACCGCGTACATCCAGAAGAACATCGACGCGACCCGGCAGGCGTACGGCATCGCCGGCGCCGACGTGCAGCCGTACACGCCGAACGACAGCACCGACGCCGACAAGCTGAAGCAGGACGCGCAGACCATCGCCGACATCCGGCTGCTGGACCCGAACGTGGTGTCGCCGACGTTCCAGCAGAACCAGGCGCTGCGCAACTACTACGCCTTCCCGAAGACCCTGGACGTCGACCGCTACGGCAAGCAGGACACCGTGCTGGGCGTCCGCGAGCTGGACCTGACGGGCGTTCAGCAGCGCAACTTCATCAACGACCACTTCAAGTACACCCACGGGTACGGCGTGGTCGCCGCCAAGGGCAACCAGGTGGACGCCAACGGCAACCCGGTCTACACCGAGCAGTCGCTGCCGACCGAGGGCACGCTGGGCGACTACGAGCAGCGGGTGTACTACGGCGAGAAGTCCCCGGCGTACTCGATCGTCGGCCCCGGGATGGACGAGATCGACTACACCCGGGACGGCCAGCCCGACCAGACCTCGCAGTACAGCGGCGGCAGCGGCGTCTCGCTGGACAACCCGCTGACCCGGGCCGCGTACGCGGTGAAGTTCGCCGAGCCGCAGATCCTCTACTCCGGGGCGATCAAGGACGGCGCGAAGGTCCTCTACGACCGCACCCCCAAGGAGCGGGTGGAGAAGGTCGCGCCGTGGCTGTCGATCGACGCCGACCCGTACCCGGTGGTGCAGAACGGCCGCCTGGTGTGGGTGCTGGACGGCTACACCACCTCGGACGGCTACCCGTTCTCCTCCAAGACGGTGCTCGGCGACGCCACCAAGGACTCGCTGACCGACCAGCGCGGCCGCACCCTGACGGCGGTCAACAAGGTCAACTACATCCGCAACTCGGTGAAGGCCACCGTGGACGCGTACACCGGCGAGGTGACGCTCTACCAGTGGGACGAGACCGACCCGGTGCTGAAGACCTGGACGAAGGCGTTCCCGGGCACCGTGAAGCCGAAGGCCGACATCCCGGCGACACTGCTGCCGCACCTGCGCTACCCGCAGGACCTGTTCAAGGTGCAGCGCGACCTGCTCGGGCAGTACCACATGACCGACGCCACGGCGTTCTTCAACGGCACCGACATCTGGGACGTGCCCGAGGACCCGACCGTCAACAACACCCACGACGTCCAGCCGCCGTACTACCTGACGGTGCGGATGCCGGACGCCAAGGAGGCCAGCTTCTCGCTGACCACCTCGTTCGTGCCGGCCGGGCGGAAGAACCTGGCCGCGTTCATGACGGTGAACGCCGACCCGGGGCCGGACTACGGCAAGCTGCGCATCCTGCGGACGCCGCCCGGCTCGGGCGCGCTCGGCCCGGCGCTGACCCAGGCGAAGTTCAACTCGGACTCCGAGGTGGCCCGCCAGCTGTCGCTGCTGCGCAGCGGCACCGACTCCGACGTGGTCTACGGCAACCTGCTGACCCTGCCGGTCGGCGGCGGCATCCTCAACGTGGAGCCGGTGTACCTGGTGGCCCGCGGCGCGAAGGTGCCGGTGCTGAAGAAGGTGCTGGCGGTGTACGGCGACCACAACGTGGCGCTGGAGGACAGCCTGGACAAGGCGCTGGCCAAGGTGCTCGGCTCGGCCGTGCCCGGGGTCACCACCCCGGCCGAGCCGAACCCGGGCACCCCGACCGCGCCCACCACGCCCACCACGCCCACGACGCCGACCGCGCCGGGGAGCAACCCGGCGCTGGACCGGGCGCTGGCGGACGCCCAGAAGGCGTTCGACGACGGGCAGGCGGCGCTGAAGAACGGCGACTGGGCGGCCTACGGCCAGAGCCAGCAGGCGCTGCGGCAGGCGCTGGCGGACGCGGTGGCGGCCGGGGCGAAGGGCGGCGGGGCGACCGCGGCCCCGAGCCCGGCGGCCTCGCCGTCGACCGGCGCGAACCCGCAGCCCAGCGGGCAGCCCTCGCCCGCGCCCACCGGCTGAGCTGCGGAATCGATTTGTTGGTCCACCCCGCGATCGTGCTACAGTGGTTTCACCGACGCGGGGTGGAGCAGCTCGGTAGCTCGCTGGGCTCATAACCCAGAGGTCGCAGGTTCAAATCCTGTCCCCGCTACTCAGTAGCGAAAGGCCCGGAGGCATCAGCCTCCGGGCCTTTGCCATTCCTTGGGCTTCGCCCCGATTGACACCCCAACTGGTCCAGTCCAATCTGAGTCATGCCCATGGCGGGCGGCCCCCACCTCCCGTCAGTGCGGCGGCAACTCGCATGCCAGCAAAAGGAGTTGATCGTTCTCTTCTCCGTCTGCCGCTCTCCCCGACCGGGTGTCGGACGGCGTTCCTGCATCCCCACGTGACAGGAGGGCACATCCGCATGCACCGGAACAACCGAAGGGCCTGGGCCGTCACGGCCGCGGCCGCCACGCTGCTCGCCGGAGCGATGTCGCTGCTGGGAGCCCCCAGCGCGACCGCCGGGCCGGGCAACACCACCGGCGCGCCCGCCACCAGCGGCGGCATGAAAGTGGCGTACTTCGACCAGTGGTCGATCTACCAGAACGCCTACTACCTGAAGAACGTCGACACCAACGGCATGGCCGGCAAGCTCGACTACCTGCTGTACGACTTCGCCAACATCGACCCGACCAACCTGACCTGCTTCGAGGCCAACTCGGCCGCCTCCCAGGACGAGAACAACCCGAACGCGGGCGACGGCGCCGGCGACTACTACGCCGACTACGCCAAGACCTTCGCCAACGGCAACAGCGTCGACAACTCCACCGACACCTGGAACCAGCCGCTGGCCGGCAACTTCCACCAGCTCCAGGAGCTCAAGGCCAAGTACCCGAAGCTCAAGGTGCTGCTGTCGATCGGCGGTTGGACGTACTCCAAGTACTTCTCCGACGCGGCCGCCAGCGACGCCTCCCGGAAGAAGTTCGTCTCCTCCTGCGTCGACATGTTCATCAAGGGCAACCTGCCCGCCCAGGGCGGCTACGGCGGCGCGGGCACCGGCAAGGGCATCTTCGACGGCTTCGACATCGACTGGGAGTACCCGGGCGGCGGCGGCCACACCGGCAACCACTCCTCGCCGAACGACAAGCAGAACTTCACCGCGCTGCTCGCCGAGTTCCGCAACCAGCTCAACACCCAGGGCTCCGCGGACGGCAAGACCTACGCGCTGAGCGCCGCGCTGCCGGCCGGCCAGGACAAGATCCAGAACGTCGAGACCGACAAGATCGGGCAGTACCTGACCTTCGCGGACCCGATGACGTACGACATGCACGGCGGCTGGGAGGCCCAGGGCCCGACCAACCACCAGACGCCGGTCTTCCAGAACCCGAACGACCCGATGAACAACGTGCCGCCGGGCAACGCCAAGTACAACATCGACGAGGCGATCAAGGCGTACACGGTCGGCGACCCCTCGTACGGCATCCCCGGCGGGTTCCCGGCGAACAAGCTGAACATGGGCGTCCCGCTGTACTACCGCGGCTGGACGGGCGTGGCGGCCGGCGCCAACCACGGGCTGTTCCAGCCCGCCAGCGGGCCCGCGCAGGGCGCGCCGAACTCCGGCAACGTCAACGGCGTGCGGATGTACAAGGAACTGCTCGGCGTCGTCGACAACCCGAGCTACACCTACTGGGACGCGGCCGCGCAGGCGGCGTACTTCTACGACGGCACCAACTTCTGGTCCGGCGAGAACGCGAAGTCGATCCAGGCGAAGATGGACTACGCGCACTGCAACGGCCTCGGCGGCTCCTTCGTCTTCTCGCTCTACGACGACCCGAACGCCGTCCTGCTCAACCCGCTGATGACGGCCACCAACGGCTCCGCCGCGAGCTGCCCGGCCCCGTCGCCCTCGCCGACCGCCAGCAGCTCGCCGTCGACCAGCGCCTCCCCGTCCACCTCGGCCTCGCCGAGCACCAGCGCCTCGCCGTCCACCAGCGCCTCGCCGTCCACCAGCAGCAGCCCGTCCTCCTCGCCGACCACCCCCGCCGGGCCGATCGCCAACCCGGGCCTGGAGAGCGGCGCGCTCAGCCCGTGGACCTGCGCGGGCAGCGGCGGCACGGTGGTGAGCGGCGGACACAGCGGCTCCTACACCCTGCAGGGCAACGTCGGGGCCGGTGACACCGCGCAGTGCCAGCAGACCGTCACGGTCAAGCCGAACACCACGTACACGCTCTCGGCCTGGGTCAAGGGCAACTACACCTACCTCGGCGTCACCGGCTCCGGCGCCGACAGCTCCACCTGGAGCCCCGGCGGGAGCGCGTGGACGAAGCTGTCCACCAAGTTCACCACCGGGGCCTCGGTCACCTCGGTCACGGTCTGGGTCCACGGTTGGTACGCGCAGGGCGCCTACCAGGCGGACGACTTCAGCCTGAGCTGAGACTGCGTCAACATCCTTTTAAGGAAGGCCCGGAGGGGACGCCCCTTCGGGCCTTCCCCCTTGCGGGCGCGCGGAGTTGATCGTCTCCGGTACGATGCGTGGCCGGGGTTTGTGGGGCCCGAGTGTCGGGAAATCGACAAAGCGCTGAAGCAATCTCGCCGGGCTTCGGCCCCGCTCCGCCAAAACCGGACGGAGCAGGTGTACGCGGTATGCGGGTGATGCGACGATGGACCACGAGGGGGACGCGGCACGGCCCGTGACAGGCCGTCCGATCCGGCGTGCCCCCAGGGGGAACCACCCCGGGCCGACGGCCCGGGGCGAATGCCGCGACACTCGGGGGGAGCGGGAGTCGGCATGAAACTCATCGGAAGGAACGGAACGGGAGAGCGACCGGCGGCCAGCAGCACCACGGACACCGACACCGGGCTCCGCACCGCCGACCGGTCCACCACCGGCACCCGGGCCGCCCGGCCCGCCACCGCCGGCGGCATCGACGTGACCGGGTACGGCCCCGAAGCACTCGTCCACCTCACCGCCGACCGGGTCGCCGCGGCCGGCCGCGACCTGCTGGAGACCGCCGACGACGACGAGGCCGACGACAGCTTCGAGACCGCCCTCGCCGCCCGCGAGCAGGCCGCCCTCGAAGCCCGCCACCGCGGCTCCGCCGACGCCGGCGACCCCGCCGCCGCCAGCCAGCTCGGCGCCCTGCTGCTGCGCCGCGGCGACCTCGCCGACGCCGAACCGTACCTGCGCGCCGCGGCCGCCGCCGGCCTGCGCGCCGCCGCCAACAACCTCGGCGTGCTGCTGCACCAGCAGGGCCTGCGCACCGAGGCCGCCCAGTGGTGGCGGCAGGCCGCGGTGGCCGGCTCCGCGCCCGCCGCCCACGCCCTCGGCCTGCAACTGCGCGACCAGGGCGAGGAGGAGGCCGCCGAGTACTGGCTGCACTACGCCGCCGAACAGGGCCACCCGCTCGGCGCCTACGCCCTCGGCGACCTGATGGAGCACCGCCGCGACGTCCGCGCCGAACGCTGGTTCAAGGCCGCCGCCGACTCCGGCCACCGCGAGGGCGCCTACCGGCTCGCCCGGATGCGCGAGGCCGCCGGCGACAAGGAGACCGCCGAGACCTGGTACCGCACCGCCGCCGCCCGCAGCCACGCCCGCGCCGCGCTCCGCCTCGGCGTGCTGCTCGAAGCCCGCGGCGACCTCGACGAGGCCGCCCGCTGGTACCGGCAGTCCGCCCAGAACGGCGAGGCCCGCGCCGCCTGCGCGCTCGGCTTCCTGCTCCGCGACGCCGGCGACCTCGCCGCCGCCGCCGAATGGTGGCAGGAGGCCGCCGAGGCCGGCGACGGCACCGCCGCCAACGCGCTCGGCGCCCTGCACGCCGGCCGCGGCGAGAACACCGTCGCCGAACGCTGGTACCGCGCCGCCCTCGACGCCGGCGACCACAACGGCGCCTTCAACCTCGGCCTGCTCTGCGCCGGCGCCGGCCGCGAGACCCAGGCCGAGCAGTGGTACCGCCGCGCCGCCTACGCCGGCCACCGCGAAGCCTGCAACGCGCTCGCCGTCATGCTGCTCCAGCGCGGCGACGAGTCCGGCGCCGAACCCTGGTTCTCCAAGGCCGCCGAGGCCGGCTCGGTCGACGGCGCGTTCAACCTCGGCGTGCTGCACGCCGGCCGCGGCGAGACCCGGCAGGCCCAGGAGTGGTACGCCCGGGCCGCCGCCGAGGGCCACGGCGAGGCCGCCCTGCAGCTCGCCGTCGTCCAGGAGCAGCGCGGCAACCTCAACGGCGCCCTCGACCGCTACCGGCAGTCCGCCGACGGCGGCTCCCCGGAGGGCGCGTTCCGGCTCGCCTCGCTGCTCGACCGGCGCGGCGACGCCGACGCCGAGGCCGAGCACTGGTACGCCGTCGCCGCCGACGCCGGACACCGCCGCGCCCAGGTCCGGATGGGCGTCCGGGCCGCCGAGCGCGGCGCGCTGGAGATCGCCGAGAGCTGGTACCGGCGGGCCGCCGAGGGCGGCAGCCGCAGCGCCGCCTTCAACCTCGGCCTGCTGCTGGCCCGGCAGGACAGCGAGGCCGAGGCGATGCTCTGGTACACCCGCGCCGCCGACGCCGGCCACGGCCGGGCCGCGCTCCGGCTCGCCCTGCTCGCGCTGCGCCGCGGCGAGGCCGTGCAGGCCGAGAACTGGTGCCGCCGCGCCATGGAGCAGGGCCCCGCCGAGGTCGCCGAACGGGCCGGCCGCCTGCTCGGCGCCCTGAACGCCGAACTGAGCGCCTGACGGGGTGCCGGACGGGGCGTCACTCCGTCACGGCGTCACAGGCTGAGCGAGCGCAGCACCGCCTCGTGCAGGACGCCGTTGGTGGCGACCGCGTCCGCGCCGGAGGGCCCGTCGATGCCGTCCAGGCCGGTGAACCGGCCGCCGGCCTCCTGGACGACGATGCAGGGGGCCGCCATGTCCCAGAGCGACAGCTCGGGTTCGGCGGCGATGTCGACGGCGCCCTCGGCGACCATCATGTAGGACCAGAAGTCGCCGAAGGCCCGGGTCCGCCAGCAGGCCCGGGTCAGGTCGAGGAAGGCGTCCAGCCGGGCGCGCTCCTCCCAGCCGCTCAGCGAGGAGAAGGAGAGCGAGGCGTCGGCCAGCCGGGACACCTTCGACACGTGGATGCGCTGCGCCTTGGCCAGGCTGCGCCCGGCGTACGCGCCGAGGTCCTTGGCGGCCCACCAGCGGCGGCCGAGCGCGGGCGCGGAGACGATGCCGACCACCGGGACGTGCTCGCCGTCGGGCCGCTCCTCCAGCAGGGAGATCAGGGTCGCCCAGACCGGGACGCCGCGCACGTAGTTCTTGGTGCCGTCGATCGGGTCGATCACCCAGCGGCGCGGGCCGGAGCCCTGCAGGCCGTACTCCTCGCCGAGGACCGCGTCCCGCGGGCGGGCCCGCTGCAGGACGGAGCGGACGAGTTCCTCGGCGGCCTTGTCGGCGTCGCTGACCGGGGTGAGGTCCGGCTTGGTCTCGACCTTCAGGTCGAGCGCCCGGAAGCGCTCCATGGTCACGGAGTCGGCCGAATCGGCGAGGACGTGGGCGAGGCGGAGGTCGTCGTGGTAGTCGGCCATGCCCGGAACCCTAGCGGACTCAGTGCCCCGAGCCGCTGAGCTGGAGGCCGATCACGCCCGCGATGACCAGCGAGATGGAGACCAGCTTCAGGGTGGAGGAGGACTCGCCCAGGAAGACCATCCCGTACACGGCGGTGCCGGCCGCGCCGATGCCGGTCCACACCGCGTAGGCGCTGCCGACCGGGAGGGTCTTCAGCGAGAGCGTCAGCAGGCCGAAGGAGCCGAGCGCGAACAGCGCGAAGCTGACGGTGGGCCAGAGCCGGGTGAAGCCGTGGCTGAGCTTGAGGTTGACCGCGAATCCCGTTTCCAGCAGACCGGCGAGGATCACCATGGCCCATGCCATCGGGTTGACTCCCTGTCAGAGAGGACGGTGTGACCTCCCTATCGTCACCCAGTGGCACGGGCCCAGCGACTCGTGTCCGCGTGAACCCTCAATCCCCTTCGGACGCCTCGCGGGTGGCGAGCAGGCGGCGCAGCGAGTACAGCCGGGCCGGGTCGGCGTGCCCGTCGGCGACCCAGGCGTCCAGCGCGCAGTCCGGCTCGTCGTGCGAGCAGGCCCGCGGGCAGTCGACCGTCCCGGGCTCCAGGTCGGGGAAGGCGAGGATGACCCGGGACGGGTCGATGTGGGACAGGCCGAAGGAACGGAAGCCCGGGGTGTCGATCACCCAGCCCGGGTCGAGCGCCTTCTTCGAGCCGGGCTTCGCCCCGGGCGGCGGGGGCAGCCGCAGGGCGAGCGCGGAGACGGTGGTGTGCCGGCCCCGGCCGGTCACCGCGTTGACCCGGCCGGTGCTCCGCTGCCGCTCCGGCACCAGCGCGTTGACCAGGGTGGTCTTGCCGACGCCGGAGTGCCCGATGAACACGGTGGTCCGCCCGCGGAGGTGCTCCCGGACGGCCTCCGCGCCGACCGTCTCCAACTCGTCGGCCCGGGTCACCACGGAGCGGATGCCGAGCGTCGCGTACGACTCCAGCAACTCGTCGGCGGACGCCAGGTCGGACTTGGTGAGCACCAGCAGCGGCTCCATCCCGGCGTCGTACGCGGCCACCAGGCAGCGGTCGATCAGCCGGGGGCGGGGCTCCGGGTCGGCGAGGGCGGTGACGATGGCCAGCTGCCCGGCGTTGGCGACCACGATCCGCTCGTACGGGTCGTCGTCGTCCGCGGTGCGGCGCAGCACCGAGGTGCGCTCCTCGACCCGGACGATCCGGGCCAGCGTGTCCGGGTCGCCGGACAGGTCGCCGACCACCCCGACGATGTCGCCCACCACCACGCCCTTGCGGCCCAGTTCGCGCGCCTTCATGGCGACGACCTGCCGCTCGTCCTTGGTGCCGCCGCCGACCAGGCAGGTCATCCGGCCCCGGTCCACGGTGAGGATCATCGCCTCGTCGGCGTCCTCGTGCTTGGGCCTGATCCGGGTGCGGGGGCGGGAGCCCCGGCGGCCCGGGCGGCTGCGGATGTCGTCCTCGTCGGCGTTCTTGTCGTAGCGGCGCATCTGATGACCCCCCGTCAGCCCTGGCCGAGGAGGTCGGCCCACATCTGCGGGAAGTCCGGCAGGGTCTTGGCCGTGGTCGCCACGTTCTCCACCAGGACGCCGTCCACCACCAGGCCGAGCACGGCGGCGGCGGTCGCCAGCCGGTGGTCCTCGTAGGTGTGGAACACCCCGCCGCGCAGCGGCCGGGGCCGGACCCGCAGGCCGTCCTCGGTCTCCGTGACGTCGCCGCCCAGGCCGTTGATCTCCTTGGCCAGCGCGGCCAGCCGGTCGGTCTCGTGCAGCCGCAGGTGGGAGATGCCGTACAGGTGCGACTCGGAGTCGGCGAGGGCCGCCACCGCGGCGATCACCGGGGTCAGCTCGCCGACGTCGTGCAGGTCCGCCTCGATCCCGTGGATCTTGCCGGTGCCGGTGAACTCCAGCCCGTCGTCGGTGAACCGGCAGCTGCCGCCCATCGCGGTGTAGATCTCCCGGAGCTGGTCGCCCGGCTGGTACGTGTGCCTCGGCCAGTCCCGGACGGTCACCCGGCCGCCGGTGGCCAGCGCCGCCGCGAAGAACGGGGCCGCGTTCGACAGGTCCGGCTCGACCACCAGGTCGCGGCCGATCAGCGCGCCCGGGGTGACCCGCCAGACGTCCTTCTCGCCGCCGTCCTCCGGCGCGTCGACCTGGCCGCCGGCCTTGCGGATCATGTCGACCGTCATCCGGATGTGCGGCAGCGAGGGCACCGTCCCGCCGGTGTTGCGGATCTCCACGCCGTTGTTGAAGCGCGCCCCGGACAGCAGCAGCGCCGAGACGAACTGCGAGGAGGACGAGGCGTCCAGCTCCACCCGGCCGCCGTCCAGCGCGCCCGTGCCGTGCACGGTCAGCGGGAAGCCGCCGCGGCCGCCGTCGTCGATCCGGGCGCCCAGCGCGCGCAGCGCGTCGATCACGCCGTGCTGCGGGCGCTCGTGGCTGCGCGGGTCGCCGTCGAAGTGCACCGGGCCGTCCGCCAGCGTCGCCAGCGGCGGCAGGAAGCGCATCACCGTCCCCGCGTTGCCCACGTCGACCCGCGCCGGGCCGCGCAGCCGCTCGGCCGGGATGACCCGCCACGCCTCGCCGCCGCCGGTGCCGCCGGACGCCGCGTTCACCGTCTCCTCGACCGTCACGCCCAGCGCCCGCAGGCCGTCCGCCATCAGCTGCGAGTCGCGGCTGCGCAGCGGGCGGCGCACCCAGCCCGGGCCGTCGGCGAGGGCGGCCAGCACCAGCGCGCGGTTGGTCGCGGACTTCGAGCCGGGGACGGTCACGGTCGCGTCCACGGCGGCGGTGGCGACGGGGGCGGGCCACAGGGGTTCGGTCATGCCGCCAAGTCTATGAGGCCCGCCGCCGCTACCGGGGCAGCAGCCAGGCCGCCCCGAGCCCCAGGCAGGCCAGCGCCAGCAGCAGGAACAGCACCACCCACAGCGCCCCGGGCACGCCCGTCAGCCGCGCCAGCTGGTCCGCGTCCGAGCCGGGCGTCCGGCCGTGCCGCCGGGACGACCACAGCTCCAGCAGCGGACGCACCCCCGCCAGCAGCAGGAACCACACGCCCAGGTGGGCGAACGCGCCCTGCCACTCGGCGCTCCCGTACCAGGACACCGCCAGGAACGTCCCGCCGGTGACCAGCACCGCCAGCACCCCGAACAGGTTCCGCAGCGTCAGCAGCATCGCCGCCAGCAGCGCGATGCCGATCCACAGCAGCGCCGTGGTCCGGCCCGCCGCCACCAGCGCCGCCCCGCCCAGGCCCAGCAGCGAGGGCGCCGGATAGCCCGCCGCCGCGGTCAGCACCATCCCCGGGCCGGTCGGCTTCCCGGAGGAGACCGTCAGCCCCGAGGTGTCCGAGTGCAGCCGGATGCCGGACAGCCGACGGCGCGTCAGCAGCGCCGTCAGGCCGTGCCCGCCCTCGTGCGCGATCGTCACCACGGTGCGCAGCACCCGCCACACCGGGCGCACCGCCACCGCCGCCAGCGCCGCCGCGAACGTGCCCCACACCAGCCAGTGCGGCGGGTCCGGCTGCACGGCCGTCACCCGGTCCCACAGTCCCGCCAGTCCCGCGAAGTCCATCGCCGTCGACCTCCGATCACCGCCGCTTCCCCCGCCCGGGGCGGGCAGCCTCCCACGGAAGGACGGGCCACCGGAAGCCGCCGGTTCTCCGGTCGGGCCCTGCGGCCCCCACCCGCTCTGGCAAGCTGGGGGCCATGTGCGGCCGTTTCGCCTCCTCCACCGACCCCGCCGAACTGGTCCGCCGGTTCGGCGTCCGGCAGTGGGACCCGACCGAGACCCTCGCCCCGAGCTGGAACGTCGCCCCGACCGCGCGGACCTTCGCCGTCCTGGACCGCGTCCCGCGCGGGCAGCGCCTGCCGGTCCGTCAACTCCGGGTGCTGCGCTGGGGACTGGTCCCGGCCTGGGCGGACAGCCCCGACGCCGCGGTGAAGATGATCAACGCCCGGGCGGAGACCGTCCACGAGAAACCCGCCTACCGCCAGCCCTACGCCTCCCGGCGCTGCCTGATACCCGTCGACGGCTACTACGAGTGGCAGACCGCCCCCACCGACGACGTCTCCCGGCCGCCCCGCCGCCCCTACTTCGTGCACCGCGCCGACGGCGCCCCGCTCGCCCTCGCCGGCCTCTACGAGTTCTGGCGCGACCGCCGGCACCCCGGCGACCACCCCGACGCCTGGCTGGTCACCTGCACCGTCGTCACCACCGCCGCCGAACCGCTGCTCGCTCCCGTCCACGAGCGGATGCCCCTCTACCTCGGCCCCGACCGCTGGGACGCCTGGCTCGACCCGCACGCCGAGACCGCCGACCTCACCCCGCCCCCGCCCGGCGACCTGCGCATCCACGCCGTCCCCGACGCGGTCGGCAGCATCCGCAACAACCACCCGGGCCTGACCCGCCCGCTCACCGAGGACGACCTCACCACGCTGTTCTGAAGCGCCCTCCGGGCGGGAGAGCAGCGGAAACAGGGCGGGGAAATGCCCTCCGAGCGGGGCGAGGGAAGAAGACGTGGGGAACGCCCTCCGGGCGGGAGAGCAGGGGGAGACAGAGAGGGAAATGCCCTCCGGGCTGGGCGAGGGAAGAAGGCGTGGTTAACGCCCTTCGGGCGGGTGGCGGTGCAGGGGGAGACAGGGGGAAGCGCCTTCCAGGCGGGGCGAGGGAAGGAGGGGGCGTGCGCGGGTAGGCTCCGGGGCGTGCAGCGGATTGTCACCACTCCTGCCGGGGATGCCCGGCTCCACTGGTTCCGGGCCGGGATGCCGCGGGCCGTGCTGGTGCTGGGGCACGGGGCGGGCGGCGGGGTGGAGGCCCCCGACCTGCGGGCGCTGGCGGAGGCGCTGCCGGCCCGCGGGGTCACCGTCGTGCTCGCCGAGCAGCCCTGGCGGGTGGCCGGCCGGAAGCTGGCCCCCGCCCCGGCCACCCTGGACGCCGGCTGGCCCGCCCAGGTCGCCGCGGCCCGCGAGGAGGGCCTGCCGCTGTACGCGGGCGGCCGCAGCGCCGGGGCCCGGGTCGCCTGCCGGACCTCCGCCGCGCTCGGCGCGGCCGGCGTCCTCGCGCTGGCGTTCCCGCTGCACCCGCCCGGCCGGCCGGAGCGCAGCCGGGCCGAGGAGCTGCTCGGCACCGGCCTGCCCACCCTGGTGGTGCAGGGCGGCGCGGACACCTTCGGCACCCCCGAGGAGTTCCCCGACCTGCCGGAGACCCACCGCCTGGTGGAGGTCCCGCACGCCTCGCACCCCTTCAAGGTCCCCAAGCGGGCCGCCGGGCCGGACCCGCTGCGGACGGTCGCCGACGCGGTCGCGGCCTGGCTGCCGTCCTGAGCCCCGGGCCGGCAAGGCCCGCGCGGGGGAGGTGAGTTGCGTCGCACTCCGGGTGCCGGGAATGCCCGGGCAACGGCAGGGGTTGCACGAAGCGTCAGAGCGTGCCCCCTGGTGGAAAGGCAGTCGTCCATGGGTCCGATCGCATGCCCCGAGCGGCCGGAGCAGCGTGCGGCGCAGTCGCCCCTGCTGCCGGACTGGTCGGAGTGGGTTGTCGCGGGCGAGAAGCCGGTCAGCCCGATATCCTCGCTTCCGGGTCGGCCCGACGTGGGCCGTGTGCGGGTTTCCGAGGAGGTGGGTCCGGTCGTCGGGACCGATGACGCGGCCGTGTCGGGCGCTTCTGGCGCCGACCAGGGCCGTCCGGAGGGCGAACAGCTCACCGGCGACGAACTGGCCGAGGCGATCGGCGAGGACACCTTCCGGGTGTCCGAGAGCGAGAGCGAGGAGGCCAGGCGCGAGCGCTTCGAGCGCGACGCGCTGGGCTACCTGGACCCGATGTACTCGGCGGCGCTGCGGATGACCCGCAACCCCGCCGACGCGGAGGACCTGCTCCAGGAGGCGTTCGCCAAGGCGTACGCGTCGTTCCACCAGTTCCGCGAGGGCACCAACCTCAAGGCCTGGCTCTACCGCATCCTCACCAACACCTTCATCAACTCGTACCGCAAGAAGCAGCGCGAACCCCAGCGCACCGCGGCCGAGGAGATCGAGGACTGGCAGCTGGCGCGCGCCGAGTCGCACATGTCGACCGGGCTGCGCTCGGCCGAGGCGCAGGCGCTCGACCACCTGCCCGACAGCGACGTGAAGGACGCGCTCCAGGCCATTCCGGAGGAATTCCGGATCGCGGTCTACCTCGCGGACGTCGAGGGGTTTGCGTACAAGGAAATCGCGGACATCATGGGTACACCCATCGGTACGGTGATGTCCCGGCTGCACCGTGGCCGCCGCCAGCTGCGCGGCATGCTGGAGGACTACGCCCGCGAGCGGGGGCTGGTCCCGGCCGGTACCGGTGCAGGGCAGGAAGCGAAGGGCACGGGCTCATGAGCTGCGGCGATCCGCACGAGACCGAGTGCGGAGAGGTGCTCGACCACCTCTACGAATTCCTCGACAACGAGATGCCCGAGGGCGACTGCGTCAAGCTGCGGGTGCATTTCGACGAGTGCTCGCCGTGCTTGGAGAAGTACGGCCTGGAGCAGGCGATCAAGGCACTGATCAAGCGCTCCTGCGGCTGCGACGACACCCCGAGCGACCTCCGCTCGAAGGTGCTCGCCCGGATCGACTCGATCCGGGCCGGGCAGCGCACCGGCGAGGTCGACACCTCGGTGATCGAGGTGTCCTCGGTCAGCATCGAGGTGACGGTCGAAGGCAAGGCCGGGCACGGCTCGGCGATCGCCACCGCCGAGTAGTCACTCACTCGATCGGGTGAGCTGTCGCTGCTCCGACTGCGGCGATCCGCGATCGTGCGCCGCGCCCGTGCGGGCGGGCCCTATTCTCTGACGAGTCCTCACGTCGGAGGGCCCGGTACGGGCGGGGGTGGCCGAGATCGCCAGCGAACGCGAGCACAGCGCCCTGCCCCCGCGGGCCGCGGCCTACCTGGCCGTCGTGCTCGCGGCCGCCCTCGCGGTCCTGCTGCCGCTGGCCGCCGTCGGGCCCGGGTCGGAGTGGCCGCGGATCGGCCTGCTGGCCCTGCTGCACCTGTGCCTGGAGTCGCTGGCGCAGGGCGCCCGCACCCCGTGCGCCCGGCTGTGGCGCTGGCTGCGCGGCCGCTCCGGCGACGAACCCGCCGCCGACCCGCGCGGCAGCGGCTTCTTCCCGGTGCTGTTCGCCGGGGTCCTGATGCTGCCGCCCGCCGCGGCCGCGCTGGTCGCCCTGCCGGGCGCGCTGCTCGGCCCGGCCGCGCCGCCGCGCGGGCTGCGCCGGATCTGGAACGCCGCCCAGCTGGCGCTGGCCGCGGCCGCCGCCGCCGAGGTGTTCCGGCTGCTCGGCGGGGTCCGGCTGCTGCTGGGCACCAGGTTCCCCGGCGCGGCCCTCGGCGCGCTCGCCGCGATCCTGACGTTCTGCCTGGTCAACGGCGTCCTGGTGGCCGGCATGGTCCGGCTGACCTGCGGCTCCTCCGGCCAGGGCGCGCTGCGCGCGGTCCGCCGGGCCGCCCCCGCGGCGCTGCTGCACGGCTCCGGCGGCCTGATGATCGCGGTGCTCTGGCAGGGCCCGTACGGCGCGTTCGCCGCGGTGCTCGGCCTGCTGCCGCTGACCATCACCGCCTGGCTGTCCGCGCAGGGCCACCGGGAGCGGGCCGCGCACCGGGCCACCGTGCAGGCCCTGGTGCAGGCCGTCGAGATCAAGGACGCGTACACCCGCGGCCACAGCGAACGGGTCGGCCGGGCCTCGGTGCTGATCGCCCGCCAGCTCGGCCTGACCGAGGACCGGGTCCGCACCCTGCACTTCGCCGGCACCCTGCACGACGTCGGCAAGCTCGCCGTCGCCACCGAACTGCTGCGCCGCAACGGCCCGCTGACGGAGGCGGAGCGGCGCGCCGTCGAGGTGCACCCGGTGTTCGGGCACGAGCTGGTGCGGCGGCTGGACTTCCTCGGCGAGGGCCGGGACGGCATCCTGCACCACCACGAGCGGATGGACGGCCGCGGCTACCCGCACGGCCTGGCGGGGGAGCGGATCCCCGAGTTCGCCCGGATCATCTCGGTCGCCGACGCCTTCGACTCGATGACCTCGACCCGCTCCTACCGGCGCGGCCGCCCCGTCCCCGAGGCGGTCGCCGAACTGGAGCGGTGCGCGGGCAGCCAGTTCGACCCGGTGATGGTGGGCGCCCTGGTCGAGGCCGTCGCCGAGCACGGCTGGCAGCCCGAACCGCCGCCCCCCGGCGGCTGGGACGGCGAGGTCCCGGACATCCCGCTCGGCGTGCCCGAACCCGCCCGGCTGCCCAAGCAGTCCGGGCAGGGCCTGCCCACCGGAGGGCCGGTGTGACGCCCCGCCGCCCCGTCCCCGCCGACCTGCTGCACGCCGTCGCCGCGCTGCTCGGCGCCGCCGCGGTGCTGCACCTGCTGCTGCACGGCGCCGGCCAGACCGGCGTCGCGCTGGCCTTCACCGGGCTGATCGCGCTCGGCCAGTGCGCCGGGCCCGCGCTGCCCGGCGACCGCGAGCCCGCGCCGGTCGCCACCGCCGTCGCCCTCGCCTACGCGCTGCTCGGGCCGCTGCACGGACTGCCCACCACACACGGCGTCCTCCAGGTCGCGGCCGTCACCGCGGCCGGCACCGGGCTCGGGCTCGGCGCGCAGAGCGCCGGCCGGTACGCCCTCGCCGCGCTCCGGCACCGCCCGCCCGCCCCGCTCGGCGGACTGGACGCCGCCGCCCGCCGCCTGGTCACCGTCGCCTTCGCCGCCCTGCTGTTCCAGCCGCTCTACAACACCGGCGTCACCGACCGGCTCCCCGGCCCCGCCTACGGGGCGCTGCTCGCCGGGATCGCCGGCCTGGCCGCGCTCGGCGACGCCGTGCTGGCCGCCGCCCAGCAGTGCGCCCGCACCGGGCTGCGGTACGCGGCCGCGCTCGACGACCAGCTGCACGCGCTGCTCGGCATCGGCTCCGCGCAGGTCGCCACCGGACTGCTGCTCAGCCTGCTCGCCGGGGAGGCCGGGCTGTGGGCGCTGCCGGTGTTCTGCGTGCCGCTGCTGCTCGCCCAGGCCTCGTTCCGGCGCGCCGTCGCCGTCCGGGCCACCACCGGGCAGACCATCGAGACGCTGGCCCGGGCCACCGAGATCGCCGGCTACACCACGCCCGGGCACGCCCGCCGGGTCGCCGACACGGCGTGTGCGCTGGGGCGCGAACTCGGCCTCGGCAGCCGGGAGCTGACCCTGCTGGAATACGCCGCCCTGATGCACGACATCGGCCAGCTGTCGCTGGTCGAGCCGGTGCCCGGCGGCGCCACCGCGCTGCTCGCCGACGGCGAGCAGCAGCGGATCGCCCGGCTCGGCAGCGAGGTGATCCAGCGCACCGGCGTGCCGAAGCAGGTGTGGCAGCAGGTCGCCCGGCTCGCCGACCCGTGCCGGCTGGCCGACGGCCGGCACGACCCCAGCCTGCCGCTGGCCTCGCGGATCATCCGGGTCGCCAACGCCCACGACGACCTGCGCACCGCCGCCGCCGACCGCCCCCGGGCCGGCGCGCTGGACCCGCTGGAGCACCTGCGCCTCGACTCCGGCCGCGGCTACGACCCGGTGGTGCTGGACGCGCTGGCCCGGCTCGGCCGCCGCGGCCACCGCGCGGCCCGCTCCCGCCCCGCCGCCTGAGCCCCGCCCGCCGCGCACCGCGCCCGCCGGGGCCCGTCCCCCGCACGGCCTGAATGGCCGCGCGGGGCGCGCGGCCGAGGGCTGCCGTGGTTGGATGCGGTCGTGGCGGGAAGACCCGGAGGCGGGGCGACCCGGTGACGACCAGACGGCAAGGGACCAACGTGAGGATCTTCCACCGCGCACGGCACCGTCCGTCGGCGACCTGGCGGCAGACCACCGACCGTGCCTTCACGCTGATCGGCGACGGCCGCTACGAGGACGCCGGGGCGCTGCTGGTGATGGCCGCGGACCTGGAGCCGTGGCTGTCCGACTCCTGGTTCAACCTGGCGCTGCTGCACAAGTTCCGCCGCGACTGGGAGCAGGCCCGCTCGGCCGGGCTGCGCGCCGTCGCGCTGCTGGAGCGCCAGCACGGCGCCCCGGACTGGTGGAACCTCGGCATCACCGCCACCGCCCTGCAGGACTGGCCGCTGGCCCGCCGGGCCTGGCAGGCGTACGGGCTGCGGCTGTCCGGCGGGCCGACCGCGGCCGGGCCGATCGAGCTGGACCTCGGCACCACCCCGGTGCGGCTGTCCCCGGACGGCGAGTCCGAGGTGGTGTGGGGGCGGCGGCTCGACCCGGCCCGGATCGAGGTGCTGTCGATCCCGCTGCCGTCCTCCGGCCGCCGCTGGGGCGAGGTGGTGCTGCACGACGGCGCCCCGCACGGCGAGCGGGTCGCCGACGGCGTCGCCTACCCGGTCTTCGACGAGATCGAGCTGTGGGCGCCGTCCCCGGTGCCGACCTGGGTGGTGCTGCTGCAGGCCGCGACCGCCGCCGACCGGGACGCACTGGAGAAGACCGTCTCCGACGCCGGGTACGCCGCCGAGGACTGGACGTCCTCGGTGCGGCTGCTGTGCCGGACCTGCTCGGAGTCCCGGATGGCGATCGACGACGGCCGCACCGCGCACCACGACCCGCACGACGACGGCGACCCGCTGCACCCCGGCCACCTCAGCCACCTCAGCCAGGGCGCGGCCGGCGGCCCCTGGCAGGTCGAGCGGGAGTGCGGCATCGCCGCGCCGGCCGGCCTGGTCCGCTCGCTGCTGGAGCGGTGGGCGGCGGCCTCGCCCGCGACCCGCGCCTACCGGGACCTCGAAGAGGTCTGCTGACCCCTCCGGGCCCGCGCCCCGTAGGCTGGGCCGGTACACCAGGCGGATGCGGACGAAAGCGGAACCGAGCGATGGCCGAGCACCACGACCACGACCACGACCACGAGCACGACCACGCGCACGACCACGCGCACGACCACGCGCACGAGGACGGCGAGCCCCTGCGGGTGGTCGGCGAGGAGCCCGACCTGACGAAGGGCACCGCCCGGCCGATCACCGTGGTCGGCAACCCGGTGCTGCACCGCGAGGTGAAGACGGTCACCGCCTTCGACGGCGAGCTGTCCGCGCTGATCGACGACATGTTCCAGTCGATGTACGCGGCCGAGGGCGTCGGCCTGGCCGCGAACCAGATCGGCGTCGACCTGAAGGTCTTCGTCTACGACTGCCCCGACGACGAGGGCGTCCGGCACATCGGCCACGTGGTCAACCCGGTCCTGGAGGACCTCCCGGCCGGCCGCCGGGTGCTGGACGACGGCCAGGAGGGCTGCCTGTCGGTGCCCACCGCCTACCAGGAGCTGGCCCGCCCCGGCTACGCCGCCGTCACCGGCCAGGACAAGGACGGCAACCCGGTCCGGGTCGAGGGCACCGGCTTCTTCGCCCGCTGCCTCCAGCACGAGACCGACCACCTGTACGGGTACCTGTACATCGACCGGCTCTCCAAGCGGGACCGCAAGGACGCGCTGCGGCAGATGGCCGACGGCACCCCCAAGTACGCGACCGTCCCGAACGACTGACGGCCCGGCAGGAACGGCGACAGGGCCGCACCCCCGGCGGGGGTGCGGCCCTGTCGCGTGCGGCCGGTGCGGCGGGCGCGGCCTAGAAGTCGTCGTCGAAGGAGACCGAGCCCTCGACGGCGACCTGGTACGCGGAGACCCGGCGCTCGAAGAAGTTGGTCAGCTCCTGGACGTTCTGCAGCTCCATGAACCCGAACGGGTTGGTCGAGCCGTACCGGACCGGCAGGCCGAGGCGGGCCAGCCGCTGGTCGGCGACCGCCTGCAGGTACTCGCGCATCGACTCGGTGTTCATGCCGGGCAGGCCCTCGCCGCACAGGTCGCGGGCGAACTGGAGCTCGGCCTCGACGGCCTCCTCCAGCATCTCGGTGACCTGCCGCGCCATCTTGTCGTCGAAGAGGTCGGGCTCCTCCTCGCGGACGGTGTCGACCACCGAGAACGCGAAGTCCATGTGCATCGACTCGTCGCGGAACACCCAGTTGGTGCCGGTCGCCAGGCCGTGCAGCAGGCCGCGGCTGCGGAACCAGTACACGTAGGCGAACGCGCCGTAGAAGAACAGGCCCTCGACGCAGGCCGCGAAGCAGATCAGGTTGAGCAGGAAGGCCCGGCGGTCGTCCTTGGACTGCAGCGAGTCGAGGTGGTCGACCGCGTTCATGTACTTGAAGCAGAACTGGGCCTTCTGCGCGATGGAGGGGATGTTCTCCACCGCGGCGAAGGCCGCGTTGCGGTCCTCCGGGTCGGGCAGGTAGGTGTCCAGCAGCGTCAGGTAGAACTGGACGTGCACGGCCTCCTCGAACAGCTGCCGCGACAGGTACAGGCGGGCCTCGGGGGAGTTGATGTGCTTGTAGAGGCTCAGCACCACGTTGTTGGAGACGATCGAGTCACCGGTGGCGAAGAACGCGACCAGCCGCCCGATCATGTGCCGCTCGCCCTCGGAGAGCTTGGCGAGGTCGGCGACGTCGGAGTGCAGGTCCACCTCCTCCACGGTCCAGGTGTTCTTGATCGCGTCCCGGTACCGGTCGTAGAACGACGGGTAGCGCATCGGACGGAGCGTCAGCTCGAAGCCCGGGTCGAGCAGCATCTTCTTCCGGTCGTCGGTGCTCACTGGCAGGCCTCGCAGGACTCGGGGTTCTCCAGCGAGCAGGCGATGGCGTCCTGCTCGGCCTGGGAGAGGGAAGGGGTCTGCACCGGCACGGGGGCGGCGGTGCGGGTGGCGCCGGACGCGGCCTGGGCGATCCGGGTCGCCGGGCGCGAGCGCAGGTAGTAGGTGGTCTTCAGACCGACCTTCCACGCGTACGAGTACATCGAGGAGAGCTTGCCGATGGTCGGCGCCGCCATGAACAGGTTCAGCGACTGGCTCTGGTCGATGTACGGCTGGCGCGCGGCGGCCAGGTCGATCAGGGCGCGCTGCGGCAGCTCCCACGCCGTGCGGTACAGCGAACGGACCTCCTGCGGCAGCCAGTTGAACTCCTGGATGGAGCCGTTGGCGTCGCGCAGCGCGTCCCGGGTCTGCTGGTCCCAGACGCCCAGCTCCTTCAGCTCGCGCACCAGGTACGGGTTGACCTGGAGGAACTCGCCGGAGAGGGTCTCGCGCTTGAACAGGTTGGAGACCTGCGGCTCGATGCACTCGTAGACGCCCGCGATGGACGCGATGGTCGCGGTCGGGGCGATCGCCAGCAGCAGCGAGTTGCGCAGGCCGGTGGTGGCGATCCGGGCGCGCAGCGCGTCCCAGCGCTCCGTCCACCGCGGGTCCGCGCTGCCGAAGTGGTCGATGTGCAGCTGGCCGCGGGCCGCGCGGGTCTCGCCGTACGCCTCGTGCCGGCCGAACTGCTCGGCCAGGTCGGCGGAGCGCTCGTAGGCGGTGAGCATGATGCGCTCGGCGATCAGCGTGGACAGGGCCTTCGCCTCGGCCGAGTCGAAGTCCAGCCGGAGCTGGAAGAAGACGTCCTGGAGGCCCATCACGCCCAGGCCGACCGGCCGCCAGCGGGAGTTGGACGTCCCGGCCTCGGTGGTCGGGTAGAAGTTGATGTCGATCACGCGGTCGAGGAAGGTCACCGCGGTGCGCACGGTGGCGTCCAGCCGGTCCCAGTCCATCGCGTTCGCCAGGTCGGCGGCGGTGGCGCCGGCGGCGACGTGCGCGCCCAGGTTGACCGAGCCGAGGTTGCAGACCGCGGTCTCCGAGTCGTCGGTGACCTCCAGGATCTCGGTGCACAGGTTCGAGGAGTGCACCGTGCGGCCCGGCAGCGCGGTCTGGTTGGCGGCCCGGTTGGAGGCGTCCTTGAAGGTCATCCAGCCGTTGCCGGTCTGCGCCAGGGTGCGCATCATCCGGGCGTACAGGGTCTGCGCCGGGATGGTGCGGACGGCCTTGCCGGCCAGCTCGGCCTTGACGTACGCCTCGTCGAACTCGGCGCCCCACAGGTCGACCAGCTCGGGCACGTCGGCCGGGGAGAACAGCGACCAGTCGGCGTTGGCGTTCACGCGGCGCATGAACTCGTCCGGGATCCAGTGCGCCAGGTTCAGGTTGTGGGTCCGGCGGGCCTCCTCGCCGGTGTTGTCGCGGAGCTCCAGGAACTCCTCGATGTCGGCGTGCCAGGTCTCCAGGTAGACGCAGGCCGCGCCCTTGCGCCGGCCGCCCTGGTTGACCGCCGCCACGGAGGAGTCCAGGGTGCGCAGGAACGGCACGATGCCGTTCGACTTGCCGTTGGTGCCGCGGATCAGCGAACCGCGCGAGCGGATCCGCGAGTAGGACAGGCCGATGCCGCCGGCGTGCTTGGACAGCCGGGCGATCTGGGCGTACCGGTTGTAGATCGAGTCCAGGTTGTCCAGCGGCGAGTCCAGCAGGTAGCAGGAGGACATCTGCGGGTGCCGGGTGCCGGAGTTGAACAGCGTCGGCGAGCTGGTCAGGTACTCCAGGCGGCTCATCAGGGTGTACAGCTCGGCGACCTCGCGCACCGACTCCTGGGAGGTGCCGACCGCCAGGCCCGCCGCCACGCGCAGCAGGAAGTGCTGCGGGGTCTCGACCACCTTGCGGGTGATCGGGTGGCGCAGCAGGTAGCGGGACTGCACGGTGCGCAGGCCGAAGTACTCGAAGCGGTCGTCGCCCGACTCGTCGATCAGCGAGTCGAACAGGTCGGCGTGCTCGGCCACGAACGCGGCGGTGGCGTCGCCGATCAGGCCCTCGGCGTGGCCCACGGCCACCGAGGAGGAGAACGAGGTGACCTGCTGGGTGGCGGCCTCGTCGCGGATCTCCAGCGCCAGCAGGCGGGCGGCCAGCTTCGAGTACTGCGGGTCCTCGGCGATCATCGACGCGGCGGCCTCCACGGCCAGCCCGCGCAGCTCGGCGAAGTCCGAGCCGGCGTGGCGGCCGCGCAGCGCGGCGGCGGCGACGTGGCCGGGGTCCACCTGGGGGAGATCGGTGCTGCGGTCGGTGAGCAGCCGGAGCAGCGCCGCACCGGGGTCGGTGAAGGCGTCGGCGGTTCCCTGGGACGGCAGGGTGACTGAGGCGGCGACGGTCAAGGCGCACTCTCTCCTGTGGCGGCGGCGGACGTGGCTCGGGGTGTCCGGGACCGTACGCGGCCAGGGGAGGGCAGCACGGAGGAACGCGTACGCGTTCCGGCGCGCCGAAGACCACCCCCGGTCCGCCCGCGAGACCGGACGGCAAAGCTGTGCTGCATGGCGTCTGCGGGGATGCCGTGTCGCACACCGTCGGCAGGTCCTCGGACTCTGCGGGCGTCGCTACAGCCCGCTCACCGTTGCGGGGCAGTCCCGGACTCGCACCGGGTTCCCCTGCGTCGACAGCGAGAGTGAGCATACATGTAGTGGCGGCTGGAGCTGGAAGCACCAGATGTAGTAGAGCGTGTCGTGTCGGTGGCGCCGCGCGTAGACAACGAAAACACCGGTGGCGGGCCGTCGGGGACGGCCCGCCGGGGGCCGGGGGAGCGCCCTAGGACGGTGCGTGCGGGAACCGCGTCGTGTACACCAGCAGGTCGGTGCCGGGGTGCGGCGACCAGTAGCGCTCGGGCGCCAGGGCGAAGCCCAGCGCGTCGTAGATCCGGTGGGCGTGGCGCATCTCCGGACGGGTGGAGAACGCCATCCCGGCCAGGCCGAGTTCCCGGCTGCGGTCCATCGAGGCCGCCACCAGGGCCCGGCCGACGCCGCGGCCGCGGGCCGCCGCGCCGACCGCGAGCATCCGGATCTCGCCCTCGTCCGGCCCGGCGATGTCGGCCCACGGGGTGCCGCCCGCGGCGAAGGTCACGCAGCCGAGCACGGCTCCGGTTCCCGCGTCGTCGACGGCGACCAGGAGTTCGGCCTCCCGGTTGCGGCGGGCGGTGTCGCGGAGGAGGTGGACGTAGTCGGAGTCGGGCCGGGTGTGGCCGTCGCCGACGAAAGCCTCGACGGTGACCTCCGCGGCTGCGGCGAGGTCGTGGTCGAGGGCGCGGCGGACGATCGGGGAGCGCATCCGGACAGTGTGCCGGACGCGCTCCGGCGCGGGTCGTGCAGGTCCGGGTCGTAGGGGTAGCCGGTGGGCCGGTGCCGGTCCGAGCGACCGTGGGCGGTGGTGCGTTCCAGGTCGCGGCCGACCAGGACGCCGAGGAGTCCGAAACTGCCGAGGAAGCCCAGCAGGGCGAGCGCGGTGGTCATGGCTCCACCCTCCCGCCCGGCGCCCGCCGCGACGAGTGGCAGGAACGCCCCATTGCCGCGAAATCCTGCCACTGCCATGCTGGGCGGATGCTGAGCAACGTCGCGGTGATCGTGCTGGAGGAGATCCACCCCTTCGAACTGGGCGTGGCCTGCGAGGTCTTCGGCCTGGACCGGAGCGGGGCCGGCCTGCCGGTCTACGAGTTCGGCCTGGTCGGCGACCGCCCCGGCCCGATGCGCACCCACGCCGGTTTCGACGTCCACGTCCCGCACGGCCCCGAACGGATCGCCGAGGCCGACCTGGTGATCGCCACCGCCACCGGCATTCGCGAGCAGTACCCGGCCGTGCTGATCGAGGCGCTGCGGGCCGCCCACGACCGCGGCGCCCGGCTGCTGTCGATCTGCTCCGGCAGCTTCCTGCTCGGCGCCGCCGGACTGCTCGACGGCCGCCGCTCCACCACCCACTGGCAGTACGCCGACCTGATGGCCGCCCGCTTCCCGCTCACCACCGTCGAACCCGACGTGCTGTACGTGGACGACCACCCGGTGATCACCTCGGCCGGCACCGCCGCCGGCATCGACGCCTGCCTGCACCTGGTCCGCCAGGAGCAGGGCGCCGAGGTGGCCCGCGGGATCGCCCGCCGGATGGTCGTCGCCCCGCACCGGGAGGGCGGCCAGGCCCAGTTCATCAGCCGCCCGCTGCCCGAGGACGGCGCCGACTCGCTGACCGGCGTGCTCGACTGGATGCGCCGCCACCTCGACCGGGAGAGCAGCGTCGAGGACCTCGCCCGGCGCGCCCACATGTCGCCGCGGACCTTCGCCCGGCGCTTCCAGCAGGAGACCGGCACCACCCCGCACCGCTGGCTGACCGGCCAGCGGGTGCTGTTCGCGCAGCGCCTGCTGGAGTCCACCGAGGAGAGCGTCGACGCGGTCGCCGCCCGCTGCGGCTTCGGCAACGCCGCCACCCTGCGGCACCACTTCGGCCGCCGGCTCGGCACCACCCCGCTGGCCTACCGGCGGGCCTTCGGCGGGACCGGCCGGGCCGGGGTGCGACAGAGCGTCTGAGCGGGCTCCCGGGCGCCCGCCGCGCCCTCAGGACAGGTGCTCGGTCCGGTTCCAGCCGGCCGGCCGCAGCCGCCCGTCCCGGGCCCGCCACACGCTGGCCGAGCAGTTCGCCACCGGGTCCAGCGCCAGCAGCTCCTCCTCGCCGAGCCGGTCCAGCACCTGGCGCAGCATCAGCACCGTGCAGTCGTGCGCGACCACCAGGACCGGCCGCCCCGCCTCCTCCTCGCACAGGTCGCGCAGCAGGTCGCGGACCCGCAGCGCCACGTCCAGCCAGGACTCGCCGCCCGGCGGCCGGTAGTACAGCTCGCCCAGCCGCCGCCGGCGCTCCGCCTCGGCCGGGTGGTCGCGCTCGATCGCGGCCTTGGTGAGCATCTCCAGCACGCCCAGCTCGCGGTCGCGCAGCCGCTCGTCGTAGCGGACCGCCAGCCCGACCGGGACGGCGCCCAGCCCGCTCGCCTGGGCGAGCGCGATCCGGGCGGTCTCCGCCGTCCGCACGTACGGGGAGCACCAGACCGCCCGGGGCCGGTCCGCGGGCGGCCGGGCGGCCCACCAGCGGCCCAGGTCGCGGGCCTGGTCCTGGCCGTGCAGGGAGAGCGGGATGTCGGCGTCCCGGGAGGTGATCGGGACGGAGAGCGCGCCGGTCGCGTCGGCGTGCCGGAACTCCACGTTGGCGGTGGACTCGCCGTGCCGGGTGGCGACCAGCACCGAGGGGAGCCGTCTGCCGCCCCCCGGGAGCCCGTCGTCCGGCCGGTGGCCGTTGCGTACCGCGGTCAGGTCGGTCATCCGAGGCTCCCCGTGTCGGTGGTGCTGGTTCTCTCCCCGGTCTTCTCCGCTCGGCGGGCGGTCATAACAGATGATCGCGCCGTCACCCCGGTGTCGATCGAGGCAACGGCGCGACCACAGGGCGCACGGGACGGGCCCGTGCGCCCCCGGTGCGTCAGTGCGCCGAGGCGGGCTGCGGAGCGCGCTCCACGGCCTCGTCGCCGGTCTCCGCGGCATAGTCCGCCGGAGCGGTCTCGTCGACGCCCTCCGGGGCCTTCAGGGCCCGCAGGACGAGCGTCAGCACCACCGCCACCCCCAGGTTCAGCACGAACGCCGTCAGACCGATGTAGCCGATCTCGCCGATCCCCGGGATCTTCGCGCTGTTCCCGCCGAAGTGCTTGGTCGCCGGCGAGGACAGCCCCCAGGCCGTCCAGGTGCCGTAGACCATGCCGACCACCCAGCCCGCCAGCAGCGCCCAGCGGTGGAACCACCGGGTGAACAGGCCCGCCACCAGCGCCACCGCGGTCTGCAGGATCCACAGGCCGCCCAGCAGCTGCAGGTTGATCGCCGCCTGCTTGTCCATCACCAGCACGAAGGCCAGCGCGCCGACCTTCACCAGCAGCGAGGCGAGCTTCGCCACCCGGGTCTCGTCCGCGGGCGTCGCCTGCGGCCGCAGGAACTCCTTGTACACGTTGCGGGTGAACAGGTTGGCCGCCGCGATCGACATGATCGCCGCCGGCACCAGCGCCCCGATCCCGATCGCCGCGAACGCCACGCCCGTGAACCAGGACGGGAACATGTCCGCGAACAGCTGCGGCACCGCCAGCTGGCTGTTGTACTTCGGGTCGCCCTTGCTCACCCCCGCCGCGATCGCCATGAACCCGAGCAGCGCCAGCAGGCCCAGCATCAGCGAGTACGCCGGCATGATCGCCATGTTCCGGCGCACCGTGTTCCGGGACTTCGACGCCAGCACGCCGGTCACCGAGTGCGGGTACATGAACAGCGCCAGCGCCGACCCGAACGCCAGCGTCGCGTACGTCCACTGCCCGGACGGGCCCACCACCATCGAGCCGACCGGCTTGCCGGTCTTCGGGTTGAGCTGCGAGAACTTGTGCGCCGCCGCGTCGAAGACGTGCCCGTAGCCGCCGAGCCGCATCGGGATGTAGATCACCGCCACGATGATCACCACGTAGACCAGGGCGTCCTTGACGAACGCGATCAGCGCCGGCGCCCGCAGCCCCGAGGAGTACGTGTACGCCGCCAGCACCCCGAACGCCAGGAACAGCGGCAGGTCCTTCAGGAACCAGTTCCCGGAACCGCCCACCCCCAGCACGTCCAGCACCGCCTGGATGCCCACCAGCTGCAGCGCGATGTACGGCATGGTCGCCAGGATGCCGGTCAGCGCCACCACCACCGACAGCGTCCGCGACCCGTACCGGCCGCGCACGAAGTCGGCCGGCGTCACGTAGCCGTGCACCCGCGAGACCGACCACAGCCGCGGCAGGAACAGGAACACCAGCGGGTACGCGATGATCGTGTACGGCACCGCGAAGAAGCCCATCGCGCCCGTCGCGTAGACCGCCGCCGGCACCGCGATGAACGTGTACGCGGTGTACAGGTCGCCGCCCAGCAGGAACCAGGTGATCCAGGTCCCGAAGCTGCGGCCGCCCAGCCCCCACTCGTGCAGGTGCTGCGCGTCGTCGGCCCGCCGCCAGCGGGCGGCCAGGAAGCCCATCACCGACACCAGGGCGAAGAACAGCAGGAAGACCGTCATCGCGGTCCAGTCCACGTGCTTCACTTCCCGTCCCCCTCCGCCTGCGCGGGCACGGACGGGGCCGGCAGCGCGGCGACGGCCCGGCGGGCCGCCTCGTCCCGCCGGATCAGCAGGTACGCCGCGCCGGTGAACAGCGCGGACACCGGCACCCAGAGCAACTGGTACCAGTAGAAGAACGGCATCCCGCCCAGCGCGGGATCGGTCTTGCCGTAGGACGGCACCCACAGCACCGCCACGATCGGCACCAGCAGGCACAGCCCGGCCAGCACCCGGGCGGGGGAGAGGGCGGGCGGTGCGCCCGCGGACGGCAGGTGGGACGACGACATGAGCGGCTCCCGGACGACGAGGAGTCACCTCGCTGGCGCCGCCGCGCACAACGTGCGCCCGCCGAGCAGCACCCTCGGTGATCGAAAGGTCCACGCGAGGTTAGGGCAACGGAGTGACTCGTGTCACTACCCTGTCAACCCGGGAGTGCGCAGTCCTCCGAACGAGGAGCCGCTCCGGCCGCCGCTCGCCCCGCTACGCGGGGCGCTGGAGCCTGGTGATGAACTTGTAGCGGTCGCCGCGGTAGATCGAGCGGACCCACTCCACCGGCGCGCCGTCCGCGTCGAAGGAGTGCCGGGACAGCTGGAGCATCGGCAGGCCCAGGTCGGAGCCGAGCAGGCCGGCCTCGCGCGGGTTGGCGAGGGTGGTCTCGATGGTCTCCTCGGCCTCGGCGACCGTGACGCCGTAGACCTCGCGCAGCGCCGTGTACAGCGAGTTGTGCTTGGCCAGGTTGCGGCGCAGCGCGGGGAAGCGCTTGGCCGACAGGTGCGCCACCTCGATCGCCATCGGGTCGCCGTTGGCGAGCCGCAGCCGCTCGATCCGCAGCACCCGGCCGCCGGGCTTGATGTCCAGCAGCGGGGCCAGCCGGTCGTCGGCGGAGATGTAGGCGACCTCGACCAGCCGGGAGGTCGGCTCCAGTCCCTGGGCCCGCATGTCCTCGGTGTAGGAGGTCAGCTGGAGGGCCTGCGCGACCTTCGGCTTCGCGACGAAGGTGCCCTTGCCCTGGATGCGCTCCAGCCGGCCCTCGACGACCAGCTCCTGCAGGGCCTGCCGGACGGTGGTGCGGGAGGTGTCGAACTGGGCGGCCAGCGCGCGCTCCGGCGGCACCGGGGTGCCGGCCGGCTGGGTCTCGGTCAGCTGCAGCAGGTGCCGCTTGAGGCCGTAGTACTTGGGCACCCGGGCCGTGGCGGTGGCAGGGCCGGTCTGGGTCGGCACCGCGGAGCCCTCGGCGGGCGCCGCCGTGTCCCTGTCGCCACTCATGGCAGCTCTCACTCCTCGTTGGAGGCGGTCCTTAACGGACCCCTAAGTCCTATGTAACAGCACATGGTTGCACGCAGTGGGGAGCGAGCGTGAGCTCCGGTTCGCAAACCGGTGCGCGACGGGCCCGGAACGAGGCGCTCCGCGCCCGTCCCGGGCCCGTTCCCGAGGGTCTCAGCCGGCCTGCGGCGCGGTGACCGCCAGCCCCGCCAGGGCCTCGGCCGCGGCGACCGCGCAGACCCGCGAACCGCCGTAGGTGGCCAGCACGGTGACCCCGTGCGGGCCGAACAGCCCGGCCGTCCCGTGCGCGGTGCCGATCTCCACCAGCACCGCGTCCGGCCGGTGCCCGACCAGGTCGAGCGCGGCCCGGCGCATCCAGCCGTGCCGGTGCACGTCGCGCACCACCAGGACCAGCGGGCGGCCGACCGCGGCGCCCAGCAGCGGGGCGGTGTCGATCACGGCGTCCTCGGCGGCGACGGTCACCTGCAGCAGGCCGGAGCCCTCGGTGACGGTCGCGGGCGGGGAGACCCGGCTGGAGGTGGTGCCGGGCACCAGCTCGGCCAGCGGGCCGGCCACGCCCCACGGGGTCTCGTCGCCGGCCGCGATGTTCGCGCCCGGGGAGAACTCGACCACGTGCGGGACGCCGCCGAGCGGGCGGAGCCCGCCGGTGACCCGCAGCGCCCGGCGGGCGGCGGCCAGGCCGACGCCCGCCTCGGCCCGCTCGCCGGCCAGCGCGGCGCGCCGCTCCGCGGACCAGCGGGCGACGGCCCGGTTGCGCTCGGCGGCCTCGTGCAGGCGGTCCGCGGACAGCCGGCCCTCGCGGACCGCCCAGACCAGGGCGTCGCGCAGGTACACGAAGGCGTCCTCGTCGTGCAGGCCGCCGCCGACGCAGATGGTGTCGGCGCCGGCCGCGACGGCCCGGACCGAGCCGGCCGCGACGCCGTGGGTGCCGGAGATCGCGCCCATCTCGATGCCGTCGGTGACGATCAGCCCGTCGAAGCCCAGTTCCTCGCGGAGCAGGCCGGTCAGGATGCGCTGCGACATGGTCGCGGGCAGCTGGGCGTCGTAGGCGTCGAACAGGATGTGCGCCGTCATGATGCTCTTCGCGCCCGCCGCGATGGCGGCCCGGAAGGGCAGCAGGTGCTCGGCGAACCGGTCCAGGGCGAGGTCGATCCGGGGCAGCCCGAGGTGCGAGTCGCCCGCGGTGTCGCCGTGCCCGGGGAAGTGCTTGGCGCAGGCCGCGACGCCGGCCGACTGCAGGCCGCGGACGTAGGCGGCGGTGTGCCGGGCGGCCAGCTCGCCGTCGCCGCCGAAGGACCGGACGCCGATCACCGGGTTGTCCGGGTTGGAGTTGACGTCCGCGTCCGGCGCGTAGTTGAGGTTCACGCCGACGGCGGCCAGGTCGAACCCGATGGCGCGGGCGACCCGCTCGGTCAGCTCGGTGTCGTCGACCTCGCCGAGCGCCAGGTTGCCCGGGTAGGAGGAGCCGCTGACCACTTCGAGGCGGGTGACGTCGCCGCCCTCCTCGTCGGTGGCGACCAGCAGGTCCGGGTTGAGCGCGTACAGCTCCCCGGTGAGCGCGGCGACCTGCTGCGGGGTGCGGATGTTGCGGCCGAACAGGGCGACGCCGCCCAGTTCGCCCTCGCCCACTCTGCGGCGCAGCCACTCGGGCGCGGTCAGACCGGCGAAGCCGGGCTGCAGGACCGCTCCGGCGTCGCGGAGGAGATCGGCGCTTTCCGTACCGGGCATCGCCATGGTTCCTTCCCTGGGGGTGGAGGTGCTTCAGGTGCAGTGGTGAGCGAGGAAGGGGACTAGCCCTTGACCGCACCGGCGGTGAGGCCCGCCGACACCTTCTTCTGGAAGATGACGAACAGGATGATCACGGGCAGCGAGACCAGCAGGCCGCCAGCCATCTGCGCGCCGTAGTCCGCGCCGCGGGTGGGCGTGGTGGAGTAGAACGTCAGCCAGCCCATCGCGGTGCGCTGGCCGCCCGTGGACAGCAGGGTGTTGGCGACGATGAACTCGTTCCAGGCCTGGATCCAGGTGTAGACGCCGGTGGTGATCAGACCGGGCAGGGTGAGCGGCAGGATGACGCGGAAGAACGCGCCCCACTGGGTGCAGCCGTCGACCATCGCGGCCTCGTCCAGCTCGGTGGGGATGTTCACGATGAAGGAGCGCAGCGTCCAGATCACGTACGGCACGGTGAAGACCAGGTAGGCCAGGATCACACCGAAGGCGCTGCCGGTCAGGCCGGCGCCGTTCATCACCACGAACAGCGGGACGATGATCGCCAGCAGCGGCACCATCTGGACCACCAGCATGGTGACGATGAAGAAGTTCCGGCCGCGGAAGTTGAACCGGGCCACCGCGACGGCGGCGAGGAAGCCGACCACCAGGCCGAGCACGACCGAGCCGAGGGTGATCGCCACGGTGTTCTGCAGCGAGGGCAGGAACTGGTCGTCGTCGAAGATCGTGGTGTAGCTGTCGAACGAGAACGAGCTCGGCCAGAACGTCGGGTCCTGGGCGATCAGGTCCTTGTTGGTCTTGAAGGTGGTGATGACCATCCAGTAGATCGGGAAGCCCATCACGGCGGCGATCGCCAGCCCGACGGCGTTCCACACCCCGGTCATGACCCGGTTCTCGCCGGTCTTGCGGACCCGGCGGGTCTTCAGCGGGGCGCGCTCGGGGCCGGGAGTCGGAGAGGGCTTGGCAGCAAGGGTGTCCGCGCTCATCGTTCGTTGGCTCCGATCTTGAGCATCTGCCGGATGTAGAAGACGAGGACAGCCAGCATCATCAGGATCATCGCGAGCGAGATCACCGAGCTGTCGCTGTACTTCGAGGCGACGATGCCCTTCTGGTACAGGTAGGTGCCGATGGTCCAGTACCCGGGCTCGGGCGAGGTGTTGCGCAGCGAGAAGATCTGCGCGAAGACCTGGAAGTCCCAGATGAAGCTCAGCGCGGCGCTGATCATCAGGAACGGGCGGATCACCGGGATGGTGACGTGCCGGAACGCCTGCAGGCCGGTGGCGCCGTCCAGCTTGGCGGCCTCCATCAGCTCCTTCGGCACCTGGGTGAGGGCGGCGTTCAGGCCGAGCACCAGGAACGGCAGCGCGCCCCAGATGATGACGGCGGCGCCGACCACGTACAGGCCGACGGTGGGGTCGGCGAACCAGTCGTAGTGCTTCCAGCTCTCGTCACCGGTGATCTCGAAGAGCAGGTAGTCGACCACGCCGCCGTTGGAGGAGAACAGCCAGCGGAACACCTGGCCGGTGACCAGCGCCGGGATCGCCCAGACGAACATCAGCACCGTGATGACGGTGACCTTGACCCAGTTGGAGACCCGGTTCAGGAGCAGGGCGATCAGCATGCCCAGCACCATCGACAGGACGACCAGCTCGGCGGTGAAGTAGATCGACCGGAGGACGACCTCCCAGAACTGGTCGTCCGTGAAGATCTTGGTGTAGCCGTCGAAGCCGATGTACTTCGAGAGCGACGGGTTGACCAGGTACGCGTACCGGTTCACGTTCTTGAAGGACAGGTCGAACAGGCTGTACAGCGGGTACGCCAGAACGCCCACCAGCGCGACGACGGCGGGCAGCAGGAGGGCGTAGGGGATGTACAGGCCGGCTGCGAAGAATCCGCGCCGCTGCGGCTTCTCCGCCGGGGCGGGCCCCGTGCTTTCGGACCGGGTCACGGTCTCGTCAGTGGTCACACTCATCAGGGTCCTTCCCGGGCCCGCGGTTCTGGTCGGTCCTGGCGCGCGGGTGGGCAGTCCGCGTACTCGCGGACTGCCCACCCCCTTTATCCGGCGCTCAGTGCGGTGGTCCGCCCGGGGGTGGGGCCCCCGGGCCGACCGCAGATCTGCTCGGTCAGCCGTTCAGGTCCTTGACGAGCGTCTCCTGGGCCTTCTTCAGCTCGGCCGCGACGTCGCCGCCACCGGCGATCGCGGAGAACGCGTTCTGCAGCGCGGTCTCGTCGGCGCCGGACCACAGCGGCGAGTTCGGGATGAACCAGGTCTGGCCCTCGGCCGCGTCACCGGTCGCCTTGTTCGCCGGGTCGGCGGCCTTGTAGGCGGCGACCAGGTTCTTGGCGTTCGGGATGGCGTGCTTGGCGAGCGCGGTCTGCTGCGCGGTGTTGGTGTAGATCTGCAGGAAGGTCGCGCCCAGGCCCGCGTTGGCCGCCTTGGCCGGGACGGCCAGGTCGGAGCCGCCGAGGAAGGCCGGGGTGGGCTGGCCGGCCGCCGTGCCCGGGAGGGCGATGGTGGCGAGCTTGTCCTTCAGGGACGGGTCACCGGTCTTCGGGTCGACGACCGAGCCGACCTCCCAGCCGTTGCCGATGATGGCGGCGATGTTGCCCTTGGCCATCAGGGCGTCCTGGGTGGACTCGTCGACGGTGGTGCCACCGGTCGAGAAGTTCTTCTGCAGGTCGTTCCAGGTGTTGATGCCCTCGACGAACTTCGGGTCCGACAGGGTGCCGGCCCACTTGTCGCCGTCCTTCTTGGCGATGACGCCCTTGACGCCGAAGCCGCTGGCGCCGAAGGAGACCGCGGAGTACCAGTTCTTGCCCGGCAGGTACAGGGCGGAGAAGCCGGGGACGGAGGCGTTGGCGGCCTTGACCTTGGTCAGGGCGGCCTTCAGCTCCTCCAGGGTGGTCGGGGCCTGGGCGACACCGGCGGCCTCGAAGAGGTCCTTGCGGTAGATCAGGACGCGGGCACCGGCGTAGTACGGGACGGCGTAGGTCTTGCTGCCGTCACCGGACTGGCCGGAGGCGGCCAGCGAGTCCAGCCACTTGTCCGAGTTGTCGAACTGGCCCTTGACCGAGGTGAGGTCGACGAAGGAGCCGGCCTCGATGTACTTGGCGGCCTGGGTGTTGCCGAGCTCCAGGGCGTCGGGGGCGTTGCCGGAGAGCAGCGCGGTGTCGAGCTTGGTGGTGTAGTTGGTCCACGTCTGCCACTGGACGTCCACCTCGGCGCCGGTCTGCGCGGTGAACTCCTTCTTCGCGGCGTCGAGAACCTCGGGCCAGCCCTTCTGGGCGTCGTCCATCAGCCAGACGGTGATCTTCTTGCCCTTGCCGTCCTTGCTCAGCGTGGCCTGCTTCGTCTCGGACGAGGAGCCGGACGAGGAGCAAGCCGAGGCGACGAGCACAGTGGCGATAGCGGCCACGGCTGCGATCTTGCGGTTCAAACCATCCTCCAGAGGGATGAGCAAGGGCGGGCACCCGGGCCGCCGGGGCCGACTGGCCCTGAAGCTGCGCTGTGCCGCATGGGGGAACGTCACCGGATGACACGGACACGAACTGCCGGGGCCGGCGGGCCGATCCGTGAGGTGGAGTAGACCATTGGTTTAGACCAACGCCTGGAGATTGGCATGGACCAATGAGGGGCGTCAAGGTTTCGAAGAGGCTCTGCGCAAGCCGTTATCAACGCTTGACTCGGCCGTGTTGGACTGGACCAAGCCGGGGACTAATCGGCACCTAAGCGGACATCCCGCCGGGGTCGCGGGGGACCGCCGGGGGAGGACCCTGCACTTCTTCGCGGCCATGTCAACCCCGCCCCGGCGCGGCCGCGCGGGTCGAGGGGTGGTCCAGTGCGGTGCCCGGCGCGCCGCGCGGGCCGCGCCGGGCGGTGCGCGGGGCGGCCCGCGGGCCCGGCGGTCGGGCCTTCCCGGGGGGTCCGGCTATCGGCGTCCGCCCGGAATTCCCGGCCCCCGCCGATCGATTTCCCGCCGCATTTCCGAAGTCCCCCGGGCGGCGGGCGGGCCGGATTTCCGCCGGGTCGCCGATCTCCGCCGACCGCCCGCGCCCGCCCCGCCGCCCGGATTTCCGGCCCGCCCCCGCACCCGGTGGCGCCCGGTCCGGCCGCCCGCGCCGCCCCCGGGCCCGCCCGGCGGCACCCGCCCGGTCAGGGCCGGTGCCGGTCGTTCGTGAGGACTCCGTCGGGGGTGCCGGGGCGGGCCGCGGGCGGGGCTATTGCGCCCCATTCCCCCCTCCGGACCCCCGGGAATTCATTTCCGATCACGATGGGTGACATTAAGTGAACCTAAAGTGCGAACGGCCCGCCGTGGCCACCCCGTTACTTGACGTGGCCAGGGCAGGTGAGGCAACGGGTTGACAACGGGGAGGGTGCGAAACCGCACACGCGTTGACGTCGAAAATTGGTCTAGGCCAGGATTCGGAAATCTGGTCTGTACCACACGCAGACCTCCCCTGCCCCGATCCGGAGGATTGCGTGAAGCGTCAGGTACTGGCCACGCTCGGCACCGCCGCCCTGCTGGCCACCGCCGTGGGCTGCTCGTCCGGCGGCCCCTCGCCCGCCGCGGCGAGCGCCGACACCAAGAACATGACCGGCACCGTCACCGTCTGGCTGATGGAGGACGCCGGAAAGAGCTGGCCCGAACTGGTCCAGCAGGTCAACGACCAGTTCGCGGCGAAGTACCCCAAGGTCGAGCTGAAGCTCAGCTACCACAACTGGGACAACAAGGTCGCCGAACTGGACCAGGCCCTCACCACCAACCAGGTCCCCGACGTGGTCGAGCTCGGCAACACCGAGACCATGAAGTACATGGTCAACGGCAACCTGGCCGAGCTGAAGCGCAACACCTTCGACAACGCCGACAACTGGATCAAGGGCCTCTCCGACACCTGCACCTACAACCAGAAGCTGTTCTGCGTCCCCTACTACGCGGGCGCCCGCGTCGGCATCTACAACTCGAAGATGTTCCAGGACGCCACCGGCTCCGGCGAGATGCCGCGCACCGAGGACGAGCTGCTCACCGCGCTCGACAAGCTGGCCACCAGGAACAAGGGCAACGCCGGCTTCTCCCCGCTCTACCTGCCCGGCGAGTACTGGTACGCCGCGATGTCGTACGTCACCGCGTACGGCGGGTCGATCGCCAAGTTCGACGACACCGGCACCTGGCACGGCACCCTGCACGAGGCCAAGGCCCAGCAGGGCATCCAGCACTTCGCCGACCTGGTGAAGAAGTACAACAAGAGCGGCAACCTGCTGGTCAAGGAGACCGACCAGGCCACCGTCGTCGGCCGCGAGAAGAGCGCCCTGATGTACGCCAACGGCTGGGAGCTGGGCAACGCCATCGCCCCGATCACCGGCACCCCGGCGCTCAAGGACTCGCTGCGGATCGTCGGCATGCCCGGCCCGAACGGCAAGCCGCTGCCCTCCTTCATCGGCGGCTCCGACCTGGCGGTCACCGCCAAGTCGCAGAACGCCGCGGTCGCCACCGACTGGGTCCGGATGTTCACCAGCACCAAGGCCCAGCAGGTGCTCGCCGACAAGGACATCCTGCCCAACAACCTGACCCAGCTGGAGCCGCTGAAGAACAAGCCGGCCACCTCCGCGGCGGCCAACGCCGTCCCCGACGCCTGGTTCACCCCCGTCGCCCCCGGCTGGGGCGCGGTGGAGAAGCAGAACGTCCTGGTGACCATGCTGGACTCGATCTTCAAGGGCACCAGCGTCGACGAGGCGACCAAGGCCGCCGACGCGCAGATGAACCAGCTGATCAACAACCCCAGCTGATCCGTCCCGAAGGGTGGGACCGGCCCCCGGACACCGGCATGGAGTGTGCCGCGGGGCCCGGTCCCACGTAGGATCGGGACGGAACAGTTCCACGCAGTTCCTGCAGCGAGGGTGCGGACTCGCCGCCGTTCCAGAGGTACCCCGTCGGGCGTCCGCCCACGGGGTAGAACCATCTCTCCACGGAGGCACACCCCGATGTCCGACCCGCAGACTGTTTCCGTTCCCGGCAGGATCATGTCGGCGGAGATGGCCGAGCAGCCGGCCGTCCTGCAGCGCATCCTCGACGAGGGCGCGCCGGCGATCCGTGAGATCGCCGCGCAGATCGCCGCCCGCAACCCGCGCTTCGTGCTGCTCACCGCCCGCGGCACCTCCGACAACGCGGCGCTGTACGCCAAGTACCTGATCGAGGTCGTGCTGGGCAAGCCGGCCGGCCTCACCTCGATGTCCACCACCACCGCCTACGGCGCGAAGCCCGACCTCACCGACTGCCTGGTGATCACGGTCAGCCAGTCCGGCGGCTCGCCGGACCTGGTGGCCTCCACCAAGGCGGCCCGCGAGGCCGGCGCGATCACCCTGGCGGTCACCAACAACGCGGCCTCGCCGCTCGCCGAGGTCTCCGAGTTCCACATCGACGTGCTGGCCGGGCCGGAGAAGGCGCTGCCCGCCACCAAGACCTACACCGCCGAGCTGCTGGCGCTGTACCTGTTCGTCGAGGGCCTGCGCGGCGGCGACGGCGCGGCGGCCAAGGAGCTGCCCGCGCTGGCGGCCGGCATCCTGGCCCGCCAGGCCGAGGTCAAGGCGCTCGCCGAGCGGTACCGGTTCGCCCAGCGCCTGGTCATCACCTCGCGCGGCTACGGCTACCCGACCGCCCGCGAGGCGGCGCTGAAGCTGATGGAGACCACCTACATCCCGGCCTCCCCGTTCTCCGGCGCCGACCTGCTGCACGGCCCGCTGGCCATGGTCGACAACGTCTCGCCGGTGATCGCGATCGTCCCGGACGGCAAGGGCGGCGAGGCCCTGCAGCCCGTCCTGGACCGCCTGCGCGGCCGCGGCGCGGACCTCGTGGTGGTCGGCCAGCAGGACCAGGTCGACGCCGCCAGCGCCGGCTTCGCGCTGCCGGCCGGCGTCCCCGAGGAGGTGCAGCCGATCCTGGAGATCCTGCCGCTGCAGCTGCTGGCCTACGAGGTCACCATCGCCCGCGGCCAGGACCCGGACGCCCCCCGCGCGCTGGCCAAGGTCACCGAGACCCACTGACCCGCCCGCACGCACGAAGGAGCCGCCCCCGCGAGGTCTCGCGGGGGCGGCTCCTTGTCGTACGGGACGCCGTGCGGGGCCCGGGCCGGGCCCGGAAAACACTACGGGCCACGGCGCCGACACAGGACCCTCAACCTGTGCGGCACCGCAGCCCGGAGCTGTATGCCGGAGGCGGGGACCGTCCGAGAGCTGTGCGGGGCCCTCGAACGACGCCTCCGACCGAGGAGGTGCCTCGCGCGGTCAGGGCAGATGCGCGGAGGACGTCTCCTTGGTGCATCACCATTGTGGACTAGACCAATCTGGGTTGTCCAGAGCCGCGCGGCGATTGGTCTGGACAACGCCGCCGGGGGCGGTCGGCGATACGCTCACGGTGTGCCCTCGCTGAACGAACTCGTCCGCCGCCACACCACCCTCACCGGTGCCGACGTGGAGTGGCTGCATCTGCTGGTCTCGGAGTGGCAGCTGCTCTCCGACCTCTCCTTCGCCGACCTGGTGCTGTGGATCCCCACCTGGGACGGCATCCGGTACGTCTCGGTGGCCCAGATGCGGCCCAACACCGGCCCCACCTCCTACCAGGACGACATGGTCGGCCACCTCGTCCCGCGCGGCCGCCGGCCGCTGCTGGACGCCGCCTACGACGAGGGGCGGATCGTCCGCGAGGGCGACCCGGAGTGGCGCGAGGAGGTCCCGGTCCGGGTGGAGTCCATCCCGGTGCGCCGGGAGGGCAAGGTGCTCGGCGTGATCGCCCGGAACACCAACCTGCTGACGGTGCGCACCCCCAGCCGGCTGGAGCTCACCTACCTGCAGAGCGCCTCCGACCTGGCCCAGATGATCGCTGCCGGCAGCTTCCCCTACCCCGGCGCCGAACAGGCCGACATGGACGCCGCCCCCCGGGTCGGCGACGGCCTGATCCGGCTGGACGCCGAGGGCGTGGTGACGTACGCCAGCCCGAACGCGCTGTCCGCCTACCACCGGCTCGGACTCACCACCGACCTGGTGGGCAGTCACCTCGGCAGGAGCACCGCCGAGTTGGTGCCGCCCAGCCGCAGCAAGGTGCACGAGGCGCTGGTCAAGATGGCCAGCGGCTGGGCCCCCCGGCAGACCGAGGTCGAGGCGCAGGGCGGCGTGGTCACCCTGCGGACCATCCCGCTCAAGCCCAAGGGCACCCCCACCGGCTCCCTGGTGCTCTGCCGGGACGTCACCGAACTACGGCGGCGCGACCGAGAGTTGATGACCAAGGACGCCACCATCCGGGAGATCCACCACCGGGTCAAGAACAACCTGCAGACGGTCGCCGCGCTGCTCCGGCTGCAGTCCCGCCGGATGGACTCCGAGGCCGGCCGGGCCGCCCTGGACGAGGCGGTCCGCCGGGTCGGCTCGATCGCCATCGTGCACGAGACGCTCTCCCAGGCCCTGGACGAGCAGGTCGCCTTCGACGAGATCGCCGACCGGGTGCTCGCCATGGTGATGGAACTCTCCCAGGACGGCCGGGTGGTGACCCGTCGCAGCGGCTCCTTCGGCATCCTCTCCGCCGAGGTCGCCACCCCGCTGGCGATGATCCTCACCGAACTGACCCAGAACGCCCTGGAGCACGCGTTCGGCCCGAGCGCCTCCGGCCACCTGGAGGTCGGCGCACTGCGCGGCCGCGCGCCGGTCGGCGGCAAGGGCTGGTCGGACAGCTGGAACAACGGCGTCAAGCCGGAGGAGTACCTGCTGATCACCGTGCAGGACGACGGCCGCGGCATGCCCGAGGGCTTCGACCCGCAGCAGGCCGGCAACCTCGGCCTGCAGATCGTTCGCACCCTCGCCACCGGCGAACTCGGCGGCACCTTCGACATGGTGGCCGTCCCCGGCGGCGGCACCAAGGTGGTGCTGGAGATCCCCGTCCGCTGACCGCCGCCGACCGCCGTCCGCACGGCAGGGCCCGGAGACAGAAACGAGGCCCTGCCGACCGGGGGGGGTGGGTCGGCAGGGCCTCTCAACCCGGTCCGGCCGTCGGGGGGAGTCGGCCGGAACGGGGGCTCTGGAGTGGCGCGACGCACGCCCCGTGCGTTGCACACGGTGAGCGCCACAGGCCAACGATATTGCTCTGTGTGAACAGTATCAAGTGCCTGAGCGGCTCGCGTCGTCGGTCCCGCGGATGGGAGCGGGCCCGTTCGGGAAGGCTCGGCCGACCAGCGCGGCCGAACCCTTGATCGTGGGTTGATCCGTAAGGCTTCTGACGGTGTGTCAGGCGGTGCGGGCGCGGTTGCGGGCGGCCCGGCGCTTCATCGCGCGGCGCTCGTCCTCGCTCATGCCGCCCCAGACGCCGGCGTCCTGGCCGGTCTCGAGCGCCCACTGCAGGCACTGCTCCATGACGGGACAGCGGCGGCACACGGCCTTGGCTTCCTCGATCTGCAGCAGAGCGGGGCCGGTGTTCCCGATCGGGAAGAACAGCTCCGGGTCCTCTTCGCGGCAGACAGCGCGGTGGCGCCAGTCCATGGTCGTCCAACTCCTCCGGTCGACGGGCGGAAGCCCGTGACTCACTCGAATGGCTTGTGAATGTGAACGCTTTCACGAATCCCGCAACAGCAAAAGGGACCTAAGGCCCATCGGGCCCGGGCGGTCTGTGCTGAGAGGGGTTCGGCGATTCGAGGGGCTCTCCCGCGATGTCCCGCTGCGGTGTGTCCCGATCGCCATGTAGAGGTTCGCAAACCTCGGAGCCGGATACAACCCCCTTCGGCAAGAAATTTTTGATTCTTCGGTGTCGCCTACCTCACAGGCAGTACTTCTATGGAGTGAAGGGGCTCGAACGTTCGAGAGCAAGGCAATGCACCCCTTCTGGTCACACAATCACACGCAGTGCCCGGCGTACGCCTGTGAAACTGACGCGACTCCTGTCTCCAAGGTGGTCCCCGTCGACCTGAAACGGGGCCGGTTCCTGTGAAACCAAGGTGAAGTGCCGGACGTCGTGATAGGTGACGAGATGCTTCCCCGCCGGGCCGTCCGGGCGCCTGCCGTGCTCCGCCGGGGGGAGCGGACGCAGAATCTGACGAACCGTTCGGGCGGTCCGGAACGCGGTCATTCGAGTGATTCCGAAGATGTCCAGATCGGTTTCGAAGGACGCCGAGGGCGAGGGAAAGACCGGCCGGGAACCCAGGAACGTCCACGGCGAAGTGTTCGACACTATGGCCATCACCATGCCCGGCACCGGGTCCTGGCCGTTGATCTCCAGGGAGATCGGCCCGGAACGGCGGTGTTCACGTTCCGTGACGTAGTGCCGGAGCGCCTCGACCACGTAGAGCGCGTGCGTGGACTTGCGCCCCGCCCGGCGCTGGCGCTCCACCCGGCCGACCACGCCCGCGTCGAAGCCCAGTCCCGCGGTGAAGGTGAACCAGCGGTCCGGCAGCCCGGCGGTCAGCGCCTTGCCCAGGCCGATCGCCCGCTCCCGCCGGTGCGCCAGCGCGTCCAGCAGGGCGCCGGTCGCCTCCACCGGGTCGTTCGGCAGGCCCAGCGCGCGGGCGAACACGTTGGTCGACCCGCCGGGGACCACCGCCAGCCGCGGCACCCGCTCGCCCGGCCCGTGCGCCAGCAGGCCGTTCACGACCTCGTTGACGGTGCCGTCGCCCCCCAGGGCCACCACCAGGTCCACCGAGCCGTCCTCGGCCGCCTGCCGGGCCAGGTCGCCGGCGTGGCCGCGGTACTGGGTCTCGGCCACGTCCAGCTTCAGATCGCTCCGCAGGGCATGGATCAGCACGTCCCGGGTCCGGCCACTGGTGGTGGTCGCCTTCGGGTTCACGACCAGGAGAGCGCGCATGGTGATCAGCCTACGACCCGGCCCGCGCGGGGCGACCGTTACCCTGGCCCGGTGACCGCTGAATCCGCCACCGCCGCCCCCGCCGCCGACCGGCCCGTCCCGCTGCTCGTCGGCGCGGGCATCACCGCGCTGGAGGGCGCCGCCATGGCCGGCTGGGGCCTCTACGACCTGGTCGCCGGCTTCCTCGGCGAGGACGCCGACTTCGGCCGCGCCGAACTCGGCGGCGCCGTGCTGCTGCTGATGGGCCTGCTGCCGCTGCTGGCCGGGCGGGCGCTGCTGCGCCGGCAGCGCTGGGGCCGCAGCCCCGCCGTGCTCACCAACTCGATCTGCCTGCCCGTCGCGTACTACATGTGGCAGTCCGGCGGGGCGATGGCGGTCGCCGCCGTCGCGGTCGCCGTGCTCGGCCTGGCCGGCATCGTCGCGCTGCTCAACCCCCGGGTCACCGCCGTCCTCTACGGCGAGCAGTAGGGCCTCCGCCCGCGCGAACGCCGCAGGGCCCGCCCCGGGATCGGGGGCGGGCCCTGCGGCGTTCGCCGGCGCCTGCGGCCGTGGCTACTCCTCGACCAGCAGCTTCTCGCGCAGCTGCGCGAGGGTGCGGGCGAGCAGCCGGGAGACGTGCATCTGCGAGATGCCGACCTCGGCCGCGATCTGCGACTGCGTCATGTTCCGGAAGAACCGCAGCACCAGGATCTTCTGCTCCCGGGGCGGGAGTTGGGCCAGCAGCGGCTTCAGCGACTCGCGGTACTCGACGCCCTCCAGGGCCTCGTCGGTGGCCCCCAGGGTGTCCGCCACGGCCGGCGACTCGTCGTCGCTGTCCGGGACGTCCAGCGAGAGCGTGGAGTACGCGTTGGCGGACTCCAGGCCCTCCAGCACGTCCTCCTCCGAGATGCCCAGGTGCTCGGCCAGCTCGTGCACCGTCGGCGACCGGCCGTGCCGCTGGGACAGCTCGCTGGTCGCCGTGGTCAGCGACAGCCGCAGCTCCTGCAGGCGGCGCGGCACCCGCACCGCCCAGCCCTTGTCCCGGAAGTGCCGCTTGATCTCGCCCACGATGGTCGGCGTCGCGTACGTGGAGAACTCCACGCCCCGCTCGTGGTCGAACCGGTCCACCGACTTGATCAGGCCGATGGTGGCGACCTGGGTCAGGTCGTCCAGCGGCTCGCCCCGGTTGCGGAAGCGCCGGGCCAGGTGCTCGACCAGCGGGATGTGCATCCGGACCAGCTGGTTGCGGATCTCCACCCGCTCCGCCGACCCCTCCGGCAGCTCGGACAGCCGCACGAACAGCGCCCGGGCCGCCTCGCGGTCCGGGGCGCCGCTGCGGTGCGCCTGCGCCGGGACGGTCGAACGGACCGCCTCGGCGGCGGCCACCGGGGCGTCGTCCGCGGCGGTCTCGGCCGCGGGCGACGTCTCGGGCCGCTCGGGCTTCGGGTCGGTCGGCTGGCTCATCCGGTGGGAGTCCTTCACGAGGGCTTCTTCAGGGGCGGCGGTGCGGGCAGCACTGGCCTGCGGCGGTACGACGGCTGTGCGGTCCAGATCACTCACGGCGATCACCCGTTCCGTTCCGAGAACACGTCACTGGCTACGGCTGGCCCGGCGACCCGCCGCGCTTCTTGTGCAGACTGATGGTGACCGTCTTGTCCGCGGCCACCGTCGAGTCCACCTCGCCGGCCAGCGCGGACAGCACCGTCCAGGCGAAGGTGTCCCGCTCCGGGGCGCGGCCGTCGGTGGTCGGGGCGGAGACCGTCACCCGCAGCGCGTCGCCCACCAGCCGGAACTCGCAGCTCAGGATCGAGCCGGGAACGGCCTGTTGGAGCAGGATCGCGCAGGCCTCGTCCACCGCGATGCGGAGATCCTCGATCTCGTCCAGGGTGAAGTCCAACCGGGCCGCGAGGCCGGCGGTCGCCGTCCGCAGCACCGAGAGGTAGGCGCCCGCCGCGGGCAGGCGGACCTCAACGAAGTCCTTCACTCCGGGCTCGCCGTCGATCTGGGACACCCTCACCTCCTGGGTGACGCACGGTGCTCGCGGCCGGGGAAGGCCCTGCCAACACCACTGGCTCGGTTCAACTGCCTTGTGCCCCGAGACGTTACCGCGCCCGGGGCCGGTCTGTCGTGATCTCGTACCACCGTCACGGGAACGAGGGATCACCGTTCGAACAGGGGCGCGTTCAACGGGGCGTGGAGCCCAGTTCGGCGAGCGCGCCGTCGGTCAGCCGGAAGACCGTCCACTCGTCCATCGGCACCGCGCCGAGGGACTTGTAGAAACCGATCGACGGCTCGTTCCAGTCCAGCACCGACCACTCCAGCCGGTGGTAGCCGCGCTCCACGCAGATCCGGGCCAACTCGGTCAGCAGCGCCTTGCCGTGGCCGCCGCCGCGCTTCTCCGGGCGGACGTAGAGGTCTTCCAGGTAGATGCCGTGGGTGCCGCGCCAGGTCGAGAAGTTGCGGAACCAGAGCGCGAAACCGACCGGCTCGCCGCTCTCGTCCTCGGCGATCAGGCCGAACAGCGCCGGGTGCTCGCCGAACAGCGCGTCGCGCAGCTGCTCCTCGGTGGCCCGGGCCTCGTGCAGGGCCCGCTCGTACTCGGCGAGTTCGCGGATCATGGCGTGGACGAAGGGGACGTCGGCGGGAGTCGCGGTGCGGATCATACGGTCGAGCGTACTCATCTCCCCCCTCCGTCCGGAACGGTCTTTATGCCCGGCACAGGACCGCCGAAAACGGTCCGTGCCGGGCAGGGGGACAACAGGGCCGGGCGTCAGGCGCGTTGGCGGGCGAGCAGCGCGTTCAGCAGGGCGGCGCCGCGCCCGGCGTCGTCCACGCTGACCGCGAAGTCCTGGCCGGTGGCGCGGAGCCGGACCACCAGGCACTCGCCGGAGCGCAGCATCACCGTGGTGCCCAGCCCGGAGAGCCGGTAGCCCCAGCCGCCGACCCGGGCGGCGGTGCGGACCTCGACCCGGGCCGAGTCCAGCTCCGCCGGGGACCAGCGGCGGGTGGGCAGGCCGAGCGGGCCGAGCGCCACCTCCAGGCCCGCCGCCGAGACCCGGGCCCGCACCGAGCAGCAGCTCGCGCCCGCCGCGCCGACCACGGCGGACACCGCGAACAGCGTCCAGCCCGGCCCGGCCGCCAGCACGCCGGTCAGGACGAGCGGCAGCGCCGCCGCGGCCAGCAGCCCGCCCACCGCCGCCAGCCCGCCCAGCGGCCGGTTCACGGCCCGGGAGAACCACACCAGCCGCTCCCCGTCGGCGAGTTCGAGCACCGGGCCGGTGACGGCGGGCGGCGCGGGCACGGGGCCGCCCCGGCCGGTCAGCAGCCGGACCGCCGCGCCGGTCGCCAGCGAGGCCGCGAGCACGCCGAGGAACCCGCCGAGCGGCAGGGCGGCGGTGTGCCAGTCGGCGCGGTCCAGGTTGGCGCCGACCGAGACGGCCTGCAGGCCGGGGAAGAGCACGCCGCCCGCCGCCAGACCGCCCAGGCTCCAGGCCCGGAAGCCCGGGTCGACGCCCCGGCGGACCCCGAACAGGGCCACGCCGCCCAGCGCCGCCCAGAGCAGGGCCGGCACCGCGCAGGCCGCCCAGAAGGGCATCGAGCCGTTCGCGGTGCGGCCGCTCCAGTGGGTGGCGAGCTCCGCCGGCAGGCGGTCGGCCGCGAGCAGCGGCAGGACGGCGGTGAGCGCCGCCGTCACCGCCCACCAGGCGGTCGGCAGCAGCAGGCCGCCGCGGGGCGGGTCCTCCGGTCCGGTCATGGCATCCCCCTGATCAGTTCGACGAGTTCGGCCCTGCTGTAGCCGAGACGGGCCGCCTCGGCGACCAGGGCGCGGGCCTGCTCCAGCAGCCCGGAGCGGTGGTCGGCGGCGGCGGCGACGGTCACGCCGCGACCGCGGCGGAACTCCAGCAGGCCGTCGTCGCGCAGGTCGCGCAGGCCGCGGAGCACCGTGTTGACGTTGACGTCGAGCGCCTCGGCGAGCTCCCGCGCCGACGGCAGCCGGTCACCGGGCCGGCACTCGCCCTCGGCGACGGCGCGGCGGACGGCGGCGGCGACCTGCTCGTGCAGGGGGCGGGTGTCCCGGGTGTCCAGTCTCAGCAGCATGGTGCTAATGAAAGTAGCACCATCGGCTTCATCAGTGAAGGGGGGTCGGTGGGGAGACGACGCCTGCGGCGGGCGGGGGCGGGAACGGACGGAGAGATGGAGGGGCGAGTGGGGGAGGGGAGGCAGGTGGGGGCGACGCCTGCGGCGGACGCGGCGGAGAGGAGACGCCTGCGGCGGGCGCAGGAGAGAAGGCGATGCCTGCGGGGGCAGGGCAGGGCAGGGCAGGGCAGGCGGGGGCGACGCCTGCGGCGGGTGTGGCTGCCGGGCGCTGGGTGGGAGCGACTGCGGCGAGGGGTGGCGGCTGGGAGGCGGGTGACGAGGCGTGACTGCCTGCGGTGGGTGGCGAGGTGTCGGGACGGGACGCCTGCGGCGGGTGTGGACGCCGGACGCTGGGTGGGAGTGCCTGCGGCGTGAGGTGGGTGACGAGGCGTTGGTGTGGGAGGGCCTGCGGTGTGGGGTGAGGTGTCGGGGCGGGAATGCGGAACACCCGGCCGCCGGGGCCCCGTTGGTCGGGGTGGTGGTGGCCGGGTGTTCCGGTGGTGCGGGTGAGAGGGCGTCAGGCCTTCTTGGTCTCCCAGAAGATGGCGTCGATCTCGGCGATCAGGTCGAGCAGGGCCTGGCCGGTCGCCGGGTCGGTGGACGCCTTGGCGGCCGAGGCGGCCTTGCCGGCCCGGTTGAAGAGGTCGTGCAGGCCGGGGTAGGCCTCGAAGTGCGGGGCCTTGAAGTAGTCGGTGTGCAGGACCGAGAGGTGGTGCTTGACCAGCTCGGCGCGCTCCTCCTTGATGACGATGGCGCGCGCGCGGAACTCGGCGTCCTCGTTGGCCTGGTACTTCTCCTGAGTCGCCTTCACCGACTCGGCCTCGATGCGGGCCTGGGCGGGGTCGTAGACGCCGCAGGGCAGGTCGCAGTGGGCGTGGGCGGTGACTCGCGGAGCAAACAGACGAGAGAACATGGTGGTCCTTCCTTAGATCGTCTTCCCGCGCCGAGATTACCCCGACGCCCGGCCGAATTCGCGGTCGCCCCGGGGGCCTAGGGCAAAAGAAGGAGTCCGAATCGTGCGATATGGGACACCGTTCGGCGTCGTCGACGTCGCCGGCCCGTCGATGCGCCGGCTGCTGTCCGACGGCGACCGGGTGCTGGTGCGGTACGGCGCGCCGCCGCGGCCCGGCGCGGTGGTGCTGTTCCGGCACCCGCGGCGGCCGGAGCTGCTGGTGGTGAAGCGGGCGGTCGGGCGCCGTCCGGGCGGGTGGTGGATGCTCTCCGACAATCCGCTGGTGCGTACCGACAGCCGTGAATACGGCGTGGTGCCGGACGAGTTGGTGCTGGGCCGGGTGCTGCTGCGGCTGGCTCCCCGGCCGGCCTGGCTGGCTCCGGGGCGGCGGCTGGAGCGGGTGCTGCGCGGGCGGCCGGGGCGGTTGGCCGCGCGGCTGGGCGTGGTGGCACCGTTCGAGGCGGAGCCGTGACGGGGCGTCAGGCCCCGGCGGCCACGGCCTCCTCGGCGGCCCGCTGGGCCTCCTGGCGCTTGCGGGCCCGGTAGGCGGCCACGTTGGCCCGGGTGGCGCAGCGGTCCGAGCAGTAGCGCCGGGAGCGGTTGGTGGAGGTGTCCAGGTAGGCGTTGCGGCAGGGCGCGGCCTGGCAGATGCCGAGCCGGTCGACGCCGAGTTCGGTGAGGTGGATGGCCAGGCCCATGCAGGCGACGGCCGCGTAGTTGGCGGCGGCGGTGGGCGCGTTGTCGGCCAGGTGCAGGTGCCAGTTGGGGCGGCCGGTGTCGTCCAGGTCGTCGTGGCCGGAGACCAGCGGGCTGACGGGGTACTCCACCATCAGGCTGTTCAGCAGGTCGACCGCCCGGACGTCCTCGCCCGCGTCGGCGGCCTCGAAGACCCCGCGCAGCCTGGTGCGGACGGCGCGCAGCCGGGGCAGGTCGGAGCCGTCGGCGAGCGCGGCGGCCCGGGACGGCGCCCCGAACAGGGCGCGGACGGCGTCCGCCGAGGTCAGTTCGTCGGTGCCGCGGGCGGGTTCCTCGCTGTTGACCAGCCGGACGGCGAAGTCGGCGTAGGAGGAGAGCTCCACGGGGTTCCTTCCGAACGAATGTAACGGGTCGAATGACTCCAGGGTATTACAGTCGGGCCCGGAAAAGGCGGTGCCCGCCGCGCGCCGGGGGCGCGGGGCGGGCACCGGGGGGTGCGGGCGGGTCAGAGCACCTTGGAGAGGAAGGCCCTGGTCCGCTCGTGCTGCGGGTTGGTGAGCACCTCGCGCGGGTGGCCGGACTCGACCACCACGCCGCCGTCCATGAACACCAGCGCGTCGCCGACCTCGCGGGCGAAGCCCATCTCGTGGGTCACCACGATCATGGTCATGCCCTCCTCGGCGAGGCCGCGCATGACGTCCAGCACCTCGCCGACCAGTTCGGGGTCGAGCGCCGAGGTGGGCTCGTCGAACAGCATCAGCTTGGGCTTCATGGCCAGCGCCCGGGCGATCGCCACCCGCTGCTGCTGGCCGCCGGAGAGCTGGGACGGGTAGTTGCCGGACTTGTCGGCCAGGCCGACCCGCTCCAGCAGGGCCATCGCCCGCTCCCTGGCCTGCGCCCGGTTCTCCTTCCGGACCTGCACCGGCGCCTCGATGACGTTCTCCAGCGCGGTCATGTGCGGGAAGAGGTTGAAGCGCTGGAACACCATGCCGATGTCCTGGCGCTTGAGCGCGACCTCGCGGTCCTTCAGCTCGTACAGCCGGTCGCCCCGCTGCCGGTAGCCGACGAGTTCGCCGTCCACGTACAGCCGCCCGGCGTTGATCTTCTCCAGGTGGTTGATGCAGCGCAGGAAGGTGGACTTGCCGGAGCCGGACGGGCCGACCAGGCAGAACACCTCGCCCTGCTGCACCTCCAGGTCGATGCCCTTGAGCACCTCGACCTGGCCGTAGGACTTGTGGACGCCCTCGGCCCGGACCATCGGGCGGCCGGGGGCCGCCTGCGGCTTGGACAGGTCGGTCATGACGGGGTCCCTCCGTCCTGCGCGGGCCTGGCCGGGGCCCGGCCGGCGAGCAGCGTGCGCAGCCGCTGGACCGGGGTGGGCGGCAGGGTCCGGTTGGTGCCGCGGGCGTAGTGGCGCTCGATGTAGTACTGGCCGACGGTCAGGATCGAGGTCATCAGCAGGTAGTACATGGAGACGGCGATCAGCACCGGGATGGTCTGGAAGGTGCGGGCGTAGATGTCGTGGCCGGCCGTGAACAGCTCGACCAGCGCGATCACCTGCACCAGGGAGCTGGTCTTCAGCATCGAGATGGTCTCGTTGCCGGTCGGCGGGATGATCACCCGCATCGCCTGCGGCAGCACGATCCGGCGCATGGTGGCGGCCTTGGACAGGCCGAGCGCGTGCGCGGCCTCGGTCTGGCCCTCGTCCACCGACTGGATGCCGGAGCGGACGATCTCCGCCATGTAGGCGGCCTCGTTCAGGCCGAGGCCGAGCAGGGCCGCGGTGAACACCGGGATCAGGGTGTTGGAGCTCTCGGACCAGAACGACGGGCCGAACGGGATGCCGATCGACAGGGTCGGCCAGAGCGCGCCGATGCTGTTCCAGAAGACCAGCTGCACCAGCACGGGGGTGCCGCGGAAGACCCAGATGTACACCCAGGCGGCGCCGGAGAGCACCGGGTTGCCGGAGAGCCGCATGACGGCCAGCAGCACGCCGCCGACCACGCCCATCAGCATGGACAGCGCGGTCAGCTCCAGGGTGACCCAGATGCCGTGGACGATGGTGGGGTCGGTCAGGGTGTTGCCGACGACGTCCCACTTGATCGCCTGGTTGGTGAGCAGGGCGTGCACCAGCATCGCGACGAGCACCGCGATGACGGCCACGCCCACCCAGCGTCCGGGGTGGCGTACCGGGACGGCCTTGATGGCCTCGGGCCGTCCCGGTGTCACCGACCCCTGGTCGGTCTTGTTCACGTGATTACCTCGTCAGGGGTTCGGGTGGCGGAGGGTCAGCTCTTGGCGGCGTTGATCTCGGAGGTGGTGACGGCGCCGGCGGCGACGCCCCACTTGTCGAGGATCTGCTTGTAGGTGCCGTCGGCGATCAGCGCGGTGACGGCACCCTGGACGGCCTTGGTCAGGCCGCTGCCCTTGGCGACGACGATGCCGTAGGGGGCGCTGTCGTAGGTGGAGCCGATCTTCTCCAGCTGGCCGCCGGTCTGCTTGAGCGCGTAGTCGATGACCGGGGAGTCGGCCAGCATGACCTGGTCGCGGCCGGCCACCAGGGCACCGGTGACGTCGGTCTGCAGGGTGAACTTGTCGCCGTCGTTCGGGATGGTCGGCTTGCCGGCCTTGGTGCAGTCCGGGTTCCGGGTGTCCTTGATCTCGTCGGCCTGGGTGGTGCCGGTCTGCACGGCGACCTTCTTGCCGCACAGGTCGTCCAGGTTGACCTTGTCCGGGTTGCCCTTCTTCACGGCGGCCGCGGAGCCGGCGGTGAAGTAGGTGACCATGTCGACGGTCTGCTCGCGCTCCTTGGTGTCGGTGAAGGAGCTCATGCCGAGCTGGTACTTGTTGGACGAGATGCCCGGGATGATCGAGGTGAAGTCGGCGTTCTGGACGTCCGCGGTCAGGCCGAGCTTCTGGGCGACGGCCTTGGCCAGGTCGACGTCCATGCCGACGATGTTGCCCTTCTCGTCCTTGAACTCGTTGGGCGCGTAGGAGGCGTCGGCCGCCACCACGAGCTTGCCGGCGGACTTGACCTCGGCCGGGACCAGGGCGGCCAGGGCCGGGTCGGCGGCGGCCGCGGAGACCTGCTGGGTCGCGTTGCCGCCCGCGGTGCCGGTCGACCCGGAGCTGCTGCTGGTGCTGCTGCCGCAGGCGGTGAGGAGCAGGGAGCCGGCGGCGAGGGTGGCAGCGGCGGCGATCAGCCGGGTGCGCTGGGTACGAGCGGTCATGAGGGGGATCTCCTCCTGGGGAGTCGGACGGGTGGTCGCGCCGCCGGGGGGAGCGGCGCGGGGTACAGCGGGGTCGGTGCTCGCCACCCTCCGCCGAGGTGACAGGTGGAGCCGATGTGTGGGGAATCCTGCCACCGTGCCCGGGCGAACGGGCCCCGCGACAGATCAAAATCGGATAACAGGAGCATCATGTGTCCGCTATTCGGACCATTCTCCGGGCCATGTCACATGATGCATAAGTATGCACATGCTTCGAGTCGGTCGGCGGACGGCTCAGAACCCGCCGTTCACCACCGCGTTCTGCGCCGCACCCGCCGACAGTCCCCACTTCGCCAGGATCTTCTCGTAGTCGCCACTGCGGATCACCCGGTCGAGCGCCCGCGCCAGCGCGTCCCGCAGCGCGGTGTCCGTCTTCAGCACCGCGATCCCGTAGGGCGCCTGCGACAGTTGATCGCCCGTCAGCTGGAACCGCGCCCCGCCGCGGCCCTCCTTGGCGGCCAGCGCCGCCACCGGCGCGTCGCTCAGGTCCGCCGCCGCCTTGCCCTGGGCGACCAGCGCCAGCGCCTCGTCGTCCGTCGCGGTGGTGCGCACCGTCAGCTTCTTGTGGACCTTCTCGCAGGCCTGGTTCTGCCGGTCGGCCAGCGTCGCCTGGATGGTGCCCTTCTGCAGCGCCACCGTCCGGCCGCACAGGTCGTCCAGCGAGCCGATCTTCTGCGGGTTGCCCTGGGACACCACGATCGAGCTGCCGGTGATGAAGTAGTCCACGAAGTCCACGCCGGGCCCCGACTTCTGGCCCTCGTCGTCGGCGCCGTCCCGGCGCTGCGCGTTGTCGGTCATGCCCGACATCACCACGTCGAACTGGCTGGCCTGCAGGCCCCGCATCAGCTTGTCGAACGGCGCGTCGACGAACTGCACCTGCACCCCCAGCGCCTGGCCCAGGGCCTGCGCCAGGTCCACGTCCATGCCGTCCGGCCGGCCGCCCGCGGCCTTGAAGCCGATCGGCGCGTACGACAGGTCGGCCCCGATCCGCAGCACCCCCGTCCGCTGCAGCGTGTCCGGCAGCAGGGTGTTCAGGTTCGCGCCCGGTTCCGGCGCCTTGGCGGTGGAGGAGGCCCCGTCCCCGCTGCCGCAGCCGGACAGCAGCAGGGCGGCGGTCACGGCGACGGCCGCGGCGGCGCTCGGGCGGCGGTGGAGTATCGGACGGCGGGCTGCGGACGTCATCGGGGAGCTCCTGTGGGAGAGGTGGTGCGCCCCGCCCCCGCGCGCGCGGGTCTGCGTGCCTGGTCAGGGCGGGGGTCGGACGCCGCCCGACGGCAGCGGGAACGTCCGGACAACGGTGGTCGAACACCGGATACTGCCATCCCGGCCTGATGTTTCAGGTCGCGGGTATGTCAGAATCTGGTATCGGGTGACCCCCGACGCAGAACTCAGACCGCCGGTTCGCCACAAGGGCCGGGGTGCCAGGAACGGAAGCCCTCACCGGCTCCGTATCCGAAGCGCCCACTCTCCTCCGTGTCTGCGTTCACTCCTGCGAGTGCCGTGCGGACTCCTCGCTCGGGGGGCCACGCGGACAAGAAGGACCCGGCACAGGTGCGGTACCGGCGTCCCGACGACAGCGCAGAACACCCATACCCTCACCCGAGGGCGCGGCCCGACGGCAGCGCCCCGACCCGGCCACGGGTGCGCCAGCGACGGCGCGCCCGCACTCGCGCATTGCCACGCGGAGCCGGGTCGAAGTCCGTCGGATGCGCCTTCGCCGAATACATGACGAAGAGGTCATTGTGGCAGCGGAGATCATCACCGACACCCAGAGCACCGACGACCCGGTCGACGCCGTCTTCGCGCTGCACCGCGGCGGCAAGATGGAGATCCGGGCGACCGTCCCGGTCCGCGACGCCGACGACCTGTCGCTGGCCTACACCCCGGGCGTGGCCCGGGTCTGCACCGCCATCGCCGAGCAGCCCGCCCTGGTGAACGACTACACCTGGAAGTCCAACACGGTCGCCGTGGTCACCGACGGCACCGCCGTGCTCGGCCTCGGCGACATCGGCCCGGAGGCCTCGCTCCCCGTGATGGAGGGCAAGGCCATCCTGTTCAAGCAGTTCGGCGGCGTCGACGCGGTGCCGATCGCGCTGGCCTGCACCGGCGTCGACGAGATCGTCGAGACCGTGGTCCGGCTCGCCCCGTCCTTCGGCGGCGTCAACCTGGAGGACATCTCCGCCCCGCGCTGCTTCGAGATCGAGAAGCAGCTCCAGGAGCGGCTCGACATCCCGGTCTTCCACGACGACCAGCACGGCACCGCGATCGTCACCACCGCCGCGCTGTGGAACGCCGCCGAGGTGACCGGCCGCCAGGTCGGCGACCTGCGCGCCGTCATCTCCGGCGCGGGCGCGGCCGGCATCGCCATCGCCAAGATGCTGCTCGCCGCCGGCATCGGCGACGTGGCGGTCTGCGACCGCCGCGGCGTGGTGCACGAGGGCCGCGGCGACCTCACCGACGTCAAGGCGGAGATCGCGGCGCTCACCAACCGGACCGGCCTGACCGGCAGCCTCGCGGACGCCCTGGCCGGGGCCGACGTGTTCATCGGCGTCTCCGGCGGCACCGTCCCGGAGGAGGCCGTCGCCACCATGGCGCCCGGCTGCTTCATCTTCGCGATGGCCAACCCGACCCCGGAGATCCACCCCGAGGTCGCGCACCGCCACGCGGCGGTGGTCGCCACCGGGCGCTCCGACTTCCCGAACCAGATCAACAACGTGCTGGCCTTCCCGGGCATCTTCGCGGGCGCCCTCTCGGTCCGGGCCAGCCGGATCTCCGAGGGCATGAAGCTCGCCGCGGCGAAGGCCCTCGCGGGCGTCGTCGCCGACGAGTTGACCCCGCAGAAGGTCATCCCGTCGCCGTTCGACGAGCGGGTCGCCCCGGCGGTCACCGCCGCGGTCGCCGCCGCCGCCCGGGCCGAGGGCATCGCCCGGATCTGACGCCGGGAGCGCACCGACGGGCCGGGGCGCGGGCAGCACGGCGGACGCCGTGCCCCGCGCCCCGGCCCGTTCCCGGTCGCGCAATATGCGCACCGTCACAGCGGGTCGTGGTTACCAGGGCCGCGGCCGCGGGGCTATGGTCCGGGCATGTTCGCTGCCTATGCCGCCCGCATCAGTCCCGACGACCCGTTGAGCGCGCTGGAGTTGGGCGAGGTGCCCGAGCCCGTGGCCCGACCGGGCTGGAGCGTGGTGACGGTGAAGGCCGCCACGCTCAACCACCACGACCTGTGGTCGCTGCGCGGGGTCGGGCTGCCGGCCGAGCGGCTGCCGATGGTGCTGGGGTGCGACGCCGCCGGCGTCGACCAGGACGGCAACGAGGTGGTGATCCACTCGGTGGTCGGCCAGAGCGGCCACGGCGTCGGCCCCGCCGAGCCGCGCTCGATCCTGACCGAGCGCTACCAGGGGACGTTCGCGCAGCGGGTCGCCGTGCCGACCTGGAACCTGCTGCCCAAGCCGAAGGGGCTGAGCTTCGAGCAGGCCGCCTGCCTGCCGACGGCCTGGCTGACCGCCTACCGGATGCTGTTCACCAACGCCGGGGTGAAGCCCGGCGACACGGTGCTGGTGCAGGGCGCCGGCGGCGGGGTCTCCACCGCCCTGGTGGTGCTGGCCAAGGCGGCCGGACTGCGGGTCTGGGTCACCGGCCGGGACGAGGCCAAGCGGGCCCGCGCGGTGGAACTGGGCGCGGACGCGGCGTTCGAGAGCGGGGCCCGGCTGCCCGAGCGGGTGGACGCGGTGATGGAGACCGTCGGCGCGGCGACCTGGTCGCACTCGGTGAAGTCGCTGCGGCCGGGCGGCACGATCGTGATCTCGGGCGCGACCAGCGGCCCGAACCCGAAGGCCGCCGAGCTGAACCGGATCTTCTTCCTGGAGCTGAAGGTGGTCGGCTCGACCATGGGCAGCAAGGAGGAGCTGGCCGGCCTGCTGGCACTGTGCGCCAACGCCGGGGTCCGGCCGGTGATCGACTCGGTGCTGCCGCTGGCCGGGGCCCGGGACGCGTTCGCCCGGCTGGCGAGCGGGGACGTGTTCGGCAAGCTGGTGCTCACGCCCTGACGGGGCGGCGGGAGACGCGGCGGAGCGCCCCCGGCCGTCCACCGGGGGCGCTCCGTGCACACGGGGTGCCTACTTTGCCTAGCGCTCGAACAGGGCCCGGGCGGCGGCGGGCAGGGCCTGCTGGGCGCGGGCCAGCCGGGCCGCGTCCACGCCGCGGTCGCGGGCGGTGTCCCGGACGTGGTCGCGGAAGCGGTCGAGCAGGCGCTCCAGTTCGCGGGCCGGGTCGCCGGCCGGGTCGGTGCGGGCCCAGTCCGGCGCCTCGGCGGCCGGGGCGTCCTTGTCGAGGTCGATCCGGACCGGCTCGTCGGCCGCGCCCCAGCGCGCGGCGTCCGCCAACGAGCCCAGGCCGCGGGTGAGTTCGGCCAGGCCCTCGGCCAGGCCGGTGGACCAGTCGCCGCGCGAGGCGTGCTCGCGGACCTGCTCCTCCACCCGGCGCTTGAGGCGCAGCGCCTCCTGCTGGGCGGCGGTGCGGGCGGCCTTGGACTGCTCGCGCAGCTTCCGGGCCTCCGCCTCGGCGGCCTTGGCCTGCTGGCGGGCGGTCCTCTCCTGCTCCTTGGCGCGCCGGGCCTGCTCCTTGGCCTCCGCCTTGAACTGGGCGAACTCCTCCTTGGCGCGCTGCCAGGACTCGCGGTCCTGCAGCGGGTTGCCGCCGGCCGCCGGGGTGTGCTCGGCCTGGTTCCACAGCTCGGTGCGCAGGTCCTTGGCGTTGTCCCGGACGTCCTGCCGGATGGCGCCGGCCAACTGGCCGACCGAGTCGTGGATCTCCGCCTCCAGGTCCGTCAACTCGGACTGGCGGGAGGCGAGTTCGGCCCGGCCGGGATCGGTGAGCCGGTAGACCTTGCGACCGCCCTCGGTGGTGTGGCTGACCAGCCCCTCGGCCTCCAGCTTGGCCAGCCGCGGGTAGACGGTGCCGGCGGAGGGGGCGTACAGGCCGTGGAAGCGCTCCTCCAGCAGCCGGATCACCTCGTAGCCGTGCCGGGGGCTCTCGTCGAGCAGCTTCAGCAGGTAGAGGCGGAGCCTGCCGTGGCCGAACACCGGGGTCATCTCAGACCTCCTTGGTCAGGTCGAGCGGGCCGGCGGGCAGTTCCCGGACCGGCTGGTCCTCCTCGGCGTCCGGACGGCGCTGGACGGTGACCGCGCCGGTGACGGTGGTCACCTGGAGGCGGCCGCGGCCGGTGCCGAGCTGGCCGGAGAGCTTCTTGGAGCCCCAGCCGCCGCCGACGCTCAGTTCGGCGAAGGCGCTGGAGAGGCTGCCGCTGGTGGTGCCGGCCTCGACCTTGGCGTCCGCGAAGGACGGCAGCCGCAGGCCGACCGGGCCGGAGACGGTGGTGACGCCGATGTCGGTGGGGGTGGCGGCGTCGAGGTCCAGGGTGACCGCGCCGGAGACCGAGTTGGCCCTGATCCGGGTCGCCGAGCCGGCCACCAGGGTGACCGCGCCGGAGACCGTGTTGACCTTCAGCTCGCCGGACAGGCCCTCGGCGTCGACGTCGCCCGTCACGGTGTTGGCGTTGACCTGGCCGGTCAGGCCGGCCAGCGTGGCGGTGCCGCTGGCGCCGTGCACGCCGACCTCGCCGGTGATGCCGGAGACCGTGGCGTCCGCCGAGACGGTGCCGACCTTGACGGCGGTGTCGGCCGGGACGGCCACGGTGAGCTCCGCGCGGCGCTTGCGGCGCAGGCCGGAGAAGAAGGACTTGACCGTCTGCACCGACTTCACGGCCTCGCCGAACTCGCCCCAGCTGAGGTCCCGGTAGGTGACGGTCAGCACGCCGTCCACCACGGTGACCTGGAGCGGCTCGCCCTCCAGGGCGGCGACCTCCAGGCGGGCCGGCCCCTCGGTGGGGACCACGTTCACGGTGCCGTCGACGACGCGCACGTGCAGCGTCCGCACGGCCTCGTCGAAGGTGATGCTCTCGGCGCTCTCTACCGTCCACTGCGTCATGTCGGGTTCCCCGTCCTCCCGCGTGCCATACGCGATGTATCGCGTTCTTCTGCTACTTACGATATATCGCGTCGGCGGGAAGTCAAGGAGTCCCGACCCCGACCCCGACCCGGAGCGCACCCCGAGCCGGCCCCGAGCCGGCCCCGAGAACCACCCCGGGGTCGCGCCGGGGCCGCCCCGGGAAAGCGAACGGCCCGGAAGGCGAAAACGCCTTCCGGGCCGTGCTGCTGACCGTCCGTCAGACGGTCACTCGTCGTCCTCGTCGTCCAACCGGGCCAGCCAGGTGGCCAGCCGCTCCACCGGCACCTCGAAGTCCGGGTTCAGGTCCACGAACTCCCGCAGGCGCTCGGCCAGCCACTCGAAGCTGACCTCCTCCTCGCCACGTCGGTTCTGCAGTTCCTCGATGCCACGGTCGGTGAAGTACACGGTGGGGTTTCTCCGGTCGAAGGGATGTCAGAGCGAGAACACTTCGTCGAGCAGCGCCTTCTGCTCGGCGCCGTGCCGCTTCGCGGAACCGACCGCCGGGGCCGAGGACGCCGTGCGGGCGACCCGGCGCAGCCGGGCGGTGCCGCCCGAGCGGCCGACCACGACCTGCAGGTGGTCGACCAGGTTCATCGCGATGAACGGCCAGGCACCCTGGTTCGCCGGCTCCTCCTGCGCCCAGACGAACTGGACGTCCTCGCCGTAGCGGCTCAGCTCCTCCTGGAGCTCCGCGATCGGCAGCGGGTACAGGCGCTCGACGCGGACGATCGCGGTGTCGGTGATGCCGCGCTCGGTCCGGGCCGCCTCCAGGTCGTAGTAGAACTTGCCGGAGGTGATCACCACCTTGCGCACCTGCGCCGGGTCCACCGTGCTGTCCCCGATCACCGGGCGGAACGAGCCGCTCAGGAACTCGGAGGTGGCGGACGCCGCGGCCTTCAGTCGCAGCATCGACTTCGGGGTGAAGACGATCAGCGGCTTGTGGTGCGGGTTGTGCGCCTGCCAGCGCAGCAGGTGGAAGTAGTTCGACGGCAGGGTCGGCATCGCGACCGTCATGTTGTCCTGCGCGCACAGCGCCAGGAAGCGCTCCGGGCGGGCGGACGAGTGGTCCGGGCCCTGGCCCTCCATGCCGTGCGGCAGCAGGAGGGTGACGCCGGAGTGCTGGCCCCACTTCTGCTCGGCGGACGAGATGTACTCGTCGACCATGGTCTGCGCGCCGTTGACGAAGTCGCCGAACTGCGCCTCCCACATGACCAGCGCGTTCGGGCGGGTCAGCGAGTAGCCGTACTCGAAGCCCATCGCCGCGTACTCGCTGAGCAGCGAGTCGTAGACGGTGAACCGGGCCTGGTCCTCGGTCAGGTACATCAGCGGGGTGTAGTCCTCGCCGGTGTTCCGGTCGATCAGCACCGCGTGGCGCTGGCCGAAGGTGCCGCGGCGCGAGTCCTGGCCGGCCAGCCGGACCGGGTGGCCCTCCATCAGCAGCGAGCCGATGGCGAGCGCCTCGCCGGTGGCCCAGTCGATGGTGTTGTCCTCGACCGAGGCGGCGCGGCGCTGCAGCTGCGGCAGCAGGCGCGGGTGCACGGTCAGCCAGTCCGGCAGGTTGACCTGCGAGGCGGCGATCCGCTTGACCATCTCGGCGGAGATGCCGGTCTGGATCGACACCGGGAAGTCCGCGACCGGGCGGCCGGTCTCGGCCGGCGCCGGGGCGGTGGTGGCCTCGCGGACCTCGGAGAACACCTTCTCCAGCTGGCCCTGGAAGTCCTGGAGCGCCTGCTCCGCCTCTTCCATGGTGATGTCGCCGCGACCGATCAGCGCCTCGGTGTACAGCTTGCGCACCGAGCGCTTCTTGTCGATCAGGTCGTACATCAGCGGCTGGGTGAAGGACGGGTTGTCGGCCTCGTTGTGACCGCGGCGGCGGTAGCAGATGAGGTCGATCACGACGTCCTTGTGGAACGCCTCGCGGAACTCGAAGGCCAGCCGGGCCACCCGGACCACGGCCTCCGGGTCGTCGCCGTTCACGTGGAAGATCGGGGCCTCGATCATCCGCGCCACGTCGGTGCAGTACATCGACGAGCGGGAGGACGCCGGGGCGGCGGTGAAGCCGACCTGGTTGTTGACCACGATGTGCACGGTGCCGCCGGTGCGGTAGCCGCGCAGCTGCGACATGTTCAGGGTCTCCGCGACCACGCCCTGGCCCGCGAAGGCCGCGTCGCCGTGGATCTGGATCGGCAGCACCGGGAAGGTCGTGCCGCCGAAGTCCAGGATGTCCTGCTTGGCGCGCGCGATGCCCTCGACGACCGGGTCCACGGCCTCCAGGTGGGACGGGTTCGCGGCCAGCGACACCTTGATGGTCTCGCCGTCCAGGCCGGTGAAGGTGCCCTCGGAGCCGAGGTGGTACTTCACGTCGCCGGAGCCGTGCATCGACTTCGGGTCGAGGTTGCCCTCGAACTCGCCGAAGATCTTGCCGTACGGCTTGCCGACGATGTTCGCCAGCACGTTCAGGCGGCCGCGGTGCGCCATGCCGATGACGGCCTCGTCGAGGCGGTGCTCGGCGGCGGCGTCGATGGTGGCGTCCAGCAGCGGGATGAGCGACTCGCCGCCCTCCAGCGAGAAGCGCTTCTGCCCGACGTACTTGGTCTGCAGGAAGGTCTCGAACGCCTCGGCCGAGTTCAGCCGGCGCAGGATGCGCAGCTGCTCCTCGCGCTCCGGCTTGGTGTACGGCTTCTCCAGGCGGTCCTGCAGCCACCTGCGCTGCGCCGGGTCCTGGATGTGCATGTACTCGATGCCGACGGTGCGGCAGTAGGTGTTGCGCAGCAGGCCGAGGATGTCGCGGAGCTTCATCATCTTCTGGCCGCCGAAGCCGCCGACCGCGAACTCGCGCTCCAGGTCCCACAGGGTGAGGCCGTGCTGGACCACGTCCAGGTCGGGGTGCTTCCGCTGCATGTACTCCAGCGGGTCGGTGTCCGCCATCAGGTGGCCGCGGACCCGGTAGGAGTGGATCAGCTCCATGACGCGCGCGGTCTTGTTGACCTCGTCGTCGTGGGTGGTCGCCACGTCGGTGGCCCAGCGGACCGGCTCGTACGGGATCCGGAGGGACTCGAACACCTCGTCGTAGAAGTTGTTCGCGCCCAGCAGCAGCTGGTGGATCGAGCGCAGGAACTCGCCCGACGCCGCACCCTGGATGACCCGGTGGTCGTAGGTCGAGGTGAGCGTCATGATCTTGGAGATGCCCAGGCGGGCCAGCGTCTCCGGGGAGGAGCCCTGGAACTCGGCCGGGTACTCCATCGCGCCGACGCCGACGATGGTGCCCTGGTTCTGCATCAGGCGCGGCACGGAGTGCACGGTGCCGATGCCGCCCGGGTTGGTCAGCGAGACCGTGACGCCGGTGAAGTCGTCCATGGTCAGCTTGTTGGCGCGGGCCCGGCGGACGATGTCCTCGTACGCCTGCCAGAAGCCGAAGAAGTCGAGCGTCTCGGCCTTCTTGATCGCCGCGACGACCAGCTGGCGGTCGCCGTTCGGCTTGACCAGGTCGATGGCGAGGCCCAGGTTCACGTGCTCGGGCTTCACCAGGTAGGACTTGCCGTCCTCCACCTTGTAGGTGTAGTTCATGCCCGGGTTGGCCTTCACGGCCTGCACCAGCGCGTAGCCGATCAGGTGGGTGAAGGACACCTTGCCGCCGCGGGCGCGCTGCAGGTGGTTGTTGATGACGATGCGGTTGTCGATCAACAGCTTGGCGGGCACCGCGCGCACCGAGGTGGCGGTCGGAACCTCCAACGAGGCGTCCATGTTGGACGCCACGGCCTTGGCCGGGCCGCGCAGCTGCACCAGCTCCGGGCCCGCCGCGGCGGCCGGCGCCGGGGCGGCCGGAGCGGCGGCCTTCGGCGCGGGCGGGGCGGCGGGGGCGGCCGCGAGCGGCGCGGGCGCGGCCACCGGCTGCGCGGGCGCCGGAGCGGCGGCCGGGGCAGCGGGGGCGGTCGCGGCCGGAGCTGCGGCGGCGGGAGCGGCGACAGGGGCCGGCTGGGCGCCGACCGGTGCGGCCTGGGTCACTGGAGTCACCTCGGTACCGGGCTTGTAGTCGGCGAAAAAGTCCCACCAGGCACGATCGACCGAGGCCGGGTCCTGGAGGTACTGCTGGTAGATCTCGTCGACGAGCCACTCATTGGGGCCGAAGCCAGTGGAACTTGCCGAGCTGGGGGTTTCTTGGTGTGGCGACACGGGGCAACCGCCCTCTTCCGCTTCCTTTTGGGATGGTGGACAGCGGGGATTAAGGCTACGCCTCCCACGAGTGATCGCGCAGTCCCCGGTGGGCAGGCGTCGCCCAGATCACATTGTCGGAGCGATTTTTGGCCGGAACCGAGCGTTAGAGGTGCCGGAAAGCAGGGAACAAGGCCCGTGGTCGATCGTGGTCATACCTGTGGAAAATCGGACAAAGCAGTGGTCTGGACCACTTGCCCGGCCCGGCCCGGGAGCGGCCCGACAGGGCCGGACGCCGGTTTGTACCGATTCCGCCACAAGCTAGGCGAGCACCGGAGCCTCACCCGGGAGAGTGACCTCGATCCGGCAGCCCGCGGCCGCCTCCGCCACCCGGATCCGGCCGCCGTGCAGGTCCACCGCCCAGCGCGCGATCGCCAGGCCCAGGCCCGTCCCGCCGTCGCTGCCGGGGCCCAGCGCGGTCGGCGCACCGCTCCGGCCGAACCGCTCGAACACCCGCTCCCGGTCCGCGGGCGGGATGCCCGGGCCCTGGTCCTCGACCTCCAGCAGCAGCCCGCCGCCCTCGGCCGCCCGGGCCCGCACCGTCACGGTGCCGCCCTCCGGCGAGTGCTTGCAGGCGTTGTCCACCAGGTTGGCCACCACCTGGTGCAGCCGCTCCGCGTCCGCCACCGCGGCCAGCTGGGCCGGCTGCACCTCGACGGCCAGCCGGACGTCCGCGCGCCGCGCGTACGCGCCGCCCGCCACCGCCCCGTCCACCGTCAGGCCGCGCAGCACGCCCTCCAGGAACGGGCGGACCTGGAACGGGCGGGAGTCCAGCGGGACCACGCCGTCGTCCAGCTTCGACAGGTCCAGCAGGTGGGTGACCAGGCGGCCCAGCCGCTCGGTCTGCTCCAGCGCGGTGCCCAGGTTCCTCGGGTCCGGCTTCACCACGCCGTCGACCACGTTCTCCAGCAGGCCGCGCAGCGCCGCGATCGGGGTCCGCAGCTCGTGCGAGACGTTGGCGATCAGCTCCCGGCGGTGCCGGTCGGCCGCCTCCAGGTCGCCCGCCATCCGGTTGAAGGTGTCGGCCAGCTCGCCGATCTCGTCCCGGGAGGAGACGTCCACCCGGGCGCTGTAGTCGCCCTCGGCCATCGACCGGGCCGCTGCCGTCATGTCGCGCAGCGGCGCCGTCAGGCCGTTCGCCAGGAACTGCATGAACAGCAGCGAGGCGATCAGCGAGAAGATCATGATGATCCGGATCTGGGTCTCCGACCGGATCGCGACCACCACCATGCCGGTGGCCAGCACCACCGAGACGACCACCAGCAGGGCCAGCTTGCCCTTGATCGAGCGGACCGGGTCGAACGGGCGGATGTCGGCCCACACCCGGCGCGCGGCGCGCACCGCCAGCGGGGGTCGCGGGGCGGCCGGTTCGGCTTCCCCGTTGCGTTGCTGCGGAAAGGTCATGGTGCCCCTGGTCGTCAGGACCTGGTCGTGCGGACTCGTCCCCCGGGGGGACGGCCGGGCGCCGTGCGGGCCCCCCGGAGGCCCGTGCCGGCGGTGCCCGGTCAGGACAGCGGGGCCTCCAGCGCGTAGCCCACGCCGTGCACCGTGCGGATCCAGCTGGCGCCGATCTTCCGGCGCAGCGCCTTCACGTGGCTGTCCACCGTGCGGGTCCCGGACGCGTCGGTCCAGTCCCACACCTCGGCCAGCAGCTGCTCCCTGGTCAGCACCGCGCGCGGCTGCGCGGCCAGGCAGGCCAGCAGGTCGAACTCGGTCGGCGTCAGGTGCACGTCGCCGGCGCCCAGCCGGACCCGGCGCTGCACGTGGTCGATCTCCAGCTCGCCGAACCGCAGCGAGCCCAGGGCGGGGGTGCGGGCGGCCTGCTGGGCCCGCTCGACCCGGCGGAGCAGCACGTTCACCCGGGCCGCCAGCTCGCGCATCGAGAACGGCTTGGTCATGTAGTCGTCCGCGCCGACGCCCAGGCCCACCAGCAGGTCGGTCTCGTCGTCCCGCGCGGTCAGCATCAGCACCGGCACCGGGCGCTGGGCCTGGATGCGGCGGCACACCTCCAGGCCGTCGAAGCCCGGCAGCATGATGTCGAGCACCACCAGGTCCGGCTGCCAGGTGTGGAAGCCGTCCACCGCGCCCGGCCCGTCGTGGGCCACCGCCACCTTGAAGCCCTCGGCGCCGAGCCGGGCGGCGATCGACTCCGCGATCGTCGGCTCGTCCTCCACGACGAGCACCCGTCGCTGGGTGCCCACCTGCCCACCGCTGTTCGTCTCTTGCTGGATCTCTGTCACGGTCACGCCACCGCCCCCAGGGCCTGCGGGCCGACTGCCTGTGGGACAGCGGGCGCCGCTCGTAGTCGTCTTGTTTCCGTTGGTTCCGTCATGAGTGTGCCCGGCCCGCGACCAGGTCACGTTTGGCAGGTCCCCGATCGGACGGGCACGGGCCGCTACCTTACCCGCAGCGGTCGCGACCTGTAACGGTACGTGTGCGAGCGAGGCATGGGGGCACAAAGGTCTTCACAGGACTTCCTCAGACACCTCTCAGTCGCCACCCGTATCTTGGGCATGACGGACAGCCCGGGAGGCACCATGACCAGTGCGGAACTGCGGAGGCGGCTCCTCCGGCCGGGGCTGCGGGCCCTGCCGACCCCGCGGGGCAACCCGTTCGCCCTCGGTTACCTCACCCTGTTGCTCGGCACCACCCTGTACGCGCGCTTCGGCGACCCCGGGACGGTGCACCGGCTCCAGGAGCTGTCCTCCACCGACGCGCACAACCTGCTCGTCCACCCCGCGCTCTCCCTGGTCGGCAGCGGCCTGTGGGTCGCCGGCCCGGTGTGGATGCCCTACTTCTGGGCCTTCGCCGTCACCGTCGCCCCCTTGGAACGACGGATCGGCGGCCTTCGTGCCCTCGGCGTCTTCGGGGCCGGCCACGTCGCGGCGACGCTGCTCTCGCAGGGCGTGGCGGTGGCCACGGTGGCCGCGGGCGGCGCCGAGCCCGGCGTGCTGGACGCGATGGACATCGGCGTCTCGTACGGCGTCCTCACCTCGCTCGGCGCGCTGGCCGGGCTGCTCGGCCCGACCGGGCGGACCCTCGCGCTCGGTGGCGGGGTCGCCCTGATCGCGCACCAGCTGGCCTCCGACCCGGACCTGGTCACCTCGGTCGGCCACCCGGCCGCGCTGGCGGTCGGCGTCGCGCTCTGGCCGCTGCTGCGGGGGCGCGGGCCGCGCCGCCCGCGCCGTCCGGGGCGTGCCCCGGCGTGGCAGTCCCGGCCGCAGGCGGTGCCCGCCGAGGGCTGAGCCCCGCCCCCTTCGGAACCGCGGCCTCCCGGACCTCCCCCGGGCGCCGCGGTTCCGGCGCGTTCCGGGCTGTTCTCCGCCGTGCCCCGGTGTTCTCCCACGGTGAACACCGGCCGGGGAACAATCCCCGCGCGCCGAACCTTAGTCAGGTCAACTCAACTTCACTGACTGGGGAGAGATCATGGCATCGACGTCCGTTCCGCTCACTCTGCCGGTGCTGCCGCTCGACGACGAGGTGGTGCTCCCCGGCATGGTGGTGCCGCTGGAGCTCTCCGACCCCGAGGTGCGGGCCGCCGTGGAGGCGGCCCGGGCGGGCAGCGGCGGCGGCAAGCCGCAGGTGCTGCTGGTGCCCCGGCTGGACGGCTCGTACGCGGCGGTCGGCGCGCTGGCGACGGTCGAGCAGGTCGGCCGGCTGGCCGACGGCGACCCGGCGGCGCTGGTCCGGGCCGTCCGACGGGTCCGGATCGGGGCCGGAACGACCGGCCCCGGCGCGGCGCTCTGGGTGGAGACCACGCCGTTCAAGGAGTCCGACCAGGGCCTGCCCGTGGCCGGCCGGGCCGCCGAGCTGGTCAAGGAGTACAAGGCGCTCTCCACCCAGTGGCTGCGCCGGCGCGGGGCCTGGCAGATCGTCGACCGGGTGGCCGCGATCGAGGACATCGGCGAGCTGGCCGACAACATCGGCTACGCGCCGTTCGCCACCGCCGAGCAGAAGCTCAAGGTGCTGCTGGAGGCCGACCGCCCGGCCCGGCTGGAGTACGCGCTCGGCCTGCTCCGCGACCACCTCGCCGAGGAGGAGGTCAACGACACCATCCGCAAGGACGTCGAGGAGGGCGTGGCCAAGCAGCAGAAGGAGTTCCTGCTGCGCCGCCAGCTGGAGGCGGTCCGCAAGGAGCTGGCCGAGCTGAACGGCGGGACGGGCACCGAGGAGGAGGACTACCGGGCGCGGGTGGAGGCGGCCGCGCTGCCGGAGAAGGTGCGCGAGGCGGCGCTCAAGGAGGTCGACAAGCTGGAGCGGTCCAGTGACCAGTCGCCCGAGGGCTCCTGGATCCGCACCTGGCTGGACACCGTCCTCGAACTGCCGTGGAACGAGCGTTCCGAGGACGCGTACGACATCGCCGCCGCCCGCGCCGTGCTGGACGCCGACCACACCGGCCTGGCCGACGTGAAGGACCGGATCGTCGAGTACCTGGCCGTCCGCAAGCGCCGGGCCGAGCAGGGGCTCGGGCAGATCGGCGGCCGGCGAGGGGGCGCGGTGCTGGCGCTGGTCGGGCCGCCCGGGGTGGGCAAGACCTCGCTGGGCGAGTCGGTGGCGAAGGCGATGGGCCGCTCGTTCGTCCGGGTCGCGCTGGGCGGCGTCCGGGACGAGGCGGAGATCCGCGGCCACCGGCGGACGTACGTCGGCTCGATCCCGGGCCGGATCGTCCGCGCGATCAAGGAGGCCGGGACGATGAACCCGGTGGTGCTGCTGGACGAGATCGACAAGGTCGGCTCGGACTACCGGGGCGACCCGGCGGCGGCGCTGCTGGAGGTGCTGGACCCGGCGCAGAACCACACCTTCCGGGACCACTACCTGGAGGTCGAGCTCGACCTGTCCGACGTGGTCTTCCTGGCCACCGCCAACGTGCTGGAGTCGATCCCCGGACCGCTGCTGGACCGGATGGACCTGGTTCGGCTGGACGGCTACACCGAGGACGAGAAGGTCGCCATCGCCCGCGACCACCTGCTGCCCCGGCAGCGCTCCCGGGCCGGGCTGACCGAGCGGGACCTCACGGTGGACGAGGCGGCGCTGCGCAAGCTGGCCGCCGAGTACACCCGGGAGGCCGGGGTCCGGACGCTGGAGCGGTCGATCGAGCGCATCCTGCGCAAGGTCGCCGCGCAGGCCGAGCTCGGGCAGCGCGAGCTGCCCGCCGCGGTCGGCGCCGAGGACCTGCGGGCGCTGCTCGGGCGGCCGCACCACGTGCCGGAGTCCGCGCAGGAGCCCGCGGTGCGGCGCACCGCGGTCCCGGGCGTGGCGACGGCGCTGGCGGCGACCGGGGCCGGCGGCGACGTCCTCTACATCGAGGCCTCGCTGGCGGACGCCGAGACCGGCTCGACCGGGCTGACGCTGACCGGGCAGCTGGGCGACGTGATGAAGGAGTCGGCGCACATCGCGCTCTCCTACCTGCGCTCGCACGGCGCCGAGCTGGAGCTGCCGGTGACCGGCCTGCGCGAGCGGGGCATCCACCTGCACGTGCCGGCCGGCGCGGTGCCGAAGGACGGCCCGAGCGCGGGCATCACGATGACCACGGCACTGGCCTCGCTGCTGTCCGGCCGCCGGGTGCGGGCCGAGGTGGCGATGACGGGTGAGGTTTCTCTCACCGGCCGGGTGCTGCCGATCGGCGGCGTGAAGCAGAAGCTGCTGGCCGCCGACCGGGCCGGGATCACCACCGTGATCCTGCCGGGCCGGAACGAGCCGGACCTCGACGATCTGCCCGCCGAGGTGCTGGAACGCCTGACGGTGCACCTGGTGTCGGACGTCCGCGAGGTGCTGCGGCTGGCCCTGGAGCCGGCCGAGGTGCTGGTCGCGGCGGCCTGACCGGCGGCATCCGACACCGGGGGCCTCGGAGCGGTTCCGCTCCGAGGCCCCTGGTGGTTGCCGATCCGGGGGCATGGGACACTTCCCGCATGCCGTCCCCTACACAGCGCGCGCTGGCCGTGGTCCCGGAGCGCTACCGCCCGTTCCTGGTCAAGCACCGCAAGCTGGTCAAGTTCCTCGTGGTCGGAGGAACGTGCTTCATGCTGACCATGCTGATCAACTTCGCCCTGAAGATGACCGTCCTGGAGAGCAAGCCCGTGGTGGCGCTCACCATCGCGACGGTGATCACCACGGTCGTCTCGTACGTGCTCAACCGCCAGTGGTCGTTCCGCGCGGCCGGCCGCAAGCGGGAGGCCGCGGGCTTCTTCGTGGTCAGCGCCCTGGCGATCGGGGTGAACGACCTCCCGCTGGTGGCCTCCCGGTACCTGTTCGACTTCCGTGAGCCGGACGTCACGCACTTCGCCCAGGAGGTCGCGGACTTCTTCAGCGGCATGATCATCGGCACCCTGCTGGCGATGGCGTTCCGCTTCTGGGCGATGAACCGCTTCGTGTTCACCCAGTTCTCCGACCGGGTGGCCGGCGAGCAGCAGGACCAGGAGCCGGGGCTGGAGCCCGAGCGGGTCTGACCCCCCCCGCCCCCGGTCCGCGCTCACCGCTCGGCCGTCACGTCCCGGAGGGGACGGGGCGGCCGAGTCGCGGTTTCCGGGCCACCGCGGCGAAGGTGACCGCGACGCCGATCACCGCCCAGACCAGCAGGACCATGATCGGGCCCAGCAGGTGGGTGGAGTCCAGGTAGGCGATCGAGCGGGTGGCCGAGGTGCCCGCGCCGTTCGGGATCCACTCGCCGATCGCCCGCCAGAACGCGGGCAGCATCGGCGCCGGGTAGACGCCGCCCGCGCTGGGGTTGCCCAGCACCACGAAGACCAGCACCGCCAGGCCGATGCCGACCACGCCGAACAGGCACTCCATGGCCATCGTGACGGCGCCGACCGAGAACACCACCAGCGCCCCGATGCAGGTGAGGGCGGCGATCGAGCCGGGCAGCGCGTCCAGGATCGGGCCGGTGATCAGCGCGCCGCCCAGGCCGGCCGCGACCGAGTACAGCGCGAGCGTGCCGAGCCGGATCAGCGCCCGACCGGTGTTGGCGGGCCGGGAGCCGGCGCTGATGCCGAGGATCGAGGCGACCAGGTAGCCGCCGACGCACCAGCCGACCACCAGGTAGAAGGAGGACAGGCCCTTGGCGTCGCCGGACGCCAGCGGGATCACGTCGTCCACCACGACGGTGCGGTGCTGGGAGGCGGCCAGCTTGGTGACGATGGTCTCGGCGGCGGTCGAGGCGGCCGGGCCGCGGGCCTCGGCGACCAGCAGCCGGTCCTCGGTGCCGGTCGGGTCGACCACCCAGGCCGCGTAGATCTTCTGGTCCTTGATCAGGGACTCGGCGGTGGCCGCGTCCGGTGCGGTGGAGGCGCGCACCGCGTCGTTCGGCACGGCGTCCAGCGCGCCGACCAGCTTGGGGGCGGTCTCGGGCGGGGCGACCACCGCGATGGACAGCTCGTGCGGCTTCGGCTGGTGCAGGGCACCCACGTACGAGGTGATGAAGCCCAGCTGCAGCAGCAGGACGGCGACGACCAGGAGGAAGGCGCGCGGTGTCACCGCGTCCCTCAGTTCGTCGGCGAATCCTTTCCGCGGCTCTGCCGTGGTGGCCATGGTGGGGCGTCTCCCTCGTCGGTCCGGGCACTGCCTGGCGGGCAGGGCAATGCGGCAATAGGTGTGAAAACGGAAACTTCATATCATGAAACAGTTGCCGCGCGGGGGAGGCGCGCTGCGCGATACTGAGCGCCATGGACGACCCCGTGGGCGAGCGGAACGCCGCCGAGCCGGCCTTCCTCGCGGTCGAGCGCGAGGTGGCGACGCTGTTCCGGCGCAGTCGGACCCGGGCGGCGGAGGTCTCCCGACTGGTCCACCCCGAGCTGGAGGCCGGGGCGTACGTGCTGCTGGCGTTCATCCGGGAGGCCGGGCGGGCCCGGGTGACCGACGTCGGGCTGCACTTCGGGGTGGGCAAGGCGACGGTGAGCCGGCAGATCCGGGCGATCGAGGAGCTGGGGCTGCTGCGGCGGGAGACCGACCCGCTGGACCGGCGGGCCTCGCTGGTGTCGCTGACCGAGGAGGGCGAGCGCCGCTTCGCGGCCGCCCGGGCGGTGCGGATGGGGCGGTTCCGGGACTCGCTGGCGGGCTGGGAGCTCGCCGAGCTGGAGCAGTTCGCCCGGCTGCTGGAGCGGTTCAACGAGCTGACCGAGGGCGTCTGAGGCGCGGGGTCTTTGCCTGGGCTTGAAGAAGGTTGCCTTAGTCAACTATCAGCGTATAGTTGCCTGAGGCAACGAATTCTCGCTCGAAGGACCAGTCGAAGGAAGCGCATGTCGACGCCCGTACCCGCACCGCCCCAGGACCGGATGTCCCACCGCCAAGTGCTCGAAGCCCTCTCGGGACTGCTGCTCGGTCTGTTCGTGGCCGTGCTCTCCTCGACGGTCGTCTCCAACGCACTGCCGCGGATCCTCACCGACCTGCACGGCGGCGAGTCCGCCTACACCTGGATCGTCACCGCCGCGCTGCTCTCGATCACCGCCGCCACCCCGCTCTGGGGCAAGCTCTCCGACCTGGTCAGCAAGAAGCTGCTGGTGCAGATCGCCATGGTGATCTACGTGCTCTCCTCGGCGCTGGCCGGCCTGTCGCAGAGCATCGGCATGCTGATCTTCTGCCGGGTGCTGCAGGGCATCGGCGCGGGCGGCGTGATCGCGCTCGGCCAGATCTGCCTGGCCGCGATGGTCCCGCCGCGCGAACGCGGCCGCTACAGCGGCTACTTCGGTGCCGTCTTCGCACTCGCCACCATCGGCGGCCCGCTGATCGGCGGCGTCATCGTGGACACCCCCTGGCTCGGCTGGCGCTGGTGCTTCTACGTCGGCGTCCCGTTCGCGCTGGTCGCGATCCTGGTGCTGCAGCGCACCCTCAAGCTGCCCGAGGCCCCCGTCCGCAAGCCGAAGATCGACTACCTCGGCGCCACCCTGATCACCGCCTCGGTCAGCCTGCTGATGATCTGGATCTCGCTGGCCGGGAAGAACTACGACTGGGTGTCCTGGCAGACCGCCGCCATGGTGCTCGGCGGCCTCGCGCTGGCCGGGCTGTTCGTCGCCGTCGAGAAGCGCGCCGCCGAACCGCTGATCCCGCTCGACCTGTTCCGGCACCGCACCGTCACGCTCGCCGCGGTGGCCTCCGCCTTCGTCGGCGTCGGCATGTACGGCACCACCACCTTCCTCGGCCAGTACTTCCAGCTCGCCAAGGAGAAGACCCCCACCCAGGCCGGCCTGCTCACCCTGCCGATGATCCTCGGCCTGGCCGCCTCCTCCACCGTGGCCGGCAAGCTGATCACCAAGTACGGCAAGTGGAAGGGCTACCTGGTCGGCGGCACCGCGCTGCTCGCCGTCGGCCTCGGCCTGCTGGGCACCGCCCGCGCCGACAGCCCCTACCCGCTGCTCGCCCTCTACATGGCGGTGGCCGGCGTCGGCCTCGGCCTGACCAGCCAGAACCTGGTGCTGGCGGTGCAGAACACCGTCCCGCGCCACGAACTCGGCGCGGCCAGTTCGACCGTCACCTTCTTCCGCACCATGGGCGGCGCGATGGGCGTCTCCGCGCTCGGCGCGCTGCTCGGCCACAGGGTCGCCTCGTACACCGCCGAGAACTTCGCCAAGGCCGGCCTGCCCGCCGCCGGGGCGGGCGGCGACGGCATCCCCGACCTGAAGAAGCTGCCCGCGCAGGTCGTCCCGCTGATCACCGACGCGTTCGGGCACGGCGTCGGCACCGTCTTCCTGATCGCCGCCCCGTTCGCGGCGGTGGGCTTCCTGCTGGTGCTGTTCATCCGCGAGGTGCCGCTGCGCACCGCGCAGGACGCGCCCGTCGCCCCGGCGGCCGAGAAGGCCCCCGCCGCGGTCCGGTAGCCCGCGGCGCGTACGACGAAGGCCCCCGCCGCACCGGCGGGGGCCTTCGTCGTACGCGTGCCGGGGGTGCTACTTCGAGGCGATCAGCGAGATGCCGTACAGCACCGCCGCCGCGCAGGCCGCGAAGCAGACGCCCGCGGCGACCAGGGCGGGGACGCCCCGGCCGCCGGTGCCCGCCGCGACGGCGGCCTCCCGGCGGGAGAGGGCGAGGTTGCCCAGGGCGAAGACGACCACCACCGCGAGGGTGACGAGCAGGCTGACGCCCGCGGTCTCGGCCAGTGCGGCCCACTTGATGTTCATGGCGGACGTCCTCTCAGGCCGCGATGGTGGTGGCGGGGGCGGTCGGGCCGGCCGTGACCGGGACCTCGACCTGGGTGGGCTGGTTGACGTTGTCCGCGTGCACCGGCTGGCGGCGGGAGATCAGCCACATCGAGCCCGCGCCCAGCACCAGCGCCAGGCCGACCAGCGCCACGCCCCAGTCGCCCTTGTCGGCGACGAAGGCGGCCGCGCCGGAGACCACCGCGGCGGCCGGCAGGGTCAGGCCCCAGGTGTAGGCCATCCGCCGGACCATGCCCCAGCGCAGCTTGCCGGACGGGCCGCCGAGGCCGGCGCCCATGATGCCGCCGGAGCAGACCTGGGTGGTGGACAGGCCGTAGCCCATGTGCGAGGAGGTCAGGATCACGGCCGCGGCCGCGGTCTCCGAGGCGAAGCCCTGCGGCGGCCGGATGTCGGCCAGGCCCGATCCCATCGAGCGGATGATCCGCCAGCCGCCCATGTAGGTGCCCAGCGCGATCGCCAGACCGGCGCTGACGATCACCCAGGTCGGCGGGCCGTCGCCCTTGTGCAGCTGGCCGGCCGAGATCAGGGTCAGCGTGATGATGCCCATCGTCTTCTGGGCGTCGTTGGTGCCGTGCGCCAGCGAGATCAGCGACGAGGAGAAGATCTGCCCGCGGCGGAAGCCCTTCTCGGTGCTCGCCTTCGGCGCGCCGCCGGTGATCAGGTACGCCAGCTTGGTCGCGCCCCAGGAGGCCAGGCCCGCGATGATCGGCGAGGCCACCGCCGGGATCAGGATCTTCGAGACCACGGTGGTGAAGTTGACGCCGTGCATCCCGACGCCGACCACGGTGGCGCCGATCAGGCCGCCGTACAGCGCGTGCGAGGAGGACGAGGGCAGGCCCTTGAGCCAGGTCAGCAGGTTCCACAGGATCGCGCCGACCAGGGCGGCGAAGATGATCGAGGGCTGCAGCCCGGACTTCTCGTTGACCAGGCCGCCCGAGATGGTGGTGGCGACCTTGACGGAGAGGAAGGCCCCGGCGAAGTTCAGCACCGCCGCGATCGCGACGGCGACCTTGGGCTTGAGCGCGCCGGTGGCGATGGAGGTGGCCATCGCGTTGGCGGTGTCGTGGAAGCCGTTCGTGAAGTCGAAGGCGAGCGCCGTGATGATCACAACGGCCACCAGGAACGTGATGTGTTCCATACCCAAACAATCGTCGAAGTGGTCGGACTGACGTTGCTGTCCTCGGTGACGGTAGGAAGCCTCGGTGAACGGGAGGTTAACTCGACACGGAGTCGCGGTTCCGTTCGTGGCCCGGGAGTTGCCGGAGCGTTGATTCCACGTGCCCGTGGCACCCCGGGTGAGAGGGGTGTCACACCCCGGACCGATGAGAATTCACCGGGCGGCCGGTAAAGCACCTGCCGCTGGAGCCCCCTCCCGTGGCAGGATCGACCGATCGCCGACGGACAATCAGGGGAGGGCCGGTCGATGGGGGCTGGGCAGCGCACGGAGTCGACGGGGCTGCGGCCGTGGGTGCGCGCCGCGCTGCGCTGCGGAGCGGTGCTGGCCGCCGCCGCGCTCACCCTGCCGTTCGCCACCGCCGCGTACGCGGCCCCCGAACCGGGCGCGCTGATCGGCATCTCCGCCGGGGCCGACCCGCTGGCCGACGCCAAGCGCACCCTCGGGCCGCTGCTCAAGCAGGTCCACGACCTGTACCAGCAGGCCGAGACCGCCACCGAGCAGTACAACGGCACCGTCGCCCGGCTCGCCGAGCAGCAGGCCACCGTCCAGGACCTCAACGCCCGCGCCGACCGGCAGCAGGACGCCGTCGAGACCGGCAGCAACCTGGCCGCGCAGCTCGCCGCCGCGCAGTACCGCAACAACCAGATCTCCGGCTACGCCGACCTGCTGCTGGCCGACGACCCCTACGAGGCGGTCGTCATCGCCCAGCTGCTGGACTCCGCCGGGCGCTCGCAGAAGGCGTTCCTGGACCGGCTCAAGGCCGACCGGGACACCCTCGCCGCGCTCCGGCTGGCCGCGCAGCAGGCCGTCGACGAGTCGAAGACGCTCGCCACCCAGCAGGAGACCGCGAAGAACGACGTCGCCAAGAAGCTGCAGGAGGTCGAGCAGCTGGTCGGCTCGCTGACCGGCGCCCAGCGCGGCGAACTGGAGGAGCTGGAGAAGGCCGAGGCCAACGAGGCCCAGCTCGCCTTCCTGGCCTCCGGCGCGCTCGGCAAGGGCGAGCGCACCCCCTCCGTGCAGGGCCGCAAGGCCGTCGCCTGGGCGCTCCAGCAACTCGGCAAGGACTACGTCTGGGGCGGTTCCGGGCCGGACGTCTTCGACTGCTCCGGGCTCACCTCGCAGGCCTGGCTGCACGCCGGGCGGGCGATCCCGCGCACCAGCCAGGAGCAGTGGGCCCAGCTCAAGCACGTCCCGCTGAACCAGATCCGGCCCGGCGACCTGATCGTCTACTACGTGGGCGCGACCCACATCGGGATGTACATCGGCGGCGGCCTCATCGTGCAGGCGCCGCGCACCGGCGACGTGGTCAAGGTCTCGCAGATCGGGGCGATGCCGATCCTGGGCGCGGTGCGCCCGGACGGGGACGACGCGGCGGACGACGCGGGCGGTGCGTGGAAGGTGCCGGACGTGCAGATCGGCGCGGTGCGGATCGCCCCGGCGAAGCCTTCGACGCTGCCGACCCCGCCGGCGCCTCCCGCGCCGGGGACGCCGACTCCCGGGACGCCGACTCCGGGGACGCCCGACCCGAGCACGCCCGCGCCTTCGACGCCCGCGCCCTCGACGCCGGGGACGACCGTGCCGAGCACGCCTGCGCCGAGCACGCAGCCGAGCGGGTCGGGGACGCCGTCCGGTTCCGGGGCGCCTTCGGGGGCGGGGTCGGCGAGTGCGGCGGGCTCCAAGGTGCCGTCGCCGTCGGGGAGTTAGCGGGGCCGGGGTGGAGGGCGGCCCGACCCGGGGCGGCCCTCCGTGCCCCGTCGGCCGCCCGCGTGGTCGGCGCCGCCGTTCCCCGGGCCCCTAGCGGGGCGTCTGCGGTTCGAGGCGGACGACGACCGCCTTGGAGGTGGGGGTGTTGCTGATGTCGGCGGTGGAGTCGAGCGGGACCAGGACGTTGGTCTCGGGGTAGTAGGCGGCGGCGCCGCCGCGGGCGACGGGGTAGTGGACGACCCGGAAGCGGGGGGCGCGGCGTTCGGCGCCGTCGGCCCATTCGCCGACCAGGTCGACGTACTGGCCGTCGGCGAGGCCGAGTTCGGTGGCGTCGGCGGGGTTGACCAGGACGACGCGGCGGCCGCCGGTGATGCCGCGGTAGCGGTCGTCCAGGCCGTAGATCGTGGTGTTGTACTGGTCGTGCGAGCGCAGGGTCTGCAGCAGCAGGCGGCCGGGCGGGACCTCGGGGGCGGTCAGCGGGTTGACGGTGAAGTTGGCCTTCCCGGTGGCGGTGGGGAAGGTCCGGCTGTCGCGCGGGGCGTGCGGGAGGGCGAAGCCGCCGGGGCGGCGGACCCGGGTGTTGTAGTCGTCGAAGCCGGGGACGACGCGGGCGATGCGTTCGCGGACCCGGTCGTAGTCGAGGGCGAACTCCTCCCAGGGGGTGGGGTCCTGGGGGCCGAGGGCGGCGCGGGCCAGCCGGGCGACGATCGCGACCTCGGAGAGCAGGTCGGGGGCGGGCGGGCGGAGGCCGCCGCGGGAGGCGTGCACCATGCCCATCGAGTCCTCGACGCTGACGAACTGCGGCCCGGCGGCGGTGCGGTCCAGGTCGGTGCGGCCGAGGGTGGGCAGGATCAGGGCACGGGCGCCGGTGACCAGGTGCGAGCGGTTGAGCTTGGTGGAGACGTGCACGGTGAGGCGGCAGTTGCGCATCGCCGCCTCGGTGGTGTCGGTGTCGGGGCTCGCCGAGACGAAGTTGCCGCCCATCGCGAAGAACACCTTGACCCGGCCGTCCCGCATGGCCCGGATGGTGTCCACGGTGTCGTGGCCGTGCGCGCGCGGCGGCTCGAAGGCGAACTCCTTGCCGAGGGCGTCCAGGAAGGCGGCGGAGGGGCGTTCGAAGATGCCCATGGTGCGGTCGCCCTGGACGTTGCTGTGGCCGCGGACGGGGCAGACGCCGGCGCCCGGGCGGCCCACGTTGCCGCGCAGCAGCAGGAAGTTGACCACCTCGCGGATGGTGGGGACGGAGTGCTTGTGCTGGGTGAGGCCCATCGCCCAGCAGACGATGATCTTCGGCGAGCCGAGCACCAGCCGGTGCAGCTCCTCGATCTGCTCCCAGGGCAGGCCGGTGGCGCGCAGCACGGCCGCCCGGTCGAGCTCGGCGGCCTCGGCGGCGAACTCCTGGTAGCCCGCGCAGTGTTCGGCGACGAACGCCTCGTCGACCGCGCCCGGGGTGGTGAGCAGCAGGTGGTTGAGGGCGCGGAACAGGGCGAGGTCGCCGCCGAGCCGGATCTGCAGGAACAGGTCGGTGAGCTTCGTGCCGCCGCCGACCAGGCCGCGCGGGGTCTGCGGGTTCTTGAAGCGCTCCAGCCCGGCCTCGGGCAGCGGGTTGACGCTGACGATCTTCGCGCCGGCCCGCTTGGCGCGCTCCAGGGCGGAGAGCATCCGGGGGTGGTTGGTGCCGGGGTTCTGGCCCGCGACGATGATCAGGTCGGCCTGGTACAGGTCCTTGAGCGAGACGCTGCCCTTGCCGACGCCGAGGGTCTCGGTGAGGGCCGAACCCGAGGACTCGTGGCACATGTTGGAGCAGTCCGGCAGGTTGTTGGTGCCGAGCCGGCGGGCGAACAGCTGGTAGGCGAAGGCGGCCTCGTTGGAGGTGCGGCCCGAGGTGTAGAAGGCGGCCTCGTCCGGGGAGCCGAGCGCGGTCAGCTCCTCGGCGATCAGCGCGAAGGCGTCGTCCCAGCCGATCGGCGCGTAGTGGGCGGCGCCCTCGTCGAGCAGCATCGGGGTGGTGAGCCGGCCCTGCTGGCCGAGCCAGTAGCCGGAGCGGTCGGCGAGTTCGGCGACCGGGTGCGCGGCGAAGAAGGCCGGGGTGACCCGGCGTTCGGTGGCCTCCTCGGCGACCGCCTTGGCGCCGTTCTCGCAGAACTCGGCGAGGTGCGGCTTGTCCGGCTCGGGCCAGGCGCAGCCGGGGCAGTCGAAGCCGCCGGGCTGGTTGACCTTGCGCAGGGTGGCGAGCACCCGGCCGGGCGACATCTGCTCGGACGCCATCCGCAGGGTGTGGCCGATCGCGGGGAGTCCGGCGGCGGCGTGGGCCGGCGGGGCGACGTGCGGCGCGTCCTGGGCGGGGTCGCGGTGCGGGGGCTGCTTGGCCATGGCGGACTCTCCGGAGGGCTCGGGGTGATGGGAGCGTATCCGGTGCGGGCGGGGGTGTCGTGCGGCGGCGTCCCGGCCGGTCCGGGGCGGGACCGGCCGGGACGGCGGCCCGGGTCAGACCTCCTTCTGAAGCTCCGTCAGGAGCCTTCGGGCGACGGCGTCGTTCTGCTTGAAGGACGGGGCGTCGGTGCGCGGGCGGGCGAAGGCGGCGGGGGCGCGGGTGGTGGTGGGAGCGCCGAGGGCGGTGCGCCGGGGGTGCGGGAGGCCGTCGAGGGCGGGGTCGAGGACCCGGGCGTCGGGGTCGGTGCGGAGCAGGCCGGAGTGGTAGCGGTGGCCGTCGGGGTCGGTGAGGCGCTCCTCGGCGATCCGGCCGTCGCGCAGGAGCTGGCGCAGCAGCGGGTCGGCGGTGCGGTCGAGGACGTGCCGGGGCAGGAAGGCGTCCACCAGGGCGGTGCCGTGCACCTCGTGGCCGGGCAAGGCGGGGGAGGAGGCGCGGAAGGTGCCGTGCTCCTCGTCGAGGTCGACCCGGGTGTCGGGGCCGAGGAAGTGCAGCAGTCCGGCCTCGGAGAGGGCGAGCAGCTGTTCGAGCCGGAAGCCGGGCGGGCCGGAGGCGTAGAAGGAGAAGAAGCCGGTCCACCAGCCGTCGAGTTCGGCGGCGGTGGAGCGGGCGGTGAGCGGGTGCTCGGGGAGCAGCCGGATCAGCTGGACGTAGAGCGAGAGCAGGGCGAAGAAGGCGCCGAGGTCGGCGCTGTGCCGCAGGTCGGAGCGGCGGGCCAGGTCGGCGCGCAGGTGGGCGTGCAGGTGCCGGCGGAGCTCCTCGGGGCTGCCGACCCGCAGGCCGGTGAGCGGGCGGTCCAGGCGTTCCAGGTCGAGCCGGTCCGCGGGGTCGGGGACGGCGGCGGCGACCAGCTCCTCGCGCTCCGGGCTGTACCAGTCGTGCCGGTCGTAGTCGGCCAGGAACCCGGACCAGGGCAGCGCGGTGCGCTCGGGGTGGCCATGGAACAGTTCGTGGTAGTAGCCGTAGCCGATCTCCTTGGCCATCGCGGGCCACAGGTCGCGGCGGAACTCCAGCGGCCCGTCAGGGAGTTCGAGGTCGGGTCCGAAGTAGCGGGGGAGTGCCGGGGGCGGGCCCTGGAGCCGGTAGCCGGTCTTGGCGTGGTACGGGACGCCGCGCCGGGAGCCGGCGTGCAGCACGGGTTCGCGGCCGGAGGGGTGGTAGCGCAGGCCGCCGCCGGGCAGCGGGGTGAAGCGGCCGCCGCGGCCCTCGGTGAGCATCGCGACCAGGTCGACGAAGGCCAGGCCGAGGCCGCGGACCACCACGTGCTCGCCCGGGGCGAGGCCGGACAGGTCGGAGTCGGCGGTGAAGGCGGGCGGCAGGTAGCGGCGGCCGTGCCGGGCGGCGAAGGCCCGGGCCTCGGCGGTCTCGGGGCCGGGGGCGGCGTCGAGGTGGCCGAGGGCGAGCACCACCCGGTCGGCGAGCAGCACGGTGTCGGCGAGGTGGACGCGCTGCGGCCCGTCCGGCTCGCCGGTGATCCGCAGGACGGTGCCCTGGTGGACGAACAGCCGTATGTTGTCCGGCAGTTCGGAGACCGAGCGGTGGAACACCCAGTCCAGGTAGGCGCTCTGGGCGCGCCGGGTGGGGAAGTCGGTGGCGGCCAGGGCGCGCAGTTCGCGGTCGACCTCGGGGTCGTCCACCGGCAGGTGCGGCGGGAAGGCGGCCGGGTCGGCGGCCCACTCGGCGAGCGAGGGGCCGGGGCGGACCGGGCCGTCCATGGTGGTGCGCTCGTCGGTGAACATGGTGACGTCCTCGGCCATCGAGTTCATCCGCAGCAGCGGGGACTGCTCGTGCCGCCAGATCCGCCCGCCGCCGGGCGGGTGCGGGTCGACCAGGTGGACGTCCAATGCGACGCCGGGGGCGAGCAGTTCGGGAGCGTTGGCGGCGATCCGCTCCAGCAGGCCGGTGCCGCGCGGCCCGGCTCCGACCACGACCAGGACGGGCATCGCGGTCACCGCCCGGTCGCGGTGCGGACGGCGGCCCGGGCGCGCTGCCAGGGGGTGGGCGGCGGGCCCTCGCGGCCGGCGCCGCGGGCGAAGTGCCGCTCCAGGTAGTACTGGCCGACCGAGAGCAGGCTGGTCACCGCCACGTACCAGAGGGTGGCGACGGTCAGCAGCGGGATCACCTGGTACGTCTGGTTGTAGATCAACTGGGCCGAGAACAGCAGGTCGTGGACGGCCAGCACGCTGATCACCGAGGTGCCCTTGAGGGTGCCGATCAGCATGTTCCCGGCGGGCGGCAGGATCGCCCGCATGGCCTGCGGCAGCACGATCCGGCGCAGCAGCCGGCCGCGGCCGAGGCCGAGCGAGGCGGCGGCCTCCAGTTGGCCCTGGTCGACCGAGAGGACGCCGGAGCGGACCACCTCGGCGGCGAACGCGGCCTCGTGCAGGGTCAGGCCGATGACGGCGGTGAGCGCCGGGCCGAGCAGGTTGACGGTCTTCAGTTCGAACAGCTCGCCGCCGAGCGGCAGGCTCAGCGACAGGGTCGGCCAGAGCGCCCCGATGTTGAACCAGAACAGCAGCTGGACCAGCAGCGGGGTGGCCCGGAAGATCCAGACGAATCCCCAACTCAGGCTCTGCAGAACCGGATTGCCGGAGAGCCGGGCCACCGCGAGAACGGTGCCGAGCAGGAAGCCGAGGGCGGTCACCGCGGCGGTCATCCAGAGCGTCAGCAGCAGGCCGCGCAGGATCGAGGCGGAGGTCAGGTACTGGCCGACCACCGTCCACTCGAAGGCCGGGTTGGCGGCCAGCGCGCGCACCAGCAGCACGGCGGCGAGCAGCGCCAGGCCGCCGCTGACGTACCGCCAGGGGCGGCGGCGCGGCACGATCGGCAGCGCGGACAGCGGACGGTCGGGGACGGCCGGAGTGACCGGGGCGGCCGGAGTGGTCGGGGTGACCGGGACGGCCGGGGTGGTCGCGGGCGGGTCGGCGGCGGTCTTCGGCGCGGGCAGGACGCCGGGCGACGGGACGGCGGGCGAGGCCATTGAGGGCTCCATGGGGCGGCGGGGCAGGCGGTGGCCGCATGCCGTCACTCACGCGCGCCGCGTCCCTCAACGCGGCTGGGTCCGAAGGCTGTTGGGCCCCGGACCCGGGCAGTACTCGCTCCGCTCCGATCGTACGCGGGCGCGGGCGGCGGGTGTCAAGGACGCCGGTGTGACGTCGGTGTTTCGTCCTGCGGGGAAAGGTTGACGGACTCTCGGCGGCACTGTTCAACTGTTCGACATGACAGCCGAGCAGCCCGCCCTTGTGACGCGCGGCCACATCGACTTCGGTCGGGTGTGGTCCGCAGCGTGTTGCGGCTGACCCGGCAGCGGGCCGCCTGACCGGCCCTTTCCTCCCCCGGGAGTCCTCCCTCGGTCGCCCCGTCGCGGGCCGGGAACCCGCCTGCCCAGGCGGACGAACAGGCCCACGCTGCCGCCTCTTCCCACCCTCCAGCTCCGCTCCCGCCGGCGCCCCGTCACGCGCCGACCCGCCGGTCCGCCCCGGGCCGTTCCACCGCACCCGTCACCGCGCCGAGGGCCGCCTCGGGCTGCCCGGGCGCGGCCCGGCCCCGGGCCCCTCCCGTCCGGGGACACCCGCTCACCACTGGCACGGCCGCCCCGCCGGCCGGAAAGGCACCGCCCCGATGAAGCGTCACCTCCCCGTCGCCCTGGCCACCGCCGCCGTCCTGGCGCTGGCCGGCTGCGGCTCCGACCCGGCCGCCGGGGCCAAGGCCGCACCGGTCGGCATCCAGCCGGGCCAGGACGTGCTGTCGGGCGTGCGGAAGAACGAGGCCGCCGCCGCCCTGCTGCCCCCCGAGGTCCGCGCCGCGGGCAGCATCAAGCTCGGCGGCGCGGTCGGCACCCCGCCCGGCGCCTACTACCCCGAGGGCAAGCGCGAACTCGCCGGACTGGACGTCGACCTGGTCGACGCCGTGGCCAAGGTGCTCGGCATCACCGTGCAGCGCGAGGACGCCGCGTTCGAGACCATCCTGCCCGCGCTCGGCAGCGGCAAGTACGACGTCGGCACCGGCAACTTCGGCGTCACCGCGGCCCGGCTGAAGACCATCGACTTCGTCACCTACATCGACGACGGCCAGGGCTTCGCGGTCCGCGCGGACAACACGGCGCTGAACACCGTCACCGACCTCACCCAGCTCTGCGGCCTGACCATCGGCACCGGCGCGGGCACCACCTTCGAGGCCACCCTGAACGCCAAGAAGGACGTCTGCGCGCAGGCCGGGAAGAAGCCGTACGAGGTGAAGGTGTTCGCCGAGAACGGCGCCGTGGTCACCGGCCTCCAGCAGGGCCGCCTCGACGTGGTGATGTCCACCATCAACGGCCTGCGCTACCAGGCCGCCCAGCCGAGCTCGAAGACCCGGTTCGTCGGCGAGTTCCACCGGCTCGACGTGGGCTTCGCGTTCAAGAAGGGCTCCGCGCTCACCCCCGCCTTCCAGGCCGCCGTCAACCAGCTGATCAAGGACGGCAGCTACCGGCAGATCCTGGCCAAGTGGGGCACCGCCGACTCGGCGATCACCGAGTCCCTGATCAGCCCGCCCGAGCACCCCTGAGCCGACCGCGACCCCCGGAGCCCCCGATGAGCACCACCCTGACCCGGCGACAACCCGCCACCGCCGACGAGCAGTTGACCATCGTCCCGCACCGCCGCCCGTGGCGGCCGCTGGCCGGCCTGGCCGCGCTGGTGCTGGTCGCCCAGTTCGCCCACGGCCTGGCCGTCAACCCCGGCTGGGACTGGCCGACCTTCCGCGCCTTCGTGTTCTCCGACAGCATCCTGCGCGCCGTCGGCGTCACCCTCCAACTCACCGCCTACGGAACGGTGCTGGGCTTCGCGCTGGGCGCGGTGGTCGCCGCCCTGCGGCTGTCCGGCAGCGCGGTCCTGCGCACCGTCGCCTGGACGTACGTGTGGGCGTTCCGCTCGATCCCGCTGATCGTCCAGCTGGTGTTCTGGTTCAACCTGGCCTACCTGTACAAGCGGATCGGGATCGGCATCCCGTTCGGCCCGAGCTTCGTCTCCTTCGGCACCATGGACCTGCTCGGCGCGCTCGGCGCGGCCGTGCTCGGCCTGGCCCTGCACCAGGCCGCGTACGCCGCCGAGATCATCCGCGGCGGGGTGCTGGCGGTGGACGCCGGACAACTGGAGGCCGCCGCCGCGCTCGGCATCCCGAAGTTCCGGCAGGCCTGGCGGATCGTGCTGCCGCAGGCCATGCGGGGCATCCTGCCGAACGCCGCCAACGAGGTGATCTCGCTGTTCAAGGGCACCTCGATCGTCTACGTGATGGCGATCGGCGAACTCTTCTACCAGGTCCAGGTGATCTACGGCCGGACCGGCCGGGTGGTGCCGCTGCTGCTGGTCGCCACCGTCTGGTACGTGCTGCTGACCACCGCGCTCTCCGCCGTCCAGTACTGGGTCGAGCGCTACTTCGCCCGGGGCAGCGCCCGGCACCTCCCGCCCACCCCCTGGCAGCGCCTGCGCGCCGCCGTCACCGAGATCCAGGAGAGGCGAGCATGAGCGCCACCGGCACCGCGATGGTCGAAGTACGCGGCGTGCACAAGAGGTTCGGCCGGCTGGAGGTGCTGCGCGGCATCGACCTGGACGTCCGCGAGGGCACCGTCACGGTGGTGCTCGGTCCGTCCGGCTCCGGCAAGTCCACCCTGCTGCGGGCGGTCAACCACCTGGAGAAGCTCGACCGGGGGTACGTCCGGGTGGACGGCGAACTGATCGGCTACAAGCGGACCGGCGACAAGCTGCGCGAACTGCCCGAACGCGCGGTGCTCAAGCAGCGCACCCGGCTCGGCTTCGTGTTCCAGAACTTCAACCTGTTCCCGCACCTGACCGTGCTGGAGAACCTGGTGGAGGCCCCGGTCGGCGCGCTCGGCGTGCCGAAGGCCGAGGCCCGGGCCCGCGCCCTCGACCTGCTGGCCCGGGTCGGCCTCGCCGACAAGGCGGACGAGTACCCGCGCCGGCTCTCCGGCGGCCAGCAGCAGCGGGTCGCCATCGCCCGGGCGCTCGCCCTGGAGCCCAAGGTGCTGCTGTTCGACGAGCCGACCTCCGCGCTCGACCCCGAACTGGTCGGCGAGGTGCTCGACGTGATCAAGGACCTGGCCCGGGCCGGCACCACCATGATCGTCGTCACCCACGAGATCGGCTTCGCCCGCGAGGTCGCCGACACCGTGGTCTTCATGGACGGCGGCGTGGTGGTCGAGCAGGGCCCGCCCGCCCAGGTGCTGGACGCCCCGCAGCACGAACGGACCCGGGCCTTCCTGGCCAAGGTCCTCTGAACTTCCGTCCACAGCAAAGGAACCCCGTCACCATGGCCCTGACCCGCCGCGCCCTCCTCCCGGCCGCCGCCGCCCTCGCCGCCACCCTGCTGCTCGCCGCCTGCGGCTCCGGCGGGAACGCCGCCGCCGAGCTCGGCGGCAGCAAGGGCAGCACCGCCCCGAACGGCGCCACGATCAACCTGACGCCCCAGCAGAACCGGGTGAGCACGCCCAAAGTCGACGCGATCGCGGCACTCGTCCCGGACGAGGTCCGCCGAAGAGGCACCCTCCGGGTGGCCGCCAGCGTCGGCTCCGTCCCGCCGCTCGGCTTCTACGCCACCGACGACAGGACCGTGATCGGCACCGAGCCCGACATCGCGTACCTGATCGGCGACGTGCTCGGCCTGAAGGTCGAACTCGACCCGGTCTCCTGGGAGAACGTCTTCGTCGGCCTGGACAGCGGCAAGTACGACGCGGGCATCACCAACGTCACCGTCACCGAGGCCCGCAAGGAGAAGTACGACTTCGCCACCTACCGGCTCGACATCCTCGGCTTCGAGGCCAAGAAGGGCGGCAGCTGGAAGGTCAAGGGCCCCGCCGACGTCGCCGGGCACACCATCGGCGTCTCCTCCGGCACCAACCAGGAGAAGCTGCTGCTCGCCTGGAACGACCAGAACGTCAAGGCCGGGCTCAAGCCGGTCGACGTGAAGTACTACCAGAACGCCTCCGACTACTACCTCGCCCTCGGCTCCGGCCGGATCGACGCCTGGCTCGGCCCCAACCCGTCCGGCGCCTTCCACGCCGCGCAGACCGGCGAGACCGAGATCATCGGCACCTACTCCGGGGCCGGCGACACCGTGCTCGGCAAGATCGCCGCCACCACCAAGAAGGACAACGGCCTGGTCAAGGCGCTGAACGGGGCCGTCAACGAGGTGATCAAGAACGGCACGTACGGCCAGGTGCTCAAGCGCTGGGGCCTGGACAACGAGGCCGTGCCGACCTCCGAGATCAACCCGCCCGGCCTGCCCAGGACCAACTGACCCGGCGGCGAAGCCCGCTGGAGCGCATCCCTCACCAGCCGTGCGGGATGCGCTCCAGCACGCCGCCCGCGAACACGTCGTACAGCGGCAGCGGCTCCAGGTGCACATAGCCGATGTGGCAGTCGCACTCGCCCAACGGGCAGACCCGGGGCCGCAGTTGCGCCCGGTACGAGTCGTCGTACAGGTTGCCCAGCGGCGGCCGGACGAAGTGGCAGCGGCGCACCGTGCCGTCCCCGTCCACCGAGACCACGCTCTCCCCGGTCCGGCACGGCAGGCCCGCGCTGCGGTGCGGGTGCCGGCTGTAGCCGAACAGCGGGTCCAGCTCCGTCCACTCCGCCGCCTCGGCGTCGGTGTACGTCAGCCCGTCCGCCGCGTTCACCCACAGGTAGACCGGCTCCGGGAGGGCCGCCCGCAGCCGCCGGGCCGCCGCCAGGTGCTCCGGCTGCCCGACCACGCCGACGCTGAACCGGACGCCCAGCGCGGTGAGTTCGGCGCACTTGGCGAGGAAGCGCCGCTCCGTCACCTGCCCCGGGTGGTACGTCACCCAGAGCGCCAGCTTCGACCGGTCCGCCTCCGCCAGCCAGCCCGTCCGGCAGCTCGCGTTGGTCTGGATCGCCACCCGGTCCAGGTGCGGCAGCCGGCTCAGCTCCACCATCGCCCGCCGGTACCAGCTGCGCACCAGCCCCTCGCCCCACGGCGTGAACAGCACCGACAGCCGCCCGTGCCGGTACTCCGCCGCCCAGGCGGTGAACCGCTCCAGCGCGGCCCGGTCGGCGCGCAGCAGCTCCGGGGTGTCCCGCCGCTTGGCGAACGGGCAGTACGGGCAGTCGTAGTCGCAGGAGGACAGCGGCCCCCGGTACAGGATCGTCAGTTCGCTCATCGCGGCGCGTACTCCGCCATCCGCTCCCGCACGCCCGCCGAGAACAGCCGCGGGCCGATCGCGTCCGACCAGGCCAGGCCCTCCGGGCTGAGCAGCAGCCGCCCGTCCGCGTCCTCGGCCAGCCAGCCGCGCTCGGCGAAGCCGCCCAGCTCGGCCGGGAAGTCCTGGTGCGGGGAGGAGCCGAAGCGCGCCCGGTAGCCGGCCAGGTCCACGCCCTCGCCCTGCAGCAGCGACTGCACCAGGTGGCGGCGGCGGGTCTCCTCGTCCGTCATCTCCCAGCCCAGCTCGGCCCGGGAGAAGTCCGGTGCCGCCACGTAGTCGTCGATGATCCGGCGCACCTCGCGGGCGTCCACCGCGTAGTCGAAGGAGTAGTGCAGCTTCGAGGTGTACGAGCGGGCCCCGCAGCCCAGCCCCACCATGCCGTCGGTCTGGCAGGCGTACTCGCCCGCGCTCGCCCGCGCCGCCCCCGCCCGGCGGAACATCCGCATCGACACCTGCTCGTACCCCTCGGCCAGCAGGTGGTCGCGGCCCGCCCGGTACAGCGCCAGGCGCTGCGCGTCCCACTCCGGGGACGGGCCGTCGGCGGAGTGCCGGCCCAGCCCGGTCAGCGGGCGGACGTACAGCGGGTACAGGTACAGCTCCTCCGGCCGCCAACTCAGGGCCGCGTCCAGCGACTTCACCCAGCTGGCGGCGGTCTGGCCCTCGATGCCGTAGATCAGGTCGATGTTCAGCACCGGGAACCCGGCGTCCCGGACCCGGCCCAGCGCGGCCTCCACCGCCGCCCGCTTCTGCGGCCGCACCGCGGCCCGGGCCTCCCCGTCCAGGAACGACTGCACGCCCAGGCTCAGCCGGGTCGTCCCGCGCTCCACCAGTACCCGCAGCCGGTCGGCCGTCGCGGTGTCCGGCGACGCCTCGACCGAGAGCGGGATCGCCCGCAGGTCCGCCCCCATCGTCGACTCGGCGATGTCGCACAGCCGTTCCAGCTCGGCCGCGGTCAGGTAGGTCGGCGTCCCGCCGCCGAACGCCGCCAGCGCGAACCGGGCGTCCGCCGCCAGCGCCGCCCGGACCTGGCCCGCCTGCCGCTCCAGCGCGTCCAGGTACGCCGTGGTCAGCCCCTCCGGGCTGCCGATCCGGGTGAACAGGTTGCAGAACCCGCAGCGCACCTCGCAGAACGGCACGTGCAGGTACAGCGAGAGCGCGTCCTGCTTCTCCCCGCGCCACAGCCCGGCCAGCGCGGGCCGCTCCGGCAGCGGCCGGTACGCCGTCTTGTGCGGGTACGCGTAGACGTAACTCTGGTACGGCGACTCGGTGCTCACGGCGTCCACGGTGTTCATCGGCTCTCCGGCCTGCTCGTCGGAAGGGTGCTGGTCCTCGGGAGGACGAAGTGCGCGTACGGCACGGTCCACACCACCTCGTGCCCGATCCGGTGCCCCACGTACCCGTCCTCGCCGTACGCCGTCCCGTGGTCCGAGCAGACGATCGCGAAGCACGGGCGGCGGGCGCTCATCACCGCGAACAGCCGCCCCAGGTGCGCGTCCACGTACTCCAGCGCCGCCGCGTGCGAGGCCCGGCTGTCACCGTCCGCGCGGGTCGCGCCTGGCAGGTGGAACCAGTTCGGCTGGTGCAGCGCCGAGACGTTGACGAACAGGAACAGCGGCTGCTCGGGCCGCTGCTCGGCGGCGACCCGCTCTGCCACCGCCACCTGCGACTCGAACGAGGTCGGCGACGGCACCCCCAGCTCCGGTGCCCAGTGGCTCTCCTGGAACAGCCCCGGCAGGACCGACCCCAGCGGCCCCTGCTTGTTGAAGAACCCCACCCCGCCGACGCACACCGTCCGGTAGCCCTCCGCCGCGAGCGCCGTCGGCAGGTCCGGGGCGTCGAACACCCAGGTCCGCGACTCGGTGGTCTCCGAACCGGCGAAGCGCGCCGCGAACAGCCGCGGATGCGGACCGTCCGGCGAGGCCGGCGTGGGCAGGAACCCCGCCAGGATCGCCTGGTGCGCGGCGTACGTGAAACTCCCCGGCGAGTGCCGCCGCTCCCACCCGCCCGCGGGCAGCACCTTCGCCAGGTTCGGCAGCCGGCCGGCCTCGAACAGCTCGGCGGCGACGTCGAAGCGGAGGGTGTCGAGGGTGACCAGGAGGAGATCGTGCGAGCCGACGATCCCGTTCATGTCGGGTATCTGATGCTGCATCAACTTGCTTTCTGAGCGCTCGGGAACAATCGGGGGAGCCCCGTCAGGGGCCCGGGGAACGGCGGGGCCGAGAGGCTCGGGGCCGGGGCACAGTGGGGCGCCACGGGGCTTTCGCCGAGGACCTTCGGCCCGCAACGGGGTGGCGCTTCGCGGCCCGTCGGTCACCCGCCCCTCGGCACCGCCGTTCCCCGGGCCCCTGGAGCTTCGCTCCCGGCGGGCCCCGGGGGTGTGGCCTGCCGGGCCAGCAGGTGGGCGATCTGGGCGCCGTAGGTGTCGAGGCCCGGGGTCGGGCCCTCGGGGAGGCCGGGGAGGTTGGGGAGCAGGTCGCCGAAGGCGTTGACCTCGCCGACCAGGGCGCGTTGCCAGCGGGAGACCGGGAGCAGGTCGACGCCGACCATGGGGGAGCGGGGGAAGCAGCGGGCCGCGGCCTCCGCCGTGGCGAGCAGGTCGGGCCAGGCGGGGCCCGCCGCCGCCCGGGCGGCGGCCAGGTCGCCGCGGGCGCCGCCGAGGTGGAGGTTGGTCATCGGGTGGGCACTGGTGCGGACCACCGCGTGGGTGGCCCGGCCGCCGACCACCACCACGCGCAGGTCGGCCGCCCGGCCGTCCTGCCCGGACTTGGGCACCCACTGCTCGACGTGCAGGCCCTCGGGGGCGAGCCGGTCGACGAGTTCGGCGACCTCCGTCCCGGAACGGTAGCGGCGCACCGCCAGCGAGTTGTGCAGGCCCTCGGGGGTGAGCTCCACCGAGGTGGTGGCCTGGACCCGGCCGCGCGGGCCGAACTCCAGGGCCACCACGCCGGACGCGGAGGAGCCGTGCGCCGGCTTCAGGAACACCCGGCGCATCCCGGCGGCCCGCAGCCGGTCCCGCAACTCCTCGAAGGAGGACGGGAGTCCGCCGGGCAGCGCGCCCGGCACCGGCACCCCGGCGGCGGTCAGCGCCGCGTGGGTGCGCCGCTTGTCGAACATCACGCCGATCTCGCCGGGGTCGCCGAGCAGCCGGACGCCGGGCCGGGCGGCCAGGTCGCGCAGCGCGGCGAGCAGCCCCGCGTACCAGGCGGGGCCGCCCTCGACCCGGGTCGGCGCGTAGCCGTCGCCCAGCGCGGGGCCGCGCAGCAGCCGGTCGGCCTCCGGGTCCTCGCCGGGCGAGTCGATCCGGACCACCGCCCCGGGCGGCAGTTCGTACCGTCCGCGCAGCACGGCGGACCAGGGCAGCACGGCGGGCTCCGGCAGTCCGGCGGCCCGGGCCGCGGCGGCGAACAGGGCGGCCCTGCGGTGCCCGGGACAGCCCAGGACGACCAGCGGTGGCGGCGTCAACTCGGCTTCCCCTACTCGGAGATGGCGACGTAGCGCCAGTTGTCGCCCGGGTCCTCGGCGCCGGACAGGTCGACCGCGACCCCCGGCAGCGCGTCCTTGAGGCGCTGCTGCATCGGCGCGGTCAGGTAGTGGTGGTGCAGGTCGAGGGACTTCAGGTGGGTGAGCGGCTGGCCCTCCAGCAGCGCCGCCGCGCCCTCGTCGGTGAGCGCGCCCATCGAGAGCGAGAGGCCGGTGAGCCGGGGCACCACCGGGGCGTGCGCGATCTCGGCGGCGATCCGGTCCTGCTCGACGGAGTTCTGCAGGCCGAGGTGGGTCAGCGCGGGCAGCGCGGTGCCGGAGAAGAACGGGGCGAGGTCCTGGAGCGTCCAGTCGCCGCCGTAGTTGTCGACGCCGAGCCACAGCTCCAGCTTCTCCAGCGCCGGGAAGGTGCTGGCGCCGACCGCGCGGACGATCACCGCGGGCAGGCCGCCGGCCTCGAAGCGCAGCGACTTCAGGTGCGCGTGCTCGACCGGCTCCAGGCCGAACCGCTCCTTGTCGTCGTAGTCCTCGCTGGAGCCGCGCACCACCAGCTCCTCCAGCAGCGGGAAGGTCCGGAAGACCGGGGTGATGTCCGACATCTGGATCCAGGAGATCTCGCACTCCTCGAAGGTGATGTCGCCGAGGAAGAGCGCGCGCAGCGCGGGCATCCGGTCGGCCGCGCCGAGGATCAGCGGCAGCGCCTGGGAGAGCGGCTGCGGCTCGTCCGCGAACCAGCGGCCCAGCACCAGGGCGGTGACCTGGGACAGGTCCACGGCGCTCAGGAACTTCTCCCACAGCTCGGCGAAGCCGGTCTCGTCGTCCCAGTCCAGGCCGATCCGCCAGGCGGTGGCGTCCGCGGCCGGGAGCCCGCCCTTCTCCGCGGCGGTCCGGAAGTCGGTGACCGGGAGGCCGTGGAACTCCTCGATGTGCTGGTTGATCGTCATGCGCCGCTCCTCGCGCTCGTGGTGGGGCTCCTGCGGGGCCGGAACCTGTCTACCAGCCGGAGACGACGTTCACCCGCACGGGCACCGGCCGTGGCGCGGTTGTCGGTGGGGCGGCCTAGTTTTCCGGTCGGGAGCTGCGCCGGCCGCCGGGTCGGGCCCGAGGACGGGAGGACACCCGTGTACCGCCAGGGTGACGTACTGATCGTGCCGATCGCGCCGGGCGACGTCCCGGCCCCCGTGGCCCGGCTGCCCCGCCGGCCGCGGGACGCCCGGGGCCGGCTGGTGCTGGCCCTCGGCGAGGTGACGGGGCACGCGCACGCGGTGGTCGGCCCGGGCGAACTCGTCCGGGAGAGCGGGCCGTTCGCGCTCTCCTGGCTGCACCTGCCGGAGGGCGGCAAGGTCGTGCACGAGGAGCACGCCGAGATCGCGCTGCCCGGCGGCTGGTACCGGGTGACCCGGCAGCGCGAGTACGTGCCGGGCTCGGTCCGCATGATCGCCGACTAGTCCGCGCACCGATCCCACCCGTACGAGACGAGGACAGAGACAGATGAGCACCCAGCTGACGGGCCGTCCGGCCGACCTCTCGGTGGCGCACTGGCGCTCGGTCGCCGCCGCCACCGGCCCGGCCGACCGGGCCACCGCCGAGCAGGCCGTCCGGGCCGCCTACCGGGCCGCCGGGCTGGCCGAGCCGGCCGAGTTCCGCTGGTACCCGTCGCCGCTCGCCGCGGTCACCGAACTGCTCGGCGGCGCAAGGGACTTCGGGGCGAGCGTGCGCGAACGGGTGCGCACCGCAGCCTGGGAGCGGGCCCGCGCCCGGGCGCTCGCCGCCCTCGGCCCCGCGGGCTGGGCCGAGCTCTGGGCCGCCACCGGCGCCACCCTCGCCCCCGTCACCGCGCTGCCCGCCGAACGGGTCCGCACCGCGCTGCTCGACCGGATCGCCCCCGAGCCCGAGCCGGTCGACGACTGGGCCGAGGCCCGCAAGCCCGCCAACCGGGAGCGCCGCCGCCTGGCCGGCGAGGCCCGCGCCGACGTCCGGCTCGCCCTGCTGGACGCGGTGGCCGGCCAGCACGACGCCGCCTGGTTCGCCGCCTTCGACACCGCCGGCACCGGCGACGAGGCGCTCGCCGCACTGGCCGGCGTCGCCCGCCAGGTGGGCTGGTGGTGGCCCTACGAGCGCACCGTGCTGCTCAGCGAGCGCCCCGTCGCCCTGCACCGCGACGAGGCCGGCCGGCTCGACCGCGCCGACGGCCCCGCGCTCGCCTACGCCGACGGCTTCGCCCTGCACGCCTGGCGCGGCATGCCCGTCCCCGCCGACTTCCCCGAGCGGCTGACCGGCCTCACCCCCGAGCGCATCCGCGCCGAGGAGAACGCCGAGCTGCGCCGGGTGATGCTGGAGCACTTCGGCTACGACCGCTACCTCGCCGAGTCCGGCGCCGAACCCCTGCACCGGGACGAGACCGGCGTGCTGTGGCGCATCCAGCTCCCGAACGACGAGCCCGTCGTCATGGTCGAGGTGGTCAACTCCACGCCCGAGCCGGACGGCACCTTCCGCACCTACTACCTGCGCGTCCCGCCCGCCACCCGCACCGCCCGGGCCGGCGTCGCCTGGACGTTCGGCGTCGAGGAGAAGGACTACCGTCCGCTGCGGCAGACCTGACGGGCCGTCCGGGCGGGCCTGTCAAGGGTGCGGCACTCCGAGAGGCCCGCCGTGCCGCCCGCTTCGATCGGGAGGAACCCGCCGATCCTGCACCACTGTTCCGCAGGTGAGACCCGCTGATATACCTCTTGTTCCGGGGCAGGGACGTCCCGCCCCCGAGACGAACAGGTGGTGACGGGCAGTGAAGCTCCTCCGCGTGGGCCCGGCGGGCGCGGAACGACCGGCCGTCCTGGCGCCCGACGGCACCGCCCGCGACCTCACCCCGCTCACCCCCGACCTCGACGGCGGCTTCCTGGCCGCCCTCGACCCGGCCGCGCTCGACCTCGCCGCCCTCCCGCGGCTCGACCTGACCGGGAAGCGGATCGGCCCGCCGGTCGCCCGCCCCGGCAAGATCGTCGGCATCGGCCTCAACTACCGCGACCACGCGGCCGAGGCCGGCGCCGCGATCCCGACCGAGCCGGTGGTCTTCATGAAGCCCACCAACACCCTGGTCGGGCCGCACGACCGGGTGCTCGTGCCGCGCGGCGGCGAGAAGACCGACTACGAGGTCGAACTCGCCGTCGTCATCGGGCGCACCGGCCGCTACCTCGACTCCGCCGAGGACGCCGCCGCGATCATCGCCGGCTACGCCGCCGTCAACGACGTCACCGAACGCGCCTTCCAGTTCGAGCGCGGCGGCCAGTGGGACAAGGGCAAGTCCGCCGAGACCTTCACCCCGCTCGGCCCCTGGCTGGTCACCCCCGACGAGGTCGGCGACCCCCAGTCCCTCGGCCTGCGCCTGTGGGTCAACGGCGAACTCCGCCAGGACGGCAGCACCGCGGACATGATCTTCCCGGTCCACGAGACCGTCCGCTACCTCACCCACTTCATGCGCCTCGACCCGGGCGACATCGTCATCACCGGCACCCCCGCCGGCGTCACCCTCGGCCGCCCGGGCACGCCCTTCCTCCGCCCCGGCGACAAGGTCGCCCTCGAAGTCACCGGCCTCGGCCGCCAGGAGGTCACGATGGCCGAAAGCCTTTAGGGCGCTGCGGGACTGCGCTTTTCCCGGGCCCGGGGAGCTTCGCCGGGTCCGCGGAGCTTCGCCGGGTCCGCGGAGCTTCGCCGGGTCCGGGAGCGAAGCTCCAGGGGCCCGGGGAACGGCGGTGCCGAGTGGCGGGTGTCCGACGGGCTGCGAGGGGCTACCCCGTTTCGGGCCGAAGGTCCTTGGCGAAAGCCCCGTGGCGCCCCACTGTGTTCCGACCCAAAGCCCCTCGGCCCCGCCGTTCCCCGGGCCCCTGATTGCTCAGCGTCTGCCGCAAAGTTCCCCGGGCCCCTGATTGCGCGCCCTCGTCAGAAGCCGATGTCGCGCAGCCGCGTCAGGAGCACCCCCGCCGGGCTGTCCGCGGTCTCCAGCTGGAGCCAGCCGTGCAGGACCTCCGCGGTCTGGCCGTCGCGGACGGCCGTCGCCGCGGCCATCACCACGAACTGGTCGACCAGCCAGGCGCAGAGCGAGTCGACCGGGATCTGCCGGCCCTCGTCGAGCCAGCTGATCGCGGAGGCCTCGACCACCGAGATCCAGGAGCGCACCAGCAGGGTGAGCCGGGGCCCGGCCTCGCGGACGCCGAGGTGGCGGAGGGTCCGCCGGAGCGCGGCGCGGCGGACGTCGTCGACGATCGCGCTGGTCCGCCCGGTCTCCACGACGGAGCCGCCGCGCAGCAGCGCGCCGTAGCCCGCCGCGTGCTCGCCGACGAAGTCGAAGTAGCGGTGCAGGACGGCGCCGAGCTGCTGGGTGGGGGTGCCGGCGGTCGGCTCGACCGTGAAGCGGGTGGTGAGTTCGGAGGCGGCGCTGCGCAGCGCCGCCTCGTACAGCTGCTGCTTGCCGCCGGCGAAGTAGCGGTAGACGAGCGGCCGGGAGGCCCCGGCGGCCTCCGCGACGTCGTCGAGCGAGACCTCCTCGGGCGGCCGGGAGGCGAACAGTTCCAGGGCGACGGCGATGAGTTGCTCGCGCCGCTGCTGGACGGGCAGTCGGCGGTAGGCGGCCCGCCGCGGGCGCTCCACGGCGGTCTGGTCGGCGGGGCCCCCGACGGGGCCCTCGACGGAGGGGGAGGTCGCTGCCATGGGTGCCAGGGTAATCGCCGGGCGGGGCGGCGCACCCCTTCGGCATTGCCCCGACCGGCGGGTTCTCCGGCCGGCGGCCGTCCGGCGGGCGGGTCCTCCCGGCCGTCCGCCGGGATCGGTCGCAGAATGTGACGAGGTGTCAGCCGAGAGTGCGGCGAGGAGCGGCCGGTGCGGTGGGTGCGGGCGGTCGGTCGGGCGGTCGGGCAGTGGGTCGGGAAGTCCCCGGGGACGTACGTGTGGCTGCTGCTGCTGGCGCTCACCAGTTTCGTGGTGGCCCGGGCGGACCCGGGGACGCTGGACTTCTTCCTGCAGCAGCGGTCCACCAACATCGACCATTTGACCTCGGACCCGGTCCGGGTGCTGCTGGCCAGCCTGATCTGGACGGAGCAGGCGAACTTCCCGTTCTACTTCGTGCTGTTCCACGTCTTCCACGTCCCCGCCGAGCGCTGGCTGGGCACCCGGCGCTGGCTGACGGTGGCGCTCACCGCGCACGTGGTGGCGACGTTCGTCAGCGAGGGCGTGGTGGCCTGGGGCGTGCACCGGCACCTGCTGCCGGAGAACATGTCGACCACCGTGGACGTCGGGGTGTCGTACGCGCTGGCGGGCGTCGAGGGGGTGCTGACGTACGCGCTGGCCGGCGTCTGGGGGACGGTGTACGGCTACGGGCTGATCGGGTTCTACCTGGTACCGCTGCTGCTCTCGCACACCTTCACCGATCTGGGGCACTTCTGCTCGGTGCTGATCGGCCTGGCGTTCCGGCCGATCACCAGGGGGCGGCCGCGCTGGGACCCGTGGCGGACCGTCACCGCGCTGCGGCGGCGCGGGGGGTGACGACGGCGATACCGAAGAGGGGTTGAATTCGCCTGCGGCTACGACAGGATGGCCGGATGGCTCATGAACTGAACGACGCGCTTCCGAGCGGCCCCACCCCGCGCCGCCTCGCCGACGACTACGTCCACGCCCTCGCCGCGGCCGATCCGCTGACCGCGGTCTACCTCGGTCTCAACCCGGAGGACGACGGCCTGCCCGACCTCTCCCCGGCGGGCATCGAGGCCCTCGCCCAACTGGGCCGCGACACCCTCGCCGCCCTGGACGCCCTGGAGGCGGCCGGCCCGGTGGAGGACGAGGCGGAGCGCCGCTGCGCCCGGCTGCTGCGCGAGCGGCTGACCGCCGAACTGGCCGTGCACGACGCGGGCGAGGGCTACCGCTCGGTCCGCAACCTGGGCTCGCCGGTGCACAACGCCCGCGAGATGTTCACCCTGCTGCCCACCGACACCGACGAGGACTGGCTGCGGCTGGGCCGCCGGCTGGCCCGCTTCCCGCTGGCGATGGCCCAGTACCGGGAGAGCCTGGAGGAGGGCGTCCGGCGCGAGCTGCTGTCGGCGCCCCGCCAGGTCGACACCGTGGTCGGGCAGCTCGCCGAGTGGCTGGAGGGCGACCGGCCCGGCGGCTGGTTCGGCGAACTGGTCGCCACCGCGCCGGAGCACCTGCGCGAGCAGCTGACCGCCACCGCGGTCGAGGCCACCACCGCGCTCGCCGGCCTGCGGGACTGGCTGCGCGACGTCTACGGCCCGGCCGCCCAGGGCACCCCCGACGCGGCCGGCCGGGAGCGCTACACCCGCTGGGTGCGCTACTGGACGGGCTCCGAGCTGGACCTGGACGAGGCGTACGGCTGGGCCTGGGAGCAGTTCCACGAGCTGGACGCGCAGATGCGGGTCGAGGCGGAGAAGGTCCGGCCGGGCGCGACCCCGATGCAGGCGATGAAGTGGCTGGAGACCGACGGCCCGTCGATCCGCGGCGAGCAGGCGGTGCAGGAGTACCTGCAGGGCCTGATGGACCGGGCGATCGCCGACCTCCAGGGCGTGCACTTCGACCTGGCCGAGCCGCTGCTGAAGGTGGAGTCCCGGATCGCCCCGGCGGGCAGCGCCGCGGCCCCGTACTACACCCAGCCCTCGCTGGACTTCTCCCGCCCCGGCCGGACCTGGCTGCCGACCCTGGGCCGGGAGTCCTTCCCGGAGTGGGACCTGGTCTCCACCTGGTACCACGAGGGCGTCCCGGGCCACCACCTGCAGCTCGCGCAGTGGACGCTGGTCGCGGACAAGCTCTCCACCTACCAGGTCACCCTGGGCGGCGTCAGCGCCAACCTGGAGGGCTGGGCGCTGTACGCGGAGCGCCTGATGGACGAGCTCGGCTACCTCACCGACCCCGGCCACCGGCTCGGCTACCTGAACGCGCAGATGATGCGCGCCCTGCGGGTGATCGTCGACATCGGCATGCACGCCGAGCTGGACTTCCCGGCCGACTCCCCGTTCGCCCCGGGCGAGCCGATGCTGCCGGACCTGGCCCGGGAGTTCTTCGGCGCGTACTGCGGCCTGTCCAAGGGCTTCCTGGACAGCGAGCTGGTCCGCTACCTGGGCCTGCCCGGCCAGGCGATCGGCTACAAGCTCGGCGAGCGCGCCTGGCTGCGCGGCCGGGCCGCGGCCCGGGCGGCGGCCGAGGCGGACGGCGGCGAGTTCGACCTCAAGGCCTGGCACATGGCGGCGCTCTCGCAGGGCTCGCTGGGCCTGGACGACCTGGTGGCGGAGCTCGGCGCGCTGTAGCCGGACGGGCGTCCCGGGTGGCCGATGCGGCCGGGCACCCGGGTCCACCTCCGACGGGAGGCGTCCACCCCTCGGGACGATCCGGACCGAACGTCCCGAATGCTGACATCACCGGACGAACCGCCTTGCCGCTGCTCCGTTCGGGGGTTTCCCTGGAGGGAGCGCCCCGTGCGCGCTGCCCCACTCCCGATCGCGGAAGGCGGCCCCCGGTGACCACCCCCGACACCCAGGCGGCGGACCCGCGCCGCTGGTGGGCCCTGGCGGTCATCGCCATCGCCCAGCTGATGATCGTCCTGGACGCGACGATCGTGAACATCGCCCTCCCGTCCGCCCAGAAGGCGCTCGACATCTCCGACGCCGACCGGCAGTGGGTGATCACCGCCTACCTGCTGGCCTTCGGTGGCCTGCTGCTGCTCGGCGGCCGGATCGGCGACCTGTTCGGCCGCAAGCGGACCTTCCTGGTCGGCCTGATCGGCTTCGCCCTCGCCTCCGGCCTCGGCGGCTTCGCCGTCAACGGCGGCATGCTGTTCGCCGCCCGCGCCCTGCAGGGCGCCTTCGGCGCGCTGCTCGCCCCGTCCGCGCTGGCGCTGCTCTCCGTCACCTTCCGCGACCCGCGCGAACGGGCCACCGCGTTCGGCGTCTTCGGCGCGCTGGCCGGCGGCGGCGCGGCGATCGGCCTGATCACCGGCGGCCTGCTCACCGAGTTCCTGTCCTGGCGCTGGTGCCTGTACGTCAACGTGCCGATCGCGGTGGTCACCGCCGTCGGCGCCTCCTACCTGCTGGTCCGCGACCACATCGACCGCTCCCGCCGGGTCCGGCTCGACCTGCCGGGCGCGGTGCTCGGCTGCGGCGGCCTGCTGCTGATCGTCTACGGCACCTCGGAGGCGGTCTCGCGCGGCTGGAGCGACTGGCTGGTGCTGACCGCGCTCTGCGTCGGCGTCGCCCTGCTCGCGGTGTTCGCCCTGGTCGAGCGGCGCACCGAGCACGCGCTGCTGCCGATCCACCTGATCTCCGACCGCAACCGGGCCGGCGGCGCGCTCGCCGTCGGCCTCGCGGTGATCGGCATGTACGGCCTGTTCCTGTTCCTCACCTACTACCTGCAGGGCATCCAGGGCTACTCGCCGATCAAGGCCGGCGTCTCCTTCCTGCCGATGACCGCCGCGATCGTGGTCAGCGCCGCCGGGATCGCCTCCCGGCTGATGACCCGCGTCCCGACCCGCAACCTGGTCGTCCCCGGCCTGCTGCTCGGCGCCGCCGGGATGGCCTGGCTCACCCAGCTCAAGGTGGACAGCTCCTACCTGACGACGGTGCTGCCCGCCGAACTGCTGCTCGGCCTCGGCATGGGCCTGGTCTTCATGCCGACCATGAACCTGGCCACCCTCGGGGTCGCCCCCGAGGAGACCGGCGCCGCCTCCGCCATCATCAACAGCGCCCAGCAGGTCGGCGGTTCGATCGGCACCGCGCTGCTCAACACGATCGCCGCCAGCGTCACCGCCGCCTACCTGGCCACCCGCAACCCCACCGACCCGCTGGTCCAGGCCCAGGGCGCGGTGCACGGCTACGTGATCGCCACCACCGTCGCGATGGGCATCCTGCTGGCCGCCGCGGTGGTCGCCTTCCTGCTGATCGACCACCGCCCCGCCCCCGGCGAGGACGAGGGCCGGGACGCCGCCGCCGCGGCCCGCGCCGCCGTCTGACCCCGCGCCGCACCAGGCCGCACCGGCACCCGGCCCACCGGGTGTCGGTGCCCGCCGGCGGCCCCCGCCGTGAGACCCTGCTGTCCGCCGTCGGAACATTCACCCCATTCCCAGGTCGGGATCACCCCGTTCCCAGGTCGGGAGCGGAGACTCGGAACGGATCGAGAGGTGTCCGCGCCGACGGAGCGGGCACACGCAGGGCCTACCGGGCAGTGAGCGGGGGAGCAGCATGGGACGGCACACCAGGCCGCGGGAGAACCGCGCACCGCGGCGGCGCCCGCTCGCCCTGACCGCGGTCCTCGCGGCCGGGGTGGTCGCCGCGACCACCGCCGTCGGCCTGTACTCCGGCCAGTTGGCGGGCGCCGCCCACCACCCCAGCACCGACAGCGTGGCGATGGCCGGCGACCTCCGCCCGGCGAGCCCGAGCCAGAGCCCGAGTGCCGCCGCGAGCGCGAGCGCGAGCCCCGCCGCGACGCCGACCCCGGGCGACCCGGCGGCCCCCGACGTCCGGCAGGCCGTCGACCCCACCGCCGACACCGCCCGCTCCACCCCCAGCAGCGCCCCGCCCGCCGGCCCGCTCGGCGTCACCTCGGTCGCCGCCGACACCGCCGAGTCCCGCCGGGTCGGCGCCCTGTTCTCCGGCGCCGTCGGCCCCGGCAACCACTTCTGCACCGCCAGCGTGATCGACAGCCCCGGCCGGAACCTGATCCTCACCGCCGCGCACTGCCTGTCCGGCGCGAGCGGCGTCACCTTCGTCCCCGGCTACCGCGACGGCCAGGCCCCGTACGGCAGTTGGAAGGTCACCAAGGTGTACACCTCGGACGGCTGGCAGAACGACGGCGACCCCGACGAGGACTTCGCGATCCTCGCCGTCGCCCCCGGCTCCGACGGCCGGCAGATCGAGGACGTGCTCGGCGGCAACCCGATCGGCACCGACGCCGGCTGGACGGCGCGCAGCCGGCTCTACGGCTACCCCGCCGGCAGCGAGCAGCCGATCACCTGCACCAACGACACCAGCCGGCAGGACACCTACCAGCGCCGGATCGACTGCCCGTCCTTCCCCGGCGGCACCAGCGGCGGACCGTTCCTGGAGGTCTCCACCGGCGAGGTGATCGGCGTCATCGGCGGCTACCAGCAGGGCGGCGACACCGACGACACCTCCTACAGCGCCGCCTTCGACCACACCGTCGGCGACCTGCTCGCCAAGGCGGGCTGACGGCCCGTCAGGAACCCGCCCCGCCCTCCCGTCCGTCGGTCCCGTCTCCCACAATGGGGCGTCGCCGCACACGAACAGGAGGCAGGCCAGGTGTTCCGCCGCTGGTGGTTCCTCGACGCCCTACGCCCCGCCGATCCGAAGGACGCCGCCCCGCGCCCCGGCCGCCGCGAGATCCGGGAGCGCAACGCCCTGGTGCTCGGCGAGTGGGAGGCCCTGCGCACCCGGCTGCGCCGACTCGCCGCCGAACGGGTCGCCACCGCCGGCACCGTCTTCCGGGCCGCCGAACTCCAACTGCTCACCGAGGAGTCGGCCGCCCGCCGGGCCTACCAGTGGGCCCTGGAGGCGTACGAGGCGGCCGGCCGGCTGCTCGACACCGCCGACCGGGACGACACCGACCTGCCGGACCTGGCCGCCGCCGTGGTGCTCGCCGAGCAGGCCGTCGAACGGCTCGCCGCCGCCCACCTGCTGCACGCCGGGCAGCGCCCCGACCCGCTCGCCGTCCGCTGCTACTACAACCCGCTGCACGGCCCCGCGGCCCCCGCCGCCCCCGCCCGCCCCGGCAAGAAGGCCCACCGGACCGCCGCCCGGGAGGCCGCCGCCGACCGCCGCCCCGCCTGCCCGTCCTGCCGCCGGGCGATCCTGGCCGACCAGCAGCCGGACGTGCTGCCCGCGCTGCTCCCCGCCAAGGCCGTCCCGGGCCGCACCGGGCCCGCGCTGGTCCCGTACTACAGCGTCCCGCGCCAGTGGTCCCCGTGGTCCACCACCGCCTGCGGCGCCTACGACCCGGGCACCCCGGCCCTGGTCCTGCGCGGCGAGCACCGGCGGCACCCGCCGCGCTGACGGCCCGTCAGGGCGCGGTGGCGGGGGCGAAGCCGCCGTGCGAGCCGCCGTCCAGCAGGGCGGCCCAGTCCAGCGGGCCGGCCAGGGCGGACCGCCGGGGGAGCGAGACCACCAGCGCGCCGCCGGTCCGCTCGACCTGCGCGCACCAGGCGGCGACCGCGTCCAGCTCGGCCTCGCTGCCCAGGGTCGGCAGCACGCAGCCCGCCTCGCCGGGCCCGTCCAGCAGGCAGAGCGTCAGCCGGGCCGTCAGCTGCCAGCCGTCCAGCGCGGGCACCGCGCCGTCGACGGTGCGCAGCACCGGCAGCGCCTCGTGCACCGGGGCCCCGGCCAGCAGCAGGATCGGCGCGGACGCCCCCGACACGTAGCGCACCTGTTCGTGCGAGATCATCATGCGGGCATCCTGCCGGAGTCCGCCGACGCCGCCGCCAGCAGCCCGGCGGGGGCGGCCCAGGCCCGGTCGGTGGGCAGCGGGCTGTCGCCCAGCTCGACCCAGGTGGTGTCCAGGTGCCGGACCGCCCGGCCGTCGGTCCACCAGCGCGAGGTCGGTCCGGACGCCTCCGGGATCGGCCGGGCCGCCGGGCCGCCGACCTCCGCCGGGTCCAGCTCCGGCGCGCCGCGCAGCGCGTGCAGCAGCGCGTCGGTCTCGATCAGGTGGTCCAGGGAGGGGAAGGCCGACACCTCGGGCTCGCCGTCCCGGCCGATCACCACGGTGCCGTCCAGCAGCAGGCGCGCGCCCGGGACGTCGTCCGTGGTCGGGTGCACCGCGGACCGGAACTCGATCCGCGGGTCGCCCGGCTCCGGGTCCAGCACCGGGTCGAGGAAGACCTGCTCGCCGAAGAACGGGCTCGGCCAGCTCAGCCCCGCGTACCGCTCCCGCAGCTCGTGCAGCCGGGCCACCGGGTCGCCCGGGACGGCCCCGAACACCTCCAGCAGCCGTCGGCGCAGCTCCATGTCGTCGTGCTCGTACGCGACCGGCACCACGCCCGCGCGCCCGTGCGCGCGGAGGAAGGCGGCGGCCCGCACGGTCAGCCCCGACGGCGGTTCCCAGACAAGCGGCACGGTCGGCCCCCCACGGACGGACGATCCCGAACAGACGAAGAAGGCCCAGATCCAAGGGACCTGAGCCTCATTCACGCACTTCTCGCGAAGTGCCCCCGGTAGGATTCGAACCTACGCACCCGCCTCCGGAGGGCGGTGCTCTATCCCCTGAGCTACGGGGGCCTGGGCGAACCTTGCGGCGCTGCCCGGCCTTGCGGGGAAAACACTACCAGGGAAACAACGTGGTCCGTGCACGGGTTTCCGACGGCGACCGGACGCGCCGTCAGCAGGTGACCGGCAAGTAGCCGAAAGCCCGGACGGGGCGGCCCGGCCGCACTACCCTCGGTGGGGTGGAGGCGGCGTCGGGGCGGGTCCTCGTGGTGGACGACAGCGAGGTGATCCGCCGGCTGATCAGGGTCAACCTGGAGCTGGAGGGCTTCGAGGTGGTGACCGCCGCCGACGGTGCCGAGTGCCTGGAGGTGGTCCGCGGGGTCGCCCCGGACGTGATCACCCTGGACGTGGTGATGCCCCGGCTGGACGGGCTGCGGACGGCGGCCCGGCTGCGCGCCGCATACGACACCGCGCACCTGCCGATCGCGATCGTCAGCGCCTGCACGCCGGCCGACCTGGAGCGCGGCGAGTCGGTCGGGGTGGACGGCTACCTGGCGAAGCCCTTCGACCCGGCGGACCTGGTCGCCCTGGTCGGGCGGCTGTGCGAGCAGGCCCGGACGGCGGTGCCGGGACGGCGCCGGTTCGCCTACGACTTCGGGGCGATGCCCCAGGTGCCCGCCCAAACCGGCCGCGATTCAGCCCTGGGCGAACAGGCGCAGGAACTCGTCCGGCCGGAGGAGCCCCGCCCGTGAGATGTGCCCGTCAGCGGCGACGTCCGCCGGGACGAAGCACGCCCGGGGGCGCGACGCGCCCGCGCGGCGGCAAACCGAGTGGCGGCCGGGTACCCCGTCTCGCCTAGGCTTGGCCCCGTGACACCCGCAGAACTCTCCCAGGCAGTCCAGGCCGCCCTCAGCACCGCCGTCGCGGCGGGCGAGCTGACCGTCGACGTGCCCGCGCACGTGACGGTCGAGCGGCCCAAGAACAGGGACCACGGCGACTACGCCACCAACGTGGCCCTCCAGCTCGCGAAGCCGGCCGGCAAGCCGCCGCGAGCCGTCGCGGAGATCCTGGCCGGGCGGCTGCGAGAGATCGCCGGCGTCGCCAAGGTCGACATCGCCGGTCCGGGCTTCCTGAACATCACGCTGGACGCCGCCACCCAGGGCGAGCTGGCGCGCACCATCGTCGGGGCGGGCGAGGCGTACGGCCGCAACGAGGCGCTCAAGGGCCTGAAGATCAACCTGGAGTTCGTCTCGGCGAACCCGACCGGCCCGATCCACATCGGCGGCGTCCGCTGGGCCGCCGTCGGCGACTCGCTGGCCCGGGTGCTCAAGGCGACCGGCGCCGAGGTGTCCACCGAGTACTACCTCAACGACGCCGGCGTGCAGATCACCAAGTTCGCCAAGTCGCTGAAGGCCGCCGCCAACGGGCAGCCGGTCCCGGAGGACGGCTACGTCGGCGAGTACATCACCGACATCGCCAAGGCCGTCACCGACGGCGTCCCCGGCATCCTCGACCTGCCCGCGGACGAGCAGCTGCAGACCTTCCGCACCGAGGGCCTGAAGCTGATGGTCGCCGAGATCCAGCGGTCGATGGCCGAGTTCGGCGTGCACTTCGACACCTGGTTCTCCGAGCAGACGCTGCACGACTCCGGCGCCGTCGAGAAGGCCATCGAACGGCTCCGCGAGCAGGGCCACGTCTTCGACCGGGAGGGCGCGATCTGGCTGCGCACCACCGACTTCGGCGACGACAAGGACCGCGTCCTGGTCAAGGCCGACGGCGAGACCACCTACTTCGCCGCCGACGCCGCCTACTACCTGAGCAAGCGGGACCGCGGCGCGGAGGTCTCGGTCTACATGCTCGGCGCCGACCACCACGGCTACGTCAACCGCCTCAAGGCCATCGCGGCCTGCGCCGGCGACGACATGGGCCGCAACATCGAGGTGATGATCGGCCAGTTCGTGAAGATGCTGCGCGACGGCAAGGAGGTCCGGCTCTCCAAGCGCGCGGGCAACATCATCACGATCGACGACGTGATCGACTGGATCGGCGTGGACGCCGCCCGCTACATGCTGGTCCGGCAGTCCACCGACTCCACCATCACCATCGACATCGACCTGGTGACCAGCACCTCCCGGGAGAACCCGGTCTACTACGTGCAGTACGCGCACGCCCGGATGTGCTCGGTGCAGCGCAACGCGGTGGAGAAGGGCATCACCCGCAGCGCGGACTTCAAACCGGAGCTGCTGGACTCCGAGTGGGAGAACGACCTGCTCGGCCAGCTCGGCGAGTTCCCGCGGGTGCTGGCCAAGGCCGGCGAGCTGCGCGAGCCGCACCACGTGGCCACCTACCTGGAGGAACTGGCCCGGGCGTACCACCGGTTCTACGACAACTGCCAGATCCTGCCGAAGGGCGACGAGGAGGTCACCGACCTCACGCACGCCCGCCTCTGGCTGGCCGACGCCACGCGAACGACGCTGGCCAACGGCCTCGGCCTGCTGGGCGTCTCGGCGCCCGAGCGGATGTAAAGCACCACACCCCCGAAGCGCAGCGCAGCAGGGGGCGGTGACCGGTCGACGGAGACCGGTCGCCGCCCCTCGCCATAGGTCGAGGAAGTACCGCAGATGTCTCGCTCCGCCCACCCCGCAGGTCCCCGGCACGGCGACGTGCTGCCCGAAGGCCACTACCAGGCCCCGCCCGCCGACCTGAACGCGCTGGACCCCAAGGTCTGGTCGTGCACCGTCGGCCGCGACGCCGAGGGCGTCGCCACCGTCGGCGGCGTCGACGTGCGCACCCTGGCCGCCGAGTTCGGCACCCCCGCGTACGTCATGGACGAGGCCGACTTCCGGGCCCGCGCCCGGGCCTGGCGGGACGCCTTCGGCGACAGCGCCGACGTGTACTACGCGGGCAAGGCGTTCCTCTCCAAGGCCGTGGTGCGCTGGCTGCACGAGGAGGGCCTCAACGTCGACGTGTGCTCCTCCGGCGAGCTGCACGTGGCGCTGGCGGCCGGCATGCCGGCCGGGCGGATCGCGCTGCACGGCAACAACAAGTCGGTGCACGAGCTGGAGCAGGCCGTGAAGGCCGGGGTCGGCCACATCGTGGTCGACTCGTACCAGGAGATCGAGCGGCTGGCGGAGATCGCCGAGGCGCAGGGCGTCCGGCAGCAGGTGCTGATCCGGATCACCGTCGGCGTCGAGGCGCACACCCACGAGTTCATCGCCACCGCGCACGAGGACCAGAAGTTCGGCCTCTCGCTGACCGGCGGCGCCGCCGCCGAGGGCGTCCGCCGGGTGCTGGCCCGGCCGTCGCTGGAGCTGCGCGGCATCCACTCGCACATCGGCTCGCAGATCTTCGACTTCGCGGGCTTCGAGGTGGCCGCCCGCCGGGTGGTCGGCCTGCTCGCCGAGGTCCGCGACGAGCACGGCGTGGAGCTGCCGGAGATCGACCTCGGCGGTGGCCTGGGCATCGCCTACACCCCCGAGGACGACCCGCGCGAGCCCGCCGAGATCGCCGCCTCGCTCCGCGAGATCGTCCGACGCGAGTGCGCCGCCGCCGAGTTGACGACCCCGCGGATCTCGGTCGAGCCCGGCCGGGCGATCGTCGGCCCGACCGCGTTCACGCTGTACGAGGTCGGCACCGTCAAGCCGCTGGAGGGCCTGCGCACCTACGTCAGCGTGGACGGCGGGATGTCCGACAACATCCGCACCGCGCTGTACGACGCCGAGTACTCGGTGGCGCTGGTCTCCCGCACCAGCACGGCCGAGCCGATGCTGGTCCGGGTGGTCGGCAAGCACTGCGAGTCCGGCGACATCGTGGTCCGGGACGCCTTCCTGCCCGCCGACCTGGCCCCCGGCGACCTGATCGCGGTGCCCGCCACCGGCGCCTACTGCCGCTCGATGGCGAGCAACTACAACCACGCCCTCAAGCCCCCCGTGCTGGCCGTCGCGGACGGTGCCGCCCGGGTGATCGTCCGCCGCGAGACGGAGGAGGATCTCCTGCGGCTCGATATCGGCTGACGAAATTTTCGTCTCAGAACGTGGACCAGCCGTAGATCCGTGCGGAAAGTCCCGGAGACTGGTACGGACAGGAAAGCCCCCGGGGACGACGGAACGCCCCGACGGGGACCGAAGAATGCAGAGCGGAGTCGGATGATGCGTACGCGCCCGCTGAAGGTGGCGTTGCTGGGCTGTGGTGTGGTGGGCTCCGAGGTGGCGCGCATCATGACGACGACGGCCGACGACCTCGCCGCGCGCATCGGCGCCCCGGTCGAGCTGGCCGGCATCGCGGTCCGCCGCGCCGGCCGGCCCCGCCCGGGGGTGCCCGAGCACCTGCTCACCACCGACGCCGAGGCGCTGGTCGGCCGCGGCGACATCGACGTGGTGATCGAGGTGGTGGGCGGCATCGAGCCGTCCAAATCGCTGCTCCTGAAAGCCTTCGAGAACGGCGCCTCGGTGGTCTCCGCCAACAAGGCGCTGCTCGCCCAGGACGGCGCCGAGCTGCACGCCGCGGCCGCCGCGGCCGGCGTCGACCTCTACTACGAGGCCGCCGTGGCCGGCGCCATCCCGCTGCTCCGCCCGCTGCGCGAGTCGCTGGCCGGCGACAAGGTGAACCGGGTGCTCGGCATCGTCAACGGCACCACCAACTTCATCCTCGACAAGATGGACTCCACCGGCGCCGGGTACTCCGAGGCGCTGGAGGAGGCCACCGCGCTGGGCTACGCCGAGGCCGACCCGACCGCCGACGTGGAGGGCTTCGACGCCGCCGCCAAGGCCGCCATCCTGGCCGGGATCGCCTTCCACACCAAGGTCACCGCCGCGGACGTCTACCGCGAGGGCATCACCGAGGTCACCGCCGCCGACATCGCCTCCGCCAAGCAGATGGGCTGCGTGGTCAAGCTGCTGGCGATCTGCGAGCGGGCCGCCGACGGCGCCTCGGTCACCGCCCGGGTGCACCCGGCGATGATCCCGCTCAGCCACCCGCTGGCCTCGGTCCGCGAGGCGTACAACGCGGTCTTCGTCGAGGCCGAGGCGGCCGGCCGGCTGATGTTCTACGGCCCCGGCGCGGGCGGCTCGCCCACCGCCTCCGCGGTCCTCGGCGACCTGGTCGCGGTCGGCCGCAACAAGCTCAACGGCGCCACCGGCCCCGGCGACTCGGTGTACGCCGCGCTGCCCGCCAAGCCGATGGACGAGGTGGTCACCCGCTACCACGTCAGCCTCGACGTGGACGACCGCGCGGGCGTGCTCGCCCAGGTCGCCTCGGTCTTCGCCGAGCACGGCGTCTCCATCGACACCGTGCGCCAGCAGGGCCGCGACGGCGACGCCGCGCTCGTCGTGGTCACCCACCGCGCCGCCGACGCCGCCCTGTCGGCGACGGTCGACAAGCTCCGCGCACTGGACAGCGTGCGCGACGTGGCCAGCATCATGCGGGTCGAAGGGGAGTAAGCCGGTATGAACGCCTTTGCCGAAAGCACCGCCCGAGGCACCCACACGCACCAGTGGCGCGGCCTCATCGAGGAGTACCGCGACCGCCTCCCGGTCACCGCCGCCACGCCGGTGGTCACCCTGCTGGAGGGCGGCACGCCGCTCGTCCCCGCCCAGGTGCTCTCCGAGCGCACCGGCTGCGAGGTCTACCTCAAGGTCGAGGGCGCCAACCCGACCGGCTCCTTCAAGGACCGCGGGATGACGATGGCCATCTCCAAGGCCAAGGAGGACGGCGCGCAGGCCGTCATCTGCGCGTCCACCGGCAACACCTCCGCCTCCGCCGCCGCCTACGCGGTGCGGGCCGGCATGGTCTCCGCCGTGCTCGTCCCGCAGGGCAAGATCGCCCTCGGCAAGATGGGCCAGGCGCTGGTGCACGGCGCCAAGATCCTCCAGGTCGACGGCAACTTCGACGACTGCCTGACGCTCGCCCGCGAGCTGTCCGAGAAGTACCCGGTCGCCCTGGTCAACTCGGTCAACCCGGTGCGCATCGAGGGCCAGAAGACCGCCGCCTTCGAGATCGTCGACATGCTCGGCGACGCCCCGGACATCCACGTCCTCCCGGTCGGCAACGCGGGCAACATCACCGCCTACTGGAAGGGCTACCGCGAGTATGCCGCGGACGGCCTGGCCACCCGCACCCCGCGGATGTGGGGCTTCCAGGCGTCCGGCTCGGCCCCGATCGTGGACGGCGCCCCGGTGCTCAAGCCGCAGACCATCGCCACCGCGATCCGGATCGGCAACCCGGCCTCCTGGGACTACGCGCTCGCCGCCCGGGACGACTCCGGCGGCCTCATCGACAAGGTGACGGACCGCCAGATCCTGTCCGCCTACCGGCTGTTGGCCGCCCAGGAGGGCGTCTTCGTCGAGCCCGCCTCGGCCGCCTCGGTGGCCGGCCTGCTCGCCAAGGCCGAGGCCGGACTGGTCGACCCCGGCCAGCGGATCGTCTGCACCGTCACCGGCAACGGCCTCAAGGACCCGGACTGGGCGGTGGCCGGCGCCCCGCAGCCGCAGATCGTCCCGATCGACCCCGAGACGGCCGCCCGCCGCCTCGGCCTGCTGGACTGACCCCGCGTCAACACGGTGGGGGGGGGGCCCCCCCCCGGGGCGCCCCCCCCCCCCCCGGGGGGGGGGGACCCCCCGGGGGGGGGGGGGGCGCGGGGGCCCCCCCCACAAAGGCGCCCCGGCCGGGGGTCCCCGCGGGGCCCCCGCCGA
>NZ_JBIVNB010000008.1:0-331375 GCF_044753345.1 Kitasatospora sp. NPDC088391
AGCCAGGATCAAACTCTCCGTGAATGTCTCCACGGGGAGCGGCACAGCAACCACCGGAATAAGGCGGCCCCGCGCACTGCGTCCTCGCTAGTGTTTTTACTTCAAAAGGAATCTCCAACCCCGACAGGAAGTCGAGGCCGAGGATGTCAACATATCTGGCGTTGACTTTTGGCACGCTGTTGAGTTCTCAAGGAACAGACGCTTCCTTCGAGCCGCATTCCTGCGGGCCCTCCGGGCACTTCGTTCTTTCGTGTTCCCAGCTTATCAGAGGTTTTTCGCTCCGATTTCCATTCCCGCTGGAGTGGGAATTCCTTCGACTTCGCTGCAGACCTTATCAAAAGCTCTGCGCTGCTCTGCTTCGGGGTTTTGCCGGAAGCGGGTCCGCATCCTCTCGGATGTTTTGCCTCGCTTCGGCGATGTCGTAGACCTTACGTGGGGGCGGACCGTAAGTCCAATCGCGCCCAACCGTTCAAACCTACTGACCCGCAGGAATCACGTCAATGGTCCCTGGGGTTGATCATCAGGCTACCAGGTACGGCGGGGTATCCGTGACCACGCCACGCGGGTCAGGCGGCGACCGGCTGGTGGGCGGTGCGGTCGGCGGCTTCGACGTCGCCGATCTCGCCCTGGTCGGCGGCGCGCTTGCCGAGGAAGAGGGCGTAGACCAGGAAGAGCACCTCGGCGACGACGCCGATGCCGACGCGGGCCCAGGTGGGGAGGGCGGAGCCGCTGACGAAGCCCTCGATGATGCCGGAGATCAGGAGGACGACGGTGAGGCCGACGGCGGAGCCGACGATGGCGCGGCCCTCTTCGGCGAGGGCGACGGCGCGGGTGCGGGGGCCGGGGTCGACGACCGTCCAGCCGAGGCGGAGGCTGAGGCCGCCGGCGACGAAGATGGCGGTGAGTTCGAGCAGGCCGTGCGGGACGAGCAGGCCGAGGAAGAGCCAGAAGCGGCCGGCCGAGGCCATCAGGCCGATGCCGACGGCGAGGTTCACGACGTTGGTGAACAGCATGATGATGACCGGGAGGCCGAGCAGGGCCGCGGAGGCGACGCAGAGGGCGGCGATCCAGGCGTTGTTGAGCCAGACCTGGGCGGCGAAGTTCGCCGAGGGGTGGTCGCTGTAGTAGGCCTCGTACTCGCCGCCGGGCTTGGTGAGCTCCTTGAGCTCGTCCGGCGGGACGAGGGTGTCGCGGACGTCGGCGTGGGTGCCTATCCACCAGGCGAGGATCGCGCTGAGGGCGAGCGAGACCAGGGCGACGGTCAGCCACCAGCGGCGGGTGCGGTACAGGATCGCGGGGAAGCTGGTGGTGAAGTAGCGGGCCGCGTCGCGCCAGGTGGAGCGGCGGGCGCCGGTGACGGCGTTGCGGCCGCGGGCGACCAGGGTGGTGAGGCGGCCCTCGATGCCCGCGTGCGGGGCGGCGGCCTGGACCTGGGCGAGGTGGCTGGTGGCGCGCTGGTAGAGGGTGATCAGCTCGTCGGACTCCTCGCCGGTGAGTCGGCGGCGGCCGCTCAGGGCCTCCAGACGGTGCCATTCCGCCTGGTGGGCGGCGACGAAGACGTCCAGGTCCATTGCGGATCTCTCCAGGGGCGCGGCGGGGCTGGTGGGCGCACTGGTTGGTGTGCGGCCGGGGCTTTGCGGGCCTTAGCTTGCCAGAGGTCGCGGCCGGTGCGGCAGGGGATTCCGGAAGCGGTGGACCGGGGTTACGGGGCGGGGGTGGGCGGCCGTATGTTGTGCGCTGTTGATGGTGGGGGTCGAGTCGTGCGGCGTGGGGTCGTCCGGCGGGCCGCGGATCGGATCGGGTGGGTGGCGTGAGCGAGCTGGTGACCGGTGAGGCGGTCGTCCTGGGACTGCGGTCGGCACGGCTGCCGTCACGGGCGTTGGCCCGGCTCCTGGACGGGATCATCTACATGGTCGGGTACTTCTTCGCCTTCATCTTCCTGTCGCTCGCGCTGTCCCAGCTGGAGTCGGCCGCGGTGATGGCGTTCTCGATCGGCCTGATGGCGTTCTTCCTGCTGGTGCTCCCGGTGCTGGTGGAGACGCTGTCGCAGGGGCGGTCGGTGGGCAAGGCCGCGCTGGGGCTGCGGGTGGTGCGGACGGACGGCGGGCCGATCCGGTTCCGGCACGCGCTGGTGCGCGGGCTGATCGGGGTGATCGAGTTCGGGCTGTCGGCGATGCCCGCAGTGCTGTCCTCGCTGTTCTCCTCGGACGGGCGGCGGCTGGGCGACGTGTTCGGCGGCACCCTGGTGATCCGGGAGCGGCTGCCGCAGAGCGCGCGGGACCAGGGGATGGTGCCGCCGGTGCAGGCGCAGGTGATGCACGCGCTGGGAACCGAGCTGGCGGCCCTGGACCTGTCGGCGGTGCCGGACGGGCTGTGGCTCTCCTCGCGTCAACTGGTCGGCCGGATGCGCGAGTTGGACGCCCCGGTGGCGGCCGGGCTGGCGGAGCGGCTGGCCGCGGACCTGTCGCAGCGGGTCGCCTGGCCGGTCCCGGACGGGCTGCCGCCGCTGGTGTACCTGGGCGCGGTGCTGATGGAGCGCCAGCGCCGGGCCTGGGAGCGGGCGGCGGCCGCGAACGGCGGGGCGCACCCGGCTCCGTGGGGTGCGGCGCCGTACGGGGTGGCCCCGTTCGGGGCGGCGCCCTGGGGGGCGGCCCCGCCGGCCCAGCCGTTCACGGCTCCGGGGCAGGTGCCGGTGCAGGCTCCGGTCCAGGTGCCCGGTCAGGCCGTTCCGCCGGCGCAGCCGTTCGCTCCGCCGGCCCCCGCGGGTGCGGCTCCGGCCCGGGTGCTGGGGTACCCGACGGTTCCGGCCCAGCCCGCGCCCGTCGCACCGTCCGTGCCGGTCGCGCCGTCCGCGCCGGTCGTGGACGGCCCGGCGGAGTCGGCCCCGGCGGCCGGGGGTTTCGCGCCGCCCGCCTGACGGTTCGTCACGGTCCCCGTCCGACCGGCGCTCAGCGGCGCGGGTTGGGCGGGGATTCGAGTTCTTCGAGGTCGATGCCGGGGGCGGCGAGCAGGACGTCCCCGGTGAGGTGGAGGTCGCGGACCTCGCCGGTGTCGAGGTCGGTGACCCGGTAGTGCTCGACGGGGAGCGGGCCGGTCTCGGTGGGGTGGTCCTGGACGGTGTGCAGCTGCCAGCCCTGGTCGAGGGTGCGGGGGGCGAGGGCGTCGCCGGTGAAGGAGACCAGGCGGATGCGGGCGCTGCCGCCGGGGGCGAGGTCGAGCAGGCGGGCGGTGGCGACCAGGAAGGCCGGGGAGTCGCCGGTGAAGGCGTGCGCCCGGTCGGTTCCCTCGGTGGCGTCGGCCGTGTCGACGGTGCCGGCACGGTCGCCCTCGCCGGAGGCGGCTGCGCGGACCCAGTGCACGCCGTCGAGCGCGCCGCCGCGGACCTGCCAGCCGCCGGAGCGCAGTTCGAGCCGGATCGGGCGGTGCCGGGCGTCCAGGGTGAGGTCGGTGGTGCCCTGGACGGTGCCGTCGGGCCGGTAGCGCTTGGCGACGTAGCGCCAGCCGGCCGGGCCGGGGGCGCAGCTGAAGCGCTCCTCGCCGAGCGGGGTTCCGTCGTGCGGGTCGTGGAGGGAGTAGCGGCCGTTCGGCATGGGGTGAAGCCTACGTAATCCGGGGCGCGGTCCCCGGGCCCGGTCGGGTCCGGACGCGCCGGTGCCCGGCACCCCCTGGGCGGGGGTGCCGGGCACCGGGGTGACGGGGTGTCAGTAGCGGTACTGCTCGGCCTTGTAGGGGCCCTCGACCGGGACGCCGATGTAGTCGGCCTGGTCCTGGGTGAGGGTGGTGAGCTTGACGCCGAGGGCGTCGAGGTGGAGGCGGGCGACCTTCTCGTCCAGGTGCTTGGGGAGGACGTAGACGCCGACCGGGTACTGCTCGGTCTTGGCGAACAGCTCGATCTGCGCGATGGTCTGGTTCGCGAAGGAGTTGGACATCACGAAGGACGGGTGGCCGGTCGCGTTGCCGAGGTTGAGCAGGCGGCCCTCGGAGAGCACGATGATCGTCCTGCCGTCGGCCTTGCGCCACTCGTGGACCTGCGGCTTGACCTCGGTCTTGACCACGCCGGGGAGCTTGGCGAGGCCGGCCATGTCGATCTCGTTGTCGAAGTGGCCGATGTTGCCGACGATGGCCTGGTGCTTCATCCGGGCCATGTGCGAGGCCAGGATGATGTCCTTGTTGCCGGTGGTGGTGATGAAGATGTCGGCGGTGTCGACGACGTCCTCGAGGGTGGCGACCTGGTAGCCGTCCATGGCGGCCTGGAGGGCGCAGATCGGGTCGATCTCGGTGACGATGACCCGGGCGCCCTGGCCGCGGAGCGACTCGGCGCAGCCCTTGCCGACGTCGCCGTAGCCGCAGACGACGGCGACCTTGCCGCCGATCAGGACGTCGGTGGCGCGGTTGATGCCGTCGATCAGGGAGTGGCGGCAGCCGTACTTGTTGTCGAACTTCGACTTGGTGACCGAGTCGTTGACGTTGATGGCCGGGAACAGCAGCTTGCCGTCGCGGTGCATCTCGTACAGGCGGTGGACGCCGGTGGTGGTCTCCTCGGTGACGCCCTTGATGGTGGCGGCGACCTCGGTCCACTTCTGCGGGGTCTCGACCAGGGTGCGGTTGAGGAGCTCCAGGATGATCCGGAACTCGTCGTTGTCCGCGGTGTCGGGGGACGGCGCGGCGCCGGCCTTCTCGAACTCGACGCCCTTGTGGATCAGCAGGGTGGCGTCACCGCCGTCGTCCAGGATCATGTTGGGGGTCTGGCCGTTCGGCCAGGTGAGCGCCTGCTCGGTGCACCACCAGTACTCCTCCAGGGTCTCGCCCTTCCAGGCGAAGACCGGGACGCCCTGCGGGTTCTCGGGGGTGCCCTCGGGGCCGACCGCGATGGCGGCGGCGGCGTGGTCCTGGGTGGAGAAGATGTTGCAGGAGCACCAGCGGACCTCGGCGCCCAGGGCGGTGAGGGTCTCGATCAGGACGGCGGTCTGCACGGTCATGTGCAGCGAGCCGGTGATCCGGGCCCCGGCCAGCGGCTGGGAGGCGGCGTACTCGGCGCGGATCGACATCAGGCCGGGCATCTCGTGCTCGGCGAGCTGGATCTCCTTGCGGCCGAACGGGGCCAGGGAGAGGTCGGCGACCTTGAAGTCGCCGGTGGGCTGGTTCGACATGCGAACTCCTCGCGGGATGGGCCTGGTTACGGGTGTGCTGAGCGGCAGAGGGTGCGCGGGAGCGGCCCTCTGCTGCGGCACAATCCGTCGGAGGACCTCTCTCCCTCGACCGGAGCGGGGCTCCGATCGACCGCCATCAGCAGCGACGTTTGGCACTGCTGACGAATCTACACCGATCGGGTGCGGCTCAGTGGGCGTTCGGGCCCGGACCGCCCGGAGTGGCGTCGGCGTCGGGGCCGGCCAGCGCCTTCTCCTCGGAGTAGATGTCGGGCTCCAGGTAGATCGCGCGGGCGATCGGCACGGCCCGGCGGACCCGGGTCTCGGCGTGGTCGATCGCCTCGGCGACCGTCGCGGCGCTGTCCTCGGCGTTGACGCCGATCTTCGCGGCGACCAGCAGTTCCTCGGGGCCGACGTGCAGGGTGCGCATGTGGATCACCGAGGTGACGGTGTCGTGGTCGACCAGCGCCGCGCGGATCCTCGCCACCACCTCGGCGTCGGCGGACTCGCCGACCAGCAGCGACTTGGTCTCCAGCGCCAGCACGAAGGCGATCACCACCAGCAGGACGCCGATGCACAGGGTGCCGACGCCGTCCCAGACCGCGTCCCCGGTGGCGACCGTCAGGCCGACGCCGCCGAGCGCCAGCACCAGGCCGATCAGCGCGCCGGTGTCCTCCAGCAGCACCACGGGCAGCTCGGGGGCCTTGGCCCGGCGGATGTACGCGGACCAGCCGTGCGCGCCCTTGTCCTTCGACGCCTCCCGGTAGGCGGTGAGGAAGGAGTAGCCCTCCAGCAGGATCGCGAACACCAGCACGCCGACCGGCCAGTACCAGTTCTCCAGCTCGTGCGGGTGGGAGATCTTCTCGTAGCCCTCGTAGATCGCGAACATGCCGCCGACGCTGAACAGCACGATGGAGACCAGGAACCCGTAGATGTACCGCTCGCGGCCGTAGCCGAACGGGTGCTCCTCGGTCGCGGCCCGCTTGGCGCGCTTGCCGCCGACCAGCAGCAGCACCTGGTTGCCGGAGTCGGCCAGCGAGTGCACGCCCTCGGCGAGCATCGAGGACGAGCCGGAGAACGCGAACGCCACGAACTTGCTCAGCGCGATCCCCAGGTTCGCGGACAGTGCCGCCACCAGCGCCTTGGTGCCGCCTTCGGTACTCAACCCCGCACTTCCCTCCGCCGGGCCCGGGGCTTTGCCGGGCCTTGGTTGACGAGGGGACGATACCGCGTCAGCCGCGGGTGGCCAGGCCGAGGTAGACCGCGGCGAAGTCGGTCGGACCGATCAGTTCGGCCAGTGCCTGCAGCGGGTCCTCCAGGCTGGAGGCGTGCTCGGTGACCCGCACCTCGTGCGCCGCCGCCAGCCGCCGGGCCCGGGCCACCGGCCAGGCGGCGGCCTCCAGTTCGGCCACCCCCGGGGTGTGCCGGAGCAGCAGCACCTGGAGCTGGAGCGGCACCGGCTCCTCGACCCGGTCGCGGAAGAAGTCGTCCGGGTCGGTGCCGGCGCCGAGCCGGCCGGTGAACATGCCGCGGTGCGCCGTCAGCGCCTGCGGGAGGCGGGCCGCCAGCGCGGGCAGGCCGGCCCGGTCGGCGAGCGCGGCCGCGAACCGCTCCCCCGCCGCGGCGGCGGGCGCGCCCTCGGCCCAGATCAGCGGGACGGTCTCGGCGAGCCGGGCGGCCAGCGTCTTCGCCGGGTTGTCGTAGGCCTGGGCGTCCGGGCGGCAGCGGACCGCCACCTCGTCCAGCCGGTCGGCGACCGACTCCAGGGCGCCGGGGGCGAGTTGGGCCGCGCCGACCCGGTCGGCCAGGGTCAGCAGCGGAGCCAGGAAGGCCCACAGCGCGGCCGGGTCCTCGGCCGGGAGGTCGGGTTCGGCGTCGGAGCCCTCCGGCTCCACCGCGCAGGGTTCGAAGGGCAGTGGCAGGGCGCGCACCTGGAGCGCCGCCTCGAACAGCTCCGAGTCCTCCGGGGCGATCACCGCGATCGCGCAGCCCCGGGTGTACGCCTGCTCGGCCAGGCTGATCAGGCCGCCCTCGCGGCCGTTCTCGCTGGCCAGCACGACCAGGTCGAGCGGGTTGGCCCAGCCCGGCAGCTGCCAGGTCTCGCCGTCGGTGAAGGCGAACCCGCCGGGGCGGGCGTCGACGGGCGGCAGCGGCCACACCTGGGTGCTGGGCAGGGCCAGCGCCGCCAGCACCGCGGCCGCCGTCAGCGCTCCGCCGTGCCCGGCCACCAGGACCGCGCGCGGGCGGCCGTCCGGGGCCAGCGCGTTGACGCCGGCCGCGTCGGCCCGGCGCAGCGCGATCCTGATCCGGGCGCCCGCACCGGCCAGGGCGAGCAGCTCGCGGCGGCGGTCGGCGCGCTGCAGCGCGGCCGGGTCGTCCAGCAGGGAGTCGTCGAACATGGCGGCTGGCCTCCAGCGACTGGGCGGGGCAGGGTCAGGACGGGCGGCGGGCCTCGTCCACCAGCAGGACCGGGATGCCGTCGCGCACCGGGTACACCAGGCCGCAGCCCTCACCGGTGCAGCGCAGCTCGTGCGCCTCGCCCTCGATCTCCTCGTCGAGCGGCGAACGGCACTCCGGGCAGACCAGGATCTCCAGCAGGAAGGACGGCAGGCTCATGGTGCTCGGCTCCGGGAACTCTCGTGGCGGTCGTGGTGCGAAGGGCCGTGACACAGCAGTACCCCGGCCGGTGGCAACCCTACCGGCCGGGGCACCCGAAAAGTCAGCGGCTGGCTGACCCGTGCGTCAGCCCCGCACGACGGCCAGCACGCCGTCGCGCAGCTCGGCCATCTTCGCCGGGTCCTTGGCCTCGGCGTTCAGGCGCAGCAGCGGCTCGGTGTTGGACGCGCGCAGGTTGAACCACCAGTCCGGGCCGGCCACGGTGAGGCCGTCCAGCTCGTCGGTGGTGACGCCCTCCAGGCCCGCGTAGGCGGCCCGGACCCGCTCGGTGGCGGCGGCCTGGTCGGCGACCGTGGAGTTGATCTCGCCGGAGGCGGCGTACCGCTCGTACTTGGCGGTCAGCGCGGACAGCGTGCCGTCCTGCCCGCCGAGCGCGGCCAGCACGTGCAGGGCGGCCAGCATGCCGGTGTCGGCGCGCCAGAAGTCGCGGAAGTAGTAGTGCGCGGAGTGCTCGCCGCCGAACACCGCGTCGGTGTTCGCCATCTCCTGCTTGATGAAGGAGTGGCCGACCCGGGTGCGGACCGGGACGCCGCCGAGGTCGCGGACCACCTCGGGGACGGTCCAGGAGGTGATCAGGTTGTGGATGATCGTCGGGTTGGCCTCGCCGTTCGCCTGGGCGCGGGCGATCTCGCGCTCGGCGACCAGGGCGGTGATCGCGGACGGGGAGACCGCGTCGCCGTTCTCGTCGATCACGAAGCAGCGGTCGGCGTCGCCGTCGAAGGCCAGGCCGAGGTCGGCGCCGACCTCGCGGACCTTGGCCTGCAGGTCGACCAGGTTGGCCGGGTCCAGCGGGTTGGCCTCGTGGTTCGGGAAGGTGCCGTCCAGTTCGAAGTACATCGGGACGACGTCCAGCGGCAGGCCGTCGAAGACGGTCGGCACGGTGTGGCCGCCCATGCCGTTGCCCGCGTCGACCGCGACCTTGAGCGGGCGGATCGCGGTCAGGTCGACCAGCTTGCGCAGGTGGTCGGCGTAGCCGCCCAGGGTCTCCTTCGAGCTGAGGGCGCCCACCGTCGCGTCGGAGGCCGGGACGTGCACCTTGCCGTCGTCGTCGGTGGACAGCCAGGACTCGACCAGCTCGCGGATGTCGGACAGGCCGGTGTCCTGGCCGACCGGGGCGGCGCCCGCGCGGCACAGCTTGATGCCGTTGTACTGGGCCGGGTTGTGCGAGGCGGTGAACATCGCGCCGGGCAGGTCCAGGCTGCCGCTGGCGTAGTACAGCTGGTCGGTCGAGCACAGCCCGATCTCCACCACGTCGGCGCCGCGGGAGGCCGCGCCCTCGGCGAACGCGCGGGACAGCGAGGGAGAGGACGGGCGCATGTCGTGGCCGATCACGACCGCGCTGCCGCCGACCACCTCGACGAACGCCGCGCCGAAGGCGTACGCCAGCGACTCGTCCCACTGGTCCGGCACGACGCCCCGGACGTCGTACGCCTTCACAAGCTGCTTGAGGTCCCGCACCAGAATGCTCCCGTGTGTGTTCCGCGCTGTGCTGCGCGCCGGGCGGACCCTGCGTCCGCGCCGCCCGCAGAGGGGCAGCGTACCCGGCCACGGGAAATGCCCGGTGCCGCCGTCCGGCGCGGGGGGCTCAGCTCTCCGGCGAGCGCAGCACCCGCAGGTGCCCGCGGCGGCCCGACTCGCCCTCGCCGGGCGGGCCCTGACGGGGCGTGCGCTCCTGCGGGCGGGCGGCCTCGCGGACCGCGTTCGCCAGTGCCTCCAGGTCGTCGCTGCTGCGGCGCGCCCCGGTGTCGGCGGCCAGCCGGACCACCTCCCAGCCGCGGGGCGCCGTCAGGCGCTCGGCGTGCTCGGCGCACAGGTCGTAGCAGTGCGGCTCCGCGTACGTCGCCAGCGGGCCGAGGACGGCCGTGGAGTCCGCGTAGACGTACGTCAGCGTCGCCACGGCCGGCCGGCCGCACGCGGTCCGCGAACAACGACGTACAGAGCTCACGAGGGTGGACGGTACCGTACTGGGCACCGGGCCGCGAAGACCCGCCCCCGGCTCGCGTGTCCCCGGCGGGCCCGATGCCGTCACGCGCCGTGCTCGAGTGGTCCACTTCCGGGCATCCAGGGACTACGCTCGACACTGCTATGGACAGCTCGACACCCTCGTCCCCGTCCGGTCCCGGCCGCCGCAAGCACCGCGACCGGCACGGCCGCGGCCTGCGCGGACCGCTGGCACCGCCGCAGGTGCCCATCTCGCTGACCCGGTCCGAGCTCTTCGACGACTACGTCCGGGAGTCCATGGAGCGGCTGGTCCGGCGCTGGCCCCAGCTGGAGGACGTGGAGTTCGCCGTCCTGGAGGTCCCGCTGCCCGCCAAGGGCGAGGCCGAGCCCGAGGCCGTCCCGCTCGGCCGGGTGATTCCGGGCGCGGCGGGACGGCGCAGCCGCATCCTGGTCTACCGGCGGCCGGTCGAGATCCGGGCCAAGTCCAAGGAGGACCGGGCCGCGCTCGTCCACGAGATCCTGATCGAGCAGGTCGCGGAGCTGCTGGGGCTGTCGCCGGACGCGATCGACCCGCGCTACGGCGAGGAGTGATCAGGGGCCGGGGACCTTCCGCCGGGGACCTTCCGCCGGGGACCTTCGGCCCGAAACGGGGTCGGCGCATCGCGGCCCGTCGGACACCAGCCACTCGGCACCGCCGTTCCCCGGGCCCCTGACGGGGCTCGCAGCTCCGCTCCTTACTTGAGGACCACGCCGGGGTCGGCGGCGACCTGGGGGACCTCGACGGTGGCGTGGTCGTCGCGGAGTTGCTGGGTGGTGAAGGCGGGGACGTCCTTCGCCGGGATCGTGAGCTGGCGGGTGGCGAGGACGGGGCCGCCGGAGACGGTCTGGACGGTGAGGGCGTAGGGGCCGTTGAGGCCGGCGGGGTCGATGCCGTCGACGGTGACGGTGGTGCCGGCGGGGACCGCGACGTCCTTGGTGGCGGGGGTGCCGCCGTTGGTGCCGGCCGAGGAGGTGACCTTGACCTTGGCGTCGGTGTCGACGGCGGTGAGGATCAGCGCGGTCTGGCCGCCCCGGTTGTCGGCGACGGAGGCGCGGGTGCCGACGGGGCTGCCGGCGGCGAGCCAGGCGGCCTCGGTCTTGCCCTTGTTCTCGCGGTCGACCCGGAGGCCGGCCACCACGGGGGTGGCGTGCTTGGGGTCGGTGGGGGTGAGCCGGATCGCGCTGGCGCCCTCGCGGGTCTCGGGGCTGAACTGGAAGTCGAGGGCGGCGGTCATGCCGGCCTTGACGTGGATGCTCTCCTTGCCGGCGGGGGTGAACCAGCCGTTCTTGCCGGAGAGCTGGACCTTGAGGTCGGCGTCGTCCTCGGAGTCGGTGGCGACCACCAGGTGGGCGGTGGTGACGTCGGCGGGGATGCCGGGGACGGTCACCGCGGGGGCGGGGTCGGCGGAGGGCTCCAGCCAGTCGGCGCCCTTGCCGTTCTCCAGGGCGTGCAGGCCCGCGCCGACCCGGCCGCTGCGGGCCACCACGTGCACGGCGAGGTCGTTGACCTGGCCCTTGGTGAGGCCGCTGAGCAGCAGGGTCTTGAAGGTGCCGGGGGCGACCGCGATGCCGGCGGCCAGCTCGTTCTCGATCAGGCCCTTGTCGCCGTACATCCGCAGGTCGACGACGGCGGGCACGGTGTCGGCGTTGACCAGGGTGACGTAGTCGACCCGGTTGGGGCCGGTGCTGGCGCCGGAGAACCAGAAGCTGGTGCCGGAGGCGGCGCAGCGGGCGCCGGAGAGGGCGGAGCCGCCCTGCTCGGAGCTGGTGGTCTGGTTGGCGGTGAAGCCGGGGGCGAGGTTGCCGGTGGCGAGCGCGAAGGTGCCGGGGGCGGTGTCGTTGTTGGCGGCCGGGCCGGCCGCCGGGACGCCGGGCTTGGCCAGCGTGAGGCGGGCGTCCAGCACGGGTGCGGCGGGGGCGCCGGAGGGCTGGGCGGCGGGCGGCGCGGCGGGGCTGCCGGACGGGGCGGGGCTGCCGGACGGGGCCGGGGAGCCGCTCGCGGCGGGCTGGGCCGGGGCCTGCGCGGCGAGCACGTTGTCGCGGGTGGCGTCGGCGAGCAGGCCGGTGCCGGTGCTGCCGGTGCCGCCCTCGGGGCTGAACAGGGTGAGGGTGGTGGAGCCGACGGCGCCCTGCATGGGCGGCGGGCAGACCAGGGCGGTCCGTTCGACCTGGGCGCTGGTGCGCTTGCCGGTGGCGCCCGCGGCGGGGGAGACCGGGGCGCGGAGCTCGGCGATGCCGAACACCAGGCCGAGGACGGCGACGCCGGCCAGCAGCGACTGGCCGGTGCGGCTGCCGCCGGCCACGGCGCTCAGGTCGGGGGCCTTGAGCTTGGGTGCCTTCAGGGTGGGCTTCTTCATCGCGGGTCAGCTCCCCGTCCCGGGCCGCTGCGGATGCTGGCTGCCGTAGGGGTCGTTGGGGTCGTAGTAGGTGGTGGGCTGCTGCTGTTCGGGCAGCCAGGGCTGTCCGCCGTCCGGCTGCCCGTCGGCGTACGGGTCGGTCCAGCCCTGGGCGGGCTGGGCGTCGTAGCCGTAGGTCTGCTGCTGCCCGTACGGGTCGTAGCCGTCGGACTGCTGCTGGGGCGCGCCCACGGGCTGCTGGTGGGCGGGGTCGTAGCCGTAGGCGTCGGCCGGGTAGCCCTGCTGCTGGTACGGGTCGGCCTGGTACGGATCGGCCTGGTAGGTGTCCGTCCGGTACGGGTCGGCCTGGTAGGGGTCGGCCTGGTACGGGTCGGCGAAGGGTTCGGGCTCGGGCAGGTGGTCGGCCGCGGGCTCGGGTTCACCGACGGGCCGGTCGGGGGCGCCGGGGGCGTAGACGCCGGGTTCGGCGTCCTCGCCCTCGCCCTCGCCGCGTTCGGCGAGGCGGCGGGCCCGGCGGCTGCCGGGGGCGGGGGCCTGGGCCTGGGCGGCGGCGGCCAGTGCCTGGGCGGCGGCCACGTCCTCGGGGAGGTCGTCGTCGTTGGTGTTGCGGCGGCCGGGCAGGGCGAGGACCAGGACGACCACGCCGAGCAGGAGCTGGCCCCAGACCCAGCCGGTGTGCAGCGCGCTGCCGGTGCGGGTGACGTCGAGCCGGCCGCCCTCGGCGGGGAGGGTGAAGCCCTGGGCCCAGCCGTCCAGGGTGACGGGGGTGAGCGGCTTGCCGTCCAGGGTGGCCTGCCAGGCGGGGTCGGCCTGTTCGGCGAGCCGCAGCTGGCGGCCGGCCGGACCGGCCGGGAGGTCGCCCCGGATGTCGCGGGCGCCGGACGGGACGGTGATCGGGACGGTGCCGGGGCTGACCACGGTGGCCCGGGTGCCGGGGGCGCTGCTGATCTGCCAGAGGCCGACGCCGTGGTCGAGGCTGAGCCGGGTGACGCCGGGGGTGGTGTCGAGGACGTCCCGGACCTTGGCGATCACCGGGTCCTTGACCTGGACGTAGCTGACGCCGTAGCCGGCCAGGGTGCGGGCCAGGTCGCCGCCGGAGCCGGCCAGCAGCTTGGCGGTGAGCTGGTCGAGGGTGCCGTCGGCGGCGGCGTCCACGGTGCTCTCGGCCTGACCGGTGGTCAGGCCGGGGCCGCGGACCAGGGTGTACCGGACGGCGTCGCCCGAGGCGTCGCCGGTGACCATCAGGGTGCGGGAGCGGTCGCTGGTGTTGGCGGCCTCGGCGATGAACGCCGGGACCTGCGCGGCGGGGCCGCGGTGCAGCGGGCCGTCGGCGCCGCCGATCGCCCACCAGGCGGCGGTGCCGAGCGGGGCGAGCACGGCGGAGGCGACCAGCAGCGCGGCGACGGGCTGGCGCCAGCCGAAGGCGATGCCGGAGACCCGGGCGTTGGCGCCGTCGGCGCCGATCGCGGCGGCGGCGAGCAGGGCGACGCCGGCCAGCAGGCTGGCGGGGCCGGCCCAGGCCGGGGTGTCGGGCCCGCCGGAGGCGGGGGTGACGGCGGTGCCGGCGACGATCACCGAGAAGACCAGGCCGGCGAAGGCGGCGCCCCAGGCGGCGAGCACGGCGCGGCGGCGGTCGGCGCGCAGCAGGGCGGCGAGGGCGGCGAGCACCACGCCGGCGGAGAGCCAGACCGGGGGCACGCCGGCGCCGCCGGGGTTGACCAGGATCAGGCCGAGCGGGTCGGCGGCGGGGCCGTTGAAGCCGGCCACGCCGGCCTCCAGCAGCAGCCGGGAGGGGTCCGCGAGGACGTGCAGCGACCAGGGGGCGAGCACCAGGACGGGGACGCCGAGGATGACCGCGACGCGCAGGCCGAGCAGCCGCAGCGCCTGGACGCCGCTGCCGAAGGCGCCGCCGCGGAGCACGGCGTGGCCGAGCGCGGCGAGGCAGAGCGGGACGGCGATGGCCCAGGTGAGCGGGACGAAGGCGGTGCCGAGGGTGAGCAGCAGCACCGTCATCCAGGCGGAGCGCCAGCCGGGGCGGGCGCCCCGGGCGGCGGTCTCGGTGCGGATGCCGAGGCCGGCGGTGATCGCGGCGGCGCGGGCCAGCGGGGGCAGCAGGACGGCGAGCACGGCGGTGCCGATCCGGCCCTGGGCGAGCGCGCCGGTGGCGGCGGGCAGCAGCGCGTAGGTGGCGCTGGCCCAGGCGCGGACCAGCTTGGAGGCGATCAGCGGCCGGGAGACCAGGTAGGCGCCGACCGCGGCGAGCGGGACGGAGAGCACCACCAGCAGGGTGAGCGCCAGGTCGGCGTGGTCGAACAGGAGCCAGGAGAGGATCGACAGGACGGCCAGGTAGGGCGGGGCGGTGGCGGTGGAGCCGGTGCCGACGGGGTGCCAGGGCGCGGCGTACATGTTCCACAGGCCGGCGGCGCCGTCGGCGGCGGGCAGCAGGGCGCCGCCCTGGAGGTAGCCGGAGCCGATCAGGTCGCGGCAGGCGATCAGCGCGAACAGCAGCAGGGCGGCGAACAGCACCGGGGCGGGGCGCCGGACCAGTTTCTTGAGCAGCGCGAACTGCTCGACCACCAGGTCGTCGGCGTCCTCGTCGCCGGGCCCGGACTCGACCGTGCCGTGCCGGCCGCCGGTGTCGTCGGCACCGCCGATGCCGAGCGAGGAGACCACGTTCTCGACGGCGAGGCGGGCGGTGGCGCCGGGGACGGGGAACAGGGTGCGGTCGTCCAGCGAGTCGACCGAGCGGGTCTTGCGGCGGCGCGCGCGGGCGGCCATCAGCCGGGGCAGGCGCAGGAGTTCGTGGCCGAGGCCGGCGATCTCGTCGTAGGCCTGGCGGGGGTCCTTGCCGACCAGGTTGACGATCACCCGGAGCAGGGTGCCGACGATCAGCCGGAGCAGGGTGTACGGGAACAGCGCGCCCTTGGAGTTGGCGAGCAGGGTGTAGACGGCGCCGGCCTTGTCGACCCGGTGCGGGTGGGCGGGGGCGCAGTCGATGGCGCGGCGTTCGCGGCTGGCGGCCTCGGCGTGCCGGAGCACGGCGTCGGGGGCGACCACGACGCGGTGGCCGGCCGCGTTGACCCGCCAGCAGAAGTCGGTGTCGTCCCGCATCAGCGGCAACGCCTTGTCGAATCCGCCGAGTTCCTCGAACACGTCGCGGCGGACCAGCATGCCGGCGGTGGAGACGGCGAGGACGGGGCGGACCTGGTCGTGCTGGCCCTGGTCCTGCTCGCGGCGGTCGAGTCCGGTCCAGCGGCGGCCGGAGCGGGCGATGGTGACGCCGACCTCCAGCAGTTGGCGGCGGTCGTACCAGGAGCGGAGCTTGGGGCCGACGACGGCGGCGGTGGGGGTGGAGTCGGCGACCTGGAGGAGCCGGCGCAGGGCGTCGGTCTGCGGTTCGCAGTCGTCGTGCAGCAGCCAGAGCCATTCGACCGGCCGGGTCTCGCGCGGTCCGCCGCGGCCGAGTTCGTCCTCGGTGCCGAGCGGGTCGCCGAAGTCGTCCCAGCCGCCGGTGACCGGGTCGTAGCCGGACGGGTCGAGGCTGTAGGGGAGGTCCTCGGGGCGCAGCGGGGGGCTGTTGAAGACGGCTTCGCCGACGGCGCGGCCGAAGCCGACCCGGCGGCCGAGGATCTGCGGGCCGCTGTCGGGGAGCCAGTCGCCGAGGGTGTCGGCGAGCAGCTGCGGGGAGTTGTCGGTGGAACCGGTGTCGACCGCGAGGATCCGCTGGACCTGCCGGTCCTGGCCGAGCAGTCCGGCGAGCGCCTGCGGCAGCCAGCGGGCGCCGTCGTGCGAGACGACCACCGCGGTGACCAAGTGGCGCGGGTAGGCGGGCGGCCTGGCAGCGGAGAAGCCGCTCTGGTGGCTGTAGACAGTCATCGGGTGCGCGGACCACCGGTTCGGGTTTGACGGCAGATGACGCACCACACTAACGGCTCCGGGTGGCGCGGTTGTCCCGGGTGCGTGTGAAGGGACCGTGCGACGGGTATCGCGTCCGGGCCCCGGGGCGTCCGGGCACGCGAAAGCGCCCCACCTGTGCGGTGAGGCGCCGGCTACAGCTCGGGTGGTGCGGGGTTCAGACCGCGCTCTTCTTCAGGCGGCGGCGCTCGCGCTCGGAGAGGCCGCCCCAGATGCCGAACCGCTCGTCGTTGGCGAGGGCGTACTCCAGGCACTCGGCGCGGACCTCGCACGCCAGGCAGACCTTCTTGGCCTCCCGGGTCGATCCGCCCTTCTCGGGGAAGAAGGACTCGGGGTCGGTCTGGGCGCACAGGGCGCGCTCCTGCCAGCCGAGTTCCTCTTCTTCTTCCTCGATGCCCTCACCGATCAACAGCTCAAAGAGCTCGCTCATACTGGCGCGCCTCCTCTGCCCCTCTTGGCGTCCCCGTGGTGTTGCCGTTGCCGGTGCGGCGGAACGACACGAGGGAAATTACAGTTGCGTCACTCTGGCCCAGTCAAGCCGGGCTCTGGTATTGGGCCAAGGATTCACTCCCCGGAACCAAGCCACTACGAATAGTGTACATATTCGGACAACCAGGACACGCCACCCGACTGCCCACCGGCTCCCGGTCGACCCCCGACCGACTCCCGGCCGGCTCCCGACCGGTTCCTGACCTGCCGTCAGGCCGCCCTGCCGCTCCCGACCGGAACGGTCCGGGGCGATCCCACGGCCTCCCTTCCCGGCGATCTTGGGGTCGAAACCTTAATGGGCGCTTATCACCCCATCCGGTGGTTCCCGGGTGATGTGACCCGAATGTCCGTCCGTGCGCCTTGACACTGGAGGGTCGGTTGCGGTCTGCTAGCCCCTATGTCAGAGTTCCCGGCCCGCTTCGCCGACCGACGCCGCCAGGCGTCCCCCGGTGCTGCCGTGAACTCCTCGTGTTGTCGCCGCTGTCTCCGCTGTATCTAGGCGCCCGCGTCCCACCGCGCGCCGCCCCGGAACAGAGGCCGAGCCGCGCGACAGTCCCCCCTGAACGCCCCGCGGTTCCGGCTGATCCCACTCGCAGCCGAACCCGAGGACGTCACGACCGTGCGAATGCCCCGCCTCCGCAAGCGCAACCGCGACCGCAAGCGCTTCCTCCCCGCCCTCCTCCCCGCCGCCGGCCCGCGCTGGACGGACGGCCTGAGCGACGTCTCCATCGCCGGGGACCCGACGGCCTTCCCGCACCTGGCCCGCACCGACCTGCCCGCGCACCCGACCACGGTGGCCGGCTACGCCCGGCTGGTCCGGGAGATCGCCGCCGACCGGGCCCGCTGGGAGCCGCTGGTCCGCTACGACGCGCTGACCCGCTGGTACGCCCGGCTGGAGACCGGCCCCGGCTACGAGGTCTGGCTGCTCAGCTGGCTGCCCGGCCAGTCCAGCGGCTTCCACGACCACGGCCGCGCCTCCGGCGTGATGACGGTCCTGGAGGGCGAGCTGACCGAGCGTTCGCTGACGGCGGGCGGCGAGGGCTCGCGCGCCCTGGCGCCGGGCGGCCTGCGGGTGTTCTCCCCCGGCTACCTGCACGAGATGGTCAACGCCGCGCTGGAGCCCGCCGTCTCGATCCACCTCTACACCCCGGGCCTGGTCGAGATGAACCAGTACCCGGCCGTGCCGGACGCCGCCCGTCACGAGGTGCACTGACGCGCTGGCAGGATGAGGCCATGCGAATCACTGCGTTGGCAGGCGGGATCGGCGGGGCCAGGTTCCTGCGCGGGCTGCGGGCGGCGGTCTCCCCCGGGGACGAGATCACCGTGATCGGGAACACCGGCGACGACATCCACCTGTACGGGCTGAAGGTCTGCCCCGACCTGGACACCGTGATGTACACCCTGGGCGGGGGCATCAACGAGGAGCAGGGCTGGGGCCGGACCGACGAGACCTGGTCGGTCAAGGAGGAGATGAAGGCGTACGGGGTCGGGCCCGAGTGGTTCGGGCTCGGCGACCGCGACTTCGCCACCCACATCGTCCGCACGCAGATGCTGGCCGCCGGGTACCCGCTGTCCGCCGTCACCGAGGCGCTCTGCGACCGCTGGCAACCCGGCGTCCGGCTGCTGCCGATGACCGACGACCGGGTCGAGACCCACGTCCGGATCACCGACGCCGACGGGCCCCGGGTGGTGCACTTCCAGGAGTACTGGGTGCGGCTGCACGCGGCCGTCGACGCCGAGGCGATCGTGCCGGTCGGCGCCGACACCGCGAAGCCCGCGCCCGGCGTGCTGGAGGCGATCGCCGGCGCCGACCTGGTGCTGCTGCCGCCGTCGAACCCGGTGGTCTCGATCGGCACCGTCCTCGCCGTCCCCGGTGTCCGGGAGGCGGTCGCCGCCGCCCCCGCCCCGGTCGTCGGCCTCTCCCCCATCGTCGGCGGCGCGCCGGTGCGCGGCATGGCCGACCGGGTGCTGGCCGCCGTCGGGGTGGAGACCTCCGCCGCCGCGGTGGCCCGGCACTACGGCTCCCGCCGCGACGGCGGGCTGCTGGACGGCTGGCTGGTCGACACCGCCGACGCCGACGCGGTCGCCGGGGTCGAGGCCGCCGGGATCGCCTGCCGGGCCGTCCCGCTGCTGATGACCTCGGTCGACGCCGCCGCCGCCATGGCCCGGGCCGCGATGGAACTGGCGGCCGAGGTGGCCGGGTGACCGCCGACGGGCTCCGGGTGCTGCCCGTCCGCGGCCTGCCGGAGGTCGCGGCGGGCGACGACCTCGCCGAACTGATCGCCAAGGCCGGGGAGTTCGAGGACGGCGACATCCTGGTGGTCACCTCCAAGGTGGTCTCCAAGGCCGAGGGCCGCCTGGTCCACGCGGACGACCGGGAGGCTGCGATCGACGCCGAGACCGTCCGGGTGGTGGCCCGCCGCGGCCGGGCCCGGATCGTCGAGAACCGCAACGGCCTGGTGATGGCCGCCGCCGGCGTCGACGCCTCCAACACCGCCCCCGGCACGGTCCTGCTGCTGCCGGTCGACCCCGACGCCTCGGCCCGCCGACTGCGCGCCCGGCTCCGCGAACTGACCGGCCGCCGGCTCGCCGTGCTGATCACCGACACCTTCGGCCGGCCCTGGCGCACCGGCCTGACCGACGTCGCGATCGGCGCCGCCGGCCTCCCCGTGCTGGACGACCACCGCGGGCGCGTCGACAGCCACGGCAACGAGCTGCGGCTCACCGTCACCGCCACCGCCGACGAACTCGCCGCCGCCGCCGACCTGGTGAAGGGCAAGGCCACCGGCACTCCCGTCGCGGTCGTCCGCGGCCTGCCGCAGCTGGTCACCACCGAGGACGGGGAGGGCGTCCGGCCGCTGGTCCGCTCCGCCGCGAACGACATGTTCCGGCTCGGCACCTCCGAGGCCGTCCGCGAGGCCGTCACGCTCCGGCGCACCGTCCGGGCCTTCACCGACGAGCCGGTCGACGGCGGCGCCGTCCGCCGCGCGGTGGCCGCCGCCGTCACCGCGCCCGCGCCCCACGGCACCACCCCCTGGCGGTTCGTCCTGCTCGAATCCGCGGAGGTCCGCACCCGGCTGCTGGACGCCATGCTCGACGCCTGGCGGCGCGACCTGCGCGAACTCGACGGCTGGACCGGGGAGCGGATCGCCCGGCGCACCGCCCGCGGCGAAGTGCTGCGCGGCGCGCCGTACTTGGTGGTGCCCTGCCTGGTCATGGACGGCTCCCACGCCTACCCCGACGACCGGCGCGCCGGGGCCGAGCGGGAGATGTTCACGGTCGCGGTCGGGGCCGCCGTGCAGAACCTGCTGGTCACCCTCACCGGCGAGGGCTACGGCTCCGCGTGGGTGTCCTCGACGATGTTCTGCCGCGACACCGTCCGCGCCGTCCTCGACCTCCCCGCGGACTGGGACCCGATGGGCGCGATCGCCGTCGGCAGGGCGGCGGAGGACCCGAAGGAGCGTCGGCCCCGGTCTGCGGACGCCTTCCTGAAGGTGCTCTGAAGGTGCTCTAGGGGAGAAACCGGGGGCCCGGGGCGTCGGCCGAGGACCTTCGGCCCGAAACGGGGTCGGCGCTTCGCGGCCCGTCGGACACCCGCCACTCGGCACCGCCGTTCCCCGGGCCCCTGGAGCTTCGCTCCCAGCGGGCCCGGAAGGGAGCTTCGCTCCCGCGAAGCCCCGCGGGCCCGGGAGGGAGTCGCGCTCCCCGAGTCCTAATGTCCCCGGTGGTCGTTCGGGGCCAGGCGGGGCCCGTACTTCGGGGGGCGGGCGCCCGTGGCGGGGAGGAGGCGGCAGAGGCGGTGGCGGTGGGGGCGGTAGGGCTCCAGGAGGGCGAGCATCTGGGCGTCGTCGCTGCGGGGGCGGCCGGCCAGGGCCCAGCCGACGGTGTGCGGGAGGTGGTAGTCGCCGACCGAGACCGCGTCGGCGTCGCCGTTGCTGCGCTGGAGGGTCTCCGCGGCGGTCCAGACGCCGATGCCGGGGACGGTGGTGAGGCGGGTGAAGGCGTCGGCCGGGGGCATCGCGGAGGCTTCTTCGAGGCGGGCGGCGAGCCGGACGGCGCGGGCGATCGTGGCGGAGCGCTTGGGGTCGACGCCGGCCCGGTGCCAGGCCCAGCTGGGGACGAGGGACCAGTCGCGGGCGGTGGGGACGACCCGGAGGCCGAGTTCGGCGGCGGGGCCGGGCGCGGGGGCGCCGTAGGCGTGCAGCAGGGTGCGCCAGGCGGCGCGGGCCTCGCCGGTGGTGACCTTCTGCTCCAGGACGGCCGGGAGCAGGGAGTCCATCACCAGGCCGGTGCGGGTCAACCGGAGTCCGGCGCAGGCGCGTTGGGCCTCGCGCAGCGGGCCGGGCGGGAGGACCAGGCCGTCGGGGTCGTCGTGCGCGCCGAGCAGCGCGGGGAGCTGGTCGAGCAGCCAACTCCCGCCGGGGCCCCAGGCGGTGGCCTCGACCTCGCCGGGGCGGGCGGTGATCCGCAGGGTGCCGGGCCCGTCGGGGGTCCGGGAGGCGCGCCAGACGGTGCCGTCGGGGGTGCGCCGGAAGGTGGGGTCGCCGGCTCCGTGCTGGAGCGGGAAGAGGGTGCGGGCGAGGTCGAGGGGGTAGCCGGGCCGCCAGTGTCGGGTCCGTTCTGGCATCGGCGGTCCTCGGTGGCGGGGCGGTCGGCAAGGGTGTCTGCGAGGGTAGCGCGGCGCGGCGTTCCGACGGGCCGGGCACCCTCCCGTCCGGGCGGGGGCAGGCCGTAGGCTGGGGTGCACCATGACTGCGCCTTTCGCTGCCGACGCCCGCACCCCCGCCGAGCTGCTGCAGGCCTACCTGCGCGCCGGGGCCGATGCCGACCCGTCCCGCCCTCTGGTGACCTTCTACGACGACTCCACCGGGGAACGGGTGGAGCTGTCGGCGAAGACCTTCGACAACTGGGTGGCGAAGACGGCCAACCTGCTGCAGGACGAGTTGAACGCGTCCCCCGACGACCGGGCGGCGCTGCTGCTGCCGGCCCACTGGCAGAGCGCGGTGTGGCTGCTCGCCTGCTGGTCGGTGGGCGTGGTCGCGGTGCCGGGCGGCGAGCCGGGCGGCGCGGAGCTGGTGGTGTCGGGCCCGGACGGGCTGGCGGCGGCGCAGGAGTGCCCGGGCGAGCGGGTGGCGCTGGCGCTGCGCCCGCTGGGCGGCCGGTTCCCGCAGCGGCCGGAGGGGTTCCTGGACTACGCGGCCGAGGTGCCGGGGCAGGGCGACCGGTTCGCCCCGTACTCGCCGGTGGACCCGCAGGCGGTGGCGCTGGAGACCTCGGTGGACGGCCTGGCGCTGAAGCTGACGGGCGAGCAGACGGTGGCGCTGGCCCGGGAGGGCGCGGCCCGGCTGGGCCTGGACAGCGGGAGCCGGGTCCTGTCCACGCTGTCGTACGACGACTGGGCGGGGCTGGAGGCGGGGCTGCTGGCGCCGCTGTCGGTCGGCGCCTCGGTGGTGCTGTGCCGCAACTCCGGGCAGTTGACGGAGGATCAGTGGCAGAAGCGGATCGACTCCGAACGGGTGACTCTGCGTCTCGGGTGACGCGTCGGCACCCCCGCGGCGGGTAGTCCTGGGGGTGATGGCAGTGGAGTGCGGCGGTGGCGGACGCCGACCGGTCCGACCGGCCGGAGGGTGTCCGCCACCGCCGTTTTCTCATCTTCCGCCGGGGTGACAGGAGTCACAGGGCTGCGGGTTCGACCGGGCGGCTCGTCTAGGGTGGCCGGGATGAACAGCGGACAGCGCAGCCGGGGCGACTCGGGGAACTCGATCCGGTCGGCCGTCGACCCCGCGGACCAGTGGGTGCTCGATCCGGAGACCGGGGAGTTCCGACTCGACCTGGACGCGGGCACCTGGCACTCCCCCGAGCCGTCCCGCGGCACCGGGCGTGCCCGGGCGCGGGGCGCGAGCGCGGTGCCGGGCGGCCGGGCGGCCCGCCGCCGGAGCCGGGCGGGCCGGGGGCGGCGGACGCTGAAGTGGACGGCGGGCGCGCTGGGCCTGGTCCTGGTCGCGGGCTGCGGCGGCGCGTTCTACGCGTACCAGCACTTCAACCGGAACATCTCCTCGGTGAAGGTCCAGGTCGGCGACGAGTCGGAGCGCCCGCAGGCCACCGACGCGCTGAACATCCTGGTGATCGGCACCGACAGCCGGGTCGGCCTGGGCCGCGAGTACGGCGACGAGGGCTCGACCGGGCACGCGGACACCACGCTGCTGTTCCACATCTCCAAGGACCGCAGCAACGCGACGGTGCTGTCGATCCCGCGCGACCTGATGGTGCAGATCCCGGACTGCCAGAGCGGCGCCAAGAAGATCCCCGGCGAGGCCCGGGCGATGTTCAACACCAGCCTCGGGCAGGACGGCCGCGACCCCGGCTGCACCTGGAAGACCGTCGAGAAGCTGACCGGCGTCCGGATCAACCACTTCATGATGGTCAACTTCGAGGCGGTGAAGACGCTGTCGACGGCCGTCGGCGGGGTCGAGGTGTGCGCGTCGACGAACATCGACGACCCGTACTCGCACCTGAAGATGGCGGCGGGCCGGCACGTGGTGCAGGGCGAGGAGGCGCTGGCCTTCGTCCGGACCAGGCACGCGGTCGGCCTGGGCGGCGACCTGACCCGGATCCCGCTGCAGCAGCAGTTCATCAGCTCGATGATCCGGAAGATGAAGAGCAGCGACACCCTGACCAGTCCGACCAAGCTGTGGAACCTGGCGGACGCCGCGACCAAGGCGCTGACCGTCGACGACGGCATCGACGACGTCAACAAGCTGAAGGACCTGGCGCTCGACATCTCCCAGGTCGACACCAAGAACATCACCTTCACCACGGTGCCGGTGATCGACGACCCGGCCGACAAGAACCGGCTGGCGCTCAAGCCGAACGACGCCCAGCAGGTGTTCGCGATGATCGCCGCGGACCGCTCGCTGACCCAGGTCGACCAGCCCGCGGCCGCCGCTCCCGAGGCGGCCCCGAGCAGCCCCGCCGCGCCGCAGGTCGACGCGAAGGGGGTCAAGGTGACGGTCCGCAACGGCAGCGGGGCCCCCGGGCAGGCCACCAGGGCCGCCACCGCGCTGCAGGGCCGGGGCTTCGCGCTGGCCGTCGCGGGCAGCAACGCCGACCCGGCCGCCGCCACCTCCGTCGGCTACCCGACGGGGCAGCAGGAGAAGGCGCAGGCGGTGGCCGCGGCGCTCGGGCTCCCGGCCTCGGCCGTCCAGGAGAACGCGAGGCTGGGCGCCAAGGACGGCGTCGTGGTGATACTCGGCAAGGACTTCACCGCCGCGCCCGCCGCCCCCTCGGCGGTGCCGACCGAGGCCCCGAAGGACCTCCAGCGGGTCCAGGCCGACGACACCAACGTCTGCGCCGCCAAGGCGAAGTAGCGCCTACGCGGGCGGCAGTTCGGTGTCGGGGAGCAGGGTGTCCGGGCCGGTCTCGGTGTACGTCTCGCCGGTGCGCGGGCAGCGCCAGCGGCCCTCGGCGGTCGGTTCCAGCGGCTCGCCGGCCCGGCCGACCCACTTGATCCGGCGGGCCGGGACGCCGACCACCAGGGCGAAGTCGGGGACGTCCCGGTGCACCACGGCGCCGGCCGCGACCAGGGCCCAGCGGCCGACCGTCACCCCGGCGACCAGCACCGCCCGGCCGCCGACCGAGCAGCCCCGACGGAGCGTCACCCCGCGGGCGTGCCAGTCGTCGCCGCGCTTGAGCTTGCCGTCCGGGTCGACCGAGCGCGGGTACAGGTCGTTGGTGAGGACCGCCGCCGGGCCGACGAAGACGCCGTCCTCCAGCACCGCGGGCTCGTACACCAGGGCGTGGTTCTGCAGCTTCACCCGGTCGCCGAGCTTCACCCCCGGGCCGACGTACGCGCCGCGGCCGACGATGCAGTCGGCGCCGATCTCGGCGTCCTCGCGGACCTGGGCGAGGTGCCAGACGGTGCTGCCCGGGCCGATCACGGCCCGCGGGTCGACGTCGGCGGTGGCCTCGATGCGGGGGGCGCTGGTCATGGCGCCGACCCTAGCGCGGGCGGGCGGGCGCCGTCCGGCGTTCCGGGGACCGCCGCCGACGGGCCGTCAGGCGCCGCGGACGGCGGCCGGGTCGATCGGGGCGGGCGGGGTGGAGGCGATCACCTTCCGGGCCAGCTTGCGCGGCGAGGTGAGGAAGCCGAAGCCCCAGCTCAGGTGCATGGTGGCGAGGGCCAGCGGGAGCTGCGCCCGGGCCTTCGCGGACAGGCCGCGGCCCTCCCACAGGCCGCCGCCGACGATCGCCGCGGCGTAGCCGCCGGGCAGCACCAGGAACGCCGGGTGCACGGCCGCGCCGAGCACCGCGCCGACCGCCACGCCGAGCAGCGCGGCCGGCGGGGCCAGGTAGCGCAGGTTGACCGAGCCGCGGTGGTAGCGGGTGACCACCCGGCGCCAGCGGCCGTAGTCCTTGTACTGCTTGGCCAGGGCGCGCACCGACGGCCGGGGCCGGTAGGTGACCTTCAGCTGGGGGGTGAACCAGATCAGGCCGCCCTCCTGCCGGATGCGGTAGTTCAGCTCCCAGTCCTGGGCCCGGACGAACTCCTCGTTGTAGCCGCCCTGCCGCTCCAGCACCTCGCGGCGGAACACCCCGAGGTAGACGGTGTCGGCGGGGGCGGCCAGGCCGCCGGTGTGGAAGGCGGCGTTGCCGACGCCGATCTTCGAGGTCATCGCGGCGGCGACGGCCCGCTCCCACTCGGTCTCGCCCTCGGCGTGCATGATGCCGCCGACGTTGGCGGCGTCCATCTCGTCGAGCAGCCGGACGGCGGTGGCGATGTAGCCGGGCGTCAGCAGCCCGTGGCCGTCGACCCGCACCACCACGGGGTGCCGGCTGGCCCGGATCGCCGCGTTCAGGCCCGCCGGGGTGCGCCCGGTGGGGTTCGGCACGGTGCGCACCCGGGGGTCCTCGGCGACCAGTTCGGCGGCGATCTCGTCGGTCCGGTCGGTGGACGGGCCCAGCGCGATCACCACCTCCAGTTCGCCGCCGTACTCCTGGCCCAGGATGTGGTGGACGGCGGTCCGCAGGTGACGTTCCTCGTCGAGCACCGGCATGATCACGGAGACCGCCGGCAGCTCCTCAGCAGCCTTGGTGTTCATCGTGCCCGAGCGTACCGGCGCGCACCCGCCCCTGTCAGACGGGGTCCGCCCGTGCCCGGCGTGCCGCCGGGGCGCTCGCGGCCGGCCCGCCTACCATCCGAAAGATGTCCCACCAGCGCCCGCCCGAACGCCTGTCCGCAACCGATCGGCCGCGGCGGCCGCACCGCCGGCGCTGGGGCCGGTGGGCGGCGGGCACCCTCTCCTTCTCCGTGCTGGCCACCTCCTGCGGCGGCTGGGCGGTGCTGAACGGCGTCGGCTCCTCGCTGGACCGGGTGGACGCGATCGGCGGCGGCTCCGACCGGCCCGCCGACGACGGGGCGCAGACCTTCCTGGTGGTCGGCACCGACGACCGCGAGGGCATCCCGGAGTCCACCCTGAAGGACGTCCTGCACGCGGGCGGCGAGTCCTGCCACTGCACCGACACCATGATGATCGTGCAGCTCTCGGCCGACCGCGGCCGGGCCACCGTGGTCTCCGTCCCGCGCGACTCGTACGTGGACATCCCCGCCCACCAGGACCCGGCCACCGGCAAGCAGGTCGCGGCCGGCAAGGGCAAGATCAACGCCGCCTACGGGATGGGCGGCGCGCCGCTGACCGTGCGCACCGTCGAGCAGAACACCGGGCTGCGGATCGACCACTACGTCGAGGTGAACTTCCTCGGCTTCGTCTCCACCGTGGACGCCCTGGGCGGCGTCGAGGTGTGCACCCCCAAGCCGCTCAAGGACGACTATTCGGGGCTCGACCTGCCCGCCGGGACGACGCGGCTGGACGGCGCCGGGGCGCTGCGCTACGTCCGGGCCCGGCACGTGGACGGCTCCTCCGACCTGGGGCGGATGCACCGGCAGCAGAAGTTCCTGGCCCAGCTGCTGCACCAGGCGTCCTCCGGCGGCACGCTGCTGAACCCGGCGCGGCTCGGCGGGGTGATGGACACCGTGCTGCGCTCGGTGAAGGTCGACAAGGGGCTGGGCAACGCCGAACTGCTGCAGTTCGCGAGCAGCCTGAAGGACCTGTCGGCCTCGAACGCGGACTTCGCCACCGTGCCGCTGTCCACCGTCGACCACCAGGTGCCGGGCTGGGGTTCCACGGTGCTCTGGGACGAGAAGGGCGCGCAGGCGCTGTTCGAGGCGGTCCTGGCCGGGCGGCCGCTGACGGGTGCCGCGGCGGCGGCGCCCGGGTCGCCCGCCCCGGGTGCCGTCCCGGCCGGGGCGGCACCCGCTGCCGGAACGATTCCTCCGGGCGAGGTGCGGGTGCAGGTGCTGAACGGCGCGGGCGTGCAGGGGCTGGGCTTCCGGGTCGACGCGGAGCTGCGCAAGGCCGGTTTCGCCACCACCGGCACCCCCGCCAACGCGCCCGGCGGCGGCGCGGCGGCCCGTACGGTGATCCGCTACGACCCGCGCTGGGACGAGTCGCTGAAGACCCTGGCCGCGGCGCTGCCGGAGGCCGAGCAGGTCGCGGTGGCCGGTCTCGGCCCGACCTTCCAGGTGGTCGCGGGCAGCGAGTACCGGGGCCCGGCCGACGGTGCGGCGACCGCTGCCCCCGCGCCCGCCGCCGCGCCCGCCGCCGCCGCGCCCGCCGCCGCCAGGTCGGAGCCCGCGGCGGTGGCGGGCGCGGAGAGCGGCAGCGCGTTCGCCTGCGGCGCGTCCTGACGGGCCGTCAGCCGAAGTACCAGTGGCCGAGCGTCCAGGCCAGGTATCCGGCGACGGCGAGCCGGTTGAGCGGGAGGGCCCGGCCCACCGCGTCGGCCGGGAGCGGGGCGGTGGGGCGGCGCTCCGGGGCGTGCGCGAGCAGGGTGATGGTGCGGGCGGCGTGCCGGGGGTCGTAGTCGCCGCCGAAGTGGCGGTGCAGCCGTTCGGCCGGCCAGGAGCCGAAGCCGATCTGCCGGGCGTCGGCGGCCTGCACGGTGAACCGGCCGCGGTGGACCGCCGCCGCCGTCACCTGCGCCCAGGGCAGGCGGCGGCGCAGCAGGGCGCCGCTGACGGCGACGCCGTCCCGGTCGACCGCGAGCTGCCAGCCGCAGGCGCCGATCACCGCCAGCAGGAACGGCAGGCCGACCACCAGCGGGCGGGCCAGGCCGTCCAGGAACCCGCCGTCGTCCAGCGCGGTCACCGCGACGGCCGTCACGACGGCGCCGACCGGGGCAGCCGCCAGCCGGAGCGCGGCGGGCGGGCCGTGCACCCGGGCCGGTTCGGGGAGCGCGTCCGGGTCGGCCAGGTCCTCCGCCAGCAGCGGGGCGGCGGCTGCGGGCACCGCCAGGGTGTCCTCGTGCAGGCCGGTGGCGGCCCGCGACCGGGGCGGTGCCGGGTGGGCGGCGGTGCCGACCGCCCGCCAGCTCTCCGGGTCCTCGGGGAGGCGGTGCACCAGCAGCTGCCGGTAGGGGCCGTCCGGGCCGTGGTAGAGCAGCGCCTCGACCGGGCGGGTCGCCCCGGCCAGCCGGGCGGCGGCCTCGGCGGGCGTGGCGGCGGCCGGCTCCGGCCCGGCGGGGGGCGGGTCGTCGGGCAGCCACTCGGCCGGGCCGTCCTCGTCGGCGGGGGCGAAGTGCGCCTCCTGGCCGGGGCGGACCAGCCGCCAGAGCGCGGGTTCGCCGTCCCCGCCGTCGACCGGCAGCACGGCCGGGCCGCCGGGTTCCGGCCGGACCCGGACCCGGAGCGCCGGCGCGCCGTCGGCCGGGGCGTGCCGGGCCCGGTCGGTGCGGTGCGCGGAGCCGAGCAGCAGGGCGGCGGCGGCCCCGGCCAGGGCGGCGCAGCTCCACCACGGGGCGGGGTCGTAGGTCTCCCCCGCGACCCGGTGCCAGCCGGTGCCGTCGGCCAGCAGGGCCAGGGTGTCGCCGGTCTTCGGCTCCCAGTCCCACCAGACCTCGATGTCGGTACTGAACGTCCGGGTGCTGGAAGGGAGTTGGTAGTCGACGGTGATCCGGGCGCCGTCGTCGCGGACCGCCCGCACGGTGGCCCGGACCTCGTCGGCGGTCTGCGCCCGGGCGTCCTGCTCGGCGGCCGTCCACCAGCCGGAGGCCGCGAGCAGCAGGGCGCCGGTGCCGAGCAGGGCGGCCAGCAGTCGGCGGAGCCGGGGCGGGGCGGGGCGGGGGTTCGGCTCCTCGCCGCCGAGCAGCGTCCACGGGTAGGGCACCGGCGGGCCCATCAGGGAGGCGAGTTGGGCCCGGGCCCGGCGCCGGCCGGTCGCGACCCGGTACAGCGCCGCCGCCACCGCCAGGTGGGCCAGCAGCGCGGCCGTCCGCACCGCGGTGCCGGGCAGGGCGTCGGGCAGGAGCCAGAGCGCGGGGCCCACCAGGGCCGGTACCGCGAAGCTGCCGCGCGGGCGGACCAGCAGCACCAGCAGTTCGGCCAGCAGCAGCGCCTGGGCGAGGCCCTCGCCGTACGGCACCGCGCAGGCGTTCAGGCGGTCGCAGGCGGCCGGGAGTTCGTCGGCCGCGCCCGCCAGGACGACGGTCAGCACCGGCAGCAGCGCCAGCCAGCGACTCTCCAGCCGCCGCCACACCCGGGCCGAGCGCCACTGGTCGGCGGCGGCCAGCGTGAGCGCGGGGGCGGCGGGCAGCGGGGGCGGCGGGAGCGGGGCCATGCGGGCGATTCTCCCAGGCCGGCGGCGGCGGAACGCCGACCGGGGGTGCACGGAGAACCATGCACCCCCGGGGCCGCCGCCGGGCGGTCGGCCAGTGGATCAGTCGGTGGATCAGTCGGTGGCGATGGCGGCCAGGATGTTCATCCGGGCGGCCCGGAAGGCCGGGACGAGGGCGGCGATCAGGCCGATCAGGACGGACCCGACCAGGACGGAGGTGATCGTGCCGGTGGGGATCGTCAGGGCGGTCAGGCCCTGGTCGGAGAGGACGTACCGGGCGGTGACGCCCCAGGACAGGCCGAGCGCGGTGCCGAGGACGGCGCCGAACAGGGCGATGACCACGGATTCGAGCCGGACGATGCGGCGCAGTTGGCGGCGGGACAGGCCGATGGCGCGCAGCAGGCCGATCTCCCTGGTCCGCTCGATCACCGACAGGGCCAGCGTGTTGACCACGCCGAGGACGGCGACCACGATCGTCAGGCCGAGCAGGCCGTAGACCATGTACAGCAGCTGGTCGACCTGGGACTTGATCATGTCCTTGTAGCCGGCCTGGTCCTTGACCGTCAGCTGCGGGTAGGCGGCCAGCGACTTCTGCAGGTCGGCGAGGACGGCGGCCTTGTCGGCGCCGGCCGCCGCCCCGGCGAACACCGCGGAGTCGCCGGGCAGTTCGCCGTTCAGCGCGGTGGAGACGGTGCCGAGGCCGGTGAAGAAGTTCCCGTCGAACAGCTCGTTGCCGGTCTTCAGGACGGCGGCGACCGTGAGGGTCTGGGTGCGGCCCTTGTCGTAGGCGACGGCGATCGGGTCGCCGACCTTCAGGTGGTGCGCGTCGGCGAACTTCTGGTCGACCGAGACGCCGGTGCCGGCGAAGACGGCCTCGGCGGCGCCGGAGGCGACCGGCAGGCGGAAGTCCCGGGTGAAGCTCGGGTCGGCGGCGACCAGTTCGGTCTCGGTGCGGACGCCGTCGGGGGTGGTGAGGTCGGCGGCGACCGACTTCTGCCGGGTGATGTGGTCGATGCCCTTGGTGGTGCGGACCGCGTCGGTCATCGCCGGGGTGAGGCCGGTGCGGCCGCCCGCCACGATGTAGTCGGCGCCGACGGACTTGTCGATCTGCGCGGTGGCGGAGGTGACCATCGAGGAGGTGACCACGGAGGCGCCGATGACCACGGCCAGGCCGATCATCAGGGCGGCGGCGGTGGAGCCGGTGCGCCGCGGGTTGCGCATCACGTTCCGCTGGGCGAGCCGGCCGGCCGGGCCGAACAGCGCGGGCAGCAGGCCGCCGAGCAGCCGGACCAGCCCGGCGGCGAGCAGCGGGCCGAGGACCACCGCGCCGACCAGGGTGGCGAGCACGCCCAGGCCGATCAGCAGGCCGCCGGTGGCGCCGGTGGAGCGCGCGGCGAGCACCAGGGCGCCGGCGCCGAGCAGCGTGACCAGGCCGCCGAACACGATCCTGATCCGGTTGGCCCGGGGCTCCGGCGGGGCCGCGTGGTCCAGCAGGGCGGCCATCGGGGTGATCCGGGAGGCGCGGCGGGCCGGGATGAAGGCGGCGAACAGCGTGACCAGGATGCCGACCGCGTAGGAGACCACCGGGACCGTCCAGGTGATGTCCAGCGAGGAGGCGTCCAGGTTCATCCCGACGGCCTTCATCAGCTGGATCAGGCCGACCGCGAGGCCGAGGCCGGCGCCGATGCCCAGGGTGGAGCCGAGGACGCCGAGGATCAGGCCCTCCGTCAGCACCGAGCGGTTGACCTGGGAGCGGCTGCCGCCGATGGCGCGCAGCAGGCCGATCTCCCTGGTCCGCTGGGTGACCAGCATGGAGAAGGTGTTGACGATCAGGAAGCCGCCGACCCCGGCCGCGAGCACGGCGAAGCCGAGCATCGCGTACTTCATGAAGTCGAGGAAGGAGCCGATGCCCTCCGAGTTCTCCTTCTTCTGCTCCTCGGCGGTCTTGGCCTGGTAGCCGCTGCCGAGGTCGGCGAGGGCGGCGGCCTTCAGCTGGTCGTTGCTGCGGGTGCCGTCGCCGAACACCTCGACGGAGGTGTACGCCTCGGTGCCGAGCAGGACGCGCTGGGCGGTGGCGGTGTCGAGGAAGGCGAGGGCCGCGCCCGGGTTGGTGGTCCGGAAGGTGGCGATGCCGGCGATGGTGAAGTCGTGGTCCCCGCTGTCGGTGATGACCCGGAGCCGGGAGCCCAGGCCGAGGCCGGACTTCTTGGCGGTGTCGGCGTCCAGCACGATCTGGTCGGGGCCCTGCGGGACGTGGCCGGAGGTGACGTCGACCGAGGTGCGCGGGGTGTCCGTCCAGTTGGCCGTCAGGGTGGGGGCGCCGCTGGTCGGGCCGACCACCTTGTTGCTGGCCGGGTCGACCAGGACGGCGGTGGGGACCATGATCGAGCCCAGCGCGGCCTTGACGCCGGGCTCGGCGGCGATCCGGGCCTGCGTCTGGACCGGGATGGTCGGGACGGCGCCGGGGCCGCCGCGCCGGGCCATCGGGTCGTCCGCCTTCTGGACCGCGACGTCCGAGGCGGTGGCGGCGAACAGGCGGTCGAAGGTGCTGGTGGCGGTGTTGTAGAAGACCAGGGTGCCGGCCACGAAGGCGACCGAGAGCACCACGGCGAGCAGGGAGAGCACCAGGCGCCACTTGTGGGCGAGGAAGCTCCGCAGCGAGGTCTTGAGCAGCATGGCGTCCTGACTCCGGATCAGCTGGTGCGCTTGCCGTCGAAACGGCGCATGCGGGTGAGGACGGAATCGGCGGTGGGGTTGTGCATCTCGTCGACGATGGAGCCGTCGGCGAGGAACAGCACCCGGTCCGCGTGGCCGGCGGCGACCGGATCGTGCGTCACCATGACGATGGTCTGGCCGAGTTCGTCGACCGAGCGGCGCAGGAAGCCGAGCACCTCGGCGCCGGAGCGGGAGTCGAGGTTGCCGGTGGGCTCGTCGCCGAAGATGATCTCGGGGCGGGAGGCCAGTGCGCGGGCCACCGCGACGCGCTGCTGCTGGCCGCCGGAGAGCTGGCCGGGGCGGTGCTTGAGCCGGTCGGACAGGCCGACGGTGTCGATCACCTGCTGGAGCCAGGCCTGGTCGGGCCGGCGGCCCGCGATGTCCATCGGCAGGGTGATGTTCTCCAGCGCGTTCAGGGTGGGGAGCAGGTTGAACGCCTGGAAGATGAAGCCGATCTTGTCCCGGCGGAGCTTGGTGAGCTGCTTGTCCTTCAGGCCGGTGATCTCGGTGTCGCCGATCCAGATCCGGCCCTCGGAGACCGCGTCCAGCCCGGCGAGGCAGTGCATCAGGGTCGACTTGCCGGAGCCCGACGGGCCCATGATCGCGGTGAACCGGCCGCGCCGGATGTCGACGTCGACCGCGTCGAGCGCCGTGACCCGGGTCTCCCCGGAGCCGTACGCCTTGGTGACCAGCCGGGCGCGGGCGGCGGCCTCGCCCGGCTCCGGAAGGTGTGTGAGGTGAGCGGCGCTCGCTGCCGTGGTCACGGAAATTCTCCTCGTCGTGGTGTCCACCCGTTGCCCCCAGCCTTCCGGCCGCGGCCCCCCTCGCGGAATCCGGCAGGCATCCGTCTTCGAGGTAGGGCCAGCACCACCGTCCACGGTGGTGCTGGGGGTATGGCTCCACCGTAGGAGCGGCCGCTGGAGCCGTCGTCCTCCATCGGTAGCAAGCGGGCACCGAGGAAAGCTCCGGGGCCCGGGCCCTCTCCCCTAGGGGTGACCGCGGTGCGGTCTGAGGGTCCGGGCCCCGGGCGGGAACCGTCGGCCGACGAACGGTCGGCCGGTGCCGGGCGGCGCGTCAGCCGGCCGCCGCCAGCGCGGCCCCGGGGACGAGCGCGGCGTCCGGCCCGGTGTCCAGCGCGGCGGAGAAGGCGTCCACCACCGGGGTCAGCAGCACCTCGGTCTCGCGCTCCAGTTCGGTGCGGCCGTCCTCGCCCAGCCCGATGTGCCGGTCCAGCACGAACCAGCCCTGGGTGACGTGCCGGGCGCCCATCGAGGTCAGCACCGGGCGCAGCGCGTAGTCCACCGCCAGCACGTGCGCGGTGGAGCCGCCGGTGGCCAGCGGCAGCACCGTCTTGCCGCGCAGCGCGTACTGCGGCAGCAGGTCGAGCAGGGTCTTCAGCAGGCCCGAGTAGGCGGCCTTGTAGACCGGGGTGCCGATCACCACGCCGTCGGCCCGTTCGAACAGCTCGACGGCGCGGGCTATCCCGGGGTCCGAGGTGTCGGCGGCGAGCAGCGGCCCGGCGGGCAGGGTGCGGGCGTCCAGCGCGTGCACCCGGTGCCCGTGGGCGGTGAGCCGGCTGTCGACGTGGCGCAGCAGGCGGGTGGTGCGGGAGGTCGCGGAGGGGGAACCGGAGACGGACAGGATCACGGCCATGGAGTCACCTCGGGGCATGCGGCGGCGGACGTGGCGCGGCCGGGGAAAGGGGAAGCGGGGCGGGGGCGCGGGCCCGCCGGGTGCGTGCGCGGCGAGGGCGTCAGCCGCGACACAGCGAGCAGGACACCCGACCGTGGTCGACGTGCCGCCGACGGGTGAGGACCTGGCGCTGCTCCATGCGGCCATGCAAACACGCCCGGTTTCGGCGGGTCAAGGCCGTGCCCGGCTGGTGAACAGTGCCGCGAACGGTCCGCACCCTGCATCAAAACGGCCACAAGGAGCCCGGCGGGGGCTCCCGGACCACTGCGCGGCGGCCCGTTCGGGCATCCTTCCCCCATGAACACGTGGCAGGAGCGCCCGGGGGGCGGCTCATACGGGCAGGGCGATGCGGCACGCGGCCAGGGCGGGGCGGGCGCGGAGCCGCCGCTGCCCCCGTCGCTGAACCCCCGGGGCCCGGGCGCCCCGGCCTCCCGCCCGGCCCACCCGCGGCAGGAGGGGTACGGCGGCGCCCCGGGCGGCGGCCCGTACCGGGGCGGCAACCCCGGCGGTCCCGGCGGCGCCCCGGGCGTCCCCGGCCAGGGCCCGGGGCAGGGCCCCGGTCAGGGCCCCGGCGCGGGGGGACCGGCGGCGCCGGCCCGGCCGCGGCGCTCGCGCAAGAAGATCGTCGGCTACTCGGCGCTCGGCCTGGTGCTGGCGCTGCTGGCCACCCTGGTCGGCACCTACTTCTGGGCGGACGGCAAGCTGCACCACGAGAACGTGCTGGCCGACTACCAGGGCCGCCCGGCGGCCGGCAAGGGCACCAACTGGCTGATCGTCGGCTCGGACAGCCGGCAGGGCCTGACCGACGCGGACGAGCACGACCTGCACACCGGCTCGGCCGAGGGCAAGCGCAGCGACTCGATGATGATCCTGCACATCGGCGACAACGGGAACACCCTGATGTCGATCCCGCGCGACTCCTGGGTGCAGATCCCGGCCCACCCGGACTCCTCGGGCAACGGCAAGACCGTCCCGGCCGCCACCCGGAAGATCAACGCGGCCTTCGCGGCCGGCGGCGGCAGGCTGCTGGTGCAGACCGTGGAGACCAACATGGGCCTGCGGATCGACCACTACGCGGAGATCGGCTTCGCCGGTTTCGTCGGCCTGGTCGACGCGGTCGGCGGGGTCGAGATGACCATCGACCAGCCGGTCAAGGACAAGGACTCCGGCTTGGACCTGCAGGCCGGCAAGCAGACCCTGACCGGCAAGCAGTCGCTGGCCTTCGTCCGCCAGCGGCACCAGATGGCCGACCAGGACCTGGGCCGGATGCGCAACCAGCAGAAGTTCCTCGGCGCGCTGGCCGCGCAGGCGGCCTCGCCCGCGAACCTGCTGAACCCGTTCACCTTCTACCCGCTGGCCTCGGCCGGGCTGGACACCCTGATCGTGGACGACGACGCGGGCCTGACCGACCTGGGGTCGATGTTCCTGGCGATGAAGGGCGTGACCGGCGGCGCCGGGAAGACCATGACGGTGCCGATCGGGAACCCGGACTACCGGACCTCGACCGGCGAGTCCGCGGTGAAGTGGGACCCGGCGAAGTCGAAGGCTGTGTTCGACGCGCTGAAGAACGACACCGCGGTGCCCGACAGCAAGTGACCGCCCGCCGGGGCGGGGTTCCGCGGTCCGCCGTCCGGGCGGCGGAACCCCGCCCCGGCGCGCGTCGCTGACGCGTCGTCAGATTGTTCGAGGGCAGAATGCCCTTATGTCCCTGGTGACTTCCCTGGTCTACCGGCGCCGGAGCCGGCTGTTCGGCCGCCTCGCCCAGGAGGCGCTGGCGCTCTACGGGATGGAGGTGCCGGCGGCGGCCGAGATCGGTCCCGGCCTGACGGTCTTCCACCGCGGCTTCGGCACCGTCCTGCACCCGTACACCACCCTCGGCGCGAACGTGACGCTGTACAACGGCGTGACGATCGGCCGGGCCGACCCGTGGGTGCCGCAGGAGTCGTCCGCGATGCGCCGGGTGGTGCTGGAGGACGGCGTGGTGGTCTGCGCCGGGGCGAAGATCGTCTGCAAGAGCGGCGTCCTCACCGTCGGCGCCGGCACCGTGGTCGGCGCCAACGCCGTCCTGACCCGCTCCACCGGGCCCGGCGAGATCTGGGCCGGTGTCCCGGCCCGCCGGGTGGGCGTACGGGCCGGGACGGCGGTGGGGCGGGGTGCCGGCTAGGGGAGGTTGCGGGCCATGACGATGCGCTGGACCTGGTTGGTGCCCTCGTAGATCTGGGTGATCTTCGCGTCCCGCATCATCCGCTCCACCGGGTAGTCCCGCGTGTACCCGTACCCGCCCAGCAGCTGCACCGCGTCGACCGTGATCTCCATCGCCGCGTCCGAGGCGTAGCACTTGGCCGCGGCGCCGAAGAAGGTGAGGTCGTTGTCGCCGCGCTGGGACTTGGCGGCGGCGGCGTAGGTGAGCTGGCGGGCGGCCTCCAGCTTCATGGCCATGTCGGCGAGCATGAACTGGACGCCCTGGAAGTCGGCGATCGGCTTCCCGAACTGCCGGCGCTCCTTGACGTAGCCCTTGGCGTAGTCCAGTGCGCCCTGGGCGATGCCCAGGGCCTGGGCGGCGATGGTGACCCGGGTGTGGTCCAGGGTGCGCATGGCGGTGGCGAAGCCGGTGCCCTCGGCGCCGATCATCCGCTCCGCCGGGATCCGCACGCCGTCGAAGTACACCTCGCGGGTCGGGGAGCCCTTGATGCCGAGCTTCTTCTCCGGCGCGCCGAAGGAGACGCCCTCGTCGCCCTTCTCCACCACGAACGCCGAGATGCCCTTCGACCGCTTCTCCGGGTCGGTCACGGCCATCACCGTGTAGTACTCCGAGACGCCCGCGTTGGTGATCCACCGCTTCACGCCGTCCAGGACCCAGAAGTCGCCGTCGCGCACCGCCCGGGTCCGCATCCCCGCCGCGTCCGAGCCCGCCTCCGGCTCCGAGAGGCAGTACGAGAACATCCCCTCGCCCCGCGCCAGCGCCCCCAGGTACTTCGCCTTCAACTCCTCCGAACCCGCCAGCTGCACCGGCAGCGACCCCAGCTTGTTCACCGCCGGGATCAGCGACGACGACGCGCACACCCGCGCCACCTCCTCGATCACCAGCACCGTCGCCAGCGCGTCCGCCCCCGCACCCCCGTACTCCTCCGGCACGTGCACCGCGTGCAGGTCCGCCGCCCGCAACGCGTCCAGCGCCTCCTGCGGAAAACGCCCCTCCTCGTCGACCGCCGCCGCGAACGGGGCGATCTTCGCCTCCGCCAACGAACGCACCGACTCCCGGAGCATCTCGTGCTCCTCGCCGATCCGATACAGGTCGAAGTCCGCGCCGGAGTTGGCCGCCATCGCTTGCCCCTCGGTTAGTTACCGTTAAGTAGTGGTCATCCTACGGTCGGTGGGGTCCGGCGCGGCAGGTGACCCCGACAACAGGTGGTGCGTCGGTTCACGTCAGTTCACGTCGGTGCCGAGGGTGTCGGCACTGGTGCGGTGCTGGGCCAGGTAGTCGTCCATCCGGTCGGTGCGCATGGCGTCCCAGAGCACGCCGGCCGCGCCGTTGTCCATCAGGACCACCGACTGGCCGTCGACGGTGTCGAAGCCGCCGAACGGGGCGTTCATGAAGTGGACGCCGTCGGGGCGGACCGCGCGCAGGCTCCAGGCCAGGTCGTAGAGGTCGGAGTTGCTGAGCCGGTCGTCGACGCTGGCGACGTCGCCGATGGTGCCGAGCAGCCCGGTCAGCTTCGACGGGCTGGAGAGCGTGCCGGAGTTCATGGTCTGCAGCATCAGCGAGCGCAGGAAGTTCTGCTGGCGCTTGGTGCGGTCGAGGTCGCCGTTGGGCAGGCCGTGCCGCTCCCGGACGTACAGCAGGGCCTGGGCGCCGTCCATGTGGTGGGTGCCGGCCAGCCACTCGCGGGCGTCGCCCTTGGCCTCGATGGTGCGCGGGATGGTGATGTCGACGCCGCCGACCGCGTCGGTGAGGGCGCGGAAGCCGTTCCAGTCGATCACCGCGACGTGGTCGATCCGGATCTTCGTCAGGTCCTGGACGGTCTGCACCATCAGCGCGGGGCCGCCCCAGGAGTAGGCGGCGTTGATCTTCGCGCTGCCGTGGCCGGGGACGGGCACCCAGGTGTCGCGCGGGATCGAGACCAGCGAGACCGACTTCCGGTCCGCCGAGATGTGCATCAGCATCATGGTGTCGCTGCGCTGCGCGCCGACCTGCCAGGCCGGGGCCTTGGCGTCCTTGCCGGTGGTCGGCTGGTCGGAGCGGGCGTCCAGGCCGACCAGCAGGAAGGTCTGGCCGCTGTGCGGGACGGCCGCGGGCTGCTCGGAGGCCGGGAGGCTCGGGAAAGCGTTCGGGATGCGCGCCACCGAGGAGGCGTAGTGCTCGGCCGTCCACGCCACCGCGCCGAGGGCGCCGCCGGCCAGCAGGAGCAGCACCCCGAGCGTCCACAGCAGCAGGCGGCGGCCGCGCCGGCGGCGGTTGGGGGCGGCGGCGGCGCGCTGCCCGCCGTCCGGGCCGGTGCCGCCGTCGCTCCCGTCGGGCCGGTCGCTCCCGTTGCTCTCGTCGTGATCGAAGATGCTCAGCGGACCGGAGTCCTCGTCGGCCTCGTCGGCCCACTCCCGCGGGGTCATGCGCGCATTGTGAACCTTTCGTACGGAGCTTCGAGCGAAAACCGTGAAATCGGCGCATCCCGGGGCTCCGCCGGGCGGCTACCATCGGTGGCTGCGGCCGTCGCTCAGCCTTGGTACGGCCCGAACCGAAGGGAACGCGCGTGGCTCCCCGCATCACGGTGATCGGTACCGGCTACCTGGGCGCGACGCATGCCGCGTGCATGGCCGAACTCGGTTTCGAGGTCCTGGGGCTGGACATCGACCGGGACCGGCTGACCGCGCTCGCCGCCGGCCGGGTGCCGATGTACGAGCCCGGGCTGTCGGAGCTGCTGCTCAAGCACGTGGAGGGCCATCAGGGCTCGACCGGGCGGCTGCGCTTCACCGACTCCTGGGAGGAGGTCGCGGCCTTCGGCGACGTGCACTTCATCTGCGTGAACACCCCGCAGCGCAAGGGCGAGTTCGCGGCCGACATGAGCTACGTCGACTCGGCGCTGGACTCGCTCGCCCCGCTGCTGGAGCGCCCCGTGCTGGTGGTCGGCAAGTCGACGGTGCCGGTGGGCTCGGCGAACCGGCTGGCCGAGCGGCTGGCGGCGCTGGCCCCGGTCGGCGAGCGGGCCGAGCTGGCCTGGAACCCGGAGTTCCTGCGCGAGGGCTACGCGGTCGGCGACACCCTGCACCCGGACCGGCTGGTGGTCGGCGTGCGCAGCGAGCACGCCGAGCAGGTGCTGCGCGAGGTGTACGCGGGCCCGATCGCGGACGGCGTGCCGTTCGTGGTGACCGACTTCGCCACCGCCGAGCTGGTGAAGGCCGCCGCGAACTCCTTCCTGGCCACCAAGATCTCCTTCATCAACGCGATGGCCGAGGTCTGCGAGTCCGCCGGGGCGGACGTGGTGCAGCTGTCCAAGGCGCTGTCCTACGACGAGCGGATCGGCCGGAAGTTCCTGAACGCCGGTCTGGGCTTCGGCGGCGGCTGCCTGCCCAAGGACATCCGGGCGTTCATGGCCCGGGCCGGCGAGCTGGGCGCGGACCAGGCGCTGACCTTCCTCCGCGAGGTCGACTCGATCAACATGCGGCGCCGCTCCCGGATGGTGGAGCTGGCCCGCGAGCAGTGCGGCGGCGGCTTCCTCGGCCGCCGGGTCGCGGTGCTGGGCGCGTCCTTCAAGCCGAACTCGGACGACATCCGGGACTCCCCCGCGCTGAACGTGGCCGGGCAGATCCAGCTGCAGGGCGCGCAGGTCACGGTCTACGACCCGAAGGCGATGGACAACGCCCGCAAGATGTTCCCCAGCCTCTCCTACGCGGCCTCCCCGCTGGAGGCCGTCGAGGGCGCGCACGTGGTGCTGCACCTGACGGAGTGGCAGGAGTTCCGCGAGCTGGACCCGGCCGAGGTCGGCGCGCTGGTCGCCGAGCGCCGCCTGCTGGACGGCCGCAACGTGCTGGACGGCGACGCCTGGCGGGCCGCGGGCTGGACGTACCGCGCGATGGGCCGCCCGTCGACGGACTGACGGCGGACCGACGGCGCGCGGGGAGCCGCCCGCCCCGGAATGACCGGGCCGGGCGGCGGGTTCTCACCGGCATGAGCGACTACGGCGACGACGTGCGCGAGATCCTGACCTCCTCCGGCGACACCTGGGCCGTGGTCGGCCTGTCGAACAACACGGCGCGGGCCGCGTACGGCGTGGCCGGCGTGCTGCAGCGGGCCGGCAAGCGGATCGTGCCGGTGCACCCGAAGGCCGAGACGGTGCTCGGCGAGCAGGGCTACGCCTCGCTCGCCGAGATCCCGTTCCCGGTCGACGTGGTGGACGTGTTCGTCAACTCCGAGCTGGCCGGCGAGGTCGCGGACCAGGCGGTGGCCGAGGGCGCGAAGGCCGTCTGGTTCCAGCTGGGCGTGGTGGACGTCGAGGCGTTCGCCCGGACCAGGGCGGCCGGGCTGCGGATGGTGATGGACCGCTGCCCGGCGATCGAGCTGCCCCGGCTCTGACCGGCCGGCCCCGGCACCCCCGTCAGCCGGCCACCGGGAAGGCGATGTCGCAGACCCGGTCGGCCGGGCCGGCCGCGTCCCAGTCGGCGAAGTACACCTCGCGGGGCGGCCCGGCCTGCTCGGCGCCGGCCTGCTCGCCCCACGTGTGGACGGCGTCGTAGGCGCTGAGGATCTGCGGGTACTCGACCTGCGCCTTGGTGAGGGTGGTGTACGCCTCCCGGTGCGCGGGCTCGGTCCGGTGCGGGGCGGTCAGGTCGGCCGCGCGGGCCGGGTCGACCGGCACGCAGACCTCGACCGGGCCGTCGTTGTCCTCGTCGACCTGGCCGTGGTAGACCACGAACGGTGCTCCGGCCACCCCGCCGAGGCCGGCCGCCAGGCCGGCCAGCCGGGCGATCGCGGCCGGGATGAACTCCGGCAGTTCCCGCGGCCGGGCCCGGCGCCGCTCGGTGAGCACCACCTGCTCGGGCACGTCGCGCTGTTCGATCCGGTACATGTCCTCGATCCCTTCGAGTCCGCTGAGTTGGACGCGGAGGTGGTCGGCCAGCGCCCGCTGCGACGCGGTCCGCCGTTCGACGGCGGCCCAGTACGCGGCGATCCGTTCGGCCCCCGCGGGGCCCGGCAGGGCGAGCACCTCGGCGACCGTGGCCAGCGGCATGTCCAGCCCGCGCAGCCGGACGATCAGCCGCGCGGTGGCCAGCCGCTCCGGCCGGTAGTACCGGTAGCCGCTGACCGGGTCGATCCGGTCCGGCGGCAGCAGTCCCTGCCGGTCGTACAGCCGCAGCGCCTTCGCCGACAGCAGTCCCCGGCGGGCGAACTCGCCGGTGGTGAGCAGCCGTTCCTCCTCCACACCGGCCACGTTCGGGCCTGCCCCAGGGGCGAGGTCAAGCTCCTCGCTCACGCGCCGTCCAGCCGGGCCCGGGTGGCGAGCGACGGGCCGCGCCCGGCCCGCAGCCGGCGGGCGGCGGCCTCCGCCTCGCGCAGCACCCGGACGGCGTTGTGCCAGGTCAGCTTGGACAGGTCGGCCTCCGACCAGCCGCGGCCGAGCAGTTCGGCGATCAGCACGGGGTAGCCGGAGACGTCCTCCAGGCCGGCCGGGGTGAACGCGGTGCCGTCGTAGTCGCCGCCGATGCCGATGTGGTCGACGCCCGCGACCTCGCGCATGTGGTCGAGGTGGTCGGCGACGGTCGCGGCGGTGGCGACCGGGCGCGGGTGCTCGGCCTCGTAGGCGCGCTGCACGGCCATCGCGCCGGGTGTGGTGTCCAGCGGGTGGAAGCCCTTGGCGTGCATGTTCGCGTCGGCGGCGAGGGTCCACTCGATCGCCTCGGGCAGCACGAACTTGGGCACGAAGGTGGCCATCGCGACGCCGCCGTTGGCGGCCAGCGCGGCCAGCACGTCGTCGGGGACGTTGCGCGGGTGGCCGCAGACGGCGCGGGCCGAGGAGTGCGAGAACACCACCGGCGCCTCGGCGACCCGCAGCGCGTCCCGCATGGTGTCGGCGGAGACGTGCGAGAGGTCGACCAGCATGCCGAGCCGGTTCATCTCCCGCACCACCTCCTCGCCGAACGCGGTCAGCCCGCCGTGCGCCGGCTCGTCGGTGGCGGAGTCCGCCCACGGCACGTTGGAGTTGTGGGTCAGCGTCAGGTAGCGCACGCCCAGCTCGTACAGCGCCCGCAGGGTGCCGAGCGAGGAGTTGATCGAGTGGCCGCCCTCGGCGCCCATCAGCGAGGCGATCCGACCCTCGGCGCGGGCCGTCTCCAGGTCGTCGGCGGTCAGCGCGAGGCGCAGGTGCTCCGGGTACCGCTCGGTCATCGCGCGGACGAAGTCGACCTGTTCCAGGGTGGCGCTGACCGCGTCGTCGCCGCCCAGGTCGGCGGGCACGAACACCGACCAGAACTGGGCACCGACCCCGCCCGCCCGCAGGCGGCCGAAGTCGGTGTGCAGCCGGTGCCGCTGATCGGCCGTCAGGTCGATCGCGTCCAGGTCGTACCCGGCCTGGGCCCGCATCGCCCACGGCAGGTCGTTGTGACCGTCCACCACGGGCGCTGCGCGCAGGACGTTCCGGGCACGGTCGAGCAGTTCGGGAGTCATGCCCCCGTTCTACTACCTGTCCGCTACTTGCCGAAGCCGAAGGACTCGTTGCCCGCCACCTTGGCCCGCAGCTTGCGGCCCTTCTCGGTGGCCTGGCTGTTCAGCTCGGCCTGGAACTCGACCATCTTCTCGGCGAGTTCGGGGTCGAACGCGGCCAGCATCCGGACCGCGAGCAGGCCGGCGTTGCGCGCGCCCGCCACCGACACGGTCGCCACCGGCACCCCGGCCGGCATCTGGACGATCGACAGCAGGCTGTCCATGCCGTCCAGGTAGCGCAGCGGCACCGGCACGCCGATCACCGGCAGCGGCGTCACCGAGGCCAGCATCCCGGGCAGGTGCGCCGCCCCGCCGGCGCCCGCGATGACCGCCTTCAGCCCGCGCCCGTGCGCCCGCTCGCCGTACGCCACCATCTCGCGCGGCATCCGGTGCGCGGACACCACGTCGACCTCGTACGGGATCTCGAACTCGTCGAGCGCCTGCGCGGCGGCCTCCATCACGGGCCAGTCGGAGTCCGAGCCCATCACGATGCCGACAAGGGGAGAGGTCATTCGGTGATCGTTCCTCGCAGGTAGGCGGCCGCGTGGCGGGCGCGCTCGCGGACGTCTTCGAGGTCGTCCCCGAAGACGTTGACGTGGCCGACCTTGCGGCCGGGCTTCACGTCCTTTCCGTACATGTGGATCTTGAGGCCGGGGTCGCGGGCCATGCAGTGCAGGAAGGCGCGGTACATGTCGGGGTAGTCGCCGCCGAGCACGTTGACCATGACGGTCCACCCGGCGCGCGGGCGGGGGTCGCCGAGCGGGAGGTCGAGGACGGCCCGCAGGTGGTTCTCGAACTGGGAGGTGACGGCGCCGTCCTGGCTCCAGTGGCCGGAGTTGTGCGGGCGCATGGCGAGCTCGTTGACCAGGATGCGGCCGTCCCGGGTCTGGAACAGCTCGACGGCGAGGTGGCCGGTGATGTCGAGCTCGCCGGCGATCCGCAGGGCGAGCTGCTGGGCCTCGTCGGAGAGGGCCGGGTCGAGGTCGGGCGCGGGGGCGGTGACCTCGGCGCAGACGCCGTTCTCCTGGACGGACTCGACCACCGGGTAGGCGACGGCCTGGCCGCTGGGCGAGCGGACCACGTTGGCGGCCAGCTCGCGCAGGAAGTCGACCTTCTCCTCGGCGAGCACCGGGACGCCCGCGAGGAACGGCGCGGCCGCCTCGTTCTCGTCCTTCACCACCCAGACGCCCTTGCCGTCGTAGCCGCCGCGGACGGTCTTCAGGACGACGGGGTACCCCTCGCCCTCGTGCGCGAAGGCGGTGACGTCGGCCGGGTCGGCGACCAGCCGGTGCCGGGGGCAGGGGACGCCGATGGAGTCCAGCCTGGCCCGCATGACGCCCTTGTCCTGGGCGTTCACCAGCGCGTCGGGGCCGGGGCGGACGGCGATGCCCTCGGCCTGCAGGGTGCGCAGGTGCTCGGTGGGCACGTGCTCGTGGTCGAAGGTGATCACGTCGCAGTCGGCGGCGAAGGCCCGCAGCGTGTCGAGGTCGCGGTAGTCGCCGAGCACGGTGGTGCCGACCACCTGCGCGGCCGACTCCTGGGGGGTGTCGGCGAGGAGCTTGAAGCGGATGCCCAGCGGGATGCCCGCCTGGTGCATCATGCGGGCGAGCTGCCCGCCGCCGATGACTCCGACCACTGGAAAGTTCGCATTGCCCGCTACAGTCACGCGCCCCAGGATATCCGGGCCGGTCGGGGGCCGGGTCACCGGCGTACGGGCGGGCCGCACACGCCCCGGCGGGAGCGGAGCACCCGGGAAGGGCGGGTAGCCTGGTGGGCCGGATTGCACGACACCTCTTATCCGATCATGTGAAGTAGACGTAGACGGAGACGGCCCGGATGACGAGCAGCACCGAAACGCGCCCTTCCCCGCTCCGGCGGCTCCGCGGGATGTCCCTGGAGGCGATCGGCTTCGCCGTGGTCGGCGCCTCCGGCGTGGTGGTCAACTTCGGACTGTTCTGGCTCCTCAACCACGTCCTCGGCCTGGCCCCGCTGCGCTCCAACGTCGGGGCGACGGTGGTGGCCATCGCCTCCAACTACCTCGGCTACCGCTACTGGCTCTACCGGGACCGCGACGCCGCCTCCCGCAAGCGCGAGATCACGCTGTTCCTGCTGTTCAGCGGCATCGGCATGGCGATCGAGACCGGGATCATGGAGTTCACCCAGCACGTGCTCGGCCTGGGCACCTCGCTGGAGCTGATGGGCGGCAAGGTCCTCGGGCTGGTGATCGCCACCGTGTTCCGGTTCGTCTCCTACCGCACCTGGGTGTTCAAGGCGATGCCGGAGCTGGAGGACCCCGAGGTGGTGGCGGAGGCCGAACTGCTGCTGGCCGCCGAGGACGAGAAGAGCGGCGTCGCGTCCTGACGGCCGGGTCAGCCGTCCGCGTGGGCGAGGAACAGCGCGAACACCGGCGGCCGCAGTGACAGCAGTTCGAGGCGGCCGCCGTCGGCCTCGGCGAGGTCGCGGGCCACGGCCAGGCCGATGCCGGTGGAGTTGCGGCCGCTGACGGCCCGCTCGAAGACCCGGTTGCCGAGTTCGCGCGGGACGCCCGCGCCCTCGTCCTGGACCTCGGCGACCACCGAGCTGCCGGAGCGGCGCACCCGCAGGGTGATGGTGCCGTCGCCGTGCATCAGCGAGTTCTCGATCAGGGTGGCCAGCACCTGGGAGACGGTGCCGGGGGTGGCCAGCACCCGGACGTCGCGCAGGCCCTCGACGGCCAGCCGGCGCCCGGCGTCGCGCAGGGTCGGGCCCCACTCCTCCAGCTGCTGCTTGACCACCTCGTCGAGCGGGAAGGCCACCGCGGTCGGGTTGTTGGGGTCGCGCTGGTTGGTGAGCAGCCGCTGCACCACGTCGGTGAGCCGCTCGACCTGCTGGAGGCCGATCGCGGCCTCCTCCCGGACGGTGCCGGGGTCCTCGGCCAGCGCGGTGATCTCCTCCAGCCGCATGGAGAGCGCGGTGAGCGGGGTGCGCAGCTGGTGCGAGGCGTCGGCGGCGAGCCGGCGCTCGGCGGTGAGCATCCGGGCGATCCGCTCGGCGCTGCTGTCCAGCACCTCGGCGATCCGGTCGAGTTCGGGGACGCCGTAGCGGCGGCCCTGCGGCCGGGGGTCGCCGGAGCCGAGGCGTTCGGCGGTCTCGGCGAGTTCGGTGAGCGGCCGGGCCAGCCGCTTGGCCTGCCAGACCGCGAGCGCCACGGCGGCCTGGACGGCGAGCAGCGCGACCACGCCGAGCAGCAGCAGCATGTTGCCGATCTCGTGGTCGAGCGCCTCGCGGGACTGCGCGACCGTGACGGTCTCCCCGCTGGCGCCGGTCTCGGTGGCGGTGAGCGAGTCCCCCGCGACCGGGCGGCCGAGGGCGATCAGCGGCTGGCCGGGGATGTCCACGGTGACGTAGTAGTCGTCACCGGAGACCACGGCCGCGAACTTCTCGCCGCTGACCGGCTCGCCCGCGGCGAGCCGGCTCTCGACCAGGCCGAGCACCCGGACCGCCACCGAGTCCACCCGGTCGTTGGCCGCGTTGACGATCGACTGCTTCTCGATCAGGGCCAACGGCACGCAGAACACCGCGACCACCACCAGGACGACGCCCAGCAGCGAGTTGATCATCCTGCGCTTCACGCCGGGTGGACCTTCAGTTCTTCTCGAAGCGGAAGCCCACGCCGCGCACGGTGGCGATGTAGCGCGGGTTGGCCGCGTCGTCGCCGAGCTTCTTCCGCAGCCAGGAGATGTGCATGTCCAGGGTCTTGGTGGAGGTCCACCAGGTGGTGTCCCAGACCTGGCGCATGATCTCCTCGCGGGTGACGACCCGTCCGGCGTCCCGCACCAGGACCCGCAGCAGCTCGAACTCCTTGGCGGAGAGGGTGAGTTCCTCCTCGCCGAGCCAGGCGCGGTGCGACTCGATGTCGATCTTCACGCCGTGCGCGCCGGTGGTGAGCTGGTCGACGTTGCCGCGCCGGAGCAGGGCCCGGACCCGGGCCAGCAGCTCGGCCAGCCGGAACGGCTTGGTGACGTAGTCGTCGGCGCCGGCGTCCAGGCCGACCACGGTGTCCACCTCGTCGGCGCGGGCGGTGAGCACCAGGACCGGGAAGCTCTTCCCGTCGGCGCGCAGCCGTCGGCACACCTCCAGGCCGTCCATCTCGGGGAGCCCGAGGTCCAGCACGATCAGGTCGACGTCCTCGCTGAGGCCGGCGCCCAGGGCGGCCGGCCCGTCCTCGCGGACGAGCACCTCGTAGCCCTCGCGGCGCAGGGCGCGGGCCAGCGGTTCGGAGATTGCCGGGTCGTCCTCGGCCAGCAGCACACAGGTCATAGGGGCGATGGTAGACCGCGCCGGGGCCGCTGATCAGAGGGTCTTCGGGAGTGCCGACGGGGCTGTCAGGTGCACTGTGAACAGTGTCACAGCCGGTGATCACCGGCGGGTTCGGGGCATCTTCGAGAGCAACTGCGCTTTCACGGACATTCTTCGCATCGACCTTCGGATTGCAGGCTATTCTTTCGCCGCGTCATCGAACTGCACAGTGCACAGCCCCCACGCTTTACCTTCCGCATACCATTCACGCTCCGCAGTCAAACGAATCCGCGACTTAGAGTGGTGGGGAACCCGAGAAAACAGGCAAGGAATCAGCATGGCTTCGACCACCCTGGAGACCGAGGTACGGCCCTCCGGCACCCCCGAGCGGACCTTCCTCGGCCACCCCCGCGGCCTGGCCACCCTCTTCATGACCGAGACCTGGGAGCGCTTCAGCTTCTACGGCATGCGCGCGCTGCTGATGGTCTACATGACCGCCGCGGCGTCCGAAGGCGGCCTCCACCTGCCGGTGGCCACCGCCGCCGCGATCGTCTCCGTCTACAACGCGATGGTCTACCTGCTGGCCATGCCCGGCGGCTGGATCGCCGACCGCCTGCTCGGCGCCCGCCGCACCGTCGCGATCGGCGGCGCGATCATCATGGCCGGACACTTCCTGCTGGCCGTGCCCGCCCAGGCCGCCTTCTTCGCCGGCCTGATGCTGATCGCGGTCGGCTCCGGCCTGCTCAAGGCCAACATCTCCACCATGGTCGGCCAGCTCTACGACGGGCCCAACGACCCGCGCCGGGACGGCGGCTTCACCATCTTCTACATGGGCATCAACCTCGGCGCCTTCCTGGCGCCGCTGGTGATCGGCACCGTCGGCCAGAAGGTGGACTGGCACCTGGGCTTCGCGCTGGCCGGCATCGGCATGGCGCTCGGCCTGGTCCAGTACCTGCTGGGCACCCGCCACCTCAGCCCGCGCTCCGGCGTGGTCGCCGCGCCGATGGACGCCGCCGAGCGCCGCGCCGTGCTGCGCAAGGTCGGGTTCTGGCTGGCCGCCGCCGCGGTGTTCTACGCCGTGGTGGTCGCCGCCGGGCGGTTCACCGTCGACTGGGTGCTCTGGCCGCTCTCGCTGGCGGGCATCGCCGTCCCCGTCCTGGTGTTCGCCCGGATCCGCCGCGACCGCGACCTCAGCGGCGAGGAGCGCTCCCGGATGGGCGGCTACGTCTGGTTCTTCGTGGCGGCCGCGGTGTTCTGGATGATCTACGACCAGTCCAGCTCGACCCTCAGCGTGTTCGCCGAACGGAACACCGCCGGAAGCCTGTTCGGCCTCTCCTTCCCGTCCAGCTGGTTCCAGTCGCTGAACCCGCTGTACATCATGGCGCTGGCCCCGGTCTTCGCCTGGCTGTGGAACGCCGCCGCCCGGCGCGGCCGCAACCCCTCCACCACCGCGAAGTTCGCCTTCGGCCTGCTGATGATCGGCGCGTCCTTCCTGGTGATGATGCTGGCGATGGCGGCGGCCACCGGCGGCGCGAAGGTCACCCCGCTCTGGCTGGCGGTGGTCTACCTGATCCAGACCACCGGCGAGCTGACCCTCTCCCCCGTCGGCCTGTCCGTCACCACCAAGCTGGCGCCCGCCAAGTACGCCAGCCAGATGATGGGCGTCTGGTTCCTCGCCGTCACCGCGGGCGACTGCGTGGCCGCGGTCGCCCAGCTGCTGCTCGGCGACGGCGTGGTCGGCTCCACCTGGTACTTCGCCGTCCAGGGGCTGCTGGCGATCGCCGCCGGCGTCGGGCTGTTCGCCGCCCGCGGCCGGATCGGGAAGCTCATGGGCGACGTGCGCTGACGCCGCGTCAGACCCGGCGGACCCCGCCCTGCCAGACGGCGGCGGTCAACGGGACGCCCGGGCGGTAGGCCAGGTGGACGTGCGAGGGCGCGTCCAGCAGCTGGAGGTCCGCCCGGGCGCCGGGGGCGACCCGCCCCACGTCGGTGCGGCGCAGCGCGAGCGCGCCGCCGGCGGTGGCGGCGTGCACCGCCTCGTCCGGGGTCATGCCCATCTCGCGGACGGCGACGGCCAGGCAGAACGGCATCGAACTGGTGAAGCTGGAGCCGGGGTTGCAGTCGGTGGAGAGCGCGACCCGGGCGCCTGCGTCCAGCAGTCGGCGGGCGTCGGGGTAGGGCGCCCGGGTGGAGAACTCGGCGCCCGGCAGCAGGGTGGCGACGGTGTCGCCGTCGGCGAGCGCGGCCACGTCCGCGTCGCTCAGGTGGGTGCAGTGGTCGGCGGAGGCGGCGCCCAGTTCGACGGCGAGCCGCACGCCGGGGCCCTGGGTCAGCTGGTTGGCGTGGACCCGCGGCAGCAGCCCGGCGGCGATCCCGGCGGTGAGCACGGCCCGGGCCTGGTCGCCGTCGAAGGCCCCGCGCTCGCAGAACACGTCGACCCAGCGGGCGTGCGGGGCGCAGGCCGCCAGCATCTCGCCGGTGACCAGTTCGACGTACCCGGCGGGGTCGTCCGCGTACTCGGGCCCCACCACGTGCGCGCCCAGGTAGGTGGTCTCCGCGGTGTGGCCGGACGCGATCCGCAGCGAGCGGGCCTCGTCGGCGGTGCTCAGCCCGTACCCGGACTTCACCTCGACGGTGGTAGTGCCCTGCCGCAGCATCTCGGCCAGGTAGCGGGTCAGGTTGGCGTTCAGCTCGGCGTCGGAGGCGGCCCGGGTCGCCGCGACGGTGGTCCTGATGCCGCCGGCGGTGTACGACTGCCCCGACATCCGGGCGTTGAACTCGGCCGTCCGGTCCCCGGCGAACACCAGGTGCGAGTGGCTGTCCACGAACCCGGGCAGCAGGGCCCGCCCGCCGGCGTCCACCGACTCGTCGGCGGCGGGGGCGGCGGCCGCCTCGCCCACCCAGGCGATCCGATCGCCCTCCACCACCACCGCGGCGTCCGCCAGCAGGCCGAGCGGGCCCGTGCCGAACGCCGGATCGTTGGTGACCAGGGACCCGATGTTACTGATGAGCAGGCTCATGAACGTCTCTGTCCTCGAACGGTTGTAGGTCCACTGAACTTCCGCGCCCCGCCAGGGGCGCGGGGAACTGCGCGGGGCGGAAGGCGAACGTCCGTCAGGTCGCCCCGGTTACCGCAGCGCGGAGATCGCCTCCACCAGCGCCCGCCCGACGTCCGGCACGCCCAGGTGCACCCCGTCCGCGACGACGTGCCGGCCGCCCACGACCAGGTGCCGGACGTCGGCCGCGCTCGCCGCGAACACCGCGGTCTCCGCGCCGAGTTCGGGGCCGGGGCCGGCGGTGCGGACCGAGTCCAGGGCGATCGTGCAGAAGTCGGCGAGGGCGCCGGCGGCGAGGCGGCCGGCCTCGGGCCAGCCGAGCGAGGCGTGGCCGTCCTCGGTGCCGGCCCGGAGCAGTTCGGCGGCCGTCCAGTGCCCGCGGGTGCGGGTGCGCAGGCGTTCGTCGAGTTCGAGGGCGCGGGCCTCCTCGAAGGGGTCGATCACGGCGTGGCTGTCGGAGCCGAGGCTGATCGGGCTGCCCAGCGAGGCGAGCCGGCGGGCCGGGCCGATGCCGTCGGCGAGGTCCCGTTCGGTGGTGGGGCACATGCAGACCGTGGTGCCGGAGCCGGCCAGCAGCCGCTGGTCCTCCTCGGTCAGGTGGGTGGCGTGCACGGCGGAGGTGCGCGGGCCGAGCACGCCGTGGTCGGCGAGCAGCCGGGTGGGGGTGACGCCGTGCGCGGCGAGGCAGGCCTCGTTCTCGGCGGTCTGCTCGGAGAGGTGGACGTGCAGCGGGGCGCGGCGCACCGCGGCCCAGTGCGCGACGGTGTCCAACTGCTCGGCGGGGACGGCCCGGACGCTGTGCACGGCGGCGCCGATCCGGGCGTGCCCGGTGTCCTTGAGGGCGTCGGCGCGGGCCGCCCAGGCGTCGGCGTCGCCGTCGGAGAACCGGAGCTGGGGTTCGGTGGGGGCGGCGCCGAAGCCGGCCGACAGGTAGCAGGTGTCGAGCAGGGTGATCCGGATGCCGGCCCGGGCGGCGGCCTCGACCAGGGCCGCGCCCATCGCGTTGGGGTCGGCGTAGCGGACGCCGCCGGGCGCGTGGTGCAGGTAGTGGAACTCGCCGACGGCGGTGATCCCGGCGAGCGCCATCTCGGCGTACACGGCGGTGGCGAGCGCCAGGTAGCGGTCGGGGTCGAGCGCGGCGGCGACCTGGTACATGGTGTCGCGCCAGGTCCAGAAGGTGCCGGAGCCGACCTGGACGGCGCCGCGCAGGGCGCGGTGGAAGGCGTGCGAGTGGGCGTTGGCCTGCCCGGGCAGGGTGAGCCCGGCGAGCCGGACGGCGCCCGCCGGGCAGGGGCCGCTGCGGGGGGTGACGGCGGTGATCCGCCCGTCGGGTCCGGCCTCGATCAGCACCTCGGGCGCGACCGCAGGAGCGTCGGCGCCCGGCAGCCAGGCGTGTTCGGCCCAGTACGTCACGACGGCCGGCATGCGAGGTCCTCCAGTACGTCGGCGAGGGCGGCGACCCCGGCGTGGCAGTCGGCCTGTTCGGCGTGTTCGGCCGGGGAGTGCGAGACCCCGGTGGGGTTGCGCACGAACAGCATGGCGGTCGGGACGGCGGACGCCAGGATGCCGGCGTCGTGTCCGGCGCCGGTCGGCAGCACGGGGGCCTTCAGGCGCTCGGCGAGCCGGTCGCGCAGCGGTCCGTCGAAGTCGACCACGGGGGTGAAGGACTCCCGGGTGAGCACGACCCGGACGCCGTCGCGCCCGCCGCGTTCGACGGCGGCCTGCTCGATGGCGTCGACGACCTGCTGGAGCGTCTCCTCGTCGGCGGCCCGGGAGTCGAGCCAGCCGCGCACCAGGGAGGCGATCGCGTTGGTGCCGTTGGGTTCGACGGCGACCTTGCCGAAGGTGGCGAGCGCCCCGGCGAGGCGGGCCTTCTTGCGGGCGGCGAGCACCGTGGTGGCGTAGGTCAGCATCGGGTCGCGGCGGTCGTCGAGCCGGGTGGTGCCGGCGTGGTTGGCCTCGCCGTGGAAGTCGAACCGCCAGCGGCCGTGCGGCCAGATCGCGCCGGCCACGCCGACCGGCTGGTCGTCCGTCAGGTACCGGCCCTGCTCGATGTGGAGTTCGACGAACGCGCCGATCCGGCCGAGCCGTTCGGGGTCGGCGCCGATCGCGGCCGGGTCGTGCCCGGCGCGTTCCATCGCGTCGGGCAGCCGGACGCCGTCGGCGTCGCGCAGCGCGTACGCGGCCTCCCGGTCGAGCAGGCCGGCCGCCAGCCGGGAGCCGACGCAGGCGACGCCGAACCGGGCGCCCTCCTCGTCGCCGAAGTTGGCGATCGCCAGCGGGCGGGTGAACTCGACGCCGCGGGCGCGGAGTTCGTCGAGTGCGGCGAAGGAGGAGACCACGCCGAGCGGGCCGTCGTAGGCGCCGCCGTCCGGGACGGAGTCCAGGTGCGAGCCGGTGACCACGGCGTCGCCCGCGGTCGGGTCGCCGAGCCAGGCCCACTGGTTGCCGTTGCGGTCGGTCTCGTGGTGCAGGCCGCGGGCCCGGGCCTGCTCCTCGAACCAGGCCCGGCACTCGGCGTCGGCGGAGTTCCAGGCGTGCCGCCGGTAGCCGCCGGAGGAGGCGGAGCGGCCCACGGGGAGCAGCTCCGCCCACATCGATTCGAAGCTCACAGCTCACCCATCGGGATGCGCACCCCGCGCTCGGCGGCGACCTCGTCGGCCCGGTCGTAGCCGGCGTCGACGTGCCGGATGACGCCCATGCCGGGGTCGTTGGTGAGGACCCGGCGGATCTTCTCGCCGGCCAGCGCGGTGCCGTCGGCGACGGTGACCTGCCCGGCGTGGATGGAGCGGCCGATGCCGACGCCGCCGCCGTGGTGGATGGAGACCCAGGAGGCGCCGGAGGCGACGTTGACCATGGCGTTGAGCAGCGGCCAGTCGGCGATCGCGTCGGAGCCGTCGAGCATCGCCTCGGTCTCCCGGTACGGGGAGGCGACCGAGCCGCAGTCCAGGTGGTCGCGGCCGATCACGATCGGGGCGGACAGCTCGCCGCTCGCCACCATGTCGTTGAACCGCTCGCCGGCCTTGTCGCGCTCGCCGTAGCCGAGCCAGCAGATCCGCGCGGGCAGGCCCTGGAAGTGCACCTTCTCCTGGGCCATCTTGATCCAGCGGTGCAGCGACTCGTTCTCCGGGAACAGGTCGAGGACGGCCTTGTCGGTCTTGTGGATGTCCTTCGGGTCGCCGGACAGCGCGGCCCAGCGGAACGGGCCCTTCCCTTCGCAGAACAGCGGCCGGATGTACGCCGGGACGAAGCCCGGGAACTCGAACGCCCGCTCGTATCCGGCGAGTTGCGCCTCGCCGCGGATCGAGTTGCCGTAGTCGAAGACCTCGGCGCCGCGGTCCTGGAAGCCGACCATCGCCTCCACGTGCCGGGCCATCGCCTCGCGGGCCCGGACGGTGAACTCGGCGGGCTTCTCGGCGGCGTAGGACGCCATGTCCTCGAAGGCGACGCCGATCGGCAGGTAGGCCAGCGGGTCGTGGGCGCTGGTCTGGTCGGTGGCGATGTCGATCGGGGCGTCCATCGCCAGCAGCTGCGGCACCAGTTCGGCCGCGTTGCCGAGCACGCCGATCGACAACGGCTGCCGCTTGTCGCGGGCCTCGGTGGCCAGCTGCAGGGCGTGGTCGAGGTTCTTGGCCTCGACGTCCAGGTAGCGGTGCTCGATCCGGCGGGCGATCCGGGACGGGTCGCAGTCGATGCAGATCACCACGCCGCCGTTCATGGTGACGGCCAGCGGCTGGGCGCCGCCCATGCCGCCGAGACCGGCGGTGAGGGTGATCGTGCCCTCCAGGGTGCCGCCGAAGCGCTTGTCGGCGACGGCGGAGAAGGTCTCGTAGGTGCCCTGGAGGATGCCCTGGGTGCCGATGTAGATCCACGAACCGGCGGTCATCTGGCCGTACATGGTGAGGCCGAGCGACTCCAGGCGGCGGAACTCCTCCCAGTTCGCCCAGTCGCCGACCAGGTTGGAGTTGGCGATCAGCACCCGCGGCGCCCACTCGTGGGTCTGCATCACGCCGACCGGGCGGCCGGACTGGACCAGCATGGTCTCGTCCTGCTTCAGCCCCTGCAGGGTCCGCACCATCGCGTCGAAGGAGCGCCAGTCCCGGGCCGCCTTGCCGGTGCCGCCGTAGACCACCAGCTTCGACGGGTGCTCGGCGACCTCCGGGTCCAGGTTGTTCATCAGCATCCGCAGGGCGGCCTCCTGCTGCCAGCCCTGCGTGCTCAGCCCGGTGCCCCGCGCCGCGCGGACCTCGCGCGGGCCGTTCGCCTGCTCTGCCATGGACCAGCCTCCTTGCGGATGTTTTCATTCACCTTCGACGGGACTGAATATATCCAAACAGAGGCGGCCCGGCCAGAGCACCCCGCCCGCGAGTTCGGCTCCCGCCGGACGGGGCGCGGGGTCAGCGGGGCCCGCGAGGCCCGCAGGGTCAGCGGGGTCAGTTCTTCCCCGGGGCGCCCGGCGGGGCTCCGGGCCCCGGCCCGTCGCCGGCCGGTTCGCCGCGCAGCGCGGCCAGCCGCCGGCGGTACTCCTCGACCTCAACCTCGCCCCGGGCCAGCCGCTCCGCGAGCAGCCGCTCCGCCTCGCCGTGCCGCACCGGACCGGGCGGACTCCCCCATCGCGGCGCCGGTGCGCCGCCCGCCGACCGGCGGGCCGAGACCCGCCACAGCACCGCCGCCAGCACCGCCAGCAGCAGCACGACCACCAGGAACGTCAGCCCGGGCAGCAGCCACGGCATGCCGCCGTGGGGCCCGTGGTGCCAGTACCTCATCGCGATCACCCGCCATCGCACCCGCACGGTGCGCCGTCTCCAGTCTGCTCCTCCCGGGCGCGACCCGGAACGGCACGGCCCGACGCGCCCCGGCACGGTCCGGAACCGCCGAACGCCGCCCCGGCGGGACGGCGTTCGGGACGGGCGCCCCGCGCTCCCCCCGACGGCCCGTCAGGCCGCCTCGTCGCCGTCCCAGTCGATGCCGATCTCGGCCAGCCAGCGGCGGTCGGCCGCGTCGGGCTCGGGGGTGGGCTGGCCGGGGCGGGCCGGGGGGCGCGGGATGTGCTGGACCGGGCCGACGCCGTAGCGGGCGGCGGCCTCGTCGGCGGCGGCGGCCGCGTCACTGCCGGGCTCCAGGACGCCGATGTGCACGGCCTCCTCGTCGCCCGGGTCGAGCACGGTGAGTTCGGGGTGTGGTGGGCGGCGCAGCGCGATGCGGCGGCCGCAGAGCGGGCAGGACCATTCGTCGGCCCCGGACCCGAGTCGTCCGGTCAGTCTCATCCGGTGGATCGGCGGTGGCATTGGACTCCCCCGTCCAAGCTGTCGTTTCCCTCATGGAAGGGATGCCCGCTCAGCCCCCGTCGTCAACCCGACGAAAAGGGGTCTTTGCCGAAACAACGGGTGTCATTCCAAGAACAGTTGACGGGCCGTCGCGGACTGCTCGATCGCCTCCAGCCGGGCCTCCGCGCCGGGGATCTCGTCGCACATGGTCTGCAGCAGGACCCGGCCGAGCATCATCGGCGCGCACGCGGTGTCGAAGACCAGGCCGGTGCCGACGGCGGCGGGCAGCAGCACGTCGGAGAGCTTGGCGACCGGCGCGAACGCCGAGTCGGCGACGGTCAGCACCGTCAGCCCGCACTCGCGGGCGACCGCCAGTGCCTCCATCAGCTCGCGCGGGTAGCGCGGCAGCGCGAAGCAGAGCAGCGCGGTGGCCCCGGCCGCGGCGACCTGCTCCAGCCGGTCGGTGAGCATCGAGCCGCCCTCGTCGAGCAGCCGGATGTCGGGGTGCACCTTGCCGGCGAAGTACGAGAAGCCGCGGGCCTGCGCGGACGCCGCCCGCAGGCCGAGCACCGGCAGCGGGCGGGAGGCGGCCAGGATGCGGGCGGCCCGGACGATCGGCGCCGGGTCGGCGAGCAGTTCGGCGAGGTGCCGCAGGTGCTCGATCTCGGCGAGCACGGCCTGCTGGTGCTCGTTGCGCACCACCTCGTGGTGGCTCTCGGGGGCGGACGCCTCCCCCACTCCGAGCTCGCGCAGCTGCTTGCGCAGCGCCGGGTAGCCGTCGTAGCCGAGCGCGACCGCGAAGCGGGTCACGGACGGCTGGCTGACCCCGGCGAGTTCGGCGACCTCGACGCTGGACAGGAACGGCGCCTCGGTGGCGTGCCGGACCAGCGAGTGCGCGATCCGCCGCTGGGTCGGCGTCAGCCGGTGGCCCTCGAAGAGCTGGAGCAGCCGGGCGGAGGGTCCGGCGGCCGTGCCGGTCTCGTCCAGGGCGGTCATCTGCGGTACCTCCGGGCTCGGTGGGGCGGTCGCCGATGGCTTCGGCGGTGGCTTCGGCGGTGGCTTCGGCGGTGGGACGACTGTGGCGCAGCCCCGGCGGCCCGGCAATCGCGTATCGCCTGCCGGGACGGGCGGGTCCGGAGCGCGGTCCCGCCCGTCCGGCCGCTGCCGGGGGCGGGCGGGACCGGGCCGGTCCGGCGGGTGCGCCCGCCGCGCCCCGGCAGGGGGCTCAGGCGAGCGGGCCGGTGACCCGCTGCACCGCCTCGACCAGGGCGCCGGAGGCGACCAGGTCGGCGGCGGCCTCCAGGTCCGGGGAGAGGAAGCGGTCCCGGCCGGGCCCCTCGACGCCGGCCGCGCGGGCGGCGGCGACCGCGGCGGCGGTGGCCGGGGCGAGCACGCCGGACTGCTCGGCGGCCTGCTCGCGGATCTCCAGCGCCCGGGCGGAGGCGACGAGTTCCACTGCCAGGACGCGGCCCAGGTTGGCCACCGACTGGCGCAGCTTGCGGGCCGCGGACCAGCCCATCGAGACGTGGTCCTCCTGCATCGCCGAGGACGGGATGGAGTCCACCGAGGCAGGCACCGCGAGCCGCTTGTTCTCGCTGACCAGCGCGGCCTGGGTGTACTGGGCGATCATCAGGCCGGAGTCCACGCCCGGGTCGTCGGCGAGGAACGCGGGCAGGCCGTGCGAGCGGGCCTTGTCGAGCAGCCGGTCGGTGCGCCGCTCGGAGATCGAGGCCAGGTCGGCGGCGGCGATCGCCAGGAAGTCCAGCACGTACGCCACCGGGGCGCCGTGGAAGTTGCCGTTCGACTCGACCCGGCCGTCCGGCAGCACCACCGGGTTGTCCACGGACGCGGCCAGTTCGCGGTCGGCGACCAGGCGGGCGTGCGCCAGGGTGTCCCGGCCCGCGCCGGCCACCTGCGGGGCGCAGCGGATCGAGTACGCGTCCTGGACCCGCGGCGCGTCGTCCTGGTGGTGGCCGGTCAGGCCGGAGTCGCGCAGCACCGCCAGCATGTTGGCGGCGGCGTCGGCCTGGCCGGGGTGCGGGCGGATCGGGCCGTGCAGTTCGGGGGCGAGCACCTTGTCGCTGCCGAGCAGCGCCTCCAGGCTCATCGCGGCGGTGATGTCGGCGGTGGTGTAGAGCCGGGCCAGGTCGGCGAGCGCCATCACCAGCATGCCGAGCATGCCGTCGGTGCCGTTGATGAGGGCCAGGCCCTCCTTCTCCAGCAGCTCGACCGGCTCGATCCCGGCGGCGGCCAGCAGTTCGGCGGCGGGCTTCTCCACCCCGTCCGGGCCGAACGCGGTGCCCTCGCCCATCAGCACCAGCGCGCAGTGCGAGAGCGGCGCGAGGTCGCCGGAGCAGCCGAGCGAGCCGAACTCCCGCACCACCGGGGTGATCCCGGCGTTCAGCAGCGCGGCCATCGTCTCGGCGACCAGCGGGCGGACGCCCGTACGGCCGGAGGCCAGCGTCTTCATCCGCAGGAACACCAGCGCCCGGACCACCTCGGTCTCCACCACCGGGCCCATGCCGGCGGCGTGCGAGCGCACCAGCGAGCGCTGCAGTTGGGCCCGCAGTTCGGGGCTGATGTGGCGCACCGCCAGCGCGCCGAAGCCGGTCGACACGCCGTAGACCGGGCGGGGCTCGGCGGCGAGGGCGTCGATCCGGGCCCGGGCCGCGGCCATCTCGGCGAGCGCGTCCGGCCCGATCTCCACCCGGGCCCCGCCGCGGGCGACGGCGAGGACGTCCTCGGCGCTGACGTCGGCCTTGCCGACCTGGACGACGACACTGTGCATATCCATATGCACAATCAGATCAGGTGAATGGAGATGTGACAAGCAAGGGTGGCGGCCGTTCCGGACCGGCCACCGGTGGTTGACTGGCGCGCGGAGGTGCGACACCCATGGCACGGGCGACGGAACGACGACGAGTGGTGCGGCTGAGCGGGGACGAACGGACGGCGCGCCCCGACAGCCTGGCCGCCGAGGAACCACTGGAGATCCGGATCGGCGGCGAGGCGCTGACCGTCACCATGCGCACCCCCGGCCACGACTTCGACCTGGTCGCCGGGTTCCTGGTCGGCGAGGGGCTGGTCGGCGCCACCGGGGAACTCGCCGCCCTCCGCTACTGCGCGGGCACCGACGCGGACGGCGCCAACACCTACAACGTGGTCGACGCCACCGTCCGCGGTGCCCGGCCCGCGCTCTCCGCCCACCGCAACCTGCTCACCACCAGCGCGTGCGGCCTCTGCGGCCGCGACACCGTCGACGCCGTCCGCACCCGCTCCCGCTGGGACGTCGCCACCGACCCGCTCACCGTCCCGGCCGGGACACTGTACGGGCTCCCCGGGCAACTGCGCGCCGCCCAGCGGACGTTCGACAGCACCGGCGGGCTGCACGCGGCCGGGCTGTTCACGGCGGACGGGACGCTGCTGTGCGTCCGCGAGGACGTCGGCCGGCACAACGCGGTCGACAAGGTGGTCGGCTGGGCCCTCCGCGAGGGCCTCCTCCCGCTCACCGGCCACCTCCTGCTGGTCTCCGGCCGGGCCTCCTTCGAACTGACCCAGAAGGCCGCCCTGGCCGGCCTCCCGCTGCTCGCCGCCGTCTCCGCCCCCTCCTCCCTCGCCGTCGACCTCGCCGAGGAACTGGGCCTCACCCTGGTCGGCTTCCTCCGCGACCGCACCGCGAACGTCTACACCCGCCCGGACCGGATCTCTTAGACAGACGCTTTCGGGAGAAATCCTGGGCCCGCTGGGAGCGAAGCTCCAGGGGCCCCTGGGGTGCTCCCCGATTTCTAGCTGGGCGGCGGCGAGCAGGGGCCCGAGAGGGCCACGGCGGCGAGGGTGCGGAGGGCCGGGGCGATCTGGCCGAGGGGGAGGGTGGATTCGTCGGCGAAGAGTTCGAGGAGCCAGCCGCCCGCGGCGTTGGCCCCGCCCGCGGCGACCATGGCGCGGTAGCCGGAGACCACCATGACGGCTTCCTCGGCGGCGTCGTTGCCGGGCGCGCCGGCCCGGAGGGCGAAGGAGCCGCCGGTGACGGCGCGGCCGGTGAGGGGGTAGTGGCGGAGGTCGAAGACGGCGTCGGGGGCCTCGATCTGGGCCCGCTGGGTCTGGGCGCGGGCGCTCGCGGGGCCGCCGGTCATCCGGTAGACGGCGTGCCGGCAGGTGCGCATCAGGTGCGAGCCGGGCGGGACGTAGGAGATCCACCAGCCGACGGCGTTGAGCAGCCGGGAGGCGCTCTCGGCGACGACGGCGAGCCGTCCGAGGGTGTCGGCGGGGTGGGTGACGGCGCCCTGGACGCCGCCCTGGTCGAGGGCGGCGAGGACGGCGGCGAGCAGCTGCCCGGGGTCGGCGCTGTGTGCGGCGCCGCGGATCCGCCGCCGGTCCCCGTGGGAGCGGCCGGACGGGCGGCGGCGCTGCGGGTCGGCGCCGTCGGCGAGCAGGACGGTCGGGTCGGGGGCCCAGCCGGGGCCGTGGCCGCGGCCGGCCACCACGGGGTGGGCGGCGCGGGCGGCCTTGGCCCGGTACTGGGCGGCGTCGGCGAGCCGGAGCAGCCGGTCGGGGGTGGTGACGGGGCCGATCGGGTCGCCGGTGGAGGCGACGCCGCAGGCGACGCCCTCACCGTCCGTCAGTTCCAGGGCGCGGGCGCAGAGTTCCTCGGCGACCGTCACCACCTCGTCGGCGGGCCGGCCCTCGACGAGCAGGCAGAACTCGTCGCCGCCGAGCCGGGCGGCCAGGCTGCCGGGGAGCTTGGCCGCGGACAGCGAGAGCTGGTGGGCGAAGCGTTCGAGCAGCCGGTCGCCCATCTCGTGGCCGAGCTGGTCGTTGACCCGCTTGAGGCCGTTGACGTCGCAGACCACCAGCGAGACCACCGCGCCGTCCCGGGTGTGCGCCTTGAGCGCGGCGTCGAGGCGGGCGTCGACGGAGCGGCGGTTGGCGAGGCCGGTGAGGGCGTCGGTGAAGGCGAGCCGGCGCAGGTCGGCGACGCGTTCGGTCTGGGCCAGGCCGGCCGAGACCTGGGCGGCGAGCAGGGTGGCGTAGTCGGCGTCGGCGGCGTCGAAGACCGGCATGCCGATGCCGCGGGCGAGGTACAGCTCGCCCCAGGCCTGGCCGTGCAGCACGATCGGGGCGACCAGGCAGCAGCCCCGGCCGCGGCGGCGCAGGCCGGCCGCCCGCTGGCGGCAGAACGCCCCGGCGGCGGGGTGCTGGTGGCCGGTGGGCGGGCCGGCGTCCTCGGCGGTCTGGACCCAGGCGCGGGGCAGCCGGCCGGTGGTCCAGTGCTCCTCCAGGTAGCTGAGGATCTCGGGGAAGTCCGCGACGGGGTAGGACTCGTCCTCGGGCAGTTCCTCCTCGCCGGGCGCCAGCTCGCCGTGGTTGACCAGCACCCGCAGCCGGCCGGACTCGCGGTCCCAGACCGAGACGGCCGCCATCGTCGCGCCCAGTGCGCGGGTGGCCCGGGCCGCGGCGGCGCCGACCGCCTCCAGCGGGGTCATCGCCCCGGCCATGTCCTGGGCGAGTTCCACCACCGCCTGCAGGCGCAGGTCCGGCGCCGCCGCCTCGAACGAGGCCTCCTCGGTCATGGTCGCCTCACTCACCGCTCGCCGTCCTCCTGCCCGTGGCCTTTCACCCAGCCTAGGCCGATCCGCCCGGTTTTCGGCCGAACCGGGCGGTTACGGGGCGGTGCCGGGGGTGCGGGTGAGCAGCCAGGGCTCGACCAGGCCGAGGCCGCGGACCGGGCGGCGCCACATCGGCTGGAGCTGGAAGCGGTGGGCCGGGTCGGGTTCGGTCTCGGGCAGGCCCGCGGTGCCGTGCTGTTCGAGCGCGGTGGCGAGTTCGCCGTCGACCAGGACGGCGTCCTTGGGGGCGATCGAGGTGAGCCGGGAGGCCAGGTTGACGGTGGTGCCGAAGACGTCGCCCATCCGGGAGGTGACGGTGCCGAAGGCCATGCCGACCCGGAGGGCGGGCATGTTGTCCTCCTTGGCGAGCGTCTCGACCAGGGAGAGCGCGATCTCGGCGACGGTGGCCGGGTCCTCGGAGACGAACAGGATCTCGTCGCCGAGGGTCTTGACGACCCGGCCGCCCTGACCGGCGATCAGGTCGGAGCAGGTGTTCTCGAAGCCCTCGACCAGCGAGCCGAGTTCCTCCTCCTCCAGCCGGCGGGAGAGCCGGGTGAAGCCGACCAGGTCGGCGAAGGCGACGGCGAGCCGGCCGGAGGTGACCTCGTGGTCCTCGGCGGCGGCGACCACCCGGCCGGTGACGGCGGCGAGTTGGCGGCGCCACACGTAGACCAGGAACTGCTCCAGTTCGGGCAGCAGCAGTTCGACCAGCGGGTAGGCGACGTCGGAGCGGGTCATGCCGGGCTCGACGGGCTGGGTCAGGTTGTCGAGGAAGGTGTCCATCTGCCAGCCGGCCAGCCGCGAGGTGGTCTGGCCGGTGGAGCGGGCGACCTGGATCGCCATCGGCTCGCTGAGCAGCCCGGACTCGATCAGGCCGGCCAGCCGGCGCAGCGCGATCACGTCGTTGTCGGTGAGGGCCCGGGACTGGCCGATGTCGGGGAAGCCCATGGCGCGCCAGAACCGGGTGGCGAGCTCCATCGGGACCTCGGCGGCGCGCGCCGCCTGGTAGGGGGTGTACTTGCGGGGCGCGTCGAGGATGAGCCGCTCCAGGTCGGCCGCGACGGTGTTCCCCTCGTCCGCCGCGCCGTGCCCGGAGCCCGTCGTGGCGCCGCCGTTGTCTGTCACCGGTCCGTCCCCGTGCGGTCGCCGCACTCGTCTTCTGCCGTCCTGGAGGTCTGCGGCACGCGACCACCGCGAGGGTAGTGGCGAGCCTCACACCGCTGCCAGGTGGAATGTTCGCACGGAATCGCGTAATCCGGGGCATCCGCCCGGCAGCCGGTCCGCCGGTCCCGCCCGTTGAGACCGCGGGGCCCGGCGGTCAGTCCTGCGGGCGGACGTGCACCACGTCACCGGCCGCGACGGGGTGGCGGACGCCGTCGGGGGTGCGGACCACCAGCCGGCCGTCGCCGTCCACCGCCACGGCCTGTCCCAGCAGCTCGCGGTCGCCCGGGAGTTGGACCTTCACCGGCCGGTTCAGCGTGGTGCAGCGGGCGGTGTACGCGGGCAGCAGGCCGCTGGCGTGCGGGTCGCCCGCGGCGGCCGTCCACTCGCCGTACAGCTCGGCGAACTCGCGCAGCAGCGCCCGCAGCAGGGTGGCCCGGTCGGTCACCTCGGCGCCGGCCAGCGCCAGCGAGGCCGCGGTGGGGACGGGGAGTTCGTCCTCCCGCAGCGAGACGTTCAGGCCGAGGCCGGCCACCACGGCGCCGCCGGAGAGTTCGGTGAGGATGCCGCCGAGCTTGCGCTCCCGGCCGTCGACCTCGGCCTGCAGGTCGTTGGGCCACTTCAGCCCGGTGCGGGTCCCGGCGATCCGGTCCAGGGTGGCGGAGACCGCGGTGCCGACCAGGATCGGCAGCCAGCCGTAGCGCTCCACCGGCACGCCCCGCGGGCGCAGCAGCACCGAGAGGAACAGCCCGGAGCGCGGCGGCGCGGACCACCGGCGGTCCAGCCGGCCCCGGCCGGAGCTCTGCGACTCGGCGACCAGCACCGCGCCTTCGGGCGCGCCGTCCCGCGCCCGGGCGGCGAGGTCGGAGTTGGTGGAGCCGGTCGTGCTCACCACATCGAGTGAGGTCCACAGCGACCCGGGGCGCAGCAGGTCGAGCCGCAGCGCCCGTTCGTCCAGCGGCGGCCGGTCCAGGTCGGTCCACGGGGAGGGGCCGTCGTGGCCGAAGCCGCGCAGGCCGGAGCGGCGGGGGCGGGGGCTGTCGGGTGTCGTCACCGGGCCAGCCTAGAACGCGCGCGGAACACCGGAGCGTACCCGCAGGCCGCTTCATCGTCCCGCAGAACGGGCAGTGGCACGATGTGTCGATGGCCATAGCCGCGGAGCGCTCCGCGCTGGCTACGCTACTCAACGGTAGACCGCAGCGCCGCCCTGCCCAGCAACCCTCACGTCCCGGGCCGGCGGCCGAGGACGCAGGGAGAGCCACCGGAATGACCGAGGCACCGCAGGACGCGCACACCACCGCCGGGAAGCTCGCCGACCTGCGCCGGCGGATCGACGAGGCGGTGCACTCCGGCTCGGCCGCGGCGGTCGAGAAGCAGCACGCCAAGGGCAAGCTGACGGCCCGTGAGCGCATTCTCGAACTGCTCGACGAGGACTCCTTCGTGGAGTTCGACGAGTTCGCCCGGCACCGCTCCACCAACTTCGGCCAGGAGAAGAACCGCCCGTACGGCGACGGCGTGGTGACCGGCTACGGCACCGTGGACGGCCGCCAGATCGCGGTGTTCGCCCAGGACTTCACGGTCTTCGGCGGCTCGCTCGGCGAGGTGTTCGGCGAGAAGATCGTCAAGGTGATGGACTTCGCGCTGAAGACCGGCTGCCCGATGATCGGCATCAACGACTCCGGCGGCGCGCGCATCCAGGAGGGCGTGGTCTCGCTCGGCCTGTACGGCGAGATCTTCCGCCGCAACGTGCACGCCTCCGGCGTGATCCCGCAGATCTCGCTGATCATGGGCCCGTGCGCGGGCGGCGCGGTCTACTCCCCCGCCGTCACCGACTTCGTGGTGATGGCGGACAAGACCTCGCACATGTTCATCACCGGCCCCGACGTGATCAAGACCGTCACCGGCGAGACCGTGGACATGGAGGAGCTGGGCGGCGCCCGGACCCACAACACCAAGTCCGGCAACGCGCACTACCTGGCCGCCGACGAGAAGGAGGCCGTCGAGTACGTCAAGAGCCTGCTCTCGTACCTGCCCTCCAACAACCTCTCCGACCCGCCGGCCTTCCCCGAGCAGGCCGACCTGACGGTCACCGACGAGGACCTCGAACTCGACTCGATCGTCCCGGACTCGGCGAACCAGCCGTACGACATCCGCCGGGTGATCGAGCACGTGCTGGACGACGGCGACTTCCTGGAGGTCCAGCCGCTGTACGCGGGCAACATCGTGATCGGCTTCGGCCGGGTCGAGGGCCACCCGGTCGGCGTGGTCGGCAACCAGCCGATGGACCTGGCCGGCTGCCTCGACATCGCGGCCAGCGAGAAGGCCGCGCGCTTCGTCCGCACCTGCGACGCCTTCAACATCCCGGTGCTGACCTTCGTCGACGTCCCCGGCTTCCTGCCCGGCACCGGCCAGGAGTGGGACGGCATCATCCGGCGCGGCGCCAAGCTGATCTTCGCGTACGCGGAGGCCACCGTGCCGCTGATCACCGTGATCACCCGCAAGGCGTTCGGCGGCGCGTACGACGTGATGGGCTCCAAGCACCTCGGCGCCGACCTCAACCTGGCCTGGCCGACCGCGCAGATCGCCGTAATGGGCGCGCAGGGCGCGGTCAACATCCTGCACCGCCGCGAGCTGGCCGCCGCCGAGGCGGAGGGCCGCGCCGAGGAGCGGCGCGCCGAACTCCTCGCCTCGTACGAGGACACCCTGCTCAACCCGTACCTCGCCGCCGAGCGCGGCTACGTCGACGCCGTCATCGCGCCCAGCGAGACCCGCCGGCACATCGTCCGCGGACTGCGGGCGCTGCGCGGCAAGCGGGAGTCGCTGCCGCCGAAGAAGCACGGCAACATCCCGCTCTGACCCCCGAAGGGAGCTCCGCACCATGACGCCCATTCAGGTGCTGCACGGGCAGCCGACCCCCGAGGAGCTGGCCACCGTCCTGGCGGTGGTCCAAGCCCGGGCCGCGACCCGGGCCGCCACCGGCCCCGCCCGCGGCCCGGCCACCGCCTGGACCACCCGCACCCCGCGCCCCGTCCCACCCCCGGGCCCGCACGCGTGGCGCACCAGCCTCTGGCCCCGGTAGCGACCGCGTCCCCCGGGCCCGCCGGGCTTCGCGGGAGCGAAGCTCCCTTCCGGGCCCGCTGGGAGCGAAGCTCCAGGGGCCCGGGGAACGGCGGTGCCGAGGGGCGGGTGACCGACGGGCCGCGAAGCGCCGACCCCGTTTCGGGCCGAAGGTCTTTGGCGAAAGCCCCGTAGCGCCCCGATGGGTTCCGGCGCATCGCCCCTCGGCCCCGCCGTTCCCCGGGCCCCTGTTTTCTCCCGTCCCGCCTGCAAAAAGTTCCCGGGCCCCTGATTGTTACTCCCGCTTGCCGAAGAGGATGCCGTCCAGGGCGAAGCTGCCCGGGCCGAGGGCGGCGATCAGCAGGAAGGCCCAGCAGAAGAGGACGGACGCCTCGCCGCCGTTCTGGAGGGGGAAGAGCGCGTTCTCCTGGTGGACGGTGAAGTAGGCGTAGGCCATCGAGCCGGAGGCGAGCAGCGCGGCCCAGCGGGTGCCGAGGCCGAGCAGGACGAGGCCGCCGCAGACGAGTTGGATGACGGCCGCGTACCAGCCGGGCCAGGTGCCGGCCGGGACGGTGCCGCCGCCGTAGGCGCCGCCGAGGACGCCGAAGAGGGAGGCGGCGCCGTGGCAGGCGAAGAGCAGTCCGACGACGGCGCGGTGGAGCGCGACGAGGTGGGGGCGGGCCGCTGCGGTGGTGGTTCTCGCGGTGGTGACGATCGACGACATGGGTGGGCTTCTCCTCGGCCGGGACCAGTGGGGTGGTTCGGTTCGGTGCGGTGCCTGCCCTGACCAGGATGTGACGGCCCGTCGGGTCCGAGGGTGGTCGCGGCCCGCACGCCGTCGATCATGAACCCGACAAGTCGGTTGCTCCATTGCAGGGATTCGGCGGCCCCGCGTCAAGCGGGCACCCGAACCAACTCGGGTACGCCGAGCTGAGTACGGATACTCAAGCGCGGCCCGGCCCCGCCGTTGCACGCTGGGTGGATGCTCTGGTCAGACCCCCGCGACGAACCGTCGCCAGAGGTCCGCGAGGTGCAGCGCCGGCTGCGCCGGACGGCGCTGGTGCTGGCGCTGATGGCCGTGCTGGGGGCGGTCCTGGTGCTGGGGTAGGGCCGGTCCGGGGGCGGCTAGGCTGGGGGCATGACCGCTCGCCGCCCGCTGGTTCTCGCATCCGCCTCCCCCGCCCGGCTGGGCCTGCTGCGGCAGGCGGGCCTGGACCCGCTGGTGCGGGTGAGCGGGGTGGACGAGGACGCGCTGTCCGCGCCGACGCCGGGCGAGCTGGCGCTGGTGCTGGCCGTGGCGAAGGCGGAGAAGGTCGCCGAGGAGCTGGCCGCCGAGCCGGGCGAGCCGCCGCTGGTGATCGGCTGCGACTCGGTGCTGGAGCTGGACGGCCGCGCGCTGGGCAAGCCCGCCGACGCGGCGGAGGCGCTGGAGCGCTGGCGCTCGATGCGCGGCCGCTCGGGCGTGCTGCGGACCGGGCACTGCGTGATCGACACCGCGACCGGACGGCGGGCGGGCGCCACCGCGTCCACCACCGTCCGGTTCGGCACTCCCGACGACGCCGAGGTCGCCGCCTACGTCGCCTCCGGCGAACCGCTGCACGTGGCCGGGGCGTTCACCCTGGACGGCCGTTCGGCGCCGTTCGTGGAGGGCATCGACGGCGACCCGGGCAACGTGATCGGGCTGTCGCTGCCGCTGCTGCGCCGCCTGCTCGCCGAGCTGGACGTGCGCATCACCGACCTGTGGGCCTGAGGGCCCGTCAGCCCGCCGCGGGGGCGTGCTTGGCCAGGTAGGCCAGCACGTCCGGCAGGGCGCCGTCCCGGAGCAGCGGGGCGCCGTGGTTGCCGCCGGGGTAGATCTTCAGCTGCTTGTCCTCGGCGACCGCCGCGTCGTACAGCGCCTTGGCGTTGGCGTCGAACGGGGCGTCGTGCTCCTCGGCGGCGAAGTAGCTGGGGGTCTTCACCGTCCGGACCGAGAGCGCCGGGTTGTACAGGCCGAAGGCTTCGGGCGAGGAGAGCGAGACCACCGCCTCGATCGGCAGCGGGTTGTCGAGGCGGGCGGCGACCAGCGAGGCGGCCGCGCCCTTGGAGGCGCCGACCAGGGCGAGCGCGCCGACGCCCTTGCCCTTGTAGTAGGTGGCGGCGGCCTTGATGCCCTCGGTGACGTCGCCCTCGGAGGTGAAGGCGAGCACCGCGTAGCCGGCCCTGGTGAAGTCGTCGAGGACCGGGGCCCATTCGCAGAGCGAGCCCTGCAGCTGGTGCGAGAAGACCACGCCGACCTTGGCGTGGCCGGCGTCGGAGTCCCGGTAGTAGGCGTCCAGGTCGGTGCCGCCGGTGGTGCCGGCGTCGAGGGTGAAGGAGCCCTTGGCGGCCTGGTCCTTGGTGAGGCAGCCGTAGGTCTTCGGGGTCGGGGCGGCCGCGGCGGTGGTCTTCGCGGCGCCGCCGCCGGAGCCCGAGGTGCAGGCGGTGAGCAGCAGGGCGGCCGCGGCGAGCGCGACCGGCAGCGTGGAACGCTTCACGTTTCCCCCGTGAATCGTGCGGAGTGGTGCCGATGACGGCTGTGACGCTAGGGACCGTCCCGATCTTGGTCAATGGTCTGAACCATTGCGTTATGGCCACGAACGGACCCGGCCGGACCCGGGCGCACCGGTACCGCGGATTCCGGTTCGTGGGTGCGGAAACGGACAGAACCGGGGCCGTACATCTGTTGCCCTGTTCCACCCCCGGGCCGGGCGGGCCGCCGTTAGGCTGTCGCAGCCGGACCGGAAAGGGGCGACGGGGAGCGGAAGATGACCGATGGTGTGCTCAACGTCGTGCTGGGACTGATCGCCTCGGCGATCAGCGCCGGCCTGGGCTGGCTGGCCCAGACGCTCCGCCGGCGCCGCCGGCTGGAGCGGGAGCGCGCCTTCTTCGGCCTGCCGGACGACGGCGAGGCACTGCTGGTGGTCAACCAGCATCCGGCGTCGCCCAGCTCGAAGAGCGTCTCGCGCAACGACGTGTACGCCCTGATGGAGCTGGCCGCGCTGGTCCGGGGCTGCGGCGCCCGGGCCACCCTGACCGGTCACGACCAGGTCCGCCAGGGCCTGGGCGACAAGACCGAGTTCTGCGTGGGCGGCCCGGCCAGCAACGTGCGCACCGCGGCCCACCTGGCGTCCTGGCTGCCCGGGGTCGTGTTCGTCCCGGCGCCCGCCGGGGCCGACAGCCCGGCTCCGTCCCTGCGGGTCGGGGCGCGCGAGTTCGGGCTCGCGCCCGCGGCCGGGGAGTCCGACGGGAGCGCGTACGCGCTGCTGGCCCGCGTCCACCTCAGGCCCGGCAGCCGGCCGGTGTTCCTGATCGCCGGGCAGACCTCGGTCTCCAACCACGCGGCGGTCCGCTACCTGGCCGCCCACCACCGGGGGCTGGCCCGCCGGCACGGCTCGGACGGCGCGTTCGCGGTGGTGCTGCGGGTGGTCAACGCCCGTGCCTACGGGCCGGACGTGGTCGAGTTCGAGGCCGACCTGACGGCCGCGGCGACGGCCCGCCCGGAACCGGTGGCGGTCTGAGCCCAGCCTCCGTGTGGCGAAGGCCACCCTCCCTCCACGCCCGCCCCAGTGGGCCGGGGGAAGATCGGTCCGGCCTCCCGGCCTGCGGCGCGCCGTCAACGGCCGCCACGCGCACGGGAGTCCGGACACCGAGCGTGTGAGCACGCTCACCACCAGGGACTACTCGCCGGTAGCGCCCTTCCATCCATAGACTCGACGAGGTTCGAGAAGGGAGCCACTGTGCGCAAGGTGCTCATCGCCAATCGCGGGGAAATCGCTGTTCGTGTTGCCCGGGCGTGTCGGGATGCGGGGATCGGCAGTGTTGCGGTGTACGCGGAGCCGGACCGGGACGCGTTGCATGTGCGGGCGGCCGACGAGGCGTACGCGCTGGGCGGTGACACCCCCGCGACCAGTTACCTCGACATCGCGAAGGTGTTGAAGGCCGCGGCGGACTCGGGGGCGGACGCGGTCCACCCGGGCTACGGCTTCCTGTCGGAGAACGCCGACTTCGCGCAGGCCGTCCTGGACGCCGGGCTGACCTGGATCGGGCCGCCGCCGCAGGCGATCCGGGACCTGGGCGACAAGGTCACCGCCCGGCACGTGGCCCAGCGCGCCGGCGCGCCGCTGGTCGCGGGCACCTCCGAGCCGGTCTCCGGCGCGCAGGAGGTGGTGGCGTTCGCCGCCGAGCACGGCCTGCCGGTGGCGATCAAGGCCGCCTACGGCGGCGGCGGCCGCGGCCTGAAGGTCGCCCGCACCCTGGAGGAGATCCCGGAGCTGTACGAGTCCGCGGTCCGTGAGGCGGTGGCGGCGTTCGGGCGCGGGGAGTGCTTCGTCGAGCAGTACCTCGACAAGCCCCGGCACGTGGAGACCCAGTGCCTGGCCGACTCCCACGGCAACGTGGTCGTCGTCTCCACCCGCGACTGCTCGCTGCAGCGCCGCCACCAGAAGCTCGTCGAGGAGGCCCCCGCGCCGTTCCTCACCCCCGAGCAGAACGCCGAGCTGTACCGGGCCTCGAAGGCGATCCTGCGCGAGGCCGGCTACGTCGGCGCCGGGACCTGCGAGTTCCTGGTCTCCCAGGACGGCCTGATCTCCTTCCTCGAGGTCAACACCCGCCTCCAGGTCGAACACCCCGTCTCCGAGGAGGTCACCGGCCTCGACCTCGTCCGCGAGATGTTCCGCATCGCCGACGGCGAGGCCCTCGGCTACGACGACCCCGAGGTCCGCGGGCACTCCTTCGAGTTCCGGATCAACGGCGAGGACCCGGGCCGCAACTTCCTGCCCGCCCCCGGCACCGTCACCCACTTCGCCCCGCCCTCCGGCCCCGGTGTCCGCCTGGACGCGGGCGTCGAGTCCGGCTCGGTCATCGGCCCCGCCTGGGACTCCCTGCTCGCCAAGCTCATCGTCACCGGCACCGACCGCAAGCAGGCCCTCCAGCGCGCCCACCGCGCCCTGGAGGAGTTCAAGGTCGACGGCATGGCCACCGCCCTCCCCTTCCACCGCGCCGTCGTCACCGACCCCGCCTTCGCCCCCGAGGTGCACGGCTCGGACGCGCCGTTCCAGGTCTTCACCCGGTGGATCGAGACCGAGTTCAACAACACCATCCCGGCCTTCACCGGCGCGGGCGGCGACGGTGACGAGCCCGAGGGCCGCGAGACCGTCGTGGTCGAGGTCGGCGGCAAGCGGATCGAGGTCTCGCTGCCCTCCTCGCTGGGCGTCGCCTCGGCCCCGGCCGCGGCCGCCGGCGCGGGCAAGGCGAAGCGCCGGGTCGGCGCGAAGAAGGCGTCCGCCGCCGCGTCCGGCGACACGCTGGCCTCGCCGATGCAGGGCACCATCGTCAAGGTCGCCGTCGAGGAGGGCCAGGTCGTCGCCGAGGGCGAGCTGATCGTCGTCCTGGAGGCGATGAAGATGGAGCAGCCGCTCAACGCCCACAAGGCCGGCACCGTCACCGGCCTCAAGGCCGAGGTCGGCGCCTCGGTCTCCAGCGGCGCCGCGCTCTGCGAGATCAAGGACGTCTGAGCACGATGACCGCGGAGGGGCGGGCGGGGCCACCGGCCCGGCCCGCCCCTCCGGTGTTCAGCCGGCCGCGGTGAGCACCAACTCCTCGACGCCGCACAGGAACCGCGCCATCTGCTCGCGGTCCAGCAGCGCGCTGTCGGCGACCATCAGCAGCTCGACCGCGCCGGGCACCGCCACCACGTCGACCGCGACGCTCACCCCGGGGCGCGCCGGGAAGGTGTCGGGGAAGGCCAACTCGCGCCGGACGGCGGGCGGTTCGGCCGATCCGTCGGGCATCGCGGCGGCCAGCGGGTCGCGGGTGTCGTTCCAGAACACCGAGTGGTCGGCCAACTCGGCTCCGGTGGCGCGCAGTTCGTCCAGCTCGGCCTCCAACTGCGGCTTGTCGTAGCCGGAGTGGCGGTAGGCGCTGAGCGCCGGACCCTGGCAGCGCCGGACCGTCTCGGCGAACTCCCCGGCGAGCTCCGGGAGGTGGAACAGCCCCTCCTGGGCGAGGGTGGTGACGGCCTCGGCGGCCTGCTCGGTGAACCGGTTGCCGACCACCACCTGGAACAGGATCTCGCGCCGCCCGGCCAGCAGGCCGAGCCGGGTCGCGGCGGCGGCCAGCAGCACGGTGGCGTCGCTGGTGCGCAGCCGGGCGGCGGCCGCGGGCAGCGCGGCGACCAGCTCCGGGGAGCGCAGCACCGCGAGCGGGAACCGCCGGCCGGGGTCGGCGTCGGCGGGCGGGGGCGGCAGCAGGGTGCGCGGGCCGGTGCGGAGCTTGTCCCGCCAGTGCCGGCGGGCGGCGGCGTCCCGGCGGCGGCCCCGCGGCGAGTGCTGGTCCGCGGCCTCGTCCAGCGGCTGGGCGAACCCCCGGGCGGCGCGCAGCTGTTCGAGGGTGCTGCCGGTGGCCAGCAGCACCAGGTCGCGGACCAGCCGGCGCATCCCCCAGCCGTCCGCGGCGGTGTGCGAGAGCACCAGGACGGCCTGCCGGACCAGGCCGTCGACCAGGACCAGGCCGAGCCGGACCGGCCAGCGGCCGGCCAGGTCGAACGGGGCGGCGGCGTACTCGGCGAGCAGTTCGGCGGCGGCCGCGGCGGCCCGCTCGGGCGTGTCCCGGTGCAGCAGCTCCACCGGGAGTCCGCCCTCCGGGTCGAGCACCTGGACCAGCTCGCCGTCCTCGACGAGCAGCCGGGTGCGCAGCGCCTCGTGCAGGTGCAGCAGGTCGGTGAAGGCGCGCCGCACCTCGTCCAGCGGCAGGCCGGGTTCGACGGGGGCGGCCAGCCGCACGTTGTAGCGGTGGGCGTCGGGGCCGAGCTTGACCAGGGCGGAGTGGATGGCGCGCTGGCCCCAGGTCGCGGGGCCGCGTCCGCCCCGGGCCCCGCGCACCGTCAACTCGGTTCTGTCGTCGGGTGTTTCGCTCGCTGCGTCCATGGGGCCAGACGCTACAAGCGGGGCCGCCGGGGCGGCCAGGGTCCGGTGCCGGGCCTGCCGGAACCGGTCACCGCGGCGTCCCGGCGGCCCGCCGCCGTCAGCGGATCCGCTCGGCCAGCCGGGCGGCGGGCGGCAGCCCGGCGTGCGGGGCGGGGCGGCGCTGCCCGGGGAGGGGGGAGCCGGGGGCGGCCAGGCCGGGCGGCGGGGCGGGGCGGCGCGGGCCGGACTGGTGCGCCGGGGCGGGCTCGACGGACAGGCCCAGCCGGGCGACCTCGATCCGCACCCCGCAGTCGGCGAGCGCGTCCAGCTCCCGGGCGGTCGGGTCCTCGGCGGCGGCGTGCTCGTCGGTGACCAGCCGGGTGATCGCCTCGGTGGCGACGGTCTGGAACATGCTGTCCGCGCCGAGCTTGGTGTGGTCGGCCAGCACGATCACCTCGTTGGCGGCCTGCACCAGGGCCCGGTCGACCGAGGCCGAGAGCATGTTGGCGGTGGACAGGCCGCGTTCGGCCGTCAGCCCGCTGCCGGACAGGAAGGCCTTGGTGACCCGCAGCCCGGCCAGCGACTGCTCGGCCCCGCTGCCCACCAGGGCGTAGTTGGAGCCGCGCAGGGTGCCGCCGGTCATCACCACCTCGACCCGGTTGGCATGGGCCAGCGCCTGGGCGACCAGCAGCGAGTTGGTGACCACCGTCAGCCCCGGCACCCGGGCGAGCCGACGGGCCAACTCCTGGGTGGTGGTGCCGGCGCCGACCACGATGGCGTCGCCCTCCTCGACCAGACTGGCGGCGAGGTCGGCGATGGCGCTCTTCTCGACGGCGGCGAGGTGGGTCTTCTGCGGATAGCCGGGCTCCCGGCTGAAGCCGCCGGGGAGCACCGCACCGCCGTGGCGGCGGTCGAGCAGCCCCTCGGCCTCCAGCGCCCGGACGTCCCGGCGGACGGTGACTTCGGAGGTCTGGACGACGCGGGCCAGCTCACGGAGCGACACGGCTCCGTTGGCGCGCACCATCTCAAGGATCAACTGGCGACGTTCTGCTGCAAACACAGAACCGACGGTAACCCGAGTGACCGTCTGCTTTCAGGCGTTTGCACCTGGTAACGGGATTTGCTCACGTCGGAACGGCGCATGACCCTACAATGCGCGCTCCGCCGAGCGGGTGACCCCGACGGCGCACGCCCGGCTCCCGCCCGGGAACCGGCGCGCCGCCGCCCGGGAGCCGGGCGGCGGCGAGGCGGTGGTGCGGCGGAGAACCGGGCGGGAACCGGGCGCGGACGGTCAGGAAGCGGCGTTCTCCCGCTTGCGGATGTGCAGCTGGCGGGCCGCCTCCGCGGTGGAGCCGGAGAGCGACGGGTAGACCGTGAACGCGCCGGCCACCTGTTCGACCGTCAGATTGTTGTCCACCGCCAGCGAGATCGAGTGGATCAGCTCGGAGGCGCGCGGGGCGACCACCACGCCGCCGACCACGATGCCGGTGCCGGGGCGGGCGAACAGCTTCACGAAGCCGTCCCGGATGCCCTGCATCTTGGCGCGCGGGTTGCCGCGCAGCGGGAGCTTGACCTCGACGGCGTCCATCTTCCCGCAGGAGACGTCGGCGTGGGTGTAGCCGACGGTGGCGATCTCCGGGTCGGTGAACACGTTGGACGCCACGGTCTTCAGGTTCAGCGGCTGCACCGCGTCGCCGAGCGCGTGGTACATCGCGATCCGGCCCTGCATGGCGGCCACCGAGGCCAGCATGAAGACGCCGGTGCAGTCGCCGGCCGCGTACACGCCGGGGGCGGAGGTGCGGGAGACCCGGTCCACCTTGATCTGGCCCCAGTCGTTGACCGCGACGCCGGCCTCCTCCAGGCCCAGTTCCTCGGTGTTGGGGAGCGAGCCGACCGCCATCAGGCAGTGCGTGCCGGTGATCACCTTGCCGTCGGCCAGCGCGACCTCGACCCGGTCGCCCACGCGCTTGGCGCTCTCCGCCCGGCTGCGGCCCATCACGTTCATGCCGCGGCGGCGGAACACGTCCTCCAGCACCTCGGCGGCGTCCGGGTCCTCGCCGGGGAGCACCCGGTCGCGCGAGGAGACCAGCGTGACGTTCGAGCCGAGCGCCTGGTAGGCGCCGGCGAACTCGGCGCCGGTGACGCCGGAGCCGACCACGATCAGCTCGCGCGGCAGCTCCTCCAGGTCGTAGACCTGCGTCCAGGCCAGGATGCGCTCGCCGTCCGGCTTGGCGTCCGGCAGTTCGCGCGGGCGGACGCCGGTGGCCAGCAGCACCGCGTCGGCGCGCAGCGACTCGACGCTGCCGTCGGCGGCCTCGACCAGCACCTCGCGGGAGCCGTCGATGGCCTGCCCGCCCGAACCCAGCCGGCCGCGGCCGCGCAGCACCGTGACGCCGGCCCGGGTCACCGCCTGGGTGATGTCGTGCGACTGGGCGATCGCCAGCCGCTTCACCCGTCGGTTGACCTTGCCGAGGTCGACGCCGACCACCCGGGCCGCCTGCTCCAGCGGCGGAGTGTCGTCGGCGACGATGATGCCGAGCTCCTCGTAGGAGCTGTCGAAGGTGGTCATCACCTCGGCGGTGGCGATCAGCGTCTTGGACGGCACGCAGTCCGTCAGCACCGCCGATCCGCCCAGGCCGTCGCGGTCGACGACGGTCACCTCCGCGCCGAGCTGGGCGGCCACGAGGGCCGCCTCGTATCCGCCAGGTCCGCCACCGATGATCACGATCCGAGTCACGTGCCCCATTGTCCCGCATGCCGGAACCGATTCCGCGCCGGGGCCGTTGTTGTTCACCCGGCGTCAGCCGGTCCGTCCGATCCGCGCTCCGACCCGCAGTCCCCCGGACACCGCGCAGGTGCCCCCGGAGGTCTTCACGGCGCCGTCCGTCCGGGCCGCCGCGCAGCCGCGCCCGGCACCGCGGTGGCGGTCACCGCGGCCGCCGTCGCGCGCGGGGCGGGACCTCCCCCACGGCAGGCCCGCCCGGACGGCACAGCCCGGCGGGCCGTCCGGCTCCCGTAGGCTGGCGCCCATGTCGCTCTACGCCGCCTACGCCACCAACCTCGACGCCCGGCAGATGAGCCGGCGCGCCCCGCACTCCCCGCTGCGCGGCACCGGCTGGCTGCCCGGCTGGCGGCTGACCTTCGGCGGGGAGCACCTCGGCTGGGAGGGCTCGCTGGCCACCGTGGTGGAGGACGAGAAGGAGCAGGTCTTCGTCTCGCTCTACGACGTGGCGCCGATGGACGAGGAGGGCCTGGACCGCTGGGAGGGCGTGCAGCTCGGCATCTACCGCAAGGTGAAGCTGCGGGCGCAGACCCTGGACGGCGAGGTCGCGGTCTGGACGTACGTGTTGAACGACTACGAGGGCGGGCTGCCCGCCGCCCGCTACCTGGGCCTGATCGCGGACGCCGCGGAGAGCGCCGGCGCGCCCGACGACTACGTGCTGGACCTGCGCCGCCGCCCCTGCTGAACCCCCGGCGCGTCCCGCCGGACGGCCGGTCCGTCCGGCGGCCCGGGGCGGTGTTTCCGGCCGTTCGGGGTAACGATCCGGCATGGCCCCGGCGCGTTGTCTACGCGCGTAGGCCAATGTGACCTATCCTCGGCGGTGTGAACGCATCTCCTCAGACGGCCGTCTCCGCCGACCCCTACGCCGCCGCCCGGGCCGCCGCCGACCGGCTGCGCGAAATCACCGGTGCCGAGCGCCACGACGTCGCCCTGGTGATGGGCTCCGGCTGGGTGCCCGCCGCCGACGCGCTCGGCGAGACACTCGCCGAGTTCCCGGTCACCGAACTGCCCGGCTTCCCCGCCCCCGCGGTGGCCGGCCACGCCGGCACGATCCGCTCGGTGCGGCTCCCCGGCGAGCGCCGCGCCCTGGTCTTCCTCGGCCGCAACCACTACTACGAGGGCCACGGCGTGGCCACCGTGGTGCACGGCGTGCGCACCGCCGCCGCGGCCGGCTGCGGGACGGTCGTGCTCACCAACGGCTGCGGCGGCCTGCGCGAGGGCTGGGTGCCCGGCCAGCCGGTGCTGATCAGCGACCACATCAACCTGACCGCGGACTCCCCGATCGTCGGCGCCAACTTCGTCGACCTGACCGACCTGTACTCCAAGCGGCTGCGCACCCTCTGCCGCGAGATCGACCCGTCCCTGGACGAGGCGGTCTACGTGCAGTTCCGCGGCCCGCACTACGAGACCCCGGCCGAGGTCAACATGGCCCGGGTGATCGGCGGCGAGCTGGTCGGCATGTCGACCACCCTGGAGGCGATCGCCGCCCGCGAGGCCGGCGCCGAGGTGCTCGGCATCTCGCTGGTCACCAACCTGGCCGCGGGCATCACCGGCGAGCCGCTCAACCACGCCGAGGTGCTGGAGGCCGGCAAGGCGTCCGCCGAGCGGATGGGCGCCCTGCTGGCGAAGGTCCTGGAGCGGATCTGACACCCCGACGGGGGCCGGACTCCCCCGTCGCGGCGCAGCGCTGACGGAGAATCAGGGGCGCGGGGCCCGCGCGAGCGGACGGCTCCCGCGCCCCTGCCGCGCACCGCGCGTCGCCTCTCGTCCCCACACCTCTCGTCCTCACCTCTCGTCCTCACCCCAGGGAGCGGACCGCATGCCGAAGGAATCCACCACCGACCTCCTCGACCGGGCCCGGGCCTGGCTGGCCGAGGACCCCGACCCGCAGACCCGGGCGGAGCTGACCGCGCTGCTGGCCGCCGCCGAGGGGCCCGGCGCCGAGTCGGAGGAGCGGATCGCCTGGTCCCGGCTGGCCGAGCGGTTCTCCGGGCGGCTCCAGTTCGGCACCGCCGGCCTGCGCGGCGAACTGGGCGCGGGCCCGATGCGGATGAACCGGTCCGTGGTGCTCCGGGCCGCCGCCGGCCTGGCCGCGTACGTGCGGAAGAACCCCGCCCTGGGCGACCTGGTGGTGATCGGCTACGACGCCCGGCACAAGTCGTACGACTTCGCCGTGGACACCGCCGCCGTGGTGGTCGGCGCCGGGCTGCGCGCCGCACTGCTGCCGCGCGCGCTGCCGACGCCGGTGCTGGCGTTCGCGATCCGGCACCTGGGCGCGGCCGCGGGCGTGGTGGTGACGGCCAGTCACAACCCGCCGCAGGACAACGGCTACAAGGTGTACCTGGGCGACGGCTCGCAGATCGTGCCGCCCGCGGACGCCGGGATCGCCGCCGAGATCGACGCGCTGGGCGCGCTGGCCGACGTGCCGCGCGCCGAGGGCGGCTGGGAGGTGCTCGGCGCGGAGGTGCTCGACGCCTACCTGGACCGGGCGGTGTCCGTGCTGGACGCCGACGGGCCGCGCGCGCTGGCCACCGTCTACACGCCGCTGCACGGCGTCGGCCGGGACGTGCTGCTGGCCGCCTTCGAGCGGGCCGGGTTCCCGGCGCCCGCCGTGGTCGCCGAACAGGCCGAGCCGGACCCGGACTTCCCGACCGTCGCGTTCCCCAACCCGGAGGAGCCCGGCGCGATGGACCTCGCCTTCGCGGCGGCCCGCGCCGCCCGCCCCGACCTGGTGATCGCCAACGACCCGGACGCCGACCGCTGCGCCGTCGCCGTGCCCACCCCGGAGGGCGACTGGCGGATGCTCAGCGGCGACGAGGTCGGCGCGCTGCTCGGCGCGGCGCTGGCCGCCAAGGGCGCGGACGGCGTGTTCGCCACCACCATCGTCTCCTCCACCCTGCTCGGGAAGATCGCCGCCGCGGCCGGGCTCGGCTACGCCGAGACGCTGACCGGCTTCAAGTGGATCTCCCGCACCGAGGGCATCCGCTACGGCTACGAGGAGGCGCTCGGCTACTGCGTCGACCCGGACGGCGTCCGCGACAAGGACGGCGTCACGGCGGCCCTGCAGATCGCCGAACTGGCCGCCGGGCTCAAGCGGGACGGCCGCACCCTGACCGACCTGCTGGACGAACTCGCGCTGGCGCACGGCCTGCACGCCACCGGGCAGCTGTCGGTCCGGGTCGACGACCTCGCGGTGATCGCCGACGCGATGGCCGCGCTGCGCGAGAAGCCCCCGGTGGAGCTGGCCGGACTGGGCGTGGTCCGGGCCGACGACCTGACGGCGGGCAGCCCCGAACTGCCGCCCACCGACGGCCTGCGCTACCTGCTGGCCGGTCCGGCCGTCGCCTCGGCCCGGGTGGTGGTCCGCCCGTCCGGCACCGAGCCCAAGCTCAAGTGCTACCTGGAGGTCGTCCTGCCGGTCGCCGCCCCGGCCGGGCTGGCCGCCGCCCGCGCGCAGGCCCGCGACCTGCTGGACGTGATCAAGCAGGACCTGGCCGCCGCGGCGGGCCTGTCCTGACCGACGGCCGATCCGCGAGGGGCCCGGGCGCACCGCCCGGGCCCCTCCGTCGTACCGGGTCCGTCCTGCGGGGCGCGACCGCCGCCTCCCCCGGACTCCCCGAAGTCCCCCGACTCCTTCAACTCCCCCCGGGGAGCGGGGAATCAAGGTGCCGGTGCCGACGTTCGTCGAACGTCGAACACCCGAGCAGCACCGACCGTCCAGGGGGAACCACCATGCGCGCACTCGTCATGACCGAGCCCGGCGGGGCCGAGCACAGCCACGTCCTCGACCTGCCCGTCCCGGAGCCCGGCCCCGGCGAGGTCGCCGTCCGGGTCGCCGCGGCCGGCCTCAACTTCGTCGACGTGATGGCCCGGCGCGGCGACGCCGCCTACGCCCCGAGCTGGCCGCACCGGCCGGGCAAGGAGATCGCCGGGACGGTGCTCGCCACCGGCCCGGGCGTCACCGGCCTGGCCCCGGGCGACCGGGTGGTCGCCGCCACCCGCGGCGGCGGGCTCGCCGAGGTCGCGCTCGCCGAGGCCGCGCTGACCGTCCCGGTGCCCGCGGGCGTCCCGCTGGAGGTCGCCGCCACCGCCCCGCTCGGGCTGGCCACCGCGCTGCTGCTGCTCACCGACGCGGGGCGGTTCGCCCCCGGCGACCGCGTGCTGGTGCACTCGGCGGGCGGCGGCATCGGCGGCGCGGTCGCCCGGCTGCTGCCGCTGCTCGGCGGCGGCCTGGCGGTCGGCACCGTCGGGCGCCCCGGGAAGGCCGCGGCGGCCGCGGCGGCCGGGTACCACGCGGTCTTCGCCCGGGACGCCGAGCTGCCGGAGCGGCTGCGCGAGGCCACCGGCGGCCGGGGCTTCGACCTGGTCCTCGACCCGCTCGGCACCACCGCGCTCGACCTCGACCTGGACCACCTCGCGGCGGGCGGCCGGGTCGTCCTCTACGGCAACCCGGGCGGCGGGGCGCCCGCCGCGCTCCCGCCGTTCGGGCGGCTGCTGGGCGCCAACGCGACGCTCACCGGGTTCAGCCACGCCGGGCTGCTGGCCGCCGCCCCGGCGAAGGTCGCCGACGCGGTCCGCCGCGCCCTCGACCTGCTCGCGACCGGCGCGCTGGCCGCCCCGGTCGGCACCGTGGCCGGCCTGGCGGGCGTCCCGGCCGCGCACGACCTGCTGGCCGCCGGGCACGCCGAGGGCAAGTACGTGGCCGTGCTCTGACGGGGCGTCAGGTCGCCAGGATCACCGAGACCAGGGCGACCAGGCCGGCCAGGGTCGGGGCGATCACCCACCAGCACCAGGTGACCCGGACCTCGCCGGCCGCGCCGGGCTGCCCGGCGTTGCGGTCGGCCTGGTCCTGGAGCGCGGCCACCACGGCGTCGGACCAGGCGCGGGACGGGTCGAGGTCGTGGTCGCGGTGGCCGCGGGCGCGGCCCGCCGCGGTGCGCGGGTCGCCCTCGGCCGCGGCCCGGGTGGCCCGCCGGTTGGCGCGCTTGCGCTGGCGGATCGAGACCGGCACCGCCCAGACCTGGAACTTGCGCCCGCCGGCGAAGAGTTCGACCGAGTACCCGGCCCTGAGCCCCTCGACCGACGCCCAGGGGGCGACGATCGTGCGCAGCGGGTTGCGGACCAGCAGCCGCCGGTCGTTCGACTTCACGGCGGGCCGCAGGGTGTACGCGACGACGGGGAGCGCGAAGACGGGCGCGGCGGCGAGGGCGACCCAGGGGGTGGCGCCGGTGCCGTTCACCATGGCGTCGACGATCAGCCAGCCGGCGATTCCGAGCAGCATGACGCCCGCGATGAGGCCGGGGACGGAGCGGTGGACGCGGTCGGCGTACTGCGGCCCGTCGGCGGCGGACCCCTGGTCGGGTGTCCGGTCGGATTCGGTCATGCCGTCGATTCTGCCCCAGCCGGGCACCGCCCCCAAGGGCGACCCGGGCACGGGACGGTCACGATGACCGTCCCGTGACCTGCGCCGTCAGGGTGTGCGGCGGCGCAGCGTGGCCGCGCCGAGGGCGAGGGCGAGCAGTCCGCATCCGGCCACCACGGCGAGGTCGGTGAGGACGGCGCCGCCGATCCCGGCCTCGGTGGTGAGCCGGGCCGTCGCGTCGACGGCGTAGGAGAGCGGCAGCGCGTCGGAGAGCAGCCGCAGCGGGGCGGCCATGTCCTCGCGGGGCACGAACAGCCCGCAGAGCAGCAGTTGCGGCAGCAGCACCGCGGGCAGGAACTGGACGGCCTGGAACTCGGTGGCGGCGAACGCGGAGACCAGCAGGCCGAGGGCCATCCCGAGCAGCCCGTCGGCGACCGCCACCGCGAACAGCGCCCAGGTGGGCCCGGCGACGTCGAGGCCGAGCACGCCGAGGGTGAGGGCGGAGGCCAGCGCGGCCTGGAGCAGGGCGACGGCGCCGAAGGCGAGGGCGTAGCCGAGCAGCAGGTCGAGCTTGCCGAGCGGCATGGTGAGCAGGCGTTCCAGGGTGCCGCCGGTGCGTTCGCGGAGCATCGCGACCGAGGTGACCAGGAACATCACCAGCAGCGGGAAGATCCCGAGCAGTTCGGGGCCGATCCGGTCGAAGGCGGCGGGCTGCCCGTCGTACATGTACCGGAGCAGGACCAGCAGCAGGCAGGGCACCAGCAGCAGCATCGCCACGGTGCGCGGGTCGTGGCGGAGCTGGGCCAGCACCCGGCGGGCGGTGGCGAGGGTGCGGCGGGCGGAGATCATCGGGCGGCCCCTCCCGGGTGCGGCGCCGGAGCGGTGCGGACCAGGTCGAGGAAGGCGGCCTCGATGTCGGTGGCGCCGGTGGCGGCGAGCAGCGCGGCGGGGGTGTCGTGGGCGAGCAGGCGGCCGTCGCGCATCAGCAGCAGGCGGTCGCAGCGGGTGGCCTCGTCCATCACGTGGCTGGAGACCAGCAGGGTGGCGCCGTCGGCGGCGAGCCGCCGGAACAGCTGCCAGAGCTCCTGGCGCAGCACGGGGTCGAGGCCGACGGTGGGCTCGTCGAGGACCAGCAGTTCGGGGTGGCCGAGCAGGGCGGCGCCGAGCGAGACCCGGGCCCGCTGGCCGCCGGAGAGCCGGGCGACGGTGGTGTGCCGGTGCGCGTCCAGGCCGACCAGCGCGGTGACCCGGGCCGGGTCGCCGGCGGGGGCGCCGAGGATCGCGGCGAAGTGGTCGAGGTTCTCGCCGACCGTCAGGTCGCCGTACACGGACGGGGCCTGGGTGACGTAGCCGACCCGGTCGCGCAGTTCGGCGCTGCCGGCCGGGCGGCCGAGGACGGTGACGGTGCCGGCGGTGGTCCGCTGCACGCCGACGACGCAGCGCAGCAGGGTGGTCTTGCCGCAGCCGCTGGGGCCGAGCAGGCCGGTGACGCTGCCGCGCGGGACGTCGAGGTCGAGGCCGGGGAGCACGGGGCGGCCGCCGCGTTCGACGACCAGTCCGGCGATCCGGACCGCGGGGCCGGTGTCCGGCCCCGCCATGGAATTCATCATGTGATGAGTTTTGCGCGGCGGCCCCGCCCCGTCAACCCTCCGGACCGCCCGCCGGATGAGCTGCGTCACACCCGTCAACCGCGACGGGCCCGCCGCTCGTGTTCCACGGCAACCCGCCGACGGTGGCCGGAACCGGAAAGGAACCCGCCGTCCGCCCCGCCCCGCGCGACACTGTTCCGCGACCCGCCGCCCGACCGGACCCCCGCCGAGACCGGGCCCACGGCCCGCACCGACCAGGAGCCCCCGATGCCGCCGACCACACCGGCCGCCCTGCCGCACCCCCGGTCCACCCGGCCCGCCGCCCCGGCCCCCGGCCCCCGGGCCCCGCTCCCGCTGCGGGCCTGGCACGCCGCCGGGCCCGCGCTCGGCGTGTACGCGGGCGCGCTCGCCCTGCACCTGTGGCTGCTCGACGCGCTGGCCCGGCCCGGGACGCCGCTCACCGACCGGCTGACCGCCTGGGACGGCAAGCACTTCCTGGAGATCGCCGCCGACGGCTACCCGACGGCCTTCAGCCACGACGCCGCCGGCGCGCTCACCGGCAACAACCTGGCGTTCTTCCCGCTCTACCCGATGCTGGTCCGCCTGGTGCACGGCCTGACCGGCCTCGAACCGGCGCTCGCCTCGGTCGTCACCGCCCAGCTCGCCACGCTGGCCGCCCTGGTGCTGGTGCACCGGCTGGTCGAGGGCCTGTACTCGCGGACCGCCGCCACCGCCGCCCTGGTGCTGCTGGCCGCCGCGCAGCCGATGTCGCTGGTCTTCTTCATGGGCTACAGCGAGTCGCTGTTCCTCGCGCTGGCGGCCGGCACCCTGCTGGCCGCGCACCGCCGGGCCTGGACCTCCGCCGGACTGTGCGCCTTCCTGGCGGGGCTGACCCGGCCGGCCGGCGTCGCGGTGGTCGCCGCGCTGGCCGTCGCCGCCCTGCTGGAGTTGCGGCGCGAACGCCGCTGGTCCGCCCCGCCGCTGCTGGCCACCGCGCTGGCCTGCACCGGCACCCCGCTCTACCTCTGCTGGGTGGGCGCCCGGCTGGGCACCGCCGACGCCTGGTTCACCGTCCAGGGGGCCGGCTGGGGCACCCGCTGGGACTGGGGCACCTCGCTGTGGACGTTCCTCACCGGCGCCCTGGCGCGCGGCGACGGCTGGGTGCCGGTCAGCGTCGCCCTGCTCGTGCCGGCCCACCTGCTCGCCCTCGGACTGGCCGCCCGGCGCACCACCTGGCCGCCGCTGCTGGTCTACGGGGCGCTGGTCGTCGTCCTGACGCTCGGCCAGAGCAACTACTACCACTCCAAGCCCCGCCTGCTGGCCCCGGCGCTGATCGTGCTGGTCCCGATCGCCCTCGCGCTGGCCCGGGCCCGGACCTCCACCCGGATCGCGGTGCTGGCCGCCGCCGCCCTGTTCGGCTGCTGGTACGGCGCGCACCTGCTCGCCGTCTGGCCGTACGCGATCTGAGCGGCCGCCCGGCGGTCGGTCCCGGCACCAGGGTCCGGCGGTCGGGTCCGCGGGCTTGACAGCCCGCGGATAAGCGGTACGGCCGCGGCATCCCGGTTCGGTACGATTGCGGCGGCCGGACGGCAGCCGCGACGCGCCGCGACCGGCCTCTCGACAATCCGTCCGCGGGCGCCTCCTCGCGCCCGCCGGAGAGCATCGGAGTTCCCCAGGATGACTCGGCAGTTGATCACCAGCGCGCTCCCCTACATCAACGGGATCAAGCACCTGGGCAACATGGTCGGGTCGATGCTCCCGGCGGACGTCTACTCCCGGTACCTGCGCCAGCGCGGCCACGAGGTGCTGTACATCTGCGCCACCGACGAGCACGGCACCCCGGCCGAGCTGGCCGCCCAGGAGGCCGGGCTGCCGGTCGCCGAGTTCTGCGCCCGCGCGCACGACCAGCAGAAGGCGATCTACGACGGCTTCCAGCTGTCCTTCGACCACTTCGGCCGCTCCTCCTCCCCGCAGAACCGCGAGATCACCCAGGAGATCGCCCGCGAGCTGCAGGCCAACGGCTTCATCGAGGAGCGGGCGATCCGCCAGGTCTACTCGGTCGCCGACGGCCGCTTCCTGCCGGACCGCTACATCGTCGGCACCTGCCCGTTCTGCGGCTACGACAAGGCCCGCGGCGACCAGTGCGAGAACTGCACCCGGGTGCTCGACCCGACCGACCTGCTGGAGCCGCGCTCGGCGATCAGCGGCAGCTCGGAGCTGGAGGTCCGGGAGACCAAGCACCTGTTCCTGCTCCAGTCGAAGCTGACCGACGAGGTCGAGTCCTGGATCGCCGCGAACGGCGACTCCTGGCCGGTGCTGGCCTCCTCGATCGCCCGCAAGTGGCTCACCGAGGGCCTGCAGGACCGCGCGATCACCCGCGACCTCGAATGGGGCGTCCCCGTCCCGGCCGACACCTGGCCCGAGCTGGCCGCCGAGGGCAAGGTGTTCTACGTCTGGTTCGACGCCCCGATCGAGTACATCGGCGCCACCAAGGAGTGGGCCGACGCCACCGGCAACGACTGGCGCTCCTGGTGGTACGAGGCCGACGACACCGTCCGCTACACCGAGTTCATGGCCAAGGACAACGTCCCGTTCCACACGGTGATGTTCCCCGCCACCCTGCTCGGCTCCCGGCAGCCCTGGAAGAAGGTCGACTACGTCAAGGCCTTCAACTGGCTGACGTACTACGGCGGCAAGTTCTCCACCAGCCAGAAGCTCGGCATCTTCACCGACGTCGCGCTCGAACTGCTGCCCGCCGACTACTGGCGCTACTACCTGATCGCGAACGCCCCCGAGTCCGACGACTCCAGCTTCACCTGGGACCTCTTCGCGGCCACCGTCAACAAGGACCTCGCCGACACCCTCGGCAACTTCGTCAACCGGGTGCTCTCGTTCAGCCGCAAGCGCTTCGGCGACGAAGTCCCGGCCGGCGCGGAGAACGGCGAGCACGAGACGGCGCTCGGCGCGCAGATCGCCGAACTGCTCGCCGAGTACGAGGCCCAGCTGGACGCGCTCAACTTCCGCAAGGCCGCGCAGGCGCTGCGCGCCCTGTGGTCGGCGGGCAACTCCTACCTCGACGTCACCGCGCCGTGGACGCAGATCAAGACCGACCCGGAGGCCGCGGCCCGCACCCTGCGCACCGCGATCAACCTGATCCACCTCTACTCGGTGGTCTCCGAGCCGTTCATCCCGACGGCGGCCAAGGCGATCCGGGAGTCCTTCACCCTCGCCGACGACACCCGCACCTGGGTCACCGCCGACGAGGCCCGCGCCCTGGCCCTCGTCCCGGCCGGCACCCCGTTCACCGTCCCGCCGGTGCTCTTCGCCAAGATCACCGACGAGGACCTCGCCACCTGGAGCGAGCGCTTCGGCGGCGGCGACGACGCGGCCTGACCGCCCGTCACCCCGCCAGGTACCCCTGGACGGTGCGTCCCAGCAACGGGACCAGCACCTCCGGGGGTGCCGAGGCGAGCGGCTCCACCGCGATCACGTAGCGGGCCATCGCCAGCCCCACCACCTGCGACATCACCAGCTCCACCCGCAGCTCCGGGTCGGGCACGCCCAGCTCCGCCGCGATCCGGCCGACCAGCTCGGCCACCATGAAGTCGCGCATCAGCGCCGCCACCTCCTCACTGGCTGCCGCCGTCCGCACCAGCGCCAGCAGCCGCTCCCGCGCGGCCGGCTGCTCCCACAGCCCCACCACGAACGCCGCGACCCGCTCGCCGACCGTCTCCCGGTCCCCCCCGAACACGGTCTCCACCACGGCCCGCGGGTCGAACGGGAACTCCAGCGACGCCATGAACAGCCGGTCCTTCGTCCCGAAGTAGTGGTGCAGCAACGCCGCGTCCACCCCGGCCGCCCGGGCGATCGCCCGCATGCTCGCCTTCTGGTACCCCCGTGCCGCGAACTCCGCCCGCGCCGCCCCCAGCACCACCCCCCGGGTGTCCCCACCCCCGGGCCGCCGCCCCCGCACCTTCGCTCCGCCGCTCATCCCGCCATTGTGCTGGGACGGTGACCCGCCACGCGAAACCGGACCCTGTCGGTCCTCGAAGAACCGCACCGGTGGGTTTCCCGCAGCAGGAAACCCACTGAAAAAGGGTCGCTCCGATCACTTTCAACGGTTTCCAACTACAGGAAACCGTGTCTCATGGGAAACCTTTCCCTTATCGTGCAATCCTTCCAGTATGAAGACACCCGCCCCCTCGGGCAGGGCGCTCCTGGAGAGCGGCCTCGAAGTACTGCGCGGGCTCCTGGGCCCGGACTGGCGGGTCAGCACGCTGCCCGAAGCGGCGGGCCAGGGAGACACCGGCGCCGACGCGATCGTCCAGATCACGGCGGAGGCGGACAACACCACAGCCCAGTTGCTGGTCGACGCCAAGCCCTCGCTCACCCCCCTCGCCGTCCGGGAGCAGCTCGCCCCGAAGGCCGCACTGGTCCGGCGGCTGCAGCACCACACCCAGCCGTTCGTGATCACCGAATCGCTCACCGAGCGCACCAAGCAGGAGCTCCGCCAACACGGCATCGGCTACATGGACCTGCACGGAAACGTGTGCCTGCGCGTCTCCCGACCCGCCGTGGTGATCCTGGCCGACGCCCCGCGGCGGGCCCTCCGCGCCACTCCCGCCGTCCGCGCCGCACCGACGCGCCGGCCGAAGCTCGCAGGACCCCGCGCGGGGCAGCTGGTGCGGTTCCTCGCGGACGTCGCACCCCCGTACACGGCCTCCGAGCTGACCGCGGCCACGGGAATCAGCAAGGGGTACATGTCCAAACTGCTGAACACCCTGGAGGACCTCCTCCTGATCCGGCGCGAAGGCCACATGGTGGTGAAGGTCGACTGGCCGGGCCTGCTGCGCGAGCGGGCGGCGCAGTTGTCCGTCCTGCGGCACAACCCGTTCGTCGGCATGATCGCTCCGAACGGTCCCGGGCCGCTGCTGGAATCGGTGCGCGCGCTCCAGCAGCGCGGCGAGCGGATCGTGCTCACCGGCTCGTACGCGGCACGGAAGATCGCGCCACTGGCCGTCGGCGGCCAGGTGATGCTCTATGTCCCCCACTCCGTCCGGGGCCCCTACGAGATCGGGGAGGAGTTGGGGCTGCTCCCCACCGACCAGGGCGCCGACACCTTGCTGCTGCGCGCGCACGACGACGTGGTCTTCGACCGCACCCTGGTCATCGACGGGGTGGAACAGGTCGCACAGAGCCAGCTCGTACTGGACTGCCTGTCAGGCCCGGGGCGAATGCCCGCCGAAGGCGAAGCCGTCCTGGCGCGGATGATCGACGACGAACAGGAGTGGAGGCTTCCAGGACTGTCCGCACCCCACCGCAGCCGTCACCATTAGCATCCGGTTCGCCACCTTCTGTTATCGCGCATGGAGTGAAGAATGTCGAAAGTCCCGAACGGCGTCGACCCCGAGCAGTTGACCGTGGTCGCTCGGCGAGTGCTGCTGGACGGACTCGAAGCCCTGCGGGACCACCGCGAGGCCATCACCGTCGTCGGCGCCCAGGCCGTCCACCTGCGCACGCCCGACGCCGCGATCCGGTCGGCAGCACACACCTCCGACGGCGACCTGACCCTGGACCCCGCGCGCCTGCCCGACCGGCCGCTGCTCGACGAGGCGCTGCGCGCCGGCGGGTTCGAGCTGCTCCAGGATGACCAGCCCGGCCTGTGGGGGCGCTCCGAGCAGGTGGGAGAACGGACCGTACTGGTGGAACTCGACCTGCTCGTACCCGAAACCCTGGTGCAGCGCGGCCGACGCAGCGCGAAGCTCCCCCCGCACGGCACGATGAGCGCACGGTGGATCCGCGGCCTCGAAGTCGCGGTGGAGGACCGGTCCCCACTGGCGATCAGCTCCCTGGAGGACGGTGACCGGCGGGAAGTGACCGTGCACGTCGCCGGCGTTGTCGCCCTGCTGGTCGCCAAGGCGTTCAAGATCAGCGATCGGCTCGCGGACGAGATCCGCCGCCCGGACAGGCTGACCGACAAGGACGCGGCGGACGTGTTGCGCCTGTTCATGAGCGCCGCACCGACCCGGGCCGCTGCCGATGCGGCACGCCTGCGCGCGAGCGAACGCGTCGGGGCGGTCGCCGCGGAGGGCCTGGAGCTGGTCACCGAACTCTTCGGACGCCCCGGTGCCCGCGGGGTGGAAATGGCCGTGCAGGCCCTGGCCGCAGACGTTCCGGAGGCGCGCATCCGGGCGCTGGCCCCCGCTTTCACCGCCGCGCTCCGCCCCACGGCCCACAGCGGCTGACGTCACCCGGCCCGCTCTGCCGTCCGGGCCGGGCAGTGCGGGTGCTTCCGGCAGGTGGACACATTTTGGTCAGGACTCGAAACCGCCCCGCCCTACCGGCTTCCTACGCGCGTAGATATGCTGGTCTGGTGACTATGTCCACTCTTGCAGCCAATGCCCCCGGCGCTGCGGGCGGCGGCCTCTCGGACGTTGCGGCGTCCGAGGCCACCTTGCGCCGTTTCCTGCACGGCCTGCCCGGGGTCGATCAGGTCGGTCTGGAGTCGCGGGCCGCGACTCTCGGTACGCGGTCGATCAAGACCACCGCGAAGGCCTTCGCCATCGATCTCGCCATCTCGATGATCGACCTGACCACGCTGGAGGGCGCGGACACGGTCGGCAAGGTCCGCTCGCTCTGCGCGAAGGGCCTGAGCCCGGACCCCTCCGACCGGACGGCGCCGCGGGTCGCGGCGATCTGCGTCTATCCGGACATGGTCGCGACCGCGAAGGAGGCGCTGGGCTCCAGCGGCGTCCAGGTCGCCTCGGTGGCCACCGCGTTCCCGTCCGGCCGGGCCGGGATGCCGGTGAAGCTGGCGGACACCGCGGAGGCGGTCGCCGCGGGCGCCGACGAGATCGACATGGTGATCGACCGGGGGGCCTTCCTCTCCGGCCGGTACCTGGAGGTCTTCGAGGAGATCCGGGCCGTCAAGGAGGCGTGCGCGCGCCCCGACGGCAGCTCGGCCCACCTGAAGGTGATCTTCGAGACCGGCGAGCTGCAGACGTACGACAACGTCCGCCGGGCGTCCTGGCTGGCGATGATCGCGGGCGCGGACTTCATCAAGACCTCCACCGGCAAGGTCGCGGTGAACGCGACTCCCCCGGTGACGCTGCTGATGCTGGAGGCGGTGCGGGACTTCCGCGCGGCGACCGGCACCCAGGTCGGCGTGAAGCCGGCCGGCGGCATCCGGACCACCAAGGACGCGATGAAGTACCTGGTGATGGTGAACGAGACGCTGGGCGACGACTGGCTGAGCCCGCACTGGTTCCGGTTCGGCGCGTCCAGCCTGCTGAACGACCTGCTGATGCAGCGTCAGAAGCTGAGCACCGGCCGGTACTCCGGTCCCGACTACGTGACGGTGGACTGAGGACGATGGCGAAGACCAAGAAGACCGAGACCGAGCAGCCCGTGAAGCGCTCCGGCCTGTTCGAGTACGCCCCGGCCCCGGAGTCCCCGGCCGCCGCGGGTGAGATCGCGACGAGCTACGGCCACTTCATCGGCGGCGAGTTCGTCGACTCGTCCGGTTCCGAGGCGCTGAAGACCGTCAACCCGGCCACCGAGCAGGTGCTCGCGGAGTTCGCGCAGGGCACCGACGAGGACGTGGACCGCGCGGTGAAGGCCGCCCGCAAGGCGTTCGCGGACTGGTCGGCGCTGCCGGGCAGCGAGCGCGCCAAGTACCTGTTCCGGATCGCCCGGATCGTCCAGGAGCGCAGCCGCGAGCTGGCGGTGCTGGAGTCGATCGACAACGGCAAGCCGATCCGGGAGACCCGCGACGTCGACCTGCCGCTGGTCGCCGCGCACTTCTTCTACTACGCGGGCTGGGCCGACAAGATCGACTTCGCGGGCTACGGCCCGAACCCGCGCCCGCTGGGCGTGGCCGCGCAGGTCATCCCGTGGAACTTCCCGCTGCTGATGCTGGCGTGGAAGATCGCCCCGGCGCTGGCCACCGGTAACACGGTGGTGCTGAAGCCCGCCGAGACCACCCCGTTGACCGCGCTGCGCTTCGCCGAGATCTGCCGCCAGGCGGGCCTGCCGAAGGGCGTGGTGAACATCGTCACCGGCGACGGCCGGACCGGTGCCGCGCTGACCGCGCACCCGGACGTCAACAAGGTCGCGTTCACCGGCTCGACCCCGGTCGGCCGGGCGATCGCCAAGCAGCTGGCCGGCACCCGGACCAAGCTGAGCCTGGAGCTGGGCGGCAAGGCCGCGAACATCGTGTTCGACGACGCGCCGCTGGACCAGGCGGTCGAGGGCATCGTCAACGGCATCTTCTTCAACCAGGGCCACGTGTGCTGCGCGGGCAGCCGCCTGCTGGTGCAGGAGTCGGTGCAGGACGAGCTGCTGGACGCGCTGAAGCGCCGGATGGGCACCCTGCGGGTCGGCGACCCGCTGGACAAGAACACCGACGTCGGCGCGATCAACTCGGCCGCGCAGCTGGCCCGGATCACCGAGCTGGCGGCGGCGGGCGAGCAGGAGGGCGCCGAGCGCTGGGCCCCGGAGTGCGAACTGCCGGGCGCGGGCTACTGGTTCCGCCCGACCCTGTTCACCGGCGTCTCGCAGGCGCACCGGATCGCCCGCGAGGAGATCTTCGGGCCGGTGCTGTCGGTGCTGACCTTCCGCACCCCCGCCGAGGCGGTGGAGAAGGCCAACAACACCCCGTACGGCCTGTCCGCGGGCATCTGGACGGAGAAGGGCTCGCGCATCCTGTGGATGGCGAACCGGCTCCGGGCGGGCGTGGTGTGGGCGAACACCTTCAACAAGTTCGACCCGACCTCGCCGTTCGGCGGGTACAAGGAGTCCGGTTACGGCCGCGAGGGCGGTCGCCACGGCCTGGAGGCGTACCTCGATGTCTGAGACTGCCCTGCGAATTGACGTCTTCAAGACCTACAAGCTGTACGTCGGCGGGAAGTTCCCGCGCTCGGAGAGCGGGCGGGTGTACGAGGTGACCGACTCCAAGGGCCAGTGGCTGGCCAACGCCCCGCTGGGCACCCGCAAGGACGCCCGGGACGCCGTGCTGGCGGCCCGCGCGGCCGTGAAGGGCTGGTCAGGCACCACCGCGTACAACCGGGGCCAGGTGCTGTACCGGGTCGCGGAGATGCTCCAGGGCCGGCGCGAGCAGTTCGCGGCCGAGGTCGCGGTCTCCGAGGGCGTCGGCGCGAAGAAGGCCGCGGCGCTGGTGGACGCGGCGATCGACCGCTGGGTCTGGTACGCGGGCTGGACGGACAAGGTCGCGCAGGTCGCGGGCGGCGCCAACCCGGTGGCGGGGCCGTTCTTCAACCTGTCGACGCCGGAGCCGACCGGCGTGGTGGGCGTCCTCGCGCCCCGGACCGGGACGGGCTTCTCGCTGCTCGGCCTGGTCTCGGTGATCGCCCCGGCGATCGCCACCGGCAACACCGTGGTGGTCGCGGCGGCCGAGCGGGCCCCGCTGCCCGCGCTGTCGCTGGGCGAGGTGCTGGCCACCTCGGACGTGCCGGGCGGCGTGGTCAACCTGCTCTCCGGCCGGACGGCCGACATCGCCCCGACGCTGGCCTCGCACCAGGACGTCAACGCGCTGGACCTGGCGGGTGCGATCGACCCGGACGGACCCGGCGCGGCGGCGGCCCTGGAGGCCGCGGCGGCGGATACATTGAAGCGGGTGGTCCGACCGGCCGCCGACCCGTCCGCCGAGGACTGGACGGCCGCGCCCGGCACCGGGCGACTGCTCTCCTTCCTGGAGACCAAGACGGTCTGGCACCCGATGGGCATCTAGCCCGCCGCCGACCGCCAACTCCACAGACCGGCCGTCCACCGTGCCCCTATCCCCCCCGGGGGCCGGACGGCCGCGACGGGCCCGCACTTCTCCCCCCTGGTGCGGGCCCGTCCTCATGCCTGTTCCGGTGCCCGCACGCACCGTGTTCGGGCCGTCCGGCGGGTTACCACCTGCCCGTCCCATGCCGCAGACTGGTTTCCCGTGAGTGACACGCCGCTGAACCGCCGCCCGATATCCCGGGTCATCCTGTTGTCGGGCCCCTCGGGGTCGGGAAAGTCCTCGCTGGCCGAGCGCAGCGGGCTGCCGGTGCTGCAGCTCGACGACTTCTACAAGGACGGTGACGACCCGTCGCTGCCGCAACTCCCGGACGGGGACGGGACGGACTGGGACTCGCCGGAGTCCTGGCACGCGGAGCAGGCGCTGGCGGCGATCCGGGCGCTGGTGTTCGAGGGCCGGGCCGAGGTGCCGGTGTACTCGATCCCGGCGAACGGCCGCAGCGGCAGCCACCTGCTCGACCTGGACGGGGCCGCGGCCTTCGTCGCGGAGGGCATCTTCGCCGCCGAACTGGTGCGCCGCTGCGCGGCCGAGGGCCTGCTCGGGGACGCGCTGTGCCTGCGCAACAAGCCCGCCACCACGGCCTGGCGCCGGTTCCGGCGGGACGTCCGGGAGGGCCGCAAGTCGGTGCCGTACCTGGTGCGCCGGGGCCTGCGGCTGATGCGGGCGGAGCGCGGCATCGTCGCCCGGCAGGTCGAGCTGGGCTCGTACGCCTGCTCGGGGCTGGAGGCGGGCCGGCGGATCTCCGCGGTGGCCCGGCAGCTGCCCGCCGAACTGGTCTGAGGGGCGCGGGGAATGGGCGAGCGCTGGCTGGTGGCGGGGCTGGGCAATCCGACCCGCCGGTACGCGGGCACCCGGCACAACGCGGGCTTCCTGGTCGCGGAGCGGCTGGCCGAGCGGCACGGCGCGGACTGGCGCGGACTGACCACCCGCACGGCCGCCTTCGAACTGGACGGCCGCACCGTGCTGCTGGCCCGGCCGCAGTGGTCGATCAACCTGTCGGGCCGTCCGGTGGCGGCGCTGCTGCGTCGGCACGGGGTGCCGCTGGAGCGGCTGGTGGTGGTCCAGGACGACCTGGACTTCCCGTTCGGCGCGGCCCGGTTGAAGCGCGGCGGCGGCCCGGGCGGCCACAACGGGGCGCGCTCGGTGCACCGGGCGCTGGGCACCGCCGACTACACCCGGCTGCGGGTCGGCGTGGGCCGCCCGCCGAAGGGCACCCGGGTCGACGAGTGGGTGGTGCAGCGCTTCGCCGACGCCGAGGAGGAGGCGCTGCCCGCCCTGCTGGACCGCTGCGCGGACGCGGTGGAGACGCTGGTGCTGCGCGGCCCGAACCGCGCCCAGGACGTGCTGCACACCGCCGACGCGCGCTGACGGGCCCGCAGGGGGCTCACTCGGGGGCGTCGGGCAGCCGGCGGCGCACCGCCCACGGCAGGACGAACCACAGGCCAGTGAAGACCAGCGCCACGGCGGCGGTGATCGGCGCGGCGACGGCGGCGCCCAGCACCACGGTCAGCACCAGCAGCACCGCGCCGGTGAGCGCGGCGGCGAGCAGCACCAGGCCGATCTGGGCGATCCGGGCGGAGACCTTCACGATCCGGGCCCGGTCGGGGTGGTGGAACAGCGCCCGGTGCAGGGCGACGGGGGTGGCCAGCACGGCGGCGGCCAGCACCGCGAGCAGCAGCACCGCGACGTACAGGTCCTGGGTGAAGGCGTCGAGCGCGGTGAAGCGCGGGGTGAAGGCGACGCCGAGCAGGAAGGCGAAGACGATCTGCACGCCGGTCTGCAGCACCCGCAGTTCCTGCAGGATCTCGATCAGCCGCCGGTCGGCGCGGGCCTGCGGGTTCTCCACGACGGGGTCCATCGGGTCATTGTCGCGGCCGGGCCGCCGCGACACGACGGAGGCGGGCCCCGGTGCCGTTTCCCCCCGCACCGGGGCCCGCCTGTCGTCCGGAGCACAGGACGCCCCCCGGTGGCCGCTCCCCCGAGTCGGCCGCCGTGTCCTGTGCCCTTTCCCCCACCACCCGTCCCCCGACGGGAGTCCTGGTACCGCGTCAGGCGACCAGCTCGCCGAAGGCGTGCACGGTGTCGCCGGAGCGGTTGAGCTGCTCGTCCTCGCGCATCCGGCGCAGCGCGCGCCAGATGGAGCTCTTCACGGTGCCGACGCTGATGCCGAGGATGTCGGCGATCTCCGGGTCGGTCCGGCCCTCGTAGTAGCGGAGCACCAGCATGGTGCGCTGGTTCTCGGGGAGCTTGGCGAGCGCCTGCCAGAGCACGGCGCGCAGCTCGGTGCCGCCCATCGCGTCGGTGTCGCCGGCGTGCTCGGGGAGTTCCTCGGTCGGGTACTCGTTGACCTTGCGGCGGCGCCAGGCCGAGATGTGCAGGTTGGTCATGGTGCGGCGGAGGTAGCCGCCGACCGCGGCCTTGTCGGTGATCCGGCCCCAGGCCCGGTAGGTCGAGAACAGCGCGGACTGCAGCAGGTCCTCGGCCTCGTAGCGGTCGCCGGTCAGGTGGTAGGCGGTGGCGTACAGGGAGGCGCGGCGCTCGCGCACGTACGCGGTGAACTCGGCGATGTCGCGTGCCTCGTCCGCCACGGCGGCCGGGTGCTCCCCCTGCGCGCCTCCCTGGTCGGCCTGCTCCCCCCGGAACGTCTGCGGGGCGACCCGCAGCGTCCGTCCCACTGCCGGGTTCCCCGACCGGCTGTGGGCGGTGTCCCCGGCGCCCCTGGTCCCCACGACCGGGCGACGGGTCCCGGCGTTGTGCGCGCACCCCCGTACGAGCACGTTGCCGGCGTTCTCCTCCTCGTGCCGCGGCCGGGTGGTCCCCACGACGGCAGCACGCGGCCCGGCGGTTCGGGTCTTCAGCGTTGCGGTCATCGGGCACCCCCATGGTCGGTACGAGCGGTTCTCTGCCCGCCGCGGCGGCCGGTGCTGACCGGGTCCTCCTGCGGCGACGAGAAAAATCCTGCCGTCCGCTCGTCATGGCGGTGTCCGTCGACTGTCACAGGGCTGTCACAAGGGCGACCGGGAGCGGACGGTCCCCCGCTCCGCCGATGCTGACGCCGGAGCGGCCGCATCCGGTTCCCGGGTGCGCGGGGGTCACCCGGGTGGGTGCTTAGCGGGCCCGGGTGGGACACAATGACCCCCGTGCCTTTCCTGCTTCTGATCGAGGACGACGACGCCATCCGCACGGGCCTCGAACTCGCCCTGACCCGCCAGGGTCACCGGATCGCCGCCGCGGCGTCCGGTGAGGACGGTCTGCGCCTGTTCAAGGAACAGCGCCCGGACCTGATCGTGCTGGACGTGATGCTGCCGGGCATCGACGGCTTCGAGGTGTGCCGGCGCATCCGGCGCACCGACCAGCTGCCGATCATCCTGCTGACCGCGCGCTCCGACGACATCGACGTGGTGGTCGGCCTGGAGTCCGGCGCCGACGACTACGTGGTCAAGCCGGTGCAGCCGCGGGTGCTGGACGCCCGGATCCGCGCGGTGCTGCGCCGCGGCGAGCGGGAGAGCTCGGACTCGGCGGCGTACGGCGGCGTGGTGATCGACCGTTCGGCGATGACCGTCACCAAGGACGGCCAGGACCTCCAGCTGACGCCGACCGAGCTGCGGCTGCTGCTGGAGCTGAGCCGCCGCCCGGGGCAGGCGCTGTCCCGCCAGCAGCTGCTGCGGCTGGTGTGGGAGCACGACTACCTGGGCGACTCCCGGCTGGTGGACGCGTGCGTGCAGCGGCTGCGGGCGAAGGTCGAGGACGTGCCGTCCGCGCCGACGCTGATCCGCACCGTGCGCGGGGTCGGCTACCGGCTCGACCCGCCCGCGTGAGCCCGTCCGCCCGCGCTGTCCCGCGCTGTCCCGCGTTCCCCCGGTTTCCCCCTGATCCCCCCGGTTCGGTGAGTCCTTCTTGACGGAGTACCAACCCGCCTCCCGCTGGTCCCGCTCGGCCTCCTGGCGGCGGCTCAGCTCGCTGCGGGTCCGGCTGATCGCGGTGTTCGCCGCGGTGGCGCTGATCACCGCGGTGTGCGCGTCCGGCATCGCCTACTGGCTGAACCGCGACGCGGTGCTCCGGCGCGCCCAGAACACCGCGCTGAACGACTTCCGGGTGTCGGTCACCCGGAACGTCACGACCCTGCCGCTGCACCCGTCCTGCCCGGACCTGTCGGCGCTGGCCGCGCAGGTGGCCAGCTCGGGGCTGGCGTACGACGTGGTGGTGGTCGACGAGACGGTGCCCGACTGCATCGCCTCCTCCAACCCGCTGACGTTCACCGCGAAGCAGGTCCCGGCGGCGCTGGTGACCGCGGTGAACAAGCAGCGCGAGGTCGGCCCGGGCAACCCGTACGCGTACCACCTGTACTGGCAGCGGGTGAACCTGGCCGGGCCGTACGTGATCGGCGGGACGAAGGTGGTCCCGAGCGGGCCGACCGTCTACATGTTCAAGTCGCTGCAGAACGAGCGGGCCGACCTGAACACCCTCGGCTGGTCGCTGGCGGTCGCCACGCTGCTGGCGCTGATCGGCTCCGCGCTGCTCGCCCAGGGCGCCTCGGCGACCGTGCTGCGGCCGGTGCGCCGGCTCGGGGACGCCGCCCGGCGGCTCGGCGAGGGCAAGCTGGACACCCGGCTCGACGTCGAGGGCAACGACGAACTCGCCGACCTGGCGCGGACGTTCAACCGCACCGCGGAGTCGCTGTCGGAGCAGGTCGCCGAGCTGAGCGCGCGCGAGGCGCAGTCCCGCCGGTTCGTCGCCGACATGTCGCACGAGCTGCGCACCCCGCTGACCGCGATGACCGCGGTGACCGACATCCTGGAGGACGAGGCCGACGCCCTCGACCCGATGATCGAGCCCGCCGTGCGGATCGTGGTCTCCGAGACCCGGCGGCTCTCCGACCTGGTGGAGAACCTGATGGAGGTGACCCGCTTCGACGCGGGCACCGCCCGGCTGGTCGCCGACGAGGTCGACATGGCCGACCTGATCATGTCCTGCATCGACGGCCGGGCCTGGTACGACGCGGTCGAACTCGACGCCCCGCGCGGCATCCTGGCCGTCGTCGACCCGCGCCGGCTGGACGTGGTGTTCGCCAACCTGATCGGCAACGCGCTCAAGCACGGCGGCTCCCCGGTGAAGGTGCGGGTCCGCCAGGACGACGCGGCGCACACCGTGGTGGTCTCGGTGTCGGACGGCGGCCCCGGCATCCCCGAGGACGTGCTGCCGCACGTCTTCGACCGCTTCTACAAGGCCGACAAGGGCCGGGCCCGCTCCGAGGGCAGCGGCCTGGGCCTGTCGATCGCGGAGGCCAACGCCCGCATCCACGGCGGCGACATCACCGCCGCGAACAACCCGGACGGCGTCGGCGCGGTCTTCACCCTGACCCTGCCGCTCACCCAGCCGCCCGCGCCCGGCCCGGAGGACGTCCGATGACCCGCCACCGCGCCCTGCCCGCGGCGCTCGGCGCCCTGCTGGCGGCCGCCCTGCTGACCGGCTGCGGCATCCGGGCCACCGACGTGCCGGTGGACGCGGGCGCGCCCGCCAGCCGCACCGCCTGCCCCGCCGAGCCGCCGGCGGTGCCGCTGGCCCCGGTCGCGGCGCCGGTGCCCTCGCCCGCCGACTCGGGCGCCCGGCCCGCCCCGGGCCCGACCGGGTCCGCGGCGGGCGCCGTGCCCTCGCCGGTGGTGACGGAGACCGGCCCGCCGGTGTTCGGCGCGGCCACGCCCAGCGGCTGCCCCTGACCCCGGGCCCGGCCGCACGGGGCCGCACCGGGGATCGGCCGGGGATCGGCCGGGGATCGGCCGGGAATCGGCCGGGAATCGGCCGGGGGAAGCGATCCAGGTCACCCGTTCGCCCGGAACCGGTCCCGGCGCGGGGCGCGTCTCCCGCGGTGTGCACACCACCGCGCGAAGCGACCAGGCGACCGGGGAGGCGGCGGCCGGACCGGCCGTCGACCCGGCGGCCCCGTACCGGCTGCGGACGGCGGCCCGGGTGCTGCTGGCCCTCCAGCTGCTGGTGCTCTGCTGGCTGAGCCTGCGGCCGCTGCCCGCGCCGTGGACCGCCCCGTCCAACCTGACGCCGCTGGCCTCGGTCGGCCGGGCGCTGTCCCTCGGCGGTCTGCACGTCGTCCGCCCGCTCGCCGCCGGGCTGCTGCCGCTCGCCCCGGTCGGCCTGCTGCTGCCGCTCGCCTTCGGCTCGCCGTCCCGCGGGCGGCTGCTGTCGTTCCTGCGCACGGTCGGCGCGGCCGCGCTGCTCGCCACCGCCCTGGAGATCCTGGAGGGCTGGGCCCCCGGGCACGTCCTGGACGTCGACGACATCCTGCTCGGCGTCCTCGGCGCGGCCCTCGCCCACCTGCTGCTGGTCCCGCCGGTGCGCGCGCTGGACCGGCGCCGGGCGGCCGGCCCCGCACCGGAGCCCGCGCCGGCTCCGGCTCCGGAACCCGGGTCCGCGCCGGAGCCGTCGCCGACGGTCCGTCAGCCGAAGTACTTGCTGCCGTCGACGACCTGGGAGGCGGCCGGCGGGGTCGCCTGCACCGGCTTGTCGAAGTCGGTGAACTTCATGAAGCCGTCGGCGCCGAGGTCCAGCGAGATCAGGTAGGGCTTGCCCTGCGCGGCGACGGCCGCCTCGGCCTGGGTGCCGTCGGTGTCCTTGAAGACCACGGTGACGGCGTCGACGCCGTCGACCTTCTTCGCCGGGCCCTTGGTGCCCGGGTCGCTCACGCCGTTGTCGTCCTTGCCGATGCTCTGCTGGGTCTTCAGGCCCAGGTCGCAGAAGGCGGTGAACTCGGCGACACCGCCGGAGCTGCCCTTGGCGACGGTCAGCCACTTGCCGAGCAGCGCGCCGCCCGCCTGCGGGGCGGCGGTCTTCAGCAGCGCGGCGTCCGGCTTCACCCAGACCGTGCCGCCGCTGCGGAGCACCTCGGTGCTGCCCTGGCCGGCGATGGCCACCGAGCCCGCGCAGTTGCCGCTGCCGTCGGCCGCGATGTCGCCGCTGACCTCGCCGTCGGTGTCCTTGATCTTGAAGGTCATCTTGACGGCGGTGAGCGCGGCCCCGGCCTCCTGCGCCTTCTTCACGATCTCGGCCGAGCCGAGCGCCGCCAGCCCGCCGCCCGCGGCGGCCCCCGTCGCGGTGGCGGAGGCGGCGGCGGTGGCCTGGCCGGAGGCGGCCGGGGCGGCGGCGGAGCCCTTGCTCCCGGCCCCTTCGGACCCGCAGGCGGCCAGACCCGTCACCGCGAGGGCGGACAGCACGGTGACGGTGAGCAGGCGGTTGGTGCGCATCAGAGCTTTTCCCAATTTCGTACGACTGTCGGACGCGCGAGTCTGACAGTCCGCTGGGAGGACCTGTGCGTCACCTCCACCCTCTTTACGCTGCCTTTACCATCGCCCCGCTTCCCCTCCCGGCCGGTCCGCAAACCCCGAGGGCACCCCCGGGCGGACCCTGAGCCCGGAATCCCTCCGGACGACGAGCGCCTCGGGGTCCGAATCGGCATTGCGGCGGACGGAGAACCGCAGGTCACGGAGGGAGGATGGAGAACGAACCGAGCGAATCGAACGAACCGCCCAGCAGGGAGAAGAAGATGAGCACCCTCGCCCGCCCCCGTCACCACCGCGTCATCGCCGGCGTCTGCGCGGGCATCGCCAAGCGCTTCGGCTTCACCCCGTGGACGGTCCGGATCGTCTTCCTGGCCTCCTGCCTGCTGCCCGGCCCGCAGTTCCTGATCTACCTGGCGCTCTGGCTGCTGCTCCCCCAGGAGCCGTGAAGCACCGGGCGGCAGCACGACGGAGGGGCCGTCCCGCGGTGCGGGACGGCCCCTCCGTCGGCGTCGGGGGTGCGGGCGTCAGCCGCCCAGGCCCGGCAGGCCCGGCAGGCCGGGGGCGCCGCCGCCGTTGGCCGGGGAGAGGCCGCCCAGCGTCCCGACCACGCTGCCGACCGGGGTCTTGGCCAGGCCCTGGCCGCCGGGGACGGAGTCCAGGCTGCCGATCCGGTTGGCGGCCGCGGGCGCGGCCCCCTGCACCGGGGCGGCGGCGGGGGCGGCCTGCTCCGGGCCGCCCGGGCCGGTCTGCTCGATCGCCTGCGGAGCCTGCTCCGGGGCGGGGGCGGCGGCCGGGGCGGGCGCGGTCGGGTTCAGGGTGCCGGTCACGGTGCCGAGCTGGTCGCCGCCGGGCAGCTTGCTCACGGCGCCGGTGGCGGCGCCGGTCACGGCGGGGTTGGTGAGCGCGCCGGTCGGCAGTCCGAGGCCGCCGGGGGCGACCGGCGCGGCCGAGGCGGAGCCCGCCGCGACGGCGGCGACCGCGATGCCGAGCACCGCGGTGCCCGCGGCCTTCAGAGTGGCCTGCTTCATGTGTGCGTCCTCAGTCCTGGTCGGGCCGGTGCAGCGGCGGACGCCCGAGAACCACAGGTTGCCTGCCGTCACACCGAGTCAGCAGTGACCGGCCCACCGTAGTGAGAAAGCCACGCCCGGTTCAAAGCCCGGCCACTCCGGAGAGTGATAAGTCCGACCATCTCCCCGGGCCGATCGTCCGACCGCTCGACCACCCGACCACCCGACGATGCGTCAGCCGCGCGGGCCGAACAGCCACTCCGCCTTCAGCTCGGCGTAGCCGGGCTTGATCACGTCGTTGATCATGGCCAGCCGCTCGTCGAACGGCAGGAACGCCGACTTCATCGCGTTCACGGTGAACCACTCCAGGTCGGCCAGCGTGTAGCCGAACGCCTCCACCAGGTGCGCGAACTCGCGGCTCATGCTGGTGCCGCTCATCAGCCGGTTGTCGGTGTTCACGGTGACCCGGAACTTCAGGCTGCTGAGCAGGCCGATCGGGTGCTCCGCGTACGAGGCGGCCGCGCCGGTCTGCAGGTTGGAGGTCGGGCACATCTCCAGCGGGACGCGCTTGTCGCGCACGTACGCGGCCAGTCGGCCGAGCTCGACCCGGCCGTCCTCGCCGACCGTGATGTCGTCCACGATCCGCACCCCGTGGCCGAGCCGGTCGGCACCGCAGCACTGCAGCGCCTCCCAGATCGACGGCAGGCCGAACGCCTCGCCGGCGTGGATGGTGAAGTGGTTGTTCTCGCCCTTGAGGTAGTCGAAGGCGGCCTGGTGGCGGGTGGGGGGGTAGCCGGCCTCGGCGCCCGCGATGTCGAACCCGACCACGCCGCGGTCGCGGTGACGGTTCGCCAGCTCGGCGATCTCCTGCGAGCGGGCGGCGTGCCGCATCGCGGTCAGCAGCGTGCCGACCCGGATCCGGTGGCCGCGCGCCCGGGCGTTCGCCTCGCCCAGCCGGAAGCCCTCGTTGACCGCCTCGACCACCTCGTCCAGGGTCAGCCCGGCCTCCAGGTGCTGCTCGGGGGCGTACCGCACCTCGGCGTACACCACCCCGTCCGCCGCCAGGTCCTCGGCGCAGTCCGCGGCCACCCGGACCAGCGCGTCCCGGGTCTGCATCACGGCGCAGGTGTGCGCGAAGGTCTCCAGGTACCGCTCCAGCGAACCGGAGTCGGCGGCCTCCCGGAACCAGACCCCGAGTTCCTTCGGGTCGGTGGTCGGCAGTCCTTCGTAGCCGCAGTCGGCGGCCAGTTCGACGACGGTCTCCGGCCGCAGCCCGCCGTCCAGGTGGTCGTGCAGCAGCACCTTGGGGGCGCGGACGATCTGTTCCGGGGTGGGAATGCGCGGGGCCGTGGTGCCCGCGAGAGTGATCTGCTTCTCCATTGCCGGAGCATAGCGCCTACGCGCGTAGATCACCTACCGCCACGCCGCCCCGTCCGGACGAACCCGAGGTGAACAACCCGCCGGACGGGCCGTCAGTCGTGGGACAGGATGCTGCCGCGGCGGGACAGCACGAAGTCGCGGAAGGCCGCGGCCGGGGGCGGCAGCGGGCGGTGGGCGGGCCAGGCGAGGCCGATGGCGCGGCGGGTGCGCGGGGCGGTGACCTCCAGTTCGACCGCGCCGGGGCGGGGCACCAGGGCGGGCGGGAGGAGGGAGACGCCGAGGCCGGCCGCGACCAGGCCGCGCAGGGTCTCGACGTCCTCGCCCTCGAAGGCGATCCGCGGGGCGAAGCCGGCCTCGGTGCAGAAGCCCTCCACGATGTGGCGCAGCCCGTACCCCTGCTCGACCGTCACCCAGGGCTCCTCGGCGACCTCGGCGAGCCGGACCCGGCGGCGCCCGGCCAGCCGGTGGTCGGGCGGGACGGTGAGGAACAGCCGCTGCTCGTCGAGCGGACGGGCCGTCAGGTCGGGGGCGTCGGGCAGCGGCGAGACCAGGCAGAGGTCCAGCTCCCCGGCCCGCAGCCGCTCCAGCATCGCGGCCACGTGGTCCTGGACGAGCTGGAAGCGCACCCGCGGGTGCCCGGCCCGGAAGCCGCGCAGCAGGGCGGGCACCGCGTCGGCGCCCATGGTGTGCAGGAACCCGAACGCGACCCGGCCCGCCGCAGGGTCGGCCTCCGCCCGGGCCGCCTCGACGCCGCGCTCGACCTCGGCAAGGGCGCGTTCGGCGGCGTCCAGCAGGATCCGCCCGGCCCGGGTCAGCCGGACGGCGCGGCCCTGCCGGGCCAGCAGCCGCACCCCCAGCTCGTCCTCCAGCCGGGCGACGGCCCGCGACAGGGTGGGCTGCGGCATGCCGAGCAGCTGCGCGGCCCGGGTCACGTGCTCCAGCCGGGCCACCGCCGCGAACTGGGCCAACTCCGGTGCGAGGCGGGTCACATCGGCGTCCGGACCGAGCTCGGCGGGGCGCCCCGGCGCGGAGCTGCTCTCATACGTCACAGCATGGATCTTCGCCCATTCATGCATTGGACGCATCAACGGGGCCGGTCGTAGCGTCGTCGCCATGCAGCCCGCCAGTACCGAGGCGCCCGCGCCCGCCCCCGTCACCCCGCTCCCCGACCTGCGCCTGCGCCCCGGCAGCCGCGCGTTCCGCCGCGCCAACCTCGCGCTGTTCGCGGCCGGCGTCGCCACCTTCGTCCTGCTGTACTCCACCCAGGGCCTGCTGCCGGTGCTCTCCGCCGACCTCGGACTGACGCCCGGACAGGCCAGCTGGACGGCCTCCGCCGCCACCCTCGGACTCGCGCTCGCGCTGCTCCCGGCCAGCGCCCTGTCCGACCGCTACGGGCGCACCGCCGTCATGACGGCGTCCACGCTGGCCGCCGCGCTGCTCGCGCTGGCCCTGCCGTTCGCCCCGGACCTCACCACCCTGGTGGCGCTGCGGGCCCTCCAGGGCGCGGCGCTGGCCGGGCTGCCCGCCACCGCGATGGCCTACCTCGCCGAGGAGGTGCACCCGGCGGCGCTGGCCTCCGCGATGGGCCTGTACGTGGCCGGGAACTCGATCGGCGGGATGGGCGGCCGCCTGGTCTCCGGCTGGGCCGCGGCCGCCTGGGGCTGGCGCGGCGGGCTCGCCGTCTCGGCCGTCCTCGCGCTGCTCGCCGCGCTGGCCTTCCGGCTGCTGATCCCCCGGGCCCGGCACTTCCGGCCCGCCCCCGTGGACGCCCGGGCGCTGGCCACCACCGTCGCCGGGCACCTGCGCAACCCGCTGCTGCTCCGGCTGTACGCGCTCGGCCTGCTGTTCATGGCGGTCTTCGGCGCGGTCTACAACACCGTCGGGTACCGGCTGGTCTCGGCGCCCTTCCACCTGCCGGAGTCGGTCGCCGCCTCGATCTTCGTGGTCTACCTGGTCGGCACCGCGTCCTCCGCCTCGGCGGGCCGGCTGACCGCCCGCTGGGGCCGCCGCGGCACCCTCTACCTGGCGATCGGCACCACCAGCGCCGGCCTGCTGCTCTCCCTCGCCGACTCGCTGGCCTGCGCGGTCCTCGGCCTGGTCCTGATCACCGCCGGCTTCTTCGCCGGCCACGCCACCGCCTCCTCCGCCGTCGGCCGCACCGCCACCACCGGCCGCGCCCAGGCCTCCGCCCTCTACCTGATCGCCTACTACCTCGGCAACAGCCTCGGCGGCACCCTGGGCGCCGACGCTTACCACGCCACCGGCTGGCCCGGCACCGCCACCGTCGCCCTCACCGCCATGGCCTGCGCGGCCGGCGTCACCCTCCACGCCACCCACCGCGCGCGGGCCGTCACTACACTTCAGGCATGAGCATCGACCCTGCCCAGTTCGCCAGGCTCCGCGAGATCGCCGACCAGCTGCCGCAGATGCCCGGGATAGGGAAGATCGAGATCGCGGACGACACCATCGTGATGATGATGTCGCCGGTCAAACGGCACGAGCTCGCCGTCATCCGCATCGTTCAGCAGTTGAACGCCCAGCTCTCCAAGACCCACCCCGGCCACATCGCCCACGGCGGCGCGGACCTGGTGGACCCGGCCAGGGGCCGGCTCCGCAACCCGGACGTCATGGTGTTCCCCGAAGCGGCGCTCGACGACGAGGAAGCGGCGCTGCTGCCCCATCAGGTCCTGTTGGTGGTCGAGATCGTCTCGGCCTCCAACGCGGAGAACGACTACCGGGCCAAGGTCGCCGACTACGCGGCCATGGGCATTCCGCTCTACCTGCTGGTCGACCCCCGCAAGGGCACCGGGATCGTCCACGACGAGCCGAACTACACCCGCCGCACCGACTTCGCCTTCGGCGACGTGATCACCGTCGGCCCCTGGACCCTCGACACGTCCGTCCTGCGCACGTACTCCTGACGCGCGCAGGACGGACGACGGCGGGTCAGGCGATCCGGTCGAGGACGATCGGGGCCGGGGTGAAGGCCGTGCCGGCCGGGGCCACGGCGGTGGCGTCCTGCAGGGCCTCCAGGGCGTAGGGGAAGCGCTCGGGGGTGTCGGTGTGGAGGGTGAGCAGGGGCTGGCCGGCGGTGACGGTGTCGCCGGGCTTGGCGTGGAGTTCGACGCCGGCGCCGGCCTGGACGGGGTCCTCCTTGCGGGCGCGGCCGGCGCCGAGGCGCCAGGCGGCGACGCCGACGGCGTAGGCGTCGAGGGCGGTGAGGACGCCGGTGGCGGGGGCGGTCAGGACGTGCTGCTCGCGGGCGACCGGGAGGGGGGCGTCGGGGTCGCCGCCCTGGGCGGCGATCATGCGGCGCCAGTGGTCCATGGCGGAGCCGTCGCGGAGCGCGTCGGCCGGGTCCTTGCCGTGCACGCCCGCGGCGGCGAGCATCTCGCGGGCGAGCGCGAGGGTGAGTTCGACGACGTCGGCGGGGCCGCCGCCGGCCAGCACCTCGACGGATTCGCGGACTTCGAGCGCGTTGCCCGCGGTGAGGCCGAGCGGGGTGGACATGTCGGTGAGCAGGGCGACGGTGGCGACGCCGGCCGAGCGGCCGAGCCCGACCATGGTGCGGGCGAGTTCGCGGGCGTCGTCGAGGTTCTTCATGAACGCGCCGGAGCCGACCTTGACGTCCAGGACGAGCGCCCCGGTGCCCTCGGCGATCTTCTTGGACATGATCGAGGAGGCGATCAGCGGGATCGCCTCGACGGTGCCGGTGACGTCGCGCAGCGCGTACAGCTTCTTGTCGGCGGGGGCGAGGCCGTCGCCGGCGGCGCAGATCACCGCGCCGCAGGCGTCCAGGACGGAGAGCATCTCCTCGTTGGAGAGCAGGGCGCGCCAGCCGGGGACGGACTCCAGCTTGTCGAGGGTGCCGCCGGTGTGGCCGAGGCCGCGGCCGGAGAGCTGCGGGACGGCGGCGCCGCAGGCGGCGACCAGCGGGGCCAGCGGGAGGGTGATCTTGTCGCCGACGCCGCCGGTGGAGTGCTTGTCGGCGGTGGGGACGCCGAGCGAGGAGAAGTCCATCCGCTCGCCGGAGCGGATCATCGCGTCGGTCCAGCGGCTGATCTCACGGGCCGTCATGCCGTTGAGCAGGATGGCCATGGCGAGGGCGGACATCTGCTCGTCGGCCACCTCGCCCCGGGTGTAGGCGTCGATGACCCAGTCGATCTGGGGGTCGGTCAGCTCGCCCCGGTCGCGCTTGGCCCGGATGACGGAGATGGCGTCCATACACGTGCTCCAGAGGGGGTGAAATGCGTAGAGTGCCGCGGGATGTCCTCCCACGACACTCTACGCGCGTAACAACCGCGAGGGCTACAACTCGCAGCAGCTCAGGGCTTGTCCGGAGCTCAGAGCTTGTCCGGCCCGAACGCGTCCGGCAGCACCTCGCTCATCGGCGCCACCCCGGAGGGCAGGTCGACCAGCAGGTCCGGGCCGCCGTGCTCGTACAGCAGCTGGCGGCAGCGCCCGCACGGCATCAGCAGCTCGCCGCCGCCGTCCACGCAGGTGAAGGCCACCAGCCGGCCGCCGCCGGAGGCGTGCAGCGCGGAGACCAGGCCGCACTCGGCGCACAGGCCGAGCCCGTACGAGGCGTTCTCCACGTTGCAGCCGACCACGGTCCGGCCGTCCTCGACCAGGGCCGCGGCCCCGACCGGGTACTTGCTGTACGGGGCGTACGCGTGCCGCATCGCGGCCCGGGCCGCCTCGCGCAGCGCCTCCCAGTCGAACACCTCGGCCTCGGCCGTCACTTGCCCTGCCCCTTGCGGTAGATCTGCCCGTCCGCCTTCGGCGGCCGCAGCCGCTGCGAGGCGAGCGCCAGCACCACCAGGGTGATGACGTACGGGGTGGCGACGATCAGCGGGCGCTGGACCTCGTCGGTGCAGGCGTACCAGGCGGCGACGCCGCCGGCCACCACCGCGGCGACCGCGGCGGCCACCCACTGGCGGCGGTAGAGCTGCCAGAGCGCGAGCAGCGCCATCGCGAGGGCGACCACCAGCAGCAGCACGTGCACCGAGTCGGCGTCGCGCAGCTGGAGGCTGTCGGTGAAGCCGAACAGGCCCGCGCCGGCGGCCAGGCCGCCCGGCATCCAGTTGCCGAAGATCATCGCGGCCAGGCCGATGAAGCCGCGGCCCTGGGTCTGGCCGTCCCGGTAGAAGTGCGCGGCGACCAGCGACAGGTAGGCGCCGCCGAGGCCGGCGAAGGCGCCGGAGGAGATCACCGCGAGGTACTTGTACTTGTAGACGTTGACGCCCAGCGACTCGGCGGCGGTCGGGTTCTCGCCGCAGGAGCGCAGCCGCAGGCCGAACACCGTGCGCCAGAGCAGGAAGTAGCTGGCGACCAGCAGCGCGGCGGCGATCAGGGTGACCACCGACAGCTCGGTGACCAGGCCGCGGACGATGCCGGCCAGGTCGGAGACCAGGAACCAGTGGTGCTTCTCGATGTCGCCGAGCCAGCTCGACAGGCCGGGGAGGGTGAAGGTCGGCAGCGAGTCGGCGGGCGGCGACTGGTTGGCGCCGGCGCCGTCCGCCACGTAGTCCTTGTAGTAGATCCGGTTGACGTAGGCGCAGAGGCCCGGGATCAGCAGGTTGACGCCGACGCCGGAGACGATGTGGTCGACGCCGAAGGTGACGGTGACCAGCGCGTGCAGCAGGCCGCCGAGCGCGCCGCCGACCATGCCGGCCAGCAGGCCGACCCAGGGGTTGACCAGGAAGCCGCCCCAGGCGCCGCAGAAGGTGCCGGCCACCATCATGCCTTCGAGGCCGATGTTGACCACGCCCGCGCGCTCGGCCCACAGGCCGCCGAGGCCGGCCATCGCGATCGGCACGGCGGAGGAGAGCGCGGCGCTGATCTGCCCGGAGGAGGTCAGGCCGTGGTTGCCGGTGACCGCGCCGACCGCGGCGAAGATCACCAGGGCGAGCGCGATCAGCAGCAGCACCACCGGCCAGGTGAGCTTGGTCTTCTTCGTCGGCGCGGCCGGCGACTTGGGCTTTCCGGCGACTGCGGTGCTCATGCCGCCACCTCCTTCTTGGCGGCCGCGGCGGCCTGGGCGGCGAGCTCGGCGCCGACCTTCTGCTGCTGGCGCTTGAGGCCGTAGCGGCGCACCAGCTCGTAGGCCACGACGACGCAGATGACGATGGTGCCCTGGATCACCGGGATGATCTCGGACGGGTAGTCGCCCTGGGTGGGCAGCTGGGCGCCGGAGGCGTCCAGGAAGGCGAACAGCAGCGCGGAGAACGCGATGCCGATCGGGGTGTTGCGGCCGAGCAGCGCCACCGAGATGCCGATGAAGCCGAGGCCGGTCTGCACGTTCTGCCCGAAGTACGGGGTGTTCTGCATCAGTTCGGGCAGGCCGACCAGGCCGGCCAGCGCGCCGGAGACCACCATCGAAGTGATCACCATGCGCTTGACGTTGACGCCGGACGCCTTGGCGGCGGTCTCCGAGCGGCCGGTGGCGCGCAGGTCGAAGCCGAACCGGGTCCGGTTCAGGGTGAACTGGAACACCACGCCGACCAGCACCGCGATCACCAGGAAGCCCCACAGGGTGCCGCCCTGGGTCTCGAACGCGAAGAAGTGGCTGGACTGGGAGATCTTGGCGGTGGCGATCGAGTTGGTCGCCCCGCCGGTCTTCGGCGCGAGGATGCCGGGCACCAGCAGCACGCCGATCACGGCGGTGGCGATGGCGTTCAGCATGATGGTCGAGATGACCTCGCTGACGCCGCGGTAGACCTTGAGCAGGCCGGCGACCGACGCCCACAGGCCGCCGACGCACATCGCGACGATCAGCAGCAGCGGGATCTGCAGGAAGGCCGGCAGGTCGACCTGGCCGCCGACGTACGCGGCGAACATCATGGCCAGCTTGTACTGACCCTCGATGCCGATGTTGAACAGGTTCATCCGGAACCCGAACGCGGCGGCGGCCGCGGCCAGGTAGTACACGGTGGCCTTGTTCAGGGTAGCGACCTGGCCGTCCGAGGCGGTGCCGTACTTCCACATGATGGAGAAGGCGTCGAACGGGTCACGGCCGGAGACCGCCAGCAGGGTGCCGGCGATGATCGCCGACAGCAGCACCGCGAGCACGGGCGCGGCCAGCGCGAGGCCGACCTTCTCCAGGTCGACGCGCTCGCGCGGCGAGCGCTTGGCCGCGGGCGCGGCCGGGGCGTTGGGACTGGTCATGTGGCTACTCCCCCGCCTGCGCGTCGTCGTCGGCGGCGGTCTCGGTGGACGGGGTGTCGGTGGTCGGCTCGGCGTCGGTCGGCGCGGCGTCGGTGCCCTCGGCGGCGACCGCCTGTGCCTCGGCGACGGCCTCCGGGTCGGACTCCAGGTGGCCGCGGGCGGCACCGGTCATCGCGGTGCCGAGGTCCTCGGCGGTGACGGTGGCCGGGTCGGCGTCGGCGACCAGGCGGCCGCGGTAGATGACCCGGATGGTGTCGGACAGGCCGATCAGCTCGTCCAGGTCGGCGGAGATCAGCAGCACCGCCAGGCCCTCGCGCTGGGCGGCGCGGATCTGCTCCCAGATCTGCGCCTGCGCGCCGACGTCCACGCCGCGGGTCGGGTGGGCGGCGATCAGCAGCTTCGGCGCGTGGCTCATCTCGCGGCCGATGATCAGCTTCTGCTGGTTGCCGCCGGACAGCGAGGCCGCGGTGACCTCGATGCCGGGGGTGCGGACGTCGTACTCCTCGACGATCCGCAGGGTGTCGGCGCGGGCGCCGGCCGGGTCGAGCAGCACGCCCTTGGAGTTGGGCCGCTCGGTGACGTGGCCGAGGACCCGGTTCTCCCAGAGCGGGGCCTCCAGCAGCAGGCCGTGCCGGTGCCGGTCCTCGGGGATGTAGCCGATGCCGGCCTCGCGGCGGGCCCGGGTCAGGGTGCGGGTCAGGTCGGCGCCGTCCAGCACGACGGTACCGGCGTCCAGCGGCAGCATGCCCATGATGGCCTCGACCAGTTCGGCCTGGCCGTTGCCCTCGACACCGGCGATGCCGAGGATCTCGCCCTTGCGGATGCGCAGCGACACGTCGTCCAGCACGACCCGCTCGACGCCCTCGGCGTCCGGCTTGGCGATCCGCAGGCCCTCGACCCGGAGCATCTCGGTGTCGGTGACGGTGGACTCGCGGCTCTCCGGGGAGGGCAGTTCGGCGCCGACCATCAGCTCGGCGAGCTGACGGGCCGTCACGGTCGCCGGGTCGGCGTCGCCGACCGTGGTGCCGCGGCGGATCACGCTGATCGCGTCGGCGACCGAGAGCACCTCGTGCAGCTTGTGCGAGATGAAGATGACGGTGACGCCCTCGGCCTTGAGCTCGCGCAGGTTGTCGAACAGCGCGTCGACCTCCTGCGGCACCAGCACGGCGGTGGGCTCGTCCAGGATCAGGATGCGGGCACCGCGGTACAGCACCTTGAGGATCTCGACCCGCTGCCGGTCGGCCACGCCGAGGTCCTCGACCAGCACGTCCGGCTTGATGCCCAGGCCGTACTGGTCGGAGAGCGCGCGGATCTTCGCCTTGGCGGCGGCGCCGATGCCGTGCAGCTTCTCGCCGCCCAGGACGATGTTCTCCCAGACGGTGAAGTTGTCGGCCAGCATGAAGTGCTGGTGGACCATGCCGATGCCGCGCGCGATGGCGTCCGCGGGGGTGGAGAACTCCACCTGCTCGCCGTCGATGGCGATGGTGCCCTCGTCCGGCTTCTGCATCCCGTAGAGGATCTTCATCAGGGTGGACTTGCCGGCGCCGTTCTCACCCATCAGCGCGTGCACGGTGCCCCGGCGGACGGTGATGTCGATGTCGTGGTTGGCCACCACGCCGGGGAAGCGCTTGGTGATGCCGCGCAGTTCGACGGCCGGTGTCGCCGTCCCCGCGCTGGGGATGCCGCCCGGGGGGACGGAGTCGGAGGGGGTGATGGCGATCTCCTGCTGGTCGTCGGGCGCTTCGTCGCGCTGGAGGCTCAGGGGAAGCTCGGGGAGCCGGACACCGGGGACGCGGTGCGGAACGGAGAGGGGCCCGGGGGATGCGCGCCGTGGGCGCACCCGTCCGAGCCCCTTCCGCGAGATGTGGTGAGACGACCGCCGCGCCGCCCGGTTCACGGGCGGCGCGGCGGGGGTGGATCAGCCCTGCGGGGCGGTCGGGACCTTGGTGGCGCCCGAGGTGATCTGCTGGGTGGCCGCGTCGAGCTTGGACTTGATGTCGTCGATGAAGCCACCGGTGGTGGCCAGCGAGACGCCGCCCTGCTTCAGGTCGAAGTTCTGCACGCCGCCCTGGACGCTGCCGCTCTTGGCGGACTGGACGAAGGTGAACACGGCGGTGTTCACGTTCTTCACCATCGAGGTGAGGATGTGGTCCTTGTACTTCTCCAGGGCCGGCTGCTTGGCCTGGTCGGAGTCGACGCCGATGGCCCACTTGCCCGCGGCCGAGACGGCCTCGATGGCGCCGGTGCCGGAGGAGCCGGCGGCGGAGTAGACGACGTCCGCGCCCTTGTCGAGCTGGCCCTGCGCGGCCTGCTTGCCCTTGCCCGGGTCGGCGAAGCCGGTGAAGTCCGGCGGGGTGGTCAGGTAGGTGACCTCGACCGCGATGTCCGACTTCACGGACTTGGCGCCCGCGACGTAGCCGGCCTCGAACTTCTTGATCAGCTCGGACTGCACGCCGCCGATGAAGCCGATGTGGTTGGTCTTGGTCTTGCTGGCCGCGGCCACGCCCGCCAGGTAGGAGCCCTGCTCCTCGGAGAAGGTCAGCGAGGTGACGTTGCCCGGCTGGTCCGGCGAGTTCGAGTCGATGATCGCGAACTTGACGTTCGGGTTGTCCTTGGCGACCTTGTTGACCGCGTCCTGGTAGACGAAGCCGACCGCGATGACCGGGTTGTAGCCACCGGTCACCAGGCTCTTGAGGCGCTGCTCCTTGTCGCCCTCCGACTCGCCCGTCTTGGCCTCGGCCTCGTAGACGGTCGCGCCCAGCTCGGTCTTGGCCTGGTCCAGGCCGCGCGCGGCGGAGTCGTTGAACGACTGGTCGCCGCGGCCGCCGATGTCGTAGGCCATGCCGACCTTGAGACCGGAGCCGCCCGCGCCGGCGCTGGCGGAGCTGGAGTTGTTGTTGTCGGTGCTCTTTGCGCCGCAGGCGGCGAGCGAGGCGATGCCCAGGGAACCCGAGAGCACGACCGCGGCGAGCTTGAGTGAACGGCGCAAGGGAGTTTCTCCTTCTCACACACCCGGTTGGCGTGGTCGAGCGCCACCGTAACGCGCGTAGAACACGGTTGTGTTACGGCCTGCGGAGCCATTCGGGTTGTTATCAAAACGTGGTCGCACGTCCGGACAAATCCGGACGCAGTACCGCAGGAGCGTAACCCGACTGTCGCTACCGGCTGGTATCGGGCCCCCACGGTACGCGTCCCGCGGGGGCCCGGGAAGGAGCCGCGCCGAACCCCGCCGGCGCCCCGGGGTCAGATCCGGGCGTGCTCCAGGGCCAGGGCGGCGAACAGCTCCACGCCGATCGCGATCGCCCGCTCGTCGGCGTCGAAGTCGCCCTGGTGCAGGTCCCGGACGCCCTTCTCGTCCGGGCCGCGGACGCCGAGCCGGGCCAGCGCGCCCGGGGCGTGCTCCAGGTACCAGGAGAAGTCCTCGCCGCCCAGGCTCTGCTCGGTCGGCTCGACCACCGGGCCGTCCCCGGCGGCGAACCGGGCGTTCATCGCCGCCTCCAGCTGCTCGATCGAGGAGACCTCGTTGACCACCGGCGGGACGCCCCGGTGGTAGTCCAGCGTCCACTTGGCCCGGTACGTCTCGGCCAGGTGCGCGACCAGTTCCTCCAGCACCTCGGGCGCCTCCCGCCAGCCGGGCAGCTCCAGGCAGCGGACGGTGCCCTCCAACTCGGCGCGCTGCGGGATCACGTTCGGCGCGGAGCCGCCCGCGATCCGGCCCCAGACCAGCGAGACGCCCCAGCGCGGGTCCATCCGGCGGGACAGCGCGGACGGCAGCTCGGCCGCCAGCTTGGCGACCGCGGTGATCAGGTCGGTGGTCAGGTGCGGGCGGGCGGTGTGCCCGCCCGGGCCGTCCAGCGAGATCCGCACCTTGTCGCAGGCCGAGGTGATCGCGCCGGTCTTCAGGCCGATCCGGCCGACCCGGACCTTCGGGTCGCAGTGCACCGCGAAGATCCGGCCGACCCCCGTCATGCCGCCGGCCGCGATCACGTCCAGCGCGCCGCCGGGCATGACCTCCTCGGCGGGCTGGAAGATCAGCCGCACCGGCCGGGTCAGCTCCCCGGCGGCCAGCGCCCCGGCCAGCACCAGGCCGGTGCCCAGCACCACCGCGGTGTGCACGTCGTGGCCGCAGGCGTGCGCCCGGCCGGGCAGCGTGGAGCGGTACGGCACGTCCTGCTTGGCGTCGTCGATCGGCAGCGCGTCGATGTCGGCGCGGAAGGCCAGCAGCGGGGTGCCGGGCGCGGTGCCGGGCGGGACGAGGTCCACCAGCAGGCCGGTGCCGCCCGGCAGCACCCGGGGCTCCAGGCCGGCCGCGGTCAGCCGCTCGCACAGCAGCCGGGTGGTGCGGAACTCCTGGCGGCCGAGCTCCGGGTGCCGGTGCAGATCACGGCGCAGCTCGATCAACTCGGCCTGGTGGGCGGCCACTCGGGCGCGCAGGTCGGCGGTGGGGCGGGCAGCGGTGACGGTGGCGGCGGCTGCCGGCTGGGGATCGTTCACCTTGACAAGAGTAGGCCGGTGGTGGGGATTTGGCCCGGGTTCCGGCGAACTGGTCACCGGATGGGTGCATAGCGGCGGCCGGGGTGGGTATGTCACTTGGTTTTGCCCGCCCTTCCGATCGGTCGCCCGTCCTGTGCAACGACCTGCACCGGCGGCCGGACACGGCGGGTGCTCCGGCCGGGGTCCGCGCAGCGTACGGCCCAAACGTTTCCTCCCGATCGAGTCATGGTGGGGCAAAACTTTCGGACCCGCTCTTGAGCTGCGCACACCAGTCCGAATAGACAGCTTCCGCACAGTCAACTCCGGTGCCGCGGTGGGGGGTCATTCCGCCTGCGGCGCTCTCGTCGCGCCCTCACGAGGGGCTGTCGACGCTCCATCGAAACGAGAAGGGGGGACCGACGTGCCCATCGTGCGCAACAAGCTCGCCAAGAGCATCGCTCCGGCCACCGTCGCCGCCGCACTGATCCTCACCACCCTGGGCATGGCCGTGCCGGCCTCGGCCGCCGCGCCCACCGGTGAGGGCGCCCGCTCGCTGCCCGGCACCCACCCCGAGTGGGCCACCCCGCAGGCCGACGCGGGCGCGGTGGACTCCGCCGCCCCCGCCTCCGCCCGGATCTACCTGGCCGGGCGCGACGCGAGCGGCCTGGCGGCCCTCGCCAAGGCCGTGTCCGACCCGAACTCCGCCGCCTACGGCCGGTTCCTCACCTCGGCCCAGGCCCAGGAGCAGTTCGGCGCCACCCCGGCGCAGGTCAAGGCCGTCACCGACTGGGTGTCCGGCGCCGGCCTCAGCGTCTCCGCAACCACCGCGCACTACGTGCAGGTGTCCGGCTCGACCGCGGCGATGGCCAAGGCGTTCGGCACCGACTTCCGCAACTACCGCACCCAGGACGGCACCCACCGGGCCCCGACCCGGGACGCCCAGCTGCCCGCCTCGGTCTCCGGCGCGGTCCTCGCGGTCTCCGGCCTGGCCGACGCGATCCACACCAACGCCTCCACCGCGACCTCGGTCCGCGAGGCCGAGCAGCGCGCCAACGCGGCCGCCCGGCTCGCCACCCCGGACAAGAAGGCCCCGGCCACCCTGCCGGACGTGCCGACCTGCTCCGAGGACGGCTACGGCTCCAAGACCGCCAAGGGCGCCCCCGAGGGCTACGAGAAGAACGAGCCGTTCGCCCCCTGCTCGTACCTCCCCAGCCAGCTCCGCAAGGCGTACAGCGTCACCGACTCCAAGGTCTCCGGCAAGGGCGCCCGGGTCGCCATCATCGACGCCTACGGCCTGTCCAGCATGGAGCAGGACGCCAGCCACTTCTCCTCGCTGCACGGCGACCAGCCGTTCAAGCCGGGCCAGTACACCGAGTACGTCACCCCGGACAAGTGGACCCACCAGGACGAGTGCGGCGGCCCGGCCGGCTGGGCCGGCGAGGAGGCGCTCGACGTCGAGATGGTGCACGGCCTGGCGCCCGACGCCCAGGTCGTCTACGTCGGCGGCAACTCCTGCTACGACGAGGACCTGTACGACGCGATGGCCAAGGTCGTCGACAACCACCTCGCCGACATCGTCTCCAACTCCTGGGGCGAGATCATGCACGGCACCAGCGGCGACATCGACCCCGCCGTGGTCGCCGCCGACAACCAGATATTCCAGCTCGGCGCCCTGACCGGCATCGGCTTCACCTTCTCCTCCGGCGACTGCGGCGACAGTTCCCCGGGCGCGGCCGCCACCGGCGTCAACTGCCAGGCCGACAGCAACCAGGCGCAGGCCGACTGGCCGTCCGCCTCCCCGTGGGTCACCTCGGTCGGCGGCACCGCCCTCCAGCTCGACAACAAGGCCGGCCGCTACGGCAGCGAGGTCTCCATGGGCGACAAGCGCTCGGTGCTCTCCGCCGACCAGAAGTCCTGGACCCCGTTCCCGGGCAACTTCTACTTCGGCGGCGGCGGCGGCGTCTCCAAGGACTTCGCCCAGCCGTGGTACCAGCAGGGCGTCGTCCCGGACAGCGTCTCCAAGACCGCGGCCGACGGCACCCACTCCGCCACCCCGCTGCGCGCCACCCCCGACATCGCGATGAGCGGTGACCTGGTGGCCGCCACCCTGGTCGGCTTCACCGACAACGGCGCCTACAGCGAGGGCGGCTACGGCGGCACCTCGGTCTCCGCCCCGGAGACCGCGGCGATGTTCGCCAACGCCATCCAGTCCCGCGGCGGCCGCGCCCTCGGCTTCGCCAACCCGGCCCTCTACGACCGGGCCGGCAGCAACGCCTTCAACGACGTCAACGACAAGTCCAACCACAGCAAGCGCGGCAACGTCGTCGACCTCGGCATGGTCAACAACACCCTGAAGGTCCGCCTCTACCAGATCGGCGCCGACTACGGCCTGTCCGCCTCGAAGGGCTACGACACCGCCACCGGCCTCGGCTCCCCGGGCAAGAACTTCTTCAAGTCCTTCGCCCTCAAGAAGTAAGCACCGCGACACCACCGAGGGGCCGTCGGAGATCGTTCCGACGGCCCCTCGGCCATGCCCGCGGACCGGCCCCGGCGCGGGAGCGCTCAGAAGCGGTCGACCGGCACGTAGGTGCCCCACACGCCGCGCAGGGCGTCGCAGACCTCGCCGACGGTGGTGCGGGCGGCGAGGGCCTCCTTCATCGGGTAGAGGACGTTGTCGCTGCCCTCGGCGGCCTTGCGGAGCTGGGAGAGGGCGCGGTCGACGGCGGAGGAGTCGCGGTCGGCGCGCAGCCGGGCCAGCCGCTCGGCCTGCTGGGCCTCGATCGCCGGGTCGACCCGCAGCGGCTCGTAGGGCTCCTCGGCGTCGAGCTGGAAGCGGTTGACGCCGACCACGGTCCGCGCGCCGGAGTCCTGCTCCTGCTGGATGCGGTACGCGGTGCGCTCGATCTCGCCCTTCTGGTAGCCCTGTTCGATCGCGGCGACGGCGCCGCCCATGTCCTCGACCTTGGCCATCAGCTCCAGCGCGGCGGCCTCCAGCTCGTCCGTCATCGCCTCGACCACGTAGGAGCCCGCGAACGGGTCGACGGTGGCGGTGATGTCGGTCTCGAAGGCGAGCACCTGCTGGGTGCGCAGCGCGAGCCGGGCGGACTTCTCGGTGGGGAGGGCGATCGCCTCGTCGAAGGAGTTGGTGTGCAGCGACTGCGTCCCGCCGAGGACGGCGGCGAGCGCCTGCACCGAGACCCGGACCAGGTTGACCTCGGGCTGCTGGGCGGTGAGCTGGACGCCGGCGGTCTGGGTGTGGAAGCGGAGCATCTGCGACTTGGGGTTCTTCGCGCCGAACTCCTCCTTCATGACGCGGGCCCAGATCCGGCGCGCGGCGCGGAACTTGGCGACCTCCTCCAGCAGCGTGGTGCGGGAGACGAAGAAGAAGGAGAGCCGGGGCGCGAAGTCGTCGACGTCCATCCCGGCGGCGACCGCGGTGCGGACGTACTCGATGCCGTTGGCGAGGGTGAAGGCGATCTCCTGCGCGGGGTTCGCCCCGGCCTCGGCCATGTGGTAGCCGGAGATCGAGATGGTGTTCCACTTGGGGATCTCGGCCCGGCAGTACTGGAAGATGTCGGCGATCAGCCGGAGCGAGGGCTTCGGCGGGAAGATGTACGTGCCGCGGGCGATGTACTCCTTGAGCACGTCGTTCTGGATGGTGCCGGTGAGCCGGTTCGACGGCACGCCCTGGGCCTCGCCGACCAACTGGTAGAGCAGCAGCAGCAGCGAGCCGGGCGCGTTGATGGTCATCGAGGTGGAGACCTCGCCGAGCGGGATGCCGCCGAACAGGACGTTCATGTCCTCGACGCTGTCGATCGCGACGCCGACCTTGCCGACCTCGCCGGAGGAGATCGCCGCGTCCGAGTCGTAGCCCATCTGGGTGGGCAGGTCGAAGGCGACGGACAGGCCCATGGTGCCGTTGGCGATCAGCTGCTTGTAGCGCGCGTTGGACTCGGCGGCGGTGCCGAAGCCGGCGTACTGGCGCATCGTCCACGGCTTGCCGGTGTACATGGTCGGGTAGACGCCGCGGGTGAACGGGTACCGGCCGGGGGTGCCGAGCCGGTCGGCGGCGTCGAAGCCGGCCAGGGTCTCGGGGCCGTACACCGGCTCGATCGGCAGGCCCGACTCGGTGCGGCGGGGCTCGGCTGCCATGGGTGTCCTCCGCGAAGGGTGTGAGGGTGGGTTAGCGCTGATTAACGCCCGGTTGGATACGCAATGTAGTCGTGCCCCGTCGACAGCAGACAGATGCCACGGCTGGGAGCTTGCTCACAACATCCGGCACCCGCTCCTTGGGATGATCGGTCCACCGACCGGACACACGAGGAGTGGGACATGACCGAGCAGAAGGTCGCCGTCGTCACCGGCGCCAGCAGCGGCATCGGGGCGGCGACCGCCCGACGGCTGGCGGCCGACGGTTTCGCGGTGGTGCTGACCGCACGCCGCACCGAGCGGATCGAGGAGCTGGCGAAGGAGATCGGCGGGTCGGCCCGGGCGTACACCCTGGACGTCACCGACCGGGCCGCCGTGGACGCCTTCGCGGCCGGGGTCGGCCGGGTCGACGTGCTGGTGAACAACGCGGGCGGCGCGCTGGGCGCGGAGAGCGTCGAGGCCGGCGACCCGGCGGACTGGCGCACCATGTACGAGATCAACGTGATCGGGGTGCTGCACCTCACCCAGGCGCTGCTGCCGGCGCTCCGGGCGAGCGGCGACGGCACCGTGCTGATCATGTCCTCGACGGCGGCGCTGGCCGCGTACGAGGGCGGCGGCGGGTACGTGGCGGCGAAGCACGCCGTCCACTCGGTGGCGCAGACCCTGCGCCTCGAACTCGTGGGCGAGCCGATCCGGGTGATCGAGATCGCGCCCGGGATGGTGCGCTCCGAGGGCTTCGCGCTGACCCGGTTCCGCGGTGACCAGGACCGGGCGGACGCGGTCTACGCGGGCGTCGCCGAGCCGCTGACCTCGGAGGACGTCGCCGACACCGTCTCCTGGGCGGTGACCCGGCCGTCGCACGTGAACATCGATCTGCTGGTGGTCCGGCCGCGCGCCCAGGCGGCCAACCACAAGGTGCACCGGGTCAGTTGACCGGCCCGGCGTGAACAGGAGGGACGGCGGGTCACAACTTGATAGCTCGATCGAGTGAAATCGGCCCGCCGCCTCCCCAATTGATGACCCCTCAACTACCGTGGAGGCGCTGCCCCGCCGACTGCTCCGGCCCGAGCGGTGGCACCACCGATCCCGCAACTCCGCTCCCCTTCCCCGGTCTTCCGAGCATTCCGCCTTCCGCCCTCACGAGGAGGATGCGCTGACCAGCGACATCCCGCCGCAGCGCCTGGACGCGCGGACGGAACCTTCCCTGCTGGGACTGCACCGCTTCAACGAAGCCGACTCCGGCGCCGTCGAGGAGGCCCTGCTCGCCTGCTGCGGCAGCCACCGCTGGGCGCTCCGCCTGACCGCGCACCGCCCCTACCCCGACATCGAGTCCCTGCTCGCCGCCGCCAGCGAGGCGAGCTACGACCTGCGTCCCGCGGACCTCGCGGAGGCGCTGGCCGACGAGAGCTGGATGCCGCAGCCGCTGCTCGGCATGCGCGCGCCCGGCAGCCAGGCCGCGCACACCGCGCTGCGCGCGGCGCACGCCGCCTACGAGGCCCGCTTCGGGCACGTCTTCGTGGTCTGCCTCGAAGGGGTCGACCCGGAGGAGATGCTGGACGCCGTCCTCACCTCGATCCGCACCCGGCTGGCGAACGACCCCGACGAGGAGCGGCTGACCTCCGCGGAGGAGCTGCGCCGGATCGCGCTCAGCCGACTCGAACACCTGGTCGCGGTGAAGAACTGACCGCGCCGCGCCCCTCGGACCGCCCGACCTTGGCGAGCTGGGCCCGGACCACCTCCCGGTCCGGCTCGGGGGCCGGGCGGCCCTCGGGGTCGAGGGTGGTGAAGACCGTGAGCACGTTGCCGGTCCGGGCCACCAGGGCCCGTTGGGCGAAGGAGGTGCCGCCGGTTTCATTCGTGAGAGTGAACGCGGTGACGGCGTCCGCTCCTTCGGGGGTGGGCGTGTCGAGCCGGGCGAGGCGGTGCCGCCCGGTGCTGGAGGTGAAGTCCCGGCAGCGGTCGAGGACCCGCTCCAGCCCGGCGTGCACGGCCGCGGCGCGCCCGGGCCGGAAGGCCAGGATCGCGGTGTAGAGGGAGGCCGGCGTGTCGCCCTCGCGGGCGATGTCCAGGTCGGCCTCGGCCAGCGGCCCGGCGTCGCCCTTGGACGGGGTGAGGGCGTCCAGGACGGGCTGGCAGGCCGGGTTGTCGGCGGTCTGCGGGGGGCTGGAGATGTCGTTCTGCCCGGGCTGCATGAGGGTGACCCGCCAGCCGGGGGCGAGTTCGCCGTCGGTGACCGCGAGGGCGCGCACCCCGGCGGCGTCGTACCCGTCGCCGAGCAGGTCGGCGGGGCCGGCCGCGACCGGCCCGACCGCGCCGACGGCGACGTCGGCGGAACTGCCGGGCGCGGGGGCGGCGCAGCCGGCGGCGGCGCAGGCCGCGGCCAGGGCGAGGGCGGCGAGGGCGGGCAGGGGTCGCACGGCGGTCTCTCCTCGTTCGCGTTGTTCCGCGTCGTTTCGCGTCGTTCCGCGTCGTTCGGGGCGGGGACCGCACCGTAGCGTAAGAATTCGGTGACGCAGCGTCACAGTTCCCGTCCGGATTAGGCCGTGCGTGCCTGATTGATCACACCAGGGGGCCCCGGCGGCGGTTGCCGACGGCGCGTCGATAGGATGCTCGCGGCCGGTGGACCGTATCCGGCCGGGCTGACCGACACCGAAGCCGGCCGAGCCCCCAATCGCTTCCGGAGGGTTTTCCGTGCCGGCTGGAACGCTGTACCGCGGCCGGGAAGGCATGTGGAGCTGGGTGGCTCACCGAGTCACCGGCGTCCTGATCTTCTTCTTCCTGTTCGCACATGTTCTCGACACCGCCCTGGTGCGGGTGTCGCCCGAGGCGTACGACTCGGTGATCGCCACGTACAAGACCTGGTACGTGAACCTGATGGAGTACGGCCTGGTGGCCGCCATCCTGTTCCACGCCCTGAACGGCCTCCGGGTCGTCGCGGTCGACTTCTGGGCCAAGGGCCCGAAGTACCAGAAGCAGATGCTGTGGACCGTCGTCGGCATCTGGATGGTGCTGATGGGCGGCGCGTTCTACCCCGTCCTGCAGCACACCCTTCGCACCTGGTTCGGGGGCTGATCCGCGTGTCCACTGACACCAACGACCTGGTGGTCCCCTCCGTCCAGGCGCACACCGGCAAGGGCCTGGGCACCGGCAACCCCGCCGACGCCTTCGTGGTGGAGCCCGCCCGGGCCCGCTCGAAGCGGACCCCGCGCCGCACCCGCACCAACTTCGAGATGCTCGCCTGGCTGTTCATGCGGCTGTCCGGCATCGTCCTGGTCGTGCTGGTGCTCGGCCACCTGCTGATCAACCTGATGCTGGACGGCGGCGTCTCCAAGGTCAGCTTCGCCTTCGTGGCGGGCCGCTGGGCGTCCCCGTTCTGGCAGGGCTGGGACCTGCTGATGCTGTGGCTGGCGATGCTGCACGGCGCGAACGGCATGCGCACCGTCATCAACGACTACGCGGAGAAGGACGCCACCCGTCTGTGGCTGAAGGGCCTCCTGGCTGTCGCGACCGTCTTCACGGTCCTGCTCGGCACCCTGGTGATCTTCACCTTCGACCCGAACATCTGACGAGCCACCAGAGGCGACTGACCCCCATGCAGATTCACCAGTACGACACCGTCATCGTCGGCGCCGGCGGCGCCGGCATGCGCGCGGCCATCGAGTCGACGCAGCGCAGCCGCACCGCGGTGCTGACCAAGCTCTACCCGACCCGGTCCCACACCGGCGCGGCGCAGGGCGGCATGTGTGCCGCCCTCGCCAACGTCGAGGAGGACAACTGGGAGTGGCACACCTTCGACACGGTCAAGGGCGGTGACTACCTGGTCGACCAGGACGCCGCCGAGATCATGTGCAAGGAGGCCATCGACGCGGTCCTCGACCTGGAGAAGATGGGTCTCCCCTTCTCCCGCACCGACCAGGGCCGGATCGACCAGCGCCGCTTCGGCGGCCACTCCCGCAACCACGGCGAGGCCCCGGTCCGCCGGTCCTGCTACGCCGCGGACCGCACCGGCCACATGATCCTGCAGACGCTGTTCCAGAACTGCGTCAAGCACGGCGTCGAGTTCTTCAACGAGTTCTACGTCCTCGACCTGCTGATCAACGAGGGCAGGACCGCCGGCGTGGTCGCCTACGAGCTGGCCACCGGCGAGATCCACGTCTTCCAGGCCAAGGCCGTGGTGTTCGCCTCCGGCGGCACCGGCAAGATGTTCAAGGTCACCTCGAACGCGCACACCCTGACCGGCGACGGCCAGGCCGTGGCGCTGCGCCGGGGCCTGCCGCTGGAGGACATGGAGTTCTTCCAGTTCCACCCGACGGGCATCTGGCGGATGGGCATCCTGCTCACCGAGGGCGCCCGCGGCGAGGGCGGCATCCTGCGCAACAAGGACGGCGAGCGCTTCATGGAGCGCTACGCCCCCGTGATGAAGGACCTGGCGTCCCGCGACGTCTGCTCCCGCGCGATCTACTCGGAGATCCGGGCCGGTCGCGGCTGCGGCCCCGACGGCGACCACGTCTACCTGGACCTGACGCACCTGCCGCCGGAGCAGCTGGACGCCAAGCTGCCGGACATCACCGAGTTCGCCCGGACCTACCTCGGCATCGAGCCCTACACGGACCCGATCCCGATCCAGCCCACCGCGCACTACGCGATGGGCGGCATCCCGACCAACGTCGAGGGCGAGGTGCTGTCGAACAACACCGACATCGTCCCGGGCCTGTACGCCGCGGGCGAGGTCGCGTGCGTGTCGGTGCACGGCGCCAACCGCCTGGGCACCAACTCGCTGCTGGACATCAACGTGTTCGGCCGCCGCGCGGGCATCGCCGCCGCCGCGTACGCCGACAAGCACGACTTCGTGCCGCTGCCGGAGAACCCGGGCGCGCTGGTCGAGGCGCTGGTCGAGGGCCTGCGGGAGTCCACCGGCACCGAGTCGGTCGCGAAGATCCGCCAGGAGCTGCAGGAGTCGATGGACACCAACGTGTCCGTCTACCGCACCGGCAAGACCCTGCAGCAGGCGGTCGAGGACGTCGCGGCGCTCAAGGAGCGCTTCAAGAACGTCTCGATCCAGGACAAGGGCTCGCGCTACAACACCGACCTGCTGGAGGCCGTCGAGCTGGGCAACCTGCTCGACCTGGCCGAGGTGCTGGTGGTCTCGGCGCTGGCCCGCGAGGAGTCGCGCGGCGGTCACTACCGCGAGGACTTCCCGACCCGCGACGACGTGAAGTTCATGCAGCACACCATGGCGTACCGCGAGGTGGCCGAGGACGGTTCCACCTCGATCCGCCTCGACTACAAGCCGGTCGTGCAGACCCGCTACCAGCCGATGGAGCGTAAGTACTGATGTCCACTCCGACCGTCGAGACGCACTCGGCCGCGCTGGACGCGGTCGAGGCGGGCAGCACCCAGCTGATCAACGTCACCCTCCGGATCCGCCGGTTCAACCCGGAGGAGCACCCGGAGCCGGTGTGGGTGGACTACCAGCTGCTGATGGACCCGAAGGAGCGCGTCCTGGACGCGCTCAACAAGATCAAGTGGGAGCAGGACGGCACGCTCACGTACCGCCGCTCCTGCGCGCACGGCATCTGCGGTTCGGACGCCATGCGGATCAACGGCCGCAACCGGCTGGCGTGCAAGACCCTGATCAAGGACGTCAACCCGGAGAAGCCGATCACGGTCGAGGCCATCAAGGGCCTCGCGGTCCTCAAGGACCTGATCGTGGACATGGACCCGTTCTTCCAGGCGTACAAGGACGTCATGCCGTTCCTCATCACCAAGGGGAACGACCCGACCCGCGAGCGCCTGCAGTCGCAGGAGGACCGCGAGCGGTTCGACGACACCACCAAGTGCATCCTGTGCGCCGCGTGCACCTCGTCGTGCCCGGTGTTCTGGAACGACGGCCAGTACTTCGGCCCGGCGGCGATCGTCAACGCGCACCGCTTCATCTTCGACTCGCGCGACGAGGGCGGCGAGCAGCGCCTGGAGATCCTGAACGACCGTGAGGGCGTGTGGCGCTGCCGCACCACCTTCAACTGCTCGGAGGCCTGCCCGCGCGGCATCGAGGTCACCAAGGCGATCCAGGAGGTGAAGCGCGCGCTCGTCACGCGTCGCTTCTAGTCCTTCCGACCGAGGGGCCCGTCCGGGAGGTTTCCGGGCGGGCCCCTCGGCGTTCCGCCAGGCGTTCCGTCAGGCGGCGCGGCGGGACCGGACGGTGGCGAGGGTGGCCAGCAGCGGGCCGGCCAGCAGGGCGGCGCCCATGCCGCGGTAGTCCTGGTCGGCGGCGGAGGCGGTGAGCGCCAGCTGGGTGGCCAGCACGGCGGCGCCCGCCACCGGGACCAGCGCGGGCAGCCGGTGCCGCCAGGCGTACAGCAGGGCGGCGGCCAGGCCCGCGTAGGCCCACAGCGCGCCGCGCCAGAGCAGCCAGTCCAGCTGCGGGGCGCGCAGCAGGGTGCGGCTCCAGTCGGCGGCGGCGTGCAGCGGCCGCCACAGGCCGTGCGAGGAGTCGGCGGCGTCCGGGACCACGGTGGCGGCGTGCGGGCCGCCACCGCCCGCCCACACGCTCCAGGCGAGCCGGCCCCGGCAGAGCCGGGCGTCCAGCACCCGGTCCGGGTGGTCGCGGAGCAACTGCCGCCAGGCGGCGGCGAGTTCGTCGGCGCCACGGCGGGCTGCGGCGGCGTTCCAGCGGTCGGTGAGGGCGGCCGTCGCCGAGCAGTCCGCGCCGGCCGCGGCCCACGCCCCGGGCGGGGCGAGGGCGGTCAGCGCCGGGTCGGCGGGGGCGGCCGGGTCGGCCTGCCGGGCCCGCGCCAGGTCGGCGGCCCGCAGGGTGTGCAGGCTGCCGCCGCGGTCCGCCGGGTGGCCGAGCAGGGCGAGCGCGATCGGCACCGCCAGCGCCAGCGCGGCCAGCAGCGCCAGCCGGGCCCGGACCCGGGGCAGCGCCGCGACCAGCACCAGGACGGCGACCAGGCCGGTGCCGGCGCCCCGGGTGCCGGTCAGCGCGAGCAGCAGGACGGCCCCGAACAGCGCGGCCAGGTCGAGCCGCTGGGCCGGGCCGCCGCGCCGGGCCGTCCCCTCGCCGTGCCGGGCCAGCAGCCGCAGCCCGGCCCCGGTCAGCAGCAGCGCGGCGGCGGCGCACGGGACCCCGGGGCCGAGCGAGACCGCCAGGCTGCCGGTGGGCGGCAGCGCGGCCAGCGCCAGCGCGACCGGGGCGCTGTGCCGGCCGCGCACCCCGAACCGGGACAGCGCCGCCACCAGGTAGCCGAGGCCGAACGCCACCGCGACGGTCTGGGCGAGCGTCAGCGGGCCCGCGTGGACGGCCCGGAGGGCCGCCGCGTACAGCGGCGCGGACCCGTCCGGCGGCCCGGCGGTGAACGCCGGGTACGCGGCGGCCCACCACAGCAGCAGCACCGCCTGGCAGGCCGCGGCGACCGCGAACGGCAGCCGCAGCCGGGACTTGGCGCGCCGGTGCCGGCGCTCCCGCTCCTGGCGCTGCGCCCACTCCGGACGGGCCTCGCCGAGGGTGGTGCCAGTGCTCATCCCGAGTCTCCCCGTCCCCTGTCCCGACCCGCGCCGACCGTCCCCCGCACGACCGCGTGCCGGGCAGGCTAGCAGCCGGATTCGGCCACCTGAAGGGGTTCCGCACGCCCGTCCGTCCCGGACACGCCAAGGGCCCGCCCCGGCCGTGGCCGGAACGGGCCCTGACGGCGGGTCAGGCGAGCGGGCCGCGGTCCCGGGGCGCCGCGGTGCCCCGGTAGGTCAGCAGGTGGCGGTCCGGGGTGACGGCGTACAGGTCGTTCTGCCCGTCGCCGTCGAGGTCGCCGGAGCTGCCCAGGGTCGGGTAGGCGGCGACCGGGAAGCTGCCGAGGACGGTGCCGTTCGCCGGGTCGGCGAGGCCGGAGAAGTCGTAGCTCCCGTCGGCGAGCTTGGGGACGGCGTGCGCCCGCAGCGTGCCGGTGGCCTGCTCGCGGGACCAGAGGGCGAGGTTGCCCTGCGCGTCGGGTCCGGGGGCGATCAGGTCGTAGCCGTTCCACAGGGCGGTGCTGGTGAGCCGGGTGGACTTGCCGAACCGGGACGGGTCGTTCTGCAGCCACAGGTCGCCCTGCTCGACGTCGAGCAGCGTGATGCCCTGCGGCCGGGCCGGGTCGGTGGAGCCGAGGGCGACCAGCTGCCGGACGTCGGAGAAGTCCTCCGACATGCCGGGCGGGCAGGCGACCGGCTTGCGGGCGGTGTCGGTGCAGGCGGTGGCGTGGTCGACCAGCGCGGGCGAGCGGACGCCCAGCGGCAGTGCGCCCTGGTTGACGTACTGGTAGAGCAGGCTGCCGCCGGCGGCGTGGGCGTAGACCGTGTCGGCGGGCGCGCCGCCGCCGCTCCAGCCCTTGTGGAACAGCTGGAGGTCCGCCCAGGTGCCGCCGCCCGGTGCCAGTTCGGCCGGGACCGTGGTGGTCGGGGCGGTGCCGGCGGAGTCGCCGCCGATCACCAGCAGGTTGCCGTGCGAGTCGGGCAGCAGGATGTCGGGGACGCCGTCGTTGTCGACGTCGCCGAGGGCCTTCGGCGGGTTGGGGTTCCACGGCGCGTAGAAGGAGTAGTCCAGGCTCTGGGTGACCTGCCCCGCCCCGTCGACGGCCTCGACCCGGAGGGAGTTGCTGCCCCAGGTGCCGGGCTTGAGGGTGATCTCGGCGGTGCCGTCCGGGCGGGCCTGGACGGTGCCCTCGCCCGGCGCGCAGAGGGTGTTGCTCACGCCGAGGTCCCCGTTGAGGACGTAGCGGAAGCAGGCCACCCCGGAGCCGGTGTCGACGGCGGAGAAGGTGAACACGCCCTTCTGGCCCGCGTACTTGCCGCCGCCCTGGGCGGGGAAGTCGTCGGAGTGGACGGCCAGGGCGGTGGGCGCGGCGGTGTCGACGCCGAAGCGGCAGGTCGCGGTGGGCTTGCCGGAGCCGGGCCGGTACTCCGGCCAGACCTGCCAGGTGTAGCCGGGGCCGTCGGCCAGGCCGGTGAGGGCGGTCTGCACGGTGCCGTCGGCGGCGGCCTCGGCGGTGGTGTCGAGGATCTTCGCGCCGGTCGCGTCCCACGCCTTGAAGCGGGCGGCGGGCGCGGTGGTGCGGGCGCGGAGCACGGGGGCCGCGGTGGTGGCCCAGCCGGGCGTGCCGGTGGCGGTGCAGCCGTCGGTGGCGGTGGCGTTCAGGTAGGTGCCCGGGAGGACGGCCGGGGCGGTGACGCCGGTGCCCGGGACGGCCTGGGCCGCGGGGGCGGCGAGCAGGCCGATGGTGAGAGCGGTGCCCGCGCAGGCGGCGAGCAGCCGCGGCGAGACGGTTCGGGACAAGGGTTCCCCCACAGGGTGTCGCCCGGGCCGCCGGGTCCGGCGGCCCGACCCCCGCGGCCGGAACGGTGCGGGGGCGAAGCGAAAGGTACTGCAGGGGTCCGACCGTCGGTGCGGCGGGCTACTCGGCGGGCCGTTCCGCGGCGCCGGCGGGGGTGCGCAGGGCGCGCAGGCCGCGGACGCCGACCGCGCCGACGGCGAGGCCGAGCAGCAGGGAGGTGACGGCGAGCAGCAGGTGGACCCAGAAGAAGGCGGTGGGCTGCCCGTGGTCGCCGTTGACGAAGGCCTGGCCGCCGGAGTCCTTCCAGAGGTTCTTGGCGAAGGTGGTCCAGATGACGACCGACCAGAGGCCGAAGGCGGTGAGGAACCAGGAGACCGGGCGGCTGAGCTTCATGGCGGGGTCCTTCGCGGCAGACGGAATGCCCGTCCAGTATGCGGGGCCCGCCGATCGGAGCAGCGTGCGGCACTCGTTCGTGGTTTCGGGCGGGGTCGGGGTGGGAGCCCCGATCGGGTGGGTTATTTTCCCGGAATGCAGATAATCCGCCGGATCGTCGTGGGTTCCTCCGCCGTCGCGCTGCTGCTGGCCCCGGCACTGCCGGCCGCGGCCGCGCCGGGGGACGACTCCCCGCCGCCGCCCGCGGTGGTCGGCGGCGAGCGGCTGGCCGCGGCGGGGGTGCAGGTGGCGCCGGGCGCGGGGGCGCCGCCGCTGCCGGCCGACCTGACCGGGAAGTCCTGGGTGGTGGCGGACGCGGGCAGCGGCGAGGTGCTGGCCGCGTTCAACGCGCACGCGCAGCTGCCGCCCGCGTCGACCCTGAAGATGCTGTTCGCGGACACCGTGCTGCCCCGCTTCCCGGCCGCCGAGGTGCACAAGGTGGCGCCCGCGGAGCTGCAGGGGATGGGCGCGGGCAGCAGCCTGGTCGGCATCAAGGAGGACCTGGACTACAAGGTCGAGGACCTGTGGCGCGGGGTGTTCCTGTCCTCCGGCAACGACGCGGTGCACGTGCTCGCGCACATGAACGGCGGGGTGGCGAAGACCGTCGCCGACATGCAGGCCCGCGCGGAGCAGCTGCAGGCCCGCGACACCCACGTGGTCAGCCCGGACGGCTACGACATGGACGGGCAGCTGTCCTCGGCGTACGACCTGACGCTGTTCGCCCGGGCCGGTCTGCGCAACGCGGAGTTCCGCGGCTACTGCGCGACCCGCACCGCGCAGTTCCCGGGCGCGCCGGACCAGAAGACCGGGCAGCGCGGCAGCTTCGGCATCGCCAACACCGACCGGCTGCTGGGCAAGTACCCGGGCCTGATCGGGGTGAAGAACGGCTACACCACCAACGCGGGCGCGACCTACACCGGTGCCGCGGAGCGCGGCGGCCGGACCCTGCTGGTGACGGTGATGCACCCGGCGAACAGCCCGAAGGTGTACGACGAGGCGGCGGCGCTGCTGGACTGGGGCTTCGCCGCGGCGGGGAAGGTCACCCCGGTGGGCGCGCTGGCCGAGGACGGCGCGGGCGCCTCCCCGCCCGCCGCGAAGCCGGTGGGCGACACCCCGGCCGCCCCGCGGGGCGGCGCCCGCGACGGGCGGGCCGCGCACGCCGCGGCGGGCGGGCCGGGCGCGGCGACCTGGTCGGCGGTCGGGCTGTGCGCGGCGGTGGCCGCGGCGGGCCTGCTGCGGCTGCGGGCGCTGCGCCGGCGGGAGGGCGGGCCGGACGCCCGCTCCCGCCGCCGGGCCTGACGGACCGTCGGCCCGCCGGGCGGCTCAGGCCGCCCGGCGGGACCGGGCGGCGCGGAGGGCGCTGCGCACGCCCCGGGTGGCGATCGGCGGGAGCACCGCGAGGGCGATCCGGCGGGGCAGCGAGCGCGCCGGGCGGGTGGCGCTGTCGTCCCAGGCGAGGCGGTGGCAGGGCTGTCCGGCGATGGTCTCGTCGTCGAGCCGGAAGCCCTCGGCGCGCCAGTCGCGGGCCAGCAGCTGCTCGCGGACCGCCTCGGGGTCGCCCCAGGTGCCGTAGAACTTCTCGGGGGTGAGCAGCACCGGGCGCAGGCCGAGGGTGAACACGGCCTCCCAGACGGCGGCGGCCACCCCGGGGGTGTGCGGGGCCCGGTAGTCGTCCAGGGCGACCACGCCGTCGCCGGCCAGCGCGTCCCGGGCGACCTTGATGTCGCCGATCACGTGCTCGTACAGGTGCGAGGCGTCGACGTGGACGAAGCGGCAGCTGCCGGCCGGGATGCGGCCGTCGGCGAGCACCGAGGTGGGGGCCTGGACCACGACCGGGAGTTCGGGGTGGAAGGCCAGGTAGTTCCGTTCGAAGGCCCGCCGGGTCAGGGTCTCCCGGTAGGACATGCTCATCTCGGCGGAGTTGCTGTCGTCCGGGGCGTCGAGGTCGAACAGGTCGCAGACGGTGAAGGTCTGGCCGGGGCGCAGGTGGTCCCCGAGCAGGATCGCCGAGCGGCCGAGGTAGGTGCCCAGTTCCAGCAGGTCGCCGTCGACCCCGGCGGCGTTCTGACTGCCCAGCAGGTGGGCGAACGCCTCCTGGTCGGCACGGAAGAACCAGCCGGGCACGTCGTCGGGCGTGGCCGGGGTGGCGGCGGGAGCGGCGCTGGTGTCGGTGACGGACACACGGTCTCCAGGGAGCGGGCCGGGTCGCGGGGGGCGGTCCGGCGGTGCGGTCGGCCGGGGACGGGCCGAGCAGGTGTGACCGGGATCATAGTCAGTTGTCCGGTTCGCGGACAGTGGGTGAACCCGGTGTTTCTCCGGCGGCTTCGAGCGCGGCCACGGCCTGCCGGACGGCGCGCCGCCGGGCCTGTTCGGGGTCCGCGAGGGCGGTCCAGGCGGCGCAGTACATCAGCAGCCTGGTCACGAAGTTCATCCACAGCAGCAGCGCGACCGGGACGCCGAACGCCCCGTACAGGCTGCGGCCGGCCACCGAGCCGAGGTACGAGGAGAGCAGCAGTTTCAGCAGTTCGAAGCCGACCGCGCCGATCAGCGCGCCCTCCAGCAGGGCGCGCCGGTGCTGGCCGCGGATCCGCGGGAACGGGCCGAGCAGGTAGGCGAACAGCAGCAGGTCGGCGCAGACCGCGATCAGGAAGCCGAGGCCGGACAGCAGCCAGCGGCCGGCCCCGCCGTCGAGGCCGAGGCCGTCGGCGAGCCGGTGCGCGAGGGTGGTGGCGAGCGCGGAAGCGGCCAGCGAGGCCAGGCAGACCGCGCCGAGGCCGGCCAGCACCAGGCAGTCCCAGAGCTTCACCAGCACCGGGTTGCCGCCCTCGTCGGGCAGCCGCCACACGGTGCGGACGGCGCCGCGCAGGGTGTCCACCCAGCCGAGGCCGGAGATCAGCAGCAGCGCGCCGGAGACCAGTCCGACGGCTCCGGCGTTGGCGGCCATCGCGCTCAGGTCGAGCGAGTCGGACAGGCCGGGCAGCTGCTCGGAGATCTTGTCCTGGAGCTGGTGCACCCGGCCGTCGGTGAGGGTGGCCAGCGCGATCGCCAGGGCCACGGTGAGCAGCGGGAACAGGGCCAGGAAGCCGAAGAAGGTGACCGCCCCGGCCAACCGGTTCCCGTCGGCGTCGGTGAACAGCAGGTACACGGCGTAGGGGCGGCTGCGCAGCACGCGGGCGGCGAGCGGGCCGATCACGGGCAGCTTGGTGAGGAAGTCCACGCCTCGCTGTATACCCCGATCGGGTCGGAACAGCGGGGAGCGACGCGGGCGGTCCGACCGGGCCTCGGTGCCCCCGCGCCTTCCCGCCCGACCCCGGCGCGGCACGGAACAGCACGCCCGGAGAGGTAGGATCGCCGCCGGTGAGGTCCGGATTCTGACAACTTGTACGGACCCAGCCGGCCGCGCTCCCGGAGGAAAGGCTCGCGCTCCCGATGGCCCCCCGTCTGTCCGTCGTCGTTCCGATCTACAACGTCGAGCGCTATCTGGAAGAGTGTCTGGACTCCATCGCCGCCCAGACCTTCGCCGACTTCGAGTGCGTCATGGTCGACGACGGCTCGAAGGACTCCAGCGCAGCGATCGCCACCGCCTACGCGGCCAAGGACTCCCGGTTCCGGCTGGTCCAGCAGGTGAACAAGGGCCTGGGGGCGGCCCGCAACACCGGCTACCGGCACATCTCCGCGGAGTCCGAGTTCCTGGCCTTCGTCGACAGCGACGACACCATGCCGCCGTCGGCGTACCAGCTGATGATCAACACGCTGGAGGAGACCGGTTCGGACTTCTGCACCGGCAACGTGCTGCGTTTCCGCGCCGTCGGCCACTACCAGTCCGGTGGCCACCGCAAGCCGTTCGCGGCGACCCGGCTGCGCACCCACATCACCGAGATCCCGGCGCTGATCACCGACCGGACGGCCTGGAACAAGGTCTACCGCCGCTCGTTCTTCGACGAGGCGGGCGTGCTGTACCCCGAGGGCATCCTGTACGAGGACGCGCCGGTCAGCGTGCCGCACCACTTCCTGGCCCGCCGGGTGGACGTGCTGGCCGAGCCGATCTACCACTGGCGCGAGCGGGAGGTCGGCGAGATGTCGATCACCCAGATGAAGACCAACCCCAAGGGCGTCCTCGACCGGGTGAAGTCGATGGAGCTGGTCCGGGACTGGCTGTCGCAGCAGGCCGACCCCAAGTTCCGGAAGTACCTGCGCACGTACGACGAGAACAACCTGCTCGAAGAGATCCCGATGTTCTTCGGCTCGGTGCTGGAGGACGACCCGGAGTACAACGCGGCCTACCTGGAGTCGGCCGGCCGGCTGCTCCGGGCGATCGGCCCCGAGCAGGTCCGCAAGCTGCGGGCGCCGCTGCGGCTGAAGTACCACCTGACCCTGCAGGGCCGGCTGGACGAGCTGGTCGAGCAGCTGCGCTTCGAGCAGGACAGCAACGGGGCCGCCCCGGCCCGCGGCCTGCTCCGCCCGTACGCCGACTACCCGTTCCTGCGCGGCGGCCGCAAGAGCGTCCCGGCGGACGTGCTGCGGCTGAAGAACGCGATGGTGATGCGTTCGCGGCTGTACGAGGCGCGCTGGACGGACGGCCGGCTGCAGCTCACCGGGCACGCCTTCCCCGAGCACCTGGGCGTCGAGCACAAGCACGACATGATGAAGGTGCTGATCCTGCGCGAGGCCAAGGGCCGCCGGGTGATCGCGGTGCAGACCCGGAACCAGTACAGCCCCGAGGCGACCGCCTCGTCCCCGCACGACCTGTACTCCTGCGACTGGGCGGGCTTCTCCGCGGTGGTCGACCCGCAGCGGCTGAAGCACCGCGGCGCCTGGAAGGAGGGCTCCTGGCGGGTGCTGGTGGCGGGCGTCGGCAAGGGCGGCGTCTCCAAGGGCCGGGTGTCGGTCGGCTGGCACGACCGCTCCGAGCACCCGCCGGTGCACTGGGTCGAGGAGGACGTCCGGATCGTCCCGTGGTCGCGCGACAACCACCTGCTGCTGAAGGTGGAGCGGGTGCGGGCGCGCGCCGTGTCGGCGGGCGCCGCGGACGGCGCCGTCGAGCTGCGCGGCCTGGTCCGCTCCGGGGTCGACCTGGCGGGCGCGGAGCTGCGGCTGCGGCACGCCGAGTCCGAGCGGGAGGTGTTCGCCGAGCTGGAGCTCGGCACCCCGGTCGGCCTCGACCTGCCGTTCACGGCGCGGGTGCCGGTCGCCGAGCTGACCGCGGTCCGGGTCGCCTGGGCCGCGCTCGACCCGGTGGCCGAGGAGCGCTCCCGGGACCGCTGGGACGTCGAGCTGAAGCTCGCCGACGGCGGCACGCTGCCGCTGGCGCTGGACGACCGGGCCGCCCCGGTGGAGCTGCGGCTGCCGATCGACGGGGACACCCGGATGCTGTACGCCCAGCCCTCGCCGGGCGGGCACCTGCAGCTGGCCGACCAGGTCCTGCAGCCGGTGGTGGAGCAGGTCTCGCGGGCCAAGGACGGCGAGGGCTTCGTGCTCAGCGGCTCCTTCCCGCTGCCCGGCACGCACCGCTACGAGCTGGTGGTCCGGCACCTGAAGCGGCACGAGGAGCACGTCTACCCGGCGGAGGTCGCCGACGGCCGGTTCCGGGCCGCGCTGCCCGCCGTGCCGACCGCGTCCTTCGCGGGCCGGGTGCCGCTGCACAAGGGCACCTGGCGGGTGCTGTTCCGCCCGGTCGGCGCGCCGGTCGACAGCGTCTGGCCGACGGCGGCGGTGGCGCCGTCCGCGTTCGACGCGCTGCCGCTGGAGGTCGAGGCCCGGGGCAAGCGGGTGGCGCTGGAGCGCCGCCTGTTCGACACGCTGTCGCTGGAGTCGCACGACCCGCTGGACTCCGGCGAGCGCAGCGGCTACATGCAGCGCAAGCTGCGGCGGTCCTTCCCGGCGCTGCAGGCCGAGCCGCTGGCCGACGCGGTGGTGTACCACACGGTGCGCGAGGACCCGTGGTCCTCGCAGGGCGGCCAGTACGCGGACTCGCCGCGGGCGGTGCACGAGGAGCTGGTGCGCCGGGGCCTGCCGCTGCGGCACCTGTGGACCACCGTGGACCTGCAGACCGAGCTGCCGCAGACCGCCGAGGGCGTGCGGCACCGCTCGCCGGAGTGGTACCGGGCGCTGGCGACCTCGAAGTACGTGGTGGCCTCCACCCACCTGCCGACCTGGTTCCGCCGCCGGCCCGGCCAGGTGGTCCTGCAGACCTGGCAGGGCACCCCGCTGAAGCGGATCGGCAAGGACTTCGAGAAGGTCTGGTTCACCGACGCCGACTACCTGGACCACCTGGCGCAGGAGGTCCCGCAGTGGAGCCTGCTGGTGGCGGGCAGCCGCTGGGCGGTGCCGGTGCTGCGGCGGGCCTTCGACTACGGGGGCACGGTGCTGGAGAGCGGCCACCCGCACAACGACGTGCTGTTCGCCGCCGACCGGGAGAAGACCGCCGAGCGGGTCCGCGAGCAGCTGGGCCTGCCGGAGGGCAAGCGGGTGGTGCTGTACGCGCCGACCTTCCGCGAGGACCGGCGGCTGCCGGAGGGCGGCTACCAGTTCAACCTGCAGCTGGACCTGGCGGCGGCCCGGGCCGCGCTCGGCGACGACCAGGTGCTGCTGGTGCGGGCGCACGAGCTGGTCTGCGGGCAGGTCCCCGGCGCCGGCGACGGCTACGTGTGGGACGTCTCGACCTATCCCGACACGGCGGAGCTGCTGCTGGCCGCGGACGCCCTGGTGACGGACTACTCGGCGGTGGCGCTGGACTTCCTGAACACCGGCCGCCCGGTGCTGTTCTTCGCCCCCGACCTGGAGCACTACCGGGACAACCTGCGCGGTTTCGCCCTGGACTACGAGGCCAAGGCCCCGGGTCCGGTGCTGCGCACCTCGGCCGAACTGGTCGAGGCGCTGGGCGACCTGCCGGGGGTCGCCGCGGCGTACGCCGACCGGTACGCGGCGTTCCGGGAGGCGTACGCCGACCTGGACGACGGCGGTGCGGCGGCGCGGGTGGCGGACGCGCTGCTGGCGGCGGGCGGGGAGAGCAGCGGACATCCCTCCGAGTAAATAATATGAGCAGATATCAATTCCCTCCCTTTTTCGTATGGTCGAAAAAGGGAGGGAATTGACTTTTCCCCGGCCCTTGCACTGGGATAACGGGAATGTCCCCCCAGGTACGGCGCCCCGCCACCGCCGCCCGCCCGGCCCGGCCCGACTCCCCCGCCGCGACCGCCGTCGCCGCCCTGCGCGACGCGGCCTGGGACGGCGACGTGCTCGTCCTGCTCGGCGAGGGCCGGCTCACCGACCGGCCCGGCGAGCGGCCCGGGCAGACCCGGGTCGTCCTGGAGCTGCGGCCGCTCGACGGCGGCCGCCGCACCGTCCGGCTCCGCACCACCCCCCGCCACCTGCCCGAGGCCACCGACGACAGCGCGCAGACCCGGCACGGCCTCGACTGGACCGGCTTCACCGCCCGGCTCGACCCCGCCCTGCTGCGCGCCCGGCCCGGCGCCGGGGGCGAGGCCGCCTGGCAGCTCTGGGCCGCCGTCGGCTCCGGCCTGCGCCGGGCCCGCACCCCGCTCCTCCCGCACTGGTGCGGGGCCGGCGAGTACCCCCCGGCCCGGTGGACCGGCCCGACCGCCCAGCTGGTGCTCGCCGCCGCCGACGGCGCCCTGGTCCTGACGCTGCGCCGGCCGCAGGCCCGGGTCGACTCCTGCCGGTCCCGGCCCGACGGCTTCGAGCTGCGCGGCACCGCCACCGGCCCCGGCGGCGGCCCGCTGGTGCTGCGCCACCGCGCCACCGGCGAGCTGATCCAGAGTCAGGCGCACTGGCGGGGAAGCGAGTTCACCGCCCTGGTCGGCACCGTCCCGAGCCCCGCCCCCGGCCACTGGGAGCCCGAACTGGCCCTGCCCGGCGGCCCCGCCCCGCTGGTGCTGCGGCACCCCCCCGACGGCCCGCGCCAACTCCCGCTGCCGGACGGCCGGACGGTCCTGTACGCCAAGCAACTCGCCGACGGGTCACTGCAGTTCTGCGTCCAGCCGGCCGAGCCGCTGGTCGACCTGATCGCCCCCGCCCCCGGCGGCTTCGAACTGGCCGGGGAGTTCCCCGCCGACGCCGGCCCGCTGGACCTGGTGCTGCGGCACACCGGCGACGGCCGCGAGCGCCGCGCCCCCGCCCGGCCCGCCCCCGGCGGCCGGTTCACCGCCCGGCTGCCGCTCGCCCCGCCCGGCACTGACGGCACCCCCCGCCCGCTCGCCAAGGGCGTCTGGGAGGTCCTGCTGCGCCCCGCCGGGCCCGGCCCGGACACCGCCGGCCATCCGGTGCGGCTGCACCCGGCCGCCCTGCCCGCGCTCCCGGCCCGGGCCGGCGTCCTCGGCAAGTCCTTCCTGCTGCAGCGCCGCTGGCACGACACCCTGATCGTGGACAGCCTCCCGGTGCTGTCCGCCACCGAGCGCAGCGCGTACCGCCAGCACCGCCTGCGCACCGAGACCTACCCGGCGGCCCGCCGCCGCCCGCTCCGCGAGGCGGTGCTGTACGACGTGTTCGGCGGCCGCGGCCACGCCTGCCACCCGCGCGCCGTGCACGCCGAACTGGTGCTCCGGGGAGCGGAGTTGGAGCACCTGTGGGTGATCGAGGACGGGCAGGGGACGGCCCCGGAGGGCGCCCGCGCCGTCCGGCAGTGGAGCCCCGAGTGGTACGAGGCCCTGGCCACCTGCCGCTACCTGGTCGGCAACACGCACTTCCCGGACTTCCTGCGCCGCCGGGACGGCCAGCAGGTGGTGCAGCTCTGGCACGGCACCCCGCTGAAGCGGATCGGCCACCGGATGCCGCCCGGCTGGGCCGCCGCCGACGGCTACCTGGAGCGGCTGGACCGCGAGGTCCGGCAGTGGAGCCTGCTGGTCTCTCCCGGCCCGTTCGCCACCCCGGAGCTGCGCGCCTCCTTCGGCTACCGCGGCGAGGTGCTGGAGGCCGGCTGCCCGCGCACCGACCGGCTGGCCCGCCCCGACCCCGCCGAGGTCGCCGCGATCCGCCGCCGGCTGCGCCTGCCCGCGGGCCGCCGGGTGGTGCTGTACGCCCCGACCTGGCGCGACGACCGGCCCGGGCCCGGCGGCCGGCACGCCCTGGACCTACGCCTCGACCTGGCCGCCGCCCGGGCCGCGCTGGGCCGTGACCACGTGCTGCTGCTGCGCCCGCACGTGCACGTCGGCGGGGCGCTGCCGGACGACGGCTTCGTCCGCGACGTCGCCGACCACCCGGACGTGCAGGATCTGCTGCTGGTCGCCGACGTGCTGGTCACCGACTACTCCTCGGTGATGTTCGACTTCGCGGTGACCGGTCGGCCGATGCTGTTCTTCACCTACGACCTGGCCCACTACCGGGACGCGCTGCGCGGTTTCACCTTCGACTTCGAGCGGTCGGCGCCCGGTCCGCTCCTGGGCGACTCGGAGGGGCTGGTCGCCGCCCTGCGCTCCCTCGACCCGGCGCGGCACCGGGATGCCCGCCGCCGGTTCCGGGAGCGGTTCTGCCCGCTCGACGACGGCGGCGCGGCCGCCCGCGTGGTCGACCGGATGCTCGCCCTCGGTGGCGGGGGCTGACCGCCCGGGGCGCTCGGGCCGCTCGAACGGGCCGGGCACCGGGAAGTAGCCGGTGAGGAACGCGGCGACCGCCGGGCCCCGGTCGGCGTCGGCGTCGGCGTCCCCGTCGGCCAGGCAGAACGCGTCCAGGTCGCGGGCGGCCAGCAGCCCGGGCAGCCGGTCGCGGTCCGCGGCCCGGTCCAGCGCCAGGTAGTCGTGGCGCAGCGCGCCGTCGACGGCGTCGCCGCGGAGCTGCGCGTGGTAGAGCGCCAGGGTGATCGGGGCGATGTCGTCGGCGGCCCGGAACACCGAGCGGCCGGTGGCCTCCCACGCCCGCGGCCAGTGCCGTTCGGCCCGTTCCAGCAGGTCGCGCCGGAGCGGGTAGGGGACGTGCGCGAGCACCCGGGCGAAGGCCCGGCCGTGGTCGCGCTCCAGCAGCCGGCGGGTGTGCTGCTGGGCGGCGGTGTACACGTCGGGCCGGACGGTCGGCGCGGCGGGCGGGACGCGGCGGGTGTCGCGGCAGACCTTGGGCCGGCCGTTGCCGAGGAAGAAGTCCTCGGGGCGGACCGGGCGGCCGAGGAAGGTGTCGTCGTTGAAGTACAGGAAGTGCTCGGCCAGGCCGGGGACGCGGTGCAGGCCGGTCTCGATGGCGTGCGAGTTGAACACCGGGCCGTCCGGCAGCAGGTCGCGGTGCGCGACCACGCTCAGGCCGGGCACGGTGGTGTCCAGCCAGTCCGGCAGCTGGTCGTCGGTGATCAGGTGGACGTGCCGGACCCAGGGGGCGTACATGGCGATCGAGCGCAGGCAGTACCGCAGTTCGTCGTGGCTGCGGTAGCGGTGGTCGCCGTCGTCGTGCTCGCCGTCGTCGTGGCCGGGAGCGGCGGGGTCGGGAGCGGCGGGGGCGTCGTCCGGGCCGGTGCCGAGCAGCCGGGCCCGGGCCTCGGCGCGGCGGGCCCGCCACCGGGGGTCGGCGCCGTCGACCCAGGTCAGCACGGCGTCGACGGGGAACCGGACGTCCTCCGGCAGGGTGTGCAGGAAGGGCTCGGCGACGGGGTAGTCGCGGTCGCCGACCCGGACGGTGCCGGCCGGCTCCAGCGAGGGCAGCCACCAGCCGAACGGGGTCTCGGCGATCGCGGCGACCGCCCCGGCCGAGGACTCGGCGGCGTCCCAGAACTCCAGGTCGCAGCCGTGCTCCCGGCCGTAGTGGAGGGTGCGGCCGGAGGTCACCACCGGCCGGTACAGGCGGACGCCCTTGACCCGTTCGGGGGGCTCGGTCCCGGGCGGCCCGGGCGTCTCGTGGGCGGCCGCGGCGGCAGGCAGCTCCTCGGCGAGCACGGTGGCGTGCACCCGGCCGTGGCCGAGCAGCGCCGCGTAGACGGGGGCGCCGCGGAAGGCGGCGGCGACGGCGGCCAGCGCGGCCTCCCGGTGGCCGGGCGGCACGCCGAGCCGGTGCCGGACGCCGCGGTCGGGCACCAGCAGGTAGGGGACGGCGGCGGTGTCGAGCGCGGCGGCGGCCTCGGCCAGGTTGGCCAGCCGGGCCTGCGGGTCGAGCAGGTCGTCGCGGACCGTGGCGAGCCGTCCGCCGTGCCGGGTCAGCGCCGGGTCGGCGGCGGCGAGCGCGTCCTCGCGGCGGCGGCGCGGGTCGGGCGGCGCGGGGGCGGGGGCGGGCGGCGCGGGCAGCAGTCCGCAGGCCCGCAGCGCGCGCCCGGCGAGTCGTCGTACCGGCTGGGGAACCGCCTGCCTGACCGCCATGTCACTCCCGCCGCACCGGATTTCACGGTGACGCTAACAATGCGGCGGGACGGAAGGCAGTAAACCGGGACGTTTCTCAGCCGATTGGCAGACGGTCAGGAAAAGTTCATCCGCCGAGGCCGAAGCGGAAGGACTCCCAGGGCCGCCAGACGCCGTCGGCGCCGAACCGGGAGAGCACGAACTCGGCGACGTCGAAGACCGCGCGGAAGCCGCGGGTCTTCTCGTAGGCCGCGTCCAGGGCCGGTTCGGACAGGCCGTGCGCGACGGTGACGTGCGGGTGGTAGGGGAAGGCGAGTTCGCGGGCGAGCGGCCCGGAGCGGACCTCGGCCTCCAGCACCCGGCACTCCTGGGCGCCCTCCTCGACCCGGATGTAGACCACCGGGGTGACCGGGCGGAAGGTGCCGCTGCCCTGCAGCAGCATCCGGAACGGGCGCTGGGCGGCGGCCACGGCGCGCAGGTGCCGCCGGACGGCGGGCAGCAGCTCGGGGCGGGCCTCGGTCGGCGGCAGCAGGGTGACGTGGGTGGGTATCGAGCGGGCCTGCGGGTCGCCGTGCCCGGCCCGGGCGTCCTGCACCCGGCTGCCGTACGGTTCGGGGACGTGTATGGACACGCCGATGGTGACGGTCCCGTCGGGACCGTCACCATCGCGGGCGGCAGCCGTCGGCATCAGCGCTTGGGCGCCAGGAAGCCGATGCGGTCGTAGACCTGGGCGAGCGTCTCGGACGCCACCGCGCGGGCCTTCTCGGCGCCCAGCGCGAGCACCCGGTCGAGTTCGGCCGGGTCGTCCAGGTACTGCTGGGTGCGGGCCTGGAACGGGGTGACCCACTCGGTGAACAGGTCGGCCAGCTCGGTCTTCAGGGCGCCGTACATCTTGCCCTCGAAGTGCGCGACGAGGTCGTCGATCGACGTCCCGCTGAGCGCGGAGTGGATGCGCAGCAGGTTGGAGACGCCGGGCTTGTTCGCCTCGTCGTACGTCACCACGGTGTCGGTGTCGGTGACGGCGCTCTTGAACTTCTTGGCGCTGCCCTTCGCCGGGTCGAGCAGGTTGATCAGGCCCTTGTCGCTGGCCGCGGACTTGCTCATCTTGGCGGCGGGGTCCTGCAGGTCCTGGATCTTCGCCGTCTCCTTGAGGATGTACGGCTTGGGAACGGTGAAGGTCTGCCCGTAGCGGGTGTTGAAGCGGTCCGCGAGGTCGCGGGTGAGCTCCAGGTGCTGGCGCTGGTCCTCGCCGACCGGGACCGCGTCGGCCTGGTAGAGCAGGACGTCGGCGACCATCAGCACCGGGTAGGTGAACAGGCCGACGGTGGTGCGGTCGGTGCCCTGCTTGGCGGACTTGTCCTTGAACTGGGTCATCCGGGCGGCCTCGCCGAAGCCGGTGAGGCAGTTCATCACCCAGGCGAGCTGGGCGTGCTCGGGCACCTGGGACTGCACGAACAGGGTGCAGCGCTCCGGGTCGAGGCCGGCGCCGAGGAGCTGGGCGGCGGAGATCCGGGTGTTGTTCCGCAGGGTCTCCGGGTCCTGCTCGACGGTGATCGCGTGCAGGTCGACCACCATGTAGAAGGCGTCGTTGGCCTCCTGCAGGTCGACCCACTGGCGCACCGCGCCGAGGTAGTTGCCCAGGTGGAAGGAGCCTGAGGTGGGCTGGATGCCGGAGAGCACCCGGGGACGGTCCTTCACCGGACCGGTGACCGCTGCGTTGACCATGCGGGCCATTCTTCCAGTTCCCCGGGCCGCTCAGGAAACCTCCGGGCCGACCGGATCGCCGAGTGTGACGGCGCTCACCCGGACCCGTTCGATCCGCCGCCCGTCGAGCCGGGCGACGGTGAGTTTCGCGCCGGTGCCGGTGACCACCTGGTCGCCCTGCCGGGGCAGCCGGCCGAGTTCCCGGACCACGTAGCCGGCCACCGTCTCGTAGGGGCCCTCGGGCAGCGCGAAGCCGGTCTCCTCGGCGAAGTCGCCGAGGTTGAGCATGCCGTCGAGCTCGATGCCGCCGCCGGCCAGCCGCCGGGTCGCGGTGGTGTCCTGGGCGTCGTACTCGTCGCGGATCTCGCCGATCACCTCCTCGACCAGGTCCTCCAGGGTGACGATGCCGGCGGTGCCGCCGTACTCGTCGACCACGATCGCCAGGTGGTGGCCCTCGCGGCGCATCTCGCTCATCGCCTCCAGCACCTTCTTGGTGGCGGGCAGCAGCTTCACCGGGCGGGCCAGGTCGCGGACCCGGGGGGCCTGCTCGGCCCGCGCCCCGTACAGGTCGCGGACGTGCACGAAGCCGGTGACGGCGTCGTAGGAGCCCTCGACGACCGGGTAGCGGGAGTGCGGCGCGGAGTCGGTCTCGGTCCGGACCTCGCCGACCAGCCGGTCGCCGTCCAGGAAGGTCACCTCGGTGCGCGGCACCATCACCTCGCGCAGCTGGCGCTCCCCGGCCGCGAACACCTCATTGATCAACTCGCGTTCGTCGGAGCCGAGTTCGGTGTTGGCGGCGACCAGGCCGCGGAGTTCCTCGGAACTCATCACGCCGCGTCCGGCGGACGGGTCGCCGCCGAGCAGCCGGACCATCAGGTTGGTGGAGTGGCCGAGCAGCCAGATCACTGGCCGCAGCGCCACCGACATCACGTCGACCACGGGGGCGGCCAGCAGCGCGATCGACTCGGCCCGCTGCAGGCCGATCCGCTTGGGCGTCAACTCGCCCAGCACCAGGGAGGCGTAGGAGATCACCAGGGTCAGCGAGACCAGCGCGACGGCGTCCGCGACGCCCTCGGAGAGGCCGGCCCGGACGAAGACCGGCGCGAGCTTGCCGGCCAGCGTGTCGGCGCCGAACGCGGCCGACAGGAAGCCCATGCAGGTCACCCCGACCTGGACGGCGGCCAGGAAGCGGTTCGGGTCGGCGGCCAGGTGCGCGGCCCGCGCGGCCCGCCGGGTGCCGGCGGCCTCCAGCGCCCGGATCTGGCCCTCGCGCAGCGAGATCAGCGCGATCTCGGCGACGTTGAACAGGCCGCCCAGCATGATGAACACCAGGACGAGCGCCGCGTCCTGCAGGGTTTCGCTCACGGCCCGAGTGTAGGGAAAGGCCGGGCGCCCCGTGGGCGCCCGGCCTTTCACACGCGGTGGAGCGGCGCTCAGATGAGGCCGAGCTCCTGCACCGCGTCGCGCTCCTCGGCGAGCTCGCCGACCGAGGCGTCGATCCGCTTGCGGTCGAACTCGGAGAGGTCCAGGCCCTGGACGATCTCGAAGGTGCCGTTCGAGGTGGTGACCGGGAAGGAGGAGATCAGGCCGGCCGGCACGCCGTAGGAGCCGTCGGAGACGATGCCCATCGAGGTCCAGTCGCCGGCCGGGGTGCCGTTGACCCAGGTGTGCACGTGGTCGATGGCGGCGTTCGCGGCCGAGGCGGCCGAGGAGGCGCCGCGGACCTCGATGATCTCGGCGCCGCGCTTGGCGACCTTCGGGATGAAGAAGTTCTCGACCCACTCCTGGTCGGCGCCGACGGCGTCGAAGGCGGACTTGCCGGAGATCTCGGCGTGGAACAGGTCCGGGTACTGGGTGGCGGAGTGGTTGCCCCAGATGGTGACCTTCTTGACGTCCTCGACCGTGACGCCGGCCTTCTTCGCCAGCTGGGCGACGGCGCGGTTGTGGTCCAGGCGGGTCATCGCGGTGAAGCGCTCGGCCGGCACGTCGGGGGCGTTGCGCTGGGCGATCAGGGCGTTGGTGTTGGCCGGGTTGCCGACCACCAGGACCTTGATGTCGTCCGCGGCGTTGTCGTTGATGGCCTTGCCCTGCGGGCCGAAGATGCCGCCGTTGGCGGAGAGCAGGTCGCCGCGCTCCATGCCCGCGGTGCGCGGACGGGCGCCGACCAGCAGCGCGACGTTGGCGCCGTCGAAGGCCACGTTCGCCTGGTCGGTGATGGTGATGTCGCGCAGCAGCGGGAACGCGCAGTCGTCGAGCTCCATCGCGACGCCCTCGGCGGCCTTGAGGCCCTGCGGGATCTCCAGCAGCCGCAGGTTGACCGGGACGTCGGCACCCAGCAGGTGACCGGAGGCGATGCGGAAGAGCAGCGCGTAGCCGATCTGGCCGGCGGCTCCGGTGACGGTGACGTTGACGGGGGTGCGAGTCATTTCAGCCTTCTCCTGCAGATCGCCAGGTGCCCCAGGCACACCGGCGCGCTGGAGCCGAGGATGATCTCTCGATGTCGAGAGACCTGGGTCAGGCTATCGCAAGGCGTGCGCGCGCCGCGCGAGCAGGGCCCCGCGCGGGCGGGTGGGCACGGCGGCCCACCCGCCCGCGGAGCGGCGTCAGTGCACCGGGTGCCCGATCAGGCGCCCGATGTTCTCCAGCAGCGGTACCCGCAGCCAGGGGTCGGGCTGGGCGACCAGGGTGAACACCACGATCACGCTGCCGAACAGGAACATCAGCGCGACGTCGGTGAACCGGCTGCGGACGGCGAGCATGCCGACGTCCGGCAGGCCGAGTCGGAGCAGCGCGCCGAGCAGCGGCGCGGCGCCGACGGTGAGCAGGCCGAGCCGGAAGTCGCCCGCCCAGGTGATCAGCAGTCCGGTGAGCACGACGGCCAGCACCAGCGTTATCGGCCACTGCCGGAGCGGCAGGGCGTGGCCGCGGCCGAGCGCGGCCGCGGAGCCCTCCGGCGGCAGGGTGCCCTCGGTGGTGGCGGGGGGTCGGCGCGGGCCGCGCCGCTTGAGGCCGGACACCGGTCTCAGTGGCCGGCGCGGCGCTCGGCCGCCTCGACGATGTTGTTGAGCAGCATCGCGCGGGTCATCGGGCCGACGCCGCCGGGGTTGGGGGAGATCCAGCCGGCCACCTCGGCGACGCCGGGGTGCACGTCGCCGACGATCTTGCCCTCGCTGCGGGAGACGCCGACGTCGAGGACGGCCGCGCCGGGCTTGACGTCCTCGGGCTTGACCAGGTGCGGGACGCCGGCCGCGGCGACCACGATGTCGGCCTTGCGCAGGTGCGCGGCGAGGTCGCGGGTGCCGGTGTGGCAGAGCGTCACGGTGGCGTTCTCGCTGCGGCGGGTGAGCAGCAGGCCGATGGAGCGGCCGACGGTGATGCCGCGGCCGACCACGACGACCTCGGCGCCGTCGATGGCCACGTCGTGGCGGCGGAGCAGTTCGACGATGCCGAGCGGGGTGCAGGGCAGCGGTCCGTCGATGCCGAGGACGAGGCGGCCGAGCGAGGTCGGGTGGAGGCCGTCGGCGTCCTTGTCCGGGTCCATGAGTTCGAGCACCCGGTTGGTGTCGAGGCCCTTGGGGAGCGGGAGTTGGACGATGTAGCCGGTGCAGGTCGGGTCGGCGTTGAGGTCCCGGACGACGTTCTCGACGTCCTCCTGGGTGGCGGTCGCGGGCAGTTCGCGCTGGAGCGAGGCGATGCCGATCTCCGCGCAGTCGCGGTGCTTGCCGTTGACGTACCAGCGGCTGCCCGGGTCGTCGCCGACCAGGACGGTGCCGAGGCCGGGCACGATGCCCCGCTCCTTGAGGGCCGCCACGCGGACGGCGAGTTCGGACTTGATCGCGGCAGCGGTGGCCTTGCCGTCGAGAATCTGGGCAGTCATGCCCCCCATTCTCCCGGATGCGGGACCGGGGCCGTGCCCGCGGTCCCGGTCACGCCGTGTCCCCGCGCGGTGCCCGGAGCGTTGCGGTTGCGCCACGGTCGGGCCGCCGCGCCGCAGGTGGCTGGACAGCGCGCGGTGGTTCGGACCACGATGACCGGAGCAATTCCTGCCGTCCGGGCCTGGTGACAGGCCGCAGGGCCGCGGGGGACGACACCGGGGGAAGACGACAGTGAGCAATCCGTACCAGCCGGACCCGCACGGCGGTTACGGCCAGCAGCCCTATCCGCCGCAGCAACCGGGCTACGGCTACCCGCAGCAGCCGCCGCAGCCCGGGTACGGCTACCCGCAGGCGCCGGTGCCGCCGATGTACCCGGTCGCGCCGCCGAACAACAACGCGGCGACCACGTCCGTGGTGATCGGCTTCATCACGGTGCTGCTCTCCTGCTTCTACCTGGGCCTGCTCGGCCTGGTGGGCCTGGGCTTCGGCATCGCGGGCCTGAACCGCTCGGCGGCCACCGGTGTGGGCCGGAACACGGCGATCGGCGGGATCGTGCTGAACACCCTGGCGGTGCTGATCAGCATCGCGATCATCGTCCTCGCCGTCAGCAACTACTCGTCCTGAGCCCCCGCCCGGGCCGCGCGCCGGTCCTTGATCCCCTTCACGTCGGACCTGTCCGCTACTCTCCCACGCGGTCGGCGAATTCACTGCCCGTCCGCTCCCAGGAGACTCCTGTCCCGTCCACGCTCCTTCCTGCCCGGAGGCATCGATGAGCTACCCGCCCGACCCGAACAACCCGTACGGCCAGCAGCAGCAGCCGGGCTACGGCTACCCGCAGCAGCCGCCGCAGCAGCCGGGCTACGGCTACCCGCAGCAGGCCCCGCAGCAGCCGGGCTACGGCTACCCGCAGCAGCAGGTGCCGCAGCAGGGCTACGGCTACCCGCAGGCCCCGGGCACCATCCAGGCCAACAACGGCTACATCAACATCGGCTACCTGGGCACCGTCCAGGTCGCCACGATGGGCCAGCGCTTCCTGGCGCGCCTGCTGGACAGCGTGATCGTCAGCGTGGTCATGGGCATCGCGATGGCCGCGGGCCTGGCGAGCGTGGTCGGCCTGTCGAAGAACATCGACGACTGCAGCAGCTACAGCTACGGCACCTCGTCCTACCAGAGCTGCATCAACGACCAGTCCCAGGCGGCCGGCGGCATCTTCGTCGGCTTCTTCACGCTGATCGCGGTGCTGGCCGCCTTCAACCTGCTGTACGAATGGCTGATGGTGGGTCTGAAGGGCGCGACCTTCGGCAAGATGGCGCTCGGCCTGCGGGTCGTCAAGGAGTCCGACGGCCAGGTCCCCGGCGTGGGCGGCGGCTTCGTCCGCTTCATCATCCCGCAGGTCGGCGCGGTCCTCTGCGGCATCGGCCAGCTGCTGGTCTACCTGTCGCCGTTCTTCGACAACTCGGGCAAGCTGCAGGGCTGGCACGACCGTGCCGCCGGCACCGTGGTGATCAAGAAGTAGCGCCCGCGCACGACGCCCGAGGGCCCCGCACTCCACGGAGTGCGGGGCCCTCGGCGTGTCGGGTCAGTGGAAGAAGTGCCGGGTACCGGTGAGGTACATGGTCACGCCGGCCTTCTCGGCGGCGGCGACCACCTCTTCGTCGCGGATCGAACCGCCCGGCTGCACCACGGCCTTGACGCCCGCGGCGAGCAGGATCTCCAGGCCGTCGGCGAACGGGAAGAACGCGTCCGAGGCGGCGTAGGAGCCGACCGCGCGCTCGCCGGCCCGCTCGACCGCGAGCTTGCAGGAGTCGACCCGGTTGACCTGGCCCATGCCGACGCCGACCGAGGCGCCGTCCTTGGCGAGCAGGATCGCGTTGGACTTGACGGCCCGGCAGGCCCGCCAGGCGAAGGCGAGTTCGGCCAGTTCCTCGGCGGACAGCGCCGCGCCGGTGGCCAGCGTCCAGGTGGTCGGGTCGTCTCCGGCCGCGTCGACCCGGTCGACCTGCTGGAGCAGCAGGCCGCCGGAGATCCGGCGGGACTCCAGGGCGTCGGCGGGGGCGTCGGGGGCGACCAGCACCCGCAGGTTCTTCTTCTTCGCCAGCACCTCGACGGCGCCGTCCTCGTAGCCGGGGGCGACGACGACCTCGGTGAAGATCGGGGCGATCTGCTCGGCCAGCTCGACGCTCACCGGGCGGTTGACGGCGATCACGCCGCCGTACGCGGAGACCGGGTCGCAGGCGTGCGCCTTGCGGTGCGCCTCGGCGACGTCCGCGCCGGTGCCGATGCCGCACGGGTTGGCGTGCTTGATGATCGCGACGGCGGGCTCGGCGTGGTCGTAGGCGGCGCGGCGGGCCGCGTCGGTGTCCACGTAGTTGTTGTAGGACATCTCCTTGCCCTGGAGCTGCTGCGCGCCCGCCAGGCCGCCGGTGCCGTCGGTGTAGAGCGCGGCCTGCTGGTGCGGGTTCTCGCCGTAGCGCAGGACGTCGCCCAGCTCCCAGGTGCTGCCCAGGAAGGTCGGGAACGCGGCCTCGGACTCCGTGTAGCCCGACTCCTCGAACCAGCTCGCCACGGCGACGTCGTACGCGGCGGTGTGCGCGAACGCGGCGCCGGCCAGGCGCTTGCGGGTCAGCAGGTCGAAGCCGCCGCCCCGGACGGCGGTCAGGACGTCGGCGTAGCGGGCCGGGTCGACCACGACGGCCACCGAGGGGTGGTTCTTCGCGGCGGCGCGGACCATCGACGGGCCGCCGATGTCGATCTGCTCGACGCACTCGTCGGGGGTGGCGCCGGAGGCGACGGTGGCGGTGAACGGGTAGAGGTTCACCACGACCAGGTCGAACGGCTCGACGCCCAGCTCGGCGAGCTGCGCGCGGTGCGACTCCAGGCGCAGGTCGGCGAGGACGCCGGCGTGCACCCGCGGGTGCAGGGTCTTGACCCGGCCGTCCAGGCACTCGGGGAAGCCGGTCAGCTCGGAGACCTCGGTGACCGGGACGCCGGCGGCGGCGATCCGGCCGGCGGTGGAGCCGGTGGAGACGATGGCGACCCCGGCGGCGTGCAGGCCCTGGGCCAGCTCCTCCAGTCCGGTCTTGTCGTAGACGCTGATCAGCGCGCGCCGGATCGGGCGCACGTTCTCGGAGACGGGGGCGTTGGCGGAGGGGGCGGCGCTCATGCGACCCGCCTCGCTTCGCTCGCCGGGGCGCTGGAGCACCACGCGCGCCTCTCTACGATTCGCTCGCTTCGCTCGCTCATGCCGGAATCCATACCTTTCGGTCCTCGATGCGGTGTCCTTCGCGGGCCAGCCGGCCCACGACCTCGACGAGCAGCTTGCGCTCGACAGTCTTGATGCGCTCGTGCAGCGCCTCGCCGCCGTCCGCGTGGTCGGCGTCCTCGACGGCCACCACGCCCTGGGCGATGATCGGCCCGGTGTCCACCCCGGCGTCGACCAGGTGCACGGTGCAGCCGGTGACCCTGACCCCGTACGCCAGCGCGTCGGGGACGCCGTGCGCCCCGGGGAAGGCGGGCAGCAGCGCGGGGTGGGTGTTGACGGTGCGTCCGGCGAAGGCCGTGACGAAGGCGGGGCCGAGGATCTTCATGAACCCGGCGGTGACCACCAGGTCGGGTTCGTGCGCGGCGACGGCGGCGGTCAGCGCGGCGTCCCAGCCGGCCCGGTCGGCGTGGTCCCCGACCTTCTCGACGAAGACCGGGAGACCGGCCTGCTCGGCCCGCTCGATGCCCGCGATGCCCGCGCGGTCGGCGCCGACGGCGACGATCTCGGCGCCCCAGGCGGGGTCGGCGGCGGCGTCGATCAGTGCCTGCAGGTTGGTGCCGGAGCCGGAGACCAGCACCACCAGCCGGGCCGGGCCGGGGGTGCGGGGCGGGAAGACTTGGGCGTCAGCGGCAGCCACGGCGCGATTCTCCGTACGTCGGGTGCCGCCCGCTGGTACGTCCACCGTCGGTGGGGCCACTACGGGCGGCGGCAGGTCGGGAGCGGCGGTGGACCACCGGGCGGTCGCGGCGCTGCGGTCGCCCCGGTCCGGTCCGGAAGCCGCCGACCGTCACCACGATAACGGCTGGTGGGAGGGCGGCTGTAACCGCCCGGCAACGCTACGCGCGTAGCTGAGACGGGGATCTCCCGGAGTCCCCGGCACCAACCTGGCGGGGTGCCGGACAGCCGGGAACCGGCTGGGGGATCATTGAGCGACCGCCCGATCCCCCACCACCGGGCGGGCAACCGACGAGCAGAAACGGTCGACACCATGAGCAGCGGCGAGGACAGCGGCGAGCGCAACCCCTTCGCGCCCCCTCCGCCCGGCGCCCCCGACCAGCCCTGGCGTCCCCGCGTCCCGCAGCCGCCCGCCGACGGGCCGGGCGGCGAGCGCCCCGAGGGCGAGCAGTCGCCGTGGGGCCGGCCCCAGCCCGAGCAGCCCGCCGGCCCGAAGCTGGACCCGTCCGACCCGCTGCACCGCACCGCCCGCAACGCCCTGCTGTGCGGCTTCGCCGCGCTGCTGGCCGTGCTGGCGACCTTCCCGTGGGTCGGCTTCCCGCTCGCCCTGCTCGCCGTCTGGTACGCCGTCACGGTGCTGCGCACCCCCGCCGAGCCGGTCGCCGACCCGTTCGCCCCGCGCCCGGTCCGCCCGCAGGTCCCGGCCGCGCTCAGCGCGCTGATCACCGGCGGCCTGGCGCTGGTGATGTCGCTCTCCGTCTTCGCCCTGCAGTTCGCCTACCACGACTACCTGGACTGCGTGAACAGCGCGCTCACCAAGGAGGGCGCGCAGAGCTGCGCCGTGGACGAGCCGGCCCCGGCCTGGCTGGTCACCATGACCGAGGGCGCCGACGAGTGACGGGGTGCCGGGCCGCGGGTCGGCCCGGCACAGGTCGGCCCCCCGCCGGTCAGTCCCCCGCCGGGGAGACGAAGCCCGACTCGTAGGCCGCGATCACCGCCTGGGTCCGGTCGCGCGCCCCGAGCTTGCCGAGCACCGCGCTGACGTGCGTCTTCACCGTCTGCACGCCCAGGTGCAGCTGCCCGCCGATCTCCGCGTTGGACAGGCCGCGGGCCATCAGCCGGAGCACCTCGGCCTCCCGCCCGGTCAGCCCGGCCCGGGCCACCGCGCCGCCGTCCGCCCCGTCCGGCCGGTCGGCGGCCCGGTCGGCGGCCAGCCGGCGGATCGCCGCCGGGAACAGCAGCGACTCCCCCGCCGCGACCAGCCGCACCGCCCGGGCGATCTCGGCGGGGCGGGTGCGCTTCAGCAGGAACCCGGCGGCGCCCGCCCGGAGCGCCTCGTACACGTAGTCGTCGGCCTCGAAGGTGGTCACCACCAGGATCCTCGGCGCGTCCGCGCCGCCGTCGCGGAGGATCGCCCGGGTCGCCGCCAGGCCGTCCACCCCGGGCATCCGGACGTCCATCAGCACCACGTCGGGGCGCAGCGCCCGGGCCATCGCCAGCGCCTCGGCGCCGTCCTCGGCCTCGCCGACCACCCGCAGGTCCGGCTGGGCGTCCAGGACGGCGCGCAGCCCGGCCCGGATCAGTTCCTCGTCGTCGGCGAGCAGCACCTCGATCACGGTCACCGGCCCAACCGTAGCGGCAGCCGCACCCGCAGCAGCCAGTCCGGCCCGTCCGGTCCGGCCGCGCACGCGCCGCCGAGCAGGACGGCGCGCTCCCGCACCCCGCGCAGGCCCTTGCCGCCGCCGCGGCGCGAACTCCCGCCCCCGGTAAGGGCGGTGCGGCAGGACAGCTCCAGCGCGCCGTCCGCGACGGCGGCCCGGACCAGGATCGGCGCGCCCGGGGCGTGCCGCAGCGCGTTGGTGACGCCCTCCTGGACGATCCGGTACGCCTCGCGGGACAGCACCCCGGGCAACTCGGCGGCGCGGACGGCCAGTTCGGCGTCGACGGGGCTGCCGGCCGCCCGGGCGGCGGCGAACAGCTCCCCGGCCCGGTCCAGCCCGGGCTGCTCGGCGGCGGTCTGCTCGGGCTGCTCGCGCAGCAGCACCAGCATCCGCTCCAGGTCGTCCAGGGCCCGCCGCCCGGTGGTCTCGATCGCCTCCAACGCCCGTTCCCGGAACGCCGGATCGGCCACCTCGCGGGCCGCGCCGGCCTGCAGGACCGTCACGGTCAGCGCGTGGCCGATCGAGTCGTGCAGTTCCCGGGCCAGCCGGTTGCGCTCCAGCAGGCGCTCCGCCCGGGCCTCCGCCGCCGCCAGCCGCTCCGCCCGCGACGGCCCCAACAGCCTTTCCGCGAGTGCGAGTTGGAGCCGACCGGCGAGCACCACCAGCCACAGCAGGGCGAACAGCGCGAGCGGGGCGAGCAGCGCCCGCGGCCCGAACGGCGCCCGCAGCGCGTCCCCGGACACGGCGATCGCCCGCGCCGTCGCCCCGCCCAGCGCGACGCCGAGCACGACCCGGGCCACCAGCCAGCACGCCGTCCGGCCCCGGTCCGCCCAGTCGGCCGACGGCGCCACCCCGATCGACTCCTCCCGCTCCGGCACCAGCAGCAGCCGGGCCTGCACCCCCTCCTGCCGGCGCACCGCGGGCAGCAGCGCCAGCAGGCCCAGCACCGGCACGTCCACGGCCGCCGCGAGCAGCGCCGTCCGCAGCGGCGGGCCGCCCTCGACGCCCGGGTACACCAGCACCATCACCCCCGCGAACACCAGCCCCAGCATCAGGTGCAGCCAGCGGGCGTAGGTGGCGGGGCGGAGCAGCGGGGCGAAGATCATCCGACCATCCTGCCGCCCGGCCCGCCGCCGCGTCCTCCCTCCCGGGAGGGAGCCGGGCCCCTCCCCGGCGGGATCTCCCGGCGCCCGCCGCCCGGTTGACTCGGTGCCACCGAAGCAACGGGCCGGAGGAGGCGCACAGCGGTGATCGGGATCAGCGGACTGACCAAGGAGTACGGCGGCCGACGGGTCGTCGACGGGCTCGGGTTCCGGGTGGAGCCCGGCCTGGTGACGGGCTTCCTCGGCCCGAACGGCGCGGGCAAGTCGACCACCCTGCGGATGGTCCTCGGCCTGGACCGGCCGACCGCCGGGCAGGCGCTGGTCGACGGCCGCCCCTACGCCGAACTCGCCGCCCCGCTGCGGCGGGTCGGCGCCCTGCTGGACGCCCAGGCCGTCCACCCCGGCCGGACCGCCCGCGGCCACCTGCGCTGGATCGCCGCCTCGCACGCGCTGCCGGAGCGCCGCACCGAGGAGGTCCTCGACCTGGTCGGCCTGACCGGGGTCGCCGGGCACCGCATCCGCACCTTCTCGCTCGGCATGCGCCAGCGCCTGGGCATCGCCGCCGCCCTGCTCGGCGACCCCGCCGCGCTGCTGCTCGACGAGCCCGCCAACGGCCTGGACGCGGAGGGCGTCCGGTGGCTCCGCGACCTGCTGCGCCGCCTGGCCGCCGAGAGCCGGGCGGTGCTGGTCTCCTCCCACCTGATGGCCGAGATGGCACGGACCGCCGACCGGCTGGTGGTGATCGGCCGCGGCCGGCTGCTCGCCGACGCCACCACCCCGGAGTTCCTCGCCGCGCACGGCCGCCGCCGGGTCCGGGTCCGCGCCGTCGACCCGGCCGCGCTGGCCGCGCTGCTCGCCACCGCCCACCCCGGGGCCGTCCCGGTCGGCGACGGGGCCTTCGACGTCCCCGACGGCGACCCCGGGCGGCTCGGCGCGCTCGCCGCCGAGCACCGGGTCGCCCTGATCGAACTCTCCGTCACCCACGACTCCCTGGAGGAGGCCTTCATGCGGATGACCGCGGACGCCGTCGAGTACCGGGCGGTGGCGGCATGACCACCGGCACCGGCACCGGCACCGCCCCCGCCACCCGCCCGCTGCGCGCCGAGTGGGCCAAGTTCACCTCGCTGCGCCCGCTGTGGACGACGCCGCTGCTCGCGGTCGCGCTCGGCGCGGGCATCACGGCCGCCGTCCAGATCGCGTACGGCCGCACCGACCACTCGCTCTCCGACGACCCGATGGAGGGCCTCGGCTACGGCCTGAACTTCGGCCAGGTCGCGGTGGTCTGCCTGGGCATCCTGCTGATCGGCCAGGAGTACGCCTCCGGCACCCTGGCCGCCTCGCTGGCCGCCGTCCCCGACCGGGCCCGCCTGCTCCGGGCCAAGCTGCTGCTCGGCGCGGGCCTCGGCCTGGCCGTCGGCCTCGCCACCGTGGCGGGCCAACTCGCCGCCACCCTGGCCACGGTGGGCCTCGACCTGGGCACCCCCGGTCTGGGACGGGCACTCGCCGCCGCCGTCCTCTACCACCCGCTGCTGCTGCTCCTCTGCCTCTCCCTCACCACGGCCCTGCGCAACCAGACCGCCGCGCTCGGCCTGCTCTCCCCGCTGTTCTTCCTCGGTACCACCGCCCTCACCGCGATCCCCGGCCTGCGCGAGGCCGCCGTCTACCTCCCCGACCGCGCCGGCCGCTACGCCCTCCTCCTCGCCGACTCCCCCGACGTCCCCTTCGGCCACCTCACCGGCCTCCTCCTGATGGCCGCCTGGACCGCCGCCGCCACCCTCCTCGGCCGCCACGTCCTCCTCCACCACGACGCCTGACCGCCCCCGGCACCCGCCCGCACCACGGCCCGGCACAACCGATCGGCACCCGCCCGCGCCGCAGACCGACGCCCCGTCGGCCCTGCGGCGCGGGCGCGCCGCTCCCGCAGCAACTCCCCCGTCAGGGCGCGAGGCGGCAGACCAGGGCGTGGGCGGCGCAGCGGAGGCGGATCAGGGCGCCCGGGCCGGCGGCGGTGCGGGGACGGCGGTGCCACCAGCGGTGGAGCAGGGCGGTGGGGAGGGCGAGGGCGAGCAGCCAGGCGGTCTGGGCGAGGCCGAACTGCCAGGGGACGGGGCCGAGTCGGGACATCCGGCCGGGGCCGAGCGCGCCGCCGCAGGCCCAGCCGGCCAGCAGGCCGAGGGGGGTGGCGGCGAGGGCGAGGGCGGTGGCGACGGCCGCGGTGGGGCCGAGCGCCCAGCGCGTGGCGGCGCGGCCGAGCAGCACCCCCGCGAGGACGGCCGCCGCCGCGGGCGCCGCGCAGGCCAGCAGGTGCCAGTCGGGGCCGCGGTCGGCGGGGAGCAGGCCGAGCAGCGGGAAGTCCGGGACGGGGCCGAGCCGGGTGCCGAGCGGCCCGGCGTGGGTGCCGGTGCCGACCACGAACCCGGGGCCGAGCGCGTACGCGGCGGACCAGAGCACGGCGTTGGGGACGAGCAGCAGGCAGGCGAGCAGCAGGCCGAGCCAGTCCGCGGTGCCGCCGCCGAGGCGCTGCGCGCCCTGTCCGGCGGTGCCGAGCAGGACGGCGACCGCGCACACGGCGCCGCCGCCCGCGGTGAGGGCGAGCAGCCAGCCGCCGAGGGCCCGTCCGAGGGCCTGCCCGGCGCCGTCCGGCCGGAGCGCGGACGGCAGCCCGGGGCCGGGGAGGCGGACGGGGCGGCCGAGTCCGGCCCAGAGGCCGTGGCCGAGCGCGGCGGCGGTGAGCAGGGCGACGGTGGCGAGGTCGGCGGCGGCGCGGGCGCGCAGCACGGCCTCCGGGTCGGTGCACTGGGCGACGGCCGCGGCGGCGACCAGCAGGTAGCCGGCGTACAGGGCCAGCGGGGAGCGCCAGCGGGCCGGTCCGCGCCCCCGGGCGCGCCGGGCGACGCGCCGGCCGGCCCGGTCGAGCAGGACGGCGGTGACGAGGGTGAGCAGCAGCGGGGTGACGGTGACGGGCGCGCCGGCGGGGGGCCGGGCGAGCGGGGCGCCGTGGCCGAGCAGCCAGACCCCGAACACCGTCCGGGCGGCGTCCTGCGCGGTGTCGTCGCCGTACGGGGCCAGGACCCACAGGCCGAACACCGGGACGGCGACCACGGACAGCGTGAGCAGCGCGGCGCGGACGCCGGTGAGCAGGTCGGCGAGGGTGGAGCGGCTGTCCAATTCGCCCGGCAGGCCCAGGATCGGACGGCCCATCAGCTGCGTCATGGCCTTCATGCTGCCAAGGCCACCCGTTCTGCGGTGTCAACGGGCACACCTTCGCCGTGTCCCGGATTATCAGTACATGTGCCTATTTCCGCGACCGACCTGCGACGGAGGAGTCCGTTGACCTCACCCTCGACCGCGGAGCCCGAACCCACCACCGGCCCGTCGCTGCGGGCCCGCGAGGACGCCGCCCGCCTGCTGCGCGTCCTGACGCCCCGGGAGGCCCGGGTGCTGGCCCGCCTCGCCGCCGGGGACGACCTCCGCACCGCCGCCCGCCGGCTCGGCCTCACCCCCGGCACCGCCCGCGCCGACCTCAACCGGGCGGTCCGCAAGCTGGGCGTCCGCACCCCCGAGGAGGCCACCGCCCTCGCCGCCGCCGCGGCGCCCGCCACGGCCGACCCGCCCGGGGAGGCCGACGCACCGTCAGCACCCGCCCCCGCGCCCGACCCTGAGCCCGCCGCCACCGCCACCACCACCGCACCCGCACCCGCACCCGCGGAGTTCGCGGCGTTCACCGCCCTCGTCCACACCCGCCTGGTCCAGCAGACCTTCCTGCTGACCGGCCACCGCCACCGCGCCGCGCACTGCGCGCACCTGGCGCTGGGCGCGGCGGGCCGCCGCTGGGCGGCGGTGTCGGCGGGCGGGGACCCGGAGGGGTGGGTGCGGACGGAGGCGTTCGAGCGGGCGCTGTCGCCGTGGCACCGGGGCGGGCCGCGCCGGGCGCACCTGGTGCGGTGGCCGCGGCGGCGGATCGCGGTCGGTGCGGCCGCTCCGGAGCCGCCCGAGCCGCCGCAGCGGCTGACGCCCCGTGACCGGGCGCTGCTGAAGGCCCTGGTGCGGCTGTCCCGGCCGCAGCGGCGGGCGCTGGTGCTGCACGACGCGCTGGGGCTGCCGGTGGAGCGGGTCGCGGTGGAGGTGGAGTCGAGCACGGCGGCGGCCGCGGGCCGGGTCCGGTCGGCGCGGGCGGCGCTGGCCCGCGAGGTCCCGGCGCTGGTCGGGGACGACCCGGAGGAGCCGGGGTTCGCGGACCGGCTGGCGGGGCTGCTGCACACCGCGGCGGTGCACGGCTGCCCGGGCCCGCGGCTGCCCGCCCCGGCGCTGCTGGTCGCGGACAGCCGGCTGCACACCGGCCTGGTGACGGGTGCGGCGGCGGCACTGACGGGGCTGGTGGGCGCGGCGGTGGTGGCCACCCTGCTGGGGGTGGGCCCGGCCGAACTGGTGCGTCCGGAGCTGCCGGTGGCCTCGGCCTGCACGGGCGCGGGGACGGGCAGCGCCGGCCCGGCGGCGCCGCGGGCCGCGCCGGGGCTGCGGACGCCGTGGTGCGGCCCGACGCCGGGGCTTCCGGCCCGGCTGATCGGCCCGCCGGGGCAGGTCCCGGCCGAGCTGTCGCCGTCCCCGGCCGCCCCGGCGGGCAGTTCGGACGCGCTGACGGCGGGCAGCCCGTTCGCGGCGCACCGCCCGGCCGCCCCGTCGGCCTTCGCGCCCGCCGCCGTCCCGCCGCCGGGCCACCGCCCGCTGCCGCCCCTGGCCGAACCGGCGGGCCCGTTCCCCCCGCCCGGCGCCTGAGCCGGGAGCGACCGCCCGGGAACGACGGAGCGCCGCCCACCGGTGGGAACCGGTGGGCGGCGCTCCGTGCGTGGCGCGGTGGCCGCGCCGCCGCTCGCTACTTGGCGGCGGCGAACAGCTCGCGGGCCAGGCGGGCGGTCTCGGACGGCGTCTTGCCGACCTTGACGCCGGCGGCCTCGAGGGCCTCCTTCTTCGCCTGGGCGGTGCCGGAGGAGCCGGAGACGATGGCGCCGGCGTGGCCCATGGTCTTGCCCTCGGGCGCGGTGAAGCCCGCGACGTAGCCGACGACCGGCTTGGTGACGTGCTCGGCGATGTAGGCCGCGGCCCGCTCCTCGGCGTCGCCGCCGATCTCGCCGATCATCACGATCAGCTCGGTCTCCGGGTCCTCCTGGAACGCCTTGAGGGCGTCGATGTGGGTGGTGCCGATGACGGGGTCGCCACCGATGCCCACCGCGGAGGAGAAGCCGAGGTCGCGCAGCTCGTACATGAGCTGGTAGGTCAGGGTGCCGGACTTCGACACCAGACCGATCTTGCCCGCGCCGGTGATGTTGGCCGGGATGATGCCCGCGTTGGACTGTCCGGGGCTGATCAGGCCGGGGCAGTTCGGGCCGATGATCCGGGTCTTGTTGCCCTTGGCGCCGGCGTGGGCCCAGAACGCGGCGGTGTCGTGCACCGGCACGCCCTCGGTGATGACCACGGCGAGGCCGATCTCGGCGTCGATGGCCTCGATCACGGCGGACTTGGTGAACGCCGGCGGCACGAAGATGACGGTGACGTCGGCACCGGTCTTCTCGATCGCCTCGACCACGGTGCCGAACACCGGGACCTCGGTGCCGTCCACGTCGACGGTGGTGCCCGCCTTGCGCGGGTTCACGCCGCCGACGATCTGGGTGCCGGACGCGAGCATGCGGCGGGTGTGCTTCATGCCCTCGGAGCCGGTCATGCCCTGGACGATGACCTTGCTGTCCTTGGTAAGGAAGATAGCCATGGTGTTGAGTCCCTTCCTTACTTGTTGGCCAGCTCGGCGGCGCGGTCAGCGGCGCCGTCCATGGTGTCCACCTGCTCGACCAGCGGGTGGTTGGCGTCGGTCAGGATCTGGCGACCGAGCTCCGCGTTGTTGCCGTCCAGACGGACGACCAGCGGCTTGGTGACGGCCTCGCCCTTGCTCTCCAGGAGCGCGAGGGCCTGCACGATGCCGTTGGCGACCGCGTCACAGGCGGTGATGCCGCCGAAGACGTTGACGAAGACCGACTTGACGTCGGCGTCGCCCAGGATGATCTCCAGGCCGTTCGCCATCACCTCGGCGGACGCGCCGCCGCCGATGTCGAGGAAGTTGGCCGGCTTCACGCCGCCGTGGTTCTCGCCGGCGTACGCGACGACGTCCAGGGTGCTCATGACGAGGCCCGCGCCGTTGCCGATGATGCCGACCTGGCCGTCGAGCTTGACGTAGTTCAGGCCCTTGGCCTTCGCCGCCGCCTCGAGCGGGTTGGCGGCGGCCTTGTCCTCGAGCGCCTCGTGCTCCGGCTGGCGGAACTCGGCGTTCTCGTCGAGGGAGACCTTGCCGTCGAGCGCGATGATCCTGCCGTCGCCGGACTTGATCAGCGGGTTGACCTCGACCAGGAGGGCGTCCTCCTTGACGAAGACGACCCAGAGCTTCTGCAGGACGTCGGCGACCTGGTCGGCGATCTCGGCCGGGAACTTCGCGGCGGCGACGATCTCGGCGGCCTTCTCCGCGGTCACGCCCTCGTTGGCGTCCACCGGGATCTTGGCGAGCGCGTCGGGGTTCTCCTCGGCGACGACCTCGATCTCCACGCCGCCCTCGACGCTGGCCATCGCCAGGAAGGTGCGGTTGGTGCGGTCCAGCAGGAAGGAGACGTAGTACTCCTCCTGGATGTCCGCGGTCTGCGCCAGCATGACCTTGTGGACGGTGTGGCCCTTGATGTCCATGCCGAGGATCGCCCCGGCCTTGGCCACGGCGTCCTGCGGGTCGGACGCGAGCTTCACGCCACCGGCCTTGCCTCGGCCGCCCACCTTCACCTGAGCCTTGACGACGGCACGGCCGCCGAAGCGCTCCGCGATGGCGGCAGCGTCTGCGGCGGTCTCGATGACATCGCCGTCAAGCACGGGTACGCCGTGCTTGGCGAAGAGGTCCCTCGCCTGGTACTCGAACAGGTCCACGTGTTTGTCCTTGTTCGTGGTCGCGGAATGTGTCTCTACGAGCGTGCCACGGCAGGATCTTCGCTGCGGGTCGTCGGTGCTGAGCGGGTACGCAGATGTACGAGCCTTGCGGCCCACGCAGCGAGCCGGGCGCATCGTCGATCAACACGCGCGTCACGTCCGCATGGCAGGTTATCCCCGTACGACGGGCGTGTTTCGCCCGGGGCCGGGTCCGTCGTCGTGAGAACCGTCACAACGAACCAGTAACGGCGTGCCGGGAGGCGGCGCGAGCCCCCGGGGCGCACTCCGCGGAGCCCACCACGGATTCACTCGGAAGGGTGGGATCGGTGCCGTCGGGTCAGCGCGGGTCGGGGACCGGCAGCGGGCGCTTCTCGATCGCCGCCGCCATGATCTCCGGGAACGCGTCCGGGGTGCAGGCGAACGCCGGGGCCCCCAGCGCGGCCAGCGCCTGCGCGTGCGCGTGGTCGTACGAGGGCGCGCCCTCGTCGGAGAGCGCCAGCAGCGCGATGAACTGCACCCCCGCGGCCTTCATCGCGGCGACCCGCTTCAGCATCTCGTCCCGGATGCCGCCCTCGTACAGGTCGCTGATCAGCACCACGATCGTCTCGGACGGCCGACTGATCCTCGACTGGCAGTACGCCAGCGCCCGGTTGATGTCGGTGCCGCCGCCGAGCTGGGTGGCGAACAGCACGTCCACCGGGTCGGTCAGCTGCTCCGTCAGGTCCACCACCGAGGTGTCGAACACCACCAGCCGGGTGTCCAGGCTCGGCATCGACGCCAGCACCGCGCCGAACACCGCCGAGTGCACCACCGACGCCGCCATCGACCCGGACTGGTCGATGCACAGGATCACGTCCTTCTTCACGGCCCGCTGCGCCCGCGCGTAGCCGACCAGCCGCTCCGGCACGACGGTCCGGTACTCGGGCAGGTACTTCGACAGGTTGGCCCGGATCGTGCGGTCCCAGTCGATGTCCCGGTGCCGGGGCCGGTTGACCCGCGCGCTGCGGTCCAGCGCGCCGCCGACGGTCGAACGGGTCCGGTCGGCGAGCCGGCGCTCCAGCTCCGCGACCACCTTGCCGACCACGGCGCGGGCGGACTCCCGGGTGGTCTCCGGCAGCGCGTGCTTCAGCGACAGCAGCGTCCCCACCAGGTGCACGTCCGGCTCGACGGCCTCCAGCATCTCCGGCTCCAGCAGCAGCCGGTCCAGTCCCAGCCGGGTGATCGCGTCCTGCTGCATCAGCTGCACCACGCTGGTCGGGAAGTACTCCCGGATGTCCCCCAGCCACCGCGCCACCTTCGGCGCCGACCCGCCGAGCCCCGCCGACCGCTTCCCGTCCTCCCGGTACAGCGCCCCCAGCGCCCCGTCCATCGCCGCGTCCCGCCCCGACAGCCGGACCCCCGTCCCGTCCCCGTCCGCCCCCAGCACCAGCCGCCAGCGCCGCATCCGCTCGTCGTCCTGACGGACAGTCATCTTGGTCTCCTCACCCCCGTGCCCCGTCGGGGGCGCGGGGAACTGCGCGAAGCGGAAGGGGGGAAGGGAAAGATCGGGGCAGCGCCGCAGGCGAATCCTGCGGGCCGGTCAGGTCGGCGGGGTGAGGCCGAGCAGGAGGGCCAGCACCGGGGTGGTCGCGTCGGCACGGGCCCCGTCCAGCGGGGTGTCGGGGGCCGCCGGCACGGGAGTGCCGAGGGCGCCGGTGGCGACCCGGGAGCCGATGGTGCGGCGGACGCCCGTCTCCAGGGAGGAGAAGGTGCGGCGGAGCACCGGCAGCAGGTCGGTGAAGACCTCCGCGGGGACGCCGGTCAGCCAGTCGTCGAGCAGGCCGAGCAGCGCCGGGTCGTGCAGCAGCAGCGCCCCGCCGCCGGAGAGGAAGCCCTCGACCCAGCCGCCCGCGTCGGCGGGTTCGGAGGCGGTGGAGAGCACCAGTCCGAGCCGCCGCCCGGCCTCGTCCGCGTCGAGCCGCCCGTCGTCGAGCAGCAGGCGCACCGCCCGGCCGCGGAGCAGCCCGGGAACGCCCGTCGCGGGCCCGCCGTGCGGTTCCCGGGCGGCGAGCGCGGCCAGCGTGCCGGCCCAGCGTTCGGTGATGTCGGGGTCGGTGAGCAGGGCGACCGCCTGGTGGACGGCGTCGAGCTGCTCGCGGCGGGTGCTCGCGCCCTCCGCGTCCAGGCCGGTGCTGGCGGCGGGCAGCGCGACGCAGAGGCGTTCGGCGAGGCCGTGCGCGACGGCGGCGAGCGCGCCGGTGTCGGTGGCCCGGACGTCGCCGTAGCGGAGGGTGCGGACCAGCGCGGGCAGCGCGGCGGCGAGGTGCCCGGCGTCGGTGTCGAGCGCGGCGCGGTCGGCGAGCCGCCGCATCACCTCGGGCAGGGCGTCGGGCAGCGCGGCCAGCAGGCAGTGCTCGGCGAGGTCGGTGAGGTCGGTGAGTTCGGCCCGTTCGGCGTCGCCGACGGCCTTGCCGGTGGCGGCGCCGAGCACGGTGGTGCCCCAGTGCCCGGCCTCGACCAGCCGGATCGCGAACTCGGGCTCCCAGGCGAGCCGCCAGGTCTCCCGGAAGGTGCCGGTGGAGTTCACGCCGTCCCGGGCGGGGCGGCCCCAGGGCAGGCCGAGCAGGCGCAGCCGGTGCAGCAGCCGGGAGCGTTCGGCGTCGAGGTCCTTGCGCAGGTCGAGGACGAGGTCGCGGGCCTCGGCCTCCGGCTTGAGCCGCAGGGTCCGCTGGAGGCGCGTCAGGTCGCGCCGCAGCGGTACGGCGGGCGCGCCGTCGGGGACCTCGCCGAGCGCGTCGCCGACCACCAGGCGCTCGCGGACCAGGGCGAGCGCGACCTCGGAGCCGTCGCACATCACGGCCCGGACCGCGTCCAGCGTCTCGGTGAGGCCGGGCAGCGGGCGGCCGCGCACCGCGGCGAGGCTCTCGGCGAGCCGGACCGCCTCGATGACGTGCGCGGAGGAGACCGGGTGGTCCTCGGCGCGGAGCAGTTCGGCGACCCTGGTCATCCAGCGGACGACGGGCTGCCCGTCGGCGGTGAACAGGTGGTGGTACCAGCCGGGCGAGTCGATGCCCGCGCCGTAGCCGGTGTGCTGGGAGAGCCGGCGGTGCGTCCACGGCACCCAGGTCAGCTCGGTCCTGGCCTTCTTCGGCAGTTCGGCGAGCAGCGCCCGGTCGTGCGCGACGGTCGGCATCGCGGCCAGCGCGGGGACGTGCCAGGCGCCGCAGACCACGGCGATCCGCCGGTGCCCGGCCCGGCGGGCGGCCCGGATCTGCTGGCGCATCGCGGCCTCCCGGACCTCGTCGCGCCGTCCGGCCGGGTGGTGCTCGCGCAGCGCGGCCATCGCCTCGGCGAGGGCCGCGAACGGGGCGAGCGGGTCGGCGTCGGGGCCGCGGTGCTCGATCACGTCCTCCCACCAGGCTTCCGGGTCCGGATGCCCGGCGGCGGCGGCGAGTTCGGCGATCGGGTCGACGGAAACGCCCCCCGGCGCTCCCGGCTCCGCCGCGTCCTCGCCCTCCCCTTCGCCCTCGCCTTCGGCCGGTTCGCCGCGCGGGCCGAGGACGAGGCTCTGCCCGGCCGGCAGGTCGATGAACCGGACGGGCACGCCGGTGTCCAGCGCGTGCCGCAGCGCGACCCACTCGGGGGAGAACTCGGCGAACGGCCAGAACGCGGCCCGGGCCGGGTCGTCCACCACGTGCGCCAGCAGCGCGACCGGCGGGACCATGTCCTTCTCGGCGGCCAGCGCCGCCCACTCGTCGGCCTCGGGCGGGCCTTCGATCAGCACCGCGTCCGGCCGGAGCGCGGCCAGCGCGGCCCCCACCGCGCGGGCCGAGCCGGGGCCGTGGTGGCGGACCCCGAGCAGCGTCACCTGGTCCGTCACGCCGAGACCTCCCGGGCGGCCCGGTAGAAGTCCTTCCAGCCGTCGCGGTCCCGGACCACGCCCTCCACGTACTCGCGCCACACCTGGCGGTCGGCGACCGGGTCGCGGACCACGGCGCCGACGATGCCGTCCGCGACGTCGCCCGCGCGCAGCACGCCGTCGCCGAAGTGGGCGGCCAGCGCGAGGCCGTTGGTGACCACCGAGATCGCCTCGGCGGTGGAGAGCGTGCCGCTGGGGGTCTTCACCTTCGTCCGGCCGTCGGCCGTCAGGCCGGCCCGCAGCTCGCGGAAGACCGTCACCACCCGGCGGATCTCCTCGGCGCCGCCCGGGAGTTCGGGCAGGTCGAGGGAGCGGCCGAGCTGGCCGACCCGGCGGGTGACGATCTCGACCTCCTCCTCCAGGGTGGCGGGCAGCGGCAGCACCACGGTGTTGAACCGGCGGCGCAGCGCGGAGGACAGCTCGTTGACGCCGCGGTCGCGGTCGTTGGCGGTGGCGATCACGTTGAAGCCGCGGACCGCCTGCACCTCGGAGCCCAACTCCGGTACGGGGAGCGTCTTCTCGGACAGGATGGTGATCAGGCTGTCCTGCACGTCGGCCGGGATGCGGGTGAGTTCCTCGACCCGGGCGATCCGCCCGTCCCGCATGGCGCGCATCAGCGGGGACGGCACCAGGGCGTCCTCGCTGGGCCCGTGGGCGAGGAGTTGGGCGTAGTTCCAGCCGTAGCGGACGGCCTCCTCGGGGGTGCCGGCGGTGCCCTGGACGAGCAGGGTGGAGTCGCCGGAGATCGCCGCCGCGAGGTGTTCGGAGACCCAGGTCTTGGCGGTGCCGGGGACGCCGAGCAGCAGCAGCGCCCGGTCGGTGGCGAGCGTGGTGACGGCGACCTCGACCACCCGGCGCGGGCCGATGTACTTCGGCGTGATCACCGTGCCGTCGGGGAGTTCGCCGCCGAGCAGGTAGGTGGCGACGGCCCACGGCGAGAGCCGCCAGCGCTCCGGCCGGGTGCGGTCGTCGTGCGCGGCGAGGGCGGCCAGCTCCTCGGCGAAGGCGTCCTCGGCGTGCTGCCGCAGGACCTCGCTGGGCGTCTCGGTGGTCATCGGCTGCTCCGTTCGTGACGGGTCGTCAAAGCAGTGCGCGGAAGGCGCGGACAGGCGGGAACGGCACGGCCTCGACCTGCGGGGACGTGCTTCCGTCCGGGCCGTGCGGGTTCCACTCTGCACCCCGCCACCGACAACCGGGCGGTCCGGTCAGCGGGTCGCCGGGCGGCGCGCGGCCGTCCACCAGGGCCGGAGCTGGGCCGCCCCGAACGCGGCCTCCACCACCAGGAAGCCCCAGAGCAGGCCGGTCGCGCCGAGTGCCAGCGCGTACGCCTGCCAGCAGGCGAACAGCACCCGCGCCGCGCCGTCGTAGAGGCCGTGCGCGGGCGACGGGCGCCGCAGCCGGAGCACCGACCAGACCACCACCAGCGAGCCCATCAGGTTGGCGAACAGCGTCAGCGTCGGCTGCTGCGGCGGCAGTCCGCCCGTCCCGAGGGCGCCGCCCAGCGCGTCCAGCGCCCGGTGGGCGAGGGCGTACGTCCACGGGGTGGCGAACGGGGCGGTCACCAGCAGGTCGTACCAGGCGCTGGCGCGCACCAGGCGGGCGTAGCGGGCGGTGTCGGTCATCGGGGGTTCCTCCGGTCGTCGGCTCGGGTTCGGCCCGATCCTCGACCGTGGAGTACGGTCCAGGGTCAAGTCGGCGACGGGAGCGGGGACATGCGCATCGGTGAGCTGGCCGCCCGGGCCGGGATCAGCCGCGACACGGTCCGCTTCTACGAGCGCACCGGGCTGCTGGCGGCCGACCGGCTGCCCAACGGCTACCGCGACTTCCCGCCCGAGGCGGTGCCCTGGCTGCGGTACGTCCGCACCGCGCAGGCGCTCGGGTTCCCGCTCGCCGAGATCGCCCGGCTCGGGGCCGAGCTGAGTGCCGCGCCGGACGCCCCGGCCCGGCTGGCCGAGCTGTTCCGGGAGAAGATCGCGCTGGTCGACGCCCGGATCGCGGAGCTCTCCGCGCTCCGGGCCGAGCTCGCCGAACGGGCCGGCGCGGGCTGCCCGCTGGAGCCGGAGCGGTGGGCCCCGGCTGTCAGTGGTCCCGCCTAGCGTCGTGGCCATGGAGGAACGCTGGAGCACCGAACACGTCCTTTCGCTGGCGCCCGATCCGGCCTCGCTGAAGGCCGCGGGCAAGCTCTCCGGGCCCGGCCCGTGGTCGTCGACCGGCACCGGGCGGGGCGCGCTGTGGGGCCTCTGCAAGGGCAGCGGCAGCACCCCGTACCGGACGGCCGTGGAGCTCGGCACCCCGGCGTACAAGTGCAGTTGCCCGAGCCGGAAGTTCCCGTGCAAGCACGCGCTGGGGCTGCTCCTGCTGTGGGCCGCCGGCCCGGAGGCGGTGCCGGACGGGGCCGCCCCGCCGGACTGGGTCGCGGAGTGGGTGGACGGCCGCGGCGAGGCGGCGGCCGAGCGGGTCGCCAAGCAGCGGGCGAAGGCCGCCGAGGCGGACCCGGAGGCGGCCCGGCGGCGGGCCGGGAAGCGTTCCGCCCGGGTCGCGGCCGGTGCCGCCGAGCTGCGGCTGCGGCTCGCCGACGGGGTCCGCCGCGGCCTGGCGGACCCGCCGCCCGCCGGGGCCTGGGAGGAGGTCGCGGCCCGGATGGTGGACGCCCAGGCGCCGGGCCTGGCGGCCGGGGTCCGGACGCTGGAGCGGGCCCCGCAGGACGGACTGCTGGAGGAGTACGCGATGCTGCACCTGCTGGCCGGCGCCTACGGCCGGGTCGACGCCCTGCCGGAGGCCCTGGCGGCGACGGTCCGGGCCCGGGTCGGGTTCACCACCGAGGCCGCGGAGCTGCTGGCCGGACCGACCGTCCGGGACCGCTGGCAGGTACTCGGCAGCCGGGACACCGCCGACGAGCGGCTGACCACCCGCCGGGTGTGGCTGCGCGGCGCGAAGACCGGCCGGACGGCGCTGCTGCTGGCCTTCGGGCGGCCCGGCCAGGCGCCGGACCTGGCGCTGCCGACCGGCCGGGTACTGGAGGCCGAACTCGCCTTCCACCCGGGCGCGCACCCGCTGCGGGCCGTCCTCGGGGCCCGGCACGGCGACCCGGAGCCGGGCCCGGCGGGCCCGCCGGCGGGGGTCTCCCCGGCCGAGGCGCTGGCCGAGTACGGCGCCGCGCTGGCCGCGGACCCGTGGCTGGAGGGCCGGCCCGCGGTACTGGCCGAGGTGGTGCCGGTCCGGACGCCGGACGGCTGGCTGCTCACCGACGGCCGCGGCACCCTCCCGGTGCGCCGGGGCGCGCTGCCCGACCAGGCGCTGTGGCGGCTCGCCGCGGTCTCCGCCGGGCATCCGGTGACGCTGTTCGGCGAGTGCGGCCACGCCGGTTTCACGCCCGTCACGGCCTGGGACGCCGAGCACCGCCCGGTCGCCCTCGGCTGACCCCTTGCCCCAGTGACGCTCAGTCACCAATACTGTCCGTGTTCGGCGCTGACGATCCGTCACCGCCCTGGCCCGGCCCTGCCCGTCCGCCCCTCGCTTCCCGGCCGCCCGGCCGTGCCGGTGACGGATCGTCACCGGCAGCCCGGTGTGCCACCCGCACTGCCCGACCGGTCCCCCGACGCTCCCCGGCGTCCGTGCCGACCCGTCCCTCGGAGGTAGCCATGATCGTCGCCCGCACCCGGCACCGCGCCGCCGTCCGGCGCATCGCCCTGCACCACGCCGCCCGCCGCGCCGCGACCGCGAGCGGCTGGGGCCGCCGCCACCGGACCGCCGCCCCCCGTCCGAACGGAGACCGGGCATGACCGCGCCCACCGACCACTGGGCCGAACTGCAGGGCGCGGCCCTGCTCGGCACCGACCGCCGCCCGCTCCCGGAGCCGGACGGCCCGCTCGCCGGTGCGGTCGACCGCACCGACCCGGCGGCCGCGCTGCTCGACCTGGCGGCGGTCGCGGCGGTCCGCCGCCGGGCGGGCGCGCTGCCCGGCCCGGCCGTGGAACCCCCCGCGCCCGCCGCGGCCGACCCGCGGCCCGCGCTGCCCGAGCCGGCCGCCCGCCGACTGGCGGTGCTGCTCGGCACCCGCGGCGGGACCGGCAGCACCGCGAACCTGGCCGAGCTGCTGCCGCAGTGGCTGGCCGCGGCCCGCGCGCACGGCTACCGGCTGCCGCCCGCGCTGGTCCCGGCGCTGCTGGACACCGCCCGGGCCCGCTCCGAGCTGCGGGCCGACGCGGTGGCGCTGGCCGGCCCGCTGGGGCGCTGGCTGGCCCCGCACAACCCGGACTGGAAGTACCTGACCCGAACCGCCGCCGACCAGGACACCGACGGCCGGCCGAGCGAACTCCTGTGGCAGGAGGGACTGTTCGCGGAGCGGGTGACGCACCTGACCAGGCTCCGGCGGACCGCCCCGGCGGCCGCGCTGGCGCTGCTCGCCTCGACCTGGTCGACCGAGCGGGCCGAGGACCGGGTGCTGTTCCTGGACTCGCTGCAGGACGGCCTGTCGGCCGACGACGAGGAGTTCCTGGAGGCCGCGCTCGGCGACCGCTCCAAGAACGTCCGGGCGACCGCCGCCGAACTGCTCTCCACGCTGCCCGGCTCGGCGCTGGCCGCCCGGATGGCGGAGCGGGCCCGGGCGGTGGTCCGCCCGGAGGAGGGCCGGCTGCGGGTGGTCCCGCCGACGGCCTGCGACGCCGCCATGCAGCGCGACGGCATCCCGGTGAAGTCCCCGACCGGGCGCGGCGAACGGGCCTGGTGGCTGGGCGAGGTGCTGGCCGCGGCCCCGCTGGCGCTGTGGACGGCGGACACCGGGCTGACGCCGGAGCAGCTGCTCGCGCTGCCCACGGTGGACGGCCCGGACGGCGGCGGCGCCGAGTGGGCCGAGGACCTGCGCGAGGCGTGGGCCCGCGCGGCCGTCCGCCAGCAGGACGCCCGCTGGGCCCGCGCGCTGCTCGGCGCCCCGCCCCGGCCGGGCCGCGACACCCGCGCCCCGGGCGCCCCGGCGAAGCTGCTGGCGGTCCTGCCGCCCGCCGAACGCGCCGCCTGGACGGCCGCGTTCGTGCAGACCCACGGCCTGGGCGACGCCTTCCAGCTGCTCGGCGCCTGCGCCACCCCGTGGACGCCGCCGCTGTCCACGGCGGTGGTCGCGGCCCTGAAGCGGGCGGCCGAGCTGGGCTCCTACCCGTGGAGCCACAGCGGCGTGCTCGGCATGACCGAGCGCGCCCTCGCCCCGGAGACCGCCCCGGCGGTGGAGGCGCTGGCCGCCGACACCTCGCCGGACACCGCCTGGGCCGACACCTTCGCCCGGCTCGCCGGAACCCTGCGGTTCCGGCAGGCGATGCTGGCCGAACTGGCGCCCTGAGGCGGGGGGTTCAGCTGGCGGTGCGCAGGTTCGCCGCCACCCAGGACACCACGTCCTGGGTGGAGGTGCCGGGGGTGAAGATGTCGGCGACGCCGAGCGCCTTCAGCTCGGTGATGTCGGCCTCCGGGATGATCCCGCCGCAGAACACCTTGATGTCGGCGGCGTCGCGCTCCTTGAGCAGCTCGATCACCTTGGCGCACAGCGTCATGTGCGCGCCGGACAGGATGGACAGGCCGATGCCGTCGGCGTCCTCCTGGATCGCCGTGTCGACGATCTGCTCGGGGGTCTGGTGCAGGCCGGTGTAGATGACCTCCATGCCGGCGTCGCGCAGCGCCCGCGCGATGACCTTCGCCCCCCGGTCGTGCCCGTCCAGCCCGGGCTTGGCGACCACCACTCGGATCGGCCCCGACACCACCATCACTGCCTCCTGGACCACGTCGTCCACCACCCGGCCGACTTGTTCGCACGGGCGAGGTGTTAACCACTTCTAACAGATCTGAGGGGAGGGTAGCGCCAGTCTGTGCCGCCGTCCGTTCCCACCGGCCGGGAGGAGGGGAATATCACAGCTCCCCTCCCCCGTCCGGCGGCGGCGGACTACAGCTTCTCCACCGGCGCGTACCGCAGCAGCAGTTCCTTGCGGCCCGCCGTCCCGAAGTCGACGGTGGCCCGCGCCTTGTCGCCGACGCCCTGGGTGGCGACCACCGTGCCCAGCCCGAAGCTGTCGTGGCTGACCCGGTCGCCGACCGCCAGCGCGACCACCTCCCGGTCCGTCACGGTGCGCGCCGACCGGCCCCAGCCCGCCTTCGGCGCGGCCGCCGCGGACGACCCGGAGCCGCGCGACGAGCCCCCGGACGAGGACGAGGACCCGTAGCGCGAGGGCGGCACGGCGGCCGCGCCGGTGCGCTTCCAGTCGATCAGCTTCTCCGGGATCTCCTCCAGGAAGCGCGAGGCCGGGTTGTACGAGGGCTGGCCCCAGGCGCTGCGCAGCACCGACCTGGTCAGGTAGAGCCGCTGCCGGGCCCGGGTCAGGCCGACGTAGGCGAGGCGGCGCTCCTCCTCCAGCTCCTTGACCTGGTTGAGGGCCCGCATGTGCGGGAAGATCCCGTCCTCCATGCCGGTCAGGAACACCACCGGGAACTCCAGGCCCTTGGCGGTGTGCAGGGTCATCATCGTGATGACGCCCTGCCCGTCCTCCTCCCCGTCCGGGATCTGGTCGGAGTCGGCGACCAGCGCGACCCGCTCCAGGAAGTCGGCGAGCGAGCCGACCGGCGGGCCCTCGTCGCCCTCCGGGCGCTCCCCCGGGTCCTTCTCGTACTCCAGCGCCACGGACGCCAGCTCCTGCAGGTTCTCCACCCGGGTCTCGTCCTGCGGGTCGGTGGAGGACTGCAGCTCGGCCAGGTACCCGGTCTCCTCCAGCACCGCCTCCAGCACCGCGGCCGGACCGGCCCCGGACTCGACGACCTGGCGCAGCCCGGCCAGCAGCTCGTTGAACTTCTTCACCGCGTTGGTGGAGCGCGCGGCCATCCCGTACGCCTCGTCGACCCGGCGCAGCGCCGCGGCGAAGGAGATCCGCTCGCGCGCGGCCAGCGCGTCGATCATCGCCTCGGCGCGCTCGCCGATGCCGCGCTTGGGCACGTTGAGGATGCGGCGCAGCGGCACGGTGTCCTCCGGGTTGGAGAGCACCCGCAGGTAGGCCAGGACGTCCTTGACCTCCTTGCGCTCGTAGAAGCGCACGCCGCCGACCACCTTGTACGGCAGGCCGACCCGGATGAACACCTCCTCGAACACCCGGGACTGCGCGTTGGTGCGGTAGAAGATCGCCACGTCGCCGGGGCGGGCGTCGCCGGCGTCGGTGAGCCGGTCGATCTCCTCGGCGACGAACTGCGCCTCGGCGTGCTCGTCGTCGGCGACGTAGCCGACCACCTGCTCGCCCTGGTCGCCGGCCGTCCACAGGTTCTTCTTGCGGCGGTTGGTGTTGCGCTCGATCACCGCGTTGGCGGCCGACAGGATGGTCTGGGTGGAGCGGTAGTTCTGCTCCAGCAGGATGGTGGTCGCGTTCGGGTAGTCCTCCTCGAACTGGAGGATGTTGCGGATCGTCGCGCCGCGGAAGGCGTAGATCGACTGGTCGGCGTCGCCGACCACGCACAGCTCCGCGGGCGGGAGCTGCGCGAGCTGCGCCTCGGCGGGGTTCACGTACTCACCGTCGACGGTCGTCCGGGGCGCGTGCCCGGCAGAGCCGCCGGACAGCTCGCGGACCAGCGTGTACTGGGCGTGGTTGGTGTCCTGGTACTCGTCGACCAGGATGTGCCGGAACCGGCGCCGGTAGTGCTCCGCGACGTCGGGGAACGCCTGCAGCAGGTGGACGGTGGCCATGATGATGTCGTCGAAGTCGAGGGCGTTGGCCTCGCGCAGCCGCCGCTGGTAGAGGAAGTACGCCTCGGCGAGCTTCTTCTCCATCGGGTTGGCGGCCTGGTCGGCGTACGTCTCCTCGTCGATCAGCTCGTTCTTGAGGTTGCTGACCTTCGAGGTGAAGGACTTCGGCGGGAACTGCTTCGGGTCCAGGTCGAGGTCCCGGCAGACCAGCGCCATCAGGCGCTGCGAGTCCGCCGAGTCGTAGATCGAGAAGCTGGAGCTCATCCCGAGCTGCTTGGCCTCCCGGCGCAGGATGCGCACGCAGGCGCTGTGGAAGGTCGACACCCACATCGCCCGGGCCCGCGGCCCGACCAGGGCCTCGACCCGCTCGCGCATCTCGCCGGCGGCCTTGTTGGTGAAGGTGATCGCCAGGATCTCGCCCGGCTGCACGCCGCGCGCGCCCAGCAGGTAGGCGATCCGGTGGGTCAGCACCCGGGTCTTGCCGGAGCCCGCGCCGGCCACCAGCAGCAGCGGCGACCCGGCGTGCAGCACCGCCTCGCGCTGCGGGTCGTTCATGCCCTCCAGCAGCTGCGCCGGGTCGACCGCGGGGCGGGCCGCGCCGTTGCGGTACCAGGCGTCGCGCGCGCTCTCGGCGGCGTGGTCGGTGGCGAACAGCCCGTCCGGGACGTCCTCCTCGTACGCCTCCTCCCAGGGCCCGTCGTCGGGCTCGTCGAGCGGCGGGGCGTCGTCCGGCCACGCCGGCGGGGGCGGCTCGGCCGCCTCGGGACGGGGGCTCGACCCGACGGCTGGACGCTCGAAGCCGGGGAGCGGGAGGTCATCGAAGAGGCTACTCATGGCCTTTCGAGTCTATGGCCCGCCACCGACGTCCCGGCCCGGCTCCGGCAGTCCGGCTCCGGCCTCCCGGTTCCGGGCGGACGAACGGCGGGAGCCCCCGCCCCCGTGACGGGGGCGGGGGCTCGGAGCCGGGGACGGGGAGCGTCAGACGCCGATCCGGTCGCCGCTCCCGGTGGTCCGGTCCGCGTCGGCCGAGTCGTAGCCGATGAAGAAGGTCGGGCGCTTCTGCACTGCGGTGTAGATCCGGCCGATGTACTCGCCGAGCAGGCCGACGCAGATCAGCTGGATGCCGCCGAGGAACAGCATGGCGACGAACAGCGAGGTCCAGCCGGGCACGGTGTGGCCGGCCACGTAGATGCCGAGGGTCGCGGCGAGCAACGCGAAGCAGCCGAAGAAGCTCAGCACGCCCAGCCAGGTCGCGATCCGCAGCGGCGCGGCCGAGAAGTTGGTGATGCTGTCGATCGCGAGCCGGACCATCTTGCTCAGCGGGTACTTGGTCTCGCCGGCGACCCGCTCCTCGCGGAAGTACGTCACCTGGCCGCTGGGGAAGCCCAGCCACGGCACCAGCAGGCGGTAGACCTGCTGCTGGTCCGGCAGCGCCTTGAGCGCGTCCACGGCCTCCCGGCTGAGCAGCCGGAAGTCGCCGGCCTGGGACGGCACCCGCTTGCCGACCATGCGGCGGACCAGCCAGTAGTAGAGGCCGGCGGTGCGGCGCTTGAAACCGGTGTCGGTGCTGCGGTCCGAGCGGACGCCGTAGACGATGTCCAGGCCGTCGCGGCGGGCCAGCTCCAGCATCTCCGGGATCTTCTCCGGCGGGTCCTGGAGGTCCGCGTCGATGCTGGCCACGTAGTCGCCCACCGAGCTGTGCAGGCCGGCGGTCAGCGCGGCCTGGTGGCCGGAGTTGCGCCGCAGCTGGACGATCCGCAGTTCGGGCCAGTCGAGGCGGATCTTCTCCAGCAGCTCAGCCGTCCGGTCGGCGGAGCCGTCGTCGACGGCCACGACCTCGTAGGAGACGTTCGTGCCGTCCAGCGCGGGACGGAGTCGGGCGACGAGGGCCGGGAGGGCCGCCTCCTCGTTGTACATCGGAATGACGACGGACAGGGTCGTCGTGGCTCGTGCAGCCGCCATGGGGTTTCCCACCGGAGAGAGTAGTTCGATAAGACCAGGGACATGCGCTTCGTCGGTCGAGCGGATCCTAGCAAGGGATTCAGAGGCCCTCCGTCCCCGGAGGGCCCTGGTCACGGGCCACCGGGTTCGAACGTCACGGCGTACCGAGCTCGAACGTGACGTAGCCCGCGTACCAGCCGGAGGCCGCCCCGACGAACACCATCAGCGACACCATGGTCGGCCACTTGAGCCGGCTCGCGCCGATCGCGGGGGCGATCAGCAGCGGGAAGGCCGGGAGCAGGTAGCGCGGGATGTTGCCGAATATCTGCTGGCTGAGCACGGTGGACGCGATGGTCAGCACCGTGAACAGCACCAGGAAGACCGGGGGGCGCAGCCGGATCAGCAGCACCAGCAGCACCGGGACCGTGAGCAGCACGGCCAGCGCGAAGGTGTCGGACATCGGCCAGGCCCACAGGTAGTGGTAGCGGGCGATCATGATCTCGGGGATCGCCTGGAGGGTGAACTTCCCGCCGTCGAAGTAGTGCTGCCACGACTTCTGGATCATGAAGTAGCCGCCGGGGCTGTGCATCCGCCAGCCGACCCAGGCCAGGTAGCCGAACAGGCCCCAGGGCGATATCAGGATCGCGAACAGCGGCTTGGCGACCCCGTCGGTGCGCTTGAACAACGCGATCAGCGCGGCCAGGCCGACGGCCGCGATCAGTGCTGCGGAGGTCGGCCGGTTCAGGCCGGACACCAGGGCGAGCAGGCCGGCGGCGACCCACTGGCGCTTGAGCACCGCGTAGCAGGCCCAGGCCGCGATCGCGACGAACATCGACTCCGAGTAGACCGCCCACTCGACGCCCGAGCCCGGGGCGAGCGCCCACAGGCCGCCGACGGCTATGCCGGCGCGGTGCCCGGCGAGCAGCGCCACGACGGCGTAGAGGCCGGCCGCGGCGACGAACGAGAACACCACCGAGACCAGCATGCCGGAGCCGAACGGGCCGAGGCCGGTGACCTTCGAGACCAGGCCCATCAGGCCCGGGTAGAGCGGGAAGAACGCCGCGGTGTTCGGCTTCACGTCGGAGACCTGGGCCCCCGCGGCGAGGACCTGCGGGTGGTACCAGTGCGCGGCGATCTCCTGGTAGGACAGGCCGTCCCAGGAGCCGAGCACGTCCCACGGCCGGTGGCCGCCACCCGGACCGGGCGGCCTGGTCCGGTAGTCGCCGGACCGGTGCAGCAGGTACATGAAGACCACGAAACCGGTCGACTTCACCAGCGCGTAGAGGCCCAGCACGGGGGCGAACCGCCGCACCGCGCGCAGCGCCCGACTGCGAAGGACCTCCGGTTCCGCCGGTGCGGTCGGTTGGTCGAGGTGTGGATCGCCGCTCGCGACCACGCCGGACGTCGCGCGCATGAGCGAGCCCCCCAGTGTTCTACTGTGTTCCAATCCGGATGCTGCAGGGAGTTTACGGGACGGCCGGAGCTGCTCGCCCCCGACCCCGGGCCCTTCGATCCCACACGAACGACCTCGGCGGCCCGCCCCGGACCGGCCGCCCGGACCCGGTCGGCGGCTCCGCCGGTGGCCCTGAAGCGGATCTTCGCCCGCCTGCTAGCCTGTGGGTCGCGTACGGCATGCCCTTCTGCACGGCCGTCCGGCGCCGGCGGCCGACACCGTCCACCGGTGGCGCGGCCGTCCCTCTTCCCGGGCACCGCCGGCCACCGTTCGACCGCGACGGACGCGGTCGCGGGGGGCCGGCCGCGGAGTCCACCGAGAACACTCCCGGGAGATAACGGCTGATGGGCACGTTCCACGACACCCCCCGCGCGGCGGGCGCGCAGACCGGGCCGCCGGCCCGGACCGGCGACGGGGGGCGGGGCCCGCTCGGCACCGCGGTGCGCTTCCTGCCCGCGCTGGCCGCCCTGGCGGTCCTGGTCGCCGCGCTGGCCGCCTCCGACACCCCGGTGGACGCGATGGCCCGCTACGCGTTCTACACCGGCTGGGGCGTGCTGCTGCCCGGCACCCTGCTGTACCGCTCGCTGCGCCGCGCCCCGCACACCCTGGTCGAGGACCTGACCATGGGCGCGGTCACCGGCCTGGTGCTGGAGCTCGCCGCCTGGGCCGTGTTCATGCCGCTGGGCCTGGCGGGGGCGATGACGCTCTGGCCGCTGCTGGTGGTGGTGCCGTTCGCCGCGGTGCCGCGGCTGCGCCGGCACTGGTGGGTGCGCGGCTACACGCCCGTCCCGCGCTCCTGGGCCTGGGCGGTGGCCGGCACCGTCGCGCTGACCACCGGCTACCTGTTCAAGGTGTACCTGGACGTCGTCGAGCTGATGCCCGCGAACGACGCCAGCCGCCAGTTCGTCGACATCTCCTACCAGATGTCGCTGGCCGGCAACGCCAAGCACTCCTTCCCCCCCACCCTGCCGCAGGTGGCCGGCGAGCCGCTGCAGTACCACTGGTTCGCGTTCGTCCACGAGGCGATGACCAGCCTGGTCGGCCACCTCGACCTGCCGGTGGTGCAGCTGCGGCTGATGATCCCGGCGCTGTGCGCGCTCACCATGCTGGTCGCCGCGGTGGTGGCCTGGCGGCTCAGCGGCCGCGCCTGGGCGGGCCCGATCGCGGGCCTGCTGCTGTTCGCGGTCGGCGAGTTCAACGGCGGGCACGGCCAGACCCCGTTCGGGTCGCCGCAGACCACGCTGATGGTCTGGGGCAGCGTCTCGATGACGTACAGCCAGCCGCTGCTGCTGGCCCTGATCGGCGTGGCCGGCGACGCCCTGCGCCGCACCGACCGGGAGACCGGGCCGGACCGGGCGCCGCTGCTCGGCGGCCGCGCCGTGTACGTGCTGGCGGTGCTGTTCGCGTTCTCCTCCAGCGCCGCCAAGGCCACCTCGATCCCGGTCACCCTGGCCGGCCTGGCGCTGGCCGGCCTGGCCGGGCTGGTGGCCGCCCGGCGGGTCCCGTGGACGGTGGTGCGGCTCGGCGTGATCGTCGGCGCCGCCCAGCTGTTCTCCACCGCGGTGATCTTCGCCTTCAAGACGTACGGCCTGGCCGTCGACCCGTTCTCCAACATCCGGGTGTTCTGGGCCGACCCGCAGGACGTCCGCAGCTCGACCGGCCAGCTGATGGTGGTGGCGCTGGTCTGGTTCGCCTTCCTGGTCAACACCCAGCTGCGGGTGGCCGGCGCGGTGCCGCTGCTGTGGCACGGCCGGATGCGGCTGGAGCCGGTGCAGTGGTTCCTGCTCGGCGGCGCGGTCGCCGGACCGGCCGCGTTCATCGCGATCAGCGGCTGGAACGCGGGCTACTTCACGCACGCCGGCCTCGCCTTCGGCGTGCTGCTCTCCGCCTGGGGCTACTGCGAGGCCTGGGAGCGGGCGAAGCTCTCCCGCCGCGGCCGGGTCGCGCTGGGCGCGTTCGCGGTGGCCTGGACGGCGCTGATGATCTGGCTGGTCGGCTCGGACCACGACCTCGGCTGGCTGCAGCGGGTGGACCGGGCGATCCGCGACCTGCACCCGGGCAGCACCGGCTTCCTGCGGGCCCTGCTGACCGACTACCCGGGCCGGGGCGCCAACGGCTCCGCGTCCGGGCTGTTCGCGATCGTCGCGGCCGGCCTGACGCTGGTCGCGCTGGCCGCCGTCTGCGCGGTGCTGTGGTGGGCGCTGTCCCGCAAGGTCCGGCCGATGCGCGGCCGCGGCGGCATCGTGCTGCTCACCGCCGCCCTGCTGGCCGCCACCCCGACCCTGGTGCTGGACCTGCCGAAGCCGACCTGGGGCCCGACCGTGTGGGGCGCCCTCCCGCTGCCCGCCGGCAAGGTCGAGGCGGCCCGCTGGCTGCGCGCGCACAGCGACCCCGCCGACGTGGTCGCGACCAACGAGCACTGCTGGTCCGCCGACGACTTCAAGGACCCGTCCGCCCCCTGCACCGACTACCGGGACTTCGCGCTCAGCGCCTACGCGGAGCGCTCGGTGCTGGTCGAGGGCTGGGGCTTCGCCCCGCGCGTGATGGCCGGCACCGACCCGAACTTCTGGGACCAGGACCTGCTGAAGCTGAACGACGAGGCGATCGGCCGGCCGACGCCCGCGCTGCTCGCCGAGCTGCACGACCGGCACCACGTGCGCTACCTGTTCGTGAACCGGCGGGTCGGGGCCGAGGGCGCCGGGATGGAGAAGCTGGCCACCAAGGTGTTCGACAACGGCCGGATCGGGATCTACCGGCTCGGCTGAGCCGCCCGCACCGCCGGAACGGCGAGGGCCCGGCACCCCTGGGGGTGCCGGGCCCTCGCCGTTCGGGGCTGCTCAGTGGGTGCGTTCCAGCAGCGTCACCGTGATCGCGCGGACCTTCGAGACCTGCACCGGGGAGAACTTCGCCTTGAGCGCGGCGGCCTCCGTCTCGGGCAGGCCGTGGAACGGCTCGTCGTCGTTGCCCGCGAAGGTGACCATCCAGACCCGCCGGGTGTCGCCGATGCAGGCCGCCGGGTCCGGGCAGGACTCGGCGAACAGGTCGTCCCGGGCGATCGCGGACCTGGCCGCGAACAGGTCCTTGGGCTCGATCGAACGCGGCAGGTAGTACTCCATCGCGTGGTCCATCATCATGTAGTCCGCGCTGCCGCGGACCGGCACGATGGCGTCGCCCGGCCGGTAGCCCTGGGCGATCACCTTGGCGGCGCCGCGCTCGTCCGACCACTCGTGCGAGGTGGTGCCGCGCAGGTGCTGCTGGGCCTGCGTCCCGACCAGGCCGAGCAGCAGCAGGAACGCCACCGCCGCCAGCGGCCGGGGCCGCACCGAGGTCGCGGCCGCGCCGGCCAGCACGCACCACACCGGGACGGTGAACAGCAGGTACCGGTCCATGAAGTACGAGGTGCTGCCCTGCGAGACCACGAACACCGCGGCGATCGGCAGCGCGGCCATCAGGCCGATCTCCACCGCCCGGCGGCGGTTGCCGCTCCAGGCCAGCGGCATCGCGGCCAGCGCCAGCACCAGGCCGCCGACCAGCGAGGCGCCGAACAGGCCGGCCCAGAAGTCGGGGAAGGAACCGAGGTGCGGGGTCTTGATCCAGGAGATCTGCCGGCCGACCTGCTTGCGGCCCAGCAGCACCAGCGGCAGCAGCGGCAGGACGCCGCCCAGCACCGCCACCGGGAAGCCGAACAGCAGCGCCCGGTCGCGCGAGCGCCACCAGCGCAGCGCGACCACCACCGCGTGCGGGGCCAGGAAGACCAGCGCGATCATGTGGAACGCGCCGGCCAGCGCCACGCACACCGCGTACAGCAGCCAGCGCGGCCAGGTCGGCCGCTCCAGCGCGCGCAGCAGCGCCCAGGTGCCGGCGGCGACGAACAGCACCACGAAGGCGTAGCCGCGGACCTGCTGGGAGTAGACCGAGACCGAGGGCACCAGGGCGAACATCAGCCCGGCGATCAGACCGGCCCAGGCGTTGAACTGCTTGCGGCCGATCAGGAACACGAAGCCGGCCGCCCCGGCCATCGCCAGCGCGGAGGGCAGCCGCATCGAGGTGACGGAGTCGCCGAACGCCCCGATCCAGTAGTGCAGCAGCAGGTAGTAGGCGCCGGAGACGGCGTCCACGTGGTTGAGCATGTCGAGCAGTTCGCCGGTGCTGCGTTCGGCGGCGCTCCAGGACGCGAGCTCGTCGCGCCACAGCTCGGGCCGCCCCGCCTTGTATATGCCCAGGGCCAGGGTGAGCAGCACCGGCCAGACCCAGAGCGTCCCGGTCGCCCAGCGCGGCAGGGCGGCGGCCCTGGCGGCGAGTCTCCCGGCCGGTTCCGGTGAGGCGCTTCCCTCGATCGCCGGTTGTTCGGCCACGGCGGCTTCCGCCACGTCGTCCCCCTTAGGAAACATTTCGGAGTTCGGTTGCTCGGTCGGTCAGTCCGACGCTCCGTCGCGCCGGATCTGCGCGAACGAGGTGTCGAGCTTCTTCTTCAGCCAGGGCGCCATCGGCCGTTCGACCAGGCGGTGCACCAGGTAGGCCGCACCCATCATGATCACCAGTACCACGAAGAAGGTCGGGTACGGCGGCAGGTGGCGGCTGATCCGGGTGATCAGCTGGAAGCCGATCTCCTGGTGCAGCAGGTACAGCGGGTAGGTGAGCGAGCCGGCGACCGTCAGCCACTTCCAGCGGACCCAGTTGAACCAGCCCAGCGCGGAGCCGAGCACCAGCAGGAACGCGGCGGTGACGTAGGCGATGGTCAGGTACCAGGACAGGTGGTGCTGGGTGCCGTACTCGTAGCCGCCGATGACGCCGCGCATCCGGTCCTGGGCCATCAGCCAGCAGAACGCGACGATGCCCCAGAGCAGCAGATTCGGCTTGAAGCGGTACATCAGGTACATCGCGATGCCGGCGATGAAGTACCAGGCGTAGGTGGGCTGGACCATCATCGACAGGACGGGCAGGTCGGCCGGGCCGGCGACGGTCGCCAGGAACGCCCAGACCAGGCAGAAGCCGACGACCCGCTTGTAGGTCAGGCCCCAGATCAGCAGCACCGAGAACAGCACGTAGAAGCGGGTCTCGGCCCACAGCGACCAGTACACCGGGTCGATGTCGGCGACCCCGCTGGGCGCGTTCAGCATGGTGAGGTTGGTCAGGACGCGGGTCGGCGTGGGCTTGCTGGTGATGTCGCCCCATATCGTCGTCGCCAGCATCAGCGTGACGGTGGTGAGCAGCACCGCGACCCAGTAGGCCGGGAACAGCCGGACCACCCGGGAGGTGAAGAAGTCGCCGAGCGAGCGGCCCCAGCAGGACATGCAGATGACGAAGCCGCTGATCAGGAAGAACAGCTGGACGCCGGTCCAGCTGTAGGCGCCGATCAGGTGGCCGAACGGCATCAGCTTCGACGGGGAGCCGTGCCAGACGCCCTGGAAGCGCTCGACGCCGAGCCAGTGCCAGCAGAGCACCCCGACCGCGGCCAGCAGGCGGAGCCCGTCCAGGACGTAGAGGCGGGGGCGCTTGGCCGGTTTCGGCGCGACGGCGCTGTCCGCCGTCAGGGGCGGCAGGGGATCGTGACTGGCTACGGTCGATGACATCGGCGCGCTCTCGCTGGGGACGGGGACGGTCGGCGGGCCCGGCCCGCCGGGCCCGCCGGGCCCGGGCGCGGTGCCGGTCGGACGAAGCCTACCGACACCGCGGAGCGCTTCCCGCCCCGGAGACCTCTCGTTGGCACACGCCCCGCCCGGACCGGGTGCCGCGCCCCGCTCAGACCAGGCGGCGCGCGGTGGCCCAGCGGGTCAGCTCGTGCCGGTTGGAGAGCTGGAGCTTGCGCAGCACCGCCGAGACGTGGCTCTCCACCGTCTTCACCGAGATGAACAGCTGCTTGGCGATCTCCTTGTAGGCGTAGCCGCGGGCGATCAGCCGCAGCACCTCGCGCTCGCGCTGGGTGAGCCGGTCGAGGTCCTCGTCGACCGGCGGGGTGTCGGTGGCGGCGAACGCGTCCAGCACGAAGCCGGCCAGCCGGGGCGAGAACACCGCGTCGCCGTCGGAGATCCGGAAGACCGCGCTGACCAGGTCGGTGCCGGTGATGGTCTTGGTCACGTAGCCGCGGGCGCCGCCGCGGATCACGCCGATCACGTCCTCGGCGGCGTCCGAGACGGACAGCGCGAGGAAGCGCACCCCCTCGACGCCGGCCGAGCGGCGCAGCACCTCGACGCCGCCGCCGCCGGGCAGGTGGACGTCGAGCAGCACCACGTCGGGGCGGGTCTCGGCGACCACCCGGACCGCGGACTCGACGTCGTCGGCCTCGCCGACCACGTCGATGCCGGTCTCGTCGGTGCGCCCGATCTCGGCGCGCACCCCGGTGCGGAACATCCGGTGGTCGTCCACCAGGACCACCCGGGCCCGCCGCCCGGGTGCCGCCGCCTCTGACGCTGCGTCAGTCATCTGCCGCCCTCTCCATCTCCAGCTCGACCTCGGTCCCGCCGTCCGGCGCGGGCCGCACCCGCGCGGTGCCGCCGTTGCGCCGCATCCGGCCGATGATCGATTCGCGTACGCCCATGCGGTCCTCGGGGAGGTCGTCGGGGTCGAAGCCGGGGCCGTGGTCGCGGACGAACACCGACACCGTCCTCCCCTCCACCTCCGCGTAGACCTGGACCGGTCCCCCGCCACCGTACTTGGCGGCGTTCACCATGGCTTCCCTCGCGGCCTGCATCTGCGAGGCGATCTTCTCGTCCATCGGGCAGTCGCCGACGCAGACCAGTTCCAGGGGGACGCCGTGCCGGTCCTCGACCTCGGCGACGATCTCGCGCAGGTGCTCGGCCAGGGTGTCGGGGGCGGCCTCGGCGGCGGCCTCCGGGCGGTACAGCCACAGCCGCAGCTCGCGCTCCTGGGCGCGGGCCAGCCGGAGCACCTCCTTGGGGTCCTCGGCCCGGCGCTGGATCAGGGTGAGGGTGTGCAGCACCGAGTCGTGGACGTGCGCGGCGATCTCGGCCCGCTCCTGGGCCCGGATCCGGGCGGTGCGCTCGGCGCCGAGGTCCTGCCACAGCCGCAGCGCGGACGGCCCGGCCAGCACCAGCACGCCCGCGACCACCGCCAGCGAGGACTCGACCACCAGCGCCACCGGCGAGCCGACGCCCTGCATGACGAAGTAGCCGATGATGCCGGCCACCACCAGCAGCACCCCGGCCAGCACCCGCAGGTAGGCGCCCTTGCGGCTGCCCGGCTCCAGGCCGAACCAGCTCTGCCAGCGCGAGTCGTCGGCCTGCCGCCACACCAGGGCGACGCCGACGCCGACCGCGAGCAGCGGCCACACGTACGGCTTGGCGGTCTGGATGCCGAGCGCGGACAGCAGCGCCATCACGCCGATGACCAGGCCGATCAGCGCGAACAGCTGGCCCAGGCTGCCGCCGCGCTGCCCGGCGGCGGACCGGCCCCTGCCGGGGGCGGCGGTGGCGGGCGCGGGCCCGGCGGCGGTCGCGGCGGCGGTGGTGCCGGTGGCGGCACCGGTGGGGGCGCCGTCGTCGCCGTGGAAGGTGCGCTCCAGCAGGTCGCGCAGCCGCCCGAGCCGGCGGCCGTCCGGCCCGTCGGCGCCCCGTCGGGCGGCCCGCGGGGTGCCGGGGGCGGCCTCGTTGATGCCGAGCGGCACCACCACCCAGAACGCGGCGTACAGCAGGGTGCCGATGCCCTGGGTGAAGAACAGCACGATGAACGCCAGCCGGACCCAGGTGACGGGCACGCCGAGGTGGGTGGCCAGGCCCTGGCAGACGCCGCCGAGGATCCGCCCGTGCGGGCTGCGGTACAGCCGCCGGTAGGGCGGGGCCCCGGCCGGTGCGTCGGTCGGGGCGGGGTCGGGGGTTCGGGTCTCGGGTGCGGCCACGGCACCGATGGTGGCAGGTGCCGGGCCGGCGGCGCATCAGGGTCCGGCCCTACCCCCTCCTCAGGGACAGTTCAGGGTCGCTCCCGGGCCGCGGACGGTTGGGCGGGGCCGCGCGGCCCGGAAGGATGGAGGGCATGACGGACGACCAGATCCCGGCGGACGCACCGGAGAACCCCGCCGACCCACCGCGCCCGGTGCTGACCCGCTCCTCCCGGCACCGGGTGGTGGCGGGCGTGTGCGGCGGCCTCGGCCGCTACCTGGACATCGACCCGGTGGTGTTCCGGGTGGTGCTCGCGGTGCTCGGCCTGACCGGCGGGCTCGGGTTGTTCCTGTACGGCCTGGCCTGGCTGGTGGTGCCGCGCGAGGCCGAGGACGGCGAGGGCGGCCGCACCGAGCTGCAGCGGGTGCTGACCGGCCGGGTGGACGGCCAGTCGGTCGGCGCGGTGGTGCTGACGGTGATCGGCACCGGGGTGTTCCTCTCCTCGATGGGCGACGGCGACCAGCTGTTCCCGCTGCTGCTGCTCGCCGCGCTGGTGTTCCTGGCGCTGCGCTACGACCCGGAGCGCCGCCGCCGGATCAACGGCGGCGCGGTGCCGCCGCCGGAGGCGGAGGGCGGCCCGTACGACCGGCTGGACGCGTCCGGCCCGTTCGCGGACTGGAAGTCCTGGGGCGAGGCGATGAGCCGGGACCTGCGCGGCGAGTGGAAGGTCCGCTCGGCCGAGTTCCAGGAGCGGGTCGCGGCCTGGCACGGCGAGCAGGCGGCCCGGACCGCCGCCGGCCGGACGGACGCCCCGGACACCCCGCCGGTCGGCCCGTCCGGCTACCTGTGGGACCCGCGGCACCCGGAGCGCGACCCGTACGGCGCGACGCCGCCGGGGGCCCCCGCGCAGCCGTGGTGGCAGCGCACCGACCTGCCGGACGGCGACCCGCTGCGCAAGCAGCCGCCCGCCGACGGCCGGGCCGAGCGCGCGGAGCGGCACCGGCAGGCGCACCTGGAGGCGCGGGAGCGGCACCGGGAGAGCATGCGGCGGCACCACGAGTGGAAGGCCGCGCGGAAGGCGGAGCGCGGGAGTTCGGTGCTCGGGGCGTCCGCGCTGCTGGTGGCGGCGGGCGCGGCCTGGGCGGTCGCGGCGAGCGGCCACGGGCAGCAGCGCTGGTCGACGGTGCTGGCGGTGGCGCTGCTGCCGCTGGGCCTGGCGATGCTGGTCAGCGCCCGCTGGGGGCGGACCCGCGGGCTGACCTTCCTGTCGCTGCTGGTGACGGCGGGCCTGGTGCTGGCGGCGGGCAGCCCGGTGACGGTCGCGGACTCGGTCGGGGACCGCAGTTGGACGGTCGCCGCCGCGGACACCCCGCGCGAGCGCTACGCGCTGGGCTTCGGCGACGCCCGTCTCGACCTGTCGGCGGTGGACCCGCGCGGCGGCACCGTCCGCACCTCGCTGTGGCTGGGCGCGGGCGACGCCCGGGTGGTCGTCCCGTCCGGGGTGGAGCTGCGGCTGAAGGTGCGGGACGGCGCGGGCGAGGTCGGACTGCCCGACGGGCAGTCCTTCGACGGCCCGCTGACCGACGAGAACGTGGTGATCGAGGTACCGGACGGGCAGCCGTCCAAGGGAGTGCTGGACCTGACGGTGACGGTGGGCGCCGGGAACATCGAGGTGGTGCGGTGATGAGGAAGCATCGGTTCGACCTGTACGCGCTGGTCGCGGGCGGCCTGTTCAGCGCCCTGGCGGTGGTGTACCTGGTGGCCTCGGTGAACGACCGCGAGGTGAACAGCCGCTTCGTCCTGCCGCTGGCGCTCATCGTGCTCGGCGCGGGCGGCCTGGGCGCCGCCGTGCTGGCCGCCGCCCGCCGCAACCGGTCGGGTGCGGCGGACGGCGACGGCGGGGAGCGGGACGCGGACTAGCTCTTCTGCTGCGGGCCGAGCCGCAGCTGGTCGCCGTTCTTGGTGACGGTGTACTTGGGCAGCGGCTTCACCGCGGGGCCGGTGATCACCGCGCCGGTGGCGGCGTCGAACTTGGAGCCGTGGCACGGGCAGTAGAGCTGGCCGTCCTTGGGCGGGTTGACCGCGCAGCCGGAGTGGGTGCAGACCGAGGAGAGGCCGGCGTACTGGCCGGCGGCGGGCTGGACGATGTACACGGCGTCGCCGCTGGCCGGGTCCTTGACGGTGGCGGAGCCGCCGACCGGGACCTGGGCGGCGGGCACGCTCGGCCCGCCGTTCTGCTCCTGCGGGACGGGGCTGGTGGCGCCCGGCGTGCCGGTGGCGGCGGCGGTGGCGGTGTCGTCGTCCCGGCCGAGGGTGGCGGTGAGCGAGCCGGAGAGCAGGCCGGCGCCGCCGAGCGCGACCGCCGCGATGCCGCCGTCGAGCAGGGCGCGGCGGCGCACCGCGTCCTCGGCGAGGCCGCGGCCGCGGTCCCGGTCGGCCCGGGCGGCGAGGTAGCCGTCGACCGAGAGCACCGGGGTGCCGGCCAGCAGCAGCGGCGTCCAGGCCATCAGGTAGGCGAGGTCGTTGCCCAGGTAGTACGGGGTGGTGTGGAAGCTGACGGTCAGCCAGAGGGTGGCGGACAGCAGCGCGCCGCCGAGGGCGGCGACCCGGCCCCACAGGCCGAACAGGGTGCCGAGGCCGACGGCGAGCTCGCCGAAGGCGATCAGCAGGCCGAAGAAGGTGGGGGCGTCCAGGGCGGGGCCGAGCGCCCAGCCGATCGGGCTGCTGCCCTTGGCCGCCAGGGTCTGGCTGTAGAAGGAGGCGGCGTCGCCGGCGCCCGCCAGGTAGTGCGCGTCGGAGAGCTTGTCGAAGGCGGCGTAGACGAAGGTCACCCCCAGGAACAGCCGCAGCGGCAGCAGGGCGAGCCGACTGCCCGTCGCCTTCCACTGCCCGGTCGGTCCGGCCGTGCCTCGCGCTCTGGTGCCCGCCGCCATCGTTGACGCCCCTCTCCCTCACCGCCTGCCGTCCGCCGACAGGACCGGTCCGATTGTGCCCAATGCCGATCGCACATGACCGCGCCGCCACTCCCTGTTCACTGGGACTGGCGGCGCGGTCACACGGTTGCCGGTGGGATCACTCCCACTCGATGGTGCCCGGCGGCTTCGAGGTGACGTCCAGGACGACCCGGTTCACGTCCTTGACCTCGTTGGTGATCCGGGTGGAGATCTTCGCCAGCACCTCGTAGGGCAGCCGCGACCAGTCGGCGGTCATGGCGTCCTCGGAGGAGACCGGGCGCAGCACGATCGGGTGGCCGTAGGTGCGGCCGTCGCCCTGCACGCCGACCGAGCGGACGTCGGCCAGCAGCACGACCGGGCACTGCCAGATCTCGGCGTCCAGGCCGGCCAGGGTCAGCTCCTCGCGGGCGATGGCGTCGGCCTCGCGGAGCAGGTCGAGGCGCTCCTTGGTGACCTCGCCGACGATCCGGATGCCCAGGCCGGGGCCGGGGAACGGCTGGCGCTGGACGATCTCGGCGGGCAGGCCGAGCTCCTGGCCGACCATCCGGACCTCGTCCTTGAACAGCTTGCGCAGCGGCTCGACGAGCTGGAACTCCAGGTCCTCGGGGAGGCCGCCGACGTTGTGGTGGGACTTGATGTTGGCGGTGCCGGTGCCGCCGCCGGACTCCACCACGTCCGGGTACAGGGTGCCCTGGACCAGGAACTCCACGGCGGGGCCCTCGTCGGCGATGATGTCGGCCTGGGCCTGCTCGAAGACCCGGATGAACTCGCGGCCGATGATCTTGCGCTTGGTCTCGGGGTCGGAGACGCCCGCCAGCGCGGTCAGGAAGCGCTCCTCGGCGTCGACCACGACCAGCTTGACGCCGGTGGCCGCGACGAAGTCCTTCTCGACCTGCTCGGTCTCGCCCTTGCGCATCAGGCCGTGGTCGACGTACACGCAGGTCAGCCGGTCGCCGATGGCGCGGGCCACCAGCGCGGCGGCGACCGCGGAGTCCACGCCGCCGGACAGGCCGCAGACGGCGCGCTTGTCGCCGACCTGCTCGCGGATCAGCGCGACCTGCTCCTCGACCACGTTGCTGGTGGTCCAGTTCGGGGCGATGCCGGCGCCGCGGTACAGGAAGTGCTCCAGCACCTGCTGGCCGTGCTCGGAGTGCATCACCTCGGGGTGGTACTGCACGCCGTACAGCTTGAGGTCGTCGTTCTCGAAGGCGGCGACCGGCACCACGTCGGTGGAGGCGGTGACGGTGAAGCCCTCGGGCGCGGCCGAGCAGGCGTCGCCGTGCGACATCCACACCGACTGCTTCTCCGGGGTGCCCTCGAACAGCGTGGAGCCGGCCCGGGTCACGGTCAGCGCGGTGCGGCCGTACTCGCGGGCGCCGCTGTTGTCGACGGTGCCGCCGAGGGTCTTGGCCATCAGCTGGAAGCCGTAGCACATGCCGAAGACCGGCACCCCGGCCTCGAAGAGCGCCCGGTCGAGCTGCGGGGCGCCCTCCTCGTACACCGACGACGGACCGCCGGAGAGGATGATCGCCCGCGGGTTCTTGGCGAGCATCTCGGCGACCGGCATGGAGCTCGGCACGATCTCGCTGTAGACCCGCGCCTCACGCACCCGACGGGCGATGAGCTGGGCGTACTGGGCACCGAAGTCGACGACCAGGACGGTGTCGTTCTCGGGTGCGGACTGGACGGGGGAGTCAGCGGACACAGACGGCCTTCCGGCGGCGGTACGAACGTACAAAAGCGGGTGTCGCCCCCGAGTCTACCGGGCGGCTTTCACCCGACTGCCCGCGCCGCAGCCCGTGACCGCACCGGGCGGCGAATCGTTGCACCGGGAGACCGCACGACCCCGCCGGCGCCCTCCAGGTGCGGGCGGCACCCCGTGCGGCGGACCACGCGTGGATCATCTCCGGTCCACCGGGTGCGCGTGGCGGGCACGGGCCCGCCGTGGGACCGCGCCCCGGTGCTGCGGTCGGGCCAGCAGGGGACAGCGAACCCGTACCGCGACCGGGCGGACCCGGGGTGTGGCGGCCGGTACCGGTGCCGGCCGCCACACCTCAGTCAGCCGCCCGCTCCGGCGTACGCCCCGGTACGCCCCGCATGCCGTTATCACTGAGAGTAGCCGTTCCGGACGATCGGGTTCGGCGCCCCCGCGCGCCGGGTCCGCTTCCGGCCTCCCCGAAATTGCGTCGAATCGGTTGCACAGCACAGCCCTCGTCCAGGACGATGCTGGATGACGGGGGGCTCACCGCATCCCTCCCGCCCGGGGGACGACCGTCCGCGCGACGGTTCCCTTCTCACGCTCCGTGAGGCCCATCCGGCCGCCGTCGGCGTGTTCCCGAGACCATCTCTCCGCGACGGCGCTCCTCCCCCGGCGCCGTCACCCCAGCACCGGCGCGGCCCTGACGCCGGGTGCTGGAACGACAAAGGGCCCCGTTCCCCCGCGGGGCCCTTTGCCCTGTCCGGGCCCGGTGCCTGCCGAGCCGGTCAGTCCGCCGCGGGCCGCCGGTAGGCGGCGTGCGGGTCGCCGTCCGCGCCGGAGACGGCGAGCGGCCGGGGCGACTCCTCCACCACCAGCTCGACCAGGCCGTGCCGCTCGCCGCCGTCCTGCGCGGGCAGGTCGACCGGCGCGGGGCTGGGCGCGGGGGCCGCCCGCGGCGGGGCCCACGGCGCCGGGCTGCGGCGCACCGCGTCGAGCACGGCGGGCACGGCGAGCGCGCCGAACAGCGCCCAGCCGGCGGCCGCGATCAGCACCGAGGGCAGCTCCCAGCCCAGCAGGTCGAACCGGCCGGACCGGCCGGCCTTCTTGAACGCGGAGTCCAGGGTGATCCAGGCCGAGGTGCCGAGCACCAGCCCGGCGGTGAGCACCGCGTACACGCCGGCCAGCCGGAGCCGGTCGAGCTGGGTGAGCCGGCCGCGGTGCGCGGACCAGCCGAGCGCCAGCGCCGCCAGCAGCGGCAGCAGCGCGGCCAGCCACCACTGGGCGCCCGCGTCGCCCAGGTCGTGGAGGGCGGGGCCGGGCCGGCCCGTCACCAGGGGCCGCGCGCCGCTGCCGACCCCGAGCAGGTAGAGGCCGCCGTTGACGGTGAGCGACGCGTACGCCGCCTGGACGTCCAGCCCGTGAGAGACCAGCCGCAGCACGGCGGAGACGGCGGTGAGCAGCACCAGCAGCGCGCCGACCACCCGGGCCGCGTGCTGCCAGGCCAGCAGCAGGCCGCCCAGCCAGGGGCGGCGGGCGCCCTCGGCGCGCAGCGCGGCCGCGCCGTCCACGGCGAGCACCAGGGCGGCGGCGGCGAGGCCGGCGGACAGGCCGAGCGGCAGCAGGTCCGGGCCGGTGTCGGTGGTCATGGCCAGGTCGTCGCCGGTGGCCGCGACCGAGACGTGGGTGCTGCCGAGCAGGCCGAGCAGCAGCGCCGCCGCGGCGGACAGCGCGCCGGTGCGGAGCGCCTGGAGCGCGGCGGCGCGGGCGGTCGGCTCGGCCGCGCCGGTGCGGCGGCGGCCGCGGGCGACGGCGTACAGGCCGAGGCCGAGGGCCAGCAGCCAGGCCAGCGTGATCGCGTACGGGACGAGGTGCTCGACGGTGGTGCTGCCGATCACCTTCGCGCCCTTGGAGGCGGGGGTGGCGGCGCCCGTCGACATCCGCAGCGGCGTGCCGAACGCGGTGAGCACGTAGCCGAGCCAGCCCTGGAAGCCGTCGAGCCGGCTCGCGGTCGGCGGCGCGGGGGTGTCCTCCGGGTCGCCGCCCGAGCCGCACAGCACCGCGGCGACGACCAGCAGCAGGGTCGGCGCGAGCAGCACCCGGCCGGCGGTGAGCCAGCCGCGGGAGAGCGCGGGGAGTTCGCGGGCGTGGTGCACCCGGCCGGCGCCCCACGGGGACGGGCCGGCCGGGGCGCCGCCGGTGTCCTCGACCACGTCGCCGATCGCGGCGGGGGCGAGCCGCCCGCCGCAGTTGGCGCAGGTCTCCGCGGCGCCCGCGGCGGCGGCTCCGCAGGACGTGCAGATGGGCATGCTCGGTCCCCCCGGGATGGTTCGTGCTTCGAGGGCCCGTTTATCCCACCGTGGATGAAGGGATGTCAATTGCCTTCGGGGGCGCGGCGGGGCACCGTCGGGACGGGCAGCAGCGGCAGCCGCAGCTCGCCGAACGCCCCGGCGGGGACGGCCGGGCGGTGCGGGGCGACGGGAGCCACCGGCCGGTAGGCGGCGCCGGGTTCGGGGCGGGGGTCGGCCTCGCCGCGGTTGGGCCACATCGACAGGGCGCGCTCGGCCTGCGCGGTGATCGTCAGGGACGGGTTGACGCCGAGGTTGGCGGAGACCGCGGAGCCGTCGACGACGCTGATCCCGGGGTGCCCGTACAGCCGGTGGTAGGGGTCGACGACGCCGGTGTCGGCGCTGTCGCCGATCGGGCAGCCGCCGAGGAAGTGCGCGGTCAGCGGGATGTCGAAGATCTCGCCGACGGTCGAGCCGGGGAAGCCGTTGATGGCGTCGGCGAGCGCCCGGGCCCCCTCCTCGGCAGCGGGGATGTAATTGGGGTTGGGCGCGCCGTGGCCCTGCCGGGAGGTGAGCTTCCCGTTCTTCAGCGAGACGGTGAGCGAGTTGTCCAGGGACTGCATGACCAGCCCGATGATGCTCTTCTCCGACCAGCGGTGCTGGTTCATCGACTGGGCGAAGATCCACGGGTGCCGGCCGACCGCGCCGAGGTAGCGCAGCCAGCGCGGGCCGCGCCCGGCGCCGGAGACCTGCTGGATGGAGAGCGCGCCCATCGCGTTGGAGCCGCGGCCGTAGCGGACCGGCTCGATGTGGGTGTTCTCGTCGGGGTGCACGGAGGAGGTGATGGCGACGCCGCGGGTGAAGTCGGGGCGTTCGCCGTAGCGCCGGGTGGAGGTCTGGGCGCCCACCAGGGCCTCGGAGTTGGTGCGGGTGAGGTGGCCGAGCCGGGCGGAGATCCGGGGCAGCTGGCCGCCCTCGCGCATCCGGTGCAGCAGGCTCTGGGTGCCGTAGGTGCCGGCCGCGACGACGACCCGCTCGGCGGTGACGGTGCGCGCCCCGGCCTTCTTCGCCCGCCGGGTGCGGGCGTCGGTGGGCAGCACGTCGACGGCGTAGCCCTCGCCGTGCGGGCGCAGCCGCTTCACGGTGGTGAGCGGCAGGATCTCGGCGCCGGCCCGTTCGGCGAGGTACAGGTAGTTCTCGGTGAGCGTGTTCTTGGCGCCGTGCCGGCAGCCGGTCATGCACTCGCCGCACTCGACGCAGGCCCGGCGGCTCGGCCCGGCGCCGCCGAAGTACGGGTCGTCGACCTCGCCGCCGGGCGCGGCCTTGGCCTCGCCGGTGCCGTCCTGCCCGTCGCCGAAGAACACCCCGACCGGGGCCATGTGGAAGGTGTCGCCGCAGCCCATCGCCTCGGCGGCGGCCTTCAGGTGGACGTCGGACGGGGTCATGGTGGGGTTGAGCCGGACGCCGAGCATCCGCTGCGCCTGGTCGTAGAACGGGGCGAGTTCGGACTGCCAGTCGGTGATGTGCCGCCACTGCCGGTCCTCGAAGAAGGGCTTCGGCGGGACGTACAGCGTGTTGGCGTAGTTCAGCGAGCCGCCGCCGACGCCCGCCCCGGCCAGGATCAGCACGTTGCGCAGCAGGTGGATGCGCTGGATGCCGTACAGGCCGAGGGCGGGTGCCCACAGGTAGTCGCGGGTCGCCCAGGAGGTGCGGGGCAGTTCCGCGCGGTCGAACCGCCGGCCGGCCTCCAGGACGGCGACCCGGTAGCCCTTCTCGGTCAGCCGCAGCGCGGCGACGGACCCGCCGAAGCCCGAACCGACCACCACGACGTCGTAGTCGTACGACACTGCCCCTCCTCGGGTGCTGGCGCCACGGCGGGCGCCGCTGCTGGCACTACTTCAGTCGGAAGGCCTTCATGAGCTTGAGGCCGGTGGTGAAGAACTCGGCGAACTTCGCGTCGTCCATGCCCATCGACGGGCCGATCGGCAGCAGCCGCTGGACGGCGACGGTCTGCGCCTCGGTGTAGCGCAGGATGCCCTCGGAGCCGTGCCGGCGGCCGAGGCCGGAGTCGCCCATGCCGCCCATCGGGGAGGCGACCGAGCCGTAGGCGGCGGCGTAGGCCTCGTTGACGTTGACGGTGCCGGTGCGCAGCCGGGCGGCGACCTTGCGGCCGCGGGCGGTGTCCTTGGTCCAGACGCTGGAGTTGAGGCCGTAGGGGGTGGCGTTGGCGGCGGTGACGGCCTCGTCCTCGGTGTCGAAGCGGTAGACCGAGACGACGGGGCCGAAGGTCTCCTCGGCGCAGACCGCCATGTCGGGGGTGACGCCGTCGAGGACGGTGGGTTCGAAGAACAGCGGGCCGAGGTCGGGCCGGGCCTGCCCGCCGGCCAGTACGGTGGCGCCGGCCTTGACGGCCTCCTCGACGTGCCGGGTGACGGTCTCCAACTGGCGGGCGGAGACCAGCGAGCCCATGTCGGCGCCGTAGGCGAGGCCGCCGCCGAGGCGGAGCGCGGAGGTCTTCTCGGCGAACTTGGCCAGGAAGGCGTCGGCGACCGAGCGGTGCACGAAGAGCCGTTCGATGGAGATGCAGAGCTGTCCGGCGGAGGAGAAGCAGGCCCGGACGGCGCCGGCGGCGGCCTTGTCGAGGTCGGCGTCGGCGAGCACCAGCATGGCGTTCTTGCCGCCGAGTTCGAGCGAGGCGCCGACCAGGCGCTCGGCGGCCCGGCGGGCGACGTCGCGGCCGGTCCGGGTGGAGCCGGTGAAGGCGACGTAGTCGGCGCGCTCGACCACCTCGGGGCCGACCACGGGGCCGTCGCCGAGCACGATCTGCCACACCTGCGGGGGCAGTCCGGCCTCGACGAAGAGTTCGCGGGCCCAGAGCGCGGTGAGCGCGGTCTGGGTGTCGGGCTTGTTGACGACGGCGTTGCCGGCCAGCAGGGCGGGCAGCGCGTCGCCGACGGACAGCTCCAGCGGGTAGTTCCAGGGCGAGATCTGGCCGACCACGCCCTTGGGGCGGCGGGCCTCGACGGCGCTGGTGAGGCCGGGGACGGCGCCGCCGCGGCGGCGGTCCTTCAGGTAGGCGGCGGCCTTGCGGCCGTAGTGGCGGGCGGCCGAGGCGACCGCCATCACCTCCTCGAAGGCGTGCAGCCGGGCCTTGCCGGTCTCGGCCTGGATCAGGTCGAGCACCTCGTCCTGGCGCTTGAGCAGCAGGTCGTGGAAGCGCAGCAGGACGCCGGCCCGGTGCCGGACCGACAGCGCGGCCCAGCCGGGCTGGGCCCGCCGGGCGTCGGCGAAGGCCCGTTCGACGTCCTCGGTGCCGGACACCGGCAGCAGCGCGAGCGGCTCCCCGGTGAGCGGCGCGAGGGTCTGCGCCGTCGCGTCGCCGGACGCGGTGACGCCCTTGGCCAGCCGCGCGATCAGCGCCGCCGGCACCGCCGTGGCGACGCCGCGCGCCGCCCCCTTCGCCGCAGGATTGCGGCGGCCCTGGCTCGTGCTCTCCGTCATGCGGGCAGCCTAGGCCCTGAACCCCGACTTGTGTACCCGCCGGTAACACTTTGGCCGGCGGGTGTCGCGTCCGGCTACTTGGTGGGTGTGAAGTTGTTCAGCACGGTGGTGAAACGCTGCAGGCTCTGGGTCCAGTCGCTCTCCGGCCCGGACACGTACACCATGTAGGACGTCCCGTCGCTGTTGCGGAACTCGGCCTCCTTGGCGCGCCGCTTGACGCCGTCCTTGGTGAAGGAGAACTCCCAGACCGCGCCCTCCCGGTCGTGGATCCGGGCGGGCACCAGGCTGACCTGCTGGTAGTCGCGCAGGTTCCGGCTGACCGAGGTCTCCATCTCCGCCAGGTGCTGCATCGGGGCCAGCGGCTGCCCGGCCGTCACCGCGAACTGCAGGTAGTGGTCGCGGTTGTCGGGCGAGTAGTAGACCTGGCCGCTCGACTCGGTGCGGACCCACTTCCCGGCGGTCGGCAGCAGGAACCGGAAGCCGCCCGGGTCGTCCCGCCAGGCCCAGCCCGCGGGCGGGGGCGCGTCGGTCGGCAGCTGGCCGGTGGGCGCCGGGTCGACCACCGCCGGCGGGTCGTCGTTCTGCCGCTGCTCCTGGCGGTTCCGGTGGTCGACCCAGTACGCGGCGCCGCCGCCCGCCCCCGCGAGCAGCAGCACCGCCACCACCGCCCACAGCACGGCGCGGCCGCGCCGCCGGGCGGCGGGCGCCGGCGGGGCGTCCGGGACGGCCGCGGGCACGGTGGCCGGTTCGGCGTCCGGGGCGGGCGCGGCCTCGGCGGCGGGCCGGTCGACCACGGGCACCAGCTGGGTGGGCAGCCGGTGCTCGCCGCCCTGGGCGGGGACGCGCAGGCCGATGGTGTGCCCGTCGGCGATCTCGCGCAGCAGCCGGACCGCCTCGTCGGCGCCGGGCCGGTCGGCGGGGTCCTTGGCGAGCAGTGCGGCCAGCACCGGGCCGAGCCCGGCGGCGCGGCGCGGCTCCGGCATCGGCTCGTCGACGACGGCGGTGAGCGTGCTCAGCGGGTTGTCGCGGCGGAACGGCGACTCGCCCTCGACCGCGTGGTACAGCGTCGCGCCGAGCGCCCACAGGTCGGAGGCCGGGCCGGGGCGCTGGCCCTGGGCCCGCTCCGGGGCCAGGTAGTCGGGCGAGCCGACCAGGTCGCCGGGGCGGGTGATCTCCATCGCGCCCTCGAACTTGGCGATGCCGAAGTCCAGCAGCACGACCCGCCCGGTGCCGTGCTCCAGCAGCACGTTGGCGGGCTTGACGTCCCGGTGCAGGACGCCGAGCTGGTGGCCCCGGTGCAGGGCCGCGACCAGCTGCAGGCCGACCCCGGCCGCCTCACGGGGCGTCAGGGTGCCGTCCTGGCTGATCACCTCGGACAGCGCCCGGCCGTCGACCAGCTCCATCACGATCCACGGCCGGCCGTCCTGCTCCAGCACGTCGTGGATGGTGATCACGCCCGGGTGCTTGATCCGCGCGGCGGCCCGCGCCTCGCGCTTCATCCGGGACTGGAGGATCTCCAGGTCCTCCTCCGAGAGGTGGCTGACCGTCAGCTCCTTGACGGCCACCTCCCGGTCCAGCATCTCGTCCCTGGCCCGCCAGACGGTCCCCATCCCGCCCCGGCCCAGGCGCTCGCCGAGCGCGTACCGCCCGGCCAGCAGACGGCCTGTCGACTGGTCCTGCCCGCCCATACGACCGTCCCCCCCCCTTCGGTTCCCCCCACCGTCGGTCGGACGGCGTCACGGCACATCGGGTGCCCTCCGCACCGACGATGAGGAGGTAAGCCTAGGCTGCGCCGGGCCGGGCGGGAATCTCGCCCCCGACCGCGCCGCACAGGGTGACCGGCCGCTCTCAGCCCGCTACCAGGACGATCGCGGCGACCGCCGCGACCAGCACCGCCAGCACCGCCAGCAGGATCAGCGGGCCGAGCAGCGCGGGCGCCACCCGGGGCGGCCGGGCCGGGGCCTGACGCTCCGTCGGCGGCCCGGACCGCCGCCGGGCGCCGCGCGGCCGGGGCACCAGCGGGCCGGCCGCGGGGCGGGGCACCGGCAGCAGCGGGTCGGGCGGCCCGTCCGGGTACGGCTCGGGGGCGAACGCCAGGAGTTCGCGCAGTTCCCGCTGGACGGCCTCGGCGTCCGGCCGGTACCGGGCGTCCGGCCGCAGCAGCCGCTCCACCAGCGGGCGCAGCGGCCCGCACCCGTCGGCGGGGTGGTGCCGGCCGTCCCGGACGGCGGCCAGCAGGGTCGGCAGGTCGTGCTCCGGGTACGGGCCGTGGCCGGTCAGCAGGCGGTACAGCAGCACGCCGAGCGCCCAGGTGTCGGCGGGGGCGCCCGGGTCGATGGCCCAGCGCTCGGCGCGCGGGCCGAGCATCAGCGCCCGGGTCTCGTACACCCGGCGCGGCACCTCGCCGCCGAGCGCCGCGCACAGCTCCTCCTCGGCGGCGCCGAGCAGCAGTCCGCCGAGCAGCGCCGCGCCGTCCTCGCAGACCAGCACCGTACGGACCGTCAGGTTCCCGTGCGTCAGTCCGGCCCCGTGCAGGGCCCGCAGCGCGCCGGCCAGGTCGGCGCCGATCTCGGCGACCCGGTACGGGGAGACCGGCCCGTTGCCGGCCAGCAGTTCCAGCGGCACGCCGGGGACGGCCTCCTCGGCGACCCACAGCAGGTCCTCCTCGGGCCCGGCCGCCAGTCCGCGCAGCAGCCGCGGGTGGGCGGGCGCGGCGGCCGCGACCTGGGCGACCCGGGCGGTCAGCCGGGGCCCGTAGGAGGGGGCGGGCGCGCCCGGCGGGTGGCCGGGGACCAGCAGTTCGGGCAGTTCCAGGGCGAACAGCCGCACCCGGGCGCCGCCGTGGACGTCCACCGCGGGCACGCCGGACTCGTCCTCCGGACGGTCCGTCACCCGGTACCGCCCGGCCACCACCTGCCCCGGGGCCGTTCGCATGCCTGTTCCTCACGCCGTCGTCCCGTCAGCCTACGGCTCCCCGGCCGCCCCCGACCCCGCTCCGTGGGGCTTTCGCCGCACCGGGGCGCCAACGCCCGCTACGGGGCGGGCTGGAAGCTCTCGAAGGAGATCCGGCGGGCCAGCGAGCCGTCCGGCGCGGACCACACCTCCTCGGGCATCGTCCAGTAGATCGCGTAGCCGTACTTGCCGTTGCCGGTGACGAAGCCGCGGTTCAGCGAGTGCAGCAGGGTGCCGGTCTTCCCGGTGTACGTCCACTCCCAGTCGGCGGCGTTGCTCCAGTTCCGGTACGCCACCGATTCGACCCTGACCTTGCGGTAGTTGGTCATCTTCGCGTTCCGGTCGGACTCCTGCCAGTCCTTCAGCGCGCTGTCCCCGGCCGGGGACTGCCAGTCGACGACCAGGCGCAGCCCGCGCCCCTCGAAGCGCCGGCTGGTGGCCCGGTAGTCGGGGCCCTGGTCGGTCATCCAGTCGGGCAGCACGATGCTGAAGCCGGAGGCGTCCTTGTGCACGGCGTAGCCCGCCGGTATCTGCCCGGGCGTGGTCAGCGCGCCCGGCTGATCGGTGGCGGACGCGCCGGGCGAGGGCTCCGTGCTGCCGCTCGGGGCGGGCGTGCCGGGGTCCGCGGCGGGCTGCTGGGCCGCGGACGACGTGCCCGCGCCGACCGCCGGGTCCGCCCCGGCGCTCTTCCCGCCGGGCCACCACACCACCAGCCCGATCACCAGCAGCAGCACCGCGACCACCGCGGCGGCGGCCAGCGCCGCCCGCCGCCGGTCGGCGAACGGCCCGTCCCGGCGCGGCGGTTCGGCCGTCGCGGGGTCGGCGGGGCGCGGCGCGGGCTGCTCGACGGTCACCGCGGCGGGCGGCGCGGCCGGGGCCGCCACCGCGACGGTCTCCGCCTCGGGCAGCGCCTGCCCGGCGGCGATCCGGCGCAGCAGCGGGCGGGCCGTGTCGGCGTCCATCCGCTTGGCCGGGTCCTTCTCCAGCAGGCCCGCGATGACCGGCCAGAGCGGCCCGGCCTGCTCCGAGACCGGCAGTTCCTCGGTCATCACGGCGGTCAGCGTGGCGAGCGCCGAGCCCCGGTCGTACGGCGGGACGCCCTCGACCATGGCGTACAGCGTGCCGCCGAGCGACCACAGGTCGGAGGGCGGGCCGGGGCGCTGCCCGCGGGCCCGCTCGGGCGCGATGTAGGAGGGCGCGCCGACCAGCATGCCGGTGGAGGTGATCGAGGTGTCGCCCTCGACGCTGGCGATGCCGAAGTCGGTGAGCACGGTGCGCCCGTCCTCGCCGATCAGCACGTTGGACGGCTTCACGTCCCGGTGCAGCACGCCCTGGGCGTGCGCGGCGCCGAGCACCCCGAGCAGGTCGAGCGCGATCCCGGCGGCCCGGGCGGGCGTCAGCGTGCCGTCCTCGCGCACCACGTCGGCCAGCGAGCGGCCGTCGACCAGCTCCATCACGATCCACGGCCGGTCGTCCTCCTCGACCACGTCGTAGACGGTGACGGCGGCGGCGTGCCGGATCCGGGCGGTGGCCTTGGCCTCGCGCAGGGTCCGGACGACCAGCCGGTGCTTCTCGGCCTCGTCGACGGCCCCGGTCATCCGGAGCTCCTTGACCGCGACGACCCGGCCCAGCATCTCGTCCTCGGCCCGCCAGACGGTGCCCATGCCGCCGCGGCCGAGCACCTCGCCCAGCCGGTAGCGGTCCCCCAGCAGTCGGCCGGCCGGTTCCTGCGGCTGCGTCATCGGTGCGCTCTCCCCATGGTGTTGCGGCCTCGGCGGGCTCCCCCGGCCACGACCTGACGTCCTGTCGAACCACCACGGGGCCGACGCCGCACGCCGGAACCCCCATCATCCCCTGTCCGCCCCCACCGGAGCCACCCGCCCCCGGCACTCGCGCCGGGAGCGGCGCCCGGGAACCGTACAGGAAGCCGATATTCCGGATCATTCGCAAACCGACTGTCCAGGTCTCCCCGGCCGCTGCTAGCCTCTGCGCCGCTCTTCACATCATCACCATGGGGGACCCCGCATGACCACGCCCGACCCCGGCACCGCCGCCCCGACCCCGCCGGTCGCCCCGGCCGCCGCACCCGCTCCGCAGTGGGGCACCGGCACCCCTGCCCCGCAGTGGGGCACCGGCACCCCTGCCCCGCAGTGGGGCGCCGGCGCCCCGGCACCGGCGGCCAGGAACGTGCCGCTCGCCCTCGCCGCCGGCTTCGGCGCGATGCTGGCCACCGCCCTGCTCTACGGCTTCGTCGTGAAGGCCATCGATTTCGAGATCTCCTGGATGGTCATCGGCATCGCCGCCGCGGTCGCCTACCCGCTCGGCAAGCTCGGCGGCGGCGGCCCGGCGCTGCGGCCGGTCGGCGCGCTGTTCACCGTGCTCGGCTTCTTCCTCGGCGAGATGTTCGGCCTCGCCCTGATCCTCCGCGAGCAGACCGGCGTCCCGGTGGTCTCCGCCCTCACCGAGCACTCCGACCTGCTCTTCGCCGCCTGGAAGACCGCGTTCGACGTCAAGTCGGCGCTCTTCATCGCGATCGGCGTCTGCGTGGGCTTCAGCTTGACCAAGACCTTCGGCCGTTCCTGACGGTCCCTCGACGGACGGAGGGGCCCCCGCCGGTGGCGGGGGCCCCTCCGTCCGTTCCTGGCGGGGTGTCAGCGGCCGGGGTTGACCGTGACCTCGACCCGCTGGAACTCCTTCAGCTCGGTGTAGCCGGTGGTGGCCATCGCCCGGCGGAGCGCGCCGAACAGGTTCATGGTGCCGTCGGGGGTGTGCGACGGGCCGGCCAGGATCTGCTCGGTGGTGCCGACGGTGCCGAGGTGCACGCGCTTGCCGCGCGGCAGCTCCTCGTGGACGGCCTCCATGCCCCAGTGGTAGCCCCGGCCGGGCGCGTCGGTGGCGCGGGCCAGCGCGGCGCCGATCATCACGGCGTCCGCGCCGCAGGCGACGGCCTTCGGGATGTCGCCGCTGTAGCCGACGCCGCCGTCCGCGATGACGTGCACGTAGCGGCCGCCGGACTCGTCCATGTAGTCCCGGCGGGCCGCCGCGACGTCCGCCACGGCGGTCGCCATCGGCACCTCGATGCCCAGCACGCCCCGGGTGGTGTGTGCGGCGCCGCCGCCGAAGCCGACCAGCACGCCGGCCGCGCCGGTCCGCATCAGGTGCAGCGCGGCGGTGTAGGTGGCGCAGCCGCCGACGATCACCGGGACGTCGAGCTCGTAGATGAACTGCTTGAGGTTCAGCGGCTCGGCCGCGCCGGAGACGTGCTCCGCCGAGACGGTGGTGCCGCGGATCACGAAGACGTCGACGCCGGCGTCGACCACGGCCTTGGAGAACTCGGCGGTGCGCTGCGGCGAGAGCGCCGCGGCGGTCACCACGCCGGAGTCACGGACCTCCTTGATCCGCTCCTTGATCAGCTCGGCCTTGATCGGCTCCGCGTACACCTCCTGCAGGCGCCGGGTCGCCGCCGCCTCGTCGGTGATCGCGGCGATCTCCGCCAGCAGCGGGCGCGGGTCCTCGTACCGCGTCCACAGTCCTTCCAGGTTCAGCACGCCCAGGCCGCCCAGCTGCCCGATCGCGATGGCCTGCTCCGGCGACACCACGCTGTCCATCGGCGCGGCCAGGAACGGCAGTTCGAACCGGTAGGCGTCGATCTGCCAGGCGATCGAGACCTCCTTCGGGTCACGCGTACGGCGGCTGGGGACGACGGCGATGTCGTCGAAGGAGTACGCCCGGCGGCCGCGCTTGCCTCGCCCGATCTCGATCTCAGTCACTTCGAGCCCTTCTGCTGCTTTCCATCTCCCGACCAGTATCGCAGGAGCTCAACCGCCAGGGGCGCGGGGAACTGCGCGAGCCGGAGGGCCGGAACGGCGGAATCCGCCCGACCCGCAGTCGCCTGCAGCTCGGGCGGACCCCGGCGTTACGCCAAAACCCTTACCGCGAGGTGTAGTTCGGCGCCTCGACGGTCATCTGGATGTCGTGCGGGTGGCTCTCCTTGAGGCCGGCCGAGGTGATCCGGACGAACCGGCCCTTGGTCTGCATCTCCTCGATGCCGGCCGCGCCCACGTAGCCCATGGTCTGGCGCAGGCCGCCGACCAGCTGGAACAGCACGGCGGACAGCGGGCCGCGGTACGGCACCTGGCCCTCGATGCCCTCGGCGATCAGCTTCTCGTCGGAGGTGACCTCGCCCTGGAAGTAGCGGTCCTTGGAGAAGGACTTCGCCTGCCCGCGCGACTGCATCGCGCCGAGCGAGCCCATGCCGCGGTACGACTTGTACTGCTTGCCGTTGATGAACAGCAGCTCGCCGGGCGACTCCTCGCAGCCCGCGAGCAGCGAGCCGAGCATCACGGTGTCGGCGCCGGCGGCCAGCGCCTTGCCGATGTCGCCGGAGTACTGCAGGCCGCCGTCGCCGATGACCGGGACGCCCGCGTCCTGGCAGGCCATCGCGGCCTCGTAGATCGCGGTGACCTGCGGGACGCCGATGCCGGCGACCACCCGGGTGGTGCAGATGGAGCCCGGGCCGACACCGACCTTGACGCCGTCCACGCCCGCGTCGATCATCGCCCGGGCGCCGTCGCGGGTGGCGACGTTGCCGCCGATGACGTCGATGCCGACGGCCGACTTGATCTTGGACATCCAGCTCAGCGCGTTGCTGTTGTGTCCGTGCGAGGTGTCGACGACCAGGAAGTCGACACCGGCGGCGACCAGCGCCTGGGCCCGCTCGAAGGACTCGGCGGAGGCGCCGACGGCGGCACCGACCAGCAGCCGGCCCTCGGCGTCCTTCGCCGCGTTCGGGTACTTCTCCGCCTTCACGAAGTCCTTGACGGTGATCAGGCCCTTGATCCGCCCGTCCGCGTCGACCAGCGGCAGCTTCTCGATCTTGTGGCGGCGGAGCAGCGCGATCGCGTCCTCGCCGGAGATGCCGACCTGGCCGGTGATCAGCGGCATCGGCGTCATGATCTCGGAGACCCGGCGGCTGCGGTCGGTCTCGAACGCCATGTCGCGGTTGGTGACGATGCCCAGCAGCTTGCCGTCCGGGCCGGCGACCGGGACGCCGGAGATCCGGAACCGGGCGCACAGCGCGTCCGCGTCGGCGAGGGTCGCGTCGGGGCCGACCGTGATCGGGTCGGTGACCATGCCGGACTCGGAGCGCTTCACCAGGTCGACCTGGTTGACCTGGTCCTCGACCGAGAGGTTGCGGTGCAGGACGCCGACGCCGCCCTGGCGGGCCATCGCGATCGCCATCCGCGACTCGGTGACCTTGTCCATCGCGGCGGACAGCAGGGGGATGTTCACCCGCACGTTCCGGGAGACCCGCGAGGAGGTGTCGACCTGGTTCGGCAGCACCTCGGAAGCCCCGGGCAGCAGCAGGACGTCGTCGTACGTGAGACCGAGCATGGCGAACTTCTCGGGTACGCCGGCGGCGTTGTAGGACATGGGGAACCTTCCGTGGCGGGCGGTCGTTCAGCGCGCGGACGCCCGGCTCGTCGGCCACCAAGACGCCCGGCGCAAGAGGAGGAAACTCCAGGGAGACCCCGCGCGCACCGGAGAAACTTTGGCGACCCGACCAGGCGCCGATACCCCATGGTACTGGTGTGCCGGGGCATCTCGCCGCGCCCTCTTGACAACGCCCGCGGCCCCGCGCCTCTTCCCCGCCGCCGGAGCGGGTCCGGCTAGCCGGACTCCTCGGCCAGCGCCCGCAGTCGGGACAGCGCCCGGTGCTGGGCGACCCGCACCGCGCCCGGCGACATGCCGAGCACCTCGCCGGTCTCCTCCGCCGAGAGGCCGTCCGCCACCCGCAGCAGCACCAGTTCGCGCTGCCGGGCCGGCAGGTTGGACAGCAGTTCCTTGATCCACGCCGCGTCGCTGGAGAGCAGCGCCCGCTCCTCCGGACCGAGCGACTCGTCGGGCGTCTCCGGCAGGTCGTCCGGCGGGATCACCGTGGACCCGGGCCCGCGCATCGCGGCGCGCTGCAGGTCGGCGATCTTGTGCGCGGCGATCCCGTACACGAAGGCTTCGAACGGGCGGCCGGTGTCCCGGTACCGGGGCAGTGCGCAGAGCACCGCGACGCAGACCTCCTGCGCCACGTCGTCCACGTGGTGGCGGGCCCCGCCGGGCAGCCGGACCAGTCGGCCCCGGCAGTAGCGGAGCGCCAGCGGGAGGACGTAGCCGAGCAGCGCCTCGATCGCCGGACCGTCGCCGCGGACCGCGGCCGCGACCAGCTCCGCCACCTCGGGCGAGGTGCCGCCGCCGAGGACGGGCGGGCGCGGAACCGCCGCCGTCACGCCCTCCGACCCGGTCGGGCCGACCTCGGGAGCCGACGACGGATCGGCAGCCGCACCCCCGGGGGTGGGCTGCGCCGGATCGGCGCCGGCGGCCTCCTCGTCGTCACGCATCGATCCATGGTGCCTGGTCGGACCGGAAAACGCGGCACCGCGTCCGGACTTGTGCATCGGAACGTTATCCGTCGCCGGGTGCACCGTGCCGCCTCCCCTGCCTGTCCGCTGGTCCCCGAGGTGCTCCACTCCTCCATGGTGCAGCCTCGGGACCACAACGTCACACGTCCGAGCGCGCCCAGTTCGCGCGGCCGCTCAGCGGACCAGGCCCCAGCGGAAGCCCAGCGCCACCGCGTGCGCGCGGTCCGAGGCGCCGAGCTTCTTGAACAGCCGCCTGGCGTGCGTCTTCACGGTGTCCTCGGAGAGGAACAGCTCGCGGCCGATCTCGGCGTTGGAGCGGCCGTGGCTCATGCCCTCCAGCACCTGGATCTCACGGGCCGTCAGCGTCGGCGCGGCGCCCATGTCGGGGCTGCGGAGCCGGCGCGGGGCGAGCCGCCAGGTCGGGTCCGCCAGCGCCTGGGTGACGGTGGCCCGCAGCTCGGCGCGCGAGGCGTCCTTGTGCAGGTAGCCGCGGGCCCCGGCGGCGACCGCGAGGGCCACGCCGTCCAGGTCCTCGGCCACGGTGAGCATGATGATCCGGGCGCCCGGGTCGGCCGAGAGCAGCCGGCGGACCGTCTCCACCCCGCCGAGCCCCGGCATCCGGACGTCCATCAGAACGAGATCGGAGCGGTCGGCCACCCAGCGGCGGAGGACCTCCTCACCGTTCGTCGCAGTGGTCACCCGGTCCACGCCGGGCACGGTCGCCACCGCGCGGCGAAGCGCTTCCCGGGCGAGCGGGGAATCGTCGCAGACGAGTACGGATGTCATGACCGTCGTCCTCCGCAGCTGATCCGCGTCACGTTGAGCCTCCTGGCTGGTACGAACCTCTCCGACCCGGCAGCCGGGTCGGACCCCGTTCCGATCGCGCTGGCTTCCACGATCGTTCCCGGTGCCCGACGCCCGCCGAACCGCCTCCGTACATCCAACGACCGTCACTCGAATGAGTTACGGCTTCAGGTCCATCTCCACCACTGTACGTGGCCGACCCATTACCCGAGGGCCACCTCGCGGTGCAGCTGCCGCACTTTCGTGCAGCTCGCGCGCGGTGCCCGCGCCGCGCACGCCTCCCGGCCGGGGCCCGCGCGCCGCCGGGCACCCGATCGGTGGAGCATGCGGGTTCAAACCTATTGCCCTCTTTGTCCGGTTTTATAGCTTCTGAGGGTCATTGACTGTTGTGTCGGTGTGTGGGTGACTTGTCCGTGTAGTGGACGTAAGTCATATTTCCAGGTGTCCGTACCGGCCCCCCGCGCAGTCTCGCCGCAGCAACCGCCGCCGAGCCGCCAGGTCCCGACTCTCCGAAGGGAATGAGCCATGGCAGATTTCTCCCGCCTCCCCGGCCCGAACGCAGACCTCTGGGACTGGCAGCTCTCCGCCGCCTGCCGCGGCGTCGACAGCTCGCTGTTCTTCCACCCCGAGGGCGAGCGCGGCGCCGCCCGGACCTCCCGCGAGACCAGCGCCAAGGAGGTCTGCATGCGCTGCCCGGTGCGCGCCCGGTGCGCGGCGCACGCCCTGGCCGTCCGCGAGCCCTACGGAGTGTGGGGCGGCATGACGGAGGACGAGCGCGAGGAACTGCTCGGCCGGGCCCGCAACCGCCTCGCCGAGGTCCCGCTGGCGATGCCGCAGACCATCCGCCGCTGAAACACCGCGGGCGCCCCGTCGGCGCCCACCCGTCCGCCCGGCGGGGCGGTCTAGCGGGCGGCGGCCGCCGCCAGCTGGTCCAGCATCAGCGCCACCGCCGGCACGCTCGCCAGGTCCGGCAGGGTCAGCGCCACCACCTCGCGCCGGGCCGGCTCCCCCGAGGCCACCCGCACCGGCACCGCCGCCACCGCCGGGTGGCGCACCGACTCCAGGGCCAGCCCCGGCAGCACCGCCACCCCGAGACCCGCCCCGACCAGGCCCACCACCGCCGGGTAGTCGTCCGTGGCGAAGTCGATGGCGGGCGCGAAACCCGCCGCCGCGCACAGCTCGACCAGGTGGCCGCGGCACTGCGGGCAGCCCCCGATCCACTGCTCCCCCGCCAGCTCCGCCAGGTCCACCGGCTCGCCCTCGCCCCGGCCCGCCAGCGGGTGCCCGGCCGGCACCAGCCCGACCAGCGGGTCGTCCAGCAGCGGGCGCACCACCAGCTCCGACCAGTCGTTCGCGGCCGCCGTCGCCGCCGCCTCCAGGGTCGCCTCGGCCCGCGCCTCGCGCAGCGTCGCGTGCGGCGAGGGGACGCTCAGGCCGCCCTGCGAGTCCGGGTAGCGGAACGCCAGCGCGACCTCGCACTCGCCGCCGCGCAGCATCGCCAGCGCCTGCGGCGGCTCCGCCTCCACCAGCGAGACCCGCACCCCGGGGTGGGCCGCCCGCAGCTGCGCCACCGAGCGCGGCACCAGCGTCGAGCTCGCCGTCGGGAAGGACACCAGCCGGACCCGGCCGGCCCGCAGGCCGGCGATCGCCGCGACCTCCTCCTCGGCGGCGGACAGCCCCGCGAGGATGCCGTTGGCGTGCTTGAGCAGCACCCGCCCGGCCTCGCTCAGCTGCATCTCCCGCCCGGAGCGGACCACCAGCGGGGTGTCCACGGCCTTCTCCAGCGCCTTCATCTGCTGGCTCACCGCCGGCTGGGTGCACCCCAGTTCGCGCGCCGCGGCGGAGAACGACCCGGTCCGGGCGACGGCGTGCAGGACGCGGAGGTGGCGGGCTTCGATCACGCGGTCAACTGTACGGAACAACGCCCTCCCGGCGGGCGGCCCGCGGGCGCACGCGAAAGGGCGCGAGGTGGCCGCGGTCCCGGCCGCCGCACCACGCGGGTGCGGCGGCCGGGCGCGGTTCCTCGCGCCCCTTCAGTGCCTGACGGCCGGTGCCTCAGTGGCTGTGGCCGTGGCCGCCGTGCGAGTGGCCGTGGCCCGCGGCCTCCTCGTCTTCCTTCTTCTCCACCACGAGGGTCTCGGTGGTGAGCAGCAGGGAGGCGATGGAGGCGGCGTTCTCCAGGGCGGAGCGGGTGACCTTGACCGGGTCGATGACGCCGGCCTTGACCAGGTCGCCGTACTCGCCGGTGGCGGCGTTGTAGCCCTGGCCGGGCTCCAGCTCGGCGACCTTGGAGGTGATGACGTAGCCCTCGAGGCCGGCGTTCTGGGCGATCCAGCGCAGCGGCTCGGCGAGCGCCTTGCGGACCACGGCGACACCGGTGGCCTCGTCGCCGGAGAGGCCGAGGCCGCCCTCCAGGACCTTGGCGGCGTGCACCAGCGAGGCGCCACCGCCGGCCACGATGCCCTCCTCGACCGCGGCGCGGGTCGCGGAGATGGCGTCCTCCAGGCGGTGCTTGCGCTCCTTGAGCTCGACCTCGGTGGCCGCGCCGACCTTGATCACGCAGACGCCGCCGGCCAGCTTGGCGAGGCGCTCCTGGAGCTTCTCGCGGTCCCAGTCGGAGTCGGTGTTGGCGATCTCGGCCTTGATCTGGGCGACCCGGCCCGCGACCTCGGCGGAGTCGCCGGCGCCGTCGACCACGATGGTCTCGTCCTTGGTGACGGTGATCCGGCGGGCGGTGCCGAGCACGTCCAGGCCGACCTGGTCGAGCTTGAGGCCGACCTCCTCGGAGACGACCTGGCCGCCGGTGAGGGTGGCGATGTCGCCCAGGATGGCCTTGCGGCGGTCGCCGAAGCCGGGGGCCTTGACCGCGACCGCGTTGAAGGTGCCGCGGATCTTGTTGACCACCAGGGTGGAGAGGGCCTCGCCGTCGACGTCCTCGGCGATGATCAGCAGCGGGCGGGAGCCGCCGGCCTGCAGGACCTTCTCCAGCAGCGGCAGGAGCTCCTGGATCGAGGAGATCTTGCCCTGGGTGATGAGGACGTACGGGTCCTCCAGGACGGCTTCCTGGCGCTCCGCGTCGGTGACGAAGTACGGGGACAGGTAGCCCTTGTCGAACTGCATGCCCTCGGTGAACTCGAGCTCGACGCCGAAGGTGTTGGACTCCTCGACGGTGATCACACCGTCCTTGCCGACCTTGTCGATCGCCTCGGCGATCAGCTCGCCGACCTGGGTGTCCTGCGCGGAGAGGGACGCGACGGCGGCGACGTCGTCCTTGCCCTCGATCTCGCGGGCGATGGACAGCAGGTGCTCGGAGACGGCGGCGACGGCCTTGTCGATGCCCTTCTTCAGGGCGGCCGGGCCGGCGCCGGCGGCGACGTTGCGCAGACCCTCGTTGACCAGGGCCTGGGCCAGCACCGTGGCGGTGGTGGTGCCGTCACCCGCGACGTCGTTGGTCTTGGTGGCGACCTCCTTGACCAGCTGCGCGCCGAGGTTCTCGTACGGGTCGTCGAGCTCGACCTCGCGGGCGATGGTCACACCGTCGTTGGTGATGGTGGGGGCGCCGAACTTCTTGTCGATGACGACGTTGCGGCCCTTGGGGCCGATGGTCACCTTGACGGTGTCGGCCAGCTTGTTGACACCGCGCTCCAGCGAGCGGCGGGCGTCCTCGTCGAACTGCAGGGTCTTCGCCATGGTCCCGTTTCCTCAGGGGTAGGTCTGCGTACGTGGAGCAACAACCGCGCCCCGGGCCCCTGTCAGTGCTGACACGGTTCCGGGGCGGGCTGGGACGTCTTTACTGCGCGGACGTCTTACTTCTCGATGATCGCGAGGACGTCGCGGGCCGAGAGGACGAGGTACTCCTCGCCCTGGTACTTGACCTCGGTGCCGCCGTACTTCGAGTACAGGACGATGTCACCGACGGCGACGTCGAGCGGCAGACGCTGGCCGTCCTCGAAGCGGCCCGGGCCGACGGCCAGGACGACGCCCTCCTGGGGCTTCTCCTTGGCAGTGTCCGGGATCACCAGGCCGGAGGCGGTGGTGGTCTCGGCGTCGAGCGGCTGGACCACGATGCGGTCCTCGAGCGGCTTGATGGCAACCTTGCTGCTGGTGGTCACGTCCGAGCTCCCCTTCGGAGATTACGGGGTTGTCTTACAGGTAGGTGGCGACTGCACGCGCCCGCCGTCGCGGGGGTCGGACACGCATCGTCGCGGTTAGCACTCCCACCGGGGAGAGTGCCAGGAACGACCATAGGACGCGGTTAGCACTCAGTCAACCAGAGTGCCAACGGAGTCGCGTCCGGGTTTCGCCGCGGGCCGGGATTTTCCGCGCTTCCGGTGCGAACGGACGTTCCCCCTCGGCACAATGCGCGCATGAGTGCGACGGGGGCGGAAGCGGAAGAGGAACGACCCGGGCTCCACGGGCTGGTGCCGCTGCTGGTGCTGCTGGACGTGGTGCTGGCGGCGGTCTCGGGGACGGCGGCACTGATGGCGGGCGGCAGCCACGTCTTCGGGAGCGAGCTGCCGGTGGACGGCGGGGGCCGGGTGGTGCGGCATCCGAGCGCCAGCCACACGCCGTTCCGGACGGCCCTGGTGGTCGCGGTGGTGCTGGCGCTGGTCGTGCTGGTGCTGCTGTGGCTGCGGGAGCGGCGGTCGGCCGCGGTGCAGGGGGTGCTGCTCGCGGGGGTGGTGGTGGCGGCCGTGCTGCTGTACCCGACCCAGCCGGTGGACCCGCCGGCACCCGCGAAGCGGACCCCGTACACCGCCTGCTACAGCGGCGGGAAGTGCTACCGGTGGGACGAGCACGGGAACGCGACGGAACTCCCGTACAACTGAGTTCCGGTACTCAGGCGCGTGGGCCAACTCCCTTGCGAGGCTTGGCCCATGACGGTGAATCGGCAGCCGGTGGGGCGGGACGCGCTGTGTGCGCTGGGGTTGGTCGCGGCGGAGGTGCCGCTGCTGTGCGCGGCGGTGTACGCGGCGGTGCTGGCGGTGTGGGGGGTGACCCTGGACGCGCCGGTCGCGGTGGTGCTGTGCGGCGCGCTGGCGGTGGGGGCGCTGGCGCCGGTGGTGGTGTTCCTGGTGGGGGCGGCGCGCCGGGGGTACCGGATCGCGCCGGCCGCGATGGGGCTGCTCGGGCCGCTGCTGGCGGTGCTGTCGCTGGCGCGGATGGGGCGCTGACCGGAGCGGTGACAATGGTGCGGTGGAGATCGAGTCGTTCCGGGCGCTGCTGACCGAGCAGGGGCAGGCGCTGCTGGCCGAGTTGCGGGGTTTCACGGCGGCGGAGGAGCTGGCGCTGGCGACCAGGCTGCGGCGGGAGTACCCGGCGGAGCTGGTGCGGGCCGCGTTCGAGCAGGCCCGGCTGCGGCAGCGCGCCGAGGCGAAGTTCGGGGCGGACGCCGCCGCGATGTACTTCACCCAGCACGGGGTGGAGCAGGCGACCCGCCGGTCGGTGGCCGAGTGGCGGGCGGGCCGGTTCGCGGCGCTGGGGGTGCGGCGGCTGGCGGACCTGTGCTGCGGGATCGGCGGGGACGCGATCGCGCTGGCCCGGGCCGGGATCGCGGTGCTGGCGGTGGACCGGGACGAGCTGACCTGCGAGGTGGCGCGGGCGAACGCGGCGGCGCTGGGCGTGGCGGAGCTGGTGGAGGTCCGCCGGGCGGACGTCGCGGACGTCGGCACGGCGGGCTTCGACGCGGTGTTCACCGATCCGGCGCGGCGGACCTCGCGCGGCCGGGTGTTCGACCCGGAGGCGTACTCGCCGCCGCTGTCCTGGGCGGTGGAGGCGGCCCGCGGTGCCCCGTTCGGGGCGTTGAAGGTGGCGCCGGGGATCCCGCACGAGCTGGTGCCGGAGGGTGCGGAGGCGGAGTGGGTGTCGGACCGGGGCGAGGTGAAGGAGGCGGTGCTGTGGTTCGGCACGGCCGCCGCCGAGCCGTACCGGGCGACGCTGCTGCCGGGCGGGCACTCGCTGGCGGGCGGGGCGCTGCCGGACCCGCCGGTGGGCCCGGTGGGGCGGTACCTGTACGAGCCGGACGGTGCGGTGATCCGGGGCCGGATGGTGGCCGAGGTGGTGGCGGCGGTGGGCGGCCGGCTGATCGACCCGATGATCGCGTACGTCACCTCGGACGAGCTGCGGCCGACGCCGTACGCGCAGGCGTACGAGCTGACCGACGTACTGCCGTTCCAGGTGAAGCGGCTGAAGGCGCTGGTGAAGGAGCGCCGGATCGGCACCGTGGTGATCAAGAAGCGCGGGGCCCAGGTGGTGCCGGAGGAGCTGCGGCGGCAGTTGAAGCCGGCCGGGCCGAACGCGGTGACGGTGATCGTGGCCCGCACCGCGGCCGGCCCGGTGATGATGCTGGGTCAGCCGGCGGGCTTGGCGATGTAGTCGTCGAGGCGGGCGACCGCGAAGCCCTGCTCCTGGATGCGGGAGAGCATCTCGCCGAACATCTGGGTCATGGTCTCGCCCTTGAGGTCGGACGGGCCGCGGAAGTGCGCCAGGATGATGTCGCCGTTCTTGAGCTTCTTGTCGGCGGCCTGGTACTGCATGTCGTGGATCTGCATGGACTCGCGCCACAGCACGACGGCGCGCGGCCCGCACTCCTGCACTGCGGTGTTCAGCGCCGGGGTGTTGGCGCCGTCGCCGTAGGGCGGGCGGAACAGGTAGGGCGCGGTGCCGTACTGCTGGGTGAGGGCGGCCTGGTCGTCGCAGATCTGCGACTTCTGCTGGGCGGGCGCGAGCTTGCTCATCACCGGGTGGCTGACGGTGTGGTTCTGGATGCTGTTGCCGAGCGCCTGGAGCGGCTTGAAGTAGGCGTAGTCGTTCTTGACGATGTCCTTGGTCAGGAACATCGTGATCGGCACCTTGAGGTCGGTCAGCATCTGGACGAACCTGGGGTCCTTCTCGGCCCCGTCGTCGATGGTGACGAAGACGACCTTGTCCTGGGTGGGGACCTCGCTGAACACCGGGACGGTGCCGGTCTTCGCCAGCTTGATCGGCTTGTCGGCGGGCGGGGCGGGCGCCTTGGCCATCGGCTTGAGGCCCCACTTGGCCCAGGCGGCGTCCCCGGCCGCGTCCTGGGCGGGCGCGGAGGCGGTGCCGCCGCCGCCCGGGGTGCCCGGGGCGCCGGCGGACGGCGGGGTCTGCGCGGCGGGCTTGTCGGCGGGCCCGGAGCTCCCGCAGCCGCTCGCCGCCAACAGGACGGCGAGCGCGCCCGCCCCGTACCCGATCCGTGCCCTGGTCCTCACCGGATGCCCCCCGCTCGCCCTCTACACACGTGTCGATGTTCAGGACGAACGGTACCTGCTCCGCGGTTGCCTACCCGACATCCGTGCGGGTGAAGGTCCAGTGGTGCGCGGGGCGGGCCAGCAGCCCGGCGGGCGGCTCCGGCACCGGCTGCGGCGCGCCCGTCCACAGGGCGATCAGCAGCACCCGCTCGCCGGGCGCGGTGAACAGCTCGACCCGCTCCAGGCCGGCCGCGCCGCGCACCGCGGGCAGCGCCGTCTCCCGGGCCCAGGCGTGCAGTTCGGCCCCCCGGCCGGCCGCCGCCCGGGCCTCCCACATCGCCGCCAGGGTCACTTCAGCGCCTCGTGGGCGTGCGCGTGCACGTCCCCGTGCTCGGCGCCCGGGACGTGGGTCTCGGTGACCGGCAGCGAGGAGTCCGCGGACAGGTCGAAGGAGGACGGGGTGCGGTTCCGCCACACCATCTCGGAGCCGAGCGCGGCCACCATCGCGCCGTTGTCGGTGCACAGGCCCGGCCGGGGCACCCGCAGCACGATGCCGGCCTTGTCGCAGCGCTGCCGGGCCATCTCGCGCAGCCGCGAGTTGGCGGCCACGCCGCCGCCGATCATCAGGTGGTCGACGCCGTTGTCCTTGCAGGCCCGGACGGCCTTGCGGGTCAGCACGTCGGTGACCGCCTCCTGGAAGGACGCCGCGACGTCCGCCACCGGCACCGGCTCCCCGGCCCGCCGCCTGGCCTCCACCCAGCGCGCCACGGCGGTCTTCAGGCCGGAGAACGAGAAGTCGTACGCCGGGTCCCCGGCGTTGTTCAGGCCGCGCGGGAACGCGATCGCCTTCGGGTCGCCCTCCTTCGCCATCCGGTCGACCACCGGGCCGCCGGGGAAGCCCAGGCCGAGGACGCGCGCCACCTTGTCGAACGCCTCGCCCGCGGCGTCGTCGATGGTCGCGCCGAGCGGCCGGACGTCGGAGGTGATGTCGCTGCTCAGCAGCAGCGAGGAGTGGCCGCCGGAGACCAGCAGCGCCATCGTCGGCTCGGGCAGCCGGCCGTGCTCCAGCTGGTCCACGCAGATGTGCGAGGCCAGGTGGTTGACGCCGTACAGCGGCTTGTCCAGCGCCCAGGCGTACGCCTTGGCGGCGCTGACGCCGACCAGCAGCGCGCCCGCCAGGCCGGGGCCCGCGGTGACGGCGATGCCGTCCAGGTCGCTCGCCCTGACCCCGGCGGTGTCCAGCGCCCGCCGGATGGTCGGGACCATCGCCTCCAGGTGGGCCCGGCTGGCGATCTCCGGGACGACGCCGCCGAACCGGGCGTGGTCGTTGACGCTGGAGGCGACCGCGTCGGCCAGCAGCGTGGTGCCGCGGACGATGCCGACGCCGGTCTCGTCGCAGGAGGTCTCGATACCGAGGACGAGGGGTTCGTCAGCCATTGTGATGATCCTTCAGATCGCTTGCATCGCTTGCCAGGTGGTCCAGACGCATCACCAGCGCGTCCACGTTGGCGGGCTGGTAGTAGCCCCGCCTGATCCCGACCGGCTCGAACCCGAACCGCTCGTACAGCCGCTGCGCCCGCAGGTTGTCGACCCGCACCTCCAGCAGCAGCTCGGCGCAGCCGCGCCGCACCGACTCCTCGACCAGTTCGGTCAGCAGCATCGCGCCGAGGCCCGCGCCCTGCCGGTCGGTGTCCACCGCGATGGTCTGCACGTCGCCGTCCGCGCCGACCGCCATCAGCCCGGCGTAGCCGACCACGGCGCCGCCCGCGTCCACGGCCACCACGTAGTGCCGGCTGCCGCCCGGGTACGCCTCGGCCAGCTCCGACCAGTACATCCCGCGCGACCAGGCGTCCTCGGGGAACAGCCGGTGCTCCAGCACCATGACCGGCTCGATGTCCCACCAGCGCATGGGACGCAGCGCGTACTCAGCCACGCGGGCCGACCGCTCCGGCGCCGCTCACGCCGGCAGCACCGCCTTGTAGCCGGCCGGGACCTGGGCGTCCGGGCGGCGCAGGTACAGCGGGGCGTTCGGCAGCAGCGCGCGGCCGGCCGCCAGCGCGCGGGCCGCGAAGTCGGCGAGGGCGCCCGCGGAGACGTGCTCGGGGCCGCTCGCGGCGGGCAGGCCGTACAGCAGCGCGCCCGCGCCGACCGTCCGCTCCCCCGGTTCGATCTCGGCCGGGCGGTCCACCGCGGGGCCGGAGACCCGGGTGCCGTCGGCGTCGTAGGAGGCCCAGTAGACCTCCTTGCGGCGGGCGTCGGTGGCGACCGTGAACGGACCGGCCAGGCCCTCGGCGCGGGCCTGGTGGGCGATCGCGTCGAGGGTGCAGACTCCGTGCACGGGCAGGCCGAGCGCGTCGCCGAGGGCGGCCGCGGTGACCAGGCCGACCCGCAGGCCGGTGTACGGGCCGGGGCCGACGCCGACCGCCAGGTGGGTCAGGTCGCGCTTGTCGACGCCGGCGGTGCGCAGCACGTCCGCGACGGTGGGGAGCAGCAGTTCGCCGTGCCGTCGGGCGTCGACCTCGTAGGACTCGGCGAGCACCCGCTCGCCGTCGTGGACGGCGGCGGTGACGGCGGGGGTGGCGGTGTCGAAGGCGAGGAGGAGCACGGGTTCAAGGTTAGAGGGTCCGGCCCGGGGCTCCGTACGGCGGGGAACACACGATCGGAAGAGGGCGGAACAGGGGTCCGAACCTGGCACGATGGGCTCTCGGACGTGGGATGCGGAGCGTTGAGGAGCAGAGACGTGGCGAAGCTGGGTCCTGGTGCGGTGGTCGGCGGGTTGACCCTGGCGGCCCTCGCGGTGGTCGGGCTGCTGGCGTTCCAGGCGAACGGCGCCGCCTCGCGCGCGGTGGCGGCGGCCCCGTCGGCGTCGAGCAGCGCCGCCGGCGCCCCGTCGTCGGCCGCGCCGTCGGCGAGCGCGCAGCCGTCCGCCCCGCCGCTGCCGGGCGAGTCCGGCGCGGGCCTGCGGGTGGTGTACTCGCTGAAGGAGCGCCAGGTCTGGCTGGTCGACCCGAAGAAGCCGGTGCCGGTGCTGGCCTCGTTCAAGGTGACGCCGGGCGCCGTGCAGCCCTCGCTCGGCGCGTACACGGTGTACAGCCGGTCGGCGGCGAGCGACGGCACCGACGGGCGCAAGGTCGAGCACGTGGTGCGGTTCGCGCAGCAGTCCGGCACGGTGTTCGGCTTCAGCGCGCTGGTCGACGAGTCCGCGCAGCCGACCGCCGCGCCGGACCCGAAGAGCAAGCCCGGCGGCATCCGCTCCTCCCGCCCGGACGCCCAGCTGCTGTGGGACTTCGCGCCGAACGGCACCCGGGTGGTCGTGGTCGCCTGAGCGGGCGGCGGTCGCCCGGCGTCAGGCGGCGTCGCGCTCCGGCGGGGTGGAGACCGCCGCCGCGGCGCGGCAGGACGCCAGCAGGGCGCGCATCGGCACGGGCGCGGCGAGCGGGCGGGCGGTCCGTTCCGACCGCTCGTCGCGGCCGTCCCGGGCGGTCGTCGCGGGACGGTCCTCGGTACCGGGGGTGGTGCTCGCCATGGGGCGCCTCCCTAGTTAGGCATACCTAACCTGCTGGCGCCATCCCATCACGGCCGCGCGGTGCGCCGCAACAGTTTGCCGACACGCTGTCGGAAACCCGGCTCAGTTCTCACCCAATCCGGTGAGGTCCTGACCGTCCCAGCGCCCGCCCAGCCCGGTCAGGGTGACCCGGCGCCCGTCCGCCTCCTCGACGGCGTCCGCGGCCTCGCCACCCAGGGTGCGCTCGATCCGGATCTCCAGCCGGTCCTCGGAGAGCTGCTCGACCTTGCCCTCGCCCCACTCCACGACGACCACCGACTCCGGCAGCGACACGTCCAGGTCGAGGTCCTCCATCTCGTCCAGGCCGCCGCCCAGCCGGTACGCGTCCACGTGCACCAGCGCGGGGCCGCCGGTCAGCGGGGGGTGCACCCGGGCGATCACGAAGGTCGGCGAGGTGACGGCGCCGCGCACCCCCAGGCCCTCGCCCAGGCCCCGGGTCAGCGTGGTCTTGCCCGCGCCCAGCTCCCCCGACAGCAGCACCAGGTCGCCGGGGCGCAGCAGCCCGGCGAGCCGTCGGCCCAGGCCGGTCATCCGCTCGGCGGTGTCGACGGTCAGAGTGGTCTGCGAACCCATGGCGTCCTTCTTCGATCGATGCGGCCACCCCTAAGGTGCCACACCGCGGGGGCGCCGCCCGCGGTCAGTCCGCGGCGGGGGTCTCCGGCTCGGTCGCCAGGTCCCGGACCGCCTCCGGGAGCGGGCCCGTCCCGGCGTGCGCGGCGGCCCGCTCCAGCAGGGCGGCCAGCTCGCGGTCGACGGTGCCGGGGCGCTCCAGCATCACCAGGTGCCCGGCGTCCGGCACCAGCACCAGGCGGGCGTCGGGCAGCGCGGCGGCGATCGCCTCCGAGTACTCGGGCGGGGTCAGCAGGTCCTTGGTGCCGGCCAGCACCAGCGTCGGGACGCCGGCCAGCCCGGCCAGCGCGGCCCGCTTGTCGTGCGCGGAGAACGCCGGGTAGAACTCGGCGACCACGTCGATCGGGGTGGCGTCCAGCAGCTGCTCGGCGAACCGGGCCACCCCCGGGTCGACGTCCTTGCTCCCGAACGAGAAGCGGCGGTAGAACACCGCCGCCACGTCCGAGCCCCAGCGCCGGGTGGCCTCCACCAGCTCGACCTGGCGGCCGAGCAGCCGCACCACGCCCGGGGCGACCCGCTTGACCACCTTGGCGCCGAGCGCGGGCAGGCCCAGCGGCACCGAGTCCCAGTCGCCGGCCAGCGTGCCGACCAGCGCCACGCCCGCGACCCGGCCGCCCCCGGCGAACAGCTCGGGGTGCTGCGCGGCCAGCGCCATCACCGTCATGCCGCCCATCGAGTGCCCGACCAGCACCACCGGGCCGTCCGGCACCACGGCGTCCAGCACCGCCCGCAGGTCGGCGCCGAGCTGGTCGATCGAGGCGGCCTCGCCGCCCAGGAAGGAGCGGGAGCGCTCGGAGCGGCCGTGGCTGCGCTGGTCCCAGAACACGGTGCGCAGCGCGCCGCGCAGGGCCGCGCGCTGGAAGTGCCAGCCGTCCTGGTTGAGGCAGTAGCCGTGGCAGAACACCACGGTCGGGCCGCCGTCCCGCCCGGCCTCGTCCACCTCGACGTACAGCCCGGTGCCGTCGTCCGCGGCCACCGTGCGGGCCTTGCCGCGCAGCGACCCGAACGGTGCCGCGGCGTCCAGTTCCTCGCGGGCCCGGCGGCGCATCGTCCGGCCCACCGTGAGCCGCTCGATCGCCACCCCGGCCGCCGCCCCGGCGGCCAGCACGCCCAGCGAGATCCCGATCAGGCCCGCGCGGGACACCCCGCCGGACGGCGACTGCTCGGCCATCAGCCCTCGGTCCCCCCGACGTAGCGGCGCGGTACCCGTCCCCCGATCCGGGTGATGATCTCGTACGCGATGGTGCCGCAGGCCCGGGCCCAGTCCTCGGCGGTCGGCTCGCCGCGCTCGCCGGAGCCGAACAGCAGCACCTCCTCGCCGACCTCGGGCAGGTCGCCGCCCAGGTCGACGACGAACTGGTCCATCGCGACCCGGCCCGCCACCCGGTACCAGGACGAGCCGATCTGCACCGGCCCGGTGTTGCTGGCGTGCCGGGGCACGCCGTCCGCGTACCCGACCGGCACCAGGCCGAGCGTGGTCGGGCCCGGCGTCGTGTAGTGGTGCCCGTACGAGACGCCGTGGCCGCCCGGGGCGCGCTTGACCAGCGCCAGCCGGGCCGCCAGCGACATCACCGGCCGCAGCCCGTAGTCCGCCGGGGAGCCGACGTCCGGCACCGGGGACAGGCCGTACATCGCCAGGCCCGGCCGGACCAGGTCGTAGTGCGACTGCGGCAGCAGCAGGGTGGCCGGCGAGTTCGCCAGGTGGCGGACCTCCGGGTCGACCCCGGCCCGCTCGGCGAACGCCAGGGCCTGCGCGAACGAGTCCAGCTGGACCTGGATCGACGGGTGGCCCGGCTCGTCGGCCGCCGCGAAGTGCGACCAGACGCCGACCACCCGCAGCAGCCCGTCCGCCTGCGCCTTGACCGCGTTCTCCACCAGGTCCGGCCAGTCGTGCGGCTGGCAGCCGTTGCGGCCCAGCCCGGTGTCGATCTTCAGGTGCACCCGGGCCGGGACGCCGGTCTCCCGGACCGCCGCCAGCAGCTCGTCCAGCGCCCACTGGCCGCCGACCGAGATGTCCACCGACTCGCGCAGCGCCCGCGCCCACGGGCCGCCCGGCGTCCACAGCCAGCACAGCACCCGGGCCTGCTCCGGCCCGATCCCGGCGGCGCGCAGCGCGAGCGCCTCCTCCGGCGTGGCCGTGCCCAGCCAGCGCACCCCCGACGCGACGGCCTCCCGGGCGCAGCGCAGCGCCCCGTGCCCGTACGCGTCGGCCTTCACCACGGCCATCAGCTCGGGCCCGTCGACGCGGGCCCGCAGCGCGGCCAGGTTGCCGCGCAGCGCGCCGAGGTCGATCGTCGCCTCGGCGCGGGCGCCCTGGGCCAGTGCGGGCGTGCCGGTGGTGTTCGCAGTCGTCATCGCCTATCAGTCTCCCAGACCGCCGCCGCTCCCCCCGTCAGGGGCACGGCCGACCGGGCCGTTCTCACCCGTCCACCCGTACGTCCCGCCTCCCCACTGCCTCCACGCGGTGGACGGGGTTCCGGTTCCGCCGGGCCCGTCCGGCGGGTGCCTCAGCCCACCAGCGCGGCCCAGGCCGGGTGGAGGGCGGCGGCGATGTCGAGGGCGGTGATCGGGGCGCCGGGGCCCGCCGCGCGGCGGCCGGCCAGGCCGTGCAGGTGGGCGGCGACCGAGGCGGCGTCCAGCGGGGCGAGTCCGGCGGCGAGCAGTGAGCCCGCCAGCCCGGCCAGCACGTCGCCGCTGCCGGCGGTGCCGAGCCAGCCGGTGCCGGTGCGGTTGACCCGGGTCCGGCCGTCGGGGTCGGCGACCACCGTGGTGGAGCCCTTCAGCAGCACCGTCGCGCCGTACCCGGCGGCCAGCCGCCGAGCGGACCGCAGCCGGGCCGCCTCGACGGCCTCCGCGCCGGTCCGCTCGCCGGTCCGCTCGCCGAGGCCCGCGAGCAGCCGGGCGGCCTCCCCGGCGTGCGGGGTGAGCAGGACGGGCGCCTCCCGGCCCAGTGTCGCCCCGGGCCCGGTCCGGGCCAGCGCGGTGAGCGCGTCGGCGTCCACCAGCACCGGCACCGCGCTGTCCAGGGCCTCCCGCAGCGCGCCCGCCGCGTCCGCTCCCCCGCCGGGCCCGACCACCCACGCCTGCACCCGCCCGGCCCGGGCCGGGCCGTCCTCGGTCACCAGCGCCTCGGGGTGCCGCCGCACCACCTCCGCGGCCGCGTGCCCGGTGTACCGGACCGCCCCCGCGCCGCCGCGCAGCGCGCCCGCGACGGCCAGCACCGCCGCCCCCGGGTAGGTCGCCGACCCGGCGGCGATCCCGACCACGCCGCGCCGGTACTTGTCGCTCTCCGCGCCGGGCGCCGGCAGCAGCGCGGCCGCGTCGGCGTGCTGCAGCACCTCGACGGGCGCGGGCGGCAGGTCCAGCCCGAGGCCGACGAGGTGCACCACGCCCGCGTACCGCGCGCCCGGGTCGATCAGCAGGCCCGGCTTGTGGGTGCCGAAGCACACCGTGACGTCGGCCCGCAGCGCGGCCCCGGCCACCTCCCCGGTGTCCGGGTCGACGCCCGACGGGACGTCCACCGCCACCAGCGTGCCGCGCCGCGGCAGGCCCGCGAGCGGCGCGGCCACCGGGCGCAGCGGCCCGCGCCCGCCGATCCCGACGATGCCGTCCAGCACCAGGTCGGCCCGTCCGAAAGCGCCCTGGTCGTCCGTCACCCGCCCGCCCGCCGCCAGCAGTTCGGCCAGCCCCGCGCCGTGCACCCGGCCCGGGTCCAGCAGCAGCGCCTCCACCCGGGCCCCGCGCCGCGCCAGCCGCGCCCCCGCGAACAGCGCGTCCCCACCGTTGTCCCCGGACCCGGCCAGCACCAGCACCCGGCTCCCGTACACCCGCGGCAGCAACCCCGCGCACACCGCCGCCAGCCCGGCGGCGGCCCGCCGCATCAGCGCCCCGTCGGGCAGCCGCGCCATCGACTCGGCCTCGGCGGCCCGTACTTGATCGACCCGGTGGGCGAAACGCATCCGCACTCCTCGAACGAGAGACTCTTGGGCAGGTGCTTCCGGGCCCGCCGGGCCTCGCGGGAGCGAAGCTCCGGGGGCCCGGGGAACGGCGGTGCCGAGGGGCTGGTGTCCGACGGGCCGCTGGGCGCCACCCCGTTTCGGGCCGAAGGTCCTCGGCGGAGGCCCCGTGACGCCCCGCCGGGATCACTGTTCCCGGGACCCCGAACAGTTCACCCCTCGGCGATGACGACCGCCGAGGCGACGCCCGCGTCGTGGCTGAGCGAGATGTGCCAGGAGGTGACGCCGAGCGCGGCGGCCCGGGCCTCGACGGTGCCGGTGATGTGGAGGAGCGGGCGGCCCGACTCCTCGACCCGGACCTCGGCGTCCTCCCAGTGCAGGCCGGGCGGCGCGCCGAGCGCCTTGGCCACGGCCTCCTTCGCGGCGAACCGCGCGGCCAGCGAGGCGACCCCCCGGCGCTTGCCGGAGGGGAGGGTCAACTCCGCGGGGGTGAAGAGGCGTTCGGCGAGTCCGGGGGTGCGTTCCAGGGACTCCCCGAACCGTTCGATGTCCGCCACGTCGATGCCGACCCCGATGATCACGTCCCGCTCCCTCGTCCATGCCTGCGCGGTGGGTACCCACCGCGCAGGCATGGACGATACGCGGGCTACTCGACGGTGACGGACTTCGCCAGGTTGCGGGGCTGGTCGACCTCGTGGCCCTTGGCGGTGGCCAGCTCGCAGGCGAAGACCTGGAGCGGGACGGTGGAGACCAGCGGCTGCAGCAGGGTGGGGGTGGCGGGGATCCGGATCAGGTGGTCGGCGTAGGGGACGACGGCCTCGTCGCCCTCCTCGGCGATCACGATGGTCCGGGCGCCGCGGGCCCTGATCTCCTGGATGTTGGAGACGATCTTGTCGTGCAGGATCGAGCGGCCGCGCGGCGAGGGCACCACCACGACGACCGGCAGGCCCTCCTCGATCAGCGCGATCGGGCCGTGCTTGAGCTCGCCGGCGGCGAAGCCCTCGGCGTGCATGTAGGCGAGTTCCTTGAGCTTGAGCGCGCCCTCCATGGCCACGGGGTAGCCGACGTGCCGGCCGAGGAAGAGCACCGAGCGGGCGTCGGCCAGCGAGCGGGCCAGTTCGCGCACCGGCTCCATGGTCCGCAGCACCTCCTCGACCTGCCGCGGGGCGTCGCCGAGTTCGCGGATCACCGAGGAGATCTCGTCGCCCCACTTGGTGCCGCGGACCTGGCCCAGGTACAGCGCGACCAGGTAGCAGGCGACCAGCTGGGTCAGGAACGCCTTGGTGGAGGCGACCGCGACCTCGGGCCCGGCGTGGGTGTACAGCACCGCGTCGGACTCGCGCGGGATGGTCGAGCCGTTGGTGTTGCAGATGGCCAGCACCTTGGCGCCCTGCTCGCGGGCGTGCCGGAGCGCCATCAGGGTGTCCATGGTCTCGCCGGACTGCGAGATGGCGACGACCAGGGTGCGGTCGTCCAGGATCGGGTCGCGGTAGCGGAACTCGCTGGCGACCTCGACCTCGCAGGGGATGCGGGTCCAGTGCTCGATCGCGTACTTGGCGATCATGCCGGCGTGGAAGGCGGTGCCGCAGGCGACGATCACCACCTTGTCGACCTCGCGCAGCACCTGGTCGGGGATGCGCAGCTCGTCGAGGGTGAGCCGGCCGTCGGTGCCGATCCGGCCGAGCAGGGTGTCGGCGACGGCCTTCGGCTGCTCGGCGATCTCCTTGAGCATGAAGTAGTCGTAGCCGCCCTTCTCGGCGGCGGAGGCGTCCCAGTCCACGTGGTACTCGCGGACCTCGGCGGGCGTGCCGTCGAACCCGGTGACGACGACTCCGGAGGGACGGAGTTCGACGACCTGGTCCTGCCCGAGCTCGATCGCCTCGCGGGTGTGCTCGATGAAGGCGGCGACGTCGGAGGCGAGGAAGTTCTCGCCGTCGCCGACGCCGACCACCAGCGGGGAGTTGCGGCGGGCGCCGACCACCACGCCGGGCGCGTCGGCGTGCACCGCGACCAGGGTGAACGCGCCGTCGAGCTGGCGGCAGACGGTGCGCATGGCCTCGGCCAGGTCGCCGTCGTAGGCCTCGGCGAGCAGGTGCGCGACGACCTCGGTGTCGGTCTCGGAGCGGAGGGTGTGGCCCCGGTCGGCGAGGTCGGCGCGCAGCCGGGCGAAGTTCTCGATGATGCCGTTGTGGACGACCGCGACCTTGCGGTGGTCGTCCAGGTGGGGGTGGGCGTTGGCGTCGGTGGGGCCGCCGTGGGTGGCCCACCGGGTGTGCCCGATGCCCGTGGTGCCGGCCGGGAGCGGGGTCTCGGCCAGCGACTTCTCCAGGTTGACGAGCTTTCCGGCCCGCTTGTCGGTCGCCAGGAGCCACTGCCCGGGGGCTCCTTCGGTCTGCACCGCGACACCGGCCGAGTCGTAGCCCCGGTACTCCAGTCTCCGCAGACCCGCGATCACTACGTCGAGGGCCGGCTGGGGGCCCGTATATCCAACAATTCCGCACATATGCGCCAGCATAGGTGGCGGTGTTCGGATCCCGGCGGAACGGCTGACCACACCGGGTGACCGACACCACAACACCCCGTACGCCGGACACGGCCCACAATGGACCCTGTGCTGACCGAACTCTGTACGAGGGGCGCGACCCCCGCGCCCACCCCCTCCCCGTACGTGGATCTGGACCGCGCCGAGTGGAGCGCGCTGCGCGAACGCACCCCGCTGCCGCTCACCGCCGAGGAGGTCGAGCGGCTGCGCGGCCTCGGCACCGCGCTCGACCTCGACGAGGTCCGGGACGTCTACCTGCCGCTGTCGCGGCTGCTGAACCTGTACGTGCACGCCACCCACGAGCTGCGCGGCGCGGTCGGCAGCTTCCTCGACACGCCCGACACCGAGCGGGTCAGGACCCCGTTCGTGATCGGCGTGGCGGGCTCGGTCGCGGTCGGCAAGTCGACCACGGCCCGGCTGCTGAAGGCACTGCTGGCGCGCTGGCCGGAGCACCCGCGGGTGGAGCTGGTCACCACCGACGGCTTCCTGCTGCCCAACGCGGAGCTGCGCCGGCGCGGCCTGATGGCCCGCAAGGGCTTCCCGGAGTCGTACGACCGGCGGGCGCTGACCCGCTTCGTCGCGGACGTCAAGGCCGGCAAGGAGCGGGTCACCGCCCCGGTGTACTCGCACCTGGTCTACGACATCGTGCCGGACGAGCGGCTGGTGGTGGAGCGCCCCGACATCCTGATCGTCGAGGGCCTGAACGTGCTGCAGCCGGCCCTGCCGGGCACCGACGGGCGGACCAGGATGGCGGTCGCCGACTACTTCGACTTCTCGATCTACGTGGACGCCCGCACCGACGACATCGAGCGCTGGTACCTGAACCGGTTCCGCAAGCTGCGCGAGACGGCGTTCCAGGACCCGAGCTCCTACTTCCAGCGCTTCACCGAGGTGCCCGAGGAGGAGGCGATGGACTACGGCCGCCAGGTCTGGCGGACCATCAACCGGCCCAACCTGCTGGAGAACGTCCTGCCGACCCGCGGCCGGGCCACCCTGATCCTGCAGAAGGGCCCCGACCACAAGGTCCGCCGGGCCCGGCTGCGCAAGCTCTGAGGGGGCGCGGGCATCACGGCTTGGTCCCGATTGGCGTGACCCTGAGCACCTGGGCGTCCGCTATGCCCATTTTCGGGCTGATTCACGCTTTGCCCGGGCGTCTATCATCAGGACGGCCCAACCCGTGCTCGCCACAGGTCGGCCCACTCCATACGTGAACAGTCGACCGAGACGGTCCGGGGGCCATGCTCGCTTTCCTGCTCCAACTCCGCCAGTGGTGGACCGCCGGCGCCATCTACCCCTTCGCGGTCTTCATGAGCGGCGTGTGGGTGCTGTGGTTCGTCCGCCTCGGCCTGGCCCGCCGGTACCGCCCGTGGACGCGGCCCTACCAGGTCAGCACCTCGGTGATCATCCCCGTGGTGGACGAGCCCCCGGACCTCTTCTACTCGGTGCTCGACCGGATCATCGACCAGCAGCCGACCGAGATGGTCGTGGTCATCAACGGGAAGCGGAACACCGCGCTCGAAGAGGTCTGCAACAGCCTCGGCGTCTACTGGGAGTGGACCGAGACCCCCGGCAAGCGGAACGCCCTGAAGGTCGGGCTGGAGGCCTGCACCAGCGAGATCGCCGTGCTGGTCGACTCCGACACCATCTGGACGCCCACCACCCTGCCCGAACTGGTCAAGCCGTTCCGGGACGAGAAGGTCGGCGGGGTGACGACCCGTCAGCGCATCCTGGACCCGGGCCGGTCGGTGCTCACCCGCTGGGCGGACTGGCTGGAGAGCGTCCGCTGCCAGTACTCGCTGCCCGCGATGAGCGTGCTCGGCACCGTCGGCTGCCTGCCCGGCCGGACCATCGCCTTCCGCCGGAAGATCCTGCTGGAGTGCATGGAGGACTTCCTGTCGGAGAAGTTCCTCGGCGTCTTCCTGGAGGTCAGCGACGACCGCACGCTGACCAACTACACGCTCAAGCAGGGCTACCGCACCGTCTACCAGTCCAGCTCGCTGGTCTACACCGACGCACCGCTGCGGCTGGGCAAGCTCGCCAAGCAGCAGTACCGGTGGGCCCGCGGCTCGCAGTACAACACGCTGCGGATGCTGCCCTGGATGCTGATGCGGGCCCGGATGCTGGCGCTGTTCTACGTGGTCGACATCGTGGTGCCGTTCGTCCTGCTCGGCTCGTTCGCCTCCTGGGGCGAGGCGCTGTGGCACCGCACCGGTCCCAGCCTGTACATGGAGCTGCCGCTGCCCGCGGTGCACTGGAAGGCCGTCGCGACCGTTCTGGTGCTCGCCGCGGTGATGTCGCTGCTCTCGATCGCCGTCCGGTTCGGCCGCCACTTCGCCTACCGGACCCAGGACCTGGTCTTCCTCCCGGTGTTCATGGTGATCAACACGTTCGTCCTGCTGCCGGTGCGGCTGCTGGGCTTCTTCCGGATGGGCCACAACGCCTCCTGGGGCACCCGCAAGGACGGCTTCGCCGGCGAGCGGGCGCGCAGCGTCAAGGTGGTCATCCCCTACCTGCTGGGCAGTGCGCTGCTGTTCGGATCGGTGATGATCAGTGTCTGACACGACCGTGGAGCCCCTCGCCGAGCAGCGCCCGGCCCCCGCCGCGCGGCGCCGGAAGAAGACCCGCTGGTGGTCGCGGGGCAGCGGCATCCGGCTGCGGATCTGGATGACCGTCAACGTGCTGCTGCTGGGCACGCTCTGCTGGGGCGTCATGGCCGCGCTGGAGCTGGACGGCAAGGGGCCGCGGTACGCGGGCCTCGGCCACCCGGCCGGCGCGCCCGGGATCGGCCAGCTGATCAACCCGGCCCCGCCGCCGGTGCCGGACAAGTCGCTGTTCGAGACGCCGAAGGGCAAGTACTTCGGCGTGGCGACCCCGGAGGCCCCGTGGTCCGCCGGCGAGGTCGACGCGATCGCCGCGAAGGCCGGCGTGCGGCCCACCATGACCGAGTACTTCGTGCGCTGGACCTCCGAGTTCGACCCCAAGGCCGTCTCCCGGGCCTACGCGCACGGCACCCTGCCGGTGATCTCCTGGGAGCCCTGGGACGGCGAGGACAACGGGCACGCCGAGCAGCCCGCGTTCGCCCTGTCCACCATCGTCTCGGGCGCCCACGACGACTACATCCGGCGCTTCGCCCAGGCCGTCGCCGCCCAGAAGTGGCCGGTGGCGATCCGCTTCGCGCACGAGATGAACGGCACCTGGTACCCCTGGTCGGAGAGCCAGAACGGCAACCACAAGGGCGAGTACGTCGCGGCCTGGAAGCACGTCCACGACCTGTTCCAGCAGGCCGGGGCGGGCAACGTCATCTGGGTGTGGAGCGCCAACATCGTCCGGCCGGTGCCCAACACCGACCTGACCGCCCTCTACCCGGGCGACGACTACGTCGACTGGGTCGGCCTGACCGGTTACGGCACCAAGGGCGAGGCCGGCGCGGCGGACACCTTCGGGCCGACCCTCGACATCGTCCGCAGGATCACCACCAAGCCGATCCTGATCACCGAGACCGGTCGCGAGCCGAGCGCCGCGCTCAAGGCCAAGTGGACCACCGACTTCTTCGCCTGGCTCAACCAGCAGGCGGACGTGCTCGGCTTCATCTGGTTCGAACGGGACCGGGACCAGGGCGGCAAGGCCGACTGGCGGTTCGACGAGACCCCCGAGTCGCAGCGCGCGTTCGCCGAGGGCATCGCCACCGTCAAACTCGCGGACGGGCTCGGGGGCTGAGGCCCCGTCGGTCGGCCGGCCCCTCCCCCGTCAGCCCTTCTTCGGCGTCGGCTTGTACACCCACACCGTGTAGTGCAGGCCCTTGATGTCGGTCGGCAGGTCGGCGACCTGCTGGTAGTCCTTGTTGGCCTGCAGCGCGGCGGTGATCTTCACGTCCAGGTCCTTGGTGGTCTTGTTGTCCAGCACCACCAGGGCGAACTTGTTGGCGGCGATCGCCTTCTCGTAGGCGGGCGCACCGGTGTAGGTCTTCTTGTCCTTCGGGTCCTTGTACGTGTAGGACCAGGTGCTGACCCACTGCGTGCCGTCCGTCTCGTGGCGCAGGTAGTAGCGCGGCACCGGGGAGTTCTCCGCCAGGTACAGGCCCTGCTCGCCGACGTACGGCCGGATCGTGGAGATCATCCCGGTGGCGTCCGCCCAGCCCCGCTGGTAGAGCCGGTCGGTCTCCGGCAGGCCCACCGCCAGGGTGCCGACCAGTCCGGCCGTGATCAGCAGCGGCTGCCAGATCCGCCGTCCCCGACCGACCGTCAGCAGCCAGGCCAGGAAGTAGCCGGCCAGCAGGCTGGCGAACCAGGCGCCGAAGGTGACGTGCTTGTGCAGCGAGACCGTCAGGTTGATCCGGGACTGGTTGATCGGGGCCAGCATCACCGCGAGCAGCAGCACCGCACCGACGCCCCGGCTCGTCCAGGACGCGCCGCGCACGCACAGCAGCACCAGACCGGCCACCGCCAGCAGCCAGACCGGACCGACCCAGTCCCAGGCCTCGCCGAAGATGAACGCCGCCGAGTCCTGGCCGGTGTGCCGGCTCAGCGTGGTGGACTCGATGCCGCCCCACAACTGGTCACCGCCCGCCAGGATGCCCAGGCCCATCACCGCACCCGCCACCGCGGTCGTGAACAGGCCGCGCAGCAGCGCCGCCCCCGGCCGCAGCCGCGGCATCGCGCACAGCACCACCAGCGCCACCACCACGGGGCTCCACAGCGCGGACGCGAACTTGACGCCGTCGGCGAGCGCCACCACCAGACCGGTGGCGGCCAGCCAGCCCCAGCGGCCCTCGGCCCGGATCGCCAGGTAGCCGGCCAGCGCGGTCAGCAGCACCGCCATCGGGTCGTAGGTGGAGAAGGCCGCCAGGAACTGGGTGGGCGTCAGCACCACCAGCACCAGCGCCGCCAGCGCGCCCGCCGTCCGCCCGTACAGCCGGGAGGCCGCCAGGTAGGCCAGCACGGTGGTGGCCATCATGCAGGCCAGGCCGAGCAGTCGGGCCGCCGTGGTGCCGCCGATGGTGTCGGCGGCCGCGCCGATCGGCGGGTAGAGCTGCACGGCGCCCGAGAAGTAGCTGGCGTAGTTGGGCAGTTTGGTGCCGCTCACCCAGTGCGACACCAGGTCGTGGCCCGCGAAGAGGTACAGCGCCTCGTCGCTGAACGCGGTGCGGGTCCAGATCAGGCGCAGCGCGAACCCGACCTGGACGGCCAGCGCCAGCAGCAGGAACCAGACCGGCAACCGGAGTCCGAGGAACCGGCTGCCGGTCTCCTCCTCCCGGCGGGCCCGCCGGGAGGAACCGGACCCCGTCCCGGGCTCCGCGGCGACCGGCGGAGCCTCCTCGGTATGGGGAGAAACGGCCCAGGACACGGTTGGCTCCAGTGGAGATTCAGTGAACGCGATCGACCTGACCGCACGAACGCGCCATTATTTCCGGCCGTTCGCACCCAACACAAGAGCCGCCGTCAGCGCAGTGGCCACGTGACGAGCACCTGCCCGGCGAGCCCCTGGCGGAAGGAGTCGCGGGCCCCCGGCGAGGTGGTGAACCGCCAGTCGTAGCGCCCGCCCTCGCTGTCCGAGAACTGGAACCAGGCGAAGCCGACCACCCGTGGATGGTCGATCAGCCAGGAGAAGAAGTCCTGGGTCCACAGCGCCTTGCCGTTGCCGGGACGCACCCCGGCCTCGCCGATGAAGACCGGCTTGTCCGAGAGGTCCGTCAACTCGTCGTAGGTGGCGTCGAGCAACGGCCCCACGCTCTCCGCGTCGTCGGTGCCGTACGCCTCCGTCCCCATCCAGTCGACGTAGTCGTCGCCCGGGTAGAACCGGGACAGCGGCGGCCGGCCCTGGCTCTGCGTGTCCGGGCACCACAGCCAGATCACGTTGTCCGCGCCCTGCGCCTCGAACACGTCGTGCAGGTGCCGCCAGGCCGCGACGTAGTCGCCCTTCCGGTTGCCGTTGCGCTCCTCGGACCACGGGTACCAGGTCTCGTTCATCTCGTGCCCGAACCGCAGCACGACCGGTCCCCTGGCCTTCTTGACGTCCCTGGCGAAACGTTTCACGTAGTCGTCCAGCGCCCCCGAGGCGATCCGCGAAAGCCGGTAGTCCGGCTGGTCCACGGCCTTGTCGCCGCCGGCCCACGGCTCCCAGGTGACCAGCGGCATCGCGCCCAGCCGGTAGGAGGCCTCGAAGGCCTCCTGGTCGAAGTCCTGGTTCCACTTGAGGAAGTACTCCTGGACGGTCGGGTGCTGCCCCGAGTCGTCCGCCACCTGCTTGGTGCGGTCGGCGCTCGGCGCCTCCGGCGTCGCGATCCCGAACAGCAGGCCCGGCGGGTTGACCAGCCGGTCCTTGCTCGCCTCGGTGCCCGGCTCCTCGGCCGGCAGCACCCCCGTGTCCGCGGCCCCCGGCGGGGCGGCGGCCGGCCGATTCGGCACCGATCCCGAGGCGCCGTCCAGTTCCACCGCGAAGCAGCCCAGCAGCAGGCCGATCACCAGGCCGACCCGCAGCAGTGGCGGCAGCCGCCGCCACAGCCGCGCCAGCACCGGGCCGAGCACGGCCGCCAGTCGCTCGGTCAGGCCCGCGACGAACGTCACGGGCCCCTCCAGCAGCGGCGGCACGTGCTCGCGTATCCACCCGCCCAGGGCGTCGAGCCGGTCCGGCCGCCCCTCAGCCCGCATTCAGAACGGCCTGCCCACGGGCCTTCAGATCGTCCATGGCCTGCTTGAGGATCCCCGCCGACGCCGACTTCACGGCCGGCGTGGAGTCCGTCACCGGGCTCAGGTCGGCGTTGCCGCCGGTGGTGAACACCACGTAGCGGCCGTACGAGTCGCTGGAGGTCGCGCACTGCTTGAGGTCCGGGCAGAACCGCGGCGTGGCGTTCGAGCGCAGCGCCTTCACGTTGCCGACGACCTTCGACTTCACCCGGTCCGCCTGCGGCTTGGTGTCGAACACCGCGATGCCCACGGTGACCGCCGACTTCTCGGACAGGTAGGTGGCCAGGTACATGTCCTGGCAGTTCTCGGTGACCAGCACCGAGCCCAGGCCGTTGTTGGTCTCCGCGGAGCACTCGGTGCCGTGCTCGGTCGCCACCCGGTTCAACTGCTGGCCGTCGACGGTCAGCGTCGCGCCCGGGAACAGGCTCTCCACCGACAGCGGGGCCTTGTCCGTGGAGGCGCGGCTGAGCGCCTCCTCCGCCGACTTCGGCTTCGCCACCGGCGAGCCCGAGGGACTGCCGGTCGGGCCGGGATCGGTCGACTGCCCGGCGATCGGCTTGTTCGGCTTGTCGTCGTTGCCGACCATCACCGCCGCGGTGACGATGCCGCCGACCAGCACCAGCGCGCCCAGGGTGCTGAGCAGGGCGACCGTCCGCTTGCGGCGCCGCCGCTCGTCCTCGTGCTGGGAGGCCATCGCCGACCAGTCCGGTGCCTCCGCGTCGCCCTGGAAGGTCGGCGCGGCGTACCGGCCCTGGTACGGCTGCTGACCGTCCGGCGGCGGGAAGCCGCCCGGCCCGTACGACTGCGGCGACCCGGGCCCCTGCGAGTAGCCGGGCCCCTGCGGCGGCCCGAAACCGGGCTGCGGCGGCGGCACCTGCTGCGGGTACCCGTACGCCGGCTGCGGGCCGCCCTGCGGCGGGTAACCGTACGCCGGCTGCGGCGCACCGTGCCCACCGGGCTGCTGCGGCGGGACCCCCGGCCCTGATGCCGGCTGCTGCGGCTGCTGCTGACCCTCTGACATCAACGCCCCCTCCACGCTTCGATCACAGTCCCGAATGCTATCGGTAGAGCTTCGAACGTCCACAGCCCGCCCTCGGGCAGTCCGAAGCGTTGCCGATCCGTCACCTGCCCGCCCGGACAGCGGGACCGGGACCGGCTCCCCACCGGACCCGCCCCCTGACGGCCCGTCAGCCCAGGTGCTGCCGCACCGCCGCCGCCAGCCGCTCGCCGACCGCCAGGGCCTGCTCGTGGCCGACCGCCTCGACCATCACCCGGACCAGCGGCTCGGTGCCGGACTTGCGCAGCAGCACCCGCCCGGTGGAGCCCAGTTCGGCCTCCGCCGCGGCGACCGCGTCCCGCAGTTCGACGCAGGACTCCACCCGGTCCTTGTCCACGTCCTTGACGTTGATCAGCACCTGCGGCAGCCGGGTCATCACCGCGGCGAGGTCCGCCAGCGGCTGCTTGGTCGCGGCCAGCCGGGCGCCCAGCATCAGGCCGGTCAGGGTGCCGTCGCCGGTGGTGGCGTGGTCGAGCAGGATCACGTGCCCGGACTGCTCGCCGCCCAGCGCGAAGCCGTGCTGCTTCATCTCCTCCAGCACGTACCGGTCGCCGACCGCGGTCTGCACCAGCTCGACGCCCTCGCGCTCCATCGCCAGCTTGAAGCCCAGGTTCGACATCACGGTGGCGACCGCGGTGTTGCCGCGCAGCGTGCCGGCCTCCTTCATGGCGACCGCCAGGATGGCCAGGATCTGGTCGCCGTCGACCTCGTTGCCCTCGGCGTCGGCGGCCAGGCAGCGGTCGGCGTCGCCGTCCAGGGCGACGCCCAGGTCGGCCCGGTGCTCCTTCATCGCGGCGCGCAGCTTGTCGAGGTGGGTGGAGCCGACGCCGTCGTTGATGTTCAGGCCGTTCGGCTCGGCCCCCAGGGTGTACACCACCTCGGCGCCGGCCCGGGCGAACGCCTCCGGGGCGACCCGGGCGGCCGCGCCGTGCGCGCCGTCGATGACGACCTTGATGCCGTCGAGCCGGTTCGGCAGCACCGCGATCAGGTGCGCCACGTACCGGTCGAAGCCCTCGGTGTACTGGCGGACCCGGCCCACGGCCGCGCCGGTCGGGCGGTCCCAGGTCTCGTCGCCGACGCCGTAGCGGCGGTAGTGCTCCTCGATCGCGTCCTCGATCGCGTCGTCGAGCTTGTGGCCGCCGCGGGCCAGGAACTTGATGCCGTTGTCGGGCATCGCGTTGTGGCTGGCGGACAGCATCACGCCGAAGTCCGCGCCGAGCGCGCCGGTCAGGTACGCCACGGCGGGCGTCGGCAGCACGCCCACCCGGAGCACGTCCACGCCGGCACTGGCCAGGCCCGCGATCACCGCGGCCTCCAGGAACTCTCCGGACGCCCGGGGGTCCCGGCCCACCACGGCCACCGGCCGGTGCCCCTCGAACGCGTTCGCGTCGCCGAGCACGTGGGCGGCGGCGACCGACAGGCCGAGCGCCAACTCCGCGGTCAGGCCGACATTGGCCACCCCGCGCACCCCGTCCGTACCGAAGAGTCGTGCCATGTTCGCGTTCGTCCCGTCTGTCGTGCCCGAGGGGCTCGGTTGGTGCGGCCGCCGCGGACTCCGCACCGGTCCGGGAGGCACAACGCCCCGGAGCACAGTGTGCTCCGGGGCGAGGATCGCATGCGGGATGCGATTAGCGCTTGCTGTACTGCGGCGCCTTGCGGGCCTTCTTGAGACCGGCCTTCTTGCGCTCGACGGCGCGCGAGTCACGGGTCAGGAAGCCGGCCTTCTTGAGCGCGGCGCGGTTGTTGTCCACGTCCGCCTCGTTCAGGGCGCGGGCCACGCCGAGGCGCAGCGCGTAGGCCTGACCGGAGACGCCGCCACCCGCGATGCGGGCGATGACGTCGTAACGGCCGTCCAGCTCCAGGAGCTTGAAGGGCTCGTTCACGGTCTGCTGGTGCACCTTGTTGGGGAAGTAGTTCTCCAGGGTGCGACCGTTGATCTTCCACTGGCCGGTGCCGGGGACGATGCGCACGCGGGCGATCGCCTCCTTGCGGCGGCCGAGGCCGGCGCCGGGGACGGCCTCGCCGAAGCGACCGGCCAGCGACTCGGTGGTGTACTCGGTCTCGGTGGTGTACTCGTCGACGTTCTCGTCGTCGAACTCGACCTCGAGGGTGCTCTCGATGGCAGTCTCGGCCACGGTGTTCCTCAGCTCTTCTACGTCAGTTGGGGTGTGGGTGGCCGGAATTACTGCGCGACCTGGGTGATCTCGAACGGCACCGGCTGCTGCGCAGCGTGCGGGTGCTGGTCGCCCGAGTAGACCTTCAGCTTCGAGAGCATCTGACGGCCCAGGCTGTTCTTCGGAACCATGCCCTTGATGGCCTTCTCGACGGCCTTCTCCGGGTTGTTCGCGAGCAGGTCGTCGTAACGGACCGAGCGGAGGCCGCCCGGGAAGCCGCTGTGGCGGTAGGCCATCTTCTGGGTCTTCTTGTTGCCCGAGAGGTGCACCTTGTCGGCGTTGATGATGATGACGAAGTCACCGGTGTCAACGTGCGGCGCGTAGATCGCCTTGTGCTTGCCCCGCAGGAGGTTGGCGGCCTGGGAGGCCAGGCGGCCGAGCACGACGTCGGTCGCGTCGATGACGTGCCACTGACGCTGGACGTCGCCGGGCTTGGGGCTGTACGTACGCACGGTCGTAGCCTTCGCTTTTCAGTGAGTGGGTCCTGACAGGAGCACCGAGGCCAGGGGCCTCCAGCCGATCCGCCCGGACGCAATTCGGGCAGCCGCTGGAGTTCGGCCTGTTCGTCTCCGGCGTACCGACGTCTCACGTGAGATAGAGCCAGCCAATACGCACAACAGCGGCCAACGATACCGGGCCGGTGGGGTGGAATCCAAACCGGCCCGGCCCCTCGGCCCGGGAAATCGACGGATCAGCGGTCGCGGACCACCCGGGTCTCGTCCCACACCGGCTCCGGGGACTCGTAGACCCGGCCGTCCGAGCCGAACACCAGGAAGCGGTCGAAGCTCCTGGCGAACCAGCGGTCGTGCGTCACGCACAGCACCGTGCCGTCGAACGCCTCCAGGCCCTGCTGCAGCGCCTCGGCGCTCTCCAGGTCCAGGTTGTCGGTCGGCTCGTCCAGCAGCAGCGCCGTCGAACCCGACAGCTCCAGCTTGAGGATCATCAGCCGGGCCTGCTGGCCGCCGGACAGCGACTCGAACTTCTGCTCCTCCTGCCGGTCCAGCTCGTAGCGGCGCAGCGCCGACATCGCCGCCCCGCGGGAGAGCGCGTGCTCCTCCTCGACGATCGAGCGGATCGTCCGGCCGAGCAGCTCCGGGTGCGCGTGGGTCTGCCGGAAGTGGCCGGGCACCACCCGGGCGCCGAGCTTCCAGGCGCCGCCGTGCTTCACCGTGTCGTCGCCGGCCAGCAGCCGCAGGAAGTGCGACTTGCCGGAGCCGTTGGAGCCCAGCACCGCGACCCGCTCGCCGTAGAAGACCTCCAGGTCGAAGGGCTTCATCAGGCCGGACAGCTCCAGGCCCTGCATGGTGAAGGCCCGCACGCCGGTGCGGCCGCCCTTCAACCGCATGGTGATCGACTGCTCGCGCGGCGGGGCCTCGGGCGGGCCGGCGTCCTCGAACTTCTTCAGCCTGGTCTGCGCGGCCGCGTACCGGGAGGCCATCTCGTGGCTGACCGCGGCGGCCTGGCGGAGCGTCACCACCAGCTTCTTCAGCTTGGCGTGCTCCTCGTCCCAGCGGCGGCGCAGTTCCTCGAAGCGCTCGAACCGGGCCTTGCGGGCCTCGTGGAAGGTGGCGAAGCCGCCGCCGTGCACCCAGACGCTGGAGCCGGTCGCGCCGGACTCCACCGCGATGATCTTGTCGGCCGTCCGGGACAGCAGCTCGCGGTCGTGCGAGATGTACAGCACCGTCTTGGAGGTGGCCCTGATGGCCTCCTCCAGCCAGCGCTTGCCCGGCACGTCCAGGTAGTTGTCCGGCTCGTCGAGCAGCAGCACCTCGTCCGGGCCGCGCAGCAGCGCCTCCAGCACCAGGCGCTTCTGCTCGCCGCCGGAGAGCGTGTTCAGCCCGCGCCACTGCGCCCGCTCGAAGGGCATCCCGAGCGCGGCCACGGTGCAGACGTCCCAGTCCGCCTCGTACTCGTAGCCGCCGGCGTCCGACCAGTCCGCGAGCGCCTGCGCGTACGCCATCTGCGACTTCTCGTCGTCCTGGGCGATCATCGCCAGCTCCGCGGCGTCCACCAGGCGGGCCGCGTCGGCGATCCGCTTCGGCGCCACCGAGACCAGCAGGTCGCGGACCGAGGCGTCGGCGGGCAGCGCGCCCGGCGCGTCCTCGGCGTTCTCCCGGCCGGTGGTGCCGACGAACTGGCGCATCACGCCGAGCCCGCCGCTCACCGTCACCGATCCGCCGTGCGGCTGGGTGTCGCCCGCGATCATCCGCAGCAGCGTGGTCTTGCCGGCGCCGTTCGCGCCGACCAGGGCGACGGCCGCGCCCTCGCCGACCCGGAAGGACGCGTCGTCGAACAGCACCCGCCCGTCCGGCAGGTAGTACTCAAGGTGCGAAATCTCGACGTGTCCCATGCCACCGAATTGTGCCAAGCCCCCACCCCGCGACAAAACGGATTACCCCGCCGGTTCGCCCAGCGTCCGCAGTCGGCGCGAGACCCGGTTGCGCTCCGCCAGCAGCTCGTCGGCCGGGTAGCCGACCTCCTCCAGCGTCAGCCCGTGCGGCCGGATCACGTTGACGGCCGAGTTCCGCACCCCGCCCGCCAGCACCTCGCCCGGGAACCCCACCGGCCGGTGCCCGTCGCCGACCAGCAGCATCGCCCCGACCAGCGCGCGCACCATGTTGTGGCAGAACGCGTCCGCCCGCACCGTCGCCACCGCCAGCGAGCCCTCCTGGGCCGCGTACGGGTCGATCGGCACCCGGTCCCAGTGCAGCTCCAGCAGGGTGCGGATGGTCGTCGCGCCCTCGCGCTTCTTGCAGTACGCGGCGAAGTCGTGCTCCCCGACCAGCAGCCGGGCCGCCTCGTTCATCTTCTCCAGGTCGAGCGGCCGGTCGTGCCAGAGCACGTGGCCGCGGACCAGCGGGTCCACCCCGCCCGGGTGGTCGGCCACCCGGTACGCGTAGCGCCGCCAGATCGCCGCGAACCGGGCGTCGAACCCGTGCGGGGCCTCCGCGACCCGGTACACCCGCACGTCGGCGGGCAGCCGCCCGGCCAGCCGGCGCAGCAGCTTCCCGCCGTGCTGCTCCCACAGCTCCGTCGGCAGGTCCACGTGCGCGACCTGGCCGCGGGCGTGCACCCCGGCGTCGGTGCGCCCGGCGACCGTCAGCGGGAAGTTCTCCGCGCTGCGCAGCACGATCCGCAGCGCGTCCTCCAACTCGCCCTGCACGGTGCGCCGTTCGCGCTGCCGGGCCCATCCCGAGAACTCCGCCCCGTGGTAGGCGAGGTCGAGCCTGATCCGGGTGTGCCCGTCCGCCGGGCCGTCCTTCACCGGCGGCAGCTCCGCGCAGTCGTTCACCACTCCAACTCCCCTGTCCCGTAGCTGAGATGCGAACGGGCCCGCTCCCCCGGCGAACGGGAGAACGGGCCCGGACGAAGACCTACCGGGAGGCTCAGGCCTCGGTGGTCTCGGCGGCCTCGTCGGCCTTGGTCTCCTCGGCCTCGGCGGCCTTGGTCTCGGCGGCCTTGGTCTCGGCCTCCTTGACGGAGCGCTTGGTGGCGGCCTCGGCCTCGGCGACGGTCGCCTTGGTGGCGATCTCGCCCTCGACCAGCTCGATCACGGCCATGGGCGCGTTGTCGCCGCGACGGCCGCCGATCTTGGTGATGCGGGTGTAACCGCCGGGACGGTTCTCGAACCGCGGGGCGATCTCGGTGAAGAGGGTGTGCAGCACCGACACGTCGGTGATGGTCTTGCGCACCAGGCGACGGTTGTGGATGTCGCCCTTCTTCGCCTTGGTGATCAGCTTCTCCGCCAGCGGGCGCAGGCGACGGGCCTTGGCCTCGGTGGTGGTGATGCGGCCGTACTGGAACAGCTCGCGGGCCAGACCGGCCAGCAGCAGCGGCTCGTGGGACGGACCGCCGCCGAGGCGGGCACCCTTGGTGGGACGGGGCATGACTTAGCTCCTTGAATCTCCGACTGCGGCCGTACCAGGTACCGCAGCGGGCGTACGGACACCGCGTCCGCACGACTTCTCACGCCACCGGGGGCGGTTCACCGGGAACCGCCCCCGCTGTCGAAACTTGATGACCTCAGTACTGCTCGGTCTCCGCGTAGCCCTGGTCGTCCAGGTCGTCGGCGCCGAAGGCGTCGGCGGCGGCGGTCGGGTCGAACCCGGGCGGGCTGTCCTTGAGGGCCAGGCCCATGCCGGCCAGCTTCGCCTTGACCTCGTCGATCGACTTCGCACCGAAGTTGCGGATGTCGAGCAGGTCGGCCTCCGAGCGGGCGACGAGCTCACCCACGGTGTGGATGCCCTCGCGCTTGAGGCAGTTGTAGGAGCGGACCGTGAGCTCCAGCTCCTCGATCGGCAGCGCCAGGTCGGCGGCCAGGGCGGCGTCCGTCGGGGACGGGCCCATGTCGATGCCCTCGGCGTCGACGTTCAGCTCGCGGGCCAGGCCGAACAGCTCGACCAGGGTCTTGCCGGCCGAGGCCATCGCGTCGCGCGGGCGCATGGCGGGCTTGGTCTCGACGTCGACGATCAGCTTGTCGAAGTCGGTGCGCTGCTCGACACGGGTCGCCTCGACCTTGTAGGTGACCTTCAGCACGGGGCTGTAGATCGAGTCGACCGGGATGCGGCCGATCTCCTGGCCGGAGGCCTTGTTCTGCACGGCGGAGACGTAGCCGCGACCGCGCTCGACGGTCAGCTCCATCTCCAGCTTGCCCTTGCCGTTCAGGGTGGCGAGGACCAGCTCGGGGTTGTGCACCTCGACACCGGCCGGGGGCGCGATGTCGGCGGCGGTGACCACACCCGGGCCCTGCTTGCGCAGGTACATCACGACCGGCTCGTCGTGCTCCGAGGAGACGACCAGCTGCTTGATGTTCAGGATGAGGTCGGTGACGTCCTCCTTGACGCCCGGCACGGTGGTGAACTCGTGCAGGACGCCGTCGATCCGGATGCTGGTGACGGCGGCACCGGGGATCGAGGAGAGGAGCGTGCGGCGGAGCGAGTTGCCGAGGGTGTAGCCGAAGCCCGGCTCCAGCGGCTCGATCACGAACCGCGAGCGGAACTCGTCGACGACCTCTTCGGTCAGCGAAGGACGCTGAGCGATCAGCATGTTCTGGTTCCTCCAGTTGTCTTCGGCACCCACTATTTGATGCCGACAGAACTCAAGCGTACGGGCTCCCGCGACAAACGGGAGCCCGTACCAGGTTTAAAACACCGACTGCCTGGTGACCCCAGGCATCGCGTCAGACGCGGCGGCGCTTCGGCGGGCGGCAGCCGTTGTGCGGGGTGGGGGTGACGTCCTGGATCGAGCCCACCTCCAGGCCGGTGGCCTGGAGCGAGCGGATCGCGGTCTCACGGCCGGAGCCCGGACCCTTGACGAAGACGTCGACCTTGCGCATGCCGTGCTCCTGCGCGCGACGGGCAGCGGCCTCGGCGGCCATCTGCGCGGCGAACGGGGTGGACTTGCGCGAGCCCTTGAAGCCCACGTGGCCGGCGGAGGCCCAGGAGATCACGTTGCCCGAGGGGTCGGTGATCGAAACGATGGTGTTGTTGAACGTGCTCTTGATGTGAGCGTGCCCGTGGGCGACGTTCTTCTTCTCCTTGCGGCGGATCTTCTTCGCGCCGGCAGCCTGACGACCCTTGGGGGGCATAAGTCTGTTCTCCTACTGAGGTGGTCGGTCCGCTGACCCGCGGGCCGGAGGGATGTCCGGTGACGGGACGGACTACTTCTTGCCCGGCTTCTTCTTGCCGGCGATCGCGCGACGCGGGCCCTTGCGGGTACGCGCGTTGGTGTGGGTGCGCTGGCCGCGGACGGGCAGGCCGCGACGGTGGCGCAGGCCCTCGTAGCAGCCGATCTCGACCTTGCGGCGGATGTCGGCGGCGACGGCACGGCGGAGGTCACCCTCGACCTCGAAGTTCGCGTCGACGAACTTCTGCAGCTTGACGAGGTCGTCCTCGGTGATGTCGCGGACGCGGATGTCACCGCTCACGCCGGTCTCGGCGAGCGCCAGCTGGGCGCGGGTCTTGCCGATGCCGTAGACGTAGGTGAGGGCGATCTCGATCCGCTTCTCGCGGGGGAGATCAACGCCGGAAAGGCGTGCCATTCAAGGCTCCTGTGGTTCTTCTCAGAGGTCTGACGTGCCGCCTACTCGCTGTCTCTCGACAGGGAGCCCCGGCCTCTGACCGGGGGTGGCAGTCCGTCCTTCCGGACGGATCGGGCGGCCCGCTTATGACGTTGGTGCGCGTCGCGCGAAGGTCCTACGAGAAATGCGGTGGATCAGCCCTGGCGCTGCTTGTGGCGCAGGTTGTCGCAGATCACCATGACCCGGCCGTGACGGCGGATCACCTTGCACTTGTCGCAGATCTTCTTGACGCTCGGCTTGACCTTCATGATTCAGGTTCTCCGGGGTCTAGATCTGGCGGTTGTTACTTGTAGCGGTAGACGATCCGGCCGCGGGTCAGGTCGTAGGGGCTGAGCTCCACCACGACCCGGTCATCCGGAAGGATGCGGATGTAGTGCATGCGCATCTTGCCGCTGATGTGTGCGAGGACCTTGTGACCGTTCTGCAGCTCGACCTTGAACATCGCGTTCGGAAGAGACTCGATCACGGTGCCCTCGATCTCAATGGCGCCTTGCTTCTTAGCCATGAACTGCGAGATCCACCCTTCGGGTCCGGCTACCGTATGCGGAACGCTCGTGCGAACCAGGCTTCACCTCTGCCCGCGGGGTTTCCCCGGGGTTGAGGGCGTGCGGGAACACGCTACGAGAGAGCCGACGCACCATCGTAAACCAAGCACCACGCGGGAGCGAAATCAGCCCTGCGCCTTCACCATGACCGGGCTCACCGGCTCCACCACGGCGGTGCAGGCCGAGCAGCGGCGGGCGGCCTGCGGGATCTCGGTCAGGCACTCCGGGCAGGGGCGCTTCGGGGTGGCCGGCTTCTTCGGCAGGTAGCGGGCGGTGGCCTTGGAGACCGGCAGCACCACGCAGAAGTACAGCACCGCGGCGGTCAGGATGAAGGCGATCAGCACGTTCAGGAACTGGCCGTACGGGAAGGTGACGTCCGCCACCGTGAACTTGTAGGCGCTGAAGTCGCCCGCGGCGCCGACCACCACGCCGAGCACCGGGGTGAGGAAGGCGGTCACGAAGCCGGTGACGACCCCGGTGAAGGCGGCGCCGATCACCACACCGACGGCCATGTCGATGACGTTGCCGCGCATCATGAAGTCGCGGAAGCCCTTGAGCACGTTCTCTCCCCTGGGGTAGCTGCGGGTCTCAGCAGAAGAAAATAGGACAAGAGGCCCGGAGGTCCAAACCCCCAGGCCCCGATCCGTCCGCAGTGAGAGAAGTCCCTCAGCCGGGCCGCCCCGGCCGGCGCTCAGCCCAGCGGGTCGGGCGCGGCGGTGACGCCGAGCTTCGCCAGCTCGGCCTTCCCGCCGTCGAAGGCGGTCAGCACCAGCGGGCCCTGCTCGGTGACGGCCACCGAGTGCTCCCAGTGCGAGGCCCAGGTGCCGTCGGTGGTGACCACCGTCCAGTCGTCCTCCAGCACCTCGGTGTGCGGGGTGCCGAGCGAGACCATCGGCTCGATCGCCAGCACGGTGCCGGGGACCAGCTTCATGCCCTTGCCGCGGCCGGCCACGTAGTTCAGCACGTGCGGCTCCATGTGCATCGCGGTGCCGATGCCGTGGCCGCCGTAGCCCTCGGTGATGCCCCACTTGCCCTTCGGCGGCAGCGGCTGGCGGCGGACGAAGCCCTCGATCGCCCGGGAGACGTCGACCAGCCGGTTGCCCTTCTTCATCTGGGCGATGCCGGCCCACATCGAGCCCTCGGTGACCCGCGACAGCATCACGTTCTCGGCGGCGGTCGCGCCGACCGCGACGGTGATCGCCGCGTCGCCGTGCCAGCCGTCCAGGATCGCGCCGCAGTCGATCGAGATCAGGTCGCCCTCCTGCAGCACCTTGTCGCCGGGGATGCCGTGCACGACCTCCTCGTTGACGGAGGCGCAGATCACCCCCGGGAACCACAGGCCGCCGTGGTCGGCGCGGAAGTTGGAGGTGGCGCCGTGCTTGGTGATGACCGCGTCCGCGATGTCGTTCAGCTCACCGGTGGTCACCCCCGGGGCGACCGCCGCGCGGGCTGCCTTCAGGGCCTCGGCGACGACCAGCCCGGCCGCCCGCATCTTCGCGATCTGCTCGGGGGTCTTGATCTCCACCATCTGGTCAACGCCTTCCACGTTCTGAATCTCGGACTGCCCTCCACCGTACGACGCACGAGACGGCCGGGCCGCCCGCTTCGGGGCGACCCGGCCGTCTCACGACGTCCTGTGGCGTCAGGCGTTCTTGTTCTGCTCCAGGGCGGCGACCGCGCGCTCGGTCACCTCGTCCACCTTGCCGAGGGCGGAGATGGTGACCAGCAGGCCCTGCTCCTGGTAGTAGCCGATGATCGGCTCGGTCTTGGAGTGGTACTCCTCCAGCCGGACCCGCACGGCCTCCTCGGTGTCGTCCGAGCGCTGGTACAGCTCGCCGCCGCACTCGTCGCAGACGCCCTCGGTCTTCGGCGGGTTGTACACCACGTGGAACACGTGGGCGCCGTCCTTGCGGCACAGCCGGCGACCGGCGATCCGCTTGACGACCTCGTCCTCGGGGACCTCAAGGTCCAGCACGCCGTCCAGCGCGATGCCGTTCTCGGCCAGGATGGCGTCCAGCGCCTCCGCCTGGCCCAGGTTGCGCGGGAAGCCGTCCAGCAGGAAGCCGTTGGCGGCGTCCGACTGGAGCATGCGGTCCTTGGCCATCCCGATGGTGACCTCGTCGGGCACCAGGCGCCCGGCGTCCATGTAGCTCTTGGCCTCGACACCCAGCGGGGTGCCCTGGCTGATGTTCGCGCGGAACAGGTCACCGGTGGAGATGTGGGGAATGGACAGGGTCTTGGCCAGAACGTGCGCCTGAGTACCCTTCCCGGCCCCGGGGGGTCCGACGAGGACGATTCGCATCAGCGGAGGAACCCTTCGTAATTGCGCTGCTGGAGTTGGCTCTCGATCTGCTTCACAGTTTCGAGTCCGACGCCGACGACGATGAGCACGGAGGTGCCGCCGAACGGGAAGTTGGTCTGCTGCCCGAAGGCGACGAGGGCGACCATCGGGATCAACGCGATCAGGCCCAGGTACAGCGAACCCGGCCACGTGATGCGGGTGAGCACGTAGTTCAGGTACTCGGCCGTCGGTCGGCCGGCCCGGATGCCCGGGATGAAGCCACCATACTTCTTCATGTTGTCGGCAACTTCTTCGGGGTTGAAGGAGATGGCGACGTAGAAGAAGGCGAAGAAGACGATCAGCACGAAGTAGGTCGCCATGTAGATCGGGTGGTCACCCTTGACGAAGTGCTCCTTGACCCAGATCGCCCAGCCCGCCTGGGAGTTGGTCAGCTGCACCACCAGCGCCGGGATGTACAGCAGCGAGGAGGCGAAGATGACCGGGATCACACCGGCCTGGTTGACCTTCAGCGGGATGTAGGTCGAGGTGCCGCCGAAGGACCGGCGGCCGACCATCCGCTTCGCGTACTGCACCGGGATCCGGCGCTGGGCCTGCTCGACGAAGATGACCAGGCAGACCACGATGATGCCGACCGCGATGACCGAGGCGAACTCGCCCCAGCCGTCCAGCAGCGAGCCGGACTGCTTGATCGCCCACATCGAGCCGGGGAAGCCGGCCGCGATCGAGGTGAAGATCAGGATCGACATGCCGTTGCCGATGCCGCGGTCGGTGATCAGCTCGCCCAGCCACATGATCACGGTGGTGCCCGCGGTCATGATGATGACCATCGTGGCGATCCGGAAGATCGACTGGTTCGGGATGATGTCCCCGCCCTGCGCGCAGTTCGAGAACAGCGCGCCGCTGGAGGCCGTCGCCAGGATGCCGGTGCCCTGGAGCACCGCGAGGGCGATGGTCAGGTAGCGGGTGTACTGGGTGATCTTCGCGGTGCCGGCCTGCCCCTCCTTCTTCAGCGCTTCGAGCCGCGGGATGACCACGGTGAGCAGCTGGAGGATGATGCTGGCCGTGATGTACGGCATGATGCCGAGCGCGAAGATGGTCAACTGCAGCAGCGCGCCGCCGCTGAACAGGTTGACCAGACCGAACAGGCCTTCCTTCTGGCTCTTCACGCACGCGTGGACGGCCTCGAAGTTCACTCCTGGCACGGGGATGTGGGCGCCCATGCGGAACAGCACCATGATGCCCAGCGTGAACAGCAGCTTCTTGCGCAGGTCGGGCGTCTGGAACGCCCGCGCGAACGCACTGAGCACGGTGCCTCCTGCGCCTCCCGCGCGTCGTCGGCGGAAGGGTCGGTCCTGATGTGGGGTAAGGGAACTTCACGGACTCTAACAGTGCCGGGGGGCTCCACAGAAGCTCGTGCCGCCGCTCCCCCACTCATGGGGTACGGCTTGCCCGGTTTTGACACACAAACCGAGCACGTGCAAGGGGCCCCCTACGGCAACGGGCCCCGCCCCCTCTTTCGCAAGAGGGCGCGGGGCCCGTCGGTTGTCCGTGCGTCGGACCAGCGACGTCAGAGCAGCTCGGTGACCGAGCCGCCGGCGGCGGTGATCTTCTCGGCGGCGGAGCCGGAGACGGCGTCGACCGTCACCTGCAGCGCCACCGCGATGTCGCCCTGGCCGAGGACCTTGACGAGCTCGTTCTTGCGAACGGCGCCCTTCTCGACCAGGTCGGCCACGGTGACCTCGCCACCGTTCGGGTAGAGCTCGGCCAGGCGGTCCAGGTTCACGACCTGGAACTGCTTGTGGGCCGGGTTCTTGAAGCCCTTCAGCTTCGGCAGGCGCATGTGGAGGGGCATCTGGCCACCCTCGAAGCGCTGCGGAACCTGGTAGCGGGCCTTGGTGCCCTTGGTACCACGACCTGCGGTCTTACCCTTGGAGCCCTCACCACGACCGACGCGGATCTTGTCGGTCTTGGCGCCGGGCGCCGGACGCAGGTTGTGGATCTTGATGGGGGAGTTGTCCGCCATTTCAGTCCACCTCCTCGACCGTGACCAGGTGGCGAACGGTGTGGACCATGCCGCGGATCTCCGGGCGGTCCTCCTTCACCACGGTGTCGTTCAGCCGCTTCAGGCCGAGCGAACGCAGGGTGTCACGGTGGTTCTGCTTGCTACCGATGTACGACTTGGTCTGGGTGACCTTCAGGCGAGCCATCAGGCGCTCACCCCAGCCGCACGGGCCCGGAGCAGCGCGGCCGGGGCCACGTCCTCCAGGGGCAGGCCACGACGGGCGGCGATCTCCTCGGGGCGCACGAGGCCCTTCAGAGCAGCCACGGTGGCGTGCACGATGTTGATCGCGTTGTCCGAGCCGAGCGACTTCGACAGGATGTCGTGAACGCCGGCGCACTCCAGGACGGCACGCACCGGGCCACCGGCGATAACACCGGTACCGGGGGACGCCGGCTTCAGCAGCACGACGCCGGCGGCCTTCTCACCCTGGATGGGGTGCGGGATGGTGCCCTGGATACGGGGGACCTTGAAGAAGTTCTTCTTGGCCTCCTCAACACCCTTGGCGATGGCGGCCGGAACCTCCTTCGCCTTGCCGTAACCGACACCCACGGTGCCGTCACCGTCGCCCACCACGACCAGCGCGGTGAAGCTGAAGCGACGACCACCCTTGACAACCTTGGCGACACGGTTGATGGCGACGACGCGCTCGACGTAAGCGGTCTTCTCGGCGACCGGGGCGCCGCCCCGCTCGTCACGCTTACGGTCACGCCGCTCGCCGCCGCCGGTGCCACCGCCGGCGCCGCTACCGCGGCGCTGGGGTCCAGCCATTGGATTTACCTCTCTCGTTTACGTCCGCCGACAGAGTCGACGAGCGGCTTAGAAGTCGAGCCCGGCCTCGCGGGCCGCGTCCGCCAGGGCGGCGATGCGGCCGGCGTACCGGTTGCCCGCGCGGTCGAAGACGACCGACTCGACGCCGGCGGCCTTGGCGCGCTCGGCGACCAGGCTTCCGACCTTCTTGGCCAGCTCGGTCTTGTCGCCCTCGGCGCCCTTGATGGACACGTCGAGGGTGGACGCCGACGCCAGGGTGTGACCCTTGGCGTCGTCGATGACCTGGGCGACCATGTGGCGGTTCGAACGCGTCACGACGAGGCGCGGACGCACCTCGGTGCCGACGACGCGCTTGCGAACGCGGATGGCGCGGCGCTTGCGGGCGGCGTTCTTGTAGGCGTTGCCCTTGCCGATCTTGACAGAGACGCTCATCGCTTACTTACCACTCTTTCCGACCTTGCGGCGGATGACCTCGCCCGCGTACTTGACACCCTTGGCCTTGTACGGGTCGGGCTTGCGCAGCTTGCGGATCTTCGCGGCGACCTCGCCGACCTTCTGCTTGTCGGTGCCGTCCACGTGGAACTTGGTGGGCGACTCGACGACGAAGGAAATGCCCTCCGGCGCGGTGACCAGGATGGGGTGGCTGTAGCCCAGCGCGAACTCCATGTCGGAGCCCTTCGCCGTGACTCGGTAGCCGACGCCGCTGATCTCCAGCGACTTGCGGTAGCCCGCGGTCACGCCGGTGATCATGTTCGCCACCAGCGTGCGCGACAGGCCGTGCAGGGCCTTCGACTGACGCTCGTCGTTCGGGCGGGAGACGACCAGAGTGCCGTCCTCGCCCTTGCCGATCTCGATCGGCGCGGCGACGACGTGGGTGAGCGAACCCTTGGGGCCCTTCACCGAGACCGTCTGGCCGTCGATGGTGACGTCCACACCAGCGGGAACCTGGATGGGCAGCCGTCCAATGCGCGACATTGCTGTACCTCCGTTTCCCGAATTACCAGACGTAGGCGAGAACTTCTCCGCCTACGCCCTTCTTGGCGGCCTGCTTGTCGGTCAGGAGGCCGGAGGACGTGGAGATGATCGCCACGCCCAGGCCGCCGAGAACCTTCGGCAGGTTGGTGGACTTTGCGTAAACACGCAGACCCGGCTTGCTGATGCGCTTGATGCCGGCGATGGAGCGCTCACGGTTCGGACCGAACTTGAGTTCGATGGTCAGCTTCTTGCCGACCTCGCCCTCGGTGGGGTCCTCGACCTTGTAGGAGGAGATGTACCCCTCCTGCTGCAGGATCTCGGCGACGTGCGCCTTGATCTTGCTGGCCGGCATCGCCACGGAGTCGTGGTACGCCGAGTTCGCGTTACGCAGACGCGTGAGCATGTCTGCGATGGGGTCGGTCATGGTCATGGATGGCCTCAGGCCTCTCCCGCCGTGGTTTCTCCGCGCCAGGTCCCCCTCCGCGCACTCGTGAAAGAGTGCGAAAGGGGCACAAGCGCAGGGGACCTGCGACGTAGTAAGAGCTGGGTTGGTGCGGGCCTCGTACGAGTGCCGCGGGTCACCGGAAGAGGGACGCCGCAGCAGGGGCCCGACCCCGACACTTTACGGGATTCCCTCCGGGAACCCAAAAGCGCCGAGGTCGGGCACACCACACGCTGGTGCAGAACAGCCGGTAAGGACTACCAGGAGCTCTTGGTCACGCCCGGCAGCTCGCCGCGGTGCGCCATCTCACGGAGGCACACACGGCACAGGCCGAACTTGCGGTACACCGAGTGCGGACGGCCGCAGCGCTGGCACCGGGTGTAGGCCCGGACAGCGAACTTCGGCTTGCGCTGGGACTTGGCAATCAGAGCGGTCTTCGCCATGGCTCACGCCTCCTTGAACGGGAAGCCCAGAGCGCGCAGCAGCGCCCGGCCCTCATCGTCGGTCTGAGCGGTGGTCACGACGGTGATGTCCATACCGCGCTGACGGTCGACCTTGTCCTGGTCGATCTCGTGGAACATGACCTGCTCGGTCAGACCGAAGGTGTAGTTGCCACGGCCGTCGAACTGCTTCGGCGAGAGGCCGCGGAAGTCACGGATACGCGGCAGAGCCAGCGACACCAGACGGTCCGTGAACTCCCACATGCGGTCACCGCGGAGGGTGACGTGGCAGCCGATCGGCTGGCCCTCGCGCAGCTTGAACTGCGCGATGGACTTGCGGGCCTTGGTGACGGCCGGCTTCTGACCGGTGATCGCGGTCAGGTCCTTGATGGCACCCTCGATCAGCTTGCTGTCGCGGGCGGCCTCGCCGACACCCATGTTGACCACGACCTTGACCAGGCCGGGGATCAGCATGACGTTCTCGTACGAGAACTGCTCGTGCAGCTGACCCTTGACCTCGGAGAGGTACTTCTCCTTGAGGCGGGGGGTCACCTTCTCAACAGTCGTCTCAGACATCAGATGTCCTCACCGGTCCGCTTGGCAACGCGGATCTTGTTGCCCTGGTCGTCAAAGCGGTAACCGACGCGGGTGACGACCTTCTTGCCGTCCTTCTCCACGACCAGCTGGACGTTGGAGACGTGCACCGGAGCCTCGACGGTCACGATGCCACCCTGCGTGCCGGGGCCCGGCTTGGTGTGCTTCTTGACCCGGTTGACACCCTCGACCAGGACCTTGTTGTCAGCGGGGATGGCCTGGATGACCTTGCCCTGCTTGCCCTTGTCCTTGCCGGTGATGACCTGGACCAGGTCACCCTTCTTGATCTTCATGCTGTTCGCCATGGGTTAGAGCACCTCCGGCGCCAGCGAGATGATCTTCATGAACTTCTTGTCGCGCAGCTCGCGGCCCACCGGGCCGAAGATGCGGGTACCGCGCGGGTCACCGTCGGTGTTCTTGAGAACAACGGCGGCGTTCTCGTCGAAGCGGATGTACGAGCCGTCCGGACGGCGACGCTCCTTGACGGTGCGGACGATGACGCACTTGACGACGTCACCCTTCTTCACCGAACCACCGGGGATCGCGTCCTTGACGGTGGCGACGATGACGTCGCCGATACCGGCGTAGCGGCGGCCGGAGCCACCGAGAACGCGGATGCAAAGGATTTCCTTGGCACCCGTGTTGTCGGCGACGCGAAGCCGCGACTCCTGCTGGATCACAACTTTCTCCTGATCGTCAACGAGTGTTGACGGGCCGGCCGCTGCTCACACCCGCACCCCTGGGGGCCCGGTGCACATACGGCCGTACCGCGAACAACCTCGTTACTTGGCCTTCTCGAGGATCTCGACGACGCGCCAGCGCTTCGTCGCGGACAGCGGCCGGGTCTCCATCAGGAGGACACGGTCGCCGACACCGCACGCGTTCTGCTCGTCGTGCGCCTTCAGCTTGTTCGTACGGCGGATGACCTTGCCGTACAGCGCGTGCTTGACGCGGTCCTCGACGGCGACGACGACGGTCTTGTCCATCTTGTCGCTGACGACGAGACCCTCACGGGTCTTGCGGAAACCGCGCGTCTCGTTGGTGTTCTCAGTCATCAGGCGTTCTCCACCGTCTCGATGCCCAGCTCGCGCTCGCGCATCAGGGTGTAGATCCGCGCGATGTCCTTACGGACCAGCCGGAGCCGTCCGTGGTTGTCGAGCTGCCCGGTCGCCGCCTGGAAGCGGAGGTTGAACAGCTCCTCCTTGGCCTCACGGAGCTTGGCAACGAGAGCCTCGTTGTCCAGTTCGCGAAGCTCAGCAGCCTTGGTAGCGGCCGACATCAGCTCTCACCGTCCTCGCGCCGAACGATCCGGCACTTCATCGGAAGCTTGTGCGCGGCACGCGTGAGCGCCTCGCGGGCAATCTTCTCGTTCGGGTACGACAGTTCGAACATGACCCGACCCGGGTGCACGTTCGCGATCCACCACTCCGGCGAACCCTTACCGGAACCCATGCGGGTCTCGGCCGGCTTCTTGGTGAGCGGGCGGTCCGGGTAGATGTTGATCCAGACCTTGCCGCCACGACGGATGTGACGGGTGATCGCGATACGAGCGGACTCGATCTGACGGTTCGTCACGTAGGCCGGGGTCACGGCCTGGATGCCGAACTGGCCGAACGCCAGCTCGGTGCCACCCTTGGCAGCGCCGCGGCGCTTCGGGTGGTGCTGCTTGCGGTGCTTGACCCGACGGGGGATCAGCATTGCGGTCAGGCCTCCGTTCCGGTGTTCTCGGCAGCAGCCGGAGCCTCGACGGCAGCCGGGGCCTGGGCCTCGGCAGCGGCGGGACGACGGCCACGACCACCGCGCTCGCCACCGCGACCGCCGCGCTCGCCACCGCGGGCGGGACGGCCGCCCTCGGGACGGGCCGGACGGTTGCCGGAGCGGGCGGCGGCGTTCTCAGCGCGGACCTCGGCGATGTTCTTGACGTCGCCCTTGTAGATCCAGACCTTCACGCCGATGCGGCCGAAGGTGGTCTTGGCCTCGAAGAAGCCGTAGTCGACGTTCGCGCGCAGGGTGTGCAGCGGCACACGGCCCTCGCGGTAGAACTCCGAACGGCTCATCTCGGCGCCGCCGAGACGACCGGAGCACTGGACCTTGATGCCCTTGGCACCGGCCTTCATGGTCGACTGCATGCTCTTGCGCATGGCGCGACGGAAGGAGACGCGGGAGGACAGCTGCTCCGCGACGCCCTGAGCCACGAGCTGGGCGTCCAGCTCGGGGTTCTTGACCTCGAGGATGTTCAGCTGGACCTGCTTGCCGGTCAGCTTCTCCAGGTTGCCCCGGATCTTGTCGGCCTCCGCGCCGCGGCGGCCGATCACGATGCCCGGACGGGCGGTGTGGATGTCCACGCGGACGCGGTCACGGGTGCGCTCGATCTCGACCTTGGAGATGCCGGCGCGCTCCATGCCCTTCGTCATGAGACGCCGGATGGCGACGTCTTCCTTGACGTAGTCCTTGTACAGCTTGTCGGCGTACCAGCGGGACTTGAAGTCCGTGCTGATGCCGAGGCGGAACCCGTGCGGGTTAACCTTCTGGCCCATTACCGGGTCCCTTCCTTGCTGCTGACGACCACGGTGATGTGGCTGGTCCGCTTGCGGATCCGGTAGGCACGGCCCTGGGCGCGCGGACGGAACCGCTTCAGGGTCGGGCCCTCGTCAACGTACGCCTCGGAGATGTAGAGGTCGTCCGTGTTGGAGTGGTTGTAGTTGTGCGCGGCGTTGGCGATGGCGCTGTTGAGCACCTTGCCGACCGGCACGGTGGCGGCCTGCGGAGCGAAACGCAGGACGGCCTGGGCCTCCGTGGCCGGCAGGCCACGGATGAGGTCCACCACGCGGCGGGCCTTCATGGGCGTGACGCGGATGTACCGCGCCTGGGCCCTGGCTTCCATGGTTGTCCCCTTAATGGAGTAAGTCACTTTGTCGTTCTGGCGCTACAGCTCGCGGAAGCGATTAGCGACGCTTCGACTTGCGGTCTTCCTTCACGTGCCCCTTGAAGGTGCGCGTGGGAGCGAACTCGCCGAGCTTGTGGCCGACCATCGACTCGGTGACGAACACCGGGACGTGCTTGCGGCCATCGTGAACCGCGATCGTGTGGCCCAGCATGGCCGGGGAGATCACGGAACGACGGGACCAGGTCTTGATGACGTTCTGCGTGCCCGCCTCGTTCTGCACGTCCACCTTCTTCTGAAGGTGGTCGTCGATGAAGGGGCCCTTCTTGAGACTGCGCGGCATCTGACCTGCTCCTAGCGCTTCTTGTTGGTCTTGCGGCGGCGCACGATGAGCTTGTCCGACGCCTTGTTCGGGCGACGGGTGCGGCCCTCGGGCTTGCCCCACGGCGAGACCGGGTGGCGACCACCGGAGGTCTTACCCTCACCACCACCGTGCGGGTGGTCGATCGGGTTCATGGCCACACCACGCACGGTCGGGCGGACGCCCTTCCAGCGCATACGGCCGGCCTTGCCCCAGTTGATGTTCGACTGCTCGGCGTTGCCGACCTCGCCGACGGTCGCGCGGCAGCGCGCGTCGACCAGGCGGATCTCACCGGAGGGCATGCGCAGGTGCGCCATGCGACCCTCACGGGCGAGCAGCTGAATGCCGGAACCCGCGGAACGGGCCAGCTTGGCGCCACCGCCGGGACGGAGCTCCACCGCGTGGATGGTGGTACCGACCGGGATGTTGCGGAGCGGCAGGTTGTTGCCGGGCTTGATGTCGGCGCCGGCGCCGTTCTCGACCCGGTCGCCCTGCGCCACGCCGCGGGGGGCGATGATGTAGCGCTTCTCGCCGTCCGCGTAGTGCAGGAGCGCGATGCGCGCGGTGCGGTTCGGGTCGTACTCGATGTGCGCGACCTTGGCCGGCACGCCGTCCTTGTCGTGACGACGGAAGTCGATCACGCGGTAGGCGCGCTTGTGGCCGCCACCCTGGTGGCGAGCAGTGACACGACCGGCGTTGTTACGGCCGCCCTTGCTGTGCAGGGGGCGAACCAGCGACTTCTCCGGCGTGGACCGCGTGATTTCGACGAAGTCGGCCACGCTGGAGCCACGACGGCCCGGCGTAGTCGGCTTGTACTTGCGGATACCCATTTCTGTCCTCGTCCTTTACGACGATCGCAGTCCCTGACCCGAGGGTCAGGCGACCGGACCACCGAAGATGTCGATGCGGTTGCCCTCGGCCAGCGTCACGATCGCGCGCTTGGTGTCCTTGCGCTTACCGAAACCCGTCTTGGAGCGCTTGCGCTTGCCCTGACGGTTCAGCGTGTTCACGGCCTCGACCTTGACCGAGAAGACCGCCTCGACGGCCTGCTTGATCTGGGTCTTGTTGGCACCGGGAGCCACGACGAACGTGTACTTGTTCTCGTCGAGGAGCGAGTAGCTCTTCTCGGAGATGACCGGCTTGATCAGGACGTCACGGGGGTCCGTGTACGTCTTGGAGGTGATCTCGCTCATCAGGCGGCAGTCCCTTCGAGCTCGCCCTCAGCAGCAACAGCCTCGGCGGACGCGGCCGGACCGGCCACGAAGCGCTCGAAGGCGGCCTGGGTGAAGACCACATCGTCGGAGACGAGCACGTCGTAGGTGTTGAGCTGGCCGGCGTCCAGGATGTGCACGTTCGGCAGGTTGCGCGCGGAAAGGATGCCGCGCTCGTCCTCGCGCTCGACCACCAGGAGGAGGTTCTTGCGCTCGGAGATCTTGCCGAACAGCGCCTTGGCGGCCTTGGTCGACGGGGTCTCGGTCGCGGTCACGTCGGTGATGACGTGGATGCGCTCGTGACGGGCCCGGTCGGTGAGCGCGCTGCGCAGGGCGGCGGCGATCATCTTCTTCGGGGTCCGCTGCGAGTAGTCGCGCGGCACGGGACCGTGCACGACGCCACCACCGGTGAACTGCGGGGCGCGGGTCGAGCCCTGGCGGGCGCGGCCGGTGCCCTTCTGGCGGTACGGCTTGCGACCGCCACCGCGGACCTCGCCACGACGCTTGACCTTGTGGGTGCCCTGGCGGGCCGCGGCGAGCTGCGCCACGACGACCTGGTGCATCAGCGGGACGCTGACCTTGGCGTCGAAGATCTCGGCGGGCAGCTCGAGGCTGCCGGCCTTGTCGCCGGCCGGCGACAGAATGTCAATGGTGCTCATATCCTTCACAGCCCCTTCGCCGCGGTGCGGACGAGGACGAGGCCGCCGTTCGGACCCGGGATCGCGCCCTTGATGAGCAGCAGACCCTTCTCCGCGTCGACCGCGTGCACGGTCAGGTTCTGGGTGGTCACACGCTCGTGGCCCATCCGACCCGCCATGCGCATGCCCTTGAACACGCGGCCCGGGGTGGCGCAGCCACCGATGGAACCGGGCGAACGGTGCTTGCGCTGGGTGCCGTGACCGGCGCCGAGGCCCTTGAAGTTGTGACGCTTCATGACACCGGCGAAGCCCTTGCCCTTGGAGGTGCCGGTCACGTCGACCTTGACACCCGCCTCGAACAGCTCGGCGGTGATCTCCTGGCCCAGGGTGTACTCGGACGCGTCCGCGGTACGGAGCTCGACCAGGTGGCGGCGCGGGGTGACACCGGCCTTGGCGAAGTGGCCCTGGAGGGGCTTGTTCACCTTGCGGGGGTCGATCTCGCCGAAGCCGATCTGCACGGCGTCGTAGCCGGACGGGCTGTCGGCGGTGTGGACCTGGGTCACGACATTGGGCCCAGCCTTGACGACGGTCACCGGGACGACCCGGTTGTTCTCGTCCCAGACCTGGGTCATGCCGAGCTTCTCGCCCAGGATGCCCTTAATCTGCTTAGCCATCTTCGGTGCGCCTCTCAGAGCTTGATCTCGATGTCGACGCCCGCCGGCAGGTCGAGACGCATCAGCGAGTCAACCGTCTTCGGCGTGGGGTCGAGGATGTCGATCAGACGCTTGTGAGTGCGCATCTCGAAGTGCTCGCGCGAGTCCTTGTACTTGTGCGGCGAGCGGATGACGCAGTAAACGTTCTTCTCAGTGGGCAGCGGCACCGGGCCCGCGACCTGCGCACCAGTACGAATCACCGTCTCGACGATCTTCTTCGCCGAGGAGTCGATGACCTCGTGGTCGTAGGCCTTGAGCCGGATGCGGATCTTCTGTCCCGCCATGGCTACTTCGTAGTCCTTTGTGTCGTACGTTGCTGCACGACCCCTCCTCCGACCCCCGCGCTCGGGCGTGTCGCACTCGCGCTTGCAAAAAACCGGCGAACAGATTCGTCGGCTTCGAACTGCTGGGGGAGGTGGGCCGGGTTGATACCCCGCACACGCTTCCCGGAAGATTCCCGTACTTTCGCCCCGCAGCTGCCGCGGTGTCGACTACACACCACTGCGTCCACACACAGCACGTGGACACATGAACGGCCATCACGGGAACGACGAGTACGTGGGACTCGCTTCCGGTCCTCCCGGCGGGAGGCGCGCAGCATCGGTAACTCAACCGAGCAACTCAGACATCTTGCCACAGAAAGCCGGCCGTACGCCAATCGGGCCCCGGCACGGAGGCGCAGCTCACACCCCCGGGTGAACCCGGGCGGCAACGCCGAGGGCCCGGCCCCCTCCCTCGCGGGAGCGGACCGGGCCCTGCGGTGACGCGTGGGTCGGCCGAGCCTGAAATTACTTCAGGATCTTGGTGACCTGGCCGGCGCCGACGGTGCGGCCACCCTCACGGATGGCGAACTTCAGGCCCTCTTCCATGGCGATGGGCTGGATCAGCGCCACCGTCATACCGGTGTTGTCGCCCGGCATGACCATCTCGGTGCCCTCGGGGAGGGTCACGACGCCGGTCACGTCGGTGGTGCGGAAGTAGAACTGCGGGCGGTAGTTGTTGAAGAAGGGGGTGTGACGGCCACCCTCGTCCTTCGACAGGATGTAGGCCTGGGCCTCGAAGTCGGTGTGCGGGGTGACCGAACCCGGCTTGATGATGACCTGGCCGCGCTCGACGTCCTCGCGCTTGATGCCGCGGAGGAGCAGACCGACGTTCTCACCCGCGTGGCCCTCGTCGAGGAGCTTGCGGAACATCTCGATACCGGTGACCGTGGTGGTGGTCTTGGTGGTCTTGATGCCGATGATGTCGACGGTCTCGTTGACCTTGAGGATGCCGCGCTCGATGCGGCCGGTGACGACGGTGCCACGACCGGTGATCGTGAAGACGTCCTCGATCGGCATCAGGAACGGCTGGTCGACCAGGCGCTCCGGGGTCGGGATGGCCTCGTCGACGGCGGACATCAGGCCGAGGAGCTTCTCGCCCCACTCCTTGTCGCCCTCCAGCGCCTTCAGCGCGGAGACGCGGACGACCGGCAGGTCGTCGCCCGGGAACTCGTACTCGGAGAGGAGCTCACGGACCTCGAGCTCGACGAGCTCCAGGATCTCCTCGTCGTCCACCATGTCGGACTTGTTCAGCGCGACGACGATGTAGGGGACGCCGACCTGGCGGGCCAGGAGGACGTGCTCCTTGGTCTGCGGCATCGGGCCGTCGGTGGCGGCGACGACGAGGATCGCACCGTCCATCTGGGCCGCACCGGTGATCATGTTCTTGATGTAGTCCGCGTGACCCGGGCAGTCGACGTGGGCGTAGTGACGCGCCTCGGTCTGGTACTCGACGTGCGCGATGGAGATGGTGATACCACGCTGGCGCTCTTCCGGCGCCTTGTCGATCTGGTCGAACGGCGTGAAGGGGTTGATCTCCGGGTACGCGTCGTGCAGCACCTTGGTGATCGCCGCGGTCAGCGTGGTCTTACCGTGGTCGATGTGACCGATGGTGCCGATGTTGACGTGGGGCTTCGTCCGCTCGAACTTCGCCTTCGCCACTGCAGTCCTCCTGAGGACAGTTCTGTACGCCGTACGACGTCAGTTGGTCTGGATCGGGTTGTTGGCCCGGGGCGCTGGTGTCGCGCCCCGTGGCCGTCCCGCGGGTGGGGGTGCCGGAGGGCTCCCGGGCGGAACCCGGACGGGTAAGCGTCCGGGTGCCCTCCTTCTAGCCTAAAGGGTCTGATTCATCCCGATTACCGGGACGTCACTCGCCCTTGGCCTTGGCGATGATGTCGTCCGCCACGTTCCGCGGAACCTCGGCGTACGAGTCGAACTGCATCGAGTAGCTTGCGCGACCAGAGGTCTTGCTGCGCAGGTCACCGACGTAGCCGAACATCTCGGAGAGCGGCACCAGCGCCTTGACGACGCGGGCACCGTGACGCTCCTCCATGGCCCGGATCTGGCCACGGCGGGAGTTGATGTCGCCGATCACGTCGCCCATGTAGTCCTCGGGGGTGGTGACCTCGACGGCCATCATCGGCTCGAGCAGAGCCGGCGACGCCTTGCGGGCACCTTCCTTGAACGCCATGGAACCGGCGATCTTGAACGCGAGCTCGGACGAGTCGACGTCGTGCGCCGCACCGTCGAGCAGGGTCACGCGAACGCCCTGGAGCGGGTAGCCGGCGAGCACGCCGAACTCCATGGCCTCCTGGCAACCGGCGTCGACCGACGGGATGTACTCGCGCGGGACGCGGCCACCGGTGACCTTGTTGACGAACTCGTAGCCCTCGCCGGACTCGAGCGGCTCGATCGCGATCTGGATCTTCGCGAACTGGCCGGAGCCACCGGTCTGCTTCTTGTGCGTGTAGTCGATGCGCTCGACGGCCTTGCGGATCGTCTCGCGGTACGCGACCTGCGGCTTGCCGACGTTGGCCTCGACCTTGAACTCACGGCGCATACGGTCGACCAGCACCTCGAGGTGCAGCTCGCCCATACCCGCGATGATGGTCTGGCCGGTCTCTTCGTCGGTGTTGACCTGGAAGGACGGGTCCTCCTCGGCCAGGCGCTGGATGGCGACACCCAGCTTCTCCTGGTCGCCCTTGGACTTGGGCTCGATCGCGACGCGGATGACCGGGGCCGGGAAGTCCATGGACTCCAGGATGACCGGGTTCTTCTCGTCGGACAGCGTCTCACCGGTGGTGGTCTGCTTGAGGCCCATCACGGCGATGATGTCGCCGGCGCCCACCGAGTCGATCTCCTCACGCTTGTTCGCGTGCATGCGGTAGATCTTGCCGATGCGCTCCTTCTTGCCCTTGACGGAGTTCAGCACCGAGGTGCCGGACTCCAGGCGGCCGGAGTACACGCGGACGAAGGTGAGCTTGCCCAGGTGCGGGTCCGACATGATCTTGAACGCGAGCGCGGCGAGCGGCTCGTCGTCCGAGGCCTGGCGGACGATCTTCTCGTCGGGGTTGTTCGGCTTGGTGCCCTCGATGCCCTCGATGTCGAGGGGCGACGGCAGGTACTTCACAACCGCGTCGAGCAGGGGCTGGACGCCCTTGTTCTTGAACGCCGAGCCGCAGAAGATCGGGGTGAAGTCCGAGTTCAGCGTGCCCTTGCGGATCGCGGCGACCAGCAGCTCCTCGGGGATGTCCTCGCCCTCCAGGGCGAGCTCCATCACCTCGTCGCTGACGTTCGACACGGTGTCGAGCAGGGCCTCGCGGTACTCCGCGGCCTTCTCGACGAGGTCGGCCGGGATGTCGACGGTGTCGTACATCTCGCCCTTGGGCGCGTCGGCGGACCAGACCAGGGCCTTCATCTTCACCAGGTCGACGACGCCGGCGAAGTCGCCCTCGGCGCCGATCGGCAGCTGCATGACCAGCGGGGTGGCGCCGAGGCGGTCCACGATGGTCTGCACGCAGAAGTAGAAGTCGGCGCCCGTGCGGTCCAGCTTGTTGATGAAGCAGATGCGCGGGACGCCGTAGCGGTCGGCCTGCCGCCACACGGTCTCGGACTGGGGCTCCACACCGGCGACGCCGTCGAACACCGTCACGCCACCGTCGAGCACGCGCAGCGAACGCTCCACCTCGACGGTGAAGTCGACGTGGCCCGGGGTGTCGATGATGTTGATGGTGTGGTCGGAGTCGTCGAGGGTCCAGTGACAGGTCGTCGCGGCCGACGTGATGGTGATGCCGCGCTCCTGCTCCTGCTCCATCCAGTCCATGGTGGCAGCGCCGTCGTGGACCTCACCGATCTTGTACGAGACGCCGGTGTAGAACAGGATCCGCTCGGTGGTGGTGGTCTTGCCCGCGTCGATGTGCGCCATGATCCCGATGTTGCGGACCTTGGCGAGGTCAAGGGAGGTTGCAGCCATGGTGGCTCGTTCTCTCTCTGTCTAGTGACGGGGTTCGGACTACCAGCGGTAGTGCGCGAAGGCCTTGTTGGACTCGGCCATCTTGTGGGTGTCCTCGCGACGCTTCACGGAAGCGCCCAGACCGTTGCTGGCGTCGAGGATCTCGTTGAGCAGACGCTCGGTCATGGTCTTCTCGCGACGGGCGCGGGAGTAGCCGACCAGCCAGCGCAGCGCCAGGGTGTTGGCGCGGCCCGGACGGACCTCGACCGGCACCTGGTAGGTGGCGCCGCCGACGCGGCGGGACTTGACCTCGAGGGTCGGCTTGACGTTCTCCAGCGCGCGCTTGAGCGCGATCACCGGGTCGGCACCGGTCTTCTCACGGACGCCCTCGAGGGCGCCGTAGACGATCCGCTCGGCGGTGGAGCGCTTGCCGTGCAGCAGGATCTTGTTGACCAGCGAGGTCACCAGCGGGGAGCCGTAAACCGGGTCGATGATGACCGGGCGCTTCGGGGCGGGGCCCTTACGAGGCATTCTTACTTCTCCTTCTTGGCGCCGTAGCGGCTGCGGGCCTGCTTGCGGTTCTTGACAGCCTGGGTGTCGAGAGCGCCGCGGATGATCTTGTAACGCACACCCGGCAGGTCCTTCACACGACCGCCACGCACGAGCACGATGGAGTGCTCCTGCAGGTTGTGGCCCTCGCCCGGAATGTAAGCGGTGACCTCGATCCCGCTGGTGAGGCGCACACGGGCGACCTTGCGGAGAGCCGAGTTCGGCTTCTTCGGGGTGGTCGTGTACACACGCGTGCAGACGCCGCGGCGCTGGGGCGAGGCCTCGAGCGCGGGGGTCTTGGTCTTCTGGACCTTGTCCTGCCGGCCCTTTCGGACCAGCTGCTGGATCGTAGGCACCGTTTCTCCGTTTTCTGTGTGCCAAGGCTCGGTGGAACTAACCTGAGGTGGCGTCCGTCACTCTCCGACCCACGCGGTCGGGTGTGTTGGACCTTCTTCAGGGGAAGAATCACGGAATCCCGAGCTGAGCTGCGGCGGCGGCAAGAACCGAGCGGGTGGAGTCTCCGCTGCGGCGGCCGATCTGCTGGCACGCACAAGGACCCGGGCACACCCCAGGCACAAGGTCAGAGCGTACCTAGCGCACCCGCGCCGGTCAAAACAAATGGAGCGCGCCCGGGCGGGCCCTCCCCCGCCCGGGACGGGCTCAGTGCCCGGAGGACGCCAGCAGGAACAGCAGGCTGAAGAGCATCCAGCCGGCCACCGACAGCCAGCCGAGGATCAGTCCGAACACCGCGAGGCCGTCGCCCGCCTCCTGGGTGCGGCGGATCTGCCCGCGGGCGATGTGCCCGGTGATCACGGCGGGCAGGCCGGTGGTGCCGAGCGTGAAGAGGGTCAGGCCGCCGAGGATCGCCGAGGCGGTGGCCAGGCCGTTGCTCGGCCGGGGCGGCGGCGGGAAGGCCGGCGGCAGGAAGGTCGGCGGGACCATCGGGGCGGCCGCGCCGAACGGCAGCACCATCGGGCCGGCCGGCAGGTCGGCCACCAGCGAGGCCAGCTGGCCGTAGGTGGCGGCCTGGTGGGCGCTCGACATCCGGTGCTCGTACTCGGCGGCGGACAGCCGCCCCTCCGCGTAGGCCGCCTTCAGCACGTCCACCGTGCGCTCGCGGTCGGAATGCGCGGCGCGCATCGCCGACTGCGGCGTCGGCACCGGCGCCGGCTGCCAGGGCTGCTGGCCGTACGGCGCCGGAGATCCCCACTGACCGGACATCGCAGCCACCTCCTGTTCCCCGTGCTGCGCACGCACTCTCAGGATGCAGGACGAACGGGGGCCGCCGGTAGTTGCCGATCCGGGGCGGATCGGTGTCAGTACCGCCGAAAGGGGGATGGGAGGAGCAGCGGAATGATCATAGGGTCGGGCTCCGGGGCCGCGCCCCGGCACGTCCGCGGACCGCAGTCGACAAGGAGAAAACCCGCCATGGAGGCGACCAACCCGCCGCCCGCCGTTTCGATCCGCGACCTGTGGAAGCGCTTCGGGGCGCAGACCGCCGTCGCCGGGCTCAGCCTCGACCTGCCCGCCGGGTCCTTCATCGGGCTGGTCGGCCCGAACGGGGCCGGCAAGACCACCACGCTGTCGATGGTCACCGGCCTGCTCCGGCCGGACCGGGGGACGGTGCTGGTGCGCGGCACCGACGTCTGGGAGGACCCGGTCGGGGTGAAGGCCCGGATCGGCATCCTGCCGGAGGGCCTGCGGATGTTCGAGCGGCTGAGCGGGCGCGAACTGCTGCAGTTCAACGGGCGGTTGCGCGGGCTCGACGGCGCCGAGACCGACCGGCGGGCCGAGGAGCTGCTCTCCGTCCTCGACCTGACCGCCTCCGGGCACAAGCTGGTCGCCGACTACTCCACCGGCATGCGCAAGAAGATCGGCCTGGCCGCCGCCCTGCTGCACAACCCGGACGTGCTGTTCCTCGACGAGCCCTTCGAGGGCGTCGACCCGGTCTCCGCGCAGACCATCCGCGGCGTGCTGACCCGGTACGCCGCGTCCGGCTCCACGGTGGTGTTCTCCAGCCACGTGATGGAGCTGGTCGAGTCGCTCTGCGACTGGGTCGCCGTCGTCAACGCCGGCCGGGTGGTCGCCGCCGGTCCGCTGGAGCAGGTCCGCGGCGGGACGTCGCTGCACCAGGCGTTCCTCGGGCTGGTCGGGGTCCGCGAGGACGACGGCCGGTCGCTCGACTGGCTCGGCGGGGGCCACCGGTGAGCGCCGCCGCTCCCGCCGCCGCCACCGACGACCGGGCGGTGGTCCGGGCCCTGGTCGGGCTCAAGCTCCGGCTGCTGCGCAACGGACTGCGGCGCAGCCCCGGCCGCGCCGCCGGCTACGTCCTCGGCACCTGCTTCGGGCTGCTGTTCGGCCTGGCCGCCACCGCGGGGCTGGTCGCCCTGCACGGCCGGGCCGGGGCCGCCGACGCCGCGGCGGTGCTCACCGCCGGGCTGGCGGTCTGCTGGGCCGCGATGCCGCTGTTCTTCTTCTCCGGCGACGAGAGCGCCGACCCGACCCGGCTCACCATGCTGCCGCTGCGGCCGGGCGCGCTGCTGCGCGGCACCCTGCTCGGCAGCCTGATCGGGCCCGGGCCGCTGGTGAGCCTGCTGCTGCTGGCCGGGGCCGCGGCGGCCGCCGGGCGGGGCGCCGGCTCGCTGGTGGCGGCGCTGCTCGCGGTGCCGCTGGTGCTGCTGACCCTGGTCGCGCTGACCCGCGCGGTCGGGGCGGGCAACGCCCGGGTGCTGTCCAGCCGGCGCGGCAAGGACTTCGCCGTCTTCGGCGGCCTGCTGTTCGCGGTGCTGACCCAGATCGGCAACCTCGGCGTGCAGAGCTCGCTGAACGGCCGGGGCGTCGACCTGGCGGTGCTGCGCCCGTACGCCTCGGTGGTGCGGTGGGTGCCGCCGGTCTCGGCGGTCGACGCGGTGCGCTCGGCCGGCGAGGGCGCCTGGGCGGTGGCGGCGCTGCAACTCGCGCTCACCGCGGGCCTGCTGGCGGTGCTGCTGCGCTGGTGGCTGCGGAGCCTGCAGGACCTGATGGTCACCGGCGACTCCTCCACCCTGGTGGAGACCGCGCCGGCCGCCGCCGGGCGGGCCGCCCGCGGCTGGCGGCTGCTCCCGGCGGGCCGGGTCGGCGCGGTGGCGCAGCGGCACCTGCGGTACGCCTGGCGCGAGCCGCGCTCCAAGGCGGCGATCTTCACCGGCATCGGGATGACCGTGGTGTTCGCGGCGCTCTCGGTGGTGCAGGGGCACGGCTCGGTGTACGTGGTGGCGGTCGGCGGGCTGATGCTGGGCCTGCAGTCCGCCAACCTGTTCGGCGTGGACGGCTCCGGCTTCTGGATGGTCGCGGCCACCCTGGCCACCCCGCGGGAGGCTCGGGACGAGCTGCGCGGCCGGGTGCTGGCGATCCTGCTCTACGGCGTGCCGGTGCTGCTGGTGCTGGCGCCCGCGATGGCCGCCCTCACCGGGCACTGGGGCGACCTGGCGCCCGCGCTCGGCCTGACCCTGGCGGCGTTCGGCACCAGCCTCGGCCTGGGCTGCCTGATCAGCGTGTACGCGCCGTTCGCGCTGCCCGCGGACGGCAATCCGATGCGCAGCGCGGCGCCGGGGCAGAACGGCGTGGTGATGTTCAACGCCTTCGGCTCGATGATCGGCGTGGTGCTGGGCTGCCTGCCGGTCGGCGGGCTGCTGGCCTACCTGCTGCTGGGCCACCACCCGGCCTGGCCGCTGCTGCCCGCGGGGGTGCTGTACGGCGCCGCGCTGGCGCTGCTCGGCATCCGGCTCTCGGCCGCTCCGCTGGTGCGCCGGGCCCCGGAGATCCTGGCGAAGGTGATCGAGCGCTGAGTCCGGGCGACCGCCCCGCCCGGCCCGGGCGCGCCGCTATCATGCCTGCGCGCCCGGGAGCCGATCCGCGGCGCGGAGGGGGAGAACGGCAGTGGGCACCAGCATCGCCGAAGCGGTCCGGACGCACTACGGCTGGGCCGACAGTCCGTTCTGGAAACAGACCGTCCTGCCGATGCTCGTCGTGGTGCTGGTGCTCCGGCTGGTCACCCTGCCCTCGCTGCGGGCCGGCATGCACGGCTACCGGGCCCGGCTGCTGAGCCGCGACCGGTCGAAGCAGATCCGCACCCGGCTGGCCGGGGACGCCTCGCGGCGGCAGTTCGAGCTGGCCTCGCTGCGGGCGGGCTACCCGCCGCGGCGGTTCGCCGCCGTGCTGGAGGCGGTGCTGCCGGTGGTGGTCGGCGGCGGGCTGGCCGTGCTGATGTGGATCGGGACGCACCACACCTTCACCGAGGCCAAGGACATCAACGACCAGCAGGCCGTCATCACCAGCCCGCCCTGGCTGGCGGGCCGCGGGCTGCTCGCCCTGTTCGGCGCCGAGCCGGGCGGCTTCCCGGCGGCGCTGATCGGCCTGGGCCTGGCCGCGCTGTGGGCCGGGACGTGGGCCCGGACCCGGTTCCTGGTGCTGTGCACCAGGATGCCCTCCGGCACCTGGGAGCGTTCCGCGCTGCGCCGCTGGCTGGTGCCGGTGCTGGCCGCCCAGTTCGTGCTGCTGCCGCTGGCGCTGCCGAACGGCGCGCTGCTCGCCCTGGTGCTGTGGCAGGGCTGCTCGCTGTTCGCCACCCGCGGCCTGAACCGGCTGCCGCTCGCCGCGGCCGCTCCCCCGCTGGTGGTCGCCGCGACCACGGTGGACGCCCCGGCCGGGGCGGTCCGGGCCACCTACGACACCGTCAGCGCGGGCGTGCGCGACTACCGCGACCAGCGCCGCGAGGCCCGCGCCGCCGAGCAGGCCCGGCTGGCCCGGGAGGCCGCCGACCGGGCCGCCGCGGAGCGCGGCGCGGCGCTGACCGCCGAGCGGGACGCCGAGATCGCCCGGCAGGTGCTGGCCGAGTCGGAGGCGCTGCGGGCGGCGCAGGAGGCCGAGCGGGCGGAGGCGGCCCGGGCGGCCGCGGCACCGGTGGCGGAGCCGGTCACGGCGTCGGCCGGGGGCGTCGGGGGCACGGTGCGGGACGCCGGTCCGGCGCCGGTCCCGGACCCGGCGGACGGGGGCTTCCCGGGGTTCCGTTCGGACCCGCTGCCGCCCGGGTCGCCCACCGAGATCGGCGACTACCGGCTGCGCCGCCGGCTCGGCAAGGGCGGGTACGGCACCGTCTACGCCGCGACCCGGAAGGGCTCCGCCACCCTGGTCGCGCTCAAGACGCTGCAGGCCGACACCGGCCACGACGAGGAGCTGCGGGCCAGGTTCGGGCGGGAGATGGCCGCGCTGGAGCGGGTGCCCGCCAGGTACACCGCCCGGATGGTGGAGAACGGGTTCACCGCCGACGGCACCCCGTTCATCGCGATGGAGCTGCTGGACGGGCTGCCGCTGGACCACTACCTGCGCCGGCACGGGCAGGTCCGCGAACAGGTGCTGCTGCGGGCGCTGGCGGTGGCGCTGGCGGAGGCGCTGCGGGCCGTCCACGAGGTGCGGCTGGTGCACCGCGACCTGAAGCCGAACAACGTCATGCTGACCACCGACGGCCCGAAGCTGCTGGACTTCGGCATCTCGCTGGTGGGCGACCTGACCCGGCTGACCCGGGCCGGCTGGACGGGGACGCCGCCGTTCATGGCGCCCGAGCAGTTCCGGTCGGGGCCGGTCGGCCCGGCGGCGGACGTCTGGGCCTGGGCCTGCTCGCTGGCCTGCCTGGTGCACGGGACGAGCCCGTTCGGGAACGGGGGCGACGGCAGTCCCTGGGTGGTGATGCAGCAGGTGCTCCAGGAGGAGCCGGACCGGGCGGCGCTGGCCGCGGTCCGCGCGGTGGACCCGCGGCTCGCCGGGGTGCTGGAGCGGGCGCTGGCCAAGGAACCGGAGCGGCGTCCGGCGGACGGCGGGGCGCTGCTCGCGCTGCTGGCCGAGGCGGGGGTCGGGATGCCGGCCGGCTTCGCCTGGAGCGCGCTGGGGCTGTGACGGCGGTCCGGCATCATGGGGGTGTTCGCCCCACCGCCCCCCGCAGGAAGCAGGATCTGCCGTGACCAGCACCGATCAGCCCGTGGACGAGCTGGTGGCGGAGGCGGTGGGCCGGGTGCTGGGCGCGCCGGCCGGGGGGCTGGAGTTCGCGGTGGACGGGGCCGCGTCGGCGCTGGCGGCCTCGGTGGAGCGCTGGCCGGCGGTGAGTCGGGCGCTGCTGGCGTTCGCGGAGCGGTCGGTGGACCGGTGCTGGGCGGCGGGGTGGCGGCCGGCCGACCTGGTGCGGGTGGCCCGGCGGGAGCTGGGCCCGGCGCAGGTGGCGCTGGCGGTGGACCTGATCGCGGCGGAGTCGCGGCGGCACCCGGCGGCGGCCCTGGACCGGCGCTGGCACGAGCAGTTGCGGGAGCTGGAGGCGGAGCCGTGGTGGCCGTCCGACGAGGTGTTCCTGGCGGAGTTCGCGGCCCGGCACCGGCTGGACCGGTTCGCGCTGGCGACGGCGGCGCTGGAGCTGCTGCGGACCTGGGCGCTGCTGCCGCCGGTGCAGCCGGTCGGCCCGGCGCCGGGGCGCTCGGTGCCGCGGGCGGGGGCGCCGCGCGGGGACGAGCCGCGGATGCTGGGGCGGATCAGGGCGCTGCTGGCGAAGGCCGAGTCGACGGGCTTCCCGGAGGAGGCGGAGGCGCTGACCGCGAAGGCCCAGGAGCTGATGGCGCGGCACTCGATCGACGAGGCGCTGCTGTCGGCGGCGGGCGGCCCGGCCGCGGACGACCCGGCGGCGGTGCGGATCGGTGTGGACAACCCGTACGAGGGCCCCAAGACGATGCTGCTGGACGCGGTGGCGGCGGCGAACCGGTGCCGGGTGGTGTGGGCGAAGGAGTTCGGGTTCTGCACGGTGATCGGGTTCGACGCGGACCTGGACGCGGTGGAGCTGCTGTACACCTCGCTGCTGGTGCAGGCCACGGCGGCGATGAACCGGGCGGGCAGCCGCAAGCACAAGGACGGGGCGGCCCGGACGAAGGCGTTCCGGCAGTCCTTCCTGGTGGCGTACGGGGCCCGGATCAGGGAGCGGCTGGCGGAGGCGACCGAGCGGGCCACCGAGGACGCGGCGGCCGGGCGGCCGGCGGACGGCGGCACGGGCACCGGGGCGGACGGCGCGGCGGACGGCGCGGCCGGGACGCTGCCGGTGGTGCCGGACGGCGGGCTGCTGCCGGTGCTGGCGGCCCGCGCGGAGGCGGTGGACGACGCGGTCGGCAGGATGTTCCCGAAGCTGGTGTCGCAGCGGGTGCGGGTGAGCGACGGCGAGGGCTGGGTCGAGGGCCGGGCCGCCGCCGACCGGGCGTCGCTGCACCGGGGTTCGGGTCGGATCGAGCGCTGACGGGACGTCGGCGGGACACAGGGGGTACGGCATGGAGTTCACGGAGCGGGTGCGCGGGTCGCTGCTCGGCGGGGCGCTGGGCGACGCCCTGGGCTGGCCGGTCGAGTTCCTGCAACTGCCGCAGATCGAGGAGCGGTACGGCCCGGCCGGGCTGGCCGACCTGGCGGACGCCGGGCGCGGCGGGCAGGTCACCGACGACACCCAGATGACGCTGTTCACGGCGGAGGGCCTGCTGCGCGGCGGCCGCCCGGAGGACCTGCACGCCGCGTACGCGCGCTGGTTCCTGACCCAGCGGCTGCCCGGGCCGGTCCGGGACGCGGACGGCTGGCTGGCCCGGCAGGAGTTCCTGTACGCCTCCCGGGCCCCGGGCGGCGCCTGCATGTCTGGCGTGGCGACGGCCTACCGGCCGGCCGCGCCGTTCGGGCAGGACGGGCCGGTGAACCCGCACTCCAAGGGCTGCGGGACGGTGATGCGCTCGGCGCCGTTCGGCCTGCTCGAGCTGGGCCCGCGGGAGGCGTTCCGGCGGGCGGCGGTGGCGGCGCAGCTGACGCACGGCCACCCGACGGGCTACCTGGCGGCGGGCGCGTTCGCGGCGCTGGTCGACCGGGTGGCGGCCGGGGTGCCGCTGCCGGCGGCGGTGGACGCGGTGCTGGCGCAGGTCGGGGCGGAGCCGTCCGGCGAGGAGACGGCGGCGGCGCTGCGCCGGGCGGTCCGGGTGGCCGGGGAGGGCCCGGGTTCGGCGGCGGGCGTGGAGCGGGTCGGGCTGGGCTGGATCGCCGAGGAGTGCCTGGCGGTCGCGGTGTACGCGGCGCTGGCGGGCGCGGACGCCCGGGCGGCGCTGGTGCTGTCGGTGAACCACTCGGGCGACAGCGACTCGACGGGCGCGGTGTGCGGCAACCTGGTCGGCGCGCTGTACGGCGCGGCGGGGCTGCCCGCGGACTGGTGCGCGCTGGTGGAGGGCCGCGAGGTGCTGCTGCGGGTCGCGGACGACCTGGCGGCGTTCGCCCGGGGCGACCTGGCGGCCCTGGGCGACCGGTACCCGGCGGCCGGGGCCCCCGCGCCGGAGCCGGAGCCGGAATCGGCCCGCGAAACGGAGCCGGACCCGGCGCCGACGCCGGAGCCGGACCCGGTCGTCCGCCGCGCCGCCGCCCCGGTCGCGCCCGCGGACCCGGCGACCGGCCGGACCAGGTTCCGGCAGCGGGACTGAGCGGCGACGCTGCGTCGGTCCCGGAGAGCGCCGAGGCCGAGCAGCACCCCTGACGGTCCGTCAGTCCCAGAGGGTGCCGAAGGCGAGCAGCTCGTCGCGGTACTCGATCCGCTCGGTCCAGTCCTGCGGCCAGGCGCCCTCGCCGTGCCGGGCGCCCGCGAAGGCGCCCGCCAGGCAGGCGAGCGAGTCGGAGTCGCCGGAGGAGACGGCGGCCCGGCGGACGGCGGCGACCGGGTCGTCGGGGAAGAGCAGGAAGCAGAGCAGCGCGGTGGCGAAGGCTTCCTCGGCGACCCAGCCCTCGCCGGTGCGCTCGCACGGGTCGGCGTCGTACTCGCGGGCGGCGAGGGCGGCGTCGAGCCGGTCGAGGGCGCGCAGGCTCTCCTTCCAGCCGCGGGCGATGAACTCCTCCGGGGAGCCGAAGTGGTCCCGGGAGGCGAGGTCGCCGAGCCAGAACTCGTCGTAGCGGGTGCGCTGCTCCTCGGCGTGGGCGCGCAGCCGGGCCGGGAGGTCGGCGGGGTCGGCGCCCTGGGCGAGCCAGCGGACGGTGAAGGCGGTGAGTTCGCTGGCGGCGAGCGCGGTGGGGTGCCCGTGGGTGAGGCCGGACTGGAGCTGGGCGGCGCCGGAGACCTGGCGGTCGGTCAGTTCGCGGACCAGGCCGAGCGGGGCGACCCGCATGTTGGCGCCGCAGCCCTTGGAGCCGATGTCGCCGGCGTCCTGCCAGGGCCGGCCGGTGGAGAGCCGGAAGCAGGAGCGCAGGCAGGTCATGCCGGGGGCGCGGTTGTTGCTCGGGGAGCGCCACCACTCGACGAACTCGGCGCGCAGCGGCACTTCGAGGCGCAGCGGGACGAGCGGGCCCTCGGCGAGGGCGTCGCGCAGCGCGCGGGCGAGGGCCAGCGTCATCTGGGTGTCGTCGGTGACCTGGGCCTTCTTCGGGAGCGGGAGCTGCCGCCAGTCGGCGTGCAGCAGCCCGATCTCGGCCAGGTTCAGGAACTCGGTGCGCTTGCCGAGCGCGTCCCCGATCGCCAGCCCCAGCATCGCCCCGGTGGCCCGCCCCATGGTGTGCTCCCCTTTCCGCTCGGATCCCGACTCAGATCTCGACCATCAGTTCTTCCAGCCCGCGGATCACGTAGCCGGGGCGCCACTCGGGTTCGCGGACCAGCCGGAGCCCCGGGGCCCGGCGGAGCAGCGCGCCGTAGGACTCGGTGAGTTCGAGTCTGGCAAGCGGAGCGCCGAGACAGAAGTGAATTCCGGCGCCGAAGGTGAGGTGCGGGTTGTCGGTGCGGCCGAGGTCGAGCCGGTCGGGGTCGGCGAAGCGGGCGGGGTCGCGGTTGGCGGAGCCGAACAGCAGGGCGACCTCGGCGCCGCGCGGGATGTGCGTCCCGGCGACCTCGATGTCGTCCAGCACCCAGCGTTCGAACATCTGCAGCGGGGTGTCGTACCGCATCAGCTCCTCGACGGCGGTGGGGAGCAGCGCGTCCACGTCGGCGCGCAGCCGGGCGAGTTCGCCGGGGTTGCGGAGCAGGGCGAGCCAGCCGTTGCCGGTGGTGTTGACGGTGGCCTCGTGGCCGGCGTTCAGCAGCAGGACGCAGGTGGAGACGGTCTCCTGCTCGCTGAGCACCTGGCCGTCCTCGGCGGCGGCGACCAGGGCGCTGATCAGGTCGGTGCCGGGGTCGGCGCGCCGGCGGCGGATCAGCTCCCGCAGGTAGGCGGAGAATTCGAGGCTGGCGGTGACGGCCCGGCGGGCGGTCTCCTCGCTCGGGTTCAGTTCGAACATGCCGGTGATGTCGGCGGACCAGGGCCGCAGTTGGTGCCGGTCGGACTCGGGGATGCCGAGCATCTCGGCGATCACGGCGACCGGCAGCGGTTCGGCGACCCGGGCGATCAGGTCGCCGCCGCCGTCGGCGAGCAGTCCGTCGACGAGTCCGCCGGCGAGTCGGCGGACGGCGGGGCGGAGCGCCTCGACCGTCCGCGGGGTGAAGGCCTTGGAGACCAGTCGCCGGATGCGGGTGTGGTCGGGGCCCTCGAGGTCGAGCAGGCCGTGGTCGTTGAGGGTGTGGAAGGGCTCGTGCGCGGGGTCGGGCGCGGGGCGGCCGAACTCCTCGTGGGTGAACCGGTGGGTGTGGGTGCGGCCGAGCCGGCGGTCCCGGAGCAGGGCGCTGACGTCGGCGTGCCGGGAGACCAGCCACTGGCCGGTCGGCGCGCAGTACTGGACGGGCGCCTCGTCGCGCAGGGCGGCGTACGCGGGGTACGGGTCGGCGACGAAGGCGGGCGACCAGGGGTCGAAGGCGTCGGTCGGCATGCGGCGGGCTCCCTTGCTCCTCGGGCCGCCATGGTAGGCCCGAGGAGCAGGGGGCGGGGTGGTCAGAGCGCGGCGAGATCGCCGTCGACCAGGCGGCGGACCAGTTCCGGCAGCGCCTGCGAGATCGGTTCGCGGATCACCTCGGCGGCCTCCCCGTCGCAGGGGGTCGGTTCGCCGTTGACGACGATCAGCCGGGCGCCGTGCTCGACGGCGATCCGCGGCAGCAGGGCGGCGGGCATCACCTGCAGCGAGCTGCCGACGGCCAGGAAGACCTGGCAGGCCTTGGCGACCGCGTCGGCCTGTCCGAGCACCCGCTCGTCCAGTGCCTCGCCGAACATCACGGTGCGCGGGCGCAGCACGTCGCCGCACTGCTCGCAGGCCGGGTCGTCCTCGCCGGCGGCGACGCGTTCCAGCGCGGCGGCCATCGGACCGACCGCCCGGCAGCGGACGCACTGCACCTCGGTGGCGGTGCCGTGCAGTTCGATCACCTTGCGGGCGGACAGGCCGGCCGCCTGGTGCAGGCCGTCGACGTTCTGGGTGAGCACCCGGACGGGCACTCCGGCCCGTTCGAGGTCGGCCAGCGCGCGGTGCCCGGCGTTGGGCTCGGCGGCGAGCGCGCCGGCGTCCCGCCGCATCAGCCAGGACCGGCGGCGCACCTCGGTGCTGGCCAGGTACGGCTGGAGGGTGACCAGTTCCTGCGCGCTCGGGTCGCGCTGCCAGAGTCCTTGCGGGCCGCGGTAGTCGGGGATGCCCGAGTCCGTCGAGATGCCCGCCCCCGTCAACACCGCCACCAGTGGACGCTTCTCGTTCATGCCCGGGACGGTACGGCCCGCAGGCCCTGGCGGCCACTCCTTATCAGCGGCAGGAACGCCGCCAGGTAGAGCGCGGCGCCGACGGACAGGAAGTCCAGCGAGGCGCCCATCAGCAGGGTGCCGGCCAGCACCAGCACCGGGCTCCACCAGGGGGCGGCGCGGCGGGCCGCCAGCCGGACCAGCAGGGCGATCAGGCCGAGGTAGAGGAACGTCGGGACGACGGTGTAGACCAGCGGCAGCACGCCCGGCACGGCCTGGACCCGGTCGAACAGCTCGGACTTCCGCGCGGCGTCCTCGGCGACCGCGCCGACGTACAGGTCGATCGCGGTCTGCGCCAGGCCCGCCGCGGTGCCGGCCAGTCCGACGGCCAGCCAGGCGGTGCCCCAGGCCCCGGGGCCGCCGGTCCGGCGCAGTTCGGCCAGGCCGCGGCCCATCAGCAGCAGGCCGCCGAGCAGCGCGAGGTGGCCGAGCATCCAGCCCGCGCCGACCCCGCGCGAGCCCGGCAGCAGCCGCACCGCCCCGTAGACCGCCAGCAGTGCCGTCGACCAGCCCAGCGCCCGACGTCCCGTCACCATCGCCCAACCCCCTGTGGAGAAGCCCTTCCTGACGTCTCCACTCTCCCGGGCCGGGGCGGCGGGCGCCTCCCTCGCGCCGGTGATCCCGGCGCCTCCCTCCGCCGGGGGACTCACTCCCCCGCGGTGACCGCCCCGGCCTCGTAGGCGAAGACCACGGCGTGCACCCGGTCGCGCAGGCCGAGCTTCTGCAGCAGGTTGCTGACGTGCGTCTTGACGGTGTGCTCGCTGACCACCAGGGCGGCGGCGATCTCGGCGTTGGACATGCCGCGGGCGACCAGCCGCAGCGTCTCCGCCTCGCGGGCGGTGAGCGTCTCCAGCAGTCGGCCGAGCGGGCGCGGCACGGCCGGGGCGCCGCCGGTCTTGCGGGCGGTGACCTCGCCGATCACCCGGCGGGTGACGGAGGGCGCGAGCAGTGCCTCGCCGGAGTGCACCACCCGGACGGCGTGCACCAGGTCGTCGCGGCGGACGTCCTTGAGCAGGAAGCCGCTGGCCCCGGCGTAGAGCGCGTCGAAGACGTAGTCGTCGACGTCGAAGGTGGTCAGCATGACGACCTTGCAGGCGGGGTGTTCGGCGCAGACCCGGCGGGCGGCCGCCAGGCCGTCCATGACGGGCATCCGGACGTCGAGCAGCAGCACGTCGGGGGCGTGCGCGCGGACGGCGTCCAGGGCCTGCTGCCCGTCGCCGGCCTCGGCCACCACCTCGATGTCGGGCTGGGCGTCCAGGATCATGCCGAAACCGGCCCGGACCAGTTCCTGGTCGTCGGCGATCACCACGCGGATGGTCAACTCGGGTTCCTCCCTCAGGCGTTGAGCGGCAGCACGGCCGCCACCAGGTAGCCGCGCCGGTCCGGCCGGGGGCCGGTCTCGGCGGTGCCGCCGCAGGCCGCGGCGCGTTCGCGGATGGAGAGCAGGCCGCGGCCGCCGGAGCGGCCGTCGATGCCGGCCCCGGCGGGGACGGGCGCCGGTCCGGCGCCGTCGTCGGCGACCTCGACGGCCAGCCGGTCGCCGCGGACGGCGACCCGGACGGTGACGTGCCGGGCCCCGGCGTGCTTGACCACGTTGGTCAGCGCCTCCTGGACGATCCGGTACGCGGCGGCCTGCACCTCGGCGGGCCCGGCCTCGGCGATCTCGGCGTCGACCGCCACCCCGGAGTCGCGGACCCGCTGCAGCACCCCGGCGAGTTCGGCCAGCCGGGGCTGCGGGGCGAGCGCGGGCGCGGCGTCGTCCTGCTTCAGGACGCCCAGCACGCGCCGGAGTTGGACCATGGCGTCGCGCCCGGAGTCGGCGATGGCGTCGAACGCGCGGATCGCCCGCTCGGGGTCGCGGTGCACCACCAGCGGGCCCGCCTCGGCCTGCACCACCATCAGCGAGACGGCGTGGGCCAGGATGTCGTGCATCTCGCGGGCGATCCGGGCCCGCTCCTCGGCGACGGCGCGGGCCGCGTCGCTGGCGGCGCGCAGCCCGGCCTGCCGGGCCCGCTCGGCCTCCACCCCGGCGAGCCGGCGCAGCTCCCGCACCAGGGAACCGAACACGAAGCTGCCCACCGAGACCAGCAGGCTGAACAGCGCCCCGCCGAAGGAGTGGGTGCCGAAGATGTTGCCGAACACGGCGAAGCCCAGCACCAGGGCGCGCTGCCAGTCCCGGCCGCGGTCGGCCAGGGTGTAGATGGCGATCACCATCGTCACCTGGACCTGCGGCATGGCGAAGTGCGCGACCACCGAGAGGGTCGCCACCGGCACCGTGCAGGCCAGCATCACCGCCCACGGCGCCCGCCGCCGCCACCACAGCGGCAGCGCCCCGGCGAGCGCCAACGCGTAGGCCCACCACTGGCGTTCGGCCTCGTACGGGTCGGTGTGCACGCCCCAGAGCGCGACGCCGACGGCGACCGCCAGCAGCAGCCCGTCCACCGCCCAGGGCCGGGCCCTCCCCCAGGCCAGCAGGCCGTCCGTCCATCTCCCCATGCCGGGCATCCTCTCGCACCGCTCGTTCGGTCGTCGGCCGAGGTCCGGCCGGCGTCCGGCTGCCGCGGCGCGGGCCCGGGAACGCCGCGGGGGGCGCCCCCGGCCGGGAGCGCCCCCTGACGGTGCGTCAGGGCGTCACAGCAGCCGCTTGATCTCGCCGCGGGTCCGGTAGAACCCGCCGGAGCCGGAGGCGTGGACCTCGGCGACCAGGTAGCGGGCGCCGGCCACCCGGACGTCCTTCGGGAACTGCACCCGCATCGCCGCGTCGTAGCCGGGCGTCACCACCCGGACCCGGAGCCGGCCGCCCTCGGAGACGCACTCGACCTCGACGCCGGCCCCGGAGGCCACCGCGGCGACGCTGACCGTCTCCAGCTCGGTGCTCGCCACGACCCGCTCCACGTCCGCGCCGCTGACCTCGGCGGTGGTCGGCAGGGTGCCCTGCTCGGCGGCCTGCACGGCGCCCTGCGAGGCGTCCAGGCAGGCCAGCGAGCCGTCGGTGGTGACCAGGTACAGCCGCCCGTCGCGGTACTGCATGCTGTAGGCGGAGCCGCAGCCGGTGCCGAGCTTCCACAGCCGGGTGCCGTCGGCGGCGAAGCAGTAGACGGACGAGTGGTTGTCGCCCGCGAACACGAACTCGCCGTCCGGGGAGGCCGCGCAGGAGAACACCGAGGCGTCGCACTTGTAGGCGGCGACCTCGACGCCGTCGGACTTGCGCAGCCGGTGCACCCAGCCCTGCGAGGTGCCGGCGAACACCTCGTCCCGCTCCTGCCAGCCGAACAGCACGCCGCCCTTGGTCCGGGTGTGCCACAGCTGGTCGCCGCCGCGCTTGGCGTACCGGGCCACGCCCGCCGACCAGCCGTGGTAGACCGCGTCGGCGTCGCAGCGCACCATCCAGCCGGAGGAGCCCTGCGCGTTGCGCCGCCACTGGAACTCGTCCTCGTGGTCGACGGTGGTCAGGCCGCCGCGCTCGTCGGCGACGCCGAGCACGCCGTCGTGGATGTCGAGCCAGTAGATGTCGACGTCCTGGGCGATCTCGTACGCCACCCGCGGGACCTTGCCGCCGAGGTCGTAGACCTTGCCGTCGTCGCAGCCCGCGTAGATCCACCAGTCGTCGGCGACGATGCACTTGACGCCGTCCGGCAGGCCGAACCGGCCGGTGACCTGCCCGTCGGTGGTCAGGGTGTAGACGTCGCCCTTCTCGTTGCCGACCCAGGCGTGCTCGTCGCCGACGTACACGCCGAAGGCGGGCGAGCCGGAGCGGAAGCGCCACAGCAGCGGGGCCTGGTGGGCGGTGGAGCGGGTCGAGGTGATCTGCCGGCGGGTCACCGCGCGGCGCTGGCGCACCCCCCGGACGGCCGGCGCGTAGCCCTTGCGGACCTTCTCGCCGATCTTCTTCGCGGCGGTGGCGGCGGCCTTCTCGGGGCTCGGGCAGACCGTGGTCTTGGTCGTGCCGGGCTCGCCGATCCGGCCGTAGCGGATGGTCAGCTCCGCACCCTCGACGGTGACCTCGTAGAACTTGTGGGCACTTCCCTGGTCCTCGGAGAGCTCCAGGTAGGTCACCTGCGGGTCCGCGGAAACGGTGGCAGACATGGGCCGACGCCCCTTTCGGGCACAGACTTCGGGGGGTGCCGACGGGGTCTCGCCGCCTGTCGACACCGCTCAATCTACGTCCTGCCACCGACAGTTGGCGATCAGCCGGTGGTCACCTTCAGACCGCCGCTGCCGACCCGGGCGACCAGCACGTGCGGCGCCCCGGCGGCGGAGGGCACCGTCACGTCGGTGCCGCCGCTGTCCGCGTGCGCGTCCACCTGGTACTGCGCCCCGGCGGGGACCTTCAGCTTCAGCCCGCCCGAGCCGGTCGACAGCTCCGCCCGGTCCGGCGCCTCGGTGAACCCGGCGTCCAGCCCGCCCGAGCCGACCGTCAGCCGGACGCCGCGGGCCCGCAGCCCGTCCGCGTCGATGCCGCCGGAGTCCACCTTCGCCTCGATGTCGCCCGCCATGCCGTGCAGCCGGATGCCGCCGCTGCCCTGGGTCAGCCGCAGCTTCGTCCCGGCCGGCACCCGCACCTGGTAGCCCATCCCGCAGCCGGAGCCGGAGCAGCTGTACGACAGCTTGAGCACGCCGTCCGCCAGGCTGTGGGCGGCCTGCGGCTCGGTGTCGCCGCTCCAGCTCCGCTTCTCCACCACCTGCGCCGGCCCGTCCCCGGCCCGGACCTCGATCCCGCCCGCGTCCCCCGTCACCACCAGCTCGGTGACCTGCCCCGGCACCTCGTACGACACCGTCCGGTGCTGCTGCCCCCACGCCCCGCAGCCCACCGCCCCCGCCAGCAGCAGCCCCGCGACCCCTGCCGCCCCCACCGTCCGCCTCACCGCGGCCTCCCTCGTTCGACTGCCCCCAGTCTCCCGCCGCCGCGCCCCCGCCCACCTCCCTCCCGGGAGTGGTTCCGCGCCCTCCTCCCCCAGGGGGATTCCCTAGGGGTCCGCTCAGCCCTGCCGCGCCCGGGCCTCCAGGCCCGCGACGTCCCGCACCGAGATCTCGTTGCGCCCCCGGTGCAGCCAGCCCTCTTCCTCGAAGTCCTGCAGCGCCCGGACCACCGACTCGCGGGACACCCCCGCCGTCTCCGCCAACTGCTGCTGGGTGAGGCCGACGATTCCGCCGGCGGCCTCGTCGAACTGCGGATCGCGGCGTGCGTACCGGGCCAGGAAGGCCGCGGTCCGCGCGACGGCCGACAGTGTCCCCAGATCCGTCCGGTCCCGCCCCGACTCCCGCAGCCGGAGGCTCATGTTGCGCAGCACCCACTCGGCGAATCCGGGGTGGCCGCGCATCAGCCCCTTGAACGCCGGTGCGGCGAGGAACGTCCCGGTTCCGGCCCGGGTCACCACCGCGGTGGCCGAACGCGGACGCCCGTCCACGCACGACTGCTCACCGATCAGCTCCCCCGACCCCCGCCAGGCGAGCACGCCGGTCCGCCCGTTCGCGGCTCCGGCGGTGACCTTCACCATGCCGTCCCCGATCAGGAACACGCCGTCCGGTGCGTCCCGCTCCCGCATCAGCACCCGCCCGGGCCGCCAGGACTCGGGAACGCCCGCCGCCTCGACCAATCCGGCATAGTCGTCCAACTCGCCCATCCCGATGGTTTCCTCTCGCCCAACTACGGCAATCCCCCTCCGCTGTGCGTCATTTGACGCAGACTGCGGAGCGCGATCCCTGGTATCACAATGATCGACCGCCCCGGAGCGGTCTCCCCCACCGCACACGCCGGACGGCGTAAATCCGAAATTCCGTTCGACATATCAGAAGGAGGCGAACATGGAATCGACCGTACGCACATGGGACATCGCCCCCGAACACACGATCCTTACCATCGACGCCCGCGATTTCAGCAGAGCCCCGGAGTCGCTCCAGCCCGCTCTCAAGGAGGCGATGACGACCGCGCTCCGGGCTGCTTTCACCAGGAGCGGGCTCACCGACGAGTGGGAGGAACCACTGTTCCGGCGCGACGACGGGGACGGCTTCGTCATGGCCTTCGAGCCGCTCCGCAGTTGGCGCCTGGTCGATCCGATGCCCAGATACCTCGACCAGGAACTGGAGAACTACCGGGTCGAGAAGGGCCCGACCGACCCCGATCTCGCCATTCGCATGGCGCTGCACATCGGTCCCTTCCCGGCCAGCCGCCTCGCCGACTCCATCAACGACGTCTTCCGGTTCATCAATTCCGATACCGCGAAAACCGCCTTGGAGGGGGCCGTGGCACACCGCGGACACACCGCGCTGCTGCTTTCCGACGAGATGTTCCGGCGGGTGGTCGGCGCCGGGCGCAGCCTGCTGACGGAGAAGGGCGACTTCCTCCGGATCCCGGCAACGGACGTCCCGAACAAGGACTTCTCCCGCCCCTGCTGGGTGTACGCGCCACGGGTCGCCCCGGAGCAGCTCGCCGCCCATTTCGAGGCCTCGGGCCCGCCCTCGCCGCCCGCGCTCCGAAACGGTCACCGGGTGGGCGGCCTGGCCGCCGATCTCGTCCGGAACGCGGCGGCCTCCGACAACCTCAACATCCACACCGTCGCCGACCACATCACCTCGTTGCACGCCGTCCAGATCAACCAGGCCGGACTGGTGACCGGCCTCCACCCGAAAGCGACCCAGGAATGACCTCCGACCACCCGACCCGCAGCGGCGACGAACTCGACGACCTGCTCCACGGACTCCCCGACACGCCCTCCGGCCCCGGCCCCGTCCTCAACATCGGCGCCGTGGCCGATCGCATCGACACCCTGACCGTGCACCAGGAGACCAGGCGCCGGGACGTCCTGGACAGCACCGAACTCCCGCGGGAGGTCCTCCTCGCCGCCCCTCACGTCGAGGTCGATGCCTGGTCCGACGCCTGGAGCGCCGGCACCGCGTTCCTCGCTCCGCACGGAACCGCCGGCACCATGCTGCTGATAGCCCGGCCGGGCTGCGGCTCGTCCGCCTTCGTCCGCCGGCTGTGTGCGGAGCAGAGCCCGGCGGGCGCGGTGATCCTCGACCTGGAGCCCGAGTGGGACTCCCCCTCGGTGAGCCGGCTGCCGCTGGAACCGGGCCGGGTCCACATCCTCGAGCTGAAGAGCCCGGGCACGGACCTCCCGACCTCGGGCTTCCTGGACCGGCTCGCCCTGTTCGGCGAACAACTCGTCCAGCAGGGATCGCGGTTGATCGTCACGTTCACCGAGCAGCTCTGGGAGTCCGTGGACGGCTGGCAGCACCCCGGGGTTCCGGTCCTCCGGCTGCGCACCGCCCCGGACCCGCAGCAGTTGGTCGAGGCCCACCTCGGGTTCCGGAGGCACCCGGCGGCGATCCCCTACGTCAGGACACCCACCGCCCGGGCCCTGCTGCGCGGGATGAACGCGGTGGAAGCCGTCCGCGCGGTGGGAGCCGTCGTCCGCCAGTGGGACTCCCGTCCGACCGGGCCGGAGCACCCGGCTTTCCCGGTCCGGCGGCCGAACATGCCCCAGCTCCGGCGGAGTCCCGCACCGCAGCCCGAGCCGGAACTCGATCCCGAACTCGCCGCCCGGATCGAGTCCGCACTCGGCGACTGGCGGGTCGAGCTCGACCGGCTGTTCAACGACAGCGGCACCGAGCCGGGCAGCAGCAGCCTGTCCCTGCGCCTGCGCTGCCTCCTGCTCAGCCTGGCCGTCCACCGCGCCGCACCCGCGCAGGACATCGACCAGGACGCACTGGCGCTGGAGTCCGCGCTCGCGCACGCCTCGCCGGGCGACTCCTACCGCGAACCGACGGTCGCGGCGCTCTTCTCCGGGCAGGGGCTGCGCTCCCGCCTGATGGCGCTCTCCGCCCAGGTCGACCTGCACGACCGGGTGGTGTTCGACCGCCCCGGCTACACGGAGGCCGTCCTGGTCTACGTCTGGGACAACTTCACCCAGCTCCGCTCGGTCCTGCTGGAGTGGCTGGTCCGCCTCCCGGTCCGCGACCGGACGGCCGCCGCCCCGGCCGCGCGCGCCCTGGTCGAACTGATCCGGCGGCACAAGGACGTCGACCGGCTGGACGAGGTCCGCAGGATCGCGGTGGCGGCCGGACGGACCGGCCTGCTCACCGAGGTCACCGCGCGGGTGCTCGCCGACGAGCACATGCGCCGCGGCGTCTGGCAGTTGCTGACGGGGTGGGCCAGGACCCCCTCCGGCCCCGGTCCGGCCGTGGTCGACGTCTGCCGGTCGGTGCTCCAGGACCGGGACGGCCGCCCCCAGGACCGGAAGCTGGCCATGACCAGGCTCCGGCAGCTGGCCCTGCACGCCGAGGGCTCCCTGCGGGAGCGGCTGCTCGCGCTGCTCGACGACCTGGCCGCGGAGGAGCGGACCCGGGCCCTGCTGGTCGGCGAGGTCGACACCTGGCTCACCCGGGACCGGCCCGGCCGCCTCGGCCGACTCGCCCTGCTGGCCCTGCTCGGGGTGCCCGGGGCGGCCGGGACCGGTCCGTGGCTGCTCGCCCCGCCCGAACCGCTGCCGGTCCCTCTGCTGACCCGGGGCCTGTCCGACCTCCTGGCGGCCTTCGACCAGCACCCGGAGACGGTCCCCCGGACCGCCGCCTGGCTGCACCCCGCCCCGGAGGGCGAGGTTCTCGACCGGGTCCTCGGCTGTCTGGCGGCCGGCCTGTCCGCCTCGGCCGAGGCGAGCCCCTCCCTCCGGCTGATGTCCGCACTCGCCGAGCTGGGCGAGGACCCCGGCCGGCTCCAGAACCTGCTGTTCCGGCGGATGATCGGGGGAACGTCGCAGGGCGGCCGCCCCGAGTGGGGTGACCGCCCTGCGGATCAGCCGATCGCTCAGCCGGTGTACGGACCGTAGTCGTAGTCGTCCAGCGGGACGGCCTGACCGGAGCCCGCGCCGAACGGCGACAGGTCGTAGTCGTCGTAGCCGACGGCCGAGTACATCGCGGCCTTGGCCTCCTCGGTCGGCTCGACCCGGATGTTGCGGTAGCGGGGCAGACCCGTACCGGCCGGGATGAGCTTGCCGAGGATGACGTTCTCCTTGAGGCCCAGCAGCGGGTCCGACTTGGCGTGGATCGCCGCGTCGGTGAGCACCCGGGTCGTCTCCTGGAAGGAGGCGGCCGACAGCCAGGACTCGGTGGCCAGCGAGGCCTTGGTGATACCCATCAGCTGCGGACGGCCGGAGGCGGGGTGGCCGCCCTCGGAGACCACGCGACGGTTCTCCTGCTCGAAGCGGCCGCGCTCGACGAGCTCGCCCGGGAGCAGCTCGGCGTCGCCCGACTCGATGATCGTCACGCGGCGGAGCATCTGCCGGATGATGATCTCGATGTGCTTGTCGTGGATCGACACGCCCTGCGAGTTGTAGACCTTCTGGACCTCGGCGACCAGGTGGATCTGGACGGCCCGCTGGCCCATGATGCGCAGCACGTCGTGCGGGTTGGTGGCGCCGACGGTCAGCTTCTGGCCGACCTCGACCGCCTCGCCCTCGCTGACCAGCAGCTTGACGCGCTTGGAGACCGGGTAGGCGATCTCGTCGGTGCCGTCGTCGGGGGTGACGACGACCTTGCGGGTCTTCTCGGTGTCCTCGATCCGGACCCGGCCCTGGGCCTCCGAGATCGGGGCGACACCCTTGGGGGTGCGCGCCTCGAAGAGCTCGACGACACGGGGCAGACCCTGGGTGATGTCGTCACCGGCCACACCACCGGTGTGGAAGGTACGCATCGTCAGCTGGGTGCCGGGCTCACCGATGGACTGGGCGGCGATGATGCCGACCGCCTCGCCGATGTCGACCAGCTTGCCGGTGGCCAGCGAGCGGCCGTAGCAGAAGGCACAGGTGCCGACCGCGGACTCGCAGGTCAGGATCGAGCGGACCTTGACCTCGCTCACGCCGTGCCGGATCAGCTCGTCCATCAGGACGTCGCCGAGGTCGGTGTTGGCGGTGGCGATCAGCTTGCCGTCGACGGTGATGTCCTCGGCGAGCATGCGGGCGTAGACGCTGGTCTCGACGTCGTCGGCCTTCTGCAGCACGCCGTCCGCGCCGAACTGGCCGATCTCCAGCTTGAGGCCGCGCTCGGTGCCGCAGTCCTCCTCGCGGATGATCACGTCCTGCGAGACGTCCACCAGACGACGGGTCAGGTAACCCGAGTCGGCGGTGCGCAGCGCGGTGTCGGCCAGACCCTTACGGGCACCGTGGGTGGAGATGAAGTACTCCAGCACGGACAGGCCCTCACGGAACGAGGCCTTGATGGGACGCGCGATGGTCTCGTTCTTCGCGTTCGACACCAGACCACGCATACCGGCGATCTGACGCATCTGCATCATGTTTCCTCGAGCACCCGAGTCGACCATCATGAAGATGGGGTTCGTCTTCGGGAAGTTCGCGGCCATCGCGTCGGCGACCTCGTTGGTCGCGCGGGTCCAGATGCCGATCAGCTCGGACTTGCGCTCGTTGTCGGTGATCAGGCCGCGCTCGTACTGCCGCTGCACCTTCTCCGCCTGCGCCTCGTAGCCCTCCAGGATGGCGGGCTTGCTCGGCGGGACGATGACGTCCGAGATCGAGACGGTGACACCGGAACGGGTCGACCAGTGGAAGCCGGCCGCCTTCAGGTTGTCGAGCGCCGCGGCGACGACGACCTTCGGGTAGCGCTCGGCGAGGTCGTTGACGATCGCCGAGAGCTGCTTCTTGCCGATCTCGTAGTCGACGAACGGGTAGTCCTCGGGCAGCAGCTCGTTGAAGAGCGCGCGGCCCAGGGTGGTGGTGATCCGGAACGGCTCGCCCTCGTGCCAGGCCGGCTGCCCGTCCTCGTCCACCGGCGGGGTCCAGCCGCGGGGCGGGACGGTGCCGGCGGCCATCCGCAGGTCGATCGGGGCCTGGACGTCCAGCTCGCGGGCGTCGAAGGCCATGATCGCCTCGGCGGTCGAGGAGAAGGAACGGCCCTTGCCCTTGACCTCCTCGCGGTCGGAGGTGAGGAAGAACAGGCCCAGCACCATGTCCTGGGTCGGCATGGTGACGGGGCGACCGTCGGCCGGCTTCAGGATGTTGTTCGAGGACAGCATCAGGATGCGGGCCTCGGCCTGCGCCTCCGCGGAGAGCGGCAGGTGGACGGCCATCTGGTCGCCGTCGAAGTCCGCGTTGAACGCGGTGCAGACGAGCGGGTGGATCTGGATGGCCTTGCCCTCGACCAGCTGCGGCTCGAAGGCCTGGATGCCGAGGCGGTGCAGGGTGGGCGCACGGTTCAGCAGCACCGGGTGCTCGGCGATGACCTCTTCGAGGACGTCCCACACCACGGGGCGGGCGCGCTCGACCATGCGCTTGGCCGACTTGATGTTCTGCGCGTGGTTCAGGTCGACCAGGCGCTTCATCACGAACGGCTTGAAGAGCTCCAGCGCCATGGCCTTCGGCAGGCCGCACTGGTGCAGCTTGAGCTGCGGGCCGACGACGATGACCGAACGGGCCGAGTAGTCGACGCGCTTGCCGAGCAGGTTCTGGCGGAAACGACCCTGCTTGCCCTTGAGCATGTCGGACAGCGACTTCAGCGGACGGTTGCCGGGGCCCGTGACCGGGCGGCCGCGGCGGCCGTTGTCGAAGAGCGCGTCGACGGCCTCCTGGAGCATGCGCTTCTCGTTGTTCACGATGATCTCGGGCGCGCCGAGGTCGAGAAGCCGCTTCAGGCGGTTGTTGCGGTTGATCACGCGGCGGTACAGGTCGTTCAGGTCGGAGGTCGCGAAGCGGCCGCCGTCCAGCTGCACCATCGGACGCAGGTCCGGCGGGATCACCGGGACGCAGTCCAGCACCATGCCCTTGGGCTTGTTGCTGGTCTGCAGGAACGCGGTGACGACCTTGAGGCGCTTGAGCGCGCGGGTCTTCTTCTGGCCCTTGCCGGTGCGGATGATCTCGCGCAGGCGCTCGGACTCCTCGGCGAGGTCGAAGGACTCGAGGCGGTCCTTGAGGGCCGCCGCGCCCATCGAGCCGGAGAAGTAGGTGCCGAAGCGGTCGCGCAGCTCGCGGTAGAGCAGCTCGTCGCCCTCGAGGTCCTGGACCTTGAGGTTCTTGAAGCGCGCCCAGACCTCGTCCAGGCGGTCGATCTCGCGCTGGGTGCGGTCGCGGAGCTGCTTCATCTCGCGCTCGGCGCCTTCGCGCACCTTGCGGCGGACGTCGGCCTTGGCGCCCTCGGCCTCCAGCTCGGCCAGGTCGGTCTCGGCCTTCTTGGCCCGGGCCTCGAGGTCGGCGTCGCGGCGGTTCTCGATCTGCTGGCGCTCGACCGAGACGTGCGCCTCCAGGGACGGGAGGTCGCGCTGGCGGCGCTCGTCGTCCACCCAGGTGATCATGTAGGCGGCGAAGTAGATGACCTTCTCGAGGTCCTTCGGCGCCAGGTCGAGCAGGTAGCCCAGGCGGGACGGGACACCCTTGAAGTACCAGATGTGGGTGACCGGGGCGGCCAGCTCGATGTGGCCCATCCGCTCGCGGCGGACCTTGGCGCGAGTGACCTCGACGCCGCAGCGCTCACAGATGATGCCCTTGAAGCGGACGCGCTTGTACTTGCCGCAGTAGCACTCCCAGTCCCGGGTGGGGCCGAAGATCTTCTCGCAGAAGAGCCCGTCCTTTTCCGGCTTCAGGGTGCGGTAGTTGATGGTCTCCGGCTTCTTGACCTCGCCGTGGGACCACTGGCGGATGTCGTCGGCGGTGGCCAGGCCGATGCGGAGCTCGTCGAAGAAGTTGACGTCAAGCACTGGTCGTCAAGCCCTCTTTCGTGATTCGAGAGTCTGTCTGTTGGTCTGAGGGGGGCCTGGGGGCGGGCCGGCTGCCTCGCGGGGGGCAGCCGGCCCGGCCTCCGTCAGACCTCTTCGACGCTGCTCGGCTCGCGCCGGGACAGGTCGATGCCGAGCTCCTCGGCCGCGCGGAACACGTCCTCGTCGGAGTCGCGCAGCTCGATGTTGGAGCCGTCCGAGGACAGCACCTCCACGTTGAGGCAGAGCGACTGCATTTCCTTGATGAGGACCTTGAAGGACTCGGGAATGCCGGGTTCGGGGATGTTCTCGCCCTTGACGATCGCCTCGTAGACCTTCACGCGGCCGAGGACGTCGTCGGACTTGATGGTGAGCAGTTCCTGCAGCGCGTACGCGGCGCCGTAGGCCTCGAGGGCCCACACCTCCATCTCACCGAAGCGCTGACCACCGAACTGCGCCTTACCACCGAGCGGCTGCTGGGTGATCATCGAGTACGGGCCGGTCGAGCGGGCGTGCAGCTTGTCGTCGACCAGGTGGTGCAGCTTGAGGATGTACATGTAGCCGACCGAGACCGGCATCGGGAACGGCTCGCCGGAGCGGCCGTCGAACAGCCGGGCCTTGCCGGTGGAGTTCACCAGGCGCTCACCGTCACGGGTGAGGGTGGTGTTGTCCAGCAGGCCGGTGATCTCGTCCTCGCGGGCGCCGTCGAAGACGGGGGTGGCGAGGTTGGTGCCGCCCTCGACCGTGTCGGCGCCGATCGCCTGGAGGCGCTGGGCCCACTCGTCGGCGAGGCCGGAGACGTCCCAGCCCTGCTGGGCGAGCCAGCCGAGGTGGATCTCCAGGACCTGTCCCGGGTTCATTCGGGACGGGACGCCGAGCGGGTTCAGGATGATGTCGACCGGGGTGCCGTCCTCCAGGAACGGCATGTCCTCGACCGGCAGGATCTTGGAGATGACACCCTTGTTGCCGTGGCGGCCGGCCAGCTTGTCACCGTTGGTGATCTTGCGCTTCTGGGCGACGTAGACGCGGACCAGCTGGTTCACGCCCGGGGGAAGCTCGTCCCCCTCCTCGCGGTCGAAGACGCGGACGCCGATGACCTTGCCGGACTCGCCGTGCGGCACCTTCAGCGAGGTGTCGCGGACCTCGCGGGCCTTCTCGCCGAAGATCGCGCGGAGCAGGCGCTCCTCCGGGGTCAGCTCGGTCTCGCCCTTGGGGGTGACCTTGCCGACCAGGATGTCGCCGGTGACGACGTCGGCGCCGATCCGGATGATGCCGCGCTCGTCGAGGTCGGCGAGGACCTCCTCGGAGACGTTCGGGATGTCCCGGGTGATCTCCTCGGGGCCCAGCTTGGTGTCGCGGGCGTCGACCTCGTGCTCCTCGATGTGGATCGAGGAGAGGACGTCGTCCTGCACGAGGCGCTGCGACAGGATGATCGCGTCCTCGTAGTTGTGGCCCTCCCAGGACATGAACGCCACCAGGAGGTTCTTGCCGAGCGCCATCTCGCCCTGGTCGGTGCACGGGCCGTCGGCCAGCACCTGGCCGGCCTCGACCCGGGCGCCCTCGTCCACGAGCACCTTCTGGTTGAAGGCGGTGCCCTGGTTGGAGCGGGTGAACTTGGCGGCCCGGTAGGTGTTGTACGTGCCGTCGTCGTTGGCGACGGTGACGTAGTCGGCCGAGACCTCCTGGACCACACCGGCCTTGTCGGCGGTGATGACGTCCGCGGCGTCGACGGCGCAGCGGTACTCCATGCCGGTGCCGACCAGCGGCGCCTCGCTGCGGAGCAGCGGGACGGCCTGGCGCATCATGTTCGAGCCCATCAGCGCGCGGTTGGCGTCGTCGTGCTCGAGGAAGGGGATCATGGCGGTCGCGACCGACACCATCTGGCGCGGCGAGACGTCCATGTAGTCGATCTCGGTGCCGGGGATGTAGTCGATCTCGCCGCCGCGGCGGCGGACCAGGACGCGCGGCTCGGCGAAGGTCAGCTCCGCGGTGAGCGGGGCGTTGGCCTGCGCGATGACGTAGCGGTCCTCCTCGTCGGCGGTCAGGTAGTCCACCGACTCGGTGACCACGCCGTCGACGACCTTGCGGTACGGGGTCTCGATGAAGCCGAACGCGTTGACCCGGCCGTACGAGGCCAGCGAGCCGATCAGACCGATGTTCGGGCCTTCGGGGGTCTCGATCGGACACATGCGGCCGTAGTGCGAGGGGTGCACGTCACGGACCTCGAAGCCGGCCCGCTCGCGGGACAGACCACCGGGGCCGAGCGCGGACAGACGGCGCTTGTGGGTCAGGCCCGACAGCGGGTTCGTCTGGTCCATGAACTGCGACAGCTGGCTGGTGCCGAAGAACTCCTTGATGGAGGCGACGACCGGCCGGATGTTGATCAGGGTCTGCGGCGTGATCGCCTCGACGTCCTGGGTGGTCATCCGCTCGCGGACGACGCGCTCCATGCGGGCGAGGCCGGTGCGGACCTGGTTCTGGATCAGCTCGCCGACGTTGCGCAGGCGGCGGTTGCCGAAGTGGTCGATGTCGTCGACCTCGATGACGATGTCGCGGCCCTCGTCATCGCGCCACTCGGTCTCGCCGGCGTGCAGCTTCACCAGGTACTTGATGGTGTTGATGATGTCCGGCTCGGTGAGCACGCCGGAGTCCAGCGACTCGGCGTTGCCGAGCTTCCGGTTCACCTTGTACCGGCCGACCTTGGCGAGGTCGTAGCGCTTCGGGTTGAAGTACAGGTTCTCCAACAGCGTCTGCGCGGCCTCGCGGGTCGGCGGCTCGCCCGGGCGCAGCTTGCGGTAGATGTCGAGCAGCGCGTCGTCCTGGCCCTGGGTGTGGTCCTTCTCCAGGGTGGCGCGCATGGACTCGTACTCGCCGAACTCCTCGAGAATCATCTCGGTGGTCCAGCCGAGCGCCTTGAGCAGCACGGTGACGGACTGCTTGCGCTTGCGGTCGATGCGGACACCGACCATGTCGCGCTTGTCGATCTCCATCTCCAGCCAGGCACCGCGGGAGGGGATGATCTTGGCGGAGTAGATGTCCTTGTCGGACACCTTGTCCAGGGTGGAGTCGAAGTAGACGCCGGGAGAACGCACCAGCTGGGACACGACGACACGCTCGGTGCCGTTGATGATGAACGTGCCCTTGTTGGTCATGAGCGGGAAGTCGCCCATGAACACGGTCTGGGACTTGATCTCACCGGTCTCGTTGTTGGTGAACTCCGCGGTGACGAAGAGCGGGGCCGCGAAGGTGAAGTCGCGGTCCTTGCACTCGTCGATGGAGTTCTTCGGCGGCTCGAAACGGTGGTCCCGGAAGGTCAGGGACATCGACCCGCTGAAGTCCTCGATCGGGGAGATCTCCTCGAAGATCTCCTCCAGACCGGACTTGGTGGGGACGTCCTGACCGCTCTCCAGGGCAGCCTCGACCCGGGACTTCCAGGCCGCGTTGCCGAGCAGCCAGTCGAAGCTCTCGGTCTGCAGGGCCAGGAGGTTCGGGACCTCGAGGGGCTCCTTGATCTTCGCGAACGAGACGCGGAGCGGGGCGGTGGAATTAGCGTTGTTCGAGGCGTTGCGCGGCGCGGCCAAGAGGGGGGTCCTTCCGAGGGCTCGGAGCTCACTACGCGCATACCCTCCGGGCCTTGGCCGAGGCGGAAACCCCAGGTCAGGACAGGGGCCGCTCCGGGCGACGAGTCACGGAGCGACTAATAGGCAGCGCAAAGGGACAGTGTAGCCAAAGGCGACACTGCTAGCAAGCCCTGATTCGGAGACCGAATCGGACGCTCCTCCCGTACATCCGACAACCCGGGCAGTGATCCCTCACCGGCCGGGCCGTCACACCTCGTCTGCGTCACCGGGAACCTTCCCAGTGCCGGCCCCGAATATGCATCGGGGACGGGTCCGCTTGGGGCACGCGCCTAGAGAATCGCGCGCCTCGTGCTGCTCGTCAAGGCCCGCACCAGGGTGTGGACCTCGTACTGCCCATCGTCCGGGACGGCGCTCGCGTTACACCCGGCCCGTGCCCGGGGGCTGGACGAATGCGATCACCCTACCCCCGGGCACCGACAAGCTCCGAGCGCCGCATGGGCCATCGGAGGGCATCCCGGGGGCCGTCCGGGGGTTCTTCGGCCCGGCCCGGAACCGAAAACAGCCGGGCCGGCCACCCCGAAGGGTGGCCGGCCCGGCCGGAAGAGCACCTCTCAGAGAGAGGAACAAGTCACTTGACGGTGACCTTGGCGCCGGCGCCCTCGAGCTGGGCCTTCGCCTTCTCGGCAACGTCCTTGGCGACCTTCTCCAGAACCTTCGCACCGGCGGTGTCGACGAGGTCCTTGGCCTCCTTCAGGCCGAGGGAGGTGAGGGCGCGCACCTCCTTGATGACCTGGATCTTCTTGTCGCCGGCACCGTCGAGGATGACGTCGAACTCGTCCTGCTCCTCGACGGCCTCGACGGCAGCCGGACCGGCAACGCCGGCAACGGCGACCGGGGCGGCGGCGGTGACGTCGAACTTGTCCTCGAAGGCCTTGACGAACTCGGAGAGCTCGATCAGGGTCATGCCCTCGAACTGCTCGAGCAGGTCCTCGGTGCTGAGCTTCGCCATGATTGGCGTCCTTCCACTAATTCGGCAGGTGCCGGATGTACGGGTTGGCGGGCGTGCTTACGGGCCCGCTGGGACGGGGAGTGGTTACTCCGCGTCCTCGGCGGGAGCCGGAGTACCGGCACCGCCCTGCTCGACCTTCTCGCGCAGCGCTTCCACGGTGCGAACGAGCTTGGACGGGAGCGCCTGGAAGACCGCGGCAGCCTGGGAGGGCTTGGCCTTCAGCGCGCCGGCCAGCTTGGCGAGCAGCACCTCGCGGGACTCGAGGTCCGCGAGCTTCTTGATCTCATCGGCGGACAGCGCCTTACCGTCAAGGACACCGCCCTTGATGATGAGAGCAGGGTTCTCCTTGGCGAAGTCACGCAGAGCCTTCGCCGACTCCACCGGGTCACCGGTGACGAAGGCGACAGCCGTCGGGCCGGCGAACAGGTCGTCCAGCTCGGAGATCCCGGCCTCGTTGGCCGCGATCTTGGTCAGCGTGTTCTTCACCACGGCGTAATCGGCGTTGCCGCCGAGCGAGCGACGCAGCGTCTTCAGCTGCTTCACCGTGAGACCGCGGTACTCGGTCAGAACGGCGGCGCTGGAGGCACGGAACTTGTCCGTGATCTCGGCGACGTCGGCAGCCTTGTCGGGCCTGGCCATGGGCTTACGCCTCCTTCCGTGATGTCGAAGTCGGGCCGACCTTCGAGAAGTCGACCATCCAACGCCGCGGACCCCGGAAGCGAAAAAGCCCCGGCGCGCAGGCGCACGGGGCTCGCAACGACCTCGACGAACCGGAACGGTCCGGAGATCTTCACTGCTCCAACAACCTGCGCGGGCGATCCGCCGCGAGTGCGGATCCTTCGGTGCCGCTCACCCTTGCGGGCCCACGGCGACAACCAGCGGTCTTTGGCTCGGCCAGCGTAGCCGGGCCGAACCGGTTTGACCAAATCGGGTTACGGGAAGGCGGGCGGACTCGCACCGCCGGCGTCCGCGGTGTCGGCCTCGGCGGGGGCCTGGACGGAGAGCGCGGAGCTGCCGTACTCGGTGTAGGAGACGGTGTCCACCTCGGCGGCGGCGCGCCGGAACTGGACCAGCTGGTCGCGGTCGTTGAGCCAGAGGTCGAGCACCACGTCGCCGGGGCCGAGCGCGCTCTCCAGGGCCTGCCGGCGCGCCGGGTCGAGCTGGGTCTGCGCGGCGGCGTACCGCTCGGCGGTCAGCGTCACCCGGTAGCGCTCGACCGTGCTGTCGAGCAGCTTCTCCTCGCCCAGCGGCACCGGGTCGCTCGCGGCGACCGCGGCGGTGACGGCCACCACCGGGCTGAGCCGGTCGATCAGGCCGGCGTACGGGGCCCGGCCGCCGGCGAACTTCTGCCAGTGCGGGCCGTTCAGCCGGAGCGCGGTGGCCTGGTCGCCGCCCAGGTAGGCGGAGGTGTCCAGCACCATCAGCAGCCGGGCGTCCAGGTCGGACTGGTACTTGAGCACCGTCTTGGGCGCCCAGAACAGCGCGCCCTTGGCCCGGTCGTCGCCCAGGACGGCCCGGAACTCGGCCCGCCGGGCGTCGTGCAGCGTCAGCTGGGCGGAGAGCAGCACCCCGTGCGGGGAGCGGTCGGTGGGGCTGGGCTGCGGGCTGGAGCTGACCGCGCTGGCGGTGGCCACCGGGTCGGGCGCGGGGGCGGAGCCGGTGCAGCCGGTGGCCGCGCCGCCCAGCAGAACCGCGGCCAGCAGCGACGCGGCCCACCGTGCCGGTGCCCCCATCGGTCCCTCCTCCTGCCGCCGTCGCCCTCGCCCGTTCCCCCACCATGCCATGCGGCCCGCGCCGCCCGGGGAGCACCCCCGGGCGGCGCGGGCCGGACGCCGCCGACTACTGCTTCAGCAGGTCCGCGAGCGAGAAGACCTCGGCGGCGGCCGGGGCCGGGGTGGCCTTGACCTCGCCGAGCTTGGAGTAGACGACCAGGTTCGGCTTGTCGCCGGCGGTGGACGCGTCCTGGTTGGACTGCTGGACCAGCTCGCCCTTGGCGTTGATCCACAGGTCCGCGGTGGCGGTGCTGCCCTTCTTCTTCAGCTCGGTCAGCACCTGGGCCTTGAGCTCCGGGGAGAGCTGCATCTTGGCGACCATGTCCTCGACGCTGATCTCGCTGCGGTAGTGCGTGGTGCCCTGCCCGGCGACGGTCTCGGCGCCGACCAGCTTCGCGGTCGGGGCGGCGGCGACCAGCTGCACCGACGGGTTCATCAGCTGCATCATCGAGGTGAAGGCGCCCGCGTCGGCCCCGCCGGCGGCGGCACCGCTCTCCTTCGGGTCCAGCTTCATCCACTTCTTGCCGCCGGCCACGGCCGCCATGTCCTCGGTCACGCCGATGTACATCACGTCGTTGACGAAGAGGGCCTTGACCTCCTTGCCCTTGTCCGTGGTGTTCAGCAGGAAGGACGCCGGGGCCTTCCAGACGTAGTCGGCGGTGCCGTCGCTGTCGCCGCCGGAGACGGTGAGCTTGGCGCTGCCGACCTTGTCCATCACCGCGGCCGAGGCCAGCAGGGCGTCCTTCGGGGCCAGCTTCGACACCGCGCCCGCGCCCGCGCCGCCGTCGGCGGCCGCCGACGAGCCCTGCGAGGCGCCCGCACCGGCGGCCGCGCTGGAGCCGGAGCCGGCCTTGGTCTCGGTCGAACCGCCGGAGCTGCTGCAGGCGGTCAGGACACCGGCGGCCAGGCAGGCCACGGCAAGGGTACGCAGAGCGCGCACGAGGGTCCCCCTCTAATCGGATTCTCAGGAAAGGCGATCGGACTCTACCCGACGGCTCCGACCGCGGCGCAAACCCATATAAAGGCCGACGGCCCGCACCCCTGCCGGGGTGCGGGCCGTCGGACGGGACCGCTGGGGGGACCGACCTCGGGGTCAGACCGCCGCCGGGTCCTCCTCGACGAGGAGGTTGCGGGTGCGGTTCGGGTCCACCTGGATGCCGGGGCCCATCGTGGTCGCGAAGGCGATCTTCTTGATGTAACGGCCCTTGGCGGCGGACGGCTTGGCCCGGAGGATCTCCTCCAGCGCGGCCGCGTAGTTCTCGACCAGCTGGTCGTCGGAGAACGAGGTCTTGCCGATGATCAGGTGCAGGTTCGAGTGCTTGTCGACGCGGAACTCGATCTTGCCGCCCTTGATGTCGTTGACAGCCTTGGCGACGTCCGGGGTCACGGTGCCGGTCTTCGGGTTCGGCATCAGGCCACGGGGACCGAGCACGCGGCCCAGGCGGCCGACCTTGCCCATCAGGTCCGGGGTGGCGACGACGGCGTCGAAGTCCAGACGACCCTTGGCGACCTCGTCGATCAGCTCGTCGGAGCCGACGATGTCGGCGCCCGCGGCACGCGCGGCCTCGGCACGCTCACCGTTCGCGAAGACCAGGACCCGAGCGGTCTTACCGGTGCCGTGCGGGAGGATGACGGTGCTGCGGACCATCTGGTCGGCCTTGCGCGGGTCGACGCCCAGACGCATGGCGACCTCGACGGTGCCGTCGAACTTGGTGGTGGAGGTCGCCTTGGCGAGGCGGACGGCCTCGAGGGGGGCGTAGATCCGGGCGCGGTCGACCTGGGCGTCCGCGGCCTTGAGGGCCTTGCTGCGCTTCACTGCTGCTCCTGGTGATTAATGGAGTCGTGGTGGGAACGGGCCGCGCTGGGCCCTACCACGGAGGACGTACGGGCTGTCAGCCCTCGACGGTGATGCCCATCGACCGGGCGGTGCCGGCGATGATCTTCTCCGCCGCGTCCAGGTCGTTGGCGTTCAGGTCGGGCATCTTGGTGGTGGCGATCTCGCGCACCTGGGCCGAGGTCAGCTTGGCGACCTTGGTCTTGTGCGGCTCCTTGGAGCCCTTGTCGATGCCCGCGGCCTTCAGGATGAGGCGCGCAGCCGGCGGGGTCTTCGTGACGAAGGTGAAGGAGCGGTCGTCGTAGACCGTGATCTCCACCGGCACGATCATGCCGCGCTGCGACTCGGTGGCCGCGTTGTACGCCTTGCAGAACTCCATGATGTTGACACCGTGCTGACCGAGCGCGGGGCCGACCGGCGGGGCCGGGTTGGCCGCACCGGCGTTGATCTGGAGCTTGATAAGCCCCGTGACCTTCTTCTTCTTGGGAGGCATTTCTCTCCGGGTCCTTCCGAGAGGTGATTGCTGTTGTGCCCGGCCCCGGGGCGAAACCCGGCCGCCAGGACACACATCGGACCAGGCTAACCGCTGAGGCGGCGCTGGACCAAAACGGTTCCGGGGCGGGGGCCTTCGCCCCCGCCCCGGAACCGGAGTACCTGGATCAGTTCTTCTGGATCTGGTCGAAGGAGAGCTCGACCGGGGTCTCCCGGCCGAAGATCTCCACCAGGCCCTTGACCTTCTTGGAGTCGGGGTTGATCTCGTTGATGGTCGCCTGCAGGGTGGCGAACGGACCGTCGGTGACGGTGACCGAGTCGCCGACCTCGAAGTCGAGCACCTGGACCTCGACCGGGCGCACCGGGGAGGCCTTGCCGGCCTCCTTCGCGGCGGCGCGCTCCACGTCGGGGGCGAGCATCTTGACGACCTCGTCCAGGGTCAGCGGGTACGGGTCGTAGGCGTTGCCGACGAAGCCGGTGACGCCGGGGGTGTTGCGCACGACGCCCCAGGACTCCGGGGTGAGGTCCATCCGGACCAGCACGTAGCCGGGGAGCTTGTTCTGCCGGATGGTCTTGCGGTCGCCGTTCTTGATCTGGACGACCTCCTCCTGCGGAACCTGGGACTCGAAGATGTAGTCCTCGACGTTCAGCGAGACGGAGCGCTGCTCCAGGTTCTGCTTCACCCGGTTCTCGTAGCCGGCGTAGGTGTGGATGACGTACCACTCGCCGGGGGCGCGGCGCAGCTGCTCGCGGAACTCGGCGACCGGGTCGCTCTCGACCTCCTCGGCCGGCTCCGCGGACTCCTCGACGGCCGCTGCGGTCTCGTCGGCCTCGGCGTCCTCGACGGTCTCGTCGACCTCGGTGAAAGCTTCCTCCGCAGCGGCCTCGGCCTCGTCCACCTCGTGCACGGCGGCGGCCTCGGCCGGTTCGCCGGCCTCCCGCTCGTCGGCGGCCTCGACCTCGTCCTCCGCGGCGTCCGCCTCGTAGACGATCTCCTCGGCGGCCTCGACGTCGGCAGCAGCCTCGGCCGCGTCCGGCTCGGCGGCGACATCCGCCTCGCGGACGGTCTCGTCGGCGTCGTACAGGGGGGACTCAGACACGGTCGCTGCTTCTTTCCTGGTGGGAACGGATACCTCAACAGTACCGACTCAACGGTAGTCGCCCGTCGGGCTTCGCGCCGACAACTCGACCCGGGCCGAAGAGTTCGGCCCGGGTCGGGGTGGTGTGTCGGTGCGGGGTCCTGCGGGACTCCCGGGGTGTCGGCCTGTCGGACCGACCGGGTCTCAGCCGAAGACCCAGAAGGCGAGCTTCGAGAAGCCCCAGTCGAGACCGGCGACCAGCAGCATCATCACGATCACGAAGGTCACGACGACGGTGGTGTACTGGATCAGCTGGCTGCGGGTGGGCCAGACCACCTTGCGGAGCTCGGCGATGATCTGACGGTAGAAGATGCCGATCCGGGCGAACAGGCCCTTCTTGGCCCGCTTGCCGGACTTCTTGCCACCCTCGCCGCCGGCGGCCTTGTTGGCACGCCGACGCTCACGCCGGGACAGCTTGCCGTCCGTCGCGGTGGTCTCGTCCGCCGCGCCTTCGGCCCCCTCGGGGTTGCCACTCTCAGGCGTTGCGGTGGAGCCCGTGGTCTCCGTCACTCGTCCTCACCTGAATCCGGTCCTGCGGAGCTTCCGTGCCTGCGGCACGGGCGATCCGGCGAAAGCAGTGCTGGGTGGGGCCCTCTCCGCATCAAGCCCGCTCGCTCCAGTGGAGCGAACGGGCTTGCACGGATCAAGCAGCAGGGCACGAGGGACTCGAACCCCCAACCGCCGGTTTTGGAGACCGGTGCTCTACCAATTGAGCTAGTGCCCTTCGAAACCTCGCGGCTCCGATGTGGCCCCCAACCTACCGCATCCGACCGGCCGTGTGGTGAACCCGACCGGAGGACCCGCACTTCGGGAGCCATCGAGCAGTGAGTGTACGGGTTCTTCGCCGATTGGTCGAACCTCATTCACCCGGCTCCGGATTCACCGACTTTTCCCGTGATCCGACCGAGATTGTCCGGCCGTCACCGCGTTCCGCCCGAGATCGTCCGGTACTCCGGGCGGCCGCCGACAAGCACCGGGCGGGGGGCGGTGAACCGCGATGCTCCGGGCTCCGGCGGTCTGGGAGCATTCGGGGTATGAGCGCACCCACCCCCGAGAACGTCTCCCCCGCCGACCGCCGGGTCTCCGCCCGGGTCGGAGCCATCGCCGAGTCCGCCACCCTCGCCGTCGACGCCAAGGCCAAGGCCCTCAAGGCGGCCGGCCGTCCGGTGATCGGCTTCGGCGCCGGCGAGCCCGACTTCCCGACCCCCGGCTACATCGTGGACGCCGCCGTGGCCGCCTGCCAGGACCCGGCGAACCACCGCTACACCCCGGCCGGCGGCCTGCCGGAGCTGAAGGCCGCGATCGCCGCCAAGACGCTGCGCGACTCCGGGTACCAGGTGGACGCCTCGCAGGTGCTGGTGACCAACGGCGGCAAGCAGGCGATCTACAACGCCTTCGCCGCGATCCTCGACCCGGGCGACGAGGTGATCATCCCGGCCCCGTACTGGACCACCTACCCGGAGGCCGTGAAGCTGGCCGGCGGCACCCCCGTCGAGGTCGTCTCGGACGAGACCACCGGCTACAAGGTCTCGGTGGCGCAACTGGAGGCGGCCCGCACCGCGAACACCAAGGTGGTGCTGTTCGTCTCGCCGTCCAACCCGACCGGCGCGGTGTACACCGAGGCCGAGGCGGAGGCGATCGGCCGCTGGGCGCTGGAGCACGGCCTGTGGGTGCTCACCGACGAGATCTACGAGCACCTGGTCTACGGCGACGCGGCCTTCACCTCGCTGCCGGCCCTGCTGCCCGAGCTGGCCGACAAGTGCATCGTGGTCAACGGCGTGGCCAAGACCTACGCGATGACCGGCTGGCGGGTGGGCTGGATGATCGGCCCGAAGGACGTCGTGAACGCGGCCGCCAACCTGCAGTCGCACGCCACCTCGAACGTCTCCAACGTGGCGCAGCGCGCGGCGCTGGCCGCCGTCTCGGGCGACCTGGCGGCGGTGGACGAGATGAAGACCGCGTTCGACCGCCGCCGCCGCACCATCGTGGCGATGCTGAACGAGATCGAGGGCGTGTTCTGCCCCGAGCCCGAGGGCGCGTTCTACGTGTACCCGTCGGTCAAGGACCTGCTGGGCAAGGAGCTGCGCGGCAAGCGCCCGCAGACCTCCGCCGAGCTGGCCGCGCTGATCCTGGACGAGGCCGAGGTCGCGGTCGTCCCCGGTGAGGCCTTCGGCACCCCCGGCTACCTGCGGCTCTCCTACGCGCTGGGCGACGCCGACCTGGTCGAGGGCGTCAGCCGGCTGCAGAAGCTGCTCGGCGAGGCCCGGGACTGACGCTCCGTCAGCACCGCCCTCCGCGGCTCACCCCTTCGGGGGAGGCGCGGAGGGCGGTTCCTGTTTCCGGGTGTTTTGCGGCAGGATCGGTGAATGGATCGCCTGCGTGATGTCCGGGGCCTGCCGAAGGCCCATCTGCACCTGCACTTCACCGGTTCGATGCGCCCCGCGACGCTGCTCGAACTCGCCGACAAGCACGGCGTCCGGCTGCCGGAGGCGCTCAGTTCGGGGAACCCGCCGAAGCTCCGCGCCACCGACGAGCGCGGCTGGTTCCGGTTCCAGCGGCTGTACGACACCGCCCGGTCCTGCCTGCGCGACGAGTCCGACATCCGGCGGCTGGTCCTGGAGACCGCGGAGGACGAGCGGGCCGACGGCTCGCGCTGGCTGGAGATCCAGGTCGACCCGACCTCGTACGCGCCGCTGCTGGGCGGGCTGACCCCGACGCTGGAGCTGGTCCTGGACGCCGTCCGGGAGGCTTCCGAGGCGACCGGTGTCGGCATCCGGGTGCTGGTCGCCGCGAACCGGATGAAGTCCCCGATGGACGCCCGCACGCTGGCCCGGCTGGCCGTCCGGTACGCCGACCGGGGGGTGATCGGGTTCGGCCTGTCCAACGACGAACGGCGGGGCCTGGCCCGGGACTTCGACCGCGCCTTCGCGATCGCCCGGCACGGCGGGCTGATCGCCGCCCCGCACGGCGGCGAGCTGGCCGGGCCGGGTTCGGTCCGGGACTGCCTGGACGACCTGGGCGCCGCCCGGATCGGCCACGGCGTGCGCGCCGCCGAGGACCCGCGGCTGCTGCAGCGCCTCGCCGACCGGCAGGTCACCTGCGAGGTCTGCCCGGCCTCCAACGTCGCCCTCGGCGTGTACGAGCGCCCCGAGGACGTCCCGCTGCGCACCCTGTTCGAGGCCGGGGTGCCGCTCGCCCTGGGCGCGGACGACCCGCTGCTGTTCGGCTCCCGGCTGGCCGACCAGTACGAGCTGGCCCGGGAGGCGCACGCCTTCACCGACGCCGAACTCGCCGAGCTGGCCCGGCAGTCGATCCGCTCCTCGCGGGCCCCCGAGCAGGTCGCCAAGGAACTGCTGGCCGAGGTGGACGCCTGGCTGGTGGAGGAGCCGGCCCTGTCGGCCCTCCCGGTCTAGGCGGTCCAGGCGGTCCAGGCGCGGTGCCGGCGGCGGCCGAGGGCGGCCACCGGGGCGGCGAGGGCGCCGGCGACCGCCAGGGTGCCGATCGCGGTCGCCGCCACCCCGATCACGTACAGCCCGTCGCCCTCGCCGGACCAGTCGACCCAGGCGGCGCCGGCGAGGCCCGCGGCGGCGCCCGCCGCCGCGGGCAGGGCCCGGCCCCGGTAGGCGGACCAGCAGACCGCCGCCGCGGCCGTCAGCACCAGGCCGAGCACCTGCCACGCCTGGTAGGGCCCGGTCTCCGAGCCGTCCGGGTGGACGTCCTTGTGCTGGTCCCAGCCGAGCCAGAGCGCCCAGGCCAGCGCGGAGCCGAGCAGCGGGACCAGCAGCGGGGCGCGGTGCGCGAGCGTCGTTCTCATGCGCAGAGCGTCCCGCGGGCGGGGTGCGGGGCGGCAGTGCGCGGGTACTCGACCGCGGGCTGAGTATCCGCGCGGACCTCCGGCAGTCCTCAGAGGCTGACGCCGACCAGCACGGGTTCGTTGACCAGTTCCACGCCGAACGCGGCCCGGACGCCGTCGCGGATCTCGCGGGCCAGCGCGAGCAGGTCCTCGGTGCTGGCCGAGCCCCGGTTGGTCAGGGCCAGGGTGTGCTTGGTGGAGAGCGTCGCCGGGCCGGAGCCGTGGCCCTTGCGGAAGCCCGCGTTGTCGATCAGCCAGGCCGCAGAGGTCTTGGTCCGGCCCTCGCCGGCCGGGTAGCTCGGCGCCCGCAGGTCGCCGAGCCGGGCGGCGAAGTCGGCGTACTGGCGGTCCGTCAGGACCGGGTTGGTGAAGAAGGAGCCGGCCGACCAGGTGTCGTGGTCGGCGGCGTCCAGCACCATGCCCTTGCCGGCCCGCAGCCGCAGCACCTCGGCGTGGGCGTCCGCGAGCCCGACCCGCTGCTCGGCCTCGACGCCCATCGCGCGGGCCACCTCGGCGTACTTCACCGGCGAGGAGAGGCCGCCCTCGTCCGACAGCCCGAACCGGACCCGGAGCACCACGTACCGGTCCGGGTCGGCCTTGAAGCGGCTGTGCCGGTAGGAGAAGGCGCAGTCCGCGTTGGCCAGCGTGACGGTCTCGCCGAGCAGGCGGTCGTAGGCGACCACCTCGGTGACGGTCTCGGCGACCTCCTGGCCGTACGCCCCGACGTTCTGCACCGGGGTGGCGCCGGCCGAGCCGGGGATGCCGGCCAGGAACTCGATCCCGGCCAGGCCCGCCCCGACGGTGCGGGCCACCGCGTCCGACCAGACCTCGCCGGCGGCCAGTTCCAGCGCGGTGCCGTCCAGTGCGAAGCCCCGGGTGGCGATCCGCAGCACCGTGCCGGGGAAGCCCTCGTCGCCGATCACCAGGTTCGAGCCGCCGCCCAGCACCAGCAGCGGCTCCCCGGCCCGGTCCGCCTCGCGCACCGCGGCCACCACTTCGGCGTCGGTCTCCGCCGTCACCAACCGCCGGGCCGGGCCGCCCAGGCGCAGCGTGGTCAACGGGGCCAGCGGGGCATCCATCTGCTCGATCACGGGCCCAGCGTAAGCGAGATCCGCCCCTCCCCCGGGACGGCTCCCGGGCCCGGCGCGGGGACCTCCGCCGAACCGCCGCGCGGCGGAGGTCCTCGTCCCGGGCCCGGGGGTGCCGGCCGGGGTCAGGCGGCGGACGCCAACTGCCGTTCGGCTTCGGCCCACCGGGGTGCGGCCGGGGTGTCGGCGGCCCAGTCGGCGAAGGCGGAGCGGGCCATGGCGGGGCGGAGCGCGGTCATCGCCGCGCGGTGGGTGTCGGAGCGGACGAAGGCGTGCAGGCTCTCGTGGTCGGTCCAGGCGGAGAGCACCCAGAAGGTGCGGCGCAGCGGGGCGGTGCGGAGCGCGACGCCGAGGGAGCCGGGGGCCCGGCGGGCGGCGCGGCGGACCTTGAGGGAGGCGAGCAGGAAGCCGGGGACGTGCCGCAGGGCGCGGACCTCCAGTTCGGCGATCATCACCACGGGTCGGGCGGGCGGCGCGGCGGCGGCCGGTCCGGGGGTCCAGGGCAGGGTGAGGGACAGCACGGGTCTCTCCTCTCGGGGAGGTGGGGCGGGGGCGGGGTCAGGACCGGCCGGCGGGGGCGGGGAGCGGCCGTTCGGCGGGGGCGGTTCCGGCGACGGGGGCGGCGGGGGCGGTCGTCCGCATGCCGTGCCGGCGCGGGACGAGGGCGGCGGCGAGTGCTCCGGCGGCCACCGCGGCGGCGCCGACCAGCAGGGCGGGCACGAATCCGTCGGTGAAGGCCGCGGTGCTGCCGTAGCCGCCCTGCGCGGAGAAGACCGCGGACAGCACGGCCACGCCGAGCGCGCCGCCGACCTCGCGCATGGCGTTGTTCGCGCCGGAGGCGATGCCCTGTTCGCCGGGGCCGACGCTGGCCATCACCAGGTTGGCGGTGGGGGCGAAGTACAGCGACATCCCGATGCCGCAGACCACCAGGACCGGGACCTGCTGCCCGTACCCGGCGGAGTGGTCGGCGAGCAGCGCGACCCCGAGCAGGCCGAGCGCCTGCAGGGCGAGGCCGGCGACCACGATGGGGCGGCCGCCGATCCGGTCGGTGAGCAGTCCGGCGAGCGGGGCGACCAGCAGCGGCATCGCCGTCCACGGGAGCATCCGGACGCCGGCCTCCTCGGGGCTGTAGCCGCCGATGCCCTGGAAGTACTGGCTGATCAGGAAGATCGAGCCGAACATGCCGAGGTACATCAGCAGGCTGGCGGAGTTGACGGCGCTGAACGCCCGGTTGCGGAACAGCCGCATCGGCAGCATCGGGCGCTTCGCCCAGCGGATCTCGTGCACCACGAAGGCGAGCAGCAGCAGCGCGCCGGCGGTCAGCGCGCCGAGCACCAGCGGGTCGGTCCAGCCGTCCGGGTTGCCGCGGACCAGGCCGAGCACGAGGCCGAACAGGCCGCCGCTGACCAGCACGGTGCCCGGGACGTCCAGCCGGGGGTTCTCGCCGCGGCTCTCGGCCAGGCCGCGGGCGGCCAGCGGCAGCAGGGCGAGCCCGACCGGGACGTTGACCCAGAAGATCCACTGCCAGGAGAAGTGCTCGGTGAGGCTGCCGCCGATCAGCGGCCCGGTGGCGACGGCGAGTCCGCCGACGCCGGACCAGATGCCGAACGCCATCCCGCGCCGGGCCGCGGGCACCGCCGCGGTGAGCAGGGTCAGGGTGAGCGGCATCATCACGGCCGCGCCGCCGCCCTGGACGGCGCGGGCGGCGATCAGCGAGCCGATGTTCGGGGCGAGCGCGGCCGCGGCCGAGCCGAGGGTGAAGACGGTCAGCCCCGCCAGGAACATCCGGCGGCGGCCGAAGCGGTCGCCGAGGGCGGCGCCGAGCATCAGCAGGACGGCGAAGGTCAGGGTGTAGGCGCTGACCGTCCACTCCAGGTCGGCGAGCGCTCCCCCCAGGTCGGCGCGGATCGCGGGCAGGGCGGTGGTGACGACCAGGTTGTCGAGTCCGGCCATGAAGCTGGCCACGCTGACGATCACCAGTGTGCGGACGGCTTGCCTGTTCACGGTACTTCCCCCAAAGGTTGTGATTGATTAATAACTTTCGTGGGCCGAAAAAACGGCGCCCGCCGTGTCCTTCCGGCGGAGCGCCGTGCGCTCAGCTCTCCTCGCCCTGCTTCCCGTCGCGCGGCTCCAGGTCCTCGAACCCGGACCAGAGGCGGTGGTCCGCCGGGTATCCCAGCGCCACCAGGGTGTTGATCAGCATGCCGTGCGCCATGAACTGGGTGGCCTCGCCCTGGTCTCCGCCGATCCGCTCGCGGACCCGCTCGAACAGCCGCAGCCAGCCCGCGCGGGCCGCCTCGCCGACCTCCCCCTCGCCGGCCGACTCGGCCGCGAACACCGAGACGTAGATCTGCATCTGCATCATCACCTGCTCCCGGTCCTCGACCAGGCTCAGGTACGCCTCCCCCATGGCATGGCGCGCGGCTTCGCCCGTCAGCCCCTCCGAGGCCCGGTCGAAGACCCCCCAGGTCTCCTCCATGCAGTGCTCGGCCGCGGCCTGGAAGATCGCCTGCTTGTTGGGGAACAGTCGGAACAGGTACGGCTGCGAGACACCCACCCGCCGGGCGATCGCCTCGGTGGACGTCCCCCGGTAGCCACCCCGGGCGAACTCCACCATGGCCGCGCGGACGACGCTCTCGCGCCGCTCCTGGGCGGACATCCGGATGCTGTTCCTGGCCATGCCCACAAGATTAGTGATTGACCAATAACTTGGCAAGAGCAGTCAGGGGCCCGCCGGGGGCGAAACCCCGGCGGGCCCCTGGCGGGGCTGCCGCTAGCCCAGGCGGACGACCGCGCGGGCCATGCCGAGGACCTTCTGGCCCTCGCTGGTGGCGACCAGGTCGACGCGGACCCGGTTGTCGTCGAGGAGGGCGGCGACCTTGCCGGTGACCCCGACGGTCGCGCCGACGCCGTCGTTGGGAACGATCACGGGCTTGGTGAAGCGGACGCCGTACTCGACGACCGCGGCGGGGTCGCCCGTCCAGTCGGTGACGATCCGGACGGCCTCGGCCATGGTGAACATGCCGTGCGCGATCACGTCCGGGAGGCCGACCTCCAGGGCGAACTTCTCGTTCCAGTGGATCGGGTTGAAGTCGCCGGAGGCCCCGGCGTACTGGACCAGCGTCGCCCGGGTGACCGGGAACGACCCGGCCGGCAGCTCGGTGCCGACCTGGACCTCGTCAAAGCGGACCGTCACGGTCACTCCTCCCCGGCTTCGGCGGCGCGCGCCACCAGCGTCATGATCGACGTCACCACGTGCTCGCCGTTGGCCTCGTGCACCTCGCCACGGATCGTCAGCACCTCGTTGCCCGCGAGGGACTTGATGGCGTCGATGGAGATGGTGACGGAGAGCCGGTCGCCGGCCCGCACCGGGCGGGTGTAGGCGAACTTCTGGTCGCCGTGCACCACCCGGCTGTAGTCCAGGCCGAGTTCCGGGTCCTCGACGACCTGGGCGGCGGCCCGGAAGGTCAACATGAAGGGGAAGGTCGGCGGGGCGATGACGTCCGGGTGCCCGAAGGACTTGGCCGCCTCGGCGTCGGTGTAGGCCGGGTTCGCGTCGCCGATCGCGGCGGCGAACTCGCGGATCTTCTCCCGGCCGACCTCGTACGGCTCGGTCGGCGGGTAGGTCCGCCCGATGAACGAAGGGTCGAGCGGCATGGGCAACTCCTCCGATGGTGCGTCCGGCGCGTGCGGTGCGTCCCGGCCCGGCAGGCAGAAATGACTTCAGGCCGCTCCCCTCAGTGGGGTGCGGCCTGAAGTCGAGGCAAAGTCAGCGGGTTTCGCGGTGCGCCGTGTGAGAGTTGCAACGCGGGCAGTGCTTCTTCATCTCAAGACGGTCCGGGTCGTTGCGCCGGTTCTTCTTGGTGATGTAGTTCCGCTCCTTGCACTCCACGCAGGCCAGCGTGATCTTCGGGCGGACGTCAGTGGCAGCCACGGGAGTGCCTTCCTGGGACAACGAATAAGAACACAGACAAGAGTAGCCGATCGGGAGTAGTTCCCCCCGATCGACTACGCGGAGTAGCGGTGACCGGACTTGAACCGGTGACACAGCGATTATGAGCCGCTTGCTCTACCAACTGAGCTACACCGCTTTGATGATCGGACCCCGCCGAGGCGAGGAGCCTTTCACCAGAGCCCCCATGCGGAATCGAACCGCAGACCTTCTCCTTACCATGGAGACGCTCTACCGACTGAGCTATAGGGGCGAACGAGGAAGAGATTACACGTTTCCGGGCCAGAGGTGAAATCCGTATCCGCGGCGGATCTTCGCAGGTCGGCGGCCCCGCACTGACGGACCGTCACCCGACACCCGTTCGAGTGTCGGCGCAACCGGAACGCGCCCGACACGTCCTGGCGCCCCGCATCCGACCGTCCCGGCCGGGACCGGCCTAGGCTCGATCGTCAGTGCTCTCCCGGGTGCGCCGCAGGCCGGCCGCCCGCACCGGCCCCGGGCGGCCGGGCGGCCGACGGGACCGGGCCGACGGGAGTGGAGGAGCGGGGCCGATGAGCGAACGCAGCGAGGGCGGCGCCCAGCCGCCGTCGGCCGCCAATCCGCTGGGGCACGGGCCGGTACTGCTGCTGGCCGGGGCCCGGCTGGCGGACGGGCGGGTGGTGGACGTCCGGATCAGCGGGGACCGCATCCAGGCGGTCGGCACGGTCGGCAGCCTCGGGCCGCTGCCCGCGATGCCCGGGCAGCCGACCGTCACCACGGGGGCCCGGATCGACCTGTCCGGCTACCTGCTGCTGCCCGCGCCCGCCGAGCCGCACGGGCACTACGACAGCGCGTTCTCCAGCGCGCTGCCCGCCGCCCCCGCGGACGGGCCGGCCGAGCTGGTCCGCCGGGTCACCGAGGCGGCGCTCACCTCGCTCGGGTACGGGGCGACCGCGCAGCGCACCCACGTCCGGATCGGCGACGTGCACGGGCTGGGCCGGCTGGAGGCGGTGCTCACGGCCCGTCAGGCGCTGCGCGGGCTGGCGGACCTGCAGGCCGTGGCGATGCCCCGGCTGCTCACCGGCCTGGCCGGGGCGGACGGGCGGGCCCAGCTGCGGGACGCGCTCAAGCTCGGCGCGGACGTGGCGGGCGGCTGCCCGGACCTGGACCCGGACCCGGCGGGGTACGTGCAGGTGCTGCTGGCGGCCGCGGCCGACGCGGACTGCCCGGTCGACCTGCACACCAACGCCGCCGACCAGGCCCAGCTGGCCCGGCTGGTCGCCGCGCTGGCTCCGCACCGGCCCCGGGTCACGCTCGGGCCGTGCAGCGCGCTGCCGCCCGGCGCGGCCGGGATGCTGGCCAACGCCGGGATGCGGGTGGCCTGCCTGCCGCAGAACGGCGGCTGCACCGGGCTGGAGGGCGCCCCGATCGGCCTGCGGCCCGCGCTGGTGCGGGAACTGGCGCAGGCCCGGGTCAACCTGACGGCGGGCGGCGGCGGGCTGCGGGACGCCTCCAACCCGGTCGGGCGGGCCGATCCGCTGGACACCGCCCGGCTGCTCGCCGCGACCGGCGCGCTCTCCCCCGCCTCCGCCTACGAGGCGGTCTCCGCCCGGGCCCGCTCCGCGCTCGGCCTGGCCCCCGTCCGGGTCGACGCCGGGTTCCCCGCCGAGCTGCTGGCCGTCCGCGGCGACAGCCTGGACGGCGCGCTCACCGGCGGCCACTCCCGCCTGGTCGTCCACTGCGGCCGGGTGGTGTCCCGCACCAGCGCCGTCCGCGAGTTCGCCGACACGGTGGCCCTCGCGCTGCCCCGCCAGAACCACCAGGGCTGACGGGGCCGGGCGGCTTGCCTCATACGCGGTCGGGTCAATTTACACGCGAAGGCCCCGAACAGCTGATGCCGTTCGGGGCCTTCGCGTTATCCAGTGGCTGGTGCAGGGTTCGAACCTGCGTAGCTTGCGCGACAGATTTACAGTCTGCTCCCTTTGGCCGCTCGGGCAACCAGCCAGGGATGGTGTCTCGCAGGGCGCTGCCCTGTTCGACGTCGTAAACGATACCTGATGTTGGGGGGTGGTCTGCCACTCGGTTACGTCGGGTCGCGGGCGGGGCGGGCGGCGGCGGTTGCGGGCGGGGGTGCGGGGGGCTGGATAGGCTGGAGCGTCGCTCGCCGGTGGCGGGTGGCGCGACCGTGCAGCCGTAGTGCAAGGAGACCAACACCCATGGCCGACTCCAGTTTCGACATCGTCTCGAAGGTCGAGTGGCAGGAGGTCGACAACGCGATCAACCAGACCTCCCGCGAGATCTCCACCCGCTTCGACTTCAAGAACGTCGGCGCCGAGATCAAGCGGTCCGGCGAGAAGATCGAGATGAAGGCCAACGGCGAGGAGCGGGTCCGGGCGATCCTGGACGTGCTGCAGACCAAGTTCGTCAAGCGCGGGCTGTCGCTGAAGGCGCTGGACGCGGCGGAGCCGCAGCTGTCCGGCAAGGAGTACAAGATCTTCGCGGACGTGAAGGAAGGCATCACCACCGACGATGCCAAGAAGGTTGCGAAGATCATCCGCGACGAGGGCCCCAAGGGCGTCAAGGCCCAGGTCCAGGGCGACGAGCTGCGGGTCAGCTCGAAGTCGCGGGACGACCTGCAGACGGTCCAGACCCTGCTCAAGGGCAAGGACCTGGAATTCGCCATCCAGTTCGTCAACTACCGCTGAGCGGTAGGGACGCGGCTTCGGCACCGGGGAGGGCACCCGCGCGGCGGGTGCCCTCCCTTTCGTGTGCGGGGGCGGGGGTCAGGGCTTGGTCGGCGGGGTCGCGGGGAGCGAGCCGAGCAGGCTCTGGAGGGTGCTGGTGAGCTGGTCGACCAGGTGTTGGACCGCGCCGGTGTCGGGGGCTCCGGCGCCGGTGCCGAGCAGGCCGGTGAGGGTGCCGAGGAGTCCTTGGAGCGGGCCGAGCAGGCCGCCGGCGTCGGGGACGGCGGGAACAGCGGGGACGGCCGGGGCGGCGGGGAGCGCGGGGGCGTCGGGAGCGGTGGGAGCGGTGGGGAGGTCGGGCGTCCCGGGCGGGGTGGGGACCGCGATCGGGAGGGTCGGGAGGGAGGGCAGCGGCGGGAGCGCCGCGGGCTGGGCGAGGGCGCCGGTGGGGCGGGCGCGGAACGCGTCGGCGGGGTCGGCAGCGGACGCGGGGGCGGCGGTCGCCAGGGTGACCGTGCTGAGAGTGAGGACTGCGGTCAGCGCGGCGGCCGGCCAGTGGGCACGCATGGTAAAGCCGTTCCTTTCGGGGGGAGTTCAGGCATTTCGCCTGCACCCACACGTTGGGCCACCCGAAAGTGCGGGGCCACCGCATGTACGCCGAACGGTGCGCCGGCCAGTGCCCGCCGGGGCGGTGGCGGAGTCGACGGGCCGTCAGCCCTCGGCGGCGCGGCGGCAGTGCGCGTCCACCGCGGCGGCGATCTCGCGGACGGCGGGCACGGTGGCGCCGAGGGCGCGCAGCAGGAGGTGGAGCGGGGCGCCGTCGGCGGGGGTGAGCGGGCCGAGGGTGGTGCGGCCGTCGTACCAGAGGGCGGCGCGGCGGCCGGCGGGGTGTTCGGCGTCGAGTTCCAGGTAGCCGATCGGGGCGGCCTTGGACCAGCCGACGATCCGCGGGGCGAATCCGGAGGGGAACCGCTTGAAGCCGAAGTCCGGTGTGTTGGAAGGGTGTTGGAGTGCGTCGTGGAGGGTGTCGGTCATCGGTACCAGGGCGAGTCCGTGCGGCAGGCCGACCGTGCGGGCGAGCGGGACCTCGGCCGCCACCACGCCGATCAGCTCCCCGGTGGCGATCAGGGCGTTCAGTTCGTATGGCACCTCCCCATTCTCCGCCGGGGAAGTCCCCCGGTCAGGCAAACAATCGAACTGACTATCCATCCGCGGCCGCGGGGCGGCGGGTCCGGTCCGGCGGGTGGGGCAGAGTGGGGGGATGACTGGAACTCCGCCGACTCCGCCGACTCCGCCACGCCGACCGACCGCCGAGGAACTCGCCGCCGCCCAGGACGCCGTGATCCCGGACGTGTCCGGGCCGGGTCTGCGGGTGCTGTTCTGCGGGATCAACCCGGGCCTGTGGTCGGGGGCGACGGGGCGGCACTTCGCCCGGCCGGGCAACCGGTTCTGGCCGGCCCTGCACCGGTCCGGGTTCACGCCGCGGCAATTCGGGCCCGCGGAGCAGGAGGAGCTGCTCGGGCTGGGGCTGGGGATCACCAACGTGGTGGCGCGGACCACGGCGAAGGCCGCGGAGCTGACCGCCGAGGAGTACCGGGCGGGCGGCGCGGCGCTGGTGGAGCGGGTGGAGCGGCTGCGGCCGCGGGTGCTGGCGGTGCTGGGGATCGGGGCGTACCGGGCGGCGTTCGGTCGGCCGCGGGCGGCGGTCGGGCCGCAGGCGGAGCCGATCGGGTCGACGGAGGTGTGGCTGCTGCCGAATCCGAGCGGGCTGAACGCGCACTACACGCTGGACGGGATCGCCGCGGAGTTCCGGGCGCTGCGGCTGCGCCTGGAGAGGCCGGAGGGGCCGGAGGCCGGGGCTGCCGAGAAGTAAGCCAATCGTTCGGTAAAAAGTCGGAAGAGTGAGAGGTTCCAGCTGGCGATAGAGGTATTTACCGATTCAGAATCGGGGCATGGCAGACCTCTCCTTCCCGCCCGGTTTCGTGTTCGGAGCCGGTACCGCCGCCTTCCAGATCGAGGGCGCGACCGCCGCCGACGGGCGCGGCCCGTCGATCTGGGACACCTTCTGCGCCGAGCCGGGCCGGGTGGCCGGCGGCGACACCGGGGAGCCGGCCTGCGAGCACTACCGGCGCTGGCCGCAGGACGTCGAGCTGCTGCGGCGGCTCGGGGTCGACTCGTACCGGTTCTCGGTGGCCTGGCCCCGGGTGCGGCCGACCGGGAGCGGGGCGGTGAACCGGGCCGGGCTGGACTTCTACGAGCGCCTGGTGGACGGTCTGCTGGCGGCCGGGATCGAGCCCGCCCTGACGCTCTACCACTGGGACCTGCCGCAGGAGTTGGAGGACGGCGGCGGCTGGCGCGCCCGGGACACCGCGCACCGGTTCGCCGAGTACGCGGCGGTGGTGGCCGGGGCGCTGGCCGACCGGGTGCCGCGCTGGACCACCCTGAACGAGCCGTGGTGCAGCGCCTTCCTGGGCTACGGCAACGGCGTGCACGCGCCCGGCGTGCGGTCGGGCACGCCCGCGCTGGCGGCGGCGCACCACCTGCTGCTGGGCCACGGCCTGGCCCTGGAGGCGCTGCGGGCGGCGGGCGTCCGGGAGGCCGGGATCAGCCTCAACCTGGACCACGTCTCCCCCGCCGACCCGGACTCGCCCGCGGACGCGGCCGCCGCGCTGCGCGCCCGCACCCAGCGCAACCTGGTCTGGACGGAGCCGCTGCTGCGCGGCCGCCACCCGGCCTCGGAGGCCGACACCTGGGGCGAGCTGATCGGGCGTCAGGACTTCCGGCGGGACGGCGACCTGGCCGTGATCGCGGCGCCGATGGACTTCCTGGGCGTCAACTACTACACCCCGGCGACCGTCCGGGCGGCCCCGTACGCCGAGCCGGACCCGTCACTGCGGGACGCCACCGACAACCGCTTCGCGCACGTCCGCGACCCGCGGGCCCGGCACACCGCGATGGACTGGGCGGTCGTCCCGGACACCCTGCGGGAGCTGCTGGTGGGGCTGCGGGACGAGTACGGGGCGGCGCTGCCGCCGCTGTACGTGACCGAGAACGGCTCGGCGGAGGACGACCTGCCGGGCCCGGACGGGACCGTCCGGGACACCGACCGGATCGCCTACCTGGACGGCCATCTGCGGGCGGTGGCGGGGGCGTTGGCGGCCGGGGTGGACGTCCGCGGGTACTACCTGTGGTCGCTGCTGGACAACTTCGAGTGGTCGTACGGGTACGGGAAGCGGTTCGGGGCGGTGCACGTGGACTACGCGACCCAGCGGCGCACCCCGAAGTCCTCCTTCGCCTGGTACCGGGAGCTGATCTCCCGTCACCGCGCCAGCAGTTGATCCTCGAAGCGGGCGCGTTCGCGGACCGCGTGGGCGGCGTCGGAGAGGTACATCAGGTGGTGCCCGTCGGCGAGGTGGGAGGCGAAGGCGGCGTTCCCGGCGGCGGCCTCGGCCCGCATGTGGGCGACCAGGGCGTGCAGCCGGGCCTCGACGGTGTCGATCAGGGCGGCCCGGTCGGCCGGGCCGAGGCCGTAGGCGTCGCAGAACTCCCGGACCCGGACGGCCTGTTCGTCGGGGGTGCCGAAGCCGTCGGCGTTGCCGGGCGCGGTGATCGGGGCCCAGCGGTAGGCGGCGAAGGCGACGTCCCAGAGCCGGGGGCCGGGGTGCGCGGTGTCGAAGTCGATGACGCCGACCACCTGTTCGCCGTCCAGCACGCAGTTGTGCGGGGCGTAGTCGCCGTGGCAGACCACCTCGGCGGGCTCCCGGGCGGGCAGCATCCAGCCCTCGGCCGTGTAGCCGGCGGTGGCGTCGTGGTAGGCGCGCAGCAGGCGGGCGGCGCTCAGCAGGGCGGTGCGGGAGGCCGCGGCCGGGGTCGGCGGGTAGTCGGAGACCTCGCCGGGCAGGAAGTCGAGGATCTCCCGCCCGTCCGCCGTCAGCCCGTGGAAGGCCGGGCCGCCGGTGAACCCGGCCGCCCGCAGGTGGGTCAGCAGTCCGTGCACGGCGGGCGACCACGGCCCGGTGGGGCGGAGCACCCGGTCGCCGACCCGCTCGACCAGGTTGACCCCGCCGGCCAGGATCTCGCGTTCCGCCATGCCCGTTCCCCGTTCCGTCCGCTGCCGCCGCCACCGTCGTCGTCGACCGGACGGTTCTACCCCGGCCGGGGCCGGGCCGCGAACGGTTTTCCCCGGGGCGGGAGATCGGCGGCCGGTCGGCGGCCGGTCAACGGCCGGGGTCAGCGGGCGCCGAAGCCCCGGTCGGTGGAGACGATGTCGCGGCCGAGCGGGGTGAGCGAGACCGGCACCATCTTGAGGTTGGCCCAGCCGAACGGGATGCCGATGATCGACAGGAACAGCGGGATGCTGGTCAGGATGTGACCGAGCGCCAGCCACCAGCCCGCGAACACCAGCCAGATCACGTTGCCCACGCAGGACGGGGCGCCCGCGTCGTCGCGGACCACGGTGGTGCGGCCGAACGGCCAGAGCATGAAGCCCGCGAGGCGGAACGACGCGATGCCGAACGGGATCGTCGCCGGGCGATCAGGATCGAGCAGGCACGCCGCTCCGGTTCCGGCTGATACTGCCGTAACTGCGAGTCAGCGAGCGCCGAACTTCTCGTCAGTGGAGACGACCTCACGGCCGAGCGGCATCAGCGAGATCGGGATCATCTTCAGGTTGGCCCAGCCGAAGGGAATCCCGATGATCGACAGGAACAGCGGGATGCTCGTCACCAGGTGACCGATCGCCAGCCACCAGCCGGCGAACACCAACCAGATCACGTTGCCGATGCACGACGGGGCCCCGGCGCCAGGCTTCTCCACCGTCGTGCGCCCGAACGGCCACAGGATGTAGCCCGCCAGCCGGAACGACGCCACGCCAAATGGAATGGTGACAATAAGGACACAGCAGATGATGCCTGCGAGCACGTACCCGATGGCCATCCAGATCCCGCAGAAGATCAGCCAAAGGACGTTCAAGACGAAATCGATCACCTTCATGGCATCACCCTCCCACGAGCCGCCCTGCAACAGTTCATACCCTCAACTGGCGAGTCCATGAAGGAGCGGAAGGCGATGACCTGAGCGCCCCGTTCAACGGCCGATCCGTGAGCTAGTCGCCCACTATGGCGGCCCGTCTGTGATGAACAGTAGCCGCGAGCCCCAGCAGGCCATGGAGGGCTCCCCGGCCACAGCGAGCTGCAGAGAAGTGGTAGCGAGGAGCTGTCGTGACCTGGCTCAATAGCGGTATGGAGATCGGTGAGAACTGGGCGTACCGGGCCCAGCCCAAGATGCTCGGCGGCGCGGTCCGCCGTGTGGAGATCGTCCGCGTGGGCGGCCCGCGCCGTTCCGCGCAGGTGCACGTCCGGTTTCCTCGAAGGCGAGGACGCTGGCCTGCAGGACTGGGTCGCTCCGGCGTCCCTGGTTGCTCTGTGGGATGACGTCGCGCTCTTCCAACGCGATGATGCCGCCGAACTGGCGCTGGCCGAAGCGTCCCGGCATGTGCGGAAGACCGCGGAGTTCGAGACGGCCCGGATGGTTCTCGGCTTCGTCCGGCCCAAGAGTCAGGTCCGGCTGCGCACGACGGCAGCCGATGCCGGCGTTCTGGAGCTCACCACGCTCGATGCCACAGCCGACCGGCTTGGGCTCGACGCTGCCGAGCTGCGGGCCGACCCGATGCTTTACGAGAACCGGGCCGGCCTGCTCTTGGCCGGCTGGCCGGTCACCGAGCGGATCGCACGGCGGGCCGCGGAGGTCTTGGCCGAGGAGATCCTCCCGGAGGTCGAGCGCCGGCAGGAAGCCCTCGACCAGGAACGCGCGCAACCTTCATGGCAGTCGTGGAGCCGCCGGGACGACCGGAAGCTACAAGCTGAGGACGACGTCCTCCGGACGGTCCGCGACTGGTGCGGTCAGGAGCGGGTGGAGCGCTTCGACGAGCTGCTCGCCCTGCGGGCCGAGGTCGAGCGGCTCGGCACCATCGTCGAACGGTCCTTGAAAGCCCTGCGCGACCGCGGCCATGGCGTCATCGCCTCTACCATTGAGCGCGACCTTGGGGTCCGTGTCTCCAACCTTGGTCCCGAAGTGCGGCGCTGACATCACGCCAGGGGTCGGCCTGCTGGCGTGGCTCGACGGGCTCGGCAGGTGGCGCTTCCTTCACCGGTCGGTGCGGACTCCATCCGTTGAGGAAGGGCCGGAGCGCGTCGCCGGTGGGCTCGGTCGTCAAGGCCTCGACGCCGAGTCCGCTGCCGGGAGCTGTCGGGTCGATCCGGTCCGCCTCCGCTCTGCCCCAGGCGGACCACTCGCGGAACCGTTGTGCCTCTGCCACGTCGCCGGCTCGGCCCGCGGCGTCGTCCAGCGCCACACAGAACTCCCTGATCTCCCGCGCCTCCTGCCAACGCTCCAACGCCGATCCGAACCGTTCGAGGCGTGAAGCTTCGACGGCCTCGCCGGTGGCCGTAGCGACTGCCGCCTGCCAGTCGCGCTGCTGACGCTCCTTCAGCTCAGCTGCCTGCCGTTGCCGCTCGGCCTCCGCCCTCTCGCGCTCCTCCCGTAGCCGACGTTGCTCGGCTTCACGCTCCAGCTGGAGGCGCTCCTGCTCCTCAGCACGGGTCTTCAGCGCCCGGAAGAGCGAGCTGATCTGCTCCTCCAACTGCCGCTTTGGGGTATCGGCGCAGTCCTTCTTCCAGCCGCCGCTGTACCCGTAGCCGTAGGGGTGCGGTTCAACCACCTGGAGGTCGAGCTCTCCGGACGGCTCGGACCGGTAGGCGGGGGTCACCCGCTGCCAGTCGTACGTCTTGCGCCGCCCCTTGGCCTGAGGGACGAACTGGACCTGCTTCTGCCGCTCCTTGAAGCCCAACTCCCACGTCCTGCCGTGGACGGAGAGCATCGGCCGCGGCTGCTTCCGCTTCTTCGAGACCGTCACCTCACCGTGCCGAGACAACGCCTCCTGAGCGATAAGACGGACGATAGCCAACACCCGAGGCAGCACCTCCTCGGACACCTCGAAGGCACTGTGGTCGGCCTCCAGCGCCGCGATCACATCGTCCACGTCCGTGAGGACCCGGCTGCGCTGAAGCCGAATCCGGTTCCACTCCGTGTCGTCCAACCCGTTGTCCCGCAACAGGCCAAGGAAGAAGTCCCCCTTCGCCCGACCGCTGTACTTCAGCTGATACCCATCAGGCGCGCACGAGCGAGCCGCGTCGAAGGCACGCCGCAGCCGTGCCCGCTCCTCCGGCGCCGGATCGGGGATCCTCAGGAAGCGGCCAGCCTCTTGGACCTGCCTGATCAGCGCCGGACCGCTCGCAGTCCTGGACTCCTTCGGCGGCCTCGGCTGCTGCCGCTCTGCTGGCGCCCGGGTGGTGGTCTGGTCGCGCGGCGGCTCCGCCTTCATAGGTCCGCTCTGTGATGCCGTGTCGGCGGGTGCCCGGACCGTGGTCTTGGGTTTCGGAGCAGGGCGGTCCGGGTGATGCCCGTGCTCCAGGTAGAAGCGGCCGGCATCGGTGATCTCCGCCCGCCACTTCACCCCCTCGGCCTTCGGCATGCTGATGAGCCTTCGCTCCTTCAAAGCACGGGCAGTGAGCGCAAGTTCGGACTCGTCCGAGGTAACTGGGCTCCCGCTCCCGCCGATGCGAGTCAGAAGTGAGAGCTGGCGCTCATTCAGAGGTGACCAACGAAGCATGCTGCCGTCGTACCTCACCAACACGAGCGCCGGAGGCAGAACCACCGAAATCTCGTGCCGGGTCGGGGTGGTGTGTCGGTCAGTACAAGAGCCAACCGCCTACGGTGGCGAAGCTGGCGGGCAGCCCTCTGCGAAGATCACCTACCCAGACGAGCCCGTATGGGTAGCATGTTTCGGACGGGGGGATTTCGGCTGCCGTAGGACGAGGAGTGGCGCACTCGCCGCACGAAGCTCGAGAAGTCCTGCCGTACGCCGCTCTGCGGCGCGTAGGCGAATCGACCGCACAGGGCTGGCCGGATGCACCGGGTACGGAGCGTGAAGATGGACTTTGATGTCGCCGCCCCGGACCCTGCTGGCATGGTGGCCTCGCTCAGTTCCCTCGGCTACTCGCTTCCCGCCGCTGTTGCCGACCTCGTAGACAACAGCGTCTCGGCAGAGGCCAGGCAGATCGACGTCGACTTCACGTGGGACGGGCAAGACTCGTGGATCGCTGTGACGGACGATGGCAGGGGCATGACTGAGCCCGATCTCGTGACGGCCATGACGGTGGCTGCCCGCGGTCCTTCCGCCAAGCGGAGCGCCACGGATCTCGGCCGTTTTGGTGTGGGGCTCAAGTCCGCTTCTTTCTCTCAGTGCCGCAAACTCACCGTTGCCACGGTCAGCGACGGAATTTGGCACGTCCGGACGTGGGACCTAGACATCGTGGAGCGCTACAAGCAGTGGCGGCTCCTTCGTGATCCCGGCGACACGACCACGGCCCTCCTGCAGCGGATCGCAGGAAGCATGCAGCACGGCACCGTCGTCCTGTGGCAGCAGCTCTCCGGCTACCACAACACTGCCGTGACCACTGACGACGAAAAGACCCAGGCCCAGTTTTATGCAGAGGCGGAGCGCACCGAGGCCCACCTCTCGATGGTCTTCGCCCGCTTCTTGAAACCCCCGGCCCGGTGCCGGATCCGGGTGCGTGGCTCCAACCTCTTCCCGTGGGACCCGTTTCTGTCCACCCACCCCTCGGTACAACGGATCCCCTCTGAGCCTCTGCCGTTGGGGTCGGAGTCAGTGCGCGTGGAGCCCTTCGTCCTCCCGACGGCACAGCGTCTGTCGGAGGCCGAGTACGAGTCGGCTGCCGGGCAAAGAGGGTGGCTGGGGCAACAGGGGTTCTACGTCTACCGCCGTGACCGCCTGATCCTGGCCGGTGACTGGCTGGGGATCCGCGGCTTGCGGCGTGAGGAAAAGTACAACCTCGCGCGGATCGCCGTGGACATCCCTGCGGAGGCGGACGCCGCTTGGGGTGTGGACGTGCGCAAGGCGAGCGTGGTTCCCCCGGTCTCCCTTCGTCGTCATCTGGAGAGGATCGCCAGGTACACGCGCGAGGCTGCCTCCCGTTCCGCACGGCAACGTGGCCAAGTGGTGTCGCGGGCGCACGGTGCCCCACTGAAGTTCGCCTGGAATGTGAAGCGCCACGACGGCCGGATCGTCCTGCGGATCAACAGAAAGCATCCCTTGGTGAAGGCGGCCATGGACGGCCAAGGCGGCAACCCGGACGTCGTCCACTCGATGATCCGCCTCCTTGAGGAGACGGTCCCGGTCACGGCCCTCCGCATGCTCCACGAGACCGACACTGTCGACGACCCCGAGCCTTTCGGCGGACCAGGGCCAGCCGCTCCGGAAACGGTCGACATCGCCCGCCAAGTGCACGAAGCGCTCCTCGGGCAGGGCCGCTCCCCTGAGGACGCCCGGGCAGTACTCAGCTCCATGTCTCCCTTCGATGAGCAACAAGGTTTCTGGAACACCTGACCCACCCTGTAGTCCCCGCCCCAACCAACCCAGCCGCAGGAGGTCCCTGTGAGCACTACCACCGAAGACAGTCTCGAGAAGGCCGAGCAGACAGCGATGCTCCTCCTACCGGGTGATCGCCAGGCAACGCCGATCGAGGTGGACTTCGCTGTGAACACCGCGGTCAGCATCCTCGCTGCGCAAGGGATCACCGTGGAGCGTGACCAGGTACGGAAGGTGCTCGAAGCTCGGGCTTCCGTCTTCCAAGCTGATTCCTCCGCGTTGAAGAACGACGAGGGACACGTGCCGTGGCTCGCCGACGCCAAGGCCGACCGCGAATGGGACTTCTGGGACCGCTACCGGCGCTACCTCCTGAGCGTCTCCAAGCTCCCGACACAGGTCGTGCGCCGACTCGACCAGAGCACCGACGACGTTCTCGGTGAGCTGGAGGACCCTCAGCGTGAAGGTATCTGGCGCCGAACTGGCCTCGTGATCGGACAGGTCCAGTCCGGGAAGACAGGGCAGTTCATCGGGCTCGCCGCGAAGGCAGCCGATGCCGGCTACCGGCTCATCGTAGTGTTCGCCGGGATCCACAACGACCTACGCAGCCAGACCCAGCTCCGTATCGATGAAGGACTTCTCGGCTTCGACACCCAGTACCAGTTCCGATCGGACGACGACGCGCATCGCCATATCGGCGTTGGCGCGATGTCGCACGGCAAGCGTCTGAAGGCCGCGTCGCTCACCACCAGTCACGAGAAGGGGGACTTCGCCCGCAAAACGGCAGTCTCCGCGAACGTGCCGGTGGGCAGCGTCCCGGTGGTCCTTGTAGTCAAGAAGAACCGGCGGATCATCGACAACCTGCGCGACTGGGTGATCGACAACCACGGCGTGGAGGACCCCGAGACCGGCCGGATGGTCGTTCCCGATCTCCCCTTGTTCGTGATCGACGACGAAGCCGACAACGCCGGTGTGAACACCTCCAAGGACCCCGACACCAACCCGTCGGCGATCAACAAGGCCATCAGGCGGTTGGTCAACAGCTTCACGAAGGCGTCCTATGTCGGCTACACCGCGACCCCCTTCGCGAACATCTACATCAGCCCCGATACGAACCACGACGAGCTGGGCCCAGACCTCTTTCCAGAGAGTTTCATCCGCACCCTGCGGGCACCGTCAAACTACCTCGGTCCCGAGCGTCTCTTCGGTCTGCAGACCGATGGTGACGAGGAGGACATCGAGCCATTGCCGCTCATAAGGCACATCAAGGACACGGACCGCTGGGTGCCGGACAAGCACAAGTCCTACCTGCAGGTTCCCGACTTCCTACCCGAGTCACTGCAGCGCGCCATCCGATCCTTCGTCCTAACCTGTGCGGCACGCCGAGCGCGCGGGCAAGTTGCAGTGCATAACTCGATGTTGGTGCACGTGACCCGCTTCACCGCCGTACAACAACAGGTCCGCGACCAGATCGACGCCTACGCACGTCTGCTCTTCGACGTACTCCAAGACCGGTTCAGCAGTGCTCGCGACGAGCTCGAAGAGGAGCTGCGGCAGCTCTGGGAGGACGACTTCGTCCCCTGCACTGAGGACATGACCGGGGACAGGCTCGACTGGGAGGACGTCGAGCCCCATCTCCACGCCGCCCTTGCGAAGATCACCGTCATGGCCGTCAACGGCGCGGCGAAGGACGCCCTCCAGTACTACGAGCGCCGGGAAACCGGCCTGTCTGTCATCGCCGTAGGAGGCGAGAAGCTCTCCCGAGGTCTGACTCTAGAAGGGCTGTCGGTCAGCTACTACCTGCGTGCCTCCAAGACGTACGACACTCTCCTGCAGATGGGCCGCTGGTTCGGCTACCGCCCCCGCTACGAGGATCTATGTCGGCTTTACACGACACGTACTCTGCAGCGCCAGTACGCGGAGATCACCGCCGCCACCGACGAGCTCCGGCGTGACATCGAGGAGATGTCCGCGGTAGGGCTCACCCCCCGCGAGTACGGTCTCAAGGTCAGGACATCGTCGCTCGGCCTTGGCATCACGGCTTCCAACAAGATGAGGCAGGGTACACGCGTCCGCCTCAGCTACTCCGGTGAGCTCCCTGAGACGACCATCTTCGATCTATCCGAGAAGGTGGTTCGTAACAACCACGAGCTCCTCGAGTCGTTCGTGGCGCGCCTCGACGCGGTCTCCATCAGGAAGCCGGACGAGCAGGGTGGGAGTATCACCTGGAGTGGCGTCGCAGCCTCGGACGTCGCTGAGGGTTTCCTCGATTCCTACCTCACCGACCGGCAAGCCCAGCGGGTGCGGCCGGCATTCATCGCGGAGTACGTACGCCAGTGCGCCAAACAGGGTGAGTTGGGAGCCTGGACAATCCGAATCGCGAGCCGACTGCCCGAGGGGGCTCCTGTCACGATCGGAGGCCATCGCGTCGGTCTCATCAAGCGCAGCCATTCCAAGTCATCAGAAGTCGTCCCCGGCCGCTACACCATTAAGCGCGTACTCAGCCCCGCCGACGAGTTCTGCGACCTCACTGAGGAACAAATCAGCCGTGCGTTGAAGGCCACGAAGGAGGCCGCAAAGGGAAACCTCAACAGGAAGGGCGAACCGCTCGACCCGGACATCCCTCGCGGCCGCCCTCTGCGTCACCAGCGCCGCCCTGACCAGCCATTGCTTCTGCTGTATCCCCTCAACCCGGCCGAGGTGACCAAGTCGTCGGGGAACCCCGAGCCGGTCGCTCCGCTGGTCGGGTTCGCCATTAGCTTCCCGTTCTCCAGCCATCAGTTGAAGACCGAGTACGTGGTGAACGACATCTGGTTCAAGCAGGACATGGAGTTCGACGACTTCGAGGACGAAGAGTGATCGACGAGAGTATGTGGCAGGAGCTGGAGGCGCGCCAGCAGACCCCGGGCAGGTCCACCCGGCGGCTTCACCCCGACTCCCCGCACGACATTCAGGTGTCAGTGGCGCACCCCACCCTCCGGCGGATGCTGGTGCTGGGCACTGACGCCAGGACCGCCGACGCCGTACGTCAGGAGATCCATGAGCTGCAGGCCACCCGTGGCCTGCAGCTGAATCTGTCGTCGGTGTCCGGCAACCGCTACGAGCTCCAGGTCATGCTTACCGACGACGAACTCACAGAGGTGTTCACCCCTCTCGTCTCCGACATCGCAGAGGTGGTAAGCAACGCACCAACCACGGAGACGGCAGCGGAGGCCGCAGTCCACCGCTACATCCGGTGGCAGCAGCTGCTGCGCTCCGTGTCGCGCGACGGCCTGTCACGACAGGCCCGGTGCGGCCTGTTCGGCGAACTCCACTTCCTCCTTGAGTACGTACTGGCGGCTGTTGACCAACACACAGCGATTAGCTCGTGGACCGGACCACGGCAAGCAAACCAGGACTTCCAACTGCCTGGCGCCGCGGTCGAAGTGAAGGCGACCACAGCCCGCGCTCCCCGGACCGTCCAGATCGCCAGCGAGCGGCAACTGGACACCGCAGACTCCACGCCCCTCGCGCTGGCACACATCGTCCTCGATGATCGCCAGCGGGGACTCGGCATGAGTCTGAACGCCTTGGTGGACGAAATACGGGCTCGTCTGAGCTCCCCATCCACATCCCAACGCTTCGAGAGCCTGCTGGTCCAAGCCGGCTACCTGTCGAATCAGCGAGACCTCTACGACCACGATCGTTACACCCTGCGTCGCTGCGATTTCTGGACGGTCGGGGAGGGTTTCCCTCGTATTGTCGAAGCTGAACTGCCGCCTGGGGTCGGTAACTGCACCTACACCGTCGATGTGTCGGCCTTGGCCACCCACAGTGTGACCGCCGAGGCACTGGTCGACCTGATCCGAGGTACCCATGGCTGAGCACGACCTCCACGATTACTCCCGCGCGCTGGTCACCGACATTCAAGCGCTGGCGGACGCCGAGGACGGCTCGATTCCTAACAAGTTCACTGAGTACGTACTCGAGATCCTTGAGGAAGCGGGAGAGGCTACCGACGCAGCACTCGCCTTCCACTCCTCCCCCCGGGGACCGGAGATCTACGGCTACGGCCTGCCTGAGGACGGGTCCAGCCTCGACCTATACACAACGGATTTCAGCCTGACGCCGTCAAGCAGCAAGCTGACCAAGGCAGAGTCCGAAAGGTATTTCCGAAGGCTGTTCGCGTTCCTCGGAAAATACAAGGCCATCCGCTACAGCCAGGAGGATAACACCGACGTACATGACATGTGCGTCGGCGTAGAGAAGGCGTTGTCGGATGTCCCGAAGATCCGCCTCTTTCTTCTCAGCAACCGGGTTTGCACGACAAGCGCCCCGGGGCCAACAGAGTTTGAGGGAATCCCCGTCAGCTACGAGCTCTGGGATCTTGCTCGGCTCCATAGGAACAAAACCTCTGGGAGCATCAGCGAGCCGATCACGGTGACCTTCGAGCAACCGCTTCCCTGCCTGGCAGCTCACAGTGAGGAGCCGAACTACTCGGTCGTCCTAGCCGTGATCCCTGGCCGACAGCTAGCTGAGCTGTACAAGGAGCACCGAACCCGACTGCTCGAGCTCAACGTCCGGTCCTTCCTCCAAGCCCGCGGAGCGGTGAATAAGGGTATCCGTGACACTCTCCTGAACGCCCCAGGAAAGTTCCTTGCCTATAACAATGGCGTGACTGCTACTGCCTCGGCTGTGGACTTCGAGATGAACGAGGCGGGTAGCCCGATTGCCATCAGGAGCATGGCCGGCCTCCAGATCGTCAACGGCGGCCAGACGACGGCCTCGCTGCACCACGTCCTGACCCGTGACAAGCGGGATCTAGACGGAGTTCATGTGCAGATGAAGCTGACGATCGTCGATCCGGCATACCTGTCCGAGATCGTTCCGAGGATCTCCCGATACTCCAACACCCAGAACAAGGTGACGTTGGTCGACTTCAGTTCGAACCACGATTTCCACGTCGCCTTCGAGCGTGTCTCTCGAAGCCTCTGGGCTCCTGCGACCGGTGGCAGTGGTCAGGAGACGCGATGGTTCTACGAGCGGGCACGGGGCCAGTACACCGACAAATCCGCCGAGTACGATACCCGCGCCGCCCAGCGCAAGTTCCAGCTGATCACGCCAAGCCGACAGCGATTCAGCAAGTCAGATCTAGCCGCTTTCGTGAATTCTTGGGAGCAGCTCCCATACTGGGTAAGTCGCGCCGCTCAAAAGAACTTCGCCCACTTCATGGAACGGATCGAGAAGTCTGATCCCGTAGTGGACGTTCAGTACTGCAAGCGCGCCATTGCTACCGCCCTCCTCTTCCAGACTGCTGACCGGATCGCCCGTGCGCACTCGGCCGGCAGCCACAAGCGGCTGATCACGACCTACACGGTCGCCCGGCTCTCGCTCGCTACCGAGAAGCGGATAGACCTCGACAGGATCTGGAACGAGCAGGGCACCACGGAGGCTGTGAAGGGCGCCCTGGACGAACTCTGTCCTTTGATCATGGAGACAGTTATCTCCGGCGACCGGCACGTGTCGGAGTGGGCAAAGAAGTCAGATTGTTGGGACGAGGTGTCGCGCATCCCGTGGGAGCTCCCAGAGGCGCTGGCCGCCGAGCTCACAGCTGAGCCGTTCGAGATCGTCTCTCTCGAAAGCACCGAGTCCGACGAGGCAGAAGCCGCCGTAGAGGACATCCCTAGCGAGGAGTGGCGGGCTCTCGCGGACTGGGCCCGTGAAGGCCGGTTCCTGCGCTCCGTGGACAGGCAGCTCGCTGACCGCGTCGCACAGCGCCTGTCCCAGGGGCGACCGGTTACCGGGGCCCAGGCCAGACAGGCGATGGAGGTCCACGAAGAGGCCCTGCGACATGGCTTCCACCCTGAGGCCAACGGATTCGACGACGCAGATCGGTGATGGTGGCAGTCCCGGACAACCGGGACTGCCACCGCAGGTTCTCTGTGGCTTTCTTCAGATGAAGGTTTCGCCTAGTGCAGCCTGCCGGTTCCCCACCCTCCAGACCACCACCGGCTAGCGCCCTCGGAAAACTGTCAACTGCCCATTCAGGCACAGCCTGTGCGCTACGAGGGGAATTTCCAGCCCGCAGTCAAGGCAGCTTGGAAGACGGCTCCGGCTCCCTCGCCCTCCTGAAGGCGGGGACGGGTGGGGCAGTAGCCACTCAGCGGGCAGCTTTCGCAAATTGGCTGCTTGTCACGGCACAGATTCTCACCGATAAACCGGATGGCAGCCATGCGCACTGGTGCATCGCGGCCAGCACCGAGGATCTTGATGAGATTGAGCCGCCCCTCGGTCAGTCGGTTAGTCAGGTGTGAATCGTTCTGCTGAACTCTCGCAGCCACCCGCAAAGCACCCTGGCTGACTAGCATGATATCGCCGCCGGCCAGCAGCCTGAACAGCGCGAGCTCGCCCGGCTTGAGCCCCATTACCTTACTGTGTTCAAGAACCGAATCTGCGCTCGTCCAGACCTCAGGTCTGTCGACGACTGCACCCAGGCGATCTTCCAGACGCTTGCGGACCGCTGCTGTCGGCGCCGCGTTCACAAGTGCGAGGTAAACGTCCTTTGTCAGTTCCCTGCACCCTGCAACATCATCCATCGCGCTAGAAAGCTGCTTCGGATTCAGCTTGCTTCCCGAGAGCACTGCCATGACAAGAGCCCCTAGAGGCCTCATCTTCCGACCTCCCGGGAACTGGTGCCATTGGTCACCAGCACGCTGCGCCTTGGCCCAGCGAGTCAGATCGTCACGCAGCTTGGGCCACTTGTCTACAGCCTTTTCCTCGGCAGGGACGTCTTGCGACAAAAGAACTCGAGCTGCCGCTTCACCCAAAAGCGGGGGTACCGCATTTCCGATCTGCCGGAAGGCATCGCTCCGCGTTCCCGCAAAACGAAAGCGGTCTGGGAAAGTCTGAATCCTCGCAGCTTCACGCACGGTCAGCGTTCGCGGCTCTTCAGGATGGATATACCAGTAACCATCCTTTGCAATATGCGCAGTAATGGTCCGACTTAGCTCATTCCAGTCCAGCTTCTTATACTTATCGGTGAACTGCTCCGCATCGTACCTCTGGAATTTCTTCTCATCATCTTCCAGCTTCTCCTCAAGATCTGAGTAGAGAGTCTTGGAATCCATGACCGTGAAGATCCTGAAGTCGTCACTACGAACTCGCCGCGTCATGTGGTCGTGAATTACGCCAGCTTCTGCCTTTTTGCGCATCTCCCTGGCAAAGGGAGATACTTTCGACTTCTGCTGCTCGTCGTAGACTCCGTTACGGGCGCCCACTGCTTCCAATGCCTTGGGATCAAGGGCCGGAAGATCGCCAATAGCATCCCGAAGAGTGGTCTGCTTCTGCGGCTTTCCCCACTCAAAGCCACTACCATCTCTCCGTGCAAGTAGAATCAGACGCTTCCTATGCTGCGGAACGCGATAGTTCCACGCATCGACGAGGCGCACGTCGGTCACATACCCAATGTTCTCCAGCTCCGCAGCGATAACGCGGATTACGCTGAAATCATCGCCCAGCCCCATGTCGGGAACATTCTCCATGAGAACGACCCGCGGAAGGAGCTTCTCCACCACATCGACGTAGGCTCGCCAGAGCTCCTTGCGGAGGTCGTGCGGGTCGCGGTTGTGATACTCAACCAAGTGCCGGATCTTACTGCGTCCAGCCCGGCTGAACGGCTGACAGGGCGGACCACCTGCCACCATGTCGATTTCGGCGCCGGAGTCAAGGATTCTCTGGACGAATTCGTCCCGCTTGCTCTCATCTCCGAGGTCGACGCAAAGGCTCATGCCAGGGAAGTTGGCCGCATGCGTCTCACGGGCCCGCTCGTCGAAGTCCACGGCTGCGGCGGTGGTCCACCCAGCTCGCTCAATTCCCAGGCTCAGCCCGCCCGCCCCCGAGAAGAGGTCGACAGCCAGGCGCTTACCTTTTCCAAAACCGGACTGAATCCACATCCTGAAATCCTCCGGCTCACAGTGGTGCCTGTGCTTGCCCGGTTTGAAGTAGTCGCTACGCTCCAAGGGCACGCCATACGTGTTCTTGGCCCCCTTCTCCTTCGCCACGACCCGCTCCTCCATACCTGCCGACCTGAACGACCTCCAGGAGATCACGCACGACACTGCGGAAGCAAGGCTTCCGGCTGGCCCTCGCCGCTATAGAACCTCGACTGCCACGCTGGTGACTTGCCCAGCAAACACCGCAGTTCACTCACCGTGCCCCACGCGTGACTTAAAGCAGTCCGTCTCCTCCTTGAACCACCTATGGTAAAGGAAGCCCCCTAGCTCACCCCTCGCTACCGCCGCGTTCCACAGGACGGCACACCCACGAGCGTCACCGGTCTCAACGAGACACCCACCCCAGAAGACACGTTCGATCACGGGTCGCCTCCTCTGCCAGGACCACACCACCACGAACCGTGGCTCTGCCCTACGCGCGGACCAGCGTCTGTGACGGAGAGCGTCCAGCCAGCTCGCCCAGCCCATGCTGATCACACATGGGCGCACGGCGGCCAAGATCGGCGCCCCGTACAGCTTCGAGAACATCAAGCAGGCCCTTGGGCCGGTCAGGGAAGGGAGAAGCCTTGGCTGCCCCTCAGCAGCCCGAAGTGCCTCGCCAGACATTGGGCCGACAGGGCCTGTCGTAGCCGGGTTCAGCCTGACCGGGGCCACAGTTGCGGGGTCACCCTTGTTCAGAAAGACGCCAGAGCTCCATCCAGGTACTGCTGCACCGGCTCGAACAGACCGTACGGCACGAACTCGGCGATCTGCTCGTAGGTAATCCACGCCAGCTCGGCCAGTTCCTCGGTGTCGACCACCGTGGCGGTGCCGCTGACGATCTCGCAGGCGGTGTAACTCATGTGCCGGCCGGTCTTCGGGTGAACGCGCTCACCGAGCAGCTGCGTCGCCTTCACTGTCAGGCCGACCTCTTCCGCCGTCTCGCGGACAGCAGCCTCTTCGGGCGTCTCGCCGGCCTCGACCTCACCGGCGGGGAACTGCCACGACAGCTCGCCCTCCGTGACCCGGCGCTGGACCATCAGGACGCGGTCGTCCTGGACCACGATGGCGGCGGCGATGCCCGGCTTGTCGGTCTGCTCGGTCATGTCTGCGACTCCTCCAAGGTAGCCAGGATGGGCGGGAAGATCGTATCGACGGGGATAAACCGCGGCACGGCGTTTCTCGGAACCCACATGACGTCGGCGTTCTCGATCGTGTCCTGGTTCTGGGCTTCGCCGACCAGGTACTCGGCGAGGAAGTACTGGCACCACACGCCGGTGGTCGGGTGGAGCCGGCCGCCGAGGTCTTGGCGGACGGCGCAGTGGACGCCGGTTTCGGCGAGCGTCTCGCGGACGGCCGCCGACGCCGGGCTGCCTCCCGGCTTGATCACCCCGGCTGGGAACTGCCAGCGGATGCCGGCTGACTCGTCGTCCCGACGGCAGACGAGCAGCACCTCGGCCCCGCGCACCACGACCGCGATGGCGACTCGCAAGGCCTGGGCTGCGGCGAGGCTGCTGTTGGCCTCGGCGGTCAATAGCGCGAACCGCTTCTGAGTGGCAGACGGCGCCTTCTCCAGGATCTGGTCGAGCAGCTGCCGCATCTCGGCGCGAGGGACGAGTTCCGGGTTCTGGTGCCAGCTGGCCACCGTTCGCAGCCCGATGCCGAGCCGGCCGGCGAAGGCCTCGTTGGTGTCGCGCAGCGCCTCTTGGAGCTGGCAGGCTGACTTGCCGGTCCAGGTCTCCACGACGTCCACGCTGTCCCCACTCTGTTGGGTGCTGCTGCCGCGCTGCCATCAAACTGCACCGCAGCTGCACTGGCAGTGCATGGTGACGGGGATCGGATGCGGCCAGACTCTGACCCATGCCGATGAACACTCCGACCCCGAGCGCCAGTTGCGAGCGCTTCGCCCACCAAGGACGGGCGGGGCCGCAGCGATTCTAGGCGAGCTCATCGGGTACGTCTGGTGCTTCTTCAACCTGGTGACAGCCCTGCCAGCCCAACGCGCAAAACCGCTTCACTCACACGGGTAACCTCAGTGCCAGACGTGTTTGATGCACCGTCAAATCGCCACTCTGGCAGGGGAAAGGGAACAAATGACCGAGGAGACCCAGGGCCAGATCGAGCGCACGCTCGTCCTGCTCAAGCCCGATGCAGTGGCCCGTGGTCTGTCCGGCCGAGTCTTGCAGCGGTTCGAGGACGCCGCGCTCAAGGTCGTTGGCACGAAGATGAAGTGGATGGACGCCGAGTTCACCCGCAAGCACTACGCGGACCTGGAGGAGCGCCTTGGCTCCGAGGTCTACAACCTGACCGCAACCTTCATGCAGCAGGGGCCGGTCATCGCCCTGGTGCTGGAGGGCTACGACGCCATCGCCACGGTCCGCAAGATCGTTGGCAGCACCTACCCGGACCAGGCGCCCGCCGGCACCATCCGCGGCGACTTCTCGCACATGAGCCGGGGCGCCAGCGTGGCCGTCGGCAAGGCGGTGGCCAACCTGATCCACGCCTCCGGCAACCGCGAGGAGGCCGCGCAGGAAGTCGACCTCTGGTTCGCCAAGGACGAGCTGTTCGACTATAAGACGCTGGCCGAGACGTACATCTACTGATTCGGCGGCCTCCCGGGCGTCACTCCGGTGACGTCGGCCAAGTTCACCACCACGAGAACGACTGGCACGAAACGAGGAGAAGGCACCGATGACGAACACCATCCGTCTGGCTTCGCCGACTGAGCTGGAGGCCGCCTTCCAGCAGGAACTGGCGACGGACCGCTGGGCCGCGGCCGAGACGGCGTATGCCCTAGCGCTGCTGCTGCGGGACGCCGGCGACTGGAGCAAGTCCCGCGAGTGGGTGACGCAGTGTCTCCAGCTGCTGGAGGGCTTCCCGGCCGACACCGAGGACCAGGCGGCGACCAAGCGCACGGCCGTCGGCGGCGTACCGCTGCCGAACTACCTGCACGCGGGCGTCATCCGCGAGCGCTTCGGCGAGCAGGCCTGACGTAGCGAGCTGCTGGCGGTGCAGTCAGGGAGCAGAGACCGGCCGCACCGCCAGCGCACCACCAACTTCATACCGATCACCGCACCGACCAGGGGGTACCTGACGCCGGTGCGGGCCATCAGCCATGCCCGAAACAGGAGAGGACGACTGCCTTGGCCGTCGAGATCGAGATGCGCGCCCGGTTCGACAAGGACACCCACGACGCCCTGGTGGAGCGGCTCGTCCGCGACGGCGAGGACCTGGGCCAGGACAACAAGCTGATCCACTTCTTCGTGCTGCCGGACCAGCTGCTGAAGGTCACCGACAACCAGTCCGCCGGCACCGCGAAGATCACGCTCAAGGACAGCAAGATCGGCCGGGGCGCCGCGTTCGGCGAGACCGAGTTCCCGATCGCCCAGGCGGACGTGGCCGCGGCCGTCCAGCTGTTCGGCGCGCTCGGCTTCGAGGACACCCGCCACGAGGCCTTCAACTTCCGCCGCAACTTCCGCTTCCGCGGCGTCGAGATCGCGGTCAAGTGGAGCGAAGCGTGGGGCTACCACGCCGAGTTCGAGCGGCTGCTCGACGACGGCGCCTCCGACACCGATCGCGACGAGGCTGCCGCCGAGATCATCGACGTCGCCGCCGAGCTGGGCGTCACCGTCATGACCGAGCAGGAGCTGGCCGACTTCACCGCCGCGTTCGAGACCAAGGAAGCTGCGCGAAAGGCCGCCCAGTCGGCCGAGATCCGGTAGGACACCCACCGTCCCGACCACCGAGGGGGTGGGCTGCACGATGAGCACGAGCACGACCCACACGGACAGCTTGGTCGAGTTGGCTGCCCGCAAGGAACTCCCGCTCCACCAGTTCACCGACACCGCCACGGTCGAGTGGATCAAGGCCAACCGGCCCGACTTCCCGCCGGCCTGGCCGCCGTCGCTCCGGCCATCCACCAAGGCCCTGGTGGAGCAAGCCGCCATCCCCACGCGGTGGTTCGCCGAGCCACAGCTCGCCGACTCCATCCATGGCCACCGCCACGGTCTGCGGACGGCCGTCATCGCCGCGCTGCTGGCCGACTGGCACGGCTTGAACGAGACGGACACCGCCGCCACGGTCATCGCGGCGGCCGTCCACGACTGCCAGCGTCAACACGACAAGGACGACCAGGGCCACGGCAGCAGAGCCGCGGTCTGGCTGGCGGCCAACGCCGAGTTGGTCTGGTCGCACTTCAGCCGCACGCCCAGTCCAAGCGAGATCATCCGCGCCGCCACCGCGGTCCGGCTGCACGAGGTGCCGTACGAGGCGTTCACCGCTGACGATCGCGCCGACTACAGCCGGGCCGAGCGGATCTGCGACTTGGTGAAGGCAGCGGACGCTCTCGACCGCTACCGGCTGCCGAAGCGCTCCTGGTGGCCGAACAGCCGGTACGTTCGCGAGCCGGCCTTCGACCAGTTGCTGCCGCTCGCCTTCGACCTGGTGGTCGTCTCCGAAGAAGCCTTCCTCGCCGGTGCCTCCGGCGTGGCCGCCGTCCGCTACGCCGTGGCCGAGAAGGGGCTGGTGTAGCACCGTGGACTTCACCGACTCCTACGAGAGCTGGGCCGACGCCCACGCCTTCTTCGGCACCAGCCTCGTGCCGGCGATGCCCAACCCGGACGATCCGCTCGGCATCCAGAAGGTCGCCTGGACCGACCGGCTATCTCTCGGCACCCCCAACGGCCACCTGCTTCGGCGCAACGCTCTGTTCGACTCCCTGGCCACCGGCGGCAAGCTCCACCTGCTGCACGTCACCCACGCCCTGGAGAAGATCAACCAGGACGGCGTGCTCTATCCCTCCGGCGGGTGCCTGGTCGGCAGCATCTACTGCGCGCCGCTCACCGCGACCAACCACGGCTTCCGGCCGCACAACCTGGGCTCCTACATCCTCGACCGCGAGGCGCCAGCCTTCCTGGCGAAGATCGGGCAACCGGACCACCGACCCACCCCGCTGGTCTTCGAGCTGGACCTGCCACCGCAGGCGTACCAAGGGCTGGCCGGCGTGGACTACCTCCGACTCGGGTCGATCCACCTGGCCATCTACACCCACCTCGAGTACCTGCTGTCCAAGGCCGAGCGGCACCAGCTGCGCGAGACCGTGGTCAGCCGGGTGAAGAACTCCACCGCCTTCCTGGCGACCGCCGCCGCCATCGCCTACCAGGGCGCGACCGTCGATCCCGTCGACTTCCTGCGGCAGCTCGACGCCACCATCCCGCGGCTGCCGATCCTCGGCTACCTGTTCTTCGAGGCCTTGTCCGAGTACGCCATGCTGCACTCCACCAGCCCACGCACGCGCCGGCTGGCCGAGCTGGGCGAGTTCAACAACTGGCTCTACAAGGAGCTGCTCTTCGCCGTCCCCGGGATGATCGGCCGGTTCGACCTGGCGAAGTTCCACGTCCCCGCCCTCGCCGACACCCTGGTGAAGGTCGACTCCACCCTCGACCCGACCGCCGCGGCTGCCTACCTGACCGACCGCCTCAGCCACCTGGTCGCCGCCCGCCTCTTCACCCCCGGCCAGATGCCAGACCGCTGGCGCCACACCAAGTGGGAGTTCGACAGCCTCGCCACCCAACTCGGACCGCTGCTCGGCCATCTGATCCACCGTGAGCTGCGCACGTTCGGCCGCTCCCCCGACTTCTACTTCTACTTCGACCAGGTCAAGGCACTCCAAGCCTGGAACTACTGGAACCACCTCGACATCCCGGTGCCCTTCAACGGCACCATCCCCAAGGGCGAGATCGGCATCAACCCGGCCTACCCCGACCTCCAGTACCGCGTCTGGCGCGCCGACGCCGACGAAGCCGGCAACCTCCACCCGACCGAGCAGCTGGAGCTGACGGTCGCCCCGCGCCTGGTCGACCTCCGGTCCACCCTCATGCGCAACAACCAGTGGTCCCAGCCCGCGCCCAGCGCCGCCTGATCACTGCTCAGCTCACGCAACTCGGTACTCCACCCAAGCCACCACGCCCAAGGGAGACGTCTGCCATGCCCCGAGACATTTGCGGCATACCGTCCATCGACCTGCTCGGCGAGCACATCACGGCCGCCCTCGCCGAGCCGACCACCACCCACGGCCTGGCCCGAACGCTGCGCGCCGCGGCCAAGGAGATCGAGCTCAGCCGCTACCACCGGGCGAGCCAGCGGGCGTACCCCAATGGACTCGAGGAGCGGCCGACCAAGGTTCAGATCGGCGGTGGTAGCCACCAGCTCGACGGCTTCTTCAACATCGACTTGGTGCCGCCGGCCGACCTGCTGTGGGACGTGCGAGAAGGCCTGCCGCTCCAGGGCAACACCGTCGAGCTGCTCTTCAACGAGCACTTCCTCGAGCACATCGACTACCCGCGGTCGGCCAAGGGCTTCGCCCACGAGGCCCACCGCGTGCTGGCGCCGGGCGGCCAGGTCGTCACCGGCGTGCCGGACGCCGCCTTCGTGCTGGACCGTTACCCGGCCGCGCCGGACCAGACCACCGAGATGGTCGAGCGCTGGTACGCCAAGCGCAGCTGCCAGGGCGACATCAACACCTTCCTTGATCTGGTCAACTACGTCTTCCGGGACCAGGACGACGACCCGAAGTACACCCCGCACCTGTGGGCATACGACTTCGAGAAGCTCGTCCAGCTGTTCAGCGAGGCCGGCTTCACCACGGTCGAGCCCTGGCCCTTCGATGCCACCCTGGCCAACCCGAAGCGCGAGTGGGCCAGCGTCTACGTCATCGCCACCAAGTAGGAACTCGGCCCCAACCAGCGCGGTGGTCGAGCTGGAGCTCGGCCACCGCCTCGCCGGGAGGCGTCCGCAATGTCGCAAGTCCCCACCGCGCGCAGCCACCTGCTGCTGGCTGACACCCCCAACGCCGTCGGCTGGGCCAGGCGCCACACCCGAGACGTGCTGAGCCGCTGGCAGGTGCCTCCCGACCTGATCGACAGCGTGCTGTTGGTGGTATCCGAGCTCGCCACCAACGCCGTCCGGCACCCCGGTACGAAGCAACCCGAGAAGCTGACCTCGGCGGTGCTGTCCAAGGTGCAGACCTTCGCACTCGACCTCCAGCTGCGCGGCCAGGCCGTCGTCGTCCAGGTCGCCGACCACGACCCGCGGCCGCCGGTGCTTCAGCAGGTCGGCGAGGAAGCCGAAGGCGGACGCGGCATCTTCCTGGTCGAGCACATGAGCAGCCAGTGGGGCCACTACCAGCCGCCGGGCGGCGGCAAGGTGGTGTGGGCCAAGCTCCGCCTCGGCATACAGAAATTGGCGGCCCAGTCAGTGACAGCGGCTCCGCGGGCGGCGTCGAATCGGGCGGGCAGGCCTCGACCGTTCAAGCCGATCACCGACGAGCAGCTCGCAGTTGATGATCCCCAGCTCATGGGCCGAGTGTTGGTCGGCCTGCGGGGGCTGTAGAGAGGGGCATCTGTGAAGCGGTCTCTCCCATGTCGATCCCTCCTCTGGCATCCCGATGGCCTGCCGGTAGGCCGTCATCCAGCCACCTCTCAAGCCACTCCGGGAGAGCTGGCCGTAGGCAGCTTCGACTGGCCCCGGTCGCACGACGTGGCCTTGGCAGCCAGGAGAGCCGCCCGTACTCGGGCAATTCCACCTGGAGTGGCGGCTTCGCCGTCGCCAACGGCAGGTGCGCGGGTTCCGAGGCCCGCGCAGGGGCGGCAGATGCCGGGCTGGAGCACTGGATCGTGGCATTTGGCGCACTCGGCGTACCGGGCCGCTGCGGGGCGCACGGGCACCTGGACGGGCGGCATCTTGCGCTCCAGTCGGCTGCGGAGCACTGCGGCGGGCGAGTGCATCGGGGCGGGCAGGCCCGGCAGTAGCGCGGCGGCGAGATCGGTGGAGGTGCTGCCGCGTTCCAGCCACTGGGCGACCAGGGGTGCGAGCTCCTCGGCTTCTGCCGCGCCGAGCCTCAGTCGGGGTTCCGGGCGGATCGCCCGGAACAGCGTGGCGACCGCCTCGCGGGCTGGGCCGTCTGGCATCGTCGCGGGCTGCCGGTCGGTGTCCTCCTCGGGATCTTCCTCCCGCCCTCCCGCCATCGCCTGCGGCTCGTCGGCGGGAGCGGTCTGCGGATCGGGGAGGGAGGGTTCTTGGTAGCGATCCTTTGGAAGGACGTCAGCACCACCGGTGGTCGCTCCACCGGAGACCGGACGGGTGGCACCCGGCACCACGAGCTGCGAGGTGTCGTAGACGTGGGTCTCCGTGCGGATGGTGCCGTCGGGCATCCGGACCTTCTCGACCTGGTAGAAGCCGGCGTCGGCCAGCTCCTTCAGGGCCTTGCGGATCGCGCCGCGTCCCTGGGGGCTGCTGTCGGCCATGTGGCGACCGTCCTCGCGCCAGCCGTCGGGGCGGGAGAGGAGGTCCGCGAGCAAACCGCGTGCGGTGTAGGACAGTTGCCGGTACTGCAGCACGCAGTTGGGCAGCACCGTGAAGTTGCGCACGTGGGCGCTACGATGGACACGCATCGGGAGGTCGCACTCCTGTTGCCGGACCCCGGGGTGTTGGTAGCACCGCCGGGGTCGCCTATTTTCGGTTGGACTTCGGAACGTAGCACACGCATCGATCGAAGATCGACGCGATCGGCAAGCGACCAGCATCACAGTCCGCTGAAGGCAGAGCACACGACTCTCGGCTTGCCAAGTAGCAGCAATGCCTGTCGACTTCGGCCAGCTGACGCACAGTCGGATAGCCGCTCCTGACGGCCTCGCAGTGGGCCGGAGCACCGCCTTCGACGGACCAAGCTGCCGGGTGGCACTGGCCACCAGTCAGGGGATCCCGTGGACACCCCCAAGATGGCCTTACAAGCCTCACGCTCCGAGCCTGCGCCAGCTTCCGCAATACCGGCCACACCACCATTCAGCCCCGCCCGCAAACTCCTGGAAGGACGACTACGGCAGGAGGATGATGGCGCGATGGTCCTCAACACCGACTGGGCGCACCAACAGCTCGACCATTTCATCGACCTCACCGAATTCCGGCCGCCAACGGGCCAGACTGGGCAGTCCATTTCCATGGCTCCGAGCCGGAAGCGGTATAACCGCGGCTCCCAGGACGAGATCATCGCCAGTGCCCAGATCGTCGAGCAGATCCTAGATCGGGTGCTGCCCCGTTGGCGCACAGAGGTTCCCGACAAGTACAACGCACAGGTCAACCGCTGGTGCCAGCACCGGGAAGCAGCCCAGCGCGCTGAAGCCTCCCTCGAGCGCGAAGCGGAGGTGCGGGCGAACCTCGGCGACAACGCCCCTCACTTGAGCGCCGCCTCAATGCACCGCTGGGCATGGGAGGGTGCCCAGTCACTGTGGCAGAGCGGTCACTTCCGGGAGGCCGTCACCGCTGCGGCCCGCAAGGTGAACGCCGAGACGCAGAACAAGGTGGGCCGTCGCATCGCAACCGAGGGTGCGCTGTTCCAGAACGTCTTCTCGGCGGACGCCCCCAAGCCGGGCCAGCCTCGGCTACGACTGCTGCCCGACGACGGCAGCAAAACCTTCACAAGTGTGCACCGCGGGGTGGCGATGTTCGCGGAAGGCTGCTTCGCCGCGATCCGCAACCCCAACAGCCACGAAGCCAGCTTGCCCGAGTTGTCCGAACACGAGGCGCTGGAGCAGTTGGCTGCTTTCAGTGTGCTAGCCCGCTGGGTCGACACCGCGAAGCTGGAAACCTGAGGAACTGCCTGGCCCGGCAGCCGCAGGTGCCGGGCCAGCTGAGCAGCAAGTAGCCACTGCGGCGGACTGGTCAAAGGGGCCGGTGCCACCGCAGACGCCAGCCTCAGGCAGGGTCAACTCGACACAGGTCGCGGCTTCGTGGTCTCCGGCGAGGTAGGCGGCGACGGGGCTGTGACTGAGCGCTTCACCTGGTGAGTTGAGCAAGGAGCAGCCAGTCCGTGTTGGTGGTCAGGACGGCAGCCTCTCGCTCAGTTACGGAGTGGGAGCGCCCTTCCAGGTCGTCGACACAAGGGTTCCGGCCGGCGTGCCAGCAAGGAGGGCGGCCCAGCCGGCGTCTGACATGGGCTTGATCCACCTGAATGGCTCGGCGAAGCCGAGGGCTCTTGCCAGCCCATCGGCTGTGAGTACGGCGTACTGTACGAGCACGCTCACGGCGTTGTTCGCATGGTGAGAGTGGATGACGATCTTTCCTGTTGGGGTCTGGCTAGCGATCCCCGGACAACGCACGAGCTTCTGATCCTTGTCCTGGTGAGCAAACCCATGCCGGACTTTGACCATCGTGTCGAGGAACTGTGAAGCATCCGCTTTGGCCAGCCGAGTGGTCGAGGTGCGCCAAGTCCCGGTGCCGCCAGTCTCGCTGGGCGCGACTTTGACCAGCCAGTCCCAGTCGTCCTGCGGGTCGTAGCGGAAGAACGTCCAGAACAGCTTCCGCAGGTTGTAGGGACTGGGCGTCTGCACCATCCCGGACTTGCCGGCGATGTTGTACCAGGTATTGAGCGGCGGGGTCGCCTGCGGATGGCGCTTCTGCGCTGTGATCGCCAGGTCTTCGTTGAATGCTTCGAGCGCGCCAACGGCCGCAACGACCGACCCTCGGTTCAACGCCGAGTGCTCTACCCCAGGCGATCCATTGCCGCCTTTCCCCAGCGCCTGCCTGGCGGCAGTCGTCTGGTCTAGGCGTTCCTGCGTCACTCGGTTGATCATCTGAGCGTCACGGAGATACGCGATCATCTCATCGACGGGTGCCTGGAGGGGATTGAGCGCCACGTGACGTCCTTCAGCGACGGAGGTGCGTAGATCCCCGATCCTAGGGTGGAGTGACCTTCGACTGGAGTGGTATTGCCTTGCCATCCATCGACAGTCACACGGCCCCGGCGTCGCTGACGTGGCCTCGCGGGCCACGACCGTTAGAGCGCTGAGCACTCAGTCTGCCAACTCGACCGCGGGTTGAGCGAGGACGCGCCTTGGCCCGGCACAGCCGCTGTACCAAGGCGTGACTGGTCGCGGCGAGCACGCACCCGCTACACCTCGCCGCCCTCCTCCCACCCGCACTCAGTGCAGCGCACCCCGGCGTATTGGTCTCCGCGGTCGTAGTCGGTCGCACCCCACTGTTCGAGCTTGGCTGGCGGAGCGCCGCAGTTAGGGCAGACCACGTAGACGCCGGCTCCGTGAAAGGACACGGCCTCGATGGTCGCCTCGTCCAAGAGCTGTTGGACGCTCTGAAGGAATCCGGTGGTATCGACGCCCAAGATCTTGTTGACGGCGGTCTGATCGTCGTCTTCGGTTACGGAGACCCAGTACAGGGGACGTAGGAGCGCTGGCAGTGGCGTGTCGTCCAGGCGGACCGGGATGATCCTGAGCCCGTCTTCCAGGCGCCGGAGGATCGCAGTCTCCAACTCGGACTTGACCCACTCCGACGTGCTGGCGTGCTCAGACCAGCAGACCAGCACGGTGTCGACCGTATCCAAGGCGACCCCAACCTTGCCAGGAATGGAGTCGCCGGGACTCAGTTCCCACTCATCGAGCCAGATGTCCACGCCGCCCAACCGCAGCTTCGTAGCGAAGGAGCGGACGGCAGGCTTGTCCTTATGGTTATGGGAAACGAACGCGCGCACTGCTGCTCCTTGTTATCCCAGAGGCCTGGCACCAGGTTATCGTCAAGATGACGCTATCGCATCCCATTCAGGCACTCCGGCTCGCAGGGCGCGTAAGGTGCCGTCGGGGCTCGCAGTTGCCAGAGGGCCGAGAAGGCGCGCCCGAAGGTGCGCCTTCTCGATGGCCTTGCTGGACCGGAAGCGCTCACCTGGCTAAGCACAGTGCTCACCCGCCAGCTAAAACGCTCAGTCACAGGATCAGACCTGCTCGCAGCCGATTCAACACCGCTCGTTAAGACAGGTAGGTCCCGGCGAAGATTCCGTCGAAGCCGAGCCCTCGGTACATCTCCTCGAAGGACGCCCACTCGCGTTCCTCGGAGGAGTCGTCGCGGGCCTCGTTGACGTGGGTGGGCTCCAGGTCCTGTTCGAGCCATTCGTGGGTGCAGCGGCAGCGGACGAAGACCAGGTCGGGGTGGACGTGGATCAGCAGCCAGTCGCGGGTGGCGTTGCAGGCGGCGCAGGTGATGGTGATGCCGCAGGAGTTGAGGGGGCCGGGGTGGGGGATGGCGAGGGTGGTGTTGCGGTCGGCGGAGTTGGTCATGCGGTGCCCTTCCGTGTCGGTTGCAAGCACCACAAGACGACCGGCGGGCACACCCTTCCCGGACTTCGAAGAAGACATCGAACTGACACCACACCTCCTCCGCAAGCCAGTTGGCGGTGACGACCTGGGCGGTTGCCGCGGCTGCGTTCGTCTCGGCACCCGACCGGCACGACGATCGATGCGCCCTTCCGTGCCCGCACGGCTGCCGCCCTGGTGGGGAGGCAGTCGTGCGAGATGTCGGCTACTGGCGTTCTGTGGCCTGGTAGTTGGTGACGGCTTGGCGGGCGAGGGCTGGCAGGTCGGCGCGGTCGCTCAGTCGCTGGCCGACGAGGATCGGCACGGCGTCCGCCCAGGAGAGGGCGGGACGATGGGTGTGGAGTTGGGCGACATCGGTTGAACTGATGGCGGTGATCTGGTCGGTGTCGAGGCCGTCCAGGATCTCGTCGATGATCCTGTCCTTGGGGATCATGGCGTCTATCGCCGCACCGACAGCTGCGGCGACGCGGTGGCGCAGGGAGCCTTCGGCGTTGACGGACAGCCAGCTGTCGGGAGGTATGACCTTTCCGGTGGCGTGGTGGCGGGCGAGTCCTTCCTCGATGTAGGCGATGAGCTCAGGGGAGGAGAAGGCGTTCAGCTCGACGCGCTGGTAGCGCCACCTGGAGGGCTTGCCGTCGGGCTTGCGGGCGATGGGCTTGCCGGTGAACCAGGCGCGGGCGGTTGGGGTGAGGTGGGGGAGGATGCGGGCGGGCAGGGCGGCGTCGCGGGTGTCGGGTTCGGCTTCCAGGCCCTTGGCGATGGCGTCGTCGACACTCAGGCCGAGGTCGATGACCTTGATGCGGTGGTCAGGCATGCGGGCGGTCGCCTCTCCGAGGGTGCGGGCGATGTTGTAGCCGGCGGGGTCGGCGTCGTGGAGGACGAAGATCTGCACCTCGCCGGCGGGCATCCTGGCCAGCAGGTCGCGGCATGCCTCGGTGCTGTAGCCCTCGTTGGTGATGACGGCCATGTCGTACCGGTCGGCGATGCCGGACTCGCGCACCGGCGGCCACAGGCCCGTCTTCTCGATGACGAGGATCTTGTTGTAGGTCCACTGCGGCGGCTGGTACTCCCGGACCTCGCGGGTGCCAAGACGCACATCCTTCGTCCCGTCGGGGTCGTGGGGGTGGTGGAGGGTTCCGCGGGGTTCGCGGTACAGGCCCCGGATGGGGCCGTTGGCCCGTTCCCACATGGGGAGCAGAGTCTGTTCGACGTAGGGGGCCGTGACCTTGGAGCCGGGAGGCAGGAGCTTCAGCGCGAGCGGGCGGATCTTGTAGAAGAGGGTGTGGGAGGAGAATGACAGCTCTTCGGCACCGCGGGCCTGCGCGATGGCCTCGCGGATGACCGCGAACACGGCGTCCTTCAGGGTCACCTTCGGCTCGGCCCGGGTGGCCGCCTCGGCGTCGAGTTCGCGTATCGCCGCCCGCATCTCGCGCCGATCGGCGCTCTGCTTGGAGCGCTTGTCCTTGAGCAGCACCCGACTCGCGGCGGCCAGGGTCTGGGCGCAGGCGTCGGCGACCTCGCGCGGGACGACGAGCGTCGTCTTGCCCTTGTCGGTGAACTGCGGCACAGGGCAGACCAGATGGACGATGGCGGCCCGGAGCGACTGGTTGGCGGGGACGGGGGCCGCGTCGGCCTGGTCCAGGAACGAGAGCGCCCCATACTCGGAGATCTTGTCGCCGGCCAGGCGGGTGCGCGCCAGCGGGTCGCCGAAGGTCGCCGAGTAGTTCACCGCGAAGGCGACGTCGCCGGGGCGCTTGGTGCGGGCGACGGTGACCTCGATGCTCCACGGGATCCCGGCCCCGTCGATGAGCTGCTTGCGGGCGAACCACAGCTCCTCGACGCCGAACGCTTGGTCCAGGACGTGGATGTAGTGGTCGCGGGGCACCTTGCCGAGGTAGTTGGGTGTGGGCGGCTTGCTGTGCTCCTTCATTGCGGCCAGCAGCACCGGCACCTGCTCCCGCTTCTCCTCGAACCCGGACAGGTGCGTGATCTGGGGGAGCTGTTCGGCGACCTTCTTGGCCTTGGCCGAGCCGGACAGCCCGGCGAAGGTGCCGGTGAACGCCCGAACGGTCAGGTCCGCGCCACCCTGGCGGTGCTCGCGGATGTGGGCGAAGACCAGCTTCTCCATCGCCGCCTTGTCGTAGTGGTGTGCGCTGGTCGGGTCGGTAGGCCAGGGCTTGCGCCATCCCTCGGGAGCCGTGGGCTCGTAAATTCCGGCCCCCTCGCCGCCCGCGGCCTGACCGTGGTCAACGAAGCGCGCGTGCGGGTTGACGAGCGCGAACTTTCGCAGCCACCCGGCCGCCTTGGCGGCCGTGACCCGGTCTGCCGGAAGCGGCACGGTCACCGCCGTGCCGGTGGTGCGGGTGGAAGAGGTCTTGGCGTGGCAGATGGCGAGCTCGGACGACGGGTCGGTGGACAGGGCGATCTCGTGGCGTACCCCGCGCGCCTCGATGACCACCGGCTCGGTGACGCTGAGCGCGTAGGGGATGCCGAGCAGGGTCTTAAAGGCGTTGCCCTGCATGCCGCGGGTCGGCGAGCGCAGGCTCTCCTTGTCGGAGACGTTGCGGGTGAAGTCCAGGATCCGCTCGATGACGGCGGCCGGGATGCCGGGACCGTTGTCGCTCACGCACACGCGCGCCACGCCATCGGCCGACGACACCGTGAGGCCGATCTCGGGGGCGACGCGAGCGGACTCCGCGGCGTCCAGGGCGTTGTCGAGCAGTTCCTTGATCACGACATCGCCGAACCGATCGTGGGACCGGCCGGTCTGGGACTGCAGGGCCTGCCGGTCCAGGAACTCCGCGGTGCGGGACGTCGAGAACACGGTGCGCGGCACGACAGGGATCGAACGCAAGAAGAAGTCTCCAGTACTTGGTTGGGGGTATGCGGATCTGCCCAGCCACCGCTGGGTGGCAGGCGAACAAGGGGGAAGGGGTTGCCGGCCACCTCGATGCCGGCAGGGAGGGCCCGGTGGGGGGGGGGGGGGGGGGGGGGGGCCCCCCCCCCCCCCCCCGGGGGGGGCCCCCGCCCCCCCCCGCCCCCCGCGCCGGGG
>NZ_JBIVNB010000008.1:331385-391341 GCF_044753345.1 Kitasatospora sp. NPDC088391
CGCTTCCTGACCCGTACCGTCCCGGGGGCCCGGGCCCGGCCCGGCCGCCCCCCCCGCGGGCGCGGGGCCCGGCCCGGCCCCCCCCCCCGCCCCCCGGCGGGGGGGGGGGGGGGGGGGGGGGGGGGGGGGGGGGGCCCCCCCCCCCCCCCCACCGGGGTTGGTCACCGCGTGCGGCGCCCGGTATCCGGTCCGGGGGGCGGCGGGGACGGCGGGCTGACCGCGATGGCCGGCGTGCCAGCGGTGCGGTGGGTGACCGTGCGGGACAGCGCCGCACTGGTGCGGCGCTCCTCCGGGGTGACGATCGGCGCGGGTGCCGGGAGGTGGGCGCCTCGGCGGATGCGCCAGGTGAGCACGGTGGTCGGGGAGTCGGCACTGGCCAGCTCCCTCTGCCCGGCGGCCTGGGCGAGCAGGGCCTGTGGGTCGTGGCCGGCTTGCTCGGCTTCGGCCAGGGTGGCGGCGAGCGCCGCCCAGCCCTGGTCCGCGAGCACCCGGGCTGCCAGGTCGGCAGGCAGTGCCCGGCGGGCGTGTGTCTCGTGCCGGTCGCGGGCGGGCTGGGGCAGTTGGCGGCCCTGGGTGTCGAGGACAGCGATCGGCCGTCCCGCGTGCCTGCCGTAGGCGGTCCGCAGGTGCTGTGCCGCTGCCCGTGCGGCGGCGGCCTGGTGCTGGTGGCCTTGGGCGGCGTGCCACTTGGCGATGACGATCGCCAGCAGGATCAGGCTGGCCAGGATCGTGGCGGCGGCCGTGCCCTCCTCACCCCGGCCTCCGGCGGGGCCGGCGTAGAGAAGTTCGCGGGCTACCGAGCGCATCGCCCGCGCCTCCGCCCGGGCGGCGCGGGTGCGGGCGACCGCGGTGAACTCCAGGGCCCGGGCGGCCTGGTTGATCTCCTTCCGTGACAGGACCGGGCTGGTGAGGGCGAGGGTGTCGAGGACCTCGATCGTGCCGCTGACCACCGCGCTGACCTGACCCGCACGCGGGTCGTCGTCGACGGTGGCGGTGGCGCGGTCGAGGCTGGTGCTGGCCCGGTACCTGACCGTGACCGGCCGCCCCTTGCCGACCAGTGCGGGTTCGTCGATGCCAGCGGCGAACCGTTCGTGGATCTTGGGCAGGGTCAGGTCAGCGGCCAGCTGGCTGCCGGAGAACCACACCGGAGGACCCAGCTCGCCGGTAGGCAGGGCGAACTTGTAGCCCCTGGCGTCGCCGGAGGGCAGGCGGCGGACCTCGCACCGGATGCCCTGCACGGCCAGGCGGGCGAGGAACTCCTCCTCCCCCACAGCCCCCGCGAGGGCCCGCCGCACGCCGGTCCGCAGCCGGGCCCGCCCCGTCTCCTCCTGGCCCAGGCGCTCGGCCTTGCGCAGCTCCGGGCTCTTGGGGCGCTTGGGGATCCCCGCCCGGTAGTCGCGGGTTCGGGTGTCGGACCAGTCCTTGAGCCCGAACTCGCGCTCGATCTTCGTGAGCTCGGCCTCCGTCCGGTACTGGTCGCCCCGCAGGCGGGCCTGGGTCAGGTCGGCGCGCACCACGGTGGCGAGGATGTGGATGTGGTTGTCCCCGTGGTGGACGGCGACCCACCGGCAGCCGTCCGGATCGCCGTCGGGGGCGATGCCGGCGGCGGCCACGACCCGGCGTGCGATCGCACCCCACTCCTCGTCGCCGAGGGTCCGGTCGGTGGGGTCGGCACGGACCATGCGGTGGTAGACGTGCTTGGCGACCGGCCTGCCGTAGCGCACGACGTGCAGGTCGAGGGCGTCGCGCAGCTGGGCCAAGGTGGCCTCGCCGTCGCGGCCCGGGTCGGGGGCGAAGCCGTCCCAGGAGGCCACCAGGTGCGGGTCGGTGTGCTCGTTGCGCCGGCCCGGACCGTACAGGTACTTGAGCGCCTTGAGCGTGTCCGCCCCGGAGCGGGCGGTGGTGATCACCGGCGGGCGGCCTTCGCCACCCGCATCGCCGAAGCGTCCACCCCGGCCACCGCCCTGCGGACCTCGGCCACCGCCTCCCTGGCCCTGGCCAAGGTGGCCTGCGCCGGGCCGTGCTCGATGCCCATCTCGGCGTTGAGCTGGAAGGCGATCTGGTTGACGTTGACGCCGAGTCGGCTGACCTGGAAGCGCGCGGCGTCCAGCGCCTGCACGGCCTGATCGAGCTGCTCATCACGGGTCACCGTCCCGGCGCCGCACGGAGTCAGGGCCTGGCGCTCCAGGTAGTCGGCCACGTTCAGGCCGGCCTCCTGAGCGAGCCGCTTGATCTGCGCTTCCCGCTCCGCGGTGCACCGGAAGCCGAGCTTCTTCGTCTTCGGGTTGTCGTTGTCACGCCGGCGGCGCTTGGCACGGCGGACGACGGCACGCGGGGCACGCTCGGCGGATCGGGCGGACGGGTGCGGCTCGACGGCGGGCGTCTTCTCCTGCTTCGCCGCGCCCCCGCGGTGAAGCTCCGGTGCTGCCGCCCTCGGCAGCACCGGCACGTCCACGCCCCCTTGGGCGTGGACGTCCGCGTGCGGGGCCCCGTAGGGGCCCCGCACTCGCTTGCTCCGCCGTTGACGCGTGGATGGTCAACTCCGGTGCGGCCGAAGGAGGTTACACCACCGGCAGAGCGGTGGTCCGGAACGGGAAAGATGTCGGTCAGGGCATGCTCCAGGGGTTGTCGGGATCAGGTTGGTCAGCGTCCGGACCATGCCCAGCACGAGGGCGGAAGGCTTCGCGCGCAGGCCGCCATGCTCCGGAGGCGGGATGGTCCGGTGTGCGCACGGCGAAGGGATGCGGTCCGTCCGCAGCGACCGGGTCAGCTGCGGACGGACCGAACCGGACCAGGGAGTTCTGCGCATCGGCAGAAGTCGGAGCGGACGCACCGGACGGTAGACCGGTACGCCGGGGTGGGGTCAGTCGACCGGTGGGTGCTCGCGGTCCGGACCGTGCGGGAACTCCTTGCGGAGCTCGTCCATCAGGACCGTGAAGCGGGTACTGCCCATGGGCAGGTTGGCCTCGCGGACCGCACGCTCGACAACCGGGCGGCTCGGGCGGCCATGGGCTCGGACCGCAGGCCGGCTGACCTGCAGCAGCCGCTCCATCGACGCTCCCACCGGACGACCCGCCCGCCGCCCCGGACCACCCCCAGCAGCAGGAGGCGGCTCGGCCATGCCATCGGCATCCGGACCGCCGTCCGTCCGCGTCTCGGAGCCGGAGAGTTCTGCCGACCCCGCCCCCGGACCACCGGCGGCCCGGACCAGCACCGGGTCCGCGACGGACGAGAGCGGACCACCGACTTCGTCTGGCGCGGAGGAGGCGGACGGCGCGGACCGGACCGCAGTCCCGTCCAAACCCTCCGGACCGCTGGAGACGGACGGTCCGGTCGCGGCGGACGGCCGGGCGGGTGCAACCGGACCACCGATCGGCCGGTCCGGCGCGCCGGGGTCCGGGAACATGGGGTCGGCAGAAGTCCTGCCGGACGCTCCAGCCGGGGCGGGCTGCGGGGTGACGGCGTGGCGGGCGATGAGGATGTAGAGGTGGACGGCGTCGCCGAGCTGCAGCCCGCCGCCCTGGTCGAGCACTTGGTTCAGGCGCACGGCGTGCAGGGCGTTGGCCCACACGCTGGCGGCGGTCGCACCGGCGAACAGGAACCAGGCGTACAGGCGCGCCGTCCACGGTGCGGCCCGCAGGACCAGCAGGGCGCGCACGCCGTAGGCGATGAACCCGTCGACGGTGAGCGGGAAGACGTACGCCAGCGGGCCGCGCACGTGGATGGCGACGGCCATCTGCTGCAGCGCGTCGAAGAACAGGGCGAATCCGGCCACGCCGATCAGGGCGACGGCGAGCCGGTCCCAGGAGGTCACCCGGACAGCCCGGGCAGGGGACGGAAGGCGAGCGGGGAGTATCGCGGTAGCGGGGGTCGTGGTGGGCTCCGGGGGCTCGATGGATGATGCATTTCGGATGGACTTGCCATCCGCCAGGGATGACTGTAGCTTCACTCTAGCGACGATGCAAGAACGAGCCGACTTCGATGCGAGGTGAATCGAGTGACCGACGAGCCGGGCCAGCCCGAGAGCTCTCCTGCAGCTCCCGCGCTCAGCGAGGAGCACGCCGCCGAGCGAGTCCGCCTGGAGCGCGAGTACCTCGGCTGGAGCACCGGCGAACTCGCCAAGCGCATGACCGCCTCCGGCTACCCCATGAACCAGTCGTCGGTCTGGCGGATCGAGAGCGGCGAGCCCCGCCGGCGGATCAACCTCGACGAGGCGATCGGCTTCGCCAAGGTCTTCGACCTCACCCTGGAGGAGTTCCTCGGCCCGCCCGAGTCCTCCTCCGACAAGCACATCTCCCAGCTGACCACCGAGGTGGTCGCCAGGTACCGCTTCCTGCTGGACCTGCTGCAGAGCACCAACACGGTGTTCGAGGCCATCGACCAGTACAACGCGATCTTCCCGCAACACGCCAAGGAGCTGAACGACCGCATCGTCCGCGCCCTCAGCGAGGAGAGCCGCCGACGCGGCCCCGTCCGCATCTCCCCTCTGATCTTCTTCCGCTTCCCGGCCTTCGAGGAAGCCAAGCGGCAGGCGGAGCGGCTGCAGGGCGACGCCACACCCGAGGGGTAACCGCCGGTTTCCCTGCCAGTTCCGGCCGGTCACCATCCTCGGCCCTGTTGCCGAACTGCCTTGCCGTCACCGAGAAAGGAGCCAGGCGCCCCACCCCTCGGCCCTTGAGCTCAGCTCACGGGCTGATCACGCCGTCGTCACGGACACGGCGCTCTCCCTGACCTCGGCGGTCACCGCCGAGTTCCCAGACCGATCTGACGGTCTTCGCCAGCTGCCGTACGACGCAGGCCTCCGCCCTGCCTCGACCGACCGCAGCTTCCCTGGCCTGTCCCCTATCCGGACACGGCCGCGTCACCATCACCCCCACCGAGGCCACCGCCTCCCCTCCCCAATCCTGAAGCCCAAGGAGTCCCATTACCCACGCCCAGTTCCCCCAGCTGAACTGCCCCAACATCACGGCCTCCTTCGACAGCCAACTGCACAGGAGCGTTCGCCCTAAAGGCGTCCGGCAGCCCAGGATCTCCGTGACGTGGTCGCAGGGGGCCGACCTGACACCAGCTGAGCGCGCCCGCCTCCTGCGCCTCCTATTCGCTCCACGCACTTCAACTCCTCGCGCTGGCGCGGAAACAGCACCATCTCGCGAGTAATTCGCATACCTTCACCCCACGTTGAGCGCCCCGGCGACGGCTTCAGCCGTCGCCGGGGCCGGCCGACCGCCCAGGAGCCGACATGACGAATCCCAGCACCCGCCCACGTGCCGCATCCGCCACGCTCGCCCGCGCCATGGCGCCTCGCACGCTCCGAGCAGTGGACTACCTCCGGGTCAGCACCGAGGAGCAGAAGCTGGGCTTCGGCATCGCCAGCCAGGCCAAGAAGAACGCCCGGCACATCAAGGGCAAGAGCTGGGATCACGTCGGCACCTTCGAGGACGACGGCGTCTCCGGCTCCAAGGAGATGGGCGAACGGCCGGACTTCGACCGCCTGATGGAGTGCGCCGAGCGGGACGAGTTCGACATCGTCGTGGTGGAGAAGGGCGACCGCATCGGCCGGACCGGCCGCGCCTTCTGGCGCTGGGTCTGGGCGCTGGAGGACATCAACGTCTTCGTCGCCATCGTCAACCGGAACATCGACAACACCACGCCCGAGGGCCGCGCGCAGATGCGCCGCGAGGCCGACTACGCCGAGACCGAGTGGGAGAACATCCGTTCCCGGACCCAGGGCGGCCTCCAGGAGAAGGCCGAGGAGCCCGGTACCCCGCACATCGGCGGCCGGCCACCGTTCGGGTACCGGATCAAGCACAAGGGCACGAAGCGCGCCTCCCGCCTGGTCATCGACAAGGGCGAGCGGAAGCTCGTCCGGCGCGTCTACCGGATGGTGGTGGCCGAGAACCTCAACTTCCGTCAGATCGCCATCCGGCTCAACGCCGAGGGGAGGACGACCCGGTCCGGCAGGCCATGGTCAGCCGCCAACCTGCGCGACCGCATCATGTCCCGCGCCGTCCTCGACGCCGAGTTCGTCTTCCGTGGCGTGCACGCTATGACCGACATGGACGGCAACCCGGTGTGGGGCGAGTCGGTGACGATCGCGCTGTCGCGGATCCTCGAGGAGCACGAGGCGGCGGCCCTGCGCAGGAAGGTCTCCTCGCGGTCGAAGCCCAGCAGCGGCAACCGAGCGGTCTACCCGCTGAGCGGGCGCCTCATCGGGCTCTGCAGCGAGCCCTACACCGGGATCAGCCGCGAGTCGCTCGCCACCGGCCGCCGGAACTACCGCTGCAGCGGCAAGACCGAGACCGTCCCCGAGCAGGAGGTGTGCGACTGCTCCTACGTCGACGCCGAGGCCGTCGAGACCCGGGTCTGGTCCGAGGTGGTCGAGTTGCTCGGCGACTCCGAGAAGCTGGAGCGGCTCGCTGCCGAGTGGGTCGGCATGGCCCAGGGCGACCAGTCCGCACACACCGAGCGAATCGCAGAACTCGACCGCCAGATCGCCGCCTTGGACAGCTCCATCGCTGCCGTGATCGTCGTCTCCGCCAAGCAGCAGCAGTCGGCGAACGCCATCGCGGAGGCGACCGCCTCGCTCAACGCCGAGCTGGAGCAGCTCCACCAGATGCGGGCGGAAGCCGCCGCCTGGCTAGCGGAGATCGAGGACGCGGACCGCCGCGCCCGCGACCTCCGGCAGCTCGCCCGGACGGCCCGTCACCATCTCGCCGACATGAAGCCCGAGGAGCAGAGCGAGGTGCTCGCCCTGCTCGATGTGAAGGTGTTCATGGAGGGGCCCGTCCCGCTCCGCCGAGGCGGCGTGCCCTGCACGGTCCAGTCCTGGTACCGCTCCGCCAACCTGGCCGTACCGGCGAGCGATCTGTCCGACGAGAGCTGGCAGTTGATCGCCCACCTGCTGCCGACCGGCCGCGGCAACCGGGTCCGCCGCTCGGTCGACGCGATCCTCGCCAAGGCCCGGACCGGGGCCTCCTGGCCGATGCTCCGCGAGGAGTACGGGTCGACCAGTACTGCCTCGAAGTACTTCAACGAATGGGCTCAGGACGGGACTTGGTCAACCGTCAACACCATCCTCGACACCATCGAACGGGTACCGCTCCCCGTCCTCGACCTCGTGCCGCCTATGCGAATCGAAGGGCGGGTCGACCCGCGCGTGATGCTGATCCCCGGTGAAGGCTCCCGAACGGGATCGTGACGATCAGCACGAAGCAGACGATCCCGGCGACGGCGTAGCCGAGCGCCATCCACAGTCCGCAGAACAGCAGCCAGATGACGTTGAGCAGGAAGTTGACCAGCTTCATGCCTCCAGGCTCGCACACCGGGCGCGGAACGCGCGGCGGCGGCCCGCGGCTGTGGCAGGGGTGTGACGGAGCGTCGGTTCCGGGGCGTTCACCCGGGGTTCGGCCGGGCGGTGGCGGGCGGGGGTGCGGTGTTCGCCGGGGGCTGGGAGGGTCCGGGCGGCTCTCGACTGTCTACAACGGAGGCGACAGTGGCTCACCCCTCGCGCAGAACGGTGCTCCGCACCACCACCACGGCCGGCGTGCTGGCCGCCGTTCCCGGCTCGGCGCTGCTGTGGACCCAGCCCGCGGTGGCGGGCGTCCCCGCGCCGGAGCAGGTGCACCTGCAGTGGGGCGAGGAGCCGTCCACCGAGATGACCGTCTCCTGGGCCACCGCGGGCTCGGTGCGCCGGCCGAAGCTGCGGCTCGGCACCGCGCGCGAGGGCTTCGGCCGGACCGAGCCGGCGCACAGCCGCTCGTACCTGGACGGGCTGAACAAGGTCGAGACGTACACCCACAGCGTGCGGCTGCGCGGGCTGCGCCCGGACACCGCCTACGTGTACGAGGTGGCGCACGACGGCGCGGCCCCGGTCCGCGGCAGCTTCCGGACCGCGCCGCGGCCGGGGCGGGCGGCGTTCCGCTTCACCAGCTTCGGCGACCTGGGCGCGGGCGACCCGAAGTGGTCGAAGTCCTCGGTCCACGCGGCCGCGGCGGTCCGTCAGGTCGAGCGCTTCGACCCGCTGTTCCACCTGCTGAACGGCGACCTCGCCTACGCCAACAACAACCCGCAGCTCCAGCCGCAGTGCTGGGACGCCTTCATGAACAACCTCCAGCAGTCGGCCGCCCACCGCCCCTGGATGCCCGCGCCCGGCAACCACGAGGTGGAGGCCGGCGGCGGCGAGCTGGGCTACGCCTCGTACCACGCCCGGTTCGACCTGCCGGACAACCGGACCCGCGACTTCTGCGGCAACTGGTACGCCTTCCAGGTCGGTTCGGTGCTGTTCCTCAGCCTGGACGGCAACGACCTCTCGGTGGAGGACGACGCCTCGATCGACCCGGCCACCGGGCAGTCCGTCTACATCTTCGGCTACAGCCAGGGCGCCCAGCTGCGCTGGCTGGAGCGCACCCTGGCGCGGGCCCGGAGCGGCGGCGAGGTGGACTGGGTGGTGGTCTCGATGCACCAGTTCGCGATGTCCTCCTCCGCGAAGAGCCACGGCGGCGACATGGGCCTGCGCGAGCACCTGCTGCCGGTCCTGGACCGCTACTCGGTCGACCTGGTGCTGGCCGGCCACGACCACGACTACGAGCGCACCCACCCCGTCCGCGGCACCGACCCGGGCACCCTGCTGCGCCCGAGCGTGGTGGACGACGAGCTGCGGCAGATCGACAGCTCCCGGGGCACCGTGCACCTGATCCTGGGCGGCGGCGGCACCGCCTCGCACGACGACGACTTCCTGACCGACCCGGCCGGCGGCGTGCCGGACGCGTTCGTCCGCACCCAGCGGCTGACCTTCAAGGCCGACCCGGACGCCAAGGAGAAGGCCACCTGGTCGGCCGTCCGCGACCCGGACCACGCCTTCCCGTACGGCATGGCGGTGTTCGACGTGGACCCCGGCCTGGCGCCGGGCGGGCGGACCAGCATCACCGTCAGCTACTACCACTCGGCGACCGCGGTGGCCGGGCAGCCCGACCCGGTGCCGGTGCTGTTCGACCGCTTCACCCTGGTCCGGGACCGCAGCGACGGCCGCCGGCGCCACGGCGGCCACGACCGGGAGTTCCAGGACGCCCAGTAGGGCCCGCGCACGCCGGAGGCCCGCCGCGGAACCTGCTCCGCGGCGGGCCTCCGGTCCGGGACGGCCGGTCAGGCGAGCAGCTTGTCCTTGGCCCGCCGGTACTCGTCCTCGGACAGGGCGCCGCTGTTCTTCAGCTCGGCGAGCTTGGACAGCTCGTCCACGTGGTTGGTGGAGGGCGGGGTTCCGGCGGCGGCCCGGCGGACGTAGTCCTGGAAGGCGGCGTCGGCCTGCTTGGCCTGGTCGAGGTCGCGTTCGTGCATCGAGCCGCCGCGGACGATCAGGTAGACCAGGACGCCGAGGAAGGGCAGCAGGATGACGAAGATCGTCCAGCCGGCCTTGGCGCCGCCGCCCATGTCGTTGCTGCGGAAGATGTCCGTGATGATCTTGAAGAGCAGGAAGAACCAGAGAATCCAGAGGAACAGCTCCAGCATCGTCCAGAAGATGTTGAGCAGCGGATAGTTGTCCATGACGCTCCGATCCCGCGCACGGTTGGACGAGAGTCCCCGGGGACGGGGATCGTCGGGGGACGAAACGATTCGTACCACCCCGAAACGGGCGTCGCATGCCGAGCGAGTACGGAAGGTGACCTGCCGGCCACCGGTTCAGCGACCGGCCATCCGCTCCAGCCGGGCGATCCGCTCGCGCATCGGCGGGTGGGTGGAGAACAGCTTCGCGCCGCGCTCGCCGGGGCGGAACGGGTTGGCGATCATCATGTGGCCGGCGGTCTGCAGCTGCGGCTCGGGCGGCAGCGGGAGGCGCTGGGTGCCGGAGTCGAGCTTGCGCAGGGCGCTCGCCAGGGCCAGCGGGTCGCCGGTGATCCGGGCCCCGTCGGCGTCCGCCTGGTACTCGCGGGAGCGGCTGACGGCCAGTTGGATCAGGCCCGCCGCGACCGGCCCCAGGATCATGATCGCCAGCATGCCGACCAGGCCCGGGCCGTCGTCGTCGTCCGAGCGGCCGACCGGGATCAGCCAGGCGAAGTTCACCAGGAACATCACCACCGAGGCCAGCGCCCCGGCGACCGAGGAGATCAGGATGTCCCGGTTGTAGACGTGGCTCAGCTCGTGGCCGAGCACGCCGCGCAGCTCGCGCTCGTCCAGCAGCCGGAGGATGCCGTCGGTGCAGCAGACCGCGGCGTTGCGCGGGTTGCGGCCGGTGGCGAAGGCGTTCGGGGCGGGCGTCGGCGAGATGTACAGCCGCGGCATCGGCTGGCGGGCCGCGGTGGAGAGCTCGCGGACGATCCGGTACAGCCGCGGGGCCTCGATCTCGCTGACCGGGCGGGCCCGCATCGCGCGCAGCGCCAGCTTGTCGCTGTTCCAGTAGGCGTAGGCGTTGGTGCCGACCGCGACCAGCAGGGCCACCAGCAGACCGGTGCGGCCGAAGAAACTGCCGATCACCAGGATCAGCGCGGACAGGCCCCCCAGCAGGACGGCCGTCCGCAATCCGTTGTGGTGGCGGTGCACTGCGGGCCCTCCTGTGGTGCCGGCGGAAGCCCCCTGAGCAGCTTCCCTCTGCCGGGATCAACGCGCCGAGCTGGCCCGTTCGTTCCCCCGGGCATTCGACCACAGGTCAGAACAGGCTGCCCGACACCACCTGGAGCACCAGCTGCGGGGCCACCGAGAGCACCGCCGCGCCACAGGCCGCCAGGCCCAGCGCGGCGGTGAGGGACGCCGGGGCGCGGCCCGGCCCGGCCGGTTCGGCGGACGGGGCGAACAGCAGCGCCGTCCACTTCAGGTAGTAGGCGAGCGCGACCACCACGTTCACCGCCATCACCACGGCCAGCCAGCCCAGGCCCGCGTCGACCGCGGCGCGGAACACCACGACCTTGCCGAACAGGCCGACCACGCCCGGCGGCAGGCCGGCCAGGCAGAGCAGGAAGAAGGCCAGCGCGAACGCCGCCCAGCGGTTGCGGGCGGCCAGGCCGCGGAAGTCGTCCAGCCGGCCGGAGCCGCCGACCAGGGCGACCGCGCCGAACGCGCCGAGGTTCACCAGGCCGTAGATCAGCGCGTACGCCACGGTCGCGCCCAGCGGCTCGGCCGAACCGGCGTACCCGGCGGCGGCCAGCGGCACCAGCAGGTAGCCGGCCTGGCCGACCGAGGACCAGGCGAGCAGCCGGACCGCGCCGTGCGGGGTGTCGGTGCGCTGGCGCAGCGCGGCCGCGTTGCCGACCGTCATGGTGAGCGCGGCGAGCACCGCCAGCACCAGGCCCCAGGTCCGGCCGTACGGGTGGAAGGCCAGCGTGGTGACCAGGGCGAGGCCGGACAGGCCGGCCGCCTTGCCGACCACCGAGAGGTAGCCGGCCACCGGGAGCGGGGCGCCGACGTAGGTCTCGGGCACCCAGAAGTGGAACGGGACGGCGGCGGTCTTGAACGCGAAGCCGACCAGGGTGAGCACCGCGCCCGCCTCGGCGAGCGGCTTCAACTGGGCCGGGGCGTGGGCGAGTCCGTCGGTGATGCCCTGGAGCTGGACCGTCCCGGCGGCGGCGTAGACGAAGCTGACGCCGAGCAGCATCACGGCGGTCGCGGTGACCGAGGAGAGGAAGAACTTGAGCGCGCTCTCCGCGCCCCGGCCGTCCCGGCGCAGCGCGACCAGGGCGAACGCGGGCAGGGTGGCGACCTCCAGCGCGATCACCAGGGTGGCGAGGTCGCGGGAGGCCGGGAGCAGGGCGGCGCCGCAGGCGGAGGAGAGCAGCAGGAACCAGTACTCGCCGCCGGGCAGCTTCTCGTCCTCGACGGTGTGCAGGGAGAGCAGCACGGTCAGCAGCGCGCCGCCGAGGGCGAGCAGTTGGAAGGCGAGCGCGAAGTGGTCGGCGGTGTAGGAGCAGCCGCCGCCGGGGCTCCTGAAGCAGAAGGTGGAGCGGGTGTCGCCGAGGGCCAGTGGCAGCAGGGCGGCCAGCGCGGCGAGCAGTCCGGCGGCGCTCAGCCACCCCAGCAGGCGCTTGCGGGCCTCGGGCAGGAACAGGTCGGTGACCAGGACGGCGAGGGCGGCGAGCGCGGTGATCAGCGGCGGGGCGATCGCCACCCAGTCGACGGACTGGATCAGGGCGCCCGGGTCGGCGACGGCGAGCTGAGTCATGACGGGCTGCCCCAGGTCGTGAGTGGTGGTCATCAGCCGCTCCCGAGGAGGTGCTTGACGGCCGGGTCGGAGAGGCCGAGCAGCAGGGCCGGCCACAGGCCCGCGAGCAGGGTGAGCGCGGCGAGCGGCGTCCAACTGGCGGCCTCGTAGCCCCGCAGGTCGGGCAGGTCGGCGACCGGGGCGGGCTGCTTCGGGTCGCCCATGCAGATCCGCTTGACCACGATCAGCAGGTAGGCGGCGGTGAGCAGGGTGCCGAGGCCGGCCAGCACCAGGTAGGTGACGAAGGCGGGGCGGGAGAGCCCGTCCGCGGGGTCGAACGCGCCGTACATGGCGAGCAGTTCGCCCCAGAAGCCGGCCAGGCCGGGCAGGCCGAGGCTGGCGACGGCGGCGAAGGCGAGCAGGGCGCCGATCCGGGGGGCGCGGCCGTAGAGGGCGGCGCCGGTGGCTCCGGAGAGGGTGTCGAGGTCGGCGGTGCCGTAGCGGTCCTTGAGGGCGCCGACCACGAAGAACAGCAGGCCGGTGATCAGGCCGTGCGCGATGTTGGCGAACAGCGCGCCGTTCAGGCCGGTCGGGGTGAGCGAGGCGATGCCGAGCAGCACGAAGCCCATGTGGCCGACCGAGGAGTACGCGATCAGGCGCTTCAGGTCGCCCTTGGCTCCCGGCCGAGCAAGGGCGAGGCAGGCGAGCGAGCCGTAGACGATGCCGACGGCGGCGAACGCGCCCAGGTAGGGGGCGAAGGTCGCGGTGCCGTCGGGGACGATCGGGAGCAGGACCCGGACCAGGCCGTAGGTGCCCATCTTGAGCATCACGCCGGCCAGCAGCACCGAGCCGACGGTCGGGGCGGCGGTGTGCGCGTCGGGCAGCCAGGAGTGCAGCGGCCAGGCGGGGGCCTTCACGGCGAGGCCGACCAGGATCGCCAGCGCGGCGATCAGCTGGGTGGTGTGCGACAGGCCGGAGCCGTGCGCGGCGGCCAGCTTCACCATGTCGAACGTCCCGGCCTTCGTGCCGATCAGCAGGAAGCCGAGCAGCATCACGGCGGAGCCGAGCAGGGTGTAGAGGATGAACCGGTTGGCGGCCGGGACCTTCCTGCCGCTGCCCCAGCGGCTGATCAGGAAGTACATCGGGATCAGCACGATCTCGAAGGCCAGGAAGAACAGCACCAGGTCGAGCACCGCGAAGGTGGCCAGCATGCCGGTCTCCAGCAGGAGCAGCAGGCCGGTGAAGGCGCGGCCGCCGGGGCCGGCCGGGAGCTTCTTCACCGAGTAGAGCGCGCACAGGAAGGTGAGCAGCGCGGTCAGCACCAGCAGCGGCAGCGAGATGCCGTCGACGCCGAGGTGCAGGCGGACGTCCAGCGCGGGAATCCACGACACGTCGGTGCCGGCCTGCATCCGGCCGGGGTCGCCGTGGTCGAAGCCCGCGGCGAGGACGACCGCCAGCAGCAGGGTGCCGCCGGTGACGGTGGTGCCGAGGCGCAGCGCCTGCTTGTCGCCGATCGGGGCGAGCGTCAGGGCGGCGCCGAGCAGCGGCAGCACCAGGAGGGCGATGAGGACCGCGTTCATCGGGGGCTCCAAGGGCGTGCCGGGACGGGGAGGTGAGGACGGGTCATGAGCCCACCGCCACCAGGACGGCGAGCAGGACGGCTCCGGCCAGCAGCGCGCTCAGGTAGCCCTGGGCGTTGCCGGTCTGGGCGAAGCGGACGGCGCGGCCGAGCCAGCCGGGGGCGGCGCCCGCGCCGCGGACGTAGGTCTCCACCACGGCGCGGTCCAGGAACCGGACCAGCCGGGCGGCGGCCGCGGTGGGCCGGACGAACAGCGCGGTGTAGAGCCGGTCGACGCCGAAGCCGTGCTGGGCGGGCCCGTACAGCGGGCCGAGCAGCAGGCGGCCGGGGTCGGTGGCGGGCTGCCCGGCGGTGGCGGGCTGCCCGGCGGTGGCGGGCAGCCCGGCGGTGGCGCGGGCCGCGGCGGTGCGCCAGGCGGCGTACCCGGCCAGGACGCCGGCCAGGGCGGCGCCGGTGCCGAGCGCCATGGTGGTGACGGCGGGGCTCAGCGGTTCGCCGTCGAGCAGGGCGGGCAGCCAGTCGGTGCGCAGCCCGAGCAGGCCGAAGCCCAGCGCGGGCACGGCCAGCACCCACAGCGGCCAGCGCATCGCGGCGGGTTCGGCGTGCGCCGGGTCGGCCTCGTCGATCTCCGGGGAGTACGGGGCGTCGGCGGGGACGGCCACCGGTGCGGCTCCCGGGGCGGAGTGGAAGGCGACCAGCCAGAGCCGGGTGGCGTAGGCGGCGGTGAGCAGCGCGGTGAGCAGCCCGGCGACCAGGACGGTCCAGCCGGCCGCGGCGGGGACGGCGGAGGCCGGGCCGAGGGTGCCGGTGAGGGCCTCGCCGTGGGCGGCGTGCTCGGCGGCGGTGAGCACCGACTCCTTGGAGAAGAAGCCCGCGAACGGCGGCAGGCCGACCAGGGCGGCCAGGCCGATGCCCATCGTCCAGTAGGCGTCGGGGACGCGGCGGCGCAGGCCGTCGATCCGGGACATCGCGCCGATCGAGTTGGTGTGCGCGGCGTGGATGACCACGCCGGCGGTGAGGAACAGCAGGGCCTTGAAGGCACCGTGCGCGACCAGGTGGAACACGGCGGCCTGCCGGTCGCCGGAGGCCAGCGCGCCGGCCATGTAGCCGAGCTGGCCGACCGTCGAGTAGGCGAGGACCCGCTTCAGGTCGTCCTGGGCGAGCGCGCACAGCGCCGAGCCGACCATGGTGACGGCCGCCATCACGGCCAGCACCAGCAGGGCGGCCGAGGACTGCAGGAAGACCGGGAGCAGGCGGGCGACCAGGTAGATGCCGGCGGCGACCATGGTGGCGGCGTGGATCAGCGCGGAGACCGGCGTCGGGCCGGCCATCGCGTCGGGCAGCCAGGTGTGCAGCGGGAACTGGGCGCTCTTGCCGGCCACGCCCGCGAGCAGCAGCAGGGCGATCAGGGTGGGGTGCTGGAGGCCGCCGGCGGCGGCGGTGCGCAGCACCTCGGTGATCCGGAAGGTCCCGGCGTCCGCGCCGAGCAGGAACAGGCCGAACAGGAACGGCACGTCGCCGAGCTTGGTGACCAGGAACGCCTTCAGCGAGGCGCCGCGGGCGTCGGCGGTCTCCCAGTGGTGGCCGATCAGGAAGTACGAGCAGATGCCCATCACCTCCCAGCCGACCAGCAGCACGATCAGGTCGCCGGAGTAGACGACCAGGAACATCGCGGCGGTGAACAGCGAGACCAGGGCCGCGTACGAGGGGTAGCGCGGGTCGTCCTTCAGGTACGCGGTCGAGTAGACCTGCACGCAGGTGGCGACCAGGCCGACCAGCACCGAGATCAGCGAGGAGTAGCCGTCCAGGTGGAGGGCGAGCGAGATCTCGGGGCCGCCGGTGGGGGCGAGCCGGGTGGCGGCGTCCAGGGCGGTGCCGGTGCCGAGCTGGAGGGCGGTGACCAGGGCCAGCACGGCGGAGACCGCGACCGGGAGCACCGCGAGCGGGCGGGCCAGGCCGGGGTGGCGGCGGCCGGTGGCCAGGCCGGCGGCGGCACCGAGGGCGGGCAGCGCGGGGACGAGGATCGGCAGCGCGAGGTTCATCGGGCAACTTCCTCGGGGTTCGCCGCGGGGTCCACCGCGGGGTCCGCCTCGTGGCGGTCGCCGAGCGCGGTGACCTCGTCGACGGCGGCGGTGCCCCGGGTGCGGTACACCAGCAGCACGATCGCCAGGCCCAGGCCGATCTCGGCGGCGGCGATCGTGATGGTGAACAGGGTGAGCGCCTGGCCGGCGTGCAGGGTGTCGCGCAGCCAGACGTCGAAGGCGACCAGGTTGAGGTTGACGGCGTTGAGCATCAGCTCGACCGACATCAGCACCAGGACGACGTTGCGCCGGGCGAGCACGCCGTACACGCCGACGCTGAACAGCAGCGCGGCCAGGACGGCGGGGTAGGCGAGGTGCACGTCAGCGCTCCTTCGGCTTCGTCGCGGCGGTGCGCAGGCGGCCGGGCCGCGGCTTCGCCCGCCCGCCCGCGGTGCGGGACAGCACGATCGCGCCGACCAGGGCGGCGAGCAGCAGCACCGACAGCGCCTCGAACGGCAGCACCCAGTGCGAGAACAGGTACTCGCCGGTGAGGCGGGTGGTGCCGGCCGCGCCGTACAGGTCGATCCAGGAGGAGCGGAAGGCGTCGACGACCAGGGTGACCAGGGTCGCGGCGGAGGCCAGGCCGACGGCGAGCGCGGCCGGGCGGTTGCCGGAGTCGGCGTCCGGGGAGCGGCCGATCGGGGCGCGGGTCAGCATCAGGCCGAACAGCACCAGCACGACCACCGAGCCCAGGTACACCAGCACCTGCACCCAGGCCACGAACTCGGCCGTCAGCAGCAGGAACTCGACGGCCAGGCCGCCGAGCGCGACCACCAGCCAGAGCGCGGCGTGCACCAGCTGGCGGGTCGTCACCGAGACGACCGCCGCGCCGAGCACGAGGACGCCGACCAGCAGGAAGACGATCTCCTGCCCGGTGGGCGAGAGGTAGGAGCGCGCGGCGGGCTCCAGCGAGCCCGCCGCGGCCAGCAGGGTGCTCAACTCGGCTCCCCCTCCTGGGCTGCCGCGGCGGCGGCCAGCTTGTCGGCGGCCTTGCGGGCCATGGCGATCTCCTTGGGCTCCTCCGCCGCGGCGTCGAGCGCGGGCGGCGGCGGGACGGTCCACATCCACTCGCGCAGCCGCTCGCGCTCGTGGGTGAGCTCGCGGATGTCGGTCTCCGCGTACTCGAACTCCGGGGACCAGAACAGCGCGTCGAACGGGCAGACCTCGATGCAGATCCCGCAGTACATGCAGAGCGAGAAGTCGATCGCGAAGCGGTCCAGCACGTTGCGGGTCCGGGCGCGGGCGTTCGGGTCGGCGGCGGGCAGCGTCTCCTTGTGGGAGTCGATGTAGATGCACCAGTCCGGGCACTCGCGGGCGCACAGCATGCAGACCGTGCAGTTCTCCTCCAGCAGCGCGATCACGCCGCGCGAGCGCGGCGGCAGGTCGGGCTGGACGTCCGGGTACTGCGCGGTGACGGTCTTCCGCATCATCGTGCGCATGGTGACGGCCAGGCCCTTGGCCAGGCCGGAGCCGGGAACGCCCATCAGAGCAACACCACCTTGACGACACCGGTCAGGACGAGCTGGGCCAGGGCGAGCGGGATCAGCACCGTCCACGCGAAGCGCATCAGCTGGTCCTCGCGCAGCCGCGGGTAGGTGACCCGCAGCCAGATCACCACGAACGCCAGCGCGAAGGTCTTCAGCAGCGTCCAGAGCCAGCCCAGGCCGTCGGCGAACGGGCCGTGCCAGCCGCCCAGGAACAGCACCGAGGTGAGCGCGCAGAGCACCACGATGCCCGCGTACTCGGCCAGCAGGAACAGGGCGAAGCGCAGGCCGGTGTACTCGGTGTACGCGCCGAAGATGATCTCCGAGTCGGCCACCGGCATGTCGAACGGCGGGCGCTGCAGCTCGGCCAGGCCGGCCGTGAAGAACACGAACGCGCCGATCGCCTGCCACGGCACCCACCACCAGTGGAAGGCGTCCACGATCCCGGGCAGCGCCACCGTGCCCGCCGCCATCGCCACCGAGGCGGCGGCCAGCAGCATCGGCAGCTCGTACGACATCAGCTGGGCGGCCGTGCGCAGCGCGCCCAGCAGCGAGAACTTGTTGGCGGACGCCCAGCCGGCCATCAGCGAGCCGAGCACGCCGATGCCCATCACGGCCAGCACGAAGAAGATGCCCGCGTCGACCGCCTGCCCGACCAGCCCGTCCGGGCCGATCGGGATCACCAGCAGCACCACCAGGTACGGCAGCAGCGCGACCGCCGGGGCGAGCTGGAACACCTTCCGGTCGGCGTCCTTCGGGACGACGTTCTCCTTCTGGACGAACTTCACGCCGTCGGCGACCAGTTGCGCCCAGCCGTGGAAGCCGCCCGCGTACATCGGGCCGAGCCGGCCCTGCATGTGCGCCATCGCCTTGTGCTCGGTCTGGCCGACCACCAACGGCAGCACCAGGAACGCCACCAGCGTGCCGACGCAGCGCAGCAGCGTGTCGAGGAGGTTCACGCGCTGTCTCCGTCCTGCTGCTCGGGTTCGGCCCCGGGTCGTTGTCCGGGCTCGGGTCGTTGTCCGGGCTCGGGTCGTTGTCCGGGCTCGGGTCGTTGTTCGGGCTCGGGTCGTTCGGGGGCCGCCGCGGGCTTCCCGTCGTCGTGGGCCGGGACGGGCGCGTGCCACGGGGCGTCGGACGACTGGGTGCGGGCGGTGCGGCGCGGGGCCTCGGGGGCCGACGGGGCCTCGGCCGTCCCGGGGGCCGACGGGGCGTCGGGCGCCTGGCTGACCGAGCCCTCGCCGACGCTGCGGGTGCGGCGCGGGCGGTCGGCCCGGACCGGCGGGGCCTCCGGGGCGGTGTCGGCGGGCGGGGCCTCGGCGGCCTGGCCGACCGAGCCCTCCCCCACGCTGCGGGTGCGGCGCGGGCGGTCGACGCCGGCCCCGGCCCCGGCCCGGGCGGCGGCCGCGCCGCCGGCCCGCGCGGCGCGGGCGGGGCGTTCGGCGACCGGGGGCAGGGTGCCCTTGAGCGGGCCCCACTCGTTCGGGTCGGGGACACCGGCCGGCTGCATCTTGCGCCGGGCCGGGCCACCGTGGTCGGCGGCCTCGCCGGGCTCCTTGGCGCCGGGCCAGTCCTTGGCGACCCGGGCGGCCAGCACGAAGTCCTTGCGCAGCGGGTGGCCCTCGAAGCCGTCCGGGAGCAGCAGGGTGGCCGGGTACGGGTGGCCGGTGAACTCGATGCCGAACATCTCCAGGGTCTCCCGCTCGTGCCAGGAGGCTCCGGCGTAGACCCCGACGGCGGTCGGCAGCACGGCCCTGTCGCGCGGCACCCGGGTGCGCAGCAGCAGGCGGCGCACGGTGCCGGGCTCGCCGACGGCGGCCAGGTGGGCGCAGACGGCGAAGCCCTCGGCGAGGTCGTCGACGGCGCTCAGCCAGTCCAGGAAGGCGAGTCCGAGGGTGTCGCGGGCGGCGGTGAGCGCCTCGGTCCAGTGCTCGGCGGGGACGTCGACGGTGAGCAGGCCGTACGCCTCGGTGGCCTTCGCCCACGCCCCGATCGCGGCGGCGGTGCGCTCGGCGGGGGTCTGCTCGGCGGGGGTCTGCTCGACGGGGGCTGACGGCTCGTCGGCGGTCGGAGCGTCGGGGGTGTCCGGGGTGTCCGGGGTGTCGGTCACTTCTCGCCCCCCTCCGGCGCGGGCTGCAGGGGTCGGCGGAGCGCGGCGGGGGGCGCGGCGTAGCGCTGCGGCACGTCCTCGGCGGCGATCTTCTCCTGGAGCTTGAGGATGCCCTGGAGCAGCGCCTCGGGCCGGGGCGGGCAGCCGGGCACGTAGACGTCGACCGGGATGATCTGGTCGACGCCCTTGGTGACGGAGTAGGAGTCCCAGTACGGGCCGCCGGAGTTGGCGCAGGCGCCGAAGGAGATCACGTACTTGGGCTCGGGCATCTGCTCGTACAGGCGCTTGACGGCGGGGGCCATCTTGTCGGTGACGGTGCCCGAGACGATCATCAGGTCGGCCTGGCGGGGGCCGGGCGCGAACGGGATGACACCCATCCGGATGAAGTCGTGCTTGGCCATCGACGCGGCGATGAACTCGATCGCACAGCAGGCGAGGCCGAAGTTGAAGCACCAGAGGCTGTAGCGGCGGCCCCAGTTGAGCACCACCTTGACCGGGTCCGGGGCGAGCCGGGCGAGCGGGCCGAGGCGGCGCTGCTCGACGGCGGCGCCGGGGCGGGCCGGGTCGGGGATGCCGAGCGGGACGGGGCCGTCCCCGGGCGTCCCGTGCGCGTGCGTCACGTCCATTCCAGAACGCCCTTCTTCCAGGCGTAGAGCAGTCCGACCGCGAGGAAGCCGACGAAGACGAACATCTCCACCAGCGTGACCGCCCCGAAGCCGGCGGCGGCGAACACCGTGGCCCACGGGAACAGGTAGATCGCGTCGACCGCGAAGATCACGTACAGGAAGGCGTAGACGTAGTAGCGGATCTGGGTGTGCGCCCAGCCCTCGCCGACCGGGTCGACGCCGCACTCGTAGGCGAGCAGCTTCTCCGGGGTGTCGACCGAGGGTCGCAGCAGGCGGTTGGCGGTGAAGGACACCGCGACGAAGAGGACGCCGATGACCGCCAGCAGACCGACGGCCGCGTAGGCGTCGAAGTAGCCGCTGCCGGACGCGGGGTCGGCAGCGAGCGGCTGCCACTCCATGGGTTACGCCCTTCTTCTTTGCCCGTCCATAACCATCGCTATCGCGGGAGTCTATGTGCACCGCTCGTCTACTCCTCCACCTGCCCGCCCTGCAAGACGGTCGGTGGACATTCGCCGGAATTCCGCTCGACGGCCCTCCTGGTCCGGGCCTCCGGACCGGAGGTGGGGATAACCCCCGGGCGAAGACGGAGTTCAGCACCATGGCGCCGGGGGGCGGCGGACCGGGATGCTGATCATCGACAGATCAGGTGAACGGGCACGGCGAGCACGAGGAGAGGGCGCGAAGCATGGAGGACGAGGCGAAGCGCCCGTCGTTGTACGGGGCGCGGCTGTGGCGGCAGGTCCGGCACGAGTTGCTGAACTTCCCGATCGGGCTGGCCGGTTTCGTGGCCACGGTGGTGCTGGTGAGCGTCGGCCTGGGCCTGGCGGTGACGGTGCTCGGCCTGCCGCTGCTGGCGTTCGGGCTGTCCTCGGCGCGGCAGTTCGGCCGACTGGCCCGGGCCAGGGCCCGGGCGGACCTGGGCAGTTCGGTGGGCGAGCCGCCGCCGCTGGCACCGCGCCGGGCGGGGCTGACGGGCCGGGTGGTGGCCGCCCTGTCGGACGGGCTGAGCTGGCGGTCGGTGCTGTACTGCGTGGTGATGCTGCCCTGGGGGGTGGTCTCCTTCGCGCTGACGCTGGTGCTGCTGATCGTGGGCTGGCCGGCGCTGCCCTGGGCGATGCGGGCGCTGGCGATGGCGGACCGGCTGCTGGTCGAGGGCCTGGTCGGGCCCGGCGCGCTGGCCGAGCGGGTCCGCGAGCTGGAGGACGACCGGGGCGCGGTGGTCGACACCGCGGCGGCCGACCTGCGCCGGATCGAGCGCGACCTGCACGACGGCGCGCAGGCCCGGCTGGTGGCGCTGGCGATGGATCTCGGCCTGGCCAAGGAGAAGTTGACGGAGGACCCGGAGGCCGCCGCGCAGATGGTGGACGCCGCGCACGGCGAGGTGAAGCTCGCCCTGCAGGAGCTGCGGGACCTGGCCCGGGGCATCCACCCGGCGGTGCTGACGGACCGCGGGCTGGATGCCGCGCTCTCCTCGGTGGCGGCCCGCTGCACGCTGCCCGGCGGGGTCCGGGTCCGGGTCGAGCTGGGCGGCGAGCGGCCGGACTCCGCGGTCGAGGGCATCGCCTACTTCACCGTCAGCGAGCTGCTGACGAACGCCTCGAAGCACTCCGGCGCCCGCTCCGCCTCGGTGGACGTCTGGCGCCAGGACGACCGGCTGATGCTGGCGGTGGAGGACGACGGGCGCGGCGGGGCCGTGGTCCGGCCCGGCGGCGGGCTGGCCGGGCTGGCCGAGCGCGCCGAGTCGGTGGACGGCGTCTTCGTGGTCGACAGCCCGGCGGGTGGCCCGACCACGGTCGCGGTCGAGCTCCCGTGGCGGACGCGGGCGGGCCGCCAGGGCTGACCGCCGTCCGCCCCGCCCGCGCCCCGTCGGCCGGGCGGGTCCGGGCGTGGGCGGGCCCGGGGTGCCGTCTCCCTTGCGCGGTACGGCACTCCGGGCCCGGGTCCGGCGGGCGCTGCGGCTACAGCGTCCCGAGGGTGACCTGCGCGGTCTGGTCCTTGCCCTCGCGCTGGTAGCCGACGGTGGCCTTGTCGCCGGGGGCGAGCGAGGCCAGCGCGGTGGTCAGCGCGGAGGGGCTGGTGATCGCGGTGTCGTTGACCTTGGTGATGACGTCGCCCGCCTGGAGGCCGGCCGAGGCGGCGGGGCCGCCGGCCGTGACGGAGACGACGGCCGCCCCGGCGGGCTGGAAGTTCGCGTCGAAGTAGGGGCGCACGGTGACGCCGAGCGCGGCCCGGCCGGAGTTGCTGACCTTGCCGTCCTTGATCAGCTGGTTGGCGATGTTGGTCACGGTGACGGCGGGGATCGCGAAGCCGATGCCGGGCGCGGCCGAGCCGTTCAGCTCGGGGTCGACGGCGGTCAGGGTGTTGATCCCGATCACCTGGTTGGAGAGGTTGACCAGCGCGCCGCCGCTGTTGCCGGGGTTGATCGCGGCCGAGGTCTGCACCATGTTGCCGATGGTGGCGCCGGGCGAGTCCGCGGTCCGCGGCTCGCTGACGGTCCGTCCGACCGCCGAGACGATGCCCTGGGTGACGCTGCTGGACAGGCCGAGCGGGCTGCCCATGGCGAGGGTGATCTGGCCGACCGCCACCTTGGCGCTGTCCGCGAAGACGGCGGGCTTGAGGCCGCTCGGCGGGCTGCTCAGCCTGACCACGGCGAGGTCGGAGTCGGGGTAGCTGCCGACCAGGGTGGCGTCCAGCGGCTTGCTGCTGTTGGCCAGCGTCACGGTGAAGGTGGTGGCGCTGCCGACCACGTGCGCGTTGGTGACGATGTCGCCCTTGTCGTCGAAGACGATGCCGGAGCCGAGGCTGTTGCCCGCGGTGATCTGCACCACGGAGGGCAGCACCTGGGCGATCACGTGCTGGTAGTCCTGCTCCAGCTGGTTGCTGCTCGCGGGCGCCGGGGCCGAGGAGGACGCGCTGCCGCTGGCGGCCGCGGAGGAGCCGCCGCCCTTGCCGGAGCTGGAGCAACCCGCCACCAGCAGCGCGGCCGAGACCAGCACCGCGGCCGGTCCGAACCACAGCTTGGGCCCGGTGGGCCGGGGGCCGGCCGGGATCGGGCGGGTCGGTTCCTTCTTCGGGCGCACGGCGGCCACCTCAGGTCGCAGGACAGGGCTTTGTCAGCATTTCACCGGTATGTCCGTGTTTCCGCGCAGACACACCAGCGGACACCCCGGAAGGCGGCACGCCCCGCGCCGCCGCACGACCCGCCCGCCGCACGACCCGGCCCCGACCGGCCCGGCACTAGGATCGGAGTCATGACCTGGTTGATCACCGGCGGCGCCGGCTACATCGGCGGCCATGTCGTGCGGGAGCTGGTCGCGGCCGGCGAGTCCGTGGCCGTGCTGGACGACCTGAGCAGCGGCGCGGCCGCCCACCTGCCGCCCGGCGTGCCACTGGTGCCCGGCTCCACGCTGGACCGCCCGCTGCTGGACGCGGCGCTGGCCGAGCACGGCGTCACCGGCGTGCTGCACCTGGCCGCGAAGAAGCAGGTCGGCGAGTCGGTCGAGCGGCCGCTGCGGTACTACCACGAGAACGTCGAGGGCCTGCGGACGGTGCTGGCCGCCGCGGTGGACGCGGGGGTGCGCCGGGTGGTGCTGTCCTCCTCCGCGGCCGTCTACGGGATGCCGGACGTCGACCTGGTCGACGAGAAGACCCCGTGCGCGCCGATGAACCCGTACGGCGAGACCAAGCTGGCCGGCGAGTGGCTGCTGAACGCCTGCGCGGCGGCCCACGGCCTGTCCGCGGTGTCGCTGCGCTACTTCAACGTGGCGGGCGCCGCCTCCCCCGAGCTGTCCGACCCGGGCGCGGCCAACCTGGTGCCGCTGGCCTTCGGGCGGCTGACGGCCGGCCTGCCGCCGCTGATCTACGGCGACGACTACCCGACGCCGGACGGCACCTGCGTCCGCGACTACATCCACGTCTCGGACGTGGCCTCCGCGCACGTCGCCGCCGTCCGCCGGCTGGCCGCGGCCGGGCCGGGCGACCCGGTCCGGCTGACCCTCAACATCGGCACCGGGCACGGCGCCTCGGTGCGCGAGATGCTGGCCGAGATCGCCGAGGTGACCGGGATCGGGATCGCCCCCGAGGTGATCGCCCGCCGGGCCGGCGACCCGGCCCGGGTGGTGGCCGCCGCCGACCTGATCCGCCAGGAGCTCGGCTGGAGCGCCGAGCACGACCTGCGCTCGATGGTCGCCTCGGCCTGGGCGGGCTGGCAGCACCGCCACCCGTAGCCCGCCCCGCCCAGGCGCACCCCTCCCCACACCGAACAGCCCCCCAGGGCCCCGGACCGCCGCAGCGGTCCGGGGCCCTGTCGTCGCGGCGCGCCCGCACCGCCTCGACCCCCGCCGTGTCAACCCCCGTTGCGTCAAGCCCTTTCCGAAGATTCTCCTGTCACACCGTCAGACCAGCACAGATCCTCTGGTGGAACCGGAAAAACGATCTAGCTTTTCCGGTACGAACACACTACGGTCGTGCACATGCCGGGCTGTCAGCAGCCCGTCCGGGGTGGCGATTTCCGAGGTTCTACGGGGGAACTTCCATGGCGTCCGGCCGCATGACGGCTTATTTCGTGCTGCGCTCGATCGGTTGGTTGGTGGACAACCTGCTGGTCTTCGGCATCCCCCTGCTCTGCTACCGGGTGACCGGCGGGCTCGCCTGGTCGGGCCTGGCCGTGGTGCTGACCTGGACGCCCCGGCTGCTCTCGCTGGCCGGCGCGGGCTACCTGGTGGACCGGCTGTCGATCCGTCAGGTCTTCGCCGTCGCCGACGCGGGACGGCTCGTCCTGGCGGTCGTCTGCTGCCTGCTGATCCTGCTCCGGCCGGGCACCGCGGTGCCGGTGGTGCTGGTCTTCGGCATGCTGTCGGGCGCGTTCTTCGAGCAGACCTTCGTCGCGGGCGAGAAGGCCGGGCAGTTGCTCGTCCGGCCGGAGCGGACGGCCCGGACCCAGTCGGTGCTGACCGGGCTGGAGCAGTCCGCGATCATCGCCGGACCGGCCCTCGGCGGACTGCTGCTGCTGTTCCCGCCGGTGGTGTTCGTCGCCACCGCGGGCGCCGGCTACGCGGTCAGCCTGCTGCTGGTCCGCACGCTGCCCGCCGGGCGGGCCGACCCGGACGCGGCGCCGTCCCCGCTGGCCGGCCTGCGCCGGACCGTGCGGGACCCGGTGCTGCGCCGGGTGGTGCTGCTGACCATGGGACTGAACTACCTGCTCAGCCTGCTGATCGGCAGTGCCCCGGCGCTGGTCGCCACCCGGTACGGCGTCTCGGAGAGCACGCTCGGCTTCGTCTACTCCGCGGCCGGCGTCGCCTCGGTCGCGGTGGTCGGCTTCGCCCCCTGGCTGATCGGCCGGCTCGGGCTGTGGCGCTACGGCATCGGCCTGGCGCTGGCCTCCGCCCTGGTCTGCCTGGGGCTGTCGGCCGCGCCGGACCTGGCGCTGTTCGGCACCGCCCTCGGCGTGTTCCTGGCCCTGGACTCGCTGTTCAGCGTCTACCTGCGCACCACCCGGGCGGAGCGCGTGCCGACCGCCGAGTACGGCAGCGCGGTCGCCGCCTTCGGGCTGCTGCTGGTGGCGCCGATGCCGGTGGCCGGGGCGACCCTCGCGCTGGCCGGCTCCTCGGTCGACCCGGCGGTCCTGCTGCGGGTCGCCGCGCTCGGGGCGCTGGTGCTGACCCTGGCCCTGCTGCCCGGGCTGGCCCGGGCCGACCGCCCAGGTCGCTCCGACCGTCCTGACCGTCCTGACCGTCCTGACAACACACCCTCACTCCGCCACGCCGCCGCCCCGGTGGCCGCCGTGGCCCACGAACCGGAAGACACCGCACGATGACCAAGCATTCCGACCGCCGCATCCTCGTGATCGAAGCCCTCTCGGGGGGTGTGCTGCTGGTGGAGGCCGCCCTGGACCTGGGGATCGGCGTCGTGGTCGCCAGCGCCGACAGCGAGGACCGGGTGATGCCCGCGCACCTGCGCGACCGCATCGACGAACTGGTGACCGTCGAGACCAACGACCTGCCCGCGCTGCTCGCCGCGGTCCGCGAACTGCACGACCGGCTGCCGCTGTCCGCGGTCTTCCCGGGCTGTGACGTCTACGTCCCGAACGCCGCGCACCTGGCCGCCGAGCTCGGGCTGACCGGCCTGGACGTGCGGACCGTGGAGCAGGTCCGGGACAAGACCCGGATGCGCGAGGCGGTCGCGGCCGCCGGGCTGCGCGGCCCGCGCTTCACCGAGGTGGGCGCGGTCGAGGAGCTGCCGAAGGCCGCCGAGCACGCCGGGTTCCCGTGCGTGGTCAAGCCGGTGGACCAGTCCGGCAGCCTGCACGTGTCGGTGGTCCACGACCTGGAGCAGCTGACCGACGCGTACCGCCGGCTCAGCACCGACACCTTCGTCGACCTCGGCCGCCCGATGATCGCCCGGGCCCTGGTCGAGGAGTACCTGGACGGGCCGGAGTACAGCGTCGAGGGCTACGTCCTGGACGGGGCGGTCACCGTCGTCGCGGTGACCGAGAAGCTGCTCGCGCCGGAGCCGTACTTCGCCGAGGTCGGCCACCAGCTGCCGGCCGACCTGTCGGCCGGGGACGCGGCGGCGGTCGAGGAGTACGTCGGGGCGGTGGCCCGGGCGGTCGGCCTGACCGTCGGGCCGTTCCACTGCGAGCTGCGGCTGACCGGCCGGGGCCCGGTGCTGGTCGAGATCGGGGCCCGGATGGGCGGCGACCGGATCGCCGAGCTGGCGCTGCTCGCCACCGGCGTGAGCCTGCCCCGGGTCTGGCTGGCCGCGCTGCTCGGCCTCGACCCGCGGGAGGCGGGCGCCTTCGGCGAGCCGGTCGCGGCGGTGGCCGGCATCCACTTCTTCACCGCCCCGGGGCAGACCCGCTTCGAGCGGGCCACCGGCCTGGACGCGGCCGCCGCCCTGCCGGGCGTGCGCGAGGTCCGGCTCGACCTGGCCCCGGGCGACCCGATCCACCCGCACCTGGACGACTTCCGCTGCCGGCTCGGCCAGGCGGTCTTCACCGCCGCCTCGCCGGCCGCCGCGACCGCGCTGCGCGGCGCCGTGGACGCCGCCGTCCGGATCAACCCCGAGGCGGAGGAGGAACGGTGAGCGAGCTGCTCGACTACCTGGCGGTCGGCGCCGGCCCGGCCAACCTGAGCCTGGCCGCCCAGGCGGCGGCCCGCCCGGGCACCGCCGGGCTGCACCTGGACCGCCGGGAGCGGCCGGCCTGGCACCCGGGCCTGCTGCTGCCGGACGCCACGCTGCAGAACTCGCCGTTCAAGGACCTGGTGACCCCGGTCGACCCGACCAGCCGGTTCTCCTTCCTGTCCTTCCTCGCCGCGAAGGGCCGGTTCTACCAGTTCCTGACCGCCCGCTTCCCGGCGGTGCACCGCGCCGAGTTCAACCAGTACCTCGGCTGGGTGGCGGAGGAGCTGGGCGACGCCGTCCGCTACGACCACGACGTGACCCGGGTCCGGTTCCGCGGCGACCACTTCGAGACCGAGACGTCCCGGGGGGCCTTCCGGTCCCGGCACCTGGTCGTCGGCACCGGCCCGCAGCCGTACCTCCCGCCCGCGCTGGAGGGCGCGACCGGACCGGCGGTGTTCCACTCCGGCGAGTTCGTCCAGCACGCCGAGGCGCTGGCCGGCCGCCGGGTCGCGGTGGTCGGCGGCGGGCAGAGCGGCGCCGAGATCGTCCGCCACCTGCTGGTCGGCCGGGACCGGCCCGAGCAGGTCAGCTGGATCAGCCGGCGCCCCGGCTTCCTGCCGCTGGACGAGTCGGCGTTCACCAACGACCTGTACCTGCCGGAGGCCGCCCGGGAGTTCTTCGACCGGCCGAAGGAGCAGCGCGCCGCCCTGCTGGCCGAGCAGAAGTACGCCAGCGACGGCGTCAACGAGAGCCTGCTGGCCGAGCTGTACCGGATCGTCTACCTGACCAGCCACGTGGAGGGGCGGCCGGAGCTGGTCCGGCTGCTGCCGGGGCAGGAGGTCGCCGGGCTCGACGAGCGGGGCGACGGGCTGCGCCTGGTGCTCAAGTCCGCGACCGAGGAGACCGCGGTGGACTGCGACGCGGTGGTGCTGGCCACCGGCTACGTGCAGCGGCTGCCGCAGTGCGTCGGGGAGCTGGCCGGCCGGATGCGGCTGGAGGACGGCCTCCCGGTGGTCCGCCGGGACTACTCGGTGGACTGGGACGGGCCGGCCGGGAACCGGATCTACCTGCAGAACGGCGCCCGGCACGCGTTCGGCATCACCGACCCCAACCTGGGCCTGCTCGCCTGGCGCAGCCGGGTCATCCTCGACAGCATCCTGACCGACGGGGGCAACTGACGATGCATCAGCTTTCCGGGGCGGACCCGGCGACCGGCGACCGGTCCGTCGAGATCCGCTACCTCGCGCCCGACGTGGACGAGACCGGCACCTCCAGCCTGGAGGCCGACCTGGGCGCGGCCGAGGCCCTGGCGGCCGTCGGCCGGGTTCCCGTCAACCTGGCGCTGTTCACCGTGCCCCCGCACTCGGCCACCATGCCCGACTGCCACCGCTCGCAGGAGCTGTGGCTGGTGCAGCGCGGCCACGGGGTGATCACCTGCGGCGGCCGCGAGCACCCGGCCCGCCCGGGCGGCCTGTACGCGCTGCCCGGCGGCGAGGAGCACCGGCTGCACACCGGCGACGAGGAGATGACGGTGCTCTCGCTCTGGTGGCAGGAGTCCGGCGCGTGAGCGGGACGTACGACCTCGCGGTGGTCGGCACCGGCATCGTCGGCGCCACCGCCGTCGCGCTGGCGGCGCTGCGCCACCCCGGGGCCTCGGTGGTCGCGGTGTGCGCGGGCGCCGTCCACGACGGCTCGACCGTCCGCTCGCTCGCGGTGGACATCCCGGCGGGGCGGACCGAACGGCAGCGCGCGCTGGCCCGCCGCAGCCTCGACCTGCGGGCCGAACTGGCTGCGCTGGCACCGGCGTTGAACGCCGGGTCGCGGCCCTCGTACTGGGTGCTGCCGGACGGCGGCGCGGCGGCGGTCGACGGCCGGCTGGTCGGCGACGCGGTGCGGCCGTGCGACCCCGGACAGGGGGCGGCGCTGCGGGCGGTGTTCGGCGGGGCGGTCGGCGCGGCCGGCACCGGGCTGTGGCGCTCCGCCGCGGCGACGGTGTCCGAACCGGCCGCCGCCGTCGAGCAGTTGCTCGGCGTGCTGGGCGGCGGGGCCCCGGGCGGGCTGCTCGGCGCGGGCCCCGGCGCGCCGGACGGCGACGGCCCGCGGCGCGACCTGGTCGAGGGATTCGCGGTGCGCCGGATCGAGCCCTGCGCGGACGGCCACCGGCTGGTCGCCTCGGACGGCGCGGAGCTGACGGCCCGTCGGGTGCTGGCCGCGCCGGGCGCGGGCGCGCTGCACGGCCCGTTCGCCGCGACGGCGGAGCGGCTCGGCGCCCGGACCAAGAAGATCGTCGCCTACCGGCTGCGCGGCGGCGAGCCGGGCGGCGACCGCCCGCTGCTGGTGCTGGACGAGCCGGACGCCTTCCTGCTGCCGGTCGGGTCCGGGTCGGACTGGTGCTACAGCATCACCAGCGCCGACTGGGACTGCCCGTCCGAGCGCGGCCGGCTGGCCCCGGACCCGGCCGACCGGAAGCTGGCCGAGGCCGTCCTCGCCGAGCAACTGCCGGGATTCCGGACCGAGTTCACCGGCTGTCGGACTGGCACCGACCTCTACCTGCCGGACTTCGCCCCGCTGATCGCCCCGCTGGACGGCCTGGACGGCGCGGTCCTGGCGACCGGCGGCGCCGGCTCCGGCTTCCGCCTCGCCCCGGCCATGGCCGAGGGCGCCCTCGCCCTGCTGGGCCTGGCCTGACCTCCCGAACCGCCCCGAGGACCGTGATGCGAACCAACGCCTCCCCCCGCCACTACCTGCTCGTCCCCCCGGAGCCCACGCCCAACGGGCACCTGCACCTGGGCCACATCGCCGGCCCGTTCCTGCGGGTGGACGCGCTGGCCCGCTTCCTGCGGATGCGCGGCGACCACCCGGCGATCATGACCGGCACCGACGCGTACGAGCCCTGGGTCGCCATGAAGGCCCGGGTCGACGGCGTCGACCCGGGCGAGGTGGTCGCCCACTACCACCAGGTCATGCAGGACGACCTGGCCGCGCTGCGGATCGGGATGGACGCGTTCGTCAATCCCGCCGAGGAGCCCTGGCACGGCATGTTCCAGCGCGAGATCGACAGCTGCGTCGCCCGGCTGGACGCCCGCGGCGCGGTGCGCACGCTGGCCGAGAAGGTCCCGTACGAGCCGGTCGGCGACCGGTTCGTGGTGGGGCCGCTGCTGCTCGGCCGCTGCCCGGACTGCGGCACCGAGGTGGCGAGCTACTTCTGCGAGGGCTGCGGCGCGCACTTCCGCCCGGAGGAGGTGGTCGACCCGCGGCCGCGGCTGGCCGCGGACGCCGGCTGGCAGTGGCGGGAGATCGAGACCCGTTTCCTGCGCACCGCCGGACTGGCCGAGCTGGAGCCCGAGTTCGACCGGCTGGACCTCGCCGAGCGGTACCGCTCGACGGTCCGCGCGCTGCTCGGCCGGGGCGGCGCCACCATCCGGCTCGGGGTGCCCGAGACCTGGGGCATGGCGCTGCCGGGCGGTCGGGACGGCGTCCCGTCCAGCCTGTTCTCGTACACCGGCGGCTTCATGTTCGCCCGGCTGCTCGGCGAGATCCACCGGCAGCGGATCGGCGCGGCGGTGAACTCCTTCTCGCCGGAGTCGGACGTGGTGACGGTGACCAGCCTGGGCTGCGACAACGTGGTGTCCGCGCTGGTCTGCATCAACGCCGTCGCGCTGGTGCACGGCGACACCCGGCCCTACGACCGGGTGCTGATCAACGAGTTCTACCAGCTGGCCGGGGAGAAGTTCTCCACCAGCCGCCGGCACGCGATCACCGCCTCGGGCGTGGCCGCGGTGCACGGCCTGCGGCCGGACGCGGTCCGCTACCACCTGGCGCTGGTCAACCCGGAGGCCGGGCAGACCAGTTTCGAGCCGGCCGAGTTCCTGGACAGCGCCAACCGGCGGCTGGCGGGCGTCCTGGAGGACCGGGTCGCCGCGGCCTGGGAGCGGCTGCCCGCCGCCCCGGCCGCGCTCGACGGGCCGGTGCTGGCGGAGCTGGACGCGCACCTGGACCGGCTGGAGCGGGCACTGGACGGCCCGACCGTGCGGATGGCCGAGGCCGGCGCGGTGCTGGACTCCTGGATCGACGCCTTCCCGGGCGCCGACTGCCCGCCCGACCTCGGCTACTGGTGGCTCAAGGGCCTGGCCCTGCTGGGCTTCCCGGTCATGCCGGACTTCGGCGCCGAGCTGTGGCGGCGGCTCGGGGGGACCGGCGACCCGAACTTCGCCGCCTTCCCGGAGCGCCCGGCCCCGGCGGCGGCCGCGCACCGGCGCTGGTTCACCCCGGTCGCCGGGGCGGACTTCGCCCGCTGCCTGCCGGACACCCTGAACTGACCGCCACCGCACCCCTCCGGAGCCCCCGCGTGCCCGCACACCCGCACTACCTGGTCCTCAACCGGTACGACGACGAGGACGCCGAGTACCACCGGTACTGCGCCGACCTGCCCTGCGACCTCTCGGTCGTCAGCACGCCCGACGGCGTGCCCGCGCTCGGCCCGGTCCCGGCCGGCCGGGTGGCCGCCGTGCCCGACCTGGAGTTCGGCACCGTCCTGGCGGCCGCGCTGGAGCTGCGGGAGCGGCACGGCGCCTTCGACGGCGTGGTCGGCCTGTCCGAGTACGACGTGCTGACCGCCGCCCGGGTCCGCGAGGCGCTGGGCGTGCCCGGCCCGTCGGCGGACCTGGTCCGGGCCTTCAAGGACAAGGTGGTGATGAAGGAGCGGGTGGCCGCGGCCGGGCTGGCGGTGCCGCGGTTCGCCGCGCTGGCGGGCGGCGCGTCGGCGGCGGAGCTGGAGCGCGCGGTCGGCTTCCCGATGGTCCTCAAGCCGCGGGCCCGGGCCGGCTCGTCCGGCGTCCGGATCGTCCACGACTCCGCCGCCCTGGTGGCGGCGCTCGCGGAGACCGACGCCGAGGAGTACGAGTGCGAGGAGTACGTCTCCTCGGAGATCTACCACGTCGACGGGGTGCTCGCGGACGGCCGGGCGCACTTCGTCAGCGTCTCCGGCTACGTCAACACCCCGCTGGAGTTCACCGAGGGCCGCCCGCTGGGTTCGGTGTTCCTGGACCCGGGCGCGCTGCGCGAGGAGCTGGCGGCCTTCGCGCTGGCCTGCGTCCGGGCGCTGGGCCTGGAGACCGGCTGCTTCCACCTGGAGGTGATCCGCCGGCCGGGCGGCGAGCCGGTCTTCCTGGAGGTCGGCATGCGCCCGGGCGGCGCCGAGGTGCCGTTCGTCCACCGGGAGGTGCACGGCATCGACCTGATGGCGGAGACCTTCCGCACGGTGCTCGGCCTCCCGCTGCAGTCGGCCGGCCGGACCTTCGGGCACGCGAGCGCGGGCTGGGTCGTGGTGCCCGAGCCCGCCCCGCGGCCCGCCCGGGTGGTCGGCCGGACCCCGATGACGGGCGTGGTGCCGCAGGTGTACGCCGAGGTGCTCCCCGAGCCCGGCACGGTGTACGACGGCACCGGCGGCTACTTCCACGTGCCGGGCCGCTTCCGGCTGTCCGGGCCGGACGAGCGCGGCGTGCGGGCCGCGGCCCGCCGGGTGATGGCCGAGTACCGGCTCGACGTGGAACCGGTCCGGCCCTGACCCCCGCCCCTCCCCCCCCCCCCGTACGTGAGGAACGAGCACGACGATGACCCAGCAGCAGCGGCACGACCCCGCCTTCCGCGCCTTCGCCAGCGACAACTACGCGGGCGTGCACCCCGAGGTGCTGGCGGCGATCGCGGTCGCCAACGGCGGCCACCAGGTCAGCTACGGCGAGGATGCCTACACCGAGCACCTCCAGGAGGTGTTCCGCGGCCACTTCGGCCCGACCGCCGAGGCGTTCCCGGTGTTCAACGGCACCGGCGCGAACGTGGTCGCGCTGCAGGCCATGGCGGACCGCCGGGACGCGGTGGTCTGCGCCCGGACCGCGCACGTCAACGTGGACGAGGGCGGCGCGCCGGAGGTGATGGCGGGCCTCAAGCTGCACACCGTCGACGCCCCGGACGGCAAGCTCACCCCGGAGCTGATCGACCGTCAGGCGTACGGCTTCGACGACGAGCACCGGGCCCGGCCCGCGGTGGTCGCGATCGCCCAGTCCACCGAGGTCGGGACCTGCTACACGCCCGAGGAGGTCCGGGCGGTCTGCGAGCACGCGCACGGCCTGGGCATGAAGGTCTACCTGGACGGCGCCCGGCTGGCCAACGCGGCGGCCTCGCTGGGCGTCCCGATGCGGGCCTTCACCACCGACGCCGGGGTGGACGCGTTCTCGCTCGGCGGCACCAAGAACGGCCTGCTGCTGGGCGAGGCGGTCGTGGTGCTGAACCCGGACGCCGTCCGGGGCGTGCGCTTCCTGCGCAAGACCTCGATGCAGCTGGCTTCGAAGATGCGCTTCGTCTCGGTGCAGTTCGAGGCCCTGCTCGGCACCGACCTGTGGCTGCGCAACGCGACGCACTCGAACGCGATGACCCGGCGCCTGTTCGCCGCCGTCCGGGACCTGCCCGGCGTCCGGATCGACCGCCCGGTGCAGGCCAACCAGATCTTCGCGGTGCTGCCGCCGGCCGTCACCGCGGCCCTGCAGAAGCGCTTCCGCTTCTACACCTGGGACGTGCTGACCGGCGAGGTCCGCTGGATGACCTCCTTCGACACCACCGAGGCGGACGTGGACGCGTTCGCCGCCGCGATCGCCGAGGAGCTGGCCGCGGCCGCCTGACCGCCCGGCCCGCGCGGACGGCCCCGCCCCCCGACCGGGGGCGGGGCCGTACCGTTTCCGCTTACTGCTGCGGGACGGCGGTGCCGTAGAAGGAGTCGAGCGCGTACACGCAGCGGTCCTTGGAGCCGACGAACACCCGGCCGCCGGCCGCCACCGGGGAGCCGGTCAGCTCGCCCTTGGTGCCGAGCTCCCAGCGCAGCCGGCCGGTGGCCAGCTCCAGGGTGTGCAGCGAGTGGTCCCGGCTGCCGAGGTGCACCAGGCCGTCGGCGACGGCCGGGGAGCCGACCAGCTCGGCCCGGGCCGCGTACCGCCAGCGCTCCCGGCCGGTGGCCGCGTCGAACGCGAACAGCGTCTCGCCGGAGCCGAGCAGCACGGTGCCGTCGGCGACCACGGCCGGTTCGGCGCCCTGCCGGGCCGTGGTGGCGGCCCGCCACAGGCCGCGGCCGGTGACGGCGTCCAGCGCGTACAGGGTGCCGAGGTAGTCGGCGACGTACACCGCCCGGCCGTCCACCGCGGGCGGGGTGAACAGCACCACGGGGGCGTCGAAGCGCCAGCGCTCGGCGCCGGTGGCGGCGTCCAGCGCGTGCACCCGCTGACCGGAGGTCAGGTACAGGGTGCCGCCGAGGCCGACCGGGCGGGACGGCACCTCGCCGGTCAGCGGGTGCGACCAGCGCACCCCGCCGCCGCGCGGGTCGACGCAGTGCAGCCGGCCGCCGCCCTGGTAGTAGGCGGCGCCGCCGATCAGGGCCGGGCCGGCCTGCGGGTTCTCGTACTCCTGCTGGGCGTCGTCGGCCCGCCACAGCTCGGCGCCGCTGGCGGCCGAGCGCAGCTGCACCCCGCCGCCGCGGATGCCGCAGCAGAGCACGCCGTCGGCGGCGTCCAGCGAGTAGACCCAGCCGTCCAGCGAGCTGCGCCAGCGCTCGGTGCCGTCGGCGGAGTCCACGGTGTAGAGGTGCGGGCCGTCGGCGGCGTGCACCCGGCCGGAGTCGACGGCCAGCGCCCAGGCGACGTCCCGGGTCTTCCAGCGGCGCTCGCCGGAGCGGATGTCGAGGGCGTGCACCTCGAAGCTGGAGACGAACAGGGTGCCGTCGGCGACCACGGGGGTGCCCCAGACGTCGTTGGACATCCGGAACCGCCAGGGCCGCCAGCGGGCGGCGGGCTGCGGCGGGGCCGCGGACGGGCCCGAGGTGCGGCGCACCCAGTCGGTGCTGGGCGGGGAGGCGGGCGGCGCCGCGGGTTCGGCCCGCGGCCCGGGCCCTATCGGCACGTGCGCACCGGGCAGCCGGACCTCGCCGCCGCCGTCGGGCTGCGGGCGCCGGTGCGGCCTGATCCGCTCGGTGGCGGAGCCCAGCTCGGCGGAGGCCCCGACCTGCGCGGGCGGCGCGGCGGGCGGCTGCGGCGGCACCGCGGGCGGCTGCGGGCTGACGGGGCGTCGGCTGCTGCGCTTGGCCTCGATCAGGTCGAGGGCGCTGGTGGGCAGCCAGTCCCCGGCCTCGCCGGAGGCGTCGGCGCGGGAGAACAGGTGCGGGGCCAGCTCGGCCTGGATCTGGGCGGGCGTGGGCCGGTGCTCGGGCGAGGGCCGCATGCAGGCCCGGACCAGGTCGGCGAGTTCGGCGGGCAGGCCGGACAGGTCGGGCTGGTCGCGCAGCAGCTGGAACACCGTCTCGACCGGGTTGGCGCCGCGGTAGGGCGGGTGGCCGGTGGCGCAGAACACCACCAGCGAGCCGAGCGAGAAGACGTCGCTGGCGCCGGTGACGCTGCGGCTGTCCCGGGCCTGCTCGGGCGACATGTAGGCGGGCGTGCCGACCGCGACGTTGGTCATGGTGAGGCGGGTGCTGGAGACGCCGGCCGCGATGCCGAAGTCGATCACCCGGGGCCCGTCCTCGACCACCAGCACGTTGGACGGCTTGAGGTCGCGGTGCACCAGGCCGGCCGCGTGGATGGACTGCAGCGCCTCGGCGATGCCGGCGGTCAGCCAGCGCACCGCGTCGGGCGGCAGCGGCCCGCACTCGGTGACCAGGTCCTCCAGCGAGGGCGCGGGCACGTAGGCGGTGGCCAGCCACGGGACGGCGGCGTCGGCGTCCGCGTCCACCACGGCCGCGGTGTAGAAGCCGCCGACCGTCTTGGCCGCCTCGATCTCGCGGGCGAAGCGGACCCGGAACAGGTTGTCCTCGGCCAGTTCGCTGCGGACGGTCTTGATGGCCACCCGGCGCCCGGACGCGGAACGGGCCAGGTACACCAGACCCATGCCCCCCGCGCCGAGCCGGGCCAGCACTTCGAAGGGCCCGATCCGCCTCGGATCGTGCGCCGTCAGCTGGTCCACTCCGCAGCCACCTCCCCTTCGCCAACGCCCCCCGGCGGTGGCGCGTCCCCGATTCTCCAATGCCCGCCGCCCGGGAGCCAATCTCCCCCGCCCGTGACACGCCCCCGGGTACCGGAGCTTCCCCCTCCGGCTCGGCCGGATCGGCCCGCCGGGGGCACCGGAGCTGACTTGTCGTCACGCTGTGGGGTCATCAGCACACGGGGGGGCAACAACGCGCACGGAAATGGAGCGGTTTCTCCCCTCGGCCGGACTAATAGTCGCACTACCGATTAGCGCCAAGATCTTGCCGCTGTAAGCTGACGGCATGACAGGACAAGTTCGCACCGTCGACGGTCGCGTCGCCGGGCGGCGCGGACAGGAGACGCGGCAGAAGCTGCTCGACTGCCTCCGCGAGATGCTCAGCACGTCGCCCTACCGGGACGTCAAGGTCATCGACGTCGCCCGTATGGCGGGAACCTCCCCCGCGACCTTCTACCAGTACTTCCCGGATGTCGAGGGCGCCGTCCTCGAGATCGCCGAGGAAATGGCCGAGGACAGCGGCGGGCTCAAAGAGCTCGTCGATGGAAAGTCCTGGGCGGGAAAGACCGGCTTCACCACTTCCGAAGAACTGGTGGACGGATTCCTCGCCTTCTGGCGCAAGAATGACGCCATTCTCCGAGTGGTCACGCTCGGCGCCGCGGAAGGGGACAAGCGGTTCTTCAAGATCCGCATGAAGGTCCTCAACTCGGTGGCCGCCCCGCTCGCCGAAGCGGTGCGCAACAACCAGGGGAAGACCGACAAGACGGTCGACCCGTCGGCGATCGCCGGCTCCCTGGTGTCGTTGCTGGCCGCGGCGGCCGAGCACGGCAAGGCGTTCACCTCGTGGGGCGTGAAGGTCAAGGACCTCAAGCCCAACCTGGCGCTCCAGGTGTACCTGGGAGTCACCGGAAAGAAGCCGCCGAAGTAGGAACCCGTTCCCTGTGGCGCTCGGCCCCGGTTCCTGTCCGGGTGTCGGATGCGGCCGTGCCTCGGGGGAGGTTCGCCGACGTACCGCGGAGCGCCATCCACCTACGGACGGAGGGGCGGCCGGGAGAAGTCCTCCCGGCCGCCCCTCCGCTTTTCCGCGCCCGTCCGGGGCGGACCGTTCGGGGGCGCCCGTTCAGGGGCAGCGCACGACCTGCCCGGCGTAGGCCAGGCCGCCGCCGAAGCCGAACAGCAGCACCGGGTCGCCGCTGTGCAGTTCGCCGCGCTCGACCAGCTTGGACAGCGCCAGCGGGATCGAGGCGGCCGAGGTGTTGCCGGAGTCGACCACGTCCCGGGCGACCACCGCGTCCTCGGCGAGGCCGAGCTTGCCCGCGATGGCGTCGATGATCCGCAGGTTGGCCTGGTGGGCGACGAAGCCGCGCAGCTCGGACGGGTCGATGCCGGCCTTCTCGCACGCCTTGCGGGCGAGCGGGGCGACCTGGGTGGTGGCCCAGCGGAAGACGGTCTGGCCCTGCTGGCTGATGACCGGCTTCCAGTCGCCGCCGATCACCACCGCCTCGCCCTTCTCCGGCTCGGAGCCCCAGACCACCGGGCCGACGCCGGCCCGCTCGTCCGGCACCGCCTCCAGCACGGCCGCCCCGGCCCCGTCGCCGAAGATCACGCAGGTGGTGCGGTCGGTCCAGTCCAGGATGTCGGACATCCGCTCCACGCCGATCACCAGCGCCCGGGTGGCGGCGCCGGCCCGGATCGCGTGGTCGGCGGTGGCCAGCGCGTAGGAGAAGCCGGAGCAGGCGGTGTTCAGCTCGTACGCGGCGGGGGCCGGGATGCCGAGCCGGGCGGCGACCGCGGCGGCGGTGCTGGGGCTGCGCTCGACGGCGGTGCAGGTGGCGACGGCGACCAGGTCGATCTGGTCCGGCGTCGTCCCCGCGTGCGCGAGGGCCTTCTGGGCGGCGCCGACCGCGAGGTCGATCAGGGTCTCGTCCTCCGCGATGTGCCGGGTGCGGATGCCGACCCTGGTCCGAATCCACTCGTCGTCGGTGTCGACCAGCGCCGAGAGATCGTCGTTGGTGAGGATCTTCGGCGGCTGGTGGTGGCCCAGCGCCACGATGCGGGAGGCGGTCATACTGCCACTCAACCGGGTTACCGGTGAGTCGGGCGGTGACACTCCGGTACAGGATCGGGTGCCGGATGCTGTAGGTCCCTCACAACGACCCGCTGCTCAGGCGGCCAGCGAGGCGGCGTCGCCCATCACGATCATCGGGTGCAGGGCCGGGTCGAGGGTCTTCAGCAGCTCGACCATCCGGTCCTCGGGCAGCGAGACGCAGCCGTGGGTGGGGCCGCCGTGGTCGACGTGCAGCCAGATGCCGCCGCCCTTGGCCGCGCCCTGCGGGTAGGTGGTGTCGAGCGGCGAGCGGCCGGGCACCCGGTTGTAGTCGATGGCGACCACGTAGTCGAAGGAACCGGCCAGCTGCTCGCCGTTGAAGCCCTGGCCGGAGACCACGAAGTTCCGGTCCTGGTCGTACGGGAGCCGGGCGCCCGGGTCGGCCTTGCGGCCGCCGGCGTCGGTGAGCGAGAACAGGCCGATCGGGCTGCGCAGGTCGTCGAGCCGGTGGTCGGTGGTCCAGCCCTTGTAGGCGTTGTGGGCGGGCCAGGCCTGGCCGGCCTGCCAGCTGCCGTCCTCGGCGCGGGTCCAGAGCGTGACGGTGGTGTCCGAGGCGTTCTTGTCCTTGCCGGTGGCGACCACCAGTTGGCGGGTCTGCGCGGGGATCTTCGCCGTCCAGTCGGCGCCGAGGCCGGGGATCGCGGTGAGCCGGTCGCGGGCGGAGCGGTCGGCGGCGGGGGCCTCGGTGCGGGCCTCGGCGGCCTGCATCGGGACGACCTCGGGCTCCCGGTCCGGGGCGGCGCTGGCGGTGCTCGGCGCGAAGGTCCGGCCGGGGCCGAGGGTGAACCAGCCGGCCGCCAGCGCGAGCAGGGTCGCGGTGCCGACGGTGAACCTGCGGGTGCGGCGCTGCTTCGCCTTGCGGCGGCGGCCCGCGGCCCGCGCGGCGGCTCGGCCCTGGGGCTGCTGCTCGGCACTGCTCCGGGGGCCCTTGGCGGGGGCCGACCGGCGGTGCGAGGCGGCGCGGTGGGAACCGGACATGCGGACGATCCTCCCAGACCTCGGGGACGCGACGGAACCCGGGCCGTGTGATGAGCCTGTGAGCATACGCGGCCGGAAACGTTTCTTCCGCACCCCGCCGACGCCCCGGTGGTGCGTCACCGCCCCGTGCGCCCCCCGTGGAACGCGGCGCGCCCGGTGGCCGAAAAGCGGCCACCGGGCGCCGAAGGCACTGACGACGGGTCAGAGGCGCATCGCCTGCGGGGTCTCCCGGCGCTGCAGGTCGGGGCCGTCGTACTCGCGGATGACCTCGTACCGGGTGTTCCGCTCGACCGGGCGGAAGCCGGCGTCCCGGATCAGGTCGAGCAGGTCCTCGCGGCCGAGCTTGTTCGGGGTGCCGAAGTTGTCCGCGTCGTGGGTGATCTTGTACTCGACCACCGAGCCGTCCATGTCGTCCGCGCCGTGGCTGAGCGCCAGCTGGGCGGTGGTGACGCCGTGCATCACCCAGAACACCTTGACGTGCGGGACGTTGTCGAACAGCAGGCGGGACACCGCGAAGGTCTTCAGCGCCTCGGCGCCGGTGGCCATCTCGGTGCGCTCCATCAGGCGGTTGCGGACCTTGCCGTCCTTGGAGTCGTGGAAGTCGTGCTGGTAGCGCAGCGGGATGAAGACCTGGAAGCCGCCGGTCTCGTCCTGCAGCTCGCGCAGCCGCAGCACGTGGTCGACCCGGTGCCGGGGCTCCTCGATGTGGCCGTACAGCATGGTGGCCGGGGTCTTCAGGCCCTTCTCGTGCGCCAGGCGGTGGATGCGCGACCAGTCCTCCCAGTGGGTGTCGTGGTCGACGATGTGCTGGCGGACCTCCCAGTCGAAGATCTCCGCGCCGCCGCCGGTCAGCGACTCCAGACCGGCCTCGATCAGCTCGTCCAGGATCTCGCTCGCGCTCAGGCCGCTGATCCGCTCGAACCAGTGGATCTCGGTCGCGGTGAACGCCTTCAGCGAGACGTTCGGCAGCGCGGCCTTCAACTCCTTGAGCGAGCGCGGGTAGTAGCGCCACGGCAGGGTCGGGTGCAGGCCGTTGACGATGTGCAGCTCGGTCAGCGACTCCGACTCCATCGCCTTGGCGAGCCGGACGGCCTCCTCGATCCGCATGGTGTACGCGTCCTTCTCGCCCGGCTTGCGCTGGAACGAGCAGTACGCGCAGGAGGCGCTGCACACGTTGGTCATGTTCAGGTGGCGGTTGACGTTGAAGTGGACGACGTCGCCGTTCTTCCGCGTCCGCACGTGGTGCGCCAGCCCGCCCAGCCAGGCCAGGTCGTCGCTCGCGTAGAGCGCGATCCCGTCCTCGCGGGTCAGCCGCTCCCCGGCGTAGACCTTCGCCTCCAGCTCGCGCTTGAGCCCTGCGTCCATGCGGCGCTCCGCCTCCTTGCGACTTCGATTCGTTGCCGGAACCGAGACTACGCCTAGGTAGCCAGCAGCTCGGCCAGCAGGGCGGGGTCCAGGTTGCCGCCGCTGACCACGGCCGCGAACACCCTCCCGCCCAGCTCCCCGGCCCGGTGGAAGTAGGCGGCCGGGGCGACCGCGCCGGAGGGCTCGGCGACCAGCCGGCCGCGCCGGGCCAGCAGGGCGACGGTGGACCGGATCTCCTCCTCGGAGACGGTGACGATGTCGTCCACGTACGCCGAGATGTGCTCGAACGGGAGCACCCCGACGGACGGGGTGCGCAGGCCGTCGGCGATCGTCCGGTAGGTGTCGGCGACCGGCCAGACCGTGCGGACGCCCTTGCGCAGGCTCTCCTGTGCGTCGGCGGCGAACTCCGGCTCCACGCCGATCACCCGGACGCCCGGGCAGGCCAGCTTGATCGCCGCGGCCGTGCCGCCGATCAGGCCGCCGCCGGAGACCGGCACCAGCACGGTGTCCAGCTCGTCCGGGGCGTCCTCGGCGATCTCCAGGCCGACGGTGCCCTGACCGGCGACGATGTACGGGTCGTCGTACGGCGGCACCCAGACGTAGCCGTGCTCGGCGGCCAGTTCGGCCGGGACGGTGTCGCGCTGCTCGGCGGTCACGATCACCACCTCGGCACCGAACGAGCGGGTGTTCTCGATCTTCACGGCGGGCGAGGTGTCGGGCATCACGATCACCGCCTTGACGCCGAGCCGCCGCGCCGCGTACGCCACCGCCTGGGCGTGGTTGCCGCTGGACTGGGCGACCACTCCCCTGGCCCGCTCCTCCGCGGTGAGCGCGGCCAGCCGGTTCATCGCCCCGCGGATCTTGAACGCCCCGGTCGGCTGGAGGCTCTCCGGCTTCAGCCAGAGCCGCCGCCCGCCGTCCTCGGCCCACGGGCAGGGCAGCAGCGGGGTGCGCACCGCGGTGCCGGCGATCCGGCGCCGGGCGGCGTGCAGGTCTTCCAGATCCACCAGGGTCATGCGGCGTCCTCGGGGTTGACGGGGCGTGAGGTGACTACTCGGCCGGGTGGAGCGGGAGTTCGCCGACCCGGTTCTCCCACTTGGTGGAGAGCACCACCGTGGTCCGGGTGCGGGCCACCCCCTTGGTGCCGGAGAGGCGCTTGACCACCGACTCCAGGCCCTCCACGTCCGGCACCCGGACCTTCAGCATGTACGAGTCGTCGCCGGCGATGAACCAGCAGTCCTCGACCTCCGGCAGGTCCTTCAGCCGGTGCGAGACGTCGTCGTGGTCGGCCGCGTCGGTGAGCTGCAGCCCGATCAGGGCCGTCACCCCGTAGCCGAGGGTCGCGGGGTTGACCGTCGCCCGGTACCCGGTGATCACCCCGGCCTGCTCCAGGCGGTTGATCCGGTCCGTCACGCTAGGGCCCGACAGGCCCACCAGGCGGCCCAGCTCGGCGTACGACGCGCGGCCGTTCTCCCGGAGTGCCTGGATGAGCTGTCTGTCCACAGAGTCCATTGCCTGCCGCGTCCTTCCGAACCTCTCCAGAACCACAGATCATTTTCCGGAATCCAAGGCGCTGCGCACCGATCAACCCGGGTATCCCAGAGAACATACTCTCCCGTAACCGGCCCGCTCACTCGCCCCGGCGCGGGTCGCTTTCCGGGTGTCGCCGCGGCGTGCTCGCGGCCTCCCCCAGCTCGCCCGACCAGCGGCGGTACAGGCCGTGCGGCACCCCGACGGCGTCCAGCACCCGGCCCGCGACGAAATCCACCAGCTCCCGGGCGGTCGACCCGCCCGCGTAGAAGCCCGGCGAAGCCGGCAGCACGACGGCGCCCTGGGCGTCCAGCTCCACCAGGTGGCGCAGCGTCGCCCCCGTCAGCGGGGTCTCGCGCAGGCAGAGCACCAGCGGGCGGCGCTCCTTGAGGGTGACGGACGCGACCCGCTGGAGCAGGTCCTTGGACAGTCCCAGCGCGATGCCGGCGGCGGCCCCCGTGGTCGCCGGGACGACCAGCATGCCCTTCGCCGGGTACGAGCCGGAGGACGGCCCCGCCGCGAAGTCGCCCGCGGGCCAGTACCGGACGTCCGCCAGCGCCTCCGCCGCCACCTCCAGCCAGTCGGCCAGGTCCGCCGCCCAGTGCGCGTCCCGGAACGAGATGCCGGTCTCGTCCAGGATGGTCAGCCGCGCGGCCCGGCTCACGACCAGGTCGACGGACTCGCCCGCCTCCAGGAGCGCGCGGATCACCGAGGCGGCATACGGGGTGCCGCTGGCGCCGGAGACGCCGACGACCCAGGGCTTTCGGGAGGAGGTGCTCATGGGTCGACATTCTCCGGCACACGCTGGGTGATCAGGGGGCCGGGGAACGGCGGGGCCGAGAGGCGTGGGGCCGGGGCGCTGCGGGGCGTCGGCCGAGGACCTTCGGCCCGAAACGGGGTGGCGCTTCGCAGCCTGTCGGACGCCGGCCACTCGGCTCCGCCGTTCCCCGGGCCCCTGGAGCTTCGCTCCCGGCGGGCCCCGGACAGGGCTTCGCTCCCGGCGGGCCTCGGCGGGGCTCCTGTTTTCGCTCGTCTGAACCAGAATGGTCGGCATGGCTGCTGTGTTGGTGGATCTGACGCATCCGGTGGTGTCCGGGATGCCGGTGTATCCGGGGGACCCGGGGGTGGAGTTGCGGGCGGCGCTGACGGCCGAGGTGGAGGGGGTGAACGTGATGGCGGTGCACCTGGGGTCGCAAACGGGGACGCACGTGGACGCGCCGTACCACCTGGACGTGCGGTGGCCGACCCTGGACGGGCTGCCGCTGGAGCTGTTCACGGGGCCGGCGGTGGTGGTGGACCTGCGGGAGGTGCCGGCCCGGGGGGAGGTGACGGCGGGTCACCTCGCGGCGGCGCTCGCGGTCTCGGGGCCGGGGACGGTGCTGCTGCTGGCGACGGGGTGGCCCAAGTACTGGGGGACGGACCGGTACTTCGCGCATCCGTACCTCTCGGCGGAGGCCGCGGAGGCGATCGTCGCGGCGGGCGTGCGCACCGTCGGGGTGGACGCCCTCTCGGTGGACCCGACGCCGGACCCGGGGCCCTCGGACCCCGGAGTGGCGGAGCTGCTGGCGGAGTTGAAGGACGAGCACGACCCGGAGCCGGAGCAGTCGACGCTGGCGGCGCACCGGGTGCTGCTGGGGCCGGAGGGCGGCGGGGTGATCGCGGAGAACCTGACCGACCTGACGCCGCTGCTGGAGGCGCAGGCGGCGGGGGTGCCGGTGGAGGTCTCGCTGTTCCCGATGCGGTTGACGGCGGCGGACGGGGCTCCGGTGCGGGCGGTGGCGCGGATCGGCTGAGGTCGGGCGAGATCGGGTGGGGTCGGGGGCGGCTCGAATCGGCTCCCCCGCACCGGACTTGGTCTAGACCATAGGGGAGTGCCGCCGCTAGGCTCGCGCCATGCCTGAGATCCTCGGTGTGGTCGAGCGCTTGTGGCGCTACCCCGTGAAGTCCGCGGGCGGCGAGTTGCTCGGCTCCGTCGAGGTGGAGGGGCGCGGCCTGGTCGGCGACCGCCTGTACGCGGTGCGCGACGGCGCGGGGAAGCTGGGCTCGGGGAAGAACACCCGGCGGTTCCGGCGGATGGACGGGCTGCTGCGGCTGAGCGCCCGGCTGGGCAGCCGGATCGACGGGCCGGAGCTGTTCGACCCGCTGGGGATGCCGGTGCCGGACCCGGACGCGTTCCTGCGCGCCTACCTGGAGCAGGAGGACGTCGGCCTGGCCCGGGAGGACGCGGTCTCGCACTTCGACGAGCTGCCGGTGAGCGTGCTGACCACGGCGACCCTGGACTGGGTGGCCCGGGCGGTGCCGTCGGCGGTGGTGGACGAGCGGCGGTTCCGGCCGAACGTGCTGCTGCGGACCCCGCCGGGGACGCCGCCGTTCGTCGAGGACTCCTGGTTCGGCCGGGAGGCCGGGGTGCGGGGCGGGGCGCGGCTGGCGTTCGTCCGGGCCAGCGTGCGGTGCGCGATGGTGGGCGCGGCGCAGCCGGGGCTGCCGCACGCGCCGGAGGTGCTGCGGGTGATCGCGCAGCAGCGGGACACCGAGCTGGGCGCGCTGGCGGCGGTCTCCCGCCCTGGGACGCTGCGGGTCGGGGACGTACTGGCGCCGGTGCGCGCCCGGGTCGGGGTCTGAGCCGTCAGCCCTGGTGGCGCGGGACCAGGCAGAAGGGGTGGCCCGCAGGGTCGGTGAGGACGCCCCAGCGTTCGTGGCGGGTCCGGAGCTCGGCGCCGAGGGCGACCGCCTCGGCGGCGGCGGTGTCGTAGTCCTCGACCTCGATGTCGAGGTGGAGCTGCTGGGGGTGGGCCGGGTCGGGCCAGATCGGCGGGCGGTGGTCCTCGACCCGCTGGAAGCCGAGCACCCGGCCGTCGGGCAGGTGGACGGTGGACCAGTCGGCGTCCAGCGACCAGCGCGGGTCGGGCCGGTCGACCTCGCCGCCGAGCAGCGCGGCGTAGAACCGGGCGAGGCCCGCCGGGTCGTGGCAGTCCAGCACCACGCACTGCAGTGTGCCGATCATCGTGCTCCCCGTTCCGCTCGCGGTGGTCCCCGCTTCCCAGCATGGCGGATCGGCGCGGCGGGTGGCGCATCGTTCGGCAGGAACGGTGTCGGCGCTGGTGGGCGGGGTTCCCGACGGGCCGTCAGGTGGCGTAATGGTGCGGCAACCCAACCCGGGGCGCTCCGGCCCTAGTGTTGCCGCCGACAGCGCAGCCGAGGGCCGGAGCAGACCCGATGACCAGCGAGAACACCGTGCGGGGCCCGAGCAGGCGGCCGCGTGCCGACCGGGCCCGGCAGGTCGCGGACGTGCTGCGGCAGCAGGTGCTGAGCGAGGCGTTCGGGACCGGGCCGCTGCCGCACGAGGACGTGCTGGCACGGGAGTTCGGGGCGTCCCGGAACACCGTGCGGCAGGCGCTCGACCTGCTGCGCGGGGAGGGGCTGGTGCGCCGGGTGCCGGGCGCGGGGACGCTGGTGGCGGCGGAGAAGGTGCCGCACGGGCTGAACCGGCTGGAGGGCCTGGCGGAGACCCTGCACGAGCACGGCGAGGTGCTGAACGAGGTCCGCTCGTTCGGGCCGGTCCGGGCGCCGGGGGCGGTGGCCCGCCGGCTCGGGCTGCCCGAGGGCGCGGACGTGGTGTACGTGGAGCGGCTGCGGAGGCTGAACGGGCTGCCGCTGTCGCTGGACCTGACCTACCTGGCCCCCGACATCGGCGCGCTGCTGAAGCCCGCCGACCTCGCGCACCGGGACGTGTTCCGGCTGATCGAGGAGGCGGCGGGCTGCCCGCTGGGCGCCGCCGACATCACCCTGGAGGCCGTCAACGCCGACGCGCACTCCGCCACGGTGCTCGAAGTCCCGCGCGGGGCCGCGCTGTTGATGCTGGAGCGGCTGACCACGCTGGCCGACGGACGGCCGGTGGACCTGGAGTACGTGCGCTTCCGCGGCGACCGGCTGACCATGCGCGGCCGACTGCTGCGCGACCTCACCTGACCCCTCTCACCCTGGAGTTGGACCGATGGCGCTCGCCGAGCACCGCACCGACGTGCCCGTGACCATCGACGCCTCGCTGTGCATCGCCGGCTGCACGCTGTGCGTCGAGATGTGCCCGCTGGACTCGCTGGCCATCGACGAGCAGAGCGGCACCGCGTACATGCACGTGGACGAGTGCTGGTACTGCGGCCCGTGCGCCGCCCGCTGCCCCACCGGGGCCGTCACCGTCAACATGCCCTACCTGATTCGCTGAGGACTCGTCAGATGCATTCCTGGAGAAGGACGTTCGGCACGCTGGCCGCGCTCGCGCTGGCGGCCGGGTGCGGCTCGGCGCGGGCCGGGGACGGCGACACCGTGGAGGTGGTGGTCGGCTACCAGTCGAAGACCATCAACACCGTCACGGCGGGCACCCTGCTGCGGGCCCGCGGCTACTTCGAGCAGCAGCTCGCCGAGCTGGGCGGGAAGGACGGGCGGCACTACAAGGTGGTCTGGCAGGACTACGACTCGGGGGCGCCGATCACCGCGCAGATGCTCGCCGACAAGGTCGACATCGGGTCGATGGGCGACTACCCGCTGCTGATCAACGGCTCCCGGTCGCAGGCGGCCGGCGGGCCCGGCACCCGGCTGGTGTCGGTGACCGGCTACAACCTGCTGGGCGCGCTCAACTCCGTGGTGGTGCCGAAGGACTCGCCCGCGCACACGCTGGCCGACCTGAAGGGGAAGAAGGTCTCCAGCTCGGTCGGCTCGGCCTCCGACGGCACCCTGGTGCAGGCCCTCGCCAGGGCCGGGGTCGCCGAGTCCGACGTCCAGAAGCAGAACCAGCAGCCCGCCGTCGGCGCCTCCGCGCTGAAGGCGCACGGCGTGGACGCGCTGGCCCAGTTCGTGGCCTGGCCGGCCGCGGTGGTGTTCGCCGGGGACGGGCGGCTGCTGTACGACGGCGCGGCGCTCGGCCGGCCGACCCTGCACGGGGTGGTGGTGCGGCAGAAGTTCGGCGGCGACCACCCGGAGGTGGTGCGGGCCTTCCTGCGCGCCCAGGACGCCGCCACCCGGGACCTGAACGCGCACCCGCTGGCCGCGGCCGAGGCCGTCGCCGCGGCCACCGGCCTGCCGCCCGAGGTGGTGTACCTGTACAACGGCCCGAACGGCATCGCCACCTTCGCCACCGCGCTCGACCCGCGGCTGCTGGCCGCGCTGCGCGAGGACGTGCCGTTCCTGGCCTCGGTCGGCGTGCTCAAGGCGCTGGACGTCGCACGCTTCACCGACCCGTCGTACCTGGCGGGCGCGGGCGTGGCGGACGGCGAACCGGCCCGGATCACCGGCACCGACGCGGTCTGCGGCCGCCCGGTCGCCGACCCCGCGCTGGCCGGTGAACTCTGGTACCAGGGCGAGGAGTCGACCCGTCCGGCGGCCGACCCGACCTGCCTGCTGAAGGCCGTGAAGGCGGGCGCGGCTCCGGGCGGCGGCAAGCTGCGGGCCGCGTACGTGCCGGACGCCGCCACCGGCACCCGGTGGTTCGCCGACCAGGACTGGTGGGTGCGGGACGGCGACGCGTTCAAGCCGTTCACCACCGAGGACGGCGCGAAGTCCTACCTGGCCGCGCACCCGGCGGCCCGGCAGCTGACGTACCAGCAGGCCCTGGACGCGGCGTGAGCGCGCGGCGCAGGCTGCTGCGGGCGGGCGCGCTGCTCGGCTTCCTGGGGCTGTGGCAGGCGCTGACCGCCGGGAAGGCCCGGTTCTGGGTGCGGTTCGACCACCTGCCGACGGTGCTCCAGGTCGCCGACGCGCTGCGGGTCCAGCTCGGCACCGCCGTGTACTGGCAGGACCTGGCGGACAGCCTGCGGCGGATCTCCACCGGCTTCGCGCTGGCCGCACTGCTCGGCGTCGCCGCCGGGGTGCTGACGGCCCGTTCGCGCCTCGCCGCCGACCTGCTCGGCCCGGTGCTGGAGCTGGTCCGGCCGATCCCGGCGATCGCGCTCGTCCCGGTGGCGATCATGCTGTTCCCGGAGAACGAGCAGGGCATCGTGTTCATCACCTGCGCCGCCGCGTTCTTCCCGATCACGGTGGCCACCCGGCACGCGGTGCGGGCGGTGCCGCCGCGCTGGGAGGAGGCGGTCCGCACGATGGGCGGCGGGACCGGGCGGGTGCTGTTCGGCGTGGTGCTGCCCGGCGCGCTGCCGGGCGTGGTGGGCGGCCTGTCGGTCGGCCTGGGCGTCTCCTGGATCTGCGTGATCTCCGCCGAGATGGTCTCCGGCCAGTACGGCGTCGGCTACCGGACCTGGTCCGCGTACACCGTGCTGGACTACCCCGGGGTGTTCGTCGGGATGGCCACCATCGGCCTGCTCGGCTGGACCACCTCGGGCGCGGTCGAACTGCTCGGGCGGCGGCTGACCCGCTGGCTGCCCGCCGCCGGCCCGGCGGGGGTGCGGGCATGAGCCTGCGACTGACCGCGCGCGGCCTGGGCGTCGGCCACCCCGGCCGGCCGGTGCTGCGCGACGTCGAACTGGACGTCGCGCCGGGCGAGGTGCTGACCGTGCTCGGCCCGTCCGGCTGCGGCAAGTCCACCCTGCTGCGGGCGCTGGCCGGGCTGCTCCGGCCGTCCGGCGGCGAACTGCTGGCCGACGGGCGGCCGTTGACCGGCCCCGGCGCCGACCGGGCGCTGGTCTTCCAGGAGGACGGGCTGCTGCCCTGGCGGACCGTCCGCCGCAACGTCGAACTGCCGCTGGCCATCGCCGGGCTGCGGCGCGCCGAGCGGCGGGCCCCGGTCGCCGACTGGCTGGACCGGGTCGGTCTGGACGGCCACGGCGACCGGCTGCCAAGGGAGTTGTCCGGCGGCCAGCGCCAACGCGTCCAGCTGGCAAGGGCGTTGGTCGGCGCGCCGAAGGCCGTGCTGATGGACGAGCCGTTCGGCGCGCTCGACCCGCAGACCCGCGCCGCGATGCAGCAACTCCTGCTCGCCGTCCAGGAGAAGGAGCGCTGCACGGTGGTCTTCGTCACCCACGACGTGGACGAGGCGCTGCTGCTCGGCGACCGGGTCGCCGTGCTGTCCGGCGGCACCCTGGCCGCCCTGCACGAGGTGCCCGCGCCGCGCGACCCGGCGGCCGACCGGAGCGCGCTGCGGGCGCTGCTCCTCACCCAGTACACCTGACTTGAGAGGCACGGCAGATGCGCACACCCGAGATCAGCGAGGCGCGCCGGTTGGAGTGCGACGTCCTGGTGGTCGGCGGCGGCACCGCCGGGTCGATGGCCGCGATCGCCGCCGCCGAGGCCGGGGCGCGCGTCCTGCTGCTGGAGAAGGCGCACGTGCGCCACTCCGGGGCGCTGGCGATGGGCATGGACGGCGTCAACAACGCGATCGTCCCCGGCCGGGCCGACCCGGACGCGTACGTCGCCGAGATCACCCGGGCCAACGACGGCATCGTCAACCAGGCCACCGTCCGGCAGACCGCCCGGCGCGGCTTCGCCATGGTGCAGCGGCTGGAGCGGTACGGCGTCAAGTTCGAGAAGGACGAGCACGGCGAGTACGCGGTCCGGCAGGTGCACCGCTCCGGGTCGTACGTGCTGCCGATGCCGGAGGGCAAGGACGTCAAGAAGGTGCTGTACCGCGTGCTGCGGGAGCGCCGGATGCGCGAGAAGGTCACCATCGAGAACCGGGTCATGCCGGTGCGGGTGCTCACCTCCGGGGGCCGGGCGGTCGGCGCGGCCGGGTTCGACACCCGCAGCGGCGAGTTCGTGCTGGTCTCGGCCGGGGCGGTGGTGCTGGCCACCGGCCCGTGCGGGCGGCTCGGCCTGCCGGCCAGCGGCTACCTGTACGGGACGTACGAGAACCCGACCAACGCGGGCGACGGCTACGCGATGGCGTACCACGCGGGCGCGGAGCTGTCCGGCATCGAGTGCTTCCAGATCAACCCGCTGATCAAGGACTACAACGGCCCGGCCTGCGCGTACGTGGCCAACCCGTTCGGCGGCTACCAGGTGAACCGGCACGGCGAGCGGTTCGTCGACTCCGACTACTGGTCCGGGCAGATGATGGCCGAGTTCGCGGTCGAACTCGCCTCCGAGCGCGGCCCGGTGTACCTGCGGACCACCCACCTGCCGGAGGAGACCGTGCAGGCGCTGGAGTCGATCCTGCACACCACCGAGCGCCCCAGCCGGGGCACCTTCCACGCCGGGCGCGGCCACGACTACCGCACCCACGACGTCGAGATGCACATCTCCGAGATCGGCCTGTGCGGCGGGCACAGCGCCAGCGGCGTCTGGGTGGACGAGAACGCCGCGACCACCGTGCCCGGCCTGTACGCGGCCGGGGACCTGGCCTGCGTGCCGCACAACTACATGATCGGGGCGTTCGTCTTCGGGGAGCTGGCAGGCACCCATGCGGCCTCCCAACTGCCTTCCGTCGCACACGAGTTGCCGGAGGACCAGGTCGCCGACGCGCACCGGCTGGTGTACCGGGCGCTGGACCACCCCGACGGGCCGCCGCAGCAGCAGGTCGAGTACAAGCTGCGGCGCTTCGTCAACGACTACATCGCGCCGCCCAAGACCGGTGCCCGGCTCTCGGTCGCGCTCGACCACTTCGAGCGGATGCGCGGCGAGGTCGCCGGGATCGGCGCCCGCACCCCGCACGAGCTGATGCGGGCCGTCGAGGTGGACTTCATCCGGGACTGCGCCGAGATGGCGGCGCGCGCCTCGCTGGCCCGCGAGGAGTCCCGCTGGGGCCTCTACCACCAGCGCCTGGACCGGCCCGCGCAGGACGACGACGCCTGGTTCCGGCACCTCAACCTGCGCAAGCGGGCGGACGGCGGGATGGAGTTCCTGACCCGCCCCGTCGCCCCCTACCTGGTCCCGGTCGAGGGCCTGGAGCCCCCCGCCGGGGAGGTCGAACTGCTCGGCACCGTCGAGGCGATGGTGGTCGGCCGCACCGGCGCGAGCGCGGTCGCCGCGGGCGGGACGGGAGCCGCGGGGGCGGCGAAGCCGCAGGGCCGGGTGCTGGAGGTGCTGCGGGCCGAGGGCCCCGAGGTCGTCCGCTACCTGACGGACCGTGAGCCGGACGTCCGGCTGGCCGCCGTCGCCGCGATCGGCGAGCACCTCCCCGAGGGGACGGGCGCCGCGCTGGTCGGCGCCCTCGCCGACACCGACGCGCGGGTCCGGGCGGCGGCCGTCGCCGCGCTCCGCGAACTGGTCGAGGTCCTGGACGCCTCGCTCGGCCCCGGGCTGGCCGCCGTCGCCGGCTCCGCCGACCCCGTGGTGCGGGCCGGCGTCCTGGAACTGGCCCGGGTCCTGCGCACCGGGACGGCCGGCCTGTTCAGCACCGGACTGACGGACCGTGAGATCCCCGTCCGGCTGCAGGCCGTCCGGGGCCTGGTCTCGCTGGACGCCGCCGCGGAACTGGCGCCCGGCGCGCAGGACCCCGCCCGGGAGGTGCGGGTCGCCGTCGGCGAGGGGCTCGGGGTGATCGGCTCCCCCGCGTCCGCGCCGGTCCTGGCGGCCCTGGCCCAGGACCCCGACCCCCTGGTCCGGGCCGCCGCGTTCACCGGCGCCGCCGGCCTGGGCGGCCCCGCCCCCCTGGCCGACCTCGCGGAGCGCCCGGACGACGCCTGGCAGGTCCGCAAGGCCGCGGCGGCGACCCTGGGGGCGGCCGGACGGTGGCCCGCCCTCGTCCCGCTGGCCGCGGACCGCAACGGCGACGTCCGGAAGGCCGCCGTCCGCGCGATGGCGGCGGGCACCGCGGAGGCCGTGGTCGCGGCCGCCCTCCACGAACGCCTCACCGACCCGGACGCGGACGTCCGCGCGTACGCGCGGCTGGCCCTGAACGCCTAAGAAATCAGGGGCCTGGGAACGGTGGGGCCGAGAGGCTGATCGCCGGAGGACAGTGGGGCGCCACGGGGCTGTCGCCGAGGACCTTCGGCCCGAAACGGGGTGGCGCCTCGCGGCCCGTCGGACACCCGCCACTCGGCACCGCCGTTCCCCGGGCCCCTGGAGCTTCGCTCCCCGGGCCCCGGAAGAGCAGAGCCCGGCGGGCCCCCTACGGGCGCACGTCCAGGTCTCCGCCCGGGAGGTATTGGGCGGTGGTGCCCGGGACCGTGCGGAGCCAGGGGTGGAGGGCGGGGAGGAGGGTGGCGCGGTCCGGGGGGTGGGGGCCGAGGCCGATGGCGAGGGTGGGGCCGGGGAGGGGGTGGGGCCAGGCGTGGGCGGTGGGGGGCAGGGTGGTGAGGAGGGTGCGGAGGCGGCTGCGGGTGGGGCCGTGGCTTTCGGGGGTGGGGGTGAGGAGGAGCCAGGCGGCGTGGCGGCGGTGGAGCGGGGGGAGGGTGTGGAGTTCGGGGTGGTCGGGGCCCAGTTCCCAGGCGCGGTAGAGCTCTTCGGTGATCAGGTCGCGGGTGGCGGCGGTGACCTGGGTGGTGCAGCTGCGGACGGGCGCGGTGGGGGTGAGGACGGTGACGGGGTCGGGGTGGGGGGCGGCGGGGTCGCCGAGCAGGGTGACGGGGTGCTGCCAGTCCCAGGCGGCCCAGGTGGCGGTGAAGTGCTGGAAGAGCGTGGCGGGGTCGTCCTCGCCGGGGTGGTCGCGGACGGTCCGGGCGGCGAGCACCGTCCAGGCGAGGGACGGGAGTTGGCCGAAGGGGGCGGAGTGCAGGCCGCGGGCCCGGGTCCAGGTCTTGACCCGGCGGGCGAGGGCCGCGAAGGCGGGGTGGCGGTCGCCGACGGCGGCGAGGACCGCGTCGGCGTCGGTGACGGCGCTGCGGGCGAGGTCGGCGTCGGGCGGGGCGAGCACCAGGTCGACCGGGAGGCCGGCGACGTCCGCGCGCAGGCCGGGGACGCGGGCGCCGTGCACCTCGCGGAGGCCGCGGGCCTCGGGGAGGGCGGTGGCGAGCCGGGCGAGCAGGTCGGCGGGGTCGGGCTCGGCGGGGAGGGCGGCGACCAGGTCGAGGTCGGCGCCGTCGAGGTGGCAGCCGAGGCGGCGGGAGCCGACCTGGTGGAGGACCGTCCCGGCGGGCAGGACGGCGGCGATCCTGCGGGTCAACTCCGCGGTGTCGACGGCTGGTTCGGGGCGTTCGGGGAACTGCGCCCCGGGGAGTTCGCGGATCTCGCCGGTGCCGAGCGCGACGGTCGCGCGCGGGAGCATCGGGCCGTCGCCGCGCCGGGAGAGCACGACGAGTTCGCCGACGGTGGCGGTGGTGCTGCCGAGGGCGGCCGCGGCGCGTTCGGCGTCGGCCGGGTCGTGGGCCCGGCCGAGGGTGAGGTGCGGGTGGTAGCCGTCGCCGTGAACGGGGCTGTCGGGGAAGCGGCGGGCCAGGGCGTGGCGGAGGGCGGCCCAGGGGGCGGCGGCGCCGACGGCGGGGTCGAGCCAGAGGGTGGCGGTGAGCCGGTGGGTGAAGGTGTGGACGCCGGACAGCGTGGTGGTGAACGGGGCGGTCTCGGCGGCGGCCTCGGCGAGCAGCGGGAGGGCCCGGTCGAAGTGGTGCTCGGCGACGAACCCGAAGAGCAGGTTGACGTGCGGCGGCCAGCGGTCGTACTGCGGGTCGCAGCGGGCGCGCAACTCCTGGACGGCGGGCAGGAGTTCGGCGGGCGGCAGCCAGGCGACGGCGGTCCGGGCGGTGGGCGGGGCGTCGAGCCGGCCGGCGTCCGGGGCCGGGGCGAGGTCGAGGTCGACGGCGAGGCCGTAGTGGTCGGAGGGGTGCAGGCCGGTGGCGTCGGGGCGGTCGCCGAGCAGCCGGGCGGCGGTGGCACGGACCGGGCCGGGGCGGAGCAGGGCGCGGTCGAGTCGGCCGGGGCGGCCGCTGAGCGAGGCGACGGCGGCGAGCGGGTTGGCGACGGGGTCGAAGGTGGGGGTGTCGTCCTGCGGGCCGTGCACCTCCGCCCAGGTGTCGCGCAGGGCGAGGGCCGCGGCGGGGGTGCGGGTGCTGTCGTTGAAGTCGCCGAGCACCAGCAGGTCGCCCTCGATCTCGGCGAACCCCCGGGCGAGTTCGGCGAGTTCGGCGGCGCGCCGGTCGGCGCCGCGCGGTGAGTGGTCGCTGCTGAGGTGGACGGCGGCGACGGTGAGCGGGGCGGCCCCGGTGTGCACGGCGATCGCGGTGACGGCCTTGTGCGGGCCCAGTTCGTGCCGTCCGGCCTCCAGTACGGGCAGCCGGGAGAGCAGCAGCAGGCCGTGGCCGTCGATCTCGCGGCCGAACGGGTCGGCGCCCAGGGTGTAGCCGGCCCGCACCCAGTCCTGCGCCAGCAGTTGCTTGACCAGGGCGGGTTCGACCTCCTGGAGGGCGATCAGGTCGGCGTCGGCGGCTTCGAGTGCGGCGAGCAGCAGCGGGCGGCGGCGGGCGGTGTGGATCAGCTCGGGGTCGTAGCGGTCCCACAGGGTGTTCCAGCTGACCACCCGCAACTGCCGCGTGAACTGGCCGGGTTGGAAGTCGGCGGGGCGCCAGCCCCGGTCGCGGTGCCAGGCGTGCGGGGTGCTCGGGGTGAAGTACGGGGCGGGCAGGCCGCGCGGGGCGGTGCGCCGTCCGGCGTCGGTGGTGTCGAGCAGGTCGGTGCCGGTGGCGCGGTCCCAGACCACCCGGCCGTCGGCCTCGACGTGCCGGACCCGGTGCCAGGGCACGTCCCCGGCGGCGGTGAAGGTCTCCAGCGGGACGAGTTTGGTGCGGTCGTCGCGCTGCCGGACGCCGAGCACGAACCGGGCCGGGTCGAAGCGGTCGTCCCAGCGGATGCGCTGGCAGACCTGCTCGATGGGGCGCATCAGTCCTCCTCGTCCAGGGAGCCGGCGGTGTCCTGCACGGTGCCGTCGGCGCCGAGGTAGCGGGTGCGGTGGGCCTGGCCGGGGTAGGGCGGGTTCCAGCGGTGGAGCTGTGCCGTCAGCACCTCGGCGGGGACGGGGTGCGGGCGGACGGCGTTGCGGCGGAGCAGTTCGGCCTCGTCGACGACCGCGACCACCTGGGTGAGCAGCGCGCCCCGGCGTTCGGCGATGCCGTGCAGGTGGCCGCGCTGGTGGCGGTTGAGCGAGGTGGCGTCCCAGACGGCGGTGCCGTCGCCGGCCAGGGCCGCCTCCAGGGCGGTGAGACCCTCTCGCAGGAGTTCGGGGTTGTCACGCTGTTCGGCGCGGGAGCCGCGGGCGGCCCGCAGGTCGTCGAGCGAGATCCGCGTCCCGGGCAGGGTCGCCGCGTACGTCGACTTGCCGCTGCCGGAGGGCCCGCACAGGTGCACCAACCGGGGGAAGCGGCCGTCCCGCCGGGACCAGGTGGCGGCGACGGCCTCCTCGACGGTGGAGATCCGGCCGCGCGCGTACGCTTCCCGGGCCTGCGCCCAGCAGCGGTCCCGGACGTCCGGGTCGAGGTCGGCCAGGGCCTCGCGCAGCCCGGTGCGCAGCCAGGACAGCGGGTCGGGGCCGAGCAGCCCGGCGTCCTCGGCGTGCAGCGCCGACCAGGCCACCTGCTCGTCGCCGGGCAGCGCGGCGGCCGCGACGGCGTGCAGCACCCCGAGGTCGGCGGCGGCGGTGAGGCCGGTCAGTCCGGCCCGCCGCTCCTCGTCGGGGAAGGGCTGCCCGAGCCGCGGGTGGAGGCCGACCAGGTCGGCGACCCGGCGGGCCTGGCGGAGGCCGAGCGGCCCGGCCAGCCGGGGCATCAGCTCGGCGCGGCGGGCGGTGCGCAGCCCGTGCGCGAGCACGCCGGCGAGCCGGGCATCGCCGGTGCGGCCGAGCGCGTCCAGCCGGGCGGTGACGTCGTCGAGGTCGGGGTGCAGCGGGAGGCCGAGCGCGGCGCCGAGCCCGGCGGCGTCCGGTTCGCCGCCCGAACGGACGTGCCAGAGCGCGGAGTTCGGCCCGAGGCCGTTCTCCACCACGGCGGCGTGCATCCAGTGCGTGTCGGTCCGGACGTGGTGCGGCCGGACCCACTTGGCGACCCGCCGCCCGAACTCGGCGCGGTCGAACCCGGCGACGGTGCGGACGACGTAGCCCTCTTGGCGCTCCGGGTCGAGCTTGAGCGCGCGGATCGCCCGCTCCTGGTACCGGCCGCGCCAGAGCACCCGGGGCGCCGGGACGCCGAGCCGGCGCAGGAAGCGGACGGTGGCGTCCCAGTCGAGGCAGCGGTCCTCGGCCGTCCAGACCGAGAAGCCGTAGAACCAGCTGTCCAGGTCGGTGTAGGCCAGCGAGTGCCGGGCGAACAGGTTCTCGCCGCAGATCCGCCAGCCCGCCGGGACGCCCGCGCCGATCCGGCCCTGGAGGCCCTTCACCCAGGCCCGGGACGGGTGGTGCCCGGAGTCCAGCGAGCGGGCGTGCAGCCCGTCCGCGTACAGCGTGGTGTTCTCGCCGTCGAGCTTCTCGGTGACCACCACCTCGGCCCCGGCCAGGCCGGACAGGTCGCCGCTGCGGAGGTCGTCGGCCGCCGCCCCCGGCGACCACGGGAGGTGCGGGGTCCGGGGGTAGGAGACGCGCATGCCCGCCACCCTAGGGACGGGCGGCGGGCACGGGCCAGCGGATTAGCGCGGCCGTCAGACCGTCAGGCCGCGGGCGATCAGGTCGATCAGGGCGAAGGCGAACAGCGAGATGCCGACGAAGCCGTTGGTCGAGAAGAACGCCCGGTTCAGCCGGGACAGGTCGTTGGGCTTGACGATGGTGTGCTCGTAGACGAACGCGCCCGCGACGACGGCGAGGCCGCACCAGAAGAAGCCGCCCGCGTCGGTGCGGACGGCGTACCAGGCGAGCAGCGCGGTGGTGATCGCGTGGCAGACCCGGGCGCCGTTGATCGCGGCGGGGATGCCGAACCGGGCGGGCACCGAGCGGACGCCCGTGCCGCGGTCGGCGGCGACGTCCTGGCAGGCGTAGATCAGGTCGAAGCCGCCGATCCAGATGCCGACCGCGAGGCCGAGCACGACCGCGTCCCAGGACCAGGTGCCGGTGACGGCGAGCCAGGCGCCGATCGGGCCCATCGCCTGGGCGAGGCCCAGGATGGCCTGCGGGAAGTCGGTGAACCGCTTGCCGTACGGGTAGACCACCATCGGGACGACGGCGATCGGGGCGAGCAGCAGGCAGAGCGTGTTGAGCAGCGCCGCCGAGCCGAGGAAGACCACCAGGGCGATCGCCGAGCCGATGTACGCGGTGCGCAGCGAGACGGCGCCGGTGACGAGTTCGCGGTTCGCGGTGCGCGGGTTCCGGGCGTCGATCTCGCGGTCGATGATCCGGTTGGCGGCCATCGCGAAGGTCCGCAGCCCGACCATGCAGACGGTGACCAGCAGCAGTTGGCCCCAGTGCACGGACTTGTCGGCGAGGAACATCGCGGTGAGCGCGGCGATGTAGGCGAAGGGCAGCGCGAACACCGAGTGCTCGATCGCGACCAGGCGCAGGAAGGCACGGGTCCGGCTCGGCGGTGCCTCGAACGCGTCGGCGGTGGCGCTCACAGCCCGTACTCCTTCCAGCGGCGGGTGACCCGGGCGGCGGTCTCCGGGTCGGAGGAGACCATCTCGGGCCAGCCGCCGTCGCGGGCGTAGCCCTCCTCGGGGAGCTTGCGGGTGGCGTCGATGCCGGCCTTGCCGCCCCAGAACTGCTGGTAGGAGGCGTGGTCGAGGTGGTCGACCGGGCCCTCGACGACCGACAGGTCCCGGCTGTAGTCGACATTGCCCAGGGCCCGCCAGGCGACCTCCTGGTAGTCGTGGACGTCGCAGTCGGCGTCGACGACGACGATCAGCTTGGTGAGCGACATCATGTGCGCGCCCCAGATGGCGTGCATGACCTTCTGCGCGTGCTTCGGGTACTTCTTGTCGATCGAGACGATCACGCAGTTGTGGAAGCCGCCGGCCTCGGGTAGGTCGTAGTCGACGATGTCCGGGATGATCACCTTGAGCAGCGGCAGGAAGAAGCGCTCGGTGAACTTGCCGAGCGGCCCGTCCTCGGTGGGCGGGCGGCCGACCACGATGGACTGCAGGATCGGGCGGCGGCGCATCGTCACGCAGTCGATGGTCAGCGCGGGGAACGGCTCCTGCGGGGTGTAGAACCCGGTGTGGTCGCCGAACGGGCCCTCGGGCAGCAGTTCGCCGGGCTCCAGCCAGCCCTCCAGCACCACCTCGGCGTCGGCCGGGACCTGGAGCGGCACGGTCTTGCAGTCGACCATCCTGGTCCGCTCGCCCGCGACGAAGCCGGCGAACAGGTACTCGTCGATGTCGCCGGGCAGCGGCGCGGTGGCGGCGTAGGTGACGGCGGGCGGGCAGCCGAAGGCGATCGCGACGGGCAGCTTCTCGCCGCGCTTGGCGGCGACCGCGGCGTGGTTGCGGCTGTCCTTGTGGATCTGCCAGTGCATGCCGATGGTGCGCTTGTCGTGCCGCTGGAGGCGGTACAGGCCGAGGTTGCGGACGCCGGTGTCCGGGTCCTTGGTGTGGGTGAGGCCCAGGTTGAAGAAGGAGCCGCCGTCGAGCGGCCAGGTGAACAGCGCGGGCAGCTGCTCCAGGTCGACGTCCTCGCCGGTGAGCACCACCTCGTGCACGGGCGCGTCGGCGGACTTCACGTTCTTCGGCGGCACGTGCGCCATCGAGGCGAGCTTGCCGAACGCCTCGCGGAACCCGGTGAAGCCCTGCGGCAGTTCGGGCTTGAGCAGGCCGCCGATCTTCTCGGCGATGTCGTCGGGCGACTTCAGGCCGAGCGCCTTGGAGAGCCGCCGCTCGGTGCCGAAGACGTTCATCGCCAGCGGCATCGCCGAGCCCTTGACGTTCTCGAACAGCAGGGCCGGGCCCTTGGCCTTCTGCACCCGGTCGACGATCTCGCCGACCTCCAGGTAGGGGTCGACCTCGACCTTGATCCGCTTCAGGTCGCCTTCCCGTTCCAGGGCCCGCAGGAAGGAACGGAGATCGTCGTATGCCATACCTGTCAGTATCCGGTACGGGCTACCCTGAGCCCGCCAAGGGTCCTGTTCGAACTTTCACCGGAGTTCTGCGCTGTGCTGAGAATCGTGCCCGTGGTGGCGTTGCTGGCCCTGTGGGTGTGGGCCTTCATCGACTGCCTGACCACTCCCGAGGACGAGGTCCGCCACCTGCCGAAGGTGGTCTGGGTGATCGTCGTGCTGTTCTTCCCCCTGCTCGGCTCGATCGCCTGGCTGGTCGCGGGCCGGGACCGGGCCCGCCGCCGCCGGGCGCCGTGGCCGTCCGGCCCGACCGCCGGGTACCCGGAGTACGAGCGGCCCCGCCCGCTCGCGCCGGACGACGACCCGGAGTTCCTGGCCTCGCTGAAGCGCGGCAACGAGCAGCACGAGGACATGCTCAAGCAGTGGGAGGCCGACCTGCGCCGCCGCGAGGAGGGCCTGCGCCGCGAGGAGGAGCAGCGCCGCGGCGAGGGCCGCGACCCGAAGGACGACGGCGCCGGAAGCTGATCACGCCTTTTGGCGCATCCCTACCATCCGGACCCTTCCGGACCCCGCTCCGTCTGTCCACCGCCCCTCGTGCGCCCCTGCGCGGCCGGGGCGGCCGGACGGCCCGCGCCCGGCCGCGATCACACCGCTGACCTGCTGGTTCGACCCCTGGACCACCCCCTGTCCGGACCCCCCGGACGGCCCTGCCCGGGGCAACCCGGAAGGAGGGCCGCGCGCCCCCTTATGTGGGGCCTGTACAGCGATCGGCGTCCGACCTTGTACGGAATCGACGCCGAAACGCGGGCGTCCCGGCTCGTACTGTCGTAGCAGCAGAGGTGTTCGCTGCCCCACGCGAGCTTGGAGTGGTTCGAAATGACGGTCCTGCACGATGCGCCGGTCGGCGGCGAGGCTCCGGCCGACGCCCGTAGTCGGGTCGCCGAGCTGCGTGAACTGCGCGAGCAGGTCCGTCGCGGTCCGAGCGAGAAGGCCACCGAGGCGCAGCACGCGAAGGGGAAGCTGACCGCGCGGGAGCGGATCGACCTGCTGCTGGACGAGG